>CAXSBR010000001.1:0-15258 GCA_964236495.1 uncultured Jatrophihabitantaceae bacterium
CTGTGTTCGCTATGTCCAGAGACACCGTTCGGGATGTCCTGAACCAGCACACCCTCGCCAGCTCTTCTTTCGCCAGGTTCGAACTCGCAATTGGGGCCTTGGCCGGCCGACGCCGGGCACCGTTCTACGACCGCCGGGCGGGTCATCAAGCAGCAGCGTCCGTAGCTACATTCGGATGCATGACGACGATGCCTGCTCGTGCCTGAAGGCCACACGATCCACCGCCTCGCGCGCGACCAGCAGAAGCTGTTCGGCGGACAGGCGCTGCGGGTCAGCAGCCCACAGGGACGGTTCGAGGCGGGTGCGGCGCTGCTCGACGGCCGGGTGCTGTGGCGCACCGAGGCGTTCGGCAAGCACCTGTTCCACCACTACGTCGGGGCGCCCGTGCTGCACGTGCATCTGGGCTTGTACGGCAAGTTCACTACCGGCGCCCTCACCGCTGACAGCCCGCAACCGCCCGAGCCACGCGGCGCGCTGCGCCTGCGGCTGCGCGCGCCAGACACCTGGTCCGACCTGCGCGGGCCGACGGCGTGCGAACTGCTCGAACCTGCCGAGCGCAAGGATCTGTTGGCACGGCTGGGCCCGGACCCGCTGCGCGCGGACGCCGATCCCGGCGCGGCGTACGCGCGGATCAGCCGCAGCCGGACCGTCATGGCAGCTCTGTTGATGGATCAAGCGGTCCTGGCTGGCATCGGGAACGTCTACCGCGCTGAGCTGCTGTTCCGGCACCGGGTCGACCCGTACCTGCCCGGCCGCGAGCTGCGCCCCGACGTGTGGGCAGCCATCTGGGCCGATCTCGTCCCGCTCATGCAGGCCGGGGTGCGCGCCGGTCGGATCGTCACGGTCCGCACCGAGGACCGGGTTCGCAAGCGCGGCACGGTGAACCGGGCCGAGGCCAACTACGTCTATCGCCGTACCGGGCTGCCGTGTCGCATCTGCAGCACCGAGATCCGCACCGAGGTGCTGGTGGGGCGCAACCTGTTCTGGTGCCCGTTCTGTCAGGCACCGGGATCGCAGGGCTGATCGGGGTCGTACCGGGCACGGCTACGCGAGGCCGCATCGCCTCCAGGGGAACTCCGAACATCCAAGCCGCCGCCCTTCACCGGCTGTCCTCGGGCGCCGTCGGCAGGACGGCCGGCGCGCCCAGCAGGTAGGTCACCGCCACCGCGGTGAGGATCTGCGCCGCCATCAGCCCGACCAGCACCGCCAGCTGGAACCGAGCCGCGGCGACCGGGCTGGCCCCGCCGAGCAGGGCGCCGACGAAGGCGCCTGGCAGTGTCACCAGACCGACGGTGCGGGTCTGGTCCAATCCTGGAACCAGCGCCTCGGCCGCCGCTCTGCGGGCGACGTCGTGCACCGCCTGACGCGGCGAGGCGCCGAGCGACAGCCACGCCTCGATCTCCTCGCGGCGCCGGCGCAGACCTTCCAGCAGATGCCGGCCGGCCAGGGTTGCCGCCGTCATGCTGCCGCCGATGACGATGCCCGACACCGCCACCAGGGTGCGCACGTTACGGTCCAGCGTGAGCAGCCCGACAATGACGCCGATGACTACCCCGGCACCCAATGCGCAAGCCGGTAGCACTGCCCGCAGCGGCCGGTCCAGCCCCTTCAGGCGCCCGGTCGCGGTGTAGACCGCGACACCGAACATCACCGCGATCAGCACCACGCTGGTGATCGGTGCAGCGAAGACTCCGCGCAGCGCCGCCGCCACAATGGCCAGTTGGGCCACCGCCCGCACAGCGGCGACGACCTGGGCGACGCCGACGCCGATACCGAACGTCTGCGACGTCAAGGCAGCAATGCCGAGCAGAACGCCACATCCCAGCGCCAGCCGGACCCACTCGTTCACGGCAGCTGGGTCGCGCGCAGTCTCGCCTGCTTCCGAGCCCGACCGGGCATCGCGTACGGCGCCTGGGACCGGATCTCGGTCATGCTGCGCTTCATCAGCGACATTGCGCTCTCGTCATCGCCACGCCGGCCGCCAGCAGGCTCGAAGAAGGTGACCGTGATGCGCGGGCGCCGTGGAAAGCGGACGATCTCCACTGCTCCGGTCAGCGCGACGCAGAGGAGCGTCGCCTCGGGAACCGCCATCATGATTCGCCCGCCGCCGCTGTGTACCCGCATCGTGCGGCCGCGAGAGGTGGTGCCTTCGGCGAAGATGCCGACGCAGGCGCCGCCGCGCAGCGCAGTTATCGCGGCCTCCAACGCTTGCAGGTCGCCGCGTCCTCGTTCGACCGGGATCTGGCGCATACCGACGAGCACTCTCGAAACGATCGGGTTCTTCCACAGTGACGACTTGGCCAGCGCGCGGATCTGCCGACGTCGGTAAGCGGCAATTCCGATTATCACCGGATCCCAGTGGCTGTCGTGGTTGGAGATCAGCAGCACCGGGCCGTCGGGAATCAGGTCGGCGCCGACGACCTCGAGCCGTCCCCACCATCGCACGATCGGCGTTGCGGCGAGCAGAACTGCCCGATAGGCCGGCGTCATGGCTTCGCGGGTCACCGGCACATGATGGCAGCTACGGCGTGGTTCGTGCGACCCTGCTCGCCCCGAACCAGCTTCGCCGCGATGAACGCAGATGCGCCGAGACGGAGCAGAAGTGGCGCGGTAACGTGCGCAAGACGACCCAACCCGACAACGACTAGCAGGAGGCTGCCGCGGTGAAGCTTCTGATGGCGCTGATCATCATCGTGCTGCTACTAGCGGGCCTGCTCGCGGTGTTGGTGTTCGGGCTCAAGCAGCGCGTGCGCAGCCGACGCGACGGCGGCTTGTGACCTCGGCCTGATTGGCTTCGCCTGCACTGTTTGGCGTCGCCAACCTCATCGCCGTGTAGCTCGCCGGGTCGAACAGTCGATCCATCAGGTGATGTCGCGGCGGCGGAACGATGCTACAGCTGCAGCTACGACGACTCCCACGTAGATCAGGATGATGACGCCCCCGCGCAGGTTGCTCAGATGCACATATTGAGGGCTGTACTCACCGGTTCGTCGATCCAGATGGTCGAAGGCCAACCGAAGGCCGTGCCGCTGAACCCAGGCCGCGATGTTGTTGGTGAGCAGGTAGGGCTGCCAGCGCGGTCGAAGCGCGTGCACCGCGTTCTCTATAACAGCGAAGTACAGGAATCCGAAGCCGAACGCCGCCGCGGAGGTGCGAATCAGCTGCGCGATGCCGAATCCGAGCAGCGCGGTCGCCACCGCCAGCAGCGTCAGGCGCAGCTGCAGTAGGTTCGCCTCACCGGCGGAGTAGTAGTCCGATGTGGGCGACGGCGGAAACGTCGAGCCTCGGTGGCTCAGCAAGAAGCGCCCGATGCCCGCCCAGCTCAGCTGGAGCAGTGCTGCGATTGCAAGCATCACCGCGAGCAGCGCCAGTGCCTTGGCACCGAGTAGCCGCAGGCGGCGAGGCTCCCAGAACAGCCACGCCACGATGTTGCGACTGGACCACTCCGCACCGATGAACGTGGCACCGATCAGAAATCCGATTGCGGCTGTGCCGACGCCCAGCACGGTGGCAGCATTGGTGAACACGGCGGGGCTCATCGGCCGCACCGAGAGGAAGCCATCGACCGGGAACTGCTCGTCCAGTGGCGGCCCGCACTGCTCGTCTACGTTGTCCGGAGCAGCGCTTTTGACGCACTGGTCGTAGGAGGGCTGGCTCTGTTTGATCAGCCGCGCTCGCTCTGCAGTGGCGTTCGCACGATCCTGGGCGGTGATCCGGCGGTAATGATTCTGGACGACGAATACGAGCACGACGTAGCCGATGACGAGTAGCGCCAGCAGCACGACCAGAGCGCGGCGCGCGAAGAACCGGCGTACCTCGACAGTGAACAACCGCAGAAACGATGGCGCTCGAACAGCAGCGGACGCTCCTGCGGCGGCAACTGAACTTGTCGAGCTCATCGAGCCCCGCTCGTCGGGTCGGCATTGCGCTGTAGTGAACGCGGCGTCTGGGCAGTCGGTCCGGCGTCCGCCGAAGCCGCCGCGGACGTCAGCTCGAGAAAGACGTCCTCCAGAGCCGCCGCCAGCGGAGTCAGTTCGCTGAGATAGATGCCGGCATCACTGAGCAGCTTGGTGACGCGCGCGCCGTCGTCCACCGAGCCCACTCGCAGCACGCCGGCATCGTCTTCGGGTTGGCGCGACGTCGGTAGACCTGCGGCGGCCAGCACCGCCCCTGCTCGCGCGGCGTCAGGCACTCGCAGTCGGAACTCGCCGCTGGAGCGCGACGCGAGCAGTTCGCTCACCGTGCCCTGCGATATCACCGCACCTCTGCTCATGATCGCCACCCGGTCGCACACCTGCTGAACCTCGTTGAGCTGATGCGAGGAAAGCAGCACCGTCACTCCGCTCGCGCCCAGGTGCCGGATCAGCTCGCGCATCTCTCGGATGCCGGCGGCGTCGAGGCCGTTTCCGGGTTCGTCGAGGATGAGCAGCGTCGGATTTTTCAGCAGTGCCGCAGCGATGCCCAGACGCTGCTTCATCCCCAGCGAGTAGCCCTTCACGCGCTCGTCCGCGCGCTCGCGCAGAGCGACGAATTCCAGCATCTCCTCCACTCGGGTCAACGCAATGTCGCTGGCGCGGGCCAGCAACGTGAGATTGCGCCGCCCGGTGAAAGCGGGAAAGAACAGCGGCGTCTCCACCAGGGCGCCCACCTGGCCGATGATCTTGGGCAGGTCGGTCGGGACGGGGTGGCCGAGCATGGCGAGTGTGCCGGCGTCGGGGCGGACCAGGCCCAGCAGCATTCGAATGGTCGTCGTCTTGCCTGAGCCGTTCGGGCCGAGGAAGCCGAAGACGCCACCTTCGTCAACGGTGAGATCGAGGTTGCGCACCGCTCGCTCATCCGGTTTGCGCCAGCGGCGGTAGGTCTTGCTCACGCCGGACAGTTCGATGACCGCCATCGCCGGACCCCCTGTCGTTGCTGGATCGGACCACCGGTGGCGATGGCGATGGCAGTCATTCTGCCGCCCTACGTGGGCGTGCACGGTAGCCGGCATCCTACGGGCTCCGCTCCTCCCTCCTTCGTCGGTCGATGCTCACCCGCTGCGCCCTCTACGGGCTCCGCTCCTCCCTCCTTCGTCGGTCGATGCTCACCCGCTGCGCCCTCTACGGGCTCCGCTCCTCCCTCCTTCGTCGGTCGATGCTCACCCGCACACACTCGCGCGATCCGGGCGGACGCGCCGCCATCGACGTGGCTTGACGTCGATATGCCGTTCGACCAGCCGGCGAACCCAGGCGTGGGTAGGGTCGCGAAGGTGGGCGTCTCGCAACTGATCCTGGTCAGGCACGGCGAAAGTACGGCCAACGTCGCCCGCGAGCAGGCCGAATCCAGCGGCGCCGAAGTGATTGCCGTGGAGTGTCGCGACGCCGATGTGCCGTTGTCCCAGCTGGGCTTCACACAGGCCGAAGCCGTCGGTCGCTGGCTCGCCGAACAGCCCGCCGACGCAGCGCCGACGATGGCGTGGTCCTCGCCCTACCTTCGCGCTCGCGCCACCGCCGGCACCGCCTTGGATACCTGGTCGGCTCTCGGCGGCCCGGGAATCGGCATACGAGTCGACGAGCGCCTGCGCGACAAGGAGTTGGGCATCCTGGACACGTTGACGATGGCGGGCATCGTGGCCCGTTTTCCGGCGGAGGCCGAACGGCGGCGAAGGGTAGGCAAGTTCTACTACCGGGCTCCGGGCGGTGAGTCCTGGGCCGACCTCGTGCTCCGAATCCGCTCGGTCCTGGTGGACCTCGATCGAGTTGCTGACGGTCAGCGAATAATGATTGTCACCCACGACGCGATGGTGCAGTTGTTCCGCTACGTCTGCCAAGAGCTCGACGAGCCGGCGTTGCTCGAACTCGCCCGCGCCAACCCCATCGGCAACGCCTCCATCACCCGCTTGGTCCAGTCCGATCCCGGCGCGTGGTCCATCGCCGAGTTCAACAGCGACGACCATCTCGTAGTGGGCGGGCGCGATCTACGCACCGAGCACTGCGGTGGTCAGCCTGATCCGCAGGAGACGGCCCCGCAGGCAGCAGCGGATACTTCCCGGCCGGCCACGCTCGTCACTACTCCGGCAGCGAGCTGAGCCGACCGGAGTACGCCCGCGATGAGCGCTTGCGCGAAGAGCCATAGTCGGTGAGCAACGTCCGGATTGGGATCTCGGGCTGGACCTACGCTCCGTGGCGAGGCGTCTTCTACCCCGCCAAGCTCGCCCACCGGCGCGAGTTGGAGTTTGCGTCGCGGCAGCTGAATTCGATCGAGGTCAACGGCACGTTCTACGCTCTACAGCGTCCGCACAGCTTCCATGCGTGGCGTGAGCAGACGCCTTCGGACTTCGTCTTCTCGGTGAAGGGCGGCCGGTTCATCACCCACATGAAGAAGTTGCGCGACGTCGACACGGCCCTGGCCAACTTCGTCGGCTCCGGCGTACTCGCGCTCGAGGACAAGCTCGGCCCACTGCTGTGGCAGCTGCCGCCCAACCTGGGCTTCGACGAGCACCGCCTTGAGAACTTCTTCGCGCGGCTGCCCCGCTCCACCGCCGAGGCCGCCTATCTCGCGCGGCGCCACGACGACCGCATCGACGCCCGCGCCTGGACGGCGACGGCGTCGGATCGGCCGATGCGACACTGCCTCGAGGTTCGACATGACTCGTTCACCTCCGGCGGCGCGAGCGTGCCGGCGCTGCTGGACGTGCTGCGCCGCTGGCAGGTCGGGCTGGTGGTGGCCGACACCGCGGGCAAGTGGCCGCAGCTGTTCGACGTGACGGCTGATTTTGTCTACGTGCGGCTGCACGGTGCCGACGAGCTCTACGTCAGCGGGTACACGCCCGAGGCGTTGGACATCTGGGCGCAACGTGTACGCGGGTGGACGGCGCTGGATCTGGACGTCTACGTCTACTTCGACAACGACGTGAAGGTGCGGGCTCCCTTCGACGCCATGGCGTTGGCGCAGCGCCTCCACACCAGCACCACGCCCAACTGGCCGTAGCGCATCGCGATCAGCAGCGCGACCGCCACGATCCCGTCGGCCCAGAAGTGGTTTGCGGTGCAGACGACGACGAGGATCGTTAGCACGCTGTGTGCGGGTCCCAGCCAGCGCCAGCGCCCGCCCAGCGTCCAGACGGCCCAGCCCACGAGCACCGCCCAGCCCACGTGCACCGAGGGCATCGCCGACAGTTGAGCGACGTTCCACGACCCGAACGCCACATATACCGACTGCCCGTAGCGTGCGGCGACATCGATGAAACCGTCGGTAGTCAGCAGTCGTGGCGGGGCTACCGGAATGAGTTGCACCAGCAAGGCCAGCGCCGTGAAGCCGGCCATCGTCGTGCGGATGTCGTAGTAGCGGTCACGATGTCGCAGGAACAGCCACACCAGGAAGACGCCCATCACGGTGAAGTGCATCAGCGCGTAGTACAGGTTGCTCGCCTGCGCCAGCAGAGGCCGGCCGGCGGCGAAGTCGATCAGGCGGCGTTCGTCGGGCAGATGCAGCCAGCGCTCGATGTCGAGGATGCGATGGCTGTGCCGAACAGCCAGCCGCGAGGCGGTTGCGTTGCTGACCAGTGACTTCGAGCCGGCAATGATCCAGAGCGCATCGAGCAGCAGCAGCAACCCGATCTCGCTGGCGAAGGGTGCTAGTCGCCGCCACTTCGTCGAGCTTGCCCGGCGCACCACTAGCGCCGCAGCCACCAGCACCACTCCCAGCACGATCGACTGGTGCTCGTCGAGGGAGTAGGTGCGCACGCCTGCAACTATTCCAGCGTGGCAACGACGGCTCTGGATGCCGGGTACTCACGGGCTCGGCTATGACATCTCAGCACGACGCATGTCCGGACATGCGTCAGGGTCACCGCCGAAGCGGTGACCCTGACGGTCTGGCTGGGTAGGTCCGCGCGATCAGGCGTCGATCGAAGGGCGCTCGTCGATCGAGATCCGCCGACGTGACAGGGTCAGTGCGCCTGCTGCGGCCAGCAGGAACAGCAGACCAAGTTCGAGCAATCCCTTGTGCTGCAGTCCGGCGGTGGAACCGCCGCCGGTGCCGGGCGCGCCCACCGGCATCGACATATAAGTCGGCGTCGCGACGCCGGAGCCGGGAACCGTCTGGAAGAACAGGAAGATGTTGGTCGGCACTTCCAGAACTCCGTTGGCCGGATCGGCTTCAAGCTTCTTGACCTCCGCGTAGCTGTGGATCTGGGTGATACGCGCGAAGGACGCCGGGTTGGTGACCCCGATAATCGTCACCGGCCACCATTCGGGCTGGTCGTTGTTGCGGGTAGTGATGATGTGGTCATGCCCGGGAATCATGAAGTTCGTCAGCGCGCTCGCCGGTGATCCCAGTGTCTTGGCCAGCCTGGACAGGTCGGCGGTCATCGGGTGATCGATGCACGGCTTCCCGCTCGGGCACTGCAGATCGTTGACGGGTTGTTTGAACAGCGGGGTCGGAATGTAGAGCGGGTCGACGTACTTGTCCGAGGTGATGTCAGTAGGAACCTTGTTGTACTTCTGACCCGCTTCGCACGCATTGGCGCCGGCCTTCTGCACGGACGAATCGCAGAAGAACGGGCTGGAATAAAGCAGGTTGACGTTAGAACCCTGCTGTGTGTTGGCGTCGCCCAACCAGGCGTGGCTTTGACCGATGTAGTCCTTGTTGTTATTGCAGCCGGTCGCGCTGGTGGTGCAGTCCTTCCTCAGATTGTTGATCGCCTGGCCGTTGGTGGCGGCACTGGGCACGGCGGTGGAGTTGGTGTCGGCCGTGGCAGTGGTGATGTGGCCCGGCAGCACCTGGAACCACAGGAAGACGTTGGTCGGAATCTCGGCGGTAACGCCGGAGCCGGTCTTGCCCTCTAGCCGCTTCATGGTGGAGTAGTCCTTGGCGTCGGTAATCGTCTTCCAGGCGGTCGGGCTTGTCACGCCGACCACCACGACGGGCCACCATTCGGGCTTGTCCTCGTTGCGGGTGGTGATGATGTGGTCGTGGCCGGGCAACATCGCGTTGTACAGCGCTGACTTCGGCGCGCCCAGGGCTCCGGACAACGCGGACAGGTCCACGGTGGCGGGGTGGTCGATACACATAGGCTTGGCTTGGCACTGCACCTTTACCGCGGGCTTGGTGAACAGCGGAACCGGAATGTAGAGCGGGTCGATGGCACCCGATGCAGTACCGGGTGGCAAGTGCTTGTATTCCGCGCCAGCCTCGCATCCGGTGGCCGCTTTAGACCCGATCGTCTTGTCGCAGAAGAAGTCTTGCGAATAAAGCAACTTCACGTTCTCGCCGCTGAAGTAACCATTGGTCGTTCCGACGTGATCGCACGTCGGAGCATTCACCTCGCACGCCGCCTTGAGCGGGTTGACGGTGACGCCGGTGTCGTACGGATCGCCGGCTGCAGACGCAGCACCCGCTCCCACGACTAGTAGAGCAGACCCGAGCAGTAGCGCGGAAGTTAACGCCACCACTTTTCTGGTCATCCTGGTGACAAGCGCAGTGGACATGCAGCCTCCTGATATCCGGGCCGCGAACGGCCCGCGTCTTGTTTAGACGCCTTCAACGTAACTCCGTTTCGCCAACCCTGCATGTGGAGTCCGCAATGTCTGAATTAACGTTCTTCCGGGCTCAAATGTTCTCTGACTCAACAAATTGGCTATCCGGTGCATGCGAGCTCGAACGCCCGGCAAACAGCTTCTCGCGGTTTAGTGCACACCATGCGCATTGCCGACGTCGCGTCGCGCATCGAAGCGGCATGGGCAACCCAGGCGGTAAGGCAGCACAAGGCGGTGGGGCAGCACGAGGCGGTGGGGCAGCACGAGGCGGTAGGGCAGCACGAGGCGGCGGGGCACCACGAGGCGGCAGGCCAATACCGGGTGGCATCGCATCGCGAAGGCTCGGGCCCACAGCGTTGCGCGGGTTGGCACTGTGGGCCGCGCCGGTAGGCTCCGACAGGTTCACTTCCATGCGTAGGAAGGCGCCGCGCCCGTATGCCCTCGACCGAACAGCCGAGAAAGTCGGCATCCGCGGTCGGACCAGCCGTACCGCCGTCGCGGCGCAGGTCGAACCGGGCAAGCTCACTTGCCCGCCGGTGGCCTCCGCGCAGAGGCTTTGCCTGGCCACGGCAGTCGTGGTGGATCGAGATCCTGACCGTGGTAGGCGGCTACTTCGTCTACGAGCTGATCCAGGGGGCTGTTCCGTCGCGGCGCGACTATGCGTTCAACAACGGTCGCGCCTTACACCGCGTTCAGGTCTTCCTGCACATCGACCTCGACGATCCGGTGAACCACCTAGTCAATCGATTCGAGCCGCTGGCCCTGGGCGCCGGCTACTACTACGACACCTTGCACTACCTCGTCACGCCCAGCGTGCTGCTTCTGCTGTGGTGGCGCCGGCCGCTGCAGTACGCGCGCTGGCGTTCTGCGCTGATAGGCGCAAGCCTCGTCGCGTTGGTCGTCTTCTACGCCTATCCGGTGGCGCCACCGAGGTTCGTCGTGCCCAGCATCACCGACACGCTGGTTTTACATCACATCTTCGGCACCGTCGCACAGAACGGTTCGCCACCGAGATTCGTGAACGACACCGCTGCTATGCCCAGCCTGCACGTCGGTTGGGCGCTCTGGTGCGCCGCCGCAGTTGTCGGGACTACCAACGGGCGGTGGCGATATCTGGCCTGGCTGTACCCGCTGGCGACGACGTTCGTCGTCCTGGGTACGGGCAATCACTTCCTGTTGGACGCCGTGGGCGGAGCGACTGTGGTGGGCATCGGGCTGGCATTGACGGCCGCACCGCTGTCGAGTTGGCGCAGCGGCACGCCTGGGCCGGCGACGAGGCGCTCCGGGCGCGCCGGCGCCAGGGTCGACGATGCGGCAGGGTCTGCCGACGCGCTGGAGGAAGCGTCGGCGGCGGGTCGAGGTTGCGCGGCGTCGGCCTGAGCTTGGTCGCGCAGGGCTTGCGCCTCGTCCTGCCGGCGTCGAACCAATCGCATGGATGCCCAGGTACCCAGCACGGCCGCACCGACGGGAATCTCGGCCAGATAGACCATGAGCCGGTAGAGCAGTACTCCGGCAGCGCTCGACGCCGGGGAGAAACCCAACGCAACCAGCAATCCCGCGGCAGCAACTTCTGCGACGCCCGCGCCCGAGGGCGTCACGACAGCCAGGGTCAGCGCCCTCTCCACGGCGAAAGCGGCGAAGACCGCCGCAGGGTTGGCACCGACGTCCACCGCATTCAGGCAGACCCAGAACAGCGCCCACTGCAGCAGGATGTAGCCGATCATGCCGAAAGACAGCCCGATCCACCGTGATCGAAACACGCTTCGGACCTGCCACTGCAGCGCCTCTACGGGTCCGCGGCCCGACTCGTCGGTTGCTCGGACCGCCTTCTTCCCGCGGCCGCCGGCACGGCCCACGAGGTAGCGCAATGCCGCATCGACTTTGCGCGCCCACGCTGGTGAGAACAACGCAACGGCCATGCCCACGACTACCGCGCCGGCGACAAGTGTGGCCACCCGAGCCGAGTGCACCAGCCACGGTGCCGCGGCCCGCTGCGAGCCCAGCGCGATTCCCGCGATGGCGGGCAACAGCAATTTTGCGACAAGGTTGACCACATTGAGCACAGCTGTGGAGCTCGCAAAGCCCCGCACCGACAGGCGCCAGGAGCGGACCATCGCGACGTTGACTCCGGTACCGATCACGCCGCCGAAGGGCAGCAGATTCGATGCACTGCTGCCGGCCAGGTTCAGTGCGAGCGCCTTGCGATGACTCAGCCCGGGCATAGAGGCCGTCATCGCAATCGTGTAAAAGGCCAGCCCGCCGATCCACAGACCCAGAATGACCAGTACGGTGCCCAGCCCGATCTGGCCCAGGCGTGCCCACACTTCTGTCCAACTGGAGCCGATGAGCTTGGGAAGGACGTAGAGCATCGCCACCGCGGCACCCATGAACAACATGGACACGAGCAGCCGCGCGACAGTCCGCGCCGAAAGTTTCACCGTCTCTCGACCGTACGCGGTGCAGCACTGAGCGGTGCGGCACTCAGCAGCGGATCGGACAACGCTCGGGTTGGCATCGGCGCGCCGGTCTCGATGAACCACTCGGTGCCGCAGACGAGCCGGAACACGGGCCCCGGTAGGCGGAGCAAGATCGCCACCGTGCGCGGACCGCGCCCGCCGCTCGCCTGGCTAGCGTGGCATTGCAGTGCGCGGCGCTTGGCCGTTGCGTGCGCGCGAACCGGCACCCGGTGGGTTATTTCTTCGCGTCCGGCGTACCACACGCCGATGTGCTGCACCGGCGTGCCCGCGGGTAACAGGCGCGCGGTCTGCAACATCCGTACGGCACGACTGAACAGCGTCCGGTCCAGCGTGGCCTGCAGAACCCGTGGCGTGCCGGCCAGTACCGCAGCAGCGTGCCCGACCTCGTGCACCCGGACGTGGTCAGGATGGCCATATCCGCCGTGGCGGTCGTACACGGTGAGGATGTCGGCAGCCTCGTCCTGCAGGATGACGGCCAGCCGGGCTGCCGCCTCGGATACCGAAGCCGTACTGAACGCGGTCCGTTCGCCCGACTGCGACGTCCAGCCGGAATCCGCGTAGTCAAGGTGCACCACCCGGGCTACGCCCAACGCAGCGGCGCTGCAGTCGAGTTCCTGGCGTCGCCGGGCGGCCAGCGTTTGCGAGGAGAACTCATCGGCTGCAAGGCCGGCCGCGCCCGACGTCGCAGTGACCAGCACCACTCGGTGTCCTGCCGCAGCCAGCATGGCCAGCGTGCCGCCGGTCATCAGCGCTTCGTCGTCGGGATGAGCGTGGAAGGACACGATCGTCTGCCGGCGGAAGGCAACAACAGTGGCCGCATCGCGCGCCGCCAGTCGTGCATTTCCGTCGCCCCGGTTCCGAGCGGTCCACACTCACGAAATGCTGCCATAAGTTGGCCGGGTAAAGCAGTTTCACCGTCTGAGCGTGGCGCCCCTGAGCTGGTTCGTTTATCGGTGCTTTTACGCCCGAAGCGGCGACAGCCAGTAAGCCGCCGCTTTGGGTCTGATCGTCAAATGTGCGAGATTCTGCGGTCATTGCCTCCGTACGCTGGGCGCCATGACGTCGGGGGTGGAAGCTGACGCCGCTCGCGGACTGATCCTGGTGGTGGAGGACGAAAGTGCCATCGCCGACGTCATCCGGAGGAGCCTCGTACGCGCGGGGTTCGGCGTCCAGGTCGAGAGCGACGGGGAATCCGCACTCGCTGCGGTGACTCGGCTGCGGCCCGGCGTGATCGTGCTCGACATCGGCCTGCCCAAGCTGGACGGCATCGAGGTCTGCCGGCGGTTACGAGCGCGCGAGGACTGGACACCGGTGCTGTTCGTGTCCGCCCGCGACGACGAGGTCGACCGCATCTTGGGCTTGGAACTGGGCGCTGATGACTACATCACCAAGCCGTTCTCGCCTCGCGAACTGGTGGCGCGCGTGCGCGGAGCGCTGCGCCGGAGCCACCTGGGTGCCGAGGCGGCCACCACCGCGCTGGAGGTCGGCGACCTACGCCTGGTGCCCTCGCAACACCGGGCCTTCGTCGACGGTGCCGAGGTCGCGCTGACGGCAACGGAATTCCAACTGCTCACCTTCCTGATGCGCAGTCCCGGGCGGGTGTTCAGCCGCGAACAGCTGATCAGCCAGGTGTGGGGCTACGCAGCGACGGGGGGCGCCCGCACGGTGGATGTACACATTGCGCAGATCCGAGCCAAGCTGGCCGCTGCCAGCCCCATCCGCACGGTGCGCGGCGTGGGTTACGCCGTCGAGCCGGTTCGCTGACCAGCTCGCTACCGCGGTGTCAGCCGAGCAGCCCGCGCTGAGTCCGGATCAGTTCGTCCCCACCACCGACGCCCGTCGGTCGGCACCTATCCGAGTCCAGCGTCCAGCGCATCGCCCGCGCGGTTCCGGGTCATTGGCGCTGCGTATCTCGATGCTCACCGTTGCCGTCTCAGTGATCACCGCGCTCGTTGCCGGCGCGCTGGCACTCGGACTTGTCCGGTCGGCCAACGAGCGCAGCGCTCGCGTCACGCTGGCCAAACTCGCCGACGCTGCTGCGGTGAGCAGCGATCAGAGCGCCACCAGCCGGGCAGCCCAGCAGCGCGCCAGGCGCACGTTGGCGGTAGTGAAAGTACGGGTCGCGACCATCGACGCGGCTGACACCGCCGTACAGGGAGACGCCCTGGCCAAGGCCGCCTATGGTCTGTTCACCGATACCCAGCGCCGAGAACTACTCGCCGCCGGCCGGCTTTCGCGCCAGGAGACGGTCAACGGCAAGCGGGTGTTCGTCGAAGCCCGGAGCACCAGGCTCGGTGGCATCGTGCTGGTGCAACGCCGCACCGACGCCCTGGCCGAGACCGATCAGGCCCTGCGCCGGGTACTGCTCGCGCTGGTGGTCGGCGTCGTCATCGCCGTGCTTGCCGGGCTGGCTGTGGCGCTGCGGTTGGCCCGCCCACTGCGCCGGACCGCGCAGGCGGCGCACGCCCTCGCCCAGGGCAGGCGCGACGTGCAGGTGCAGGTGGGCGGCCCCAATGAGGTGGCGGAGGTCGGTTCGGCGCTCAACGCCCTGGCCGCGGCGCTTGCCTTCTCCGAGCAGCGCCAACGCGACTTCCTGCTGTCGGTGTCACACGACTTGCGTACGCCGCTCACCGCGATCATCGGATATGCCGAGGCGTTGGCCGAGGACGACGTCCCGGCCGCAGAGATCGCGCACGTCGGCGGTGTGATGCTGGCGGAGTCACACCGGCTCAACCGCCTCGTCGCCGACCTACTGGATCTGGCGCGTCTGGACGCGCAGGACTTCCGGCTGGATCTGGCGCCGGCGGATCTGGTCGCCACCATGCGCGCAGCCGCGCCGATCTGGGCGCAGCGCTGTGCCGCGGCTGGAATCCTGTTCAGCCTGGAGGTGCCTGAAACTGCGACGTTCGCCGTGACTGATGCGGCGAGGGTTCGCCAGATCGTCGACGGTCTGCTGGAGAACGCACTGCGGGTGACACCGGCCGGCGCGCCGATCGTGCTGGCGTTGCAAGTCGAAGCAGAGGTGTCCGGTGCAGGTTCGGTGATCTTCGAAGTCCGCGACGGAGGTCCCGGACTGACTGACGACGACCTGGCCGTTGCGTTCCAGCAGTCGGTGCTCTACGAGCGATATCGGGGCGTGCGCAAGGTCGGCACCGGCCTGGGTCTGGCCATAGTGCACCGGCTGGTTACCCGCCTCGGCGGGTCGATCGAGGCCGGACACGCCGTCGAGGGTGGCGCGCGCTTCTCCGTTCGACTGCCAGCGG
>CAXSBR010000001.1:15358-364869 GCA_964236495.1 uncultured Jatrophihabitantaceae bacterium
GTGAGCATCGAGCGACGAAGGAGTGAGGAGCGGAGCCCGTAGATGGCACAGCGGGTGAGCATCGAGCGACGAAGGAGTGAGGAGCGGAGCCCGTAGATGGCACAGCGGGCGAGCATCGAGCGACGAAGGAGTGAGGAGCGCAAGCCCAGAAATAACCCGCCGGCTGACGGGGGCTTCAGCCGGCGGGCAACTCGTACTTCCTGCTACTTCTGCTTTTGGACTACTTCTGCTTCTTGACTACTACGACGTTCTTGGCGATGAGCGAGGTGGTGCCGGTGCCGGCTACCCGAACCCGCTGACCGCTCTTGATCGCGCCGATCGACGACTGGACCGGCTTGTGCGTGGTGGCGTCGAATACTCGAACGTAGGTCTTGCTGGTGATCGCGTAGGTCTGGGACACCTTGTCAGCAGCGGTCACGGTGATGGACGTAGCTGAGATCGCAGAAGCGGTGCCGCGGATGGCGTCATGGGTGACGACCTTGCCGGTCTTGCCGTTCTTGGTCACCCAGCTGCCGTGCAGAGCGTTTCCGAGCCGCGCGTGCCGCTTGGCCTTCTGAGCGCGCCGCCCAGCATGCCCAGCCTTCGTGGCGGCCTGGGCAGGCGTCGTCAGGGCAGTGCCGGTGCCAGTGGTCGACGCTGAGCTCGATGCCGACGGCGTCGCCACGCTCAGCGCGGCGTGTGAACCCTGCGCGCCGGCCAATGCGACGCCGCCGCTACCGACTGCCGCTGCAGTAACGGCGGCGGCGATGAATGTCTTGGTGATCATTGGGCAAACCCTTCGTCGTGGGTCCGCAGTGCACGGACTCGCTGGAAGCAACGATCGTCGGATCGCGTTCGCGCTTCGCCAAGGGATTGTCAAGATTGGGTTCGGACCGCACCGGCGCGATGGTTGCACCCATCGCGCTACCGTCGACTCATGGCACTTACCGGAGAGTACGAGCCCAGCCCGTCGGAATGGGTTCGCAACCAGGTCGAGGAATACGAGCGCACCGGAACGGTGCGCAACCCTCCGTTCGACCGCCCCATCGTCGTGTTCACCTCCGTCGGCGCCCGCTCGGGCAAGCTGCGCAAGACCCCGGTCATGCGCGTGGAGTACGACGGCGTCTACGCCGTCGTTGCCTCCAAGGGCGGAGCTCCCGAGAACCCGGTCTGGTTCTACAACCTGAAGGCAGATCCGAACGTCGAACTTCAAGACGGCATGGCTCGCACCGACGTCACGGCGCGAGAGATCGGCGGCAGCGAGCGCGAACTGTGGTGGCAGCGCTGTGTCGAGGCCTATCCGCCCTACGCCGAATACCAGACCAAGACCGACCGCGTCATTCCAGTCTTCGTACTCGAGGCCGACTCAGCCGGCTGAGCCGGGCCAGCTCGAATTACTCGAGGCAGATTTACCGGCTCAACACCCCGCGGCTCAGACAATCTCGTCCATCCGGGCGGTAGCGACGTCGAAGACGAAGCCGCGAACCTCGTCGCGGTGCACGATCCACCCGCAGGTGCGTACGACCTCCAGGGAATGCTGCATCGCCGCGCGGATGTCGGTGAAGCCGGGCACGTTCCACGGCGGTTCGACTCCGCTGTCGGCAGCCAGTTCCGCGCGGAAGGCCGCGTCGTCGAAGTTCTGCATGCCGCAGTCGGTGTGGTGGATGAGCACTACTTCGCGCGTGCCCAGGCGCCGTTGGCTCAGTGCCAACGAGCGCAACACGTCATCAGTGGGCAGGCCACCGGCATTGCGGATCAGGTGCGCGTCGCCGATCTCCAGGCCCAGCGCGCCGAACAGGTCCAACCGGGAGTCCATGCAAGCAATTACGGCGGTGCGCAGCTTCGGTCGCACCGGGCGCGCACCGGGAAACGTCGCGGCGTAGCTCTCGTTCTCGTGCAGCAGGTGATCGGTGGCGGACACGTTAAAAGTGAAACAGATCGTTGTTGCCAACCGTCGTGGGCCGCAGGTCGAGCAGGTCGCTGCATCGAGGGCCACCCCGCACGACGAGGATCCGACAACGGGGTCCCTACAGTTGCCGACGTGCCCGCTCCTGCCCCAGCCAGCGCCGCGAGGCGTACTGCTACGCCCGTGGTCGAGGCTGACGTCATCGTCGTGGGCGCCGGTCCGGCGGGCAGCAGCGCGGCGTACTGGATGGCCGGCGCCGGACTGAATGTGGCCTTGTTGGAAAAAACCGCGTTCCCGCGGGAGAAGGTGTGCGGCGACGGCCTCACTCCGCGCGGTACCCGTGCGCTCATCGACATGGGCATCGACGTCAGTGAGGACGCCGGCTGGCTGCACAATCGGGGCCTGCGTGTGATCGGGGGCGGCCTGCGCCTGGAGCTGCCCTGGCCCGAGCTGCCCGACTTTCCCAACTTCGGGCTGGTGCGCCCCCGCGCCGACCTCGATCATCTGCTGGTCGGTCGCGCTGTGAAGGCCGGTGCGCAGTTGTACGAGCGCACGTCGGTCACCGGTCCGGTGCTGGACGCGGCCGACCGCGTCGTCGGCGTGGAGGCCGTCACCGGTGAGGACAAGCGTCCGGTCACCTATCGCGCACCCGTCGTCGTGGCCTGCGACGGTGTCTCGGGCCGCCTGGCGCTCGCGCTGGGCATCCAGCGCAACGAGAAGCGCCCGATGGGAGTCGCGGTGCGTCGGTATTACACCAGCCCGCGTACGCACGACGACCATCTGGAGTCCTGGCTCGAGCTGTGGAACGGGCCGCCAGGTGCCGACGGCTCCGCGCTGCTGCCTGGTTACGGCTGGATCTTCGGTATGGGCGACGGCACCGTGAACGTAGGCCTGGGCGTGCTCAGCTCGTCGGCGGGCTACCAGCGCACCGACTACCGCGCGCTGCTGACGTCCTGGCTGGATGCGACGCCCGACGAGTGGGGCCTGCGCGAGCAGAACGCCTGCGGTCCTACTCGAGGCGCCGGGTTGCCGATGGGATTCAACCGCAGTCCGCATTACACCCGTGGCCTGGTTCTGGTCGGCGACGCCGCGGGATCGGTGAACCCGTTCAACGGTGAGGGCATCCCGTACGCCATGGAGTCGGGCAAGATGGCCGCCGAAGCCGTTGTGCAGGCTCTCGCCCGTCCCGAGGGCACCGGCCGGGAGTTGGCGCTGAGCCGCTATCCCGCCGCGATGGCGGAGGCTTGGGGCGCCTACTACCGACTCGGCGGCATCTTCGTGAAGCTGATCGGCCATCCGAGCGTGATGAGCCTGTGCACGCAGTACGGACTACCCCACCCGAGGCTCATGCGCCTGGTGCTCAAGTTGCTGGCCAATCTCTCCGATCCGCATGGCGCCGATGCCTCCGATCGCGTGATCGCCGCCCTGCAGCTCCTGGCGCCGGCAGTTCGCTGATCGGCGGTCCGGGTAGGAGCGCTTCGCACCGGTAGAAGCTCGTGTCCGTCTGTTACTAAGGCAGCCCTAACCTGCAGGACTGTCGTACCTGATGATTAGCCTGCTGTGTAGTAGTGCTGCGCTGCGCCCGACGGGTCAGAGCAGCGATCGCACGTCGAGGAGGTCCGATGCTGAAGTCATATCTGCCGATTGTGCTGCTGTTCGCGCTCGCCTTTGGATTCTCCGCCTTCAGCGTGGTAATCGCCTCGGTCACCGGTCCCAAGCGCTACAACCGGGCCAAGTACGACTTCTACGAGTGCGGTATCGAGCCGACGCCGCAGGCATCGGGGCCCAACCGTTTTCCGGTCAAATACTTCCTGACCGCGATGCTCTTCATCGTCTTCGACATCGAGACGATCTTCCTGTACCCCTACGCCGTCGCCAACAGGGCTCTGGGCCTGTTCGGACTCGTGGAAGTGGTGCTGTTCATTGCCACCGTCTTCGTCGTCTACGCCTATGTCTGGCGCCGCGGCGGACTCGACTGGGACTGACGTCGATGAACTCTGTGAGCGGAGCAAGAACATGGGCCTAGAAGAGAAACTTCCCGACGGCGTACTGCTGGCGTCGGTGGAGACGCTGGTCAACTGGACGCGCAAGTCCTCGCTGTGGCCGGCGACGTTCGGGCTGGCCTGCTGCGCCATCGAGATGATGCACTTCGGTGGTCCGCGTAACGACGGCGCTCGATTCGGCATGGAAGTGTTTCGGCCGTCACCACGGCAGGCCGACCTGATGATCGTCGCCGGGCGGGTCAGTCAGAAGATGGCGCCTGTCCTGCGCCAGATCTATGACCAGATGCCCAACCCGAAGTGGGTTCTGGCGATGGGTGTGTGCGCCAGCTCCGGCGGCATGTTCAACAACTACGCCATCGTGCAGGGCGTCGATCACGTCGTCCCGGTGGACATGTACCTGCCCGGTTGCCCGCCACGTCCGGAGATGCTGATCGACGCCATCCTCAAGCTGCACCACAAGATCCAGCACGAGCCGTTGGGCCCGAAGCGGGCCGAGCGCTTCAAGGATCGCAAGCTCGAACTGCTTCCCTCCAGCGTCAAGTACGCCAAGTGAGCACTCCCGCGGCGGGCAGTCCGCTGTCTAACTGGCCGCAGCGCACCGACTCGGGCAGCACTACGGCCGGCACCTCGGGCGTGGCGACGCCCAACGAGGTCGCTCACAGCGGTCCGCCGACGCCCGGCGATGCCGTCGGCGGATTCGGACGCACGCAGAACGGCATGTTCGGCGTGCGAGACGGCGGCGACACCTCGGGCTTCGGCGGTCTTGTCCGCGAGCCCTTCGTTGCGCCCGCGGCGGAACGTCCCTACGGCAGCTACTTCGACGAGGTCGTCGACTCGTTGATTGCGGCATCTCCCACCGCCGCGAAGGCCGTCACCAAGGTCGTGGTGGACCGCGGGGAACTGATGTTGCACGTCGAGGTCGACAAGCTGGCCTTGGTCGCCACAACGCTGCGCAACGACCCCAACCTGCGCTTCGAACTGCTGAGCATGGTCAGCGGCGTGGACTATCTGGGCGCGCAGAACCGGCTGCACGTCGTCTACCAGCTCCGGTCGATGACTTACCGGCGACGGGTCGGCCTGGAGGTCGCGGTCCCGATCGAGAACCCGCGAGTGCCCTCGCTGACCGCGCTCTATCCCACCGCGGATTGGCAAGAACGCGAGACGTGGGACATGTTCGGCGTACTGTTCGACGGCCATCCCGCCCTCACCCGCGTTCTGATGCCCGACGACTGGGACGGTCATCCCCAGCGCAAGGACTACCCGCTGGGCGGCGTCGCCGTCGAGTACAAGGGCGCCATGATTCCGCCGCCCGACGAGCGACGGGCATATCGATGATCAGCCACCCCTGTAACGAGGCGAGTTCATGAGTACGTCATTTACACCTGGCGCACCTGGCGCACCTGGCGCACCTAGCGCACCTGGCGCAACCGATGCCGACACGTCTCGCGGATCGCGTCGCGCGGCCCGCGAGGCCAAGCGCGCCGGCGGAGCCACCGCACTCGGCGCCCCCGACTACGCCGCGTCGCGCCCGACTACAGAGGGACGCGTCTACACCGTCACCGGGGGTGACTGGGACTCCCTGTTCGGCGGCGATCCCATCTCCGAGGAACGCCTGGTCCTCAACATGGGCCCCCAGCACCCGTCCACCCACGGCGTGTTGCGCTTGGTCGTCGAGCTCGAAGGCGAGACGGTCACCGACGCGCGGGCTGTGGTGGGCTACCTGCACACCGGTATCGAAAAGAACCTCGAGTTCCGCAACTGGACGCAAGGCTCCACGTTTGTGACCCGGATGGATTACCTGTCGCCCTTCTTCAACGAGACGGCCTACTCCGTGGGCGTCGAGCGGCTGCTAGGCGTGGAGGCACCCGAGCGGGCCCGGCTGATCCGCATCATGATGATGGAGATCAACCGCATCTCCTCGCACTGGACCTGGCTGGCCACCGGTGGGTTGGAGCTGGGTGCCCTCACCGCGATGACCAACGGCCTGCGGGCGCGCGAGAAGTGCCTGGACATCTTCGAGTTGATCACCGGACTGCGGATGAACCACGCCTATGTGCGCCCGGGCGGCGTGGCACAGGATCTACCCGAAGGCGCCCTCGCCGAGATCCGCACTTGGATCACGTTGCAGAAGGAGGAACTGGGCGGGGTCGAGAAGCTGCTGCGCGGCCAGGCGATCTGGGTCAACCGGCTCAAGGACGTCGGCTGGATCGGCGTAGAGGGCTGCATCGCCCTGGGCGTCACAGGTCCGTTGCTGCGTGCGGCCGGACTGGCCTGGGACCTGCGCAAGACCGATCCATACATGGGTTACGACGAGTTCGACTTCGACGTGCCCACCGACGACCGGGGCGACTGCTGGGCGCGGTTCGTGGTGCGGGTGGCAGAGATGTGGGAGTCGCTCAAGATAGTCGAGCAGGTGCTGGACCGCATCGAGCCGGGACCAGTCATGGTGGACGACCCGAAGATCGCCTGGCCGGCCAAGCTCTCCCTTGGCCCCGACGGGATGGGCAACTCCCTCGAGCACGTCGCCAAGATCATGGGCTCGTCGATGGAGTCGTTGATCCATCACTTCAAGCTGGTCACCGAGGGCTTTCGGGTTCCCGCCGGCCAGGTGTACTCAGCGGTGGAATCTCCGCGCGGTGAGCTGGGTGCGCACGTGGTCAGCGACGGTGGCACGCGCCCGTACCGCGTCCATTTCCGCGAGCCGTCGTTCATCAACCTGCAGGCCATCGCGGCGCTGGCCGAGGGTGGCCTGATTGCCGACGTCATCGCCTCGGTGGCGTCGATCGATCCGGTCATGGGGGGGTGCGACCGCTAGTGATAAGCGCTCGCGCGAAGAATGAATCTCCAGAATTGAGCAACCGACCATGACCACGCCCACCAACGCGCGCACAACACTGCTCACCATCGAGCGGCCCGGCGATCCATCCGTCTTCGGACCTGAAGTAGTGGCCTCGGCGCAGGCGATCATCGACCGGTACCCGCTGGGCCAGTCCCGCTCGGCGCTGCTGCCGATGTTGCACCTCATGCAGTCCGAGCAGGGCTACATCACTCCTGACGGGATCGCGTTCTGTGCCCATCAGCTAGGCCTGACTCATGCCCAGGTGTCGGCGGTGGCGACCTTCTACACGATGTACAAGCGCCGCCCGACCGGGGAGTACCTGGTCAGTGTCTGCACGAACACGTTGTGTGGCCTGCTCGGTGGCGACGACATCTACCAGACGTTGTCCGACACGCTGGGCGTCGGCATGAACGGCACCACCGAAGACGGCTGCATCACCCTCGAGCACGCGGAGTGCCTGGCCGCCTGCGACTATGCACCCGTCGTCACCGTCAACTACGAGTTCTTCGACAACCAGACGGTGGAGTCGGCTTCGACTTTGGTGGAGCAGCTACGCACCGGCGCACGGCCGACGCCTACTCGAGGCGCGCCGCTGTGCTCATTCCGCGAGATCTCGCGCCAGATCGCAGGCTTCGTCGACGAACGTCCGGCCGCGGTGGAGGCCGTCGCCGCCGGAGCGCCGACGAAGGTCGGCGTGCTGCTGGCCGCCCAGCGCGGGGAGAAGGCGGCTGACTACCCGGCCTCGATCGGCAACCAGGGCGGCGGTACAGCGAACGCGTCGACGGCTGGATACGGCGGCACTGCGGGCAAGACCAGCGGTAACGATGCGCCGATGCACACGGCCGAGTCCGACCCGGCGAACGAGGCCACTCCGGCCGGGCAGAAAGAGACAGGATCCTGACATGCCGTTGACTCCGGTATTGACCAAGCGTTTCGGCGACAAAGAGCCGTGGAAGATCGTCAATTACGAGAAGACCGACGGATACTCCGGGCTGCGCAAGGCGCTGTCGATGACACCTGACGCCTTGATCAGTCTGGTCAAGGACTCCTCTTTGCGTGGACGCGGTGGCGCGGGCTTCCCCACCGGCATGAAGTGGCAGTTCATTCCGCAGGCCAAGCCAGGCGAACCCAGCAAGCCGCACTACGTCGTCATCAACGCCGACGAGGGCGAGCCGGGCACCTGTCGTGACCTGCCGCTGATGATGAACGATCCGCACTCGATGATCGAGGGCATCATCATTGCCTGCTTCGCGGTGCGCGCGGAGCGGGCGTTCGTCTACATCCGGGGCGAGGCGGTGCACGCCATCCGTCGGGTCACCCGCGCCGTCATCGAGGCCGAGCAGCGGGGCTATCTGGGCACGAACATCCTGGGTACCGGCTTCAACTGCTCGATCGTCGTACACGCCGGAGCCGGCGCCTACATCTGCGGCGAGGAAACCGCGCTGCTCGATTCGCTGGAAGGCAAGCGTGGTCAGCCGCGGCTCAAGCCGCCGTTTCCCGCTACCAACGGCCTCTACGATGCTCCTACGGTTGTGAACAACGTGGGCACGCTGGCGTCTGTGCCCTACATCGTGCTGGGTGGCTCGGAGTGGTTCAAGAACATGGTCGCCGACAACCCGGCAAAGGCCGATGGCAAGAACCCGTCGGCAGGCTCACCGGGCACGTCGATCTATTCGCTGTCAGGCCGAGTCCGGTATCCCGGGCAATACGAGGCGCCTATGGGCACCACTCTGCGCGAGCTGATCGACATGGCCGGCGGAATGAGCCGGGGCAAGTTCCTCAAGTTCTGGACGCCCGGGGGTTCGTCCACGCCACTGTTCACCGCCGCGCAGATCGACGTTCCGTTGGACTTCGACTCCGCGGTCGAGGCCGGCTCGATGAACGGCACGTCTGCGTTGATGATCTTCGATGAGGATGACAGCGTAGTTCAGGCAGTGCTGAAGTGGACCGAGTTCTACGAGCACGAGTCCTGCGGCAAGTGCACGCCATGTCGGGAGGGCAACTACTGGACCGCCCAGATCCTGGAGCGGATCTGGCACGGACACGGCACGGCCGCCGACCTCGACGCCCTGCTCGACATCTGTGACAACATCCTCGGTCGATCGTTCTGTGCACTCGGCGACGGCGCCACCAGCCCGATTACGTCGTCACTGCAGTACTTCCGCGCCGAGTACGAGGCTCTGATCGCCGGCAATCCGCCGGATCTCATTCCTGCCGACCCCGGCATGGATCACGAGCCGGTGCTGGCAGCCGCTGTCGGAGGACGTCGATGACAGCCGTAGCAAACAAGTCCGACGCGAGCCCGGCCGCCGAGGACCTCGTCAGCGTCACCATCGACGGTATGCAGATCAGCGTGCCCAAGGGCACGCTGCTCATCCGCGCTGCGGAGATGCTCGGCATCCAGATCCCTAGGTTCTGCGACCACCCGCTGCTCGATCCGGCCGGCGCCTGCCGGCAGTGCCTGGTCGAGGTGCCCGACATGGGTAACGGGCGCGGCATGCCCAAGCCGGCCGCATCGTGCACCACGACGGTCATGCCAGGCATGGTGATCAAGACGCAGCAGACGTCACCGGTGGCCGACAAGGCTCAGCAGGGCGTGATGGAGCTGCTGCTGATCAACCACCCGCTGGACTGCCCTGTCTGCGACAAGGGCGGCGAGTGCCCGCTGCAGAACCAGGCGATGAGCAACGGCCGCGCCGATTCGCGCTTCGTCGACATCAAGCGCACGTTTCCCAAGCCGGTCGCCGTCAGCACGCAGGTTTTGCTCGACCGTGAGCGCTGCGTGCTATGCCAGCGCTGCACCCGCTTCTCCGAGCAGATCGCCGGCGATCCGTTCATCGACTTGCTCGAACGCGGCGCCGCCCAGCAGATCGGCACGTCCACCGACACCCCGTTCCAGTCGTACTTCTCGGGCAACACCATCCAGATCTGCCCGGTCGGCGCGCTGACGGGTGCCTCCTACCGCTTCCGTGCTCGGCCGTTCGACCTGATGAGCACGGCCAGCGTGTGCGAGCACTGCTCGTCGGGCTGTTCCTTGCGCACGGACTGGCGTCGCGGCAAGATCACTCGCCGGATGGCTGCGCCCGACTCCGAGGTCAACGAGGAGTGGAACTGCGACAAGGGCCGGTGGGGCTTCCGTTACGCCGAGCAGAGCGACCGGATTCTCAATCCGCTCGTGCGCGATGCTCGCGGAGTGCTGGCTGAGACCAGCTGGCCCGAGGCGCTGGAGATTGCCGCGTCCGGTCTGCGGGCGGCTCAGTTGCGCGGCGGCGTCGGTGTGCTGCCCGGCGGTCGATTGACGCAGGAAGACGCCTACGCCTACGCCAAGTTCGCTCGGGTGGCGCTCGGGACGAACGACGTCGACTACCGCTCCCGGCCCGGGTCGGCGGAGGAACTGGCATTTTTGGGCGCGCAGGTGGCGGGCAAGGTTGACGTCACCTACGCCGACCTGGAGGCCGCGCCCGCAGTGCTCCTGGCCGGGTTGGAACCGGAGGAAGAGTCGCCGATCGTGTTCCTGCGCCTGCGCAAAAGCGCACGGTTGGGCAAGAACAAGGTCTACTCGATCGCCGCCACGGCCAGCCGCGGGCTGGGCAAGCTGGGCGGCACGCTGCTTCAGACCGTTCCCGGCAACGAGGCCTCAGTGCTGGACTCGGTCGATTCGGCCATCCTGCGTGACCTCGGACGCAGCGGTGCGCTGATCCTCGTCGGTGAGCGGCTGGCCGCTACGCCCGGCGCTCTGAGCGCGGCAACGGCTCTGGCGGCCCGAACCGGCGCCCGGCTGGCGTGGATTCCGCGCCGAGCCGGTGAGCGCGGCGCCCTCGACGCCGGCGCTCTGCCCACCCTTCTGCCCGGCGGCCGACTGGTAGACGACGCCCAGGCTCGTGCCGAGGTGGAGTCGATCTGGGGCGCTGCAGTGCCGGCAACGCTCGGCGCGACGCTGGAGCAGATGCTGATTCTGGCCGAAGCGGGGTCATTGGGCGGCCTCGTTGTCGGCGGCGTCGACCCCACCGACCTGGCCGATCCGGCGCAGGCAGTGCGGGCAATGGACAAGGTCGGCTTCCTCGTCAGCCTCGAGTTGCGCCACAGCGACGTCACTGCGTTGGCCGACGTCGTCTTCCCCGTGGCGCCGGCAGCGGAGAAGAGTGGCACCTTCTTGACCTGGGAAGGTCGGCCGCGGCCGTTTGCACCGACGTTCGTGGGAACCGGAGCGCTCAACGACGGCCGGGTGCTGCACGCGCTCGCCGACGAGCTCGACGTGGCGCTGGGGTTGCCGGATGTGACGTCGGCGCAGGCCGAGCTGAGCCGGTTCGACACCAACGGAACTCGCTACGGTATTGCTGCACCCATCGCGCCGGCAGCATCGACTGCGCCCGTTACGCCGATTAGCCCCGGCACCGCCCAGCTGCCTGCGCCGGGCCAGGCCGTTTTGGCCACCTGGCCGGAGCTGATTGACGCCGGGCGCCTGCTCGACGGCGAACCGAACCTGGCCGGGACGGCAAAGCCGGCCCGCGCACTGCTCGCACAGCAGACCGCCGGGCAGCTGGGCGTGCGCGAAGGTGACGCCGTGCATGTCGGCGGTCCGGCGGGATCGGTTACGGTTCCGGTGCTGTTCGCCGAGCTGCCCGAGAACGTGGTCTGGCTGCCGACGAACGCTACCGGTACCCGGATCCGCGCAAACCTGGGCGCCGGCGCCGGAGACATCGTCACGATCGCTGCTGCTGATGGAGGTGAGTCTCGATGAGCGGGTTGACCACTGCAGTCGGTGAGTCCGATCTGTCGACGTTCGGCACCGAGCCGGTGTGGATCATGCTCATCAAAGTTGTTGGCGTGTTCGTGTTCCTGGTGCTGATGACGTTGTTCTCGATTGTTTTCGAGCGCAAGGTGGTGGGCCGGATGCAGAACCGGATCGGGCCCAACCGGACAGGTCCGTGGGGCACGCTGCAGGCGTTGGCCGACGGAGTGAAGCTAGCCTTCAAGGAAGAAATCATTCCGACGCTGGCTGACAAGCCGGTTTACTGGATCGCGCCGGTTCTGTCGGCGACCCCGGCGTTCCTGGCGTTTTCCGTCATTCCGTTCGGACCGCAAGTCTCGCTGTTCGGGCACCACACCCCGCTGCAGCTCACCGACCTGCCCGTCGGGGTGTTGGTCATCTTCGCGTGCTCGTCGCTGGGCGTGTACGGAATCGTGCTGGCCGGCTGGGCGTCGGGCTCGACCTACCCCCTGCTGGGCAGCTTGCGCTCCGCAGCGCAGATGATCTCTTATGAAGTAGCCATGGGTCTATCTATGGTGGCGGTGTTCCTCTACGCCGGCACGATGTCGACCTCGGGCATCGTGGCCTACCAGGCCAATCACGCCTGGAATGTCCTTCCGCTGTTCGTGTCCTTCGCGATCTACGCCATCGCCATGGTGGGGGAGACCAACCGGGCCCCATTCGACCTGGCCGAAGCTGAATCCGAACTGGTCGGCGGATTCCACACCGAGTATTCCTCGATGAAGTTCGCGCTGTTCTTCCTGGCCGAGTACATCAACATGGTCACCGTCAGCGCGCTGGCGACGACGTTGTTCCTGGGCGGTTGGCGTGCACCGTGGCCTGTCTCGCTCTGGAGCGGCGCAAACCACGGTTGGTGGCCCGTCCTGTGGTTCACCGCCAAGGTCATCGGCATCATCTTCATGTTCGTCTGGCTGCGCGGCACACTTCCCCGGATGCGCTACGACCAGTTCATGCATCTGGGTTGGAAGATCCTGATCCCGATCAATCTGGTCTGGATCATCGCAGTCGCAACGATGCGTGTACTGGACGACCGCGGCTGGAACCGGGCCCAGGCGGTACTTGTGGTGCTAATCCCGGTTCTGCTCGTGCTGCTCGTGGCCGGACTCGTCTTCGACCGCAGCGCCAAACTCCGGGAGCTGGAACAGACTGCG
Source organism: uncultured Jatrophihabitantaceae bacterium (assembly GCA_964236495.1). Classification (GTDB taxonomy): domain Bacteria; phylum Actinomycetota; class Actinomycetes; order Mycobacteriales; family Jatrophihabitantaceae; genus CAXSBR01. The sequence continues at coordinate 28,008 of CAXSBR010000001.1, forward strand.
ACCGAGGATGCGCATGCCCGGGAGGCGCCGACCTTTCCGCTGCCACCGATGGACCTCGCTGTACCCACCGCGCCTCGGCTGCGTACCACCACCACAGCGGCTGCAGGTGCAATAGGCCGGCACGCACAGTCGGTATCCGCCGGCGCCGACAGCGGAGGAACCCTATGACCGACAAGGCCAGCACGAGCGACAGCAACAGTGCTCCCCTGCCCGCTCGCCGCGGCGTGCCCGGCCGAACCGCGGCGACGCCGGCAGGCCCGGGCACGACCGAAGCTCGGGGCACCGTTCCCGGCTTCGCCAAAGGCTTTGGCATGACGTTCGCGACGATGTTCAAGCACGTCTACACCGAGCAGTATCCCTACGAGGTGTTTCCCACCGCGCCGCGCTACCACGGCAGGCATGTGCTGAACCGGCACCCCGACGGCCTGGAGAAGTGCGTCGGATGCGAACTGTGCGCGTGGGCGTGCCCGGCCGACGCCATTTATGTCGAAGGCGGCGACAACACCGAAGAGGCCCGGTTCTCCCCCGGTGAGCGGTACGGCAGGGTGTACCAGATCAACTATCTGCGCTGCATATTTTGCGGGCTGTGCATCGAGGCGTGCCCGACGCGTTCGTTGACCATGAGCAACGAGTACGAGCTGGCGCTGGACAACCGCCAGGACCTGATCTACACCAAGGAGCAGCTGATGGCGCCACTGCTGCCGGGTATGGAAGCGCCACCCCACGCCATGCGCCTGGGCGACAGCGACACCGCCTACTACGTGCAGACGCCGCAGCGCGGTGGTGTGCCGGCAAGCCAGACGACCGTTCCCGCCGGCGCAGGTAGCGCAATGCAGGAGCAGGCTAATGCCGGAGCCTCCAGTGTTGCCGCGCCGGCGGTGCAGCCCGAGGGGCACCGAGTATGAGCCCCGAGGGACGCCGAGCATTGAGCAAGGAGCACAGATGAGCGCGGCGTTGACGCTGGCAGCCGGCAACCACATCGGTGGCGGTGAGGAGATCGCCTTCTGGATCCTCGGACCGGTAGCTGTGATCGGTGCCGTCGGGATGGTGTTGGCGCGCAACGCGGTGCACTCGGCGTTATCGCTGGTTGCCACCATGATGTGCCTGGGGCTGTTCTACGTTATCGAGCAGGGGCCGTTCCTAGGCCTGGTTCAGATCATCGTCTATACCGGCGCGATCATGATCCTGTTCCTGTTCGTCCTGATGCTCGTCGGACGCGATTCCACCGATTCGCTGGTGGAGACGTTGCGCGGTCAGCGGGTTGCCGCGATCATCGCCGGGCTTGCCTTCGCGGTGATGGTGGCTGGCGCTATCGGCCACGAGCTACGCAATACCAGCGCGGTCGACCTGGCCACTCAGAACGCCAACGCCGGCAACGTCGACAGCCTGGCCGCGCTGTTGTTCACCAAGTACCTGTTCGCCTTCGAGTTGACGTCGGCGCTGCTCATCGTGGCCTCCATCGGTGCGATGGTGCTGGCCCACGTGGAGCGCGACGAGCCACGGCTCACCCAGAAGGAGACTGCCCGCGAGCGCGTTCGCGGGGGCCGGCCCCAGCCGCTGCCCGGCCCGGGCGTGCTCTCCTCGGGCAACGCCATCGGCACACCGGCGCTGCTGCCCGACGGCAGCATCGCCCTCGAGTCGATCATGACGGGCCTCGGCCCGATCCACAGCGAGGTCGACGGACCCGAGCGCTCCGCGATTACCGCTACCACAGACGTGGCCAGCGACTTCGACGCGTCGCAAAGCCGAGGCGCCTCCGTGCTGTCCTCGACCGCGGTCGGTGCTACGTCCTCTACCGAGGCCGGCCCGTCCTCGACCGCGGTGGGTGCCTCGTCGCTTCCGTCGCCGCCGACGTCCTCCCGGGGTGGGGCATCGGCAGTGGGAACGGAACGACGGTCATGAATGCCAGTTACTACCTGGTTCTGTCGGCGCTACTGTTCTCGATCGGTGCCGTGGGCGTGCTCGTGCGCCGCAACGCGATCGTCGTGTTCATGTGTGTGGAACTGATGCTCAACGCCGTCAACCTGACTCTGGTGACGTTCTCTCGCATCAACGGGACCCTCGACGGCCAGATCATGGCGTTCTTCGTGATGGTGGTGGCAGCGGCCGAGGTCGTGATCGGCCTGGCGATCATCATGTCAATATTTCGTACCCGGCGTTCGGCGTCGGTCGATGACGCCAACCTGTTGAAGTACTGATGCTTACCGAGCACAGCAGGGTCGCCGACGGCGGGTCTTGCGATCAGACAAGCGGTCAGATTGGGACGGTCGTGCACACCTGCTGCAATGCTGCGTCATGCTGAGCGCCCACGGCGCCCAGTCGTTGGCCTGGCTGCTCATCGCGCTCCCGGCGGTGTCCGCCGCCGTCCTCCTCTTGGCCGGTAAGCGGGCGGACAAGTGGGGCCACCTGCTGGGCGCGGCCGAGCCAGTAGTGCTGTTCGTCTACGCCGTTGTTCTGTTCTTTTCCCTCAAGGGCGACTCGGGTAGCGGCACCGGGCGTGAGCGCAACCTGCACCTGTTCAAGTGGATTCCGGTGAGCGGTTTCCAAGTCGACGCCGGGCTGCTCATCGACCCGTTGTCCTTGACGTTCGTACTGCTGATCACCGGTGTGGGCGCGCTCATCCATATCTACGCCGTGGGTTACATGGCCCACGACGAAGGACGACGACGGTTCTTCGGTTACTTCAACCTGTTCATCGCAGCGATGCTCCTTCTGGTGCTGGGTAACGGCTACCTACCGCTGTACGTCGGTTGGGAAGGCGTCGGCCTAGCTTCCTACCTGCTGATCGGCTTCTACTACAACCGGCCCTCTGCAGCCACCGCCGCCAAGAAGGCGTTCATCGCCAACCGGGTGGGCGACGTCGGGCTGTCCATCGCAATCATGATGATGTTCGCCTACTTCGGCACCACGGACTACGCCGGCGTGTTCGCGCGCGTCAACGGAGCGTCGGTGGGCGTCGTCACCGCGATCGGATTGCTGCTGCTGCTGGGTGCCTGCGGCAAGTCGGGGCAGTTCCCACTGCAGACCTGGCTGCCCGACGCGATGGAGGGCCCGACGCCGGTCTCGGCGCTGATCCACGCCGCAACCATGGTCACCGCCGGTGTCTACCTGATCGCGCGGTCGGCACCGATCTTCAACCACTCCCAGGCTGCCCGCACCGTCGTTGTCACCATCGGCGCAATCACCCTGCTCTACGGCTGTGTCTGCGCCTTTGCTCAAGACGACCTCAAGCGTGTGTTGGCCTACTCCACGGTGAGTCAGATCGGCTACATGTTCCTGGCGGTAGGACTGGGCAAGGGCGTATATGCCATCGGCATCATCCACCTGGTCGGCCACGGCTTCTTCAAGGCCGCGCTGTTCCTGTCGGCCGGCTCGATCATGCACGCCATGAACGATCGGATCGACATGCGCCGCTTCGGCGGTTTGTGGCGAGTCATGCCGATCACGTTCGGTGTGTTCGCCGCCGGCTACCTCGCCATCATCGGTTTCCCCGGCGCCACCGGCTTCTTCACCAAGGACAAGATCATCGAAGCGGCGTTCGACAAGGGCGGGATCTCGGGCTGGACGCTGGGCATCATCGCCTTGGTGGGCGCCGGATTGACGGCGTTCTACATGACTCGCGCACTGGTGATGACGTTCTTCGGCGAGCGCCGCTGGGAGGACGACGTGCACCCGCATGAGGCGCCCGCGGCGATGGCGGCCCCGATGATTGTGCTGGGACTGCTCGCCCTCGTCGGCGGTTTCTTGCTGATCTTCGGCGGCGGAGTGCAGCATTGGCTCGAGCCGTCGGTGGGCAAGAGCGTCGAAGTGGGCGCGCACACGGTCTCGCCGTGGGTGCTCACGGTGCTGACGCTTCTGGTAGTCGGACTCGGCGTCGCGGGTGCCTACCTCGCCGTAGGCCGGCGCCCGGTGCCGCTGGAACAGCCGGTGGGCGTATCGGTCGTTACTACAGCTGCGCGCGAGCGGTTGTGGGCCGACGCGTTCAACGAGCAGGTGCTGATGCGCCCTGGTCAATGGCTGACACGCGCGCTGGTGTTCTTCGACAACCGCGGCGTCGACGGATCGGTCAACGGGCTGGGTGCCGCGCTGGGCGGAAGCTCCAGCCGGCTGCGCAAGGTGCAGACGGGCTTCGTGCGGTCCTACGCGCTGTCGATGATGTTTGGCACCGTGGCGGTGCTCGGCATCCTGCTAGCTGTGAGGTACACGGCATGATCGGCCGTGTCCGCGGCGTCTCCTCCCGCACTCTGGCAATCGGAGCACCTGCATGCACTCGCTAGCGTTGCTGCCCCTGCTGCTCATACCGTTGATCGGCTCGATCGCGGTACTGGCGGCGCCGACGGCCCTGGCCAAGTTGATCAGTCTGGCCACGTCGCTGGTCACGCTGGTGTACACCGTCGTCATCGCCGTCGGTTTCTCGCCGAAGGGTTCCCGGTTCCAGTACCAGGGCAGCTGGACGTGGATCAAAGCTTTCGGCGTCCACTTCGCTCTGGGCGTGGACGGCATTGCAGTGGCGCTGCTGCTGATGTCAGCCGTTCTGGTCCCGGCAGTGATTCTGGCGTCGTGGAACTCCTTTGACACCCTGTCCGGCACGGAAACCGACACCGAGGAGCAGCGCGATCCGAAGGTGTTCTTCGCGCTGGTGTTGATGCTCGAGGCGTTCATGCTCGGCGTCTTCTGCGCCACCGACGTGTTCCTGTTCTACGTCTTCTTCGAGGTCATGCTGGTTCCGATGTACTTCATCATCGGATTGTTCGGCGGGCCTCGGCGTCAGTACGCGGCGATGAAGTTCTTCCTGTACTCACTGCTCGGCGGCCTGCTCATGCTCGCTTCGGTGATCGGTCTGTACGTCACCGCAGGCACCAGCAGCTTCGCGTTCAGCGACCTGGTCGGCCATGTTCCCGACACCGCCAGCCAGAAGTGGCTTTTCCTAGGGTTCTTCCTCGCGTTCGCGATCAAAGCCCCGCTGGTGCCGTTCCACACCTGGCTGCCCGACGCCGGTGCCGAAGCCCCCATCGGGGGAGCGGTTCTGCTGGTCGGTGTGCTGGACAAGGTCGGCACCTTCGGATTCCTGCGCTACTGCCTGCCGCTGTTTCCCGACGCGTCGCGCTACTTCGCGCCCCTGGTCCTGGTGCTCAGCGTCATCGGCGTTCTCTACGCAGCCTTCCTGGCCATGGGGCAGCGCGACATGAAACGCATGGTTGCCTACACCTCGGTGGCACACTTCGGGTTCATCGGGCTGGGCATCTTCGCCTTCACCAACCAGGGCGGCACCGGAGCCGTGCTGTACATGGTGAACCACGGCCTGTCGACGGGCGCGCTGTTCATGATCGTCGGTTTCCTGATCGTGCGGGGCAAGAGCCGTCTGGTCGGCGACTACAGTGGTACCGCGCGCATCACCCCGCGTCTGGGTGGGGCGTTCCTGCTCGCCGGGCTGTCAGCGCTGGCGCTGCCGGGGATGAGCACCTTCATCAGTGAGTTCCTCGTCCTGGTGGGCACGTTCACCCGGCACAAGGCCTTCGCGATCGTCGCGACGACGGGCATCATCCTTGCTGCGCTGTACATCCTGTTGCTCTACCAACGCACGATGCAGGGCGCGGTGATCGATCGGGTCCGCGGTTTCCGCGATCTGGACGCCCGGGAGCTGCTAGCGGTGGGACCGCTGATTGCATTGATCCTGGTGTTGGGTATCTATCCCAAACCGTTGACCGACCTCATCAATCCGGCTGTGCAAGCCACGATGTCCGACGTTCACAAGAGCGACCCCGTTCCGGTCGACGCCCATCTCGGAGGAGGCAAGTGAGCGCCCTGAACTCGGTTCTGCTCGCCGATGGAGTTCTCACCCGGGCTGACGCTGCAACGATCCACGCTCCGTCGGTGTCCTACTACGCGCTGTGCCCGATCTTGATCGTGCTGGGGGCTGCGATCCTGGGCGTTCTGGTCGAGGCGTTCGTCGCGCGCGAGGAGCGCTATGCCGCCCAGGTGGTGGTCACCGTGGTCGGTCTGCTGGCCGCGCTGGTCGCGGTGGGCGTCATCCACAACACGTCGGTGATCACCGCGGCCGGCGCAGTCGCGGTCGACGGTTTCGCGTTGTTCATTCAGGCCACGATTTTGGTGATGGCGATTCTGTCCGTGCTGCTGATCGCCGAGCGCAGCGTGGACACCGGTAGCGCGGTGGTGGCCTCGGCCGCTGTCGTGGCCGGATCTCCGGCCGATCGACGGTTGCTCACCAGCACCCGAGTGCAGACCGAGATCTTTCCGCTTTTACTGTTCGCGGTGTCCGGGATGCTCATCTTCCCGGCGTCGAACAACCTGCTGACGATGTTCGTCGCGCTGGAGGTGCTGTCGTTGCCGTTGTACCTGATGGCCGGCCTGGCGCGTCGTCGACGGTTGCTGTCGCAGGAAGCAGCGATGAAGTACTTCCTGCTGGGCGCGTTCGCCTCCGCGTTCTTCACCTACGGGCTCGCATTGATATACGGCTACGCGGGCACCGTGGACCTCAACGGCATCCTGCATGGCAACGGCAACCAGTCCGACACGTTGCTCTATCTCGGGCTGGGCCTGCTGCTTGTCGGCCTGCTCTTCAAGGCCGGAATCGCACCGTTCCACAGCTGGACCCCCGACGTCTACCAGGGCTCGCCGACACCGGTGACGGCGTTCATGAGTGCCTGCACGAAGATCGCGGCGTTCGGTGCGCTGTCGCGGGTGCTTTACGTAGGCTTCTACGGCACCAACTGGAGCTGGCGGCCGTTGATCTGGGCCGTAGCCATCGCCTCCATGGTGGTCGGCACAGTGCTGGGTCTCACCCAGACCGACATCAAGCGCCTGCTCGCCTATTCGGCGATTGCTCACGCCGGCTTCATCCTCGTCGCATTGATCTCGGTGAACCGCGCCGGGCTCTCAGCGGTGCTGTTCTACTTGCTGGCCTACGGCTTCACGAGCATCGCCAGCTTCGGACTGCTCACGTTGGTGCGCGACTCCAACGGGGAGGCCACCCACCTGTCGCAGTGGTCCGGTTTGGCTAAACGCTCGCCCATTCTGGCGTTGGCGATGACGCTGCTGCTGCTCGGCCTCGCCGGCATTCCGCTCACCAGCGGGTTCATCGGCAAGTTCTTGGTGTTCCGCGCCGCTTACCACACCGGCGGTCCGCTGGTCGTGATCGCACTCGTGGCATCGGCAGTGTCGGCGTTCTATTACCTGCGCATCGTCGTACTCATGTACTTCGCCGAACCGCCGCTGGATCCGCCGACGATTGCCGTGCCCTCACCGTTGACGACCGTGGCGCTCACGATCGGAACCGTTGCCACGGTGGTGCTGGGCATAGTGCCGCAACCATTGATCGATTTGGCGAACAAGGCCGCCATCCTGCGCGGGTGACCGGTCTGCAAGCCCACCGAGGTGTGCCGCTCGACCTCACCTTCGACGATCCGGTCCTGGAATCTTCGGTGCGGGCGGGCGTGGTCGCCGTCGAGGCGGCGCTGGCCGACATCGTGGTGGCCGACGACGAGTTCGTGTCACTGGTGGCTGCCCACCTCATCGAAGCCGGCGGCAAGCGGTTCCGGCCCCTGCTGGCGGTGCTGGCGGCTCACTTCGGCGACGCGCGGGCGTACGGCGTGGTCGAATCCGCCGTTGTCGTCGAGCTGACTCATCTGGCGACCCTGTATCACGACGACGTGATGGACGAAGCGGCTGTTCGGCGCGGGGCGGTGTCGGCGAACGCCCGCTGGGGCAACACGGTGGCCATCTTGACCGGTGACTTCTTGTTCTCGCGAGCGTCGAATCTGCTCGCCGATCTCGGCCCGGTGGCGGTCAAAATTCAGGCCCGAACCTTCGAGCGGCTCGTCGTGGGTCAGATCCGCGAGACCGTCGGTCCTACAGCGGGCGCGGATGCCATCGAGCACTATCTCAGCGTGCTGACCGGCAAGACCGGATCGCTGATCGCCGCCGCCGCCCAGTTCGGCGCGATGTTCGCCGGCGCCGACGCTGCCACCGTCGACGCGCTACGCCGGTTCGGCGAGGAGATCGGGGTGGCGTTCCAACTGTCCGACGACATCCTCGACATCGCCTCTCACGACTCGGGCAAAACTCCGGGTACGGATCTGCGCGAGGGCGTTCCGACGCTGCCGGTGCTGCATGCGCGGGCATCGAACGCTGACGACGCCGACGCCGTCCGGCTGCGCGCGCTCGTGTCCCGACCGCTCCGCGACGACGGCGAAGTCAGCGAAGCGTTGGCGCTGCTGCGGACCTCGCCCGGGATGGCAGCCGCGCGCGCCGAGCTCGCCGCCTATGCCGACCGTGCCCGGGCGCTGCTGGCCCGTCTTCCCGACGTGCCTGCTCGAACGGCACTGGCCGCGCTGGTCGAGTTGACTGTCACCCGCAGTCGGTAGCCCGTCGCGCATGGATCGGATGCCGCACGCTTGTGGGTTCGGCGGTTGATTCGGGTTTCGTCGCGCTAGGCGTCAGAGCCCGTCGTGCAAGTCGATCGACGCGACGTGGCGCGGGTCGATCGTGAGGTCGCCCAGCTGGGGATGCGCCACAACGATCACCGGCGCGTCAATGCTGCGAGCGTGTTCGACCTGGTCGCGCACGTCTGCGGCGTAGGCCTCGGCCTGCTCGTGATCGAGCAGTTGCAGGTCGACGTCCTGCTCGGCGGGCTCGTCGTTGAAGGCGATCTTGAGAAAGTAGGTGGACATGCAGGCAGGTTAGCGTCTGCGGTTCCTCACTCGAGCCGGCCGGGCAGAGCCCAGCGATGCCGTACCAGCGGCACGCGAGTGCACCGTTACTGGATCAGGCCGTCGGCACCGCAGCGGGCGCGCCCGCGCGCCGCTCGATGCCGCTGTGGCGCGAGTGTCGTAGGCCGTCCGCGCTCAACGCGATCAGGGCGAGCCACACCAGCGCGAAGCCGGCCAGTCGCGCTGGTGGCAGGGCCTCGTGCTTGACGCCGACGCCTACGGCGAACTGCAAAACCGGCGCGAGGTACTGGATCAGGCCCATCGTCGTCAGAGGTAGTCGACGGGTCGCAGCGCCGAAGAACAGCAGCGGCACCGCGGTGATCAGGCCGGTGCCTGCCATCAGCAGGGCATGCCCGGGGCCGTGATGGGTGAAGGTCTGCGAGCCCGTGGCACCGAGGACGGTGAGCGTGATCGCTGCGGGTACGGCCAGGAAACCGGTTTCGATCGCCAGCGACTCCACCGCACCGACGCCGGCCTTCTTCTTCTGGTAGCCGTAGGTGCCGAAGCTGACCGCGAGCACGAGCGCAATCCACGGCGGGCGGCCGTAGTCGACGGTGAGCACGACGATCGCCAGCGCGCCGATGCCCACGGCGATCCACTGCGGGCGCCGTAGGTGTTCGCCGAGCAGGAACACACCGAGCAGCACCGTGATCAGCGGGTTGATGAAATAGCCGAGGCTGGTTTCCAGAACATGCCCGGAATTCACGCCCCAGATGTAGACGCCCCAGTTGACCGACACCACGACAGCCGCGATGGCCAGCCGGCCCGCGATGCGGCGGTCGGCGAGCACGGCACGCAAGCGATCCCAGCCGTGAGTAACCCGCAGCAGCACCGCGACCACGAGCAGCGACCACAGCATCCGCTGAGCCAGGATCTCGATCGCGTTGGCCGGCTCGAGCAGCGGCCAGTACAGCGGGAAGGCGCCCCACAAGGTGTAGGCGGCCACGCCGTAGAGAAGGCCACGCCGCGACGTCTGCTGCTCGTTCACAACACTCAACTCTCGCTGGCTGCCGGGTCGGCAGGGTCGAACTAGTGGGTCGGCAGTCGTTGCGCCGCCCGCCGATTCACGCGACGGTCCACGAGTCCGATCCGCGCAGCAGCGTTGCCAGGGAGTCGTTCTCGGCCGGTGCGGCGGCTGCCGCTTCGTCCAGTTGGGCGGCCATCATGGCGTCGTAGGTCGGGCGCCCGACGTCGCGGAGCACCCCCATCGGCGAGTATCGAATGTCGATCGACTGCAACCGGGACAGCGCGAACGCCAACGTCGGGTCCTCAGCGTGAGCGTCGTGGACGACGACGCGGGGATCGCCGTCGGCAACGTCGTCGGCCAGCTCGAGTGCACCGGTGGCGACGTTACGCACGACGGCGCGCGATAGATCCTTGCCGAAGCGGATCGGCCGGCCGTGCTCCAGGCGGATGAAGTAGTCGTCGCGCGTCTCGGGGTCCTTGACCGCGTCGAAGGCTCCGTCGTTGAAGATGTTGCAGTTCTGATAGATCTCCACCAGTGCGGTGCCCTCGTGCTCGGCGGCCGCGCGCAGCACCGAGGTCAAGTGCTGGCGGTCGGAATCCAGGGAGCGGGCTACGAATGTCGCCTCGGCGCCAAGCGCGATGGACACCGGATTGAACGGCGCATCCAGCGAGCCGTACGGAGAGGACTTGGTCACCTTGCCGACCTCGGACGTGGGCGAGTACTGACCCTTGGTCAGCCCATAGATGCGGTTGTTGAACAGCAGGATCTTGAGGTTGACATTGCGGCGCAGCGCGTGGATCAGATGGTTGCCGCCGATGGACAGCGCGTCGCCATCACCGGTGACGACCCACACCGACAGGTCGGGGCGCGAGGTGGACAGTCCGGTCGCGATCGCGGGGGCGCGGCCGTGAATGGAGTGCATGCCGTAGGTGTTCATGTAGTACGGGAAACGCGACGAGCAGCCGATTCCGGAGATGAAAACGGTGTTCTCGCGGGCGATGTTCAACTCGGGCAGAAAGCCTTGCACTGCGGCCAGGACGGCGTAGTCACCGCAGCCGGGGCACCAGCGCACCTCCTGGTCGGTCTTGAAGTCCTTGGCCTTCAGCCCGAGCGGCGGACGAGCCGCGACGTCAGTCATGATCGGTTTCCTCCCTGGTCGGGGGTCGTCTCGCTGCTCTGGGTCTTGAGTGCATTGCTCATCGGCGCGCCGATGGAAGACCTGCTCACGGCGCAAGCACTCCTTGCAGCATTTCGGCCAGTTCGGCGGCTTTGAACGGCATACCTCGTACTTGGGTGACGCTGACGATGTCGATGAGGTACTTCGCCCGCAACAGCATCGCCAGCTGACCCAGGTTCATCTCTGGCACGACGACCTTGTCGTAGCGGGCCAGCACTTCGCCCAGGTTGGGCGGGAACGGATTGAGATGCCGCAGGTGGGTCTGCGCGATCGAATAGCCGGCGCGGCGGACCCGGCGGGCGGCGGCACCGATCGGACCGTAGGTGGACCCCCACCCGAGTACGAGCACCGTGGCGTCACCGTCGGGGTCGTCCACGACTAGTTCGGGTACCGACACACCGTCGACCTTGGCTTGGCGAGTGCGCACCATGAAGTCGTGGTTGTCCGGATCGTAGGAGATGTTGCCGGTGCGGTCGGCCTTCTCGATTCCGCCGATGCGGTGCTGCAGGTCGGGCGTTCCTGGAACTGCCCACGGTCGGGCCAGCGTCTGCGGATCGCGCAGGTAGGGCAGGAACTCGCCGTGTTCGCCATTGGGCTGGGTCGTGAACTCTACCGAGAGGTCCGGCAGCGACGCAGTGTCAGGCACCTGCCACGGTTCGGACCCATTGGCCAGGTAGCCGTCGGACAGCAGAAACACCGGTGTGCGGTAGGTAGTCGCGATGCGTACCGCTTCCAGCGCAGCAGAGAAGCAGTCGCCAGGAGACTGCGCAGCGACGATGGGAACCGGCGCTTCGCCGTTGCGCCCGAACATCGCTTGCAGCAGGTCTGACTGTTCGGTCTTGGTGGGCAACCCCGTAGAGGGACCGCCACGCTGGATGTCCACCACCACCAGCGGAAGCTCGAGTGACACCGCCAACCCGATCGTCTCGCCCTTGAGCGCGATCCCAGGACCTGAGGACGTCGTCACACCCAGCGCACCACCGAAGGACGCGCCCAGCGCCGCCCCGATCCCCGCTATCTCGTCCTCGGCCTGGAACGTGCGGACGCCGAACCGTTTGTGCTTGCTCAGCTCATGCAGGATGTCCGACGCCGGCGTGATGGGGTACGCACCCAGGAACAGTGGCAGTCCGGCCAGCTTCGCCGCGGCGATCAAACCGTAGGCCAGCGCCAGGTTGCCGGTGATGTTGCGATAGGTACCCGCGGGCAGGGGAGCTGGCTTGATCTCATAGGAGACGGCGAAGGCCTCGGTCGTCTCGCCGTAGTTCCAGCCGGCCTTGAACGCGGTGATGTTGGCCTCGGCGATGTCCATCCGTTTGGCGAACTTGGCGCGCAGGAAGTCGATGGTGCCCTGAGTAGGCCGCGAGTACATCCAGGACAGCAAGCCCAGCGCGAACATGTTCTTGCTGCGCCCGGCATCCTTGCGCGACAGGCCACTGTCGACCAGGGCGTCCAACGTCAGCTTCGTGAGCTCGAGTGCGTGCACGTTGTAGGACTCGAGCGCGCCGTCATCGAGGGGATTGGACTCCCATCCGACGCGGGCGAGCGCGCGCGGAGTGAAATCGTGGGTGTCGACAATGATCGTTGCGTCTTTGGGCAGGTCGGCAAGGTTGGCCTTGAGCGCCGCGGGGTTCATGGCAACCAGGACGTCGGGCCGGTCGCCCGGAGTGAGGATGTCGTGGTCGGCGAAGTGCAGCTGGAAACTGCTGACACCGGGCAACGTGCCGGCCGGAGCGCGGATCTCGGCCGGGAAGTTGGGCAGCGTGGACAGGTCGTTGCCGAAGTTGGCCGTCTCGGCAGTGAAGCGGTCGCCAGTGAGCTGCATGCCGTCGCCGGAGTCTCCGGCGATGCGGATGACGACGCGCTCGAGCTGCTGGACGTTCTTCGACATGCTGGAGCGCCGCCTCCTACTGGCTGATGTCGGCGCTCGACTGCGCCGATAGGGCCGTTGCTACGTCCGCGCGCCGATCGTCGGTCGCGCCCGAAGGCCCAGACACACAAGCTTACGCAAGGTCCCAGCTATTCCTCTGGCGCGCACGCATCGCCAGTGGCAGTCAACCGAAGAACCGCAGCCGCCGCAGCATGCGCGCGGTGATCAACCCATCGGACAGGCCCAGCCTGGTGAGGTCGTCGAAGCAGCGTTGATCTGCCGCGGCAGCACGCACGCCGGCGTCGATCAGGCTTGGTCGTCCGCCCATCTGTGCCAACAGCGTGGTGTGGCGCAGATGCCTGCCGAGACTGTGCCCCATCGAGCGTCGGTACAGCGACCCTGCATCCATGCCGGGCCGGTCGAGCGCAGCGGCAGCCGCGCGGCCGGCCAGCGCTCCAGAGCGCACGGCGTAGAAGATGCCCTCGCCGGTGAACGGATTGATCAGCGACTGGGCGTCGCCCACCAGCAGCACCCGTCCCGACGCAATGCGCGGGCGGCCGGTGGTCAGCGGTAACTTGTGCGCTCGCAGTGCAGTCGGCTGTGCGTCGAGGCCGGGCAGCAGTTGCCGCATGCGCGTGAGCAGATGTCGACGGGTCAGCGACGCCGGGCTCGAACTCAGCAGCTGCCCATAGCCGACGTTGGCCTGCCCGTTGCCCAGCGGAAAACTCCACGCGTACGCCGGCCAGTGTTGACGTGTCATCACGATGACCTGCTCGCCCTGCTGCCCATCTGGCACCGGCGCGTACCCGCGCATGGCCAGAGCCACCTGATGCGCGGGCTGCGGCTGGGGATGCAGCGCCCGCCGGATCACCGACTCGGACCCGTCGGCGCCCACGACGATCCGCGCCCGCAGCGTCTCGTCCAACACGACGCCGTCGTCGACGACCGACACTGACCGCACGGCGTGGCGCCGGACCTCGATCCCGCGCCGGCGGACGTCGCGAACCAGTCGTGCGTCGAACACTTCGCGCGCGACGACGTGTACTGGTCGAGGTTGGTCGCGGCCGGCGGTGACGCCGCCCGGTGAGGTCAGACGCAGCCTGGTCACCGCGGGTGCTCCGGCGAAGACGGCTGGCATGTCGAAGTCGAGGTCGGCCAGGACGTCGTCGACTTCGGCTGCGATTCCGTCACCACACACCTTGTCCCGCGGAAACTCGGCGCGGTCCAGCACCAAGACCTGGGTGTGCGGACGCGCTTGCACCACCGCCGCGGCGGTGGCGCAGCCGGCTGGACCTGCGCCCACCACGACGACGTCCCATACCGCATTCTCTGTCCGGTCGGGCGAGATCACACGGCTCCTCGGCAATCTGTGGATAACGGCTGGGGTGTGGATAACCTCGCGAGGACGGCGGCGGAACTGCCTATCGTGTCGGACGTGCTGACTGTTTCGATCGACAAACTTGACCAACTCGGGCGCGAGTTGCAGGACGCTGCCCAAACAATTCTGCGGCACGCGAAGGGCGACCTCGGGTCCAGCCTGTCGCGTGACGGAGCAGTCGGCAAGGCGATCGTGAGCGTGGAACACGACTGGAGTAAGCAGCGCACGGCGATCACGAAGTATCTCAGCGCAGTAGGCACGGGCGCGCAGGATGCGGCGCGGTTCTATGCGGCTGTCGAACAAGAAATCCGGTCGGCAGCTTCGCCGAAAGCAGCGAAGTGAGTACCGACATACCGCCGGTGGCTGCTCCGGGCGCGTTGGGCCAGTCAGTGCACGAGGCACTGCACTTTCCACTTCCCGGCTCACCTCCGGCCACAGTGCACGACGTAGCTCGCCAACTCAGCGCAACCGCGAAGGTGCTCCGTGCGGCGCTGCTCCGGGTAGACACCCTGGGACGCGACACCACGTTCTGGGTCGGTGAGGCGGCAACAGCCTTTGCCACAAAAGCCAGTAAAGCGCCTGACCACATTAAAGCCGTGGCCGATCGGTATGACGCCTACGCCGTGGTCTTGACCGGCTACGCGCGCTCGGTCGAGCAAAGCCGTAGTGCGGTGGCCCGGCGCCGGACCGAACTGAGCCACGCGTGGAGTGCGTACACGCGCGCGCAGGCCGCGGTGGCGGCGGCACAGCCTCCCGCGCCTGCAATCCCGGCGCCCTATGCGATGGAGCCCGTGCCGGCTGTCGATCCTCATCGTGCTCGGCTGGCGTCCTCGGTGAGCACCTGTCGGGACGACGTGCTAGACGCCCATGCACGGCTGCGAGCCTGCTACGTCGACTGGGCCGAAGCAGCGCGGGTCGCGGGCACGAAGTTGCACTCCGCTGACGACCACAACGTGCTGCAAAATCCCCAAGGCATGCATGCGCTGGTCAACGAGGTCGCCGCAGTGGCGAACGAAATTTCGACCAAGCTCTCGATTGCCGGATTGGTGCTGATGGTTTTCTGCCCGGCACTGGCACCGCTCGCGTTCGCCATCGCTGCTGCCGCCGCAACGGTCAAGACTGGAGCAGATCTGGATCGTAGATTCCAGTACGGCGAAAATGTCACCGGGTGGGAGTTCGCTGACGACGCTCTGGGCATGGTGCCTGCGTCGGGGTTCGCCAAGGCGGGCAAAGAAGGGGTCACCGCGCTCAAGGAAGGCCGAGGTGCGCTTCGATCGGTCGCCAAGGTCGGCGGCAGAGTTGTTGCCGAGGCGGCCGCGCCACTGGCCGAAGGTGGCCAAGCAGCGGCGCGGGCCGGTCGAGGCGTTGCGCGCGGCTATGAGGCGGTGCGCTCGGGAGAAGCCACCCGGACGGCGCAACGCGCTGTTGGGCGCGTCGTCGCGGACCCGCTGGCTGCCGGCGCACGGACGGCCAGAGCAACAGTGGGAGCTGTTGTCACCGCAGGTACAAATGTGGCATCCGCCGTTGTGCACGACACCGAGACCGTGCTGGCTACGTTCGCCGGCTCGGCGCAGTTCGGAAGCCTCAAGGCAGCCGAGGCGGTGAAGGATGGCCCGGCCTTCGGGCACAGAGCTTCAGTTCCGCCAGGACCGCTTTGGTCGACGCCAACCGCGTCGTCGACCGGAGCTAACAGCACGGCGGGGAGCTGTCTGGTCGATGTGCCTGCGCCGCGATCCGCAGGCGCCCGCACGCTGCGTATCACGCTGGGCAATCCGGTACCTGCATGACGCTGACCGATATCGACGCCGAGCGGTTCAGTACCGGGTACGACGCTGCACACCCTGCACCATCCCAGCCCCGAGCGAGCCAGGGCGGCCGGGCCGACACCTGGGTGTTCCAGCTCGACCTCGGCGTACACGGGATCGCGGTCGACCTGACCGATTCCGCGTGGCCACAGCAGCTGGCGCAGGGCCTGGACGAGCTGGCGCCGTTGCTGCCGTCGGAGGTCGATCCAGGCCACCAAGACACCGCTGCAGTCACCGCCGCAGACACCACCGTAGGCACCTCAGCGGGCTCCGTCATGGGTTCTTCCGTGCTCACCTTCGTCGACGCCCGCACCGCCGAGCTGGTCGATCAGGGGGCTGTTTCGATTCTTCTGCTGCCCACCGCAAGTGCGCTGGCGCCGGTCGTGGTCGGGGCAGTGTTCGTCCAGCAGCTGCACTCGGGCACGGTCTCGATGTGCGCCGCGACACTGGAGGATGACGGCTGGACAATCACCGCGCCCCGTTCTGAGCGGTTCGAGCCGTCTGAGCGGTTTGAGCCGTCTGAGCGGCTGGAGCACGAGCCGACCCAAGCCAAGAATGCCATTCGCGGCCGGCGGTCAGTGTCCATTCCCGGCGTTGCGGGATTGTTACTGAACGAGCAGCTGGTCCTACTGGCCACCGACGACAGCGTTGTCACGGTGCTTTTCCAGGGCGCTTCGAGTGAGTCCGCAGATGATTTGTCCGATTCAGTAATTATGACGGCGGTGATGTCGGCTCGTTTGGAGAAAAACTAAACTATTGCGTCACGGGAGCCGAATATTGCGGTCGTAGTAGTACGAGCCGCTCAACGCAGAGCGGTAGTCGCGCCGAAAGGACCTCCCGGATGAGCATCGATCTGAGCCTGCCCACGTTTGCCCTGGACTGCCAGAACTGGCTGATCGCCTCTGAGGTGGTCACCTCTGGGGCAGACGGCGCTCTCTCCGAAGACATCGACGGCGTTCCGGTCCTTGCAGTCCTGAGCACCGCGCTGATCGGCAGCAGCGACATCGAGTCGGCCAGCGCAGTATTCAGCTTGGGCCTCATGGACTCAGATGTCGAGCTCGAACTGCTTGTCGACGCCACTGCCAAGGACGCACCAGAGGTCTACATTCACGAAACCGCTTGGGCCGAAGGGCACGCCCGCTTCGTCATACCGGCGGCCGACGGGTACCTGGCCGTCATCGCGGAATTCTGTTCCGACCGCGACCCGTCGCCGGAGCTGGTGGACCGCTTTTCCACGCTGGTGTCGTCCTTCCGCTGGAACGTTTGAGCTCTCGGCCGACCTGGCGGGAACGAGGGTCGGGCTTCGGTTCGTTGCACCTGCATGCCGAGCGCGCACAACGGGGTGAGGACGGCGGTCCTGTTCGGCGCGCTGGCAACGGGTCTCATCCTGATGGGGCACCTTCTCGGCGGTACGCCCGGTATGGGCGTGGGCCTGTTGACTGCATCGGCGATCAATGCGTTCGGCTACTTCCGGTCCGATGCCATTGCGTTGAGGTCCATGGGCGCGCAACCGGCCAGTGAAGCCCGCTATCCGCAGTTGTATGACACCGTGCGAGAACTCTCCACAGCCGCCCGGCAGCCGATGCCGAGTCTGTATGTCTCGCCGGCGACGCACGCCAACGCCTTCGCCACCGGTCGCAGTTCCCGCCACGCAGCGGTGTGCTGCACCGACGGGATCCTGCGGCTGCTCGACGAGCGTGAGCTGCGCGCTGTGCTCGGACACGAGCTCAGCCACGTCTACAACCGAGACATCCTGACTTCGTCAGTGGCCGGTGGATTCGCTGCGGCAATAACGTTCGTAGCCCAGAAGACCGTGTCGTTGGGAGGCAGCAGTCATCGCAGCATGAACCCATTGGTGGCTGCACTGATGCTTGTGCTGGGTCCGATGGC
Source organism: uncultured Jatrophihabitantaceae bacterium (assembly GCA_964236495.1). Taxonomy (GTDB): domain Bacteria; phylum Actinomycetota; class Actinomycetes; order Mycobacteriales; family Jatrophihabitantaceae; genus CAXSBR01. The sequence continues at coordinate 45,821 of CAXSBR010000001.1, forward strand.
GGCGTCGGTGATCCAGCTGGCTATCAGTCGCAGTCGCGAATACCAAGCCGACGCGTCAGCCGCTCAGCTGACCGGTGACCCGCTGGCGTTGGCTCGGGCGCTGGACAAGATCGATGCCGCTGTCAGAGCACATCCCCTGGCGTCGGGGCCGCGATTCCAGGCGTCCAGCCACCTCTTGATCGCCGACCCGTTCAACGGCCCCATCCTGTTCTCCACCCATCCCCCGATGCACGAGCGGATCGCCCGCCTGGAACAGCTTGCAACGCAGGATCCGCGCTTCTGGCGCTGAGCCAGGTACCGCCGCGCTACCGGCGTCGATCGCATACCGGGTAGACGGCACCGAGCAAGCCGTCCCGTCAGGACCCTTGCGCGCCGAGGGTCCGGGCGACAGCCATGACGTACTCGCCGTATCCCGATTTCGCCTGAGCAGCACCCAATACGTAGGCCTGCTCGGCGTCGATGAACCCTGCACGCAGCGCGATCTCCTCCAGGCAGGCGATCCGGACGCCTTGGCGATGTTCCAGCACTTGCACGTACTGGCCGGCTTCGAGCAGCGAGTCATGCGTACCGGTATCGAGCCACGCCGTACCGCGGCCCAGATCGATGAGGCGCGCATCCCCGCGCCGGACGTAGACATTGTTGAGGTCAGTGATCTCCAGCTCACCACGGGCGGAGGGAGCCAACCCGGCCGCGATGTCTACGACGTCGTTGTCGTAGAAGTACAGGCCCGTCACCGCGAGATTCGACTTCGGACGGGCGGGCTTCTCCTCAATCGACATCAGCCGGCCGGCCGCGTCGGCCTCCGCCACGCCGTAGCGTTCAGGATCACGCACTTGGTAGCCGAACAGCACGCAACCGGCGGTCAATGTGCTTGCCTGGACAAGGGTTTTCGCGAGGTCGTGGCCGTGAAAGATGTTGTCGCCCAGCACCAACGCCGCGGTGTCGGCCCCGATGTGGTCGCGCCCGATCACGAATGCCTCGGCAAGGCCATTGGGCTCAGGCTGGACGGCGTAGCTGATCGAAAGTCCAAGATCGGCGCCATCGGCGAGCAGACGGACGAACTGCTCCTGCTCGTGCGGCGTGGTGATGATCAGCACCTCCCGCACACCGGCCAACATCAGCACCGACAGCGGGTAGTAGATCATCGGCTTGTCATAGACCGGTAACAGCTGCTTGCTCGTTGCGCGCGTTATCGGATGCAGTCGAGTGCCAGCCCCACCGGCCAGGATGATGCCCTTCATCGCACTCGATCCTCTATTCTGGTCGGCTCGACGGGTCTGTTGGCCGTGTCCTGTCGACGCTGCACCTCAGCGGTAGTTCGTGAATTGCAAGGCAGTGCCGTAGTCGCCCTCGCGCAACAGGGCGATGACGGCTTGCAGGTCGTCGCGCTTCTTGCCGGTCACACGCAGCTGGTCACCCTGGATCGATGCCTGAACGCCCTTCACACCGCCGTCTCGAACCGCCTTGGCAATTGTCTTGGCCTGGTCGGACGAGATTCCCTGCTGCAGGGTGCCGGTGATGACGTAGGTCTTGCCCGACTGCTTGGGCTCGTCGGCGTCGAGGGCCTTGAGGGAGATCGATCGTTTCACCAGCTTTTCCTTGAACACGTCGAGTGCTGCCTTGGCGCGCTCTTCGGAGTCGGCCTTGATGGTGATGCCCAACTCGCCCGACCATTCGATTGAGGCGTTGGTGCCGCGGAAGTCGAAGCGCTGAGACAGCTCCTTCGCCGCTTGGTTCAAGGCGTTGTCGGCTTCCTGCCGGTCGATCTTGCTGACTACGTCGAAGGACGGATCTGGCATGACGCCTCCAGGAGCTCTTCGAGCACCCGCTCGTCGGCGAACGGCTGACGGTCCGGCCGGGGCGCGGCGGGCCATCAGGTAGGCTGGCGCGCGCATTCAGCAAGGCGGGTTGCCCGAGTGGTCAAAGGGAACGGTCTGTAAAACCGTCGGCTCAGCCTACGTTGGTTCGAACCCAACACCCGCCACGCTCGTTGCCGCTGATGTGGTGTCAGGCCGTCGACTGACAGAACGGCCGGTGGCGGCGCTCGGTTTCTCGTTGAAGGCTCGTGTAAAGTCGCGCGAGCATCGCAATCCGAGCCCCACGGCTCAACATCACCGCCAGCTCAACCACCCAGGCGTGGGACATACCGGCCGCACAGACACTCGTCTGCGCTACCCGCACCGCCCCCTTAGCTCAGTCGGCAGAGCGTCTCCATGGTAAGGAGAAGGTCTACGGTTCGATTCCGTAAGGGGGCTCGCTAGCTGTCGGGCAAGAGGCCGAGCCAGTGTCATTGATGCTGCGGGTTGGCCAAATGGTCGCGTCGGCGGTCCTGCCCGGCGGGTAGGATCAGTTCCCGGCGCTCGTGGGTGCTGGTCTGTGCTGGTATCGGGCGGGGTAGCTCAGTTGGTAGAGCAAGCGGCTCATAATCGCTGTGTCGCCGGTTCAAGTCCGGCCCTCGCTACTGCGCGCTGCTGTTGCCTGAGGTGACACTCGGGTGGCCCTGTGCACGCTGCATGTGTAAAGCATCATCCTCCGACGCTAGAACCCGCACCGGCACCGGTCGGGCCCATCAGGAAAGGCAACATCCGTGGCAGCCACCGACGTCCGTCCGAAGATCACCTTGGCGTGTCAGGTGTGCAAGCACCGTAACTACATCACCAAGAAGAACCGCCGCAACGATCCCGACCGGATGGCGATGAACAAGTTCTGCCCTAACTGCGGCAAGCACACCGAACACCGCGAGACGCGCTAGTCGGTCTGCGCTGTCGGTGGTGCCGAGACCGCTGCGGGCAGCTGCGGTTGGGCCCCGATCGGTTACCGTCTTGGCATGGCACTCGCCCCGTCGTTCGTCGGGCGGGTGTACCCGTCGGCACGGACCTACCTGGTCAGCCGGGAAAAGATCCGTGAGTTCGCCGCCGCCGTCGGCGACGCCAACCCGGCGTATTCCGACGTGGCAGCTGCACAGGCGCTGGGTTACCGCGATCTGGTCGCACCGCCAACATTTGCCATCGCGCTGACGTTGCCGGCGGGCGGTCAGGTCACCGCCGATCCTGAACTCGGTCTGGATTACACCAAGGTCGTGCACGGTGAGCAGGAGTTCACTCACCGTCGTCCGCTCGTTGCCGGTGACGAGGTCACCGTCACTGTCACCGTCGAGTCGATACGGGCCGTCGGTGGTAACGATCTGCTGGTGCTCGCTATCGACGTCAAGACTGTCGACGACGAGCTCGTTACTACCGCGCGCACAATGCTGGTCGCTCGTGGAGCCGGCGTCTGATGGCGCGCCTTGCCATGGCCGATGTGGTTGTCGGTACGCAGCTGCCTGCCCAGAGCTACGCGATGTCGCGCGAAACGCTGGTGCGCTACTCCGGGGCGTCCGGGGACTTCAACCCCATCCACTGGAGTTCGAGCTTCGCCCAGTCAGCGGGGCTGCCCGACGTCATTGCGCACGGCATGCTCACCATGGCGGAGTCGATCCGGGTGGTTACTGATTGGACGGGAGATCCCGGCGCGGTAGTCGATTACGGCGTTCGATTCACGCGCCCGGTGATAGTGCCCGAGCTGGGCCAGGTTGCGACGATCGAGGTGTCGGGCGTGGTGAAGGAAATCCGACCAAACGACGGCACCGTCGTCGTCGCACTGACCACGACGTTCCAGGGTCAGACAGTTCTCACCAAGGCCCGGGCCGTCGTGCGGTTGGCCTGATGCGCCCGCACGCGGGACTCAGTTCGCTGGCCGCCGCGGCCCTGTTCGCGAGTGCCTGCACCTCGCCGCTGCGCGTCGATACCAGCGCACTGGGCACCGCGACGGGGGCGACCACCAGCGCCACCGCGCCGGCGGCATCAATCTCGCGCTCCTCGTCGCCGTCCGTGAGTCCGCCACTGTCACCGTCACCAGCAGGGTCAAGGTCGCCGTCACTGTCACCGACGTCACCGCCGCCATGTCCCAGCGCGTACGCCGCCCCTGACCCCAGGCGCCCGGTCACCAGGCTGCACTTCGACGTCGCCGCCGGTCTACACAGCGTCACCGGCACCGAGTCGATCGATTTCGCTGCCGATGCTGACATCACCGAGCTGGTCTTCCGCCTCACCGCGAACACCGCGCCGACCTTCGCCAGCGGCACGCGCATCACCGTGACGTCGGCGCGCGCCGATCACGGCGGCGGCACCGCGCGCTACGAGCGTGCCGGCGCGGCTGCCGCGTCGCAGGGGGGCCTGCTGCGCATCCCGTTCGCGACGCGCATCCCGGCCGGCACGACGGTGCACGCGCAGCTGGCATTCCGGCTGGAGCTCGGTGCGCGCGCCTTCGATCGCTTCGGATACTCCGATGGTGTGGGCTGGTTCGGCTCCGCGCAGCCGTTGCTCGCCTGGGAACGCGGTTACGGCTGGCATACCGAGCCGATGCTGCAGTTCACCGCGGAGAGCGCCACCAGCGAAGCCGCGGACACCGATCTGACCGTCACCGCCCCGGCCGGGAACGTGGTGATGATGTCGGGCCGACCGTTGCGAGGTTCCGCCGCCGGTGCTGGTCGGCGCAGCTGGCACGCCACGATTGCCGCGGCGCGCGACGTCAGCGTTGCGGTGGGGCCGTTCAAGACTCGCGACGTACGTATCGGTCGAACAGCGGTACGGGTGGGCGCGCTGCGGGCGGCCGATCTTGCCGCGATCGTCACCGACGAGCGGTTCGCCCTAGCCGGTCTGGAGCGGTACTTCGGCCCGTTCCCCTTTCCCACCCTGTCGCTGACCCTGCTTCCCGGCAACGGCGGCGGCATTGAATATCCGAGCTCGATCTTCCTGCTGGGCGACTATCATCTGGTCAACGTCCACGAGACGGCGCATCAGTACTTCTATGCGATGGTCGGCGATTCCCAGGCGCAGCATGCCTGGCTCGACGAGGCGTTCGCCTCCTACGCCGAGCAACTACTCGACAACGACGCGCCTCCCCCGGCGAAGCTCGATCTTCCCGACCCGGTGGACAAGCCGACCGCCAGCTACGGCGGTGCCGAGCTGCGGTACTACGCCACCACCTATGACAAGGGTGCTGCTGCGCTGCACGCGGCTCGCTCGGCCGCCGGCCCCGCGAAGTTCGACGCCGCGATCCGGTGCTACGTCCGTACCCAGGCCTGGCGTATCGCCGAACCTGGCGATCTGCGCAAGGCCATGTCAGCGCTGCCCGCAGCGGTCGCCGTTCTCATCCGGGCGGGTGCGCTGCGGTAACCGGCCGTACCGACACTCAACCGGCACCTACTCGCGGGCGGCCGAGTGTTCTTCGCTAGCTAGATACTCCTCGCTGGCCAGTTTCACACAGGTGGCGAAAACCTCCATCGCCAAGCGAACGTCCTCGACGTCCGGGCGAGTCGGCGCCAACCGGATATTGCTGTTGTGCGGGTCGTCGCCGTCGGGGAACGCCGCGCCTGCGGGGGTCAGACTGACGCCAACCTCGGCGGCCAACGCCACCACCCGGTCGGCAACGGGCAGCGCGGTGTCGACGCTGACGAAGTAACCGCCCCGAGGACGGGTCCAGGTCGCAAGGCCGGTGCCCCCCAACTGCTGGCTCAGCACCTCTTCGACGGCGGCGAATCTCGGAGCGAGGAGCGCGGCGTGCTCATCCATCAAGCCGGCCAGTCCACCCGGATAGGACTCCAGGAACCGGACGTGGCGCAGCTGTTCTACCTTGTTGGGTCCGATCGACAGCGCGCCCAGCCACTTGCCGAACGCGGCGATGTTGGCCTGGCTGCTGGCGACGAAGCCCAAGCCGGCACTCGCGAAGGTGATCTTGCTGGTGGAGGCGAAGACGAAGGCACCGTCCGGATTGCCGGCAGCAGCGACAAGGTCGACGAAGTTGACCGCCACGTCGCGCTCGGTGGCCGACAGGTGATGCACGCGGTAGGCGTCGTCGGCGAAGATCGTGAAGTCCGGTGCAGACGCCGTCAGCGCGCTCAGCTGCCGTGCCTTGGCCGGCGAGATCGACTCGCCGCCCGGGTTGGAGTAGGTGGGCACGAACAGCAGCCCGCGCACCGATTCGTCTGACGCCACCAGGGCCTCGACGGCGTCGATGTCCGGGCCGTCGGCCTGCATGGCGACGGTGACCAGTTCGAAGCCCAGCGCCTGCAACAAAGTGAAGTGCCGGTCGTAGCCGGGCACGGTGACGATCATCTTCGGCGCGGTGCCGATCCACCGACGCTTGCCGCGCGGCCCGCGCAACAGCATCGACGTGAGCACGTGGCTCTGTACTTCGAGGCTGGCGTTGTTCCAGACCAGAACCTGCTCCGCCGGCACGTCGAGGTACTTGCCCAACAGCGCGCGAGCCTCGGGCAGCCCAGCGGTGCCACCGGGGTAGTTGCGGATATCGATTCCGCTTGCGGTGACCACATCGGACGGTCCGACCGCCTGCAACAGGTCGGCGGACAGGTCGAAGTCGGCTGAGGAGGGCTGTCCGCGTTGCATGTCGAGCTGCAACGAGCGCGCTTTATAGGCGTTGTAGGCATCGTGAGCGGCGCGCGTCGGCGATGCCGCCGGCGACGGGGAAACAGTGACCATAGGTCAAGGTTATCGGGCATCCGCGACGCTGAAATCCGCTGACCGGCCGCTCAGGCCTGCGGCGTACGGGCTCGCGCGGTTGGTGCCCGAACGATGTCAGCCCTACACTTGTGCTCCGGGTCTCCACGGCCGCGCGTCAGCATGCTCAGGTTCGATCGCCCCAGTGTCTCGGTGGCCGGCCGGGAGGATGTCGGCTGAGCGATCACAGATACCTAGGGGCGTGGCTCAATTGGTAGAGCACCGGTCTCCAAAACCGGAGGTTGCAGGTTCAAGTCCTGTCGCCCCTGCGCGCTGAGCACCCCGGCTCAGCCAGCTCCCGAACGTTGCTATCTGCACAGCGCGTCCGGTAGCGCCAGATCCACAGAAAAAGCAGTACGACACCGAGTGGAAGGAGGCGTCGTGGCCGACACAGAGATTTCCGGGTTTCCCGAAGTTCCCGAGACTCCGGATATGCAAGGCTCCCCTGGAACCCCGAGCACGCCTGAGACTTCCAGAAATTCCAGTACCGCCTTGTCGACGGAGAGCTTCGGCGGCAGCCGAGCGCGGGTCGAATCCGGCGAAGGCTGGTGGTTGCAGCGGGTGGTGCTGTCCTTCGTCCGGTTCATTCGCGAGATTGTCGCCGAGCTGCGCAAGGTCATCTGGCCCTCACGCCAGGAGCTCATCACTTACACGACCGTCGTGGTGGTGTTCGTGGTGATCTTGGTCGCGATCGTGGCCGGACTCGACTTCGGATTTGCCCGTCTCACATTGTGGCTGTTCGGCTGAGTCTCGCGCAGTCCGAACGGCGCTGCTACGACGGCGCCGAGGCGCAATCCAGTCGAACGACGCGCCCATCCATCAGACGACATCAGACAACTAGGAAGAGAGCGTTGTGGCTGACTTTGACACCACGTCCGGCGAGGATGCCGACGCGGACACCCGGCTGGGATCGGTGAACACCGACCTGTTTTCGGGCACGGTCGAGACGCACTCACCCGCCGCCACAGAGGCCAATCGCGTCGATGCCGACGTGTTCTCCGCTGGGCAGGGCGGTCGCTCGCGCACAGACCGAGCGCCACACACCCCCGCCGAGTCAGCAGTAACGACGAGCACGGACGAGCACGTGGATGGACCTACCGAAGACGATCTACCCACAGCTGACGACGCACCGGCGGCAGACCCGTTGTCGGCTGCTGCAGCCGAGCTGGGTGCCGACCCGCAGGCTGAGGTTGCTGCGGAGTCTGAGTCCGGCGAGGCGGAAGAGGACGAAGATCCGGTCGAAACACTGCGCAAGGAACTGCGAACTGCGTTCGGCGACTGGTACGTGGTGCATTCCTATGCCGGCTATGAGAACAAGGTAAAGACCAACCTCGAGAGCCGCATTCTGTCTCTGGACATGGAGGACTACATCTTCCAGGTCGAGGTTCCGGTGGAGGACGTCGTCGAGATCAAGAACGGCAAGCGCCAGAACGTGCAGCGCAAGGTGTTCCCGGGTTACATCCTGGTGCGCATGGATCTCAACGACGAGTCATGGGGCGCTGTGCGAAACACCCCAGGCGTCACAGGATTCGTCGGGGCGACGTCCAAGCCTTCCCCGCTTTCGATCGACGAGGTATTGAAGATCCTGGCTCCTGCCGTGCAGAAGGCTCCGTCACTGGGCGGCAGCAAGGGCGGCGCAGCGGGTGAAGCCAAGCAGACGATCGAGGTCGTCGACTTCTCCGTCGGCGAGTCGGTCACCGTCATGGACGGGCCGTTCGCCACCTTGCCGGCAACGATCAACGAGATCGATCCGCTGCACGGCAAGCTGCAGGTGCTGGTTTCGATCTTCGGCCGGGAAACTCCGGTGGAGTTGACCTTCAGCCAGGTGGCCAAGCTCTAGATCGGTGGACTCACTCAGCGCTCGCGACTGGCCGGCGCGAACGAACACACTCACCCGCGCATCCAAGCTAGGGCCCGCGCATCCGAACTAAGGAAAGACGACATGCCTCCCAAGAGCAAGAAGTTGTCCGCAGTCATCAAGCTGCAAATCAAGGCCGGTCTGGCCAATCCGGCACCGCCGGTGGGCCCGGCGCTCGGCCAGCACGGTGTGAACATCATGGAGTTCTGCAAGGCTTACAACGCTGCGACCGAGTCCCAGCGCGGTCAGGTCGTGCCGGTGGAGATCTCGGTCTACGAAGATCGCTCCTTCACCTTCGTCACCAAGACTCCGCCCGCCGCTCGCTTACTGCTGGCCGCCGCCGGCGTCGACAAAGGCAGCGGCGAGCCGCACAAGACGAAGGTCGCCAAGGTTTCCCAAGACCAGCTTCGCGAGATCGCTACGACCAAGCTCGAAGACCTCAACGCCAACGACGTCGACCATGCTATGAAGATCATCGCCGGCACTGCCCGCTCCATGGGCATCACCGTGGCCGACTGACCCGAGCACCAGCTGTAACAGCACGAACCCCGATCAACGAGCACGAACTGATGTGGGAGCAACGCCGATCCGCGGCGCTGCGTCAACACCACTGAGCGAGAGGAAAAGCCATGGCACAACGCAGCAAGGCCTACCGCGAGGCCGCCGAACTGGTCGACCCGGACAATCTGTATTCGCCGCTGGAGGCCGCGACGATCGCGACCACGATGAAGACGGCGAAGTTCGACGCCACCGTTGAGGTAGCAATGCGTCTGGGCGTCGACCCGCGCAAGGCCGACCAGATGGTCCGTGGCACCGTCAGTCTGCCCAACGGCACCGGCAAGACCGTGCGCGTCATCGTGTTCGCGACTGGTGACAAAGCCGCCGACGCGCAAGCCGCCGGCGCTGACCGGGTGGGCTCGGACGACCTGATTGCCGACATCCAGGGCGGTTTCCTCGACTTCGACGCAGCGATTGCCACCCCTGATCAGATGGCGAAGGTAGGTCGCATCGCCCGGGTGCTCGGTCCGCGGGGTCTGATGCCCAACCCCAAAACCGGCACCGTCACCCCGGACGTCGCCAAGGCCGTCACCGACATCAAGGGTGGCAAGATCTCCTTCCGCGTCGACAAGCAGGCCAACCTGCACCTCGTGATCGGAAAAGCGTCGTTCACTCCGCAGCAGCTGGTCGAAAATTACGGCGCCGCGCTGGACGAGATCAGCCGCGCCAAGCCCTCTGCCGCCAAGGGCCGCTACATCCGCAAGGTCACCTTCGCCACGACGATGGGCCCGGGTGTTCCGGTGGATCCCAACCGCAGCCGCAATCTGCTCGAGGACGCGGCCGAGTAGTTCGCCGCGCAAGTCAACAAGCACCATGACGCAAGCCCCGACCAGGTTGGTCGGGGCTTGCGCCGTACCGTGGCACGCCGCCGGGAGTTGCTCGCCTGTCCACCGGCCCGGTATCGTTGGCAACGGTTCAACCGAAGACCGCTGGCTACTGCGTGCGCACACGCAGTGAACAACTTTTCCGAAGCGTCGGAAGTGGCCCGCGCAGGATGGACGGTTCGATCGTTGCGTCGCTTGTTGGCGCCTCAGGTCGCCCCGTGCTCTTGTGCGCCGGGGCATTTTCCTCTCCGCTAGGAATCGGTCGTCGACCACATTCCAGTGCGATGTTTCGAGAGGAGGAAATATGCCCAACGCTGACAAAGTCTCCGCAGTCGCAGAGCTGGCCGAACACTTCACCGCCTCATCGGCCGCCGTCATCACCGAGTACCGCGGAATGACCGTGAAGCAGGTCACCACCCTGCGGCGTGCGCTCGGCAACGACACTACGTACGCCGTCGTGAAGAACACGTTGACCAAGCGTGCAGCGGCCGACGCCGGCTTGACGATCGAGGACTCCCTGCTCACCGGCCCGACAGCGATTGCCTTCATCACCGGTGACCCGGTGCTGGCGGCCAAGGGACTACGCGACTTCGCGCGCACCAATCCACAACTGGTGATCAAGGGCGGTCTGCTGGACGGCAAGGCACTCAGTCCGGCCGAGGTCACCAGAATCGCCGATCTGGACTCACGCGAGGTGTTGCTGGCCAAGCTGGCCGGCGCTCTCAAGGCGTTGCCGACCCGCGCCGCCGGCCTGTTCCAGGCGCCGCTGTCGCAGATGGCTCGCCTGGCCAAGGCGCTGGAGGAGAAAAAGCCGGCCGACGCCGCCGCGGTGGCCGATCCGGTCGACGCTGCTCCGGTAGTCGACCTGCCCGAAACCGCACCGGTCGTCGAGGCTGTCGACGCTGCTCCGGTACCTGATGCTGTCGATACCGCTGCACTGGAAAGTGCACCAGCCCTCGCGTCGGAGGCTGTCCAGGCCCCAGTCGCCGACGTTGTCGAGCCATCACCGGCACCCGCATCACCCGAGATCGCGACACCCGAGACACCCGCCGAGCCGGCGGAGTAAGTACCCCATCACCGAACCTCACCGGCTCATCCGGCGAGAAACAGAAAGGACGCCACCATGGCGAAGCTCAGCTCCGACGAGCTGCTCGATGCGTTCAAGGAAATGACGCTGCTCGAGCTCTCCGATTTCGTCAAGCAGTTCGAAGAAACCTTCGATGTCACTGCGGCCGCTCCGGTGGCAGTGGCTGCCGCGGGTGGCGGCGCGGCCGGCACCCCGGTTGAGGCTGTGGAGGAGCAGGACGAATTCGACGTTATCCTCGAGGCCGCCGGCGACAAGAAGATCCAGGTCATCAAGGAGGTGCGCACGCTCACCAGCCTCGGCCTGAAGGAGGCCAAGGACCTGGTCGACGGCGCGCCGAAGCCGGTGCTGGAGAAGGTCGACAAAGCCGCTGCCGCGAAGGCCAAGGATGCCCTCGAGGCGGCCGGCGCGACGGTTACCGTCAAGTAACTTGCACTGTCCGGGCCGGCTACGGCCCATCGACCGTCACAGGGCGGCTGCCGAGAGGCAGCCGCCCTGTGCTGTCACCGGCCATGTTGGCTCAGAAAGAGTTCCGTCGCGCGCGGCCTGGCGCAGCCGTCCACATCCTCGGCGTGCCGCTTGACTCGCGCCGTAGCAACGGGCACGCTGTGACTCGCACGACCTTGCACGATCGCCGTTGCCACATGAGCTGTTACGCGACTGAAATCGGTGCACCAGTACGGCGTATCAACGACCGGGTAACCGGCGAGGGCTGACCGCACGCCCCGTCGGAATCTGGGGTTTCAGGGTGCCCTAGACACTCGCGCATAGATGCGTTAGACTTCTAGGTTGCGCTGTCCTCCATCACTCGTCTCTGCCCGTAAGGGTCTGTTTCCCGCTGCCTCGCGCGCGTGAAGCTGCCCGCACGACTGCCGGGTTTGCAGGGCTGCGCCGGTTGAATTCGTTTCCGCAAGTCCTTGGAAGGACGCATCTTGGCAGCCTCGCGCTCCGGTAAGACAGTTATCCCAACGTTGAAAGGGATCCCGGGCTCGCCGCCGCGGACGTCCTTCGCCAAGATCCGAGAACCACTGGAGGTGCCCAACCTCCTCGCGCTGCAGACCGAGTCGTTCGACTGGCTCGTGGGCAACAGTGCCTGGCAGGAGCGCATGGCCGAGGCCGGCGATACCGAATCGCGCGCGGGTCTGGCTGAAATTCTCGGTGAGATCTCCCCGATCGAAGATTTTTCGGGCTCGATGAGCCTGTCCTTCTCCAACCCCCGCTTCGAGGATGTCAAGGCCTCGATCGAGGAGTGCAAGGACAAGGACATGACCTACGCGGCGCCGCTGTTCGTCACCGCGGAGTTCACCAACAACACCACCGGCGAGATCAAGAGCCAGACGGTGTTCATGGGCGACTTCCCGATGATGACCCGCAAGGGCACCTTCGTCATCAACGGCACCGAGCGCGTCGTGGTGTCGCAGCTGGTCCGCTCGCCGGGCATCTACTTCGACAAGACGATCGACAAGACCTCCGACATCGACGTGTTCAGTGTCAAGGTCATTCCGGGTCGCGGCGCATGGCTCGAGTTCGATGTGGACAAGCGCCAGACCGTCGGTGTCCGTATCGACCGCAAGCGCCGCCAGCCCGTCACCGTGCTGCTGAAGGCGCTGGGCTGGGACGGCGACAAGATCCGCGAGCACTTCGCGTGGTCGGAGACGCTGCTGGCAACCCTGGAGAAGGACCACATAGCCGGCCAGGACGAGGCCCTGCTCGACATCTACCGCAAGCTGCGCCCGGGCGAGCCGCCCACCCGTGAGTCGGCTCAGGCGCTGCTGGAGAACCTGTTCTTCAACGGCAAGCGCTACGACCTGGCCAAGGTCGGCCGGTACAAGGCCAACAAGAAGCTCGGTCAGGACACCCCGATCAGCCACGGCACGCTGACCGAGGACGACATCGTCAAGACCATCGAGTACCTGATCCGCCTGCACGAGGGCGTCGAGGGCTATGAGACCGACGACATCGACCACTTCGGCAACCGTCGCCTGCGCACCGTCGGTGAGCTCATCCAGAACCAGGTGCGCGTAGGCCTGTCACGGATGGAGCGCGTCGTGCGCGAGCGGATGACGACGCAGGACGTCGAGGCGATCACTCCGCAGACGCTGATCAACATCCGCCCGGTGGTGGCCTCGATCAAGGAATTCTTCGGCACCTCCCAGCTGAGCCAGTTCATGGATCAGACCAACCCGCTGGCCGGACTGACGCACAAGCGGCGCCTGTCCGCGCTGGGCCCGGGTGGGCTGAGCCGCGACCGCGCCGGCATGGAGGTCCGCGATGTGCACCCCAGCCACTACGGCCGGATGTGCCCGATCGAGACTCCGGAAGGCCCGAACATCGGCCTGATCGGTTCACTGGCCTCGTTCGGTCGCGTCAACGCCTTCGGCTTCGTCGAGACGCCGTACCGCCTTGTCGCCGACGGCCGCGTCACCGACCAGGTGAGCTACCTGACCGCTGACGAGGAGGACAAGTTCGTCATCGCGCAGGCCAACGCCACCATCGACGCGCAGGGCAATTTCACCGAGCCGCGCGTGCTGGTGCGTACCAAGGGTGGCGAGGTCGACTACATAGAGCCCGCCGACGTGGACTACATGGACGTGTCGCCGCGCCAGATGGTGTCGGTCGCGACCGCGATGATCCCGTTCCTCGAGCACGACGACGCCAACCGCGCCCTGATGGGCGCGAACATGCAGCGCCAGGCAGTGCCGCTGTTGCGCAGCGAGTCGCCGCTGGTCGGCACCGGCATGGAACTGCGTGCCGCTGTGGACGCCGCCGACGTCGTCACCGCCGACAAGGCAGGCGTGGTCGAGGATCTGTCCGCCGACTACATCACCGTGATGGCCGACGACGGCACCCGCCAGACCTACCGGTTGGCCAAGTTCGCCCGTTCCAACCAGGGCACCAGCTTCAACCAGAAGCCGATCGTCGACGAGGGCCAGCGGGTGGAGAAGGGACAGGTCGTCGCCGACGGCCCGTCCACCGACCACGCCGAGATGGCGCTGGGCAAGAACCTGCTCGTGGCGTTCATGCCGTGGGAGGGCCACAACTACGAAGACGCGATCATCCTCAACCAGCGCATCGTGCAGGACGACGTGCTCACCTCGATTCACATCGAGGAGCACGAGGTCGACGCGCGTGACACCAAACTGGGCGCCGAGGAGATCACCCGCGACATCCCCAACGTCTCGGAGGAGGTCCTGGCCGACCTCGACGACCGTGGCATCATCCGCGTCGGCGCGGACGTCACTACCGGTGACGTACTCGTGGGCAAGGTGACGCCCAAGGGCGAAACTGAGCTCACGCCCGAGGAGCGCCTGTTGCGCGCGATCTTCGGTGAGAAGGCGCGCGAGGTACGCGACACCTCTCTGAAGGTGCCCCACGGTGAGGCCGGCAAGGTCATCGGTGTGCGGGTGTTCAGCCGCGAGGACGGCGACGAGCTGCCGCCGGGTGTCAACGAGCTGGTGCGCGTCTACATAGCGCAGAAGCGCAAGATCCAGCCCGGTGACAAGCTGGCCGGCCGGCACGGCAACAAGGGCGTCATCTCCAAGATCCTGCCGCCCGAGGACATGCCGTTCCTCAAGGACGGCACGCCGGTCGACATCATCCTGAACCCGCTGGGTGTACCGAGTCGGATGAACGTCGGGCAGGTCCTCGAGACGCACCTGGGCTGGGTCGCCAAGACCGGCTGGGACATCGAGGGTGAGCCGGAGTGGGCGCAGCGTCTGCCCGAGCCGGCTCGCACGGGCATCGCCGGCGGCAACGTCGCGACACCGGTGTTCGACGGTGCGCGAGAGGACGAGATCACCGGCTTGCTGGACTCCACGCACAAGACGCGCGACGGAGATCGACTGATCAACCACACCGGCAAGGCCGACCTGCTCGACGGCCGTTCCGGTGAGCCGTTCCCGGAACCGGTCAGCGTCGGTTACGTCTACATCCTCAAGCTGCTGCACCTGGTCGATGACAAGATCCACGCTCGCGCGACGGGTCCGTACTCGATGATCACGCAACAGCCGCTGGGCGGTAAAGCGCAGTTCGGCGGTCAGCGCTTCGGTGAGATGGAGTGCTGGGCGATGCAGGCCTACGGCGCGGCTTACGCGCTGCAGGAACTGCTCACCATCAAGAGCGACGACATCCTGGGCCGGGTGAAGGTCTACGAGGCCATCGTCAAGGGCGAGAACATCCCCGAGCCGGGTATCCCCGAGTCGTTCAAGGTGCTGCTCAAGGAGCTGCAGTCGCTGTGCCTGAACGTCGAGGTCCTCTCGGCCGACGGCCAGCCCGTCGAGATGCGCGACACCGACGACGACGTGTTCCGCGCCGCTGAAGAACTCGGTATCGACCTGTCCCGCCGCGAGCCGAGCTCGGTCGAAGAAGTCTGACGAAATGTGAACCGGCCGGATTCGTGCCGGCCGGTTCACCACAGCTTTTCCTGAACCACCTGCATCGTTACAAGAAGGTAGGAACCTTGCTCGACGTCAACGTTTTCGACGAGCTACGTATCGGTCTGGCCAACGCCGACGACATCCGTCGCTGGAGCCACGGCGAGGTCAAGAAGCCCGAGACGATCAACTACCGCACGCTCAAGCCCGAGAAGGACGGCTTGTTCTGCGAGAAGATCTTCGGCCCCACCCGAGACTGGGAGTGCTACTGCGGCAAGTACAAGCGCGTCCGGTTCAAGGGCATCATCTGCGAGCGCTGTGGAGTCGAGGTCACTCGCGCCAAGGTGCGTCGCGAGCGGATGGGCCACATCGAGCTGGCTGCCCCGGTCACCCATATCTGGTACTTCAAGGGTGTGCCTAGCCGGTTGGGCTATCTGCTCGACCTGGCTCCGAAAGATCTAGAGAAGATCATTTACTTCGCGGCCTACATGATCACGACCGTCGACGCCGACGCCAGGCACCGCGACCTGCCCACGCTCGAGGCCGAGATCAGCGCCGAGAAGGGCGTACTGGAGAGCAAGCGCGACAACGACGTCGACACCCGGGCCAAGAAGCTCGAGGTCGATCTGGTCGAGCTGGAAGCCGAGGGTGCGAAGTCCGATGTGCGCCGTAAGGTGCGCGAGGGCGGCGAGCGCGAGATGCGCCAGATCCGTGAGCGCGCACAGCGCGAGATCGACCGGCTCGACGAGGTCATCGACACGTTCCGCAAGCTGGCCGTCAAGCAGCTCATCGGCGACGAACTGCTCTACCGCGAGCTGCGTGACCGGTTCGGTGAGTACTTCACCGGCGGCATGGGCGCGGAGTCGTTGCAGACATTGCTGCGCAACTTCGACCTTGCCGCCGAGGCCGACGACCTGCGCGAGACCATTCGCTCGGGCCGAGGCCAGAAGAAGATCCGTGCGCTCAAGCGGCTCAAGGTCGTCGCGGCATTCCTGTCGACGAACAACTCGCCGATGGGCATGGTTCTGGACAGCGTGCCGGTGATTCCGCCCGACCTGCGCCCGATGGTGCAGCTCGACGGTGGACGTTTCGCCACCTCCGACCTCAACGACCTGTACCGGCGTGTTATCAACCGCAACAACCGCCTCAAGCGGCTGATCGATCTGGGTGCGCCCGAGATCATCGTCAACAACGAGAAGCGGATGCTGCAGGAGTCGGTGGACGCGCTGTTCGACAACGGCCGTCGGGGCCGTCCCGTCACCGGTCCGGGCAACCGCCCGCTGAAGTCCCTGAGCGATCTGCTCAAGGGCAAGCAGGGCCGGTTCCGCCAGAACCTGCTGGGCAAGCGCGTCGACTACTCGGGCCGTTCGGTGATCATCGTCGGTCCTCAGCTCAAGCTGCACCAGTGCGGCCTGCCTAAGGGCATGGCGCTGGAACTGTTCAAGCCGTTCGTGATGAAGCGCCTGGTCGATCTGAGCCACGCGCAGAACATCAAGTCAGCCAAGCGCATGGTCGAGCGGGCCCGGCCCGTGGTGTGGGACGTGCTGGAAGAGGTCATCCGCGACCACCCGGTGCTGCTCAACCGGGCACCCACGCTGCACCGGCTGGGCATCCAGGCTTTCGAGCCGCAGCTCGTCGAGGGCAAGGCCATCCAGATCCATCCGCTGGTGTGCACGGCGTTCAACGCCGACTTCGACGGAGACCAGATGGCGGTGCACGTGCCGCTGTCGGCCGAGGCTCAGGCCGAGGCTCGGATCTTGATGCTCTCGACGAACAACATTCTCAAGCCCGCCGACGGTCGCCCGGTGACCATGCCGACGCAGGACATGATCCTGGGTCTGTACCACCTGACGACGCTGCGCGAGCAGCAGCCCGGTGCCGGCAATGTCTACGGCACGTCGGCCGAGGCAACGATGGCGCGCGACATCAAGGCCCTGGGTCTGTCCGCACCGGTGAGGATCCGTCTTCAAGGCATCACGTCAGTGGACAACGGGCCGAACGAGCCCTGGACGGCCCCGACCGGTTGGACGCCCGGCGAACCGCTGCTGCTGGAGACCACCCTGGGTCGGTGCTACTTCAACGACACCCTGCCCGCGGACTACCGGTTCGTGAACTACGAGGTGACGAAGAAGGAGCTCGGCGCGATCGTCAACGACTTGGCTGAGCGGTACCCGAAGGTGGAGGTTGCCTCGACACTGGACAACCTCAAGGCGGCCGGCTTTTACTGGGCCACCCGCTCGGGCATCACCATCGCCATCGACGACGTAGTCACTCCGCCCCGCAAGGCCGAGATTCTCGACCTCTACGAGCGGGACGCCGAAAAGCTGGAGAAGCAGTACCAGCGCGGCGCCATCACTGCCGACGAGCGTCGGCAGGAGCTCGTCGAGGTGTGGACCAAGGCGACGTCGGAAGTGGCCAAGGAGATGGAGGCCAACTTCCCGAAGACGAACCCCGTCTACATCATGGTGAACTCCGGAGCGCGCGGAAACATGATGCAGATGAGGCAGATCGCCGGTATGCGCGGACTGGTGGCGAACCCGAAGGGTGAGATCATTCCGCGCCCGATCAAGGCGAACTTCCGCGAGGGCCTGTCCGTGTTGGAGTACTTCATCTCCACTCACGGCGCCCGCAAGGGTCTGGCAGACACCGCGCTACGCACCGCCGACTCGGGGTACCTGACCCGTCGTCTGGTGGACGTCAGCCAAGACGTCATCATCCGCGAGGAGGACTGCGGCACCGACCGTGGCGTCGGGGTGGACATTGCGCAGAAGGCCGCTGACGGCACGCTGGTGCGCGACATCCACGTCGAGACCAGTGTCTACGCGCGGGTGCTGTCGGAGAACGTCAAGGCCGGTTCGAAGGTGCTGGCGCATGCCGGCGACGAGCTGGGCGACGTGCTGATCAACACCTTGGTCGCCGGTGGCATCACCGAGATCAAGGTGCGCAGCGTGCTGACGTGCGAATCCGCGCAAGGGACCTGCGCAAGCTGCTACGGCCGCTCGTTGGCCACCGGCAAGCTTGTCGACGTCGGCGAGGCGGTCGGCATCATCGCCGCCCAGTCGATCGGCGAGCCCGGCACGCAGCTGACCATGCGCACCTTCCACACCGGCGGTATCGCCGGTGACGACATCACCCATGGTCTGCCCCGCGTGGCGGAGCTGTTCGAGGCTCGGGTGCCCAAGGGTGTCGCCCCGATCACCGAGGCCTCTGGTCGACTGCGCGTCGAGGAAGCAGAGCCGGGCACGAAAAGCGCTCGCAGGCTCGTCGTCACTCCCGACGACGGCAGCGAGGAGCTGGAGTACCCGATCTCGCGCCGGGCCCGCCTGCTTATCCAGGACGGTCAGGTGGTGGAGGTCGGCCAGCAGCTCATCTCCGGTGCAGTCAACCCGCACGACGTGTTGCGCATCATGGGTCCGCGTGAGGTGCAGCTGCACCTGGTTCGCGAGGTCCAGGAGGTGTACCGCTCCCAGGGTGTGGCGATCCACGACAAGCACATCGAGGTGATCGTGCGGCAGATGCTGCGGCGTGTCACCGTCATCGAGTCCGGGTCGACAGAGTTCCTGCCGGGTTCACTGGTGGAGCGAGCGCTGTTCGAGGCCGAAAACCGTCGCGTCGTCGCCGAGGGCAATGAGCCAGCGGCAGGACGTCCGGTGCTGATGGGAATCACCAAGGCGTCGCTGGCCACCGAGTCGTGGTTGTCGGCGGCCTCCTTCCAGGAGACGACCCGCGTGCTCACCGACGCGGCCATCTCGGCCAAGAGCGACTCGCTCGTCGGTCTGAAGGAGAACGTCATCATCGGCAAGCTGATCCCGGCCGGTACTGGCATCGCCAAGTACCGCAACGTCGAGGTCAACCCGACCGAAGAGGCCCGCGCCGCGGCGTTCTCGATGTCGGGCTTCGACGAGCAGGACTACTACACCTTCGGTCAGGCAGGCGGTCAGGCCGTTCCGCTGGAGGAATACGGGTACAGCGACTACCGCTGAACCCACTGCGTAACACAGAAAGGGCCGGCTCCCGTGGGAGTCGGCCCTTTCTGTGTGTCGTCCAGTGCTCGTGCGGAGTTGCCGAGCGGTAATGCTCAGAACCGCGGATCGACCTGACTGTTGGGTTCGATGTACGTCGTGCGTCCCGGGCGGCTGACAACATCGGTACGGCGCCGGGCGAACGTCATCACCAACCCGAGAATCAAGCCGACTACGCCGATCAGCATGATGATGACGCCGACGGTTTGTAGGTCGACTCCGCTGACATGTTTGGTCACGGCGAATTTGAGGACGGCACCGATCGCGATCAGCACTAGGCTCGCTCCGATAGTCATTATCTGAGGGGCCTCCGTTCCAGTGTGGTGGTTGTCGACGGCGGGGGATACCGAAGTCGAGTCGGCTTTTGCCAGTTTATTGACCGACATGCCCGAGTGTGCGCGCTTTGCGCCGAAGCGGCAAGCGCAGCGAGCGGTCGCGGGTAATTGCGTGGGCTGCGGCTCCACGCCTCTCGCCGGCACTGGGGGGCGCTACCGGAGCTCGCTTGCTAGCGGTGAGACAGGCTCTGGCAGTCAGCGGCTAGGGCACTACCTGAATCTTGCGGCCCTCGCCGCGGGCAAACTGCGCAAGCGCATCGGAGTAGTGATCCAGCGGGATGCGATCGGAGATGAAGAAGTCGGGATCGAGCACACCGTCGGCGAACAGGGCCGCGGCACGGTCGAAACTGTGCAGCACGGCCATAGAGCCGGTGATGGTGATCTCGTCGCGGTAGATGCGGAAGGGCTCGATGCTCACTTGCGTGCCCTGTTCGGTGACGCCGAATTGCAGGAACGTACCGCCCTTGCCGACGCGCGTGAGGCCGTCTTGGATTGCGCGGGCGTTGCCGGTGGCGTCAACCACCAGGTCCCAACCGCGCGGGGCCTCCAGCTCGTCGGCCGATGCGGCAGCGTGCGACACGCCCAGCTCGACCGCGGCTGCCAGTCGGGCGGCGTTGACGTCCACGACGTCCACCGACGCTGCACCCACGCGCTTGGCTAGCGCTGCCATCATCAGGCCCATCGTGCCTGATCCGTAGATCAGCACCGAGTTGGCAAGCTGAGATTGCAGTACGTCGTAGCCGTGGACCGCGCACGACAGTGGTTCGATCAGCGCGGCGTCCTGGATGCGGATGTGGTCGGGCAGGACGACGCAGTTGCCGGCCGGCGCCTTCACGTATTGAGCTGCTCCGCCGGGCTCGACGACTCCGATCGCGTTCCAGTTCTCGCACATGTTGTTCTTGGCTCGCTTGCAGTAATAACAGTGTCCGCAGTACAGCGACGGATCGACGGCAACCCGGTCGCCCATGCGCACTTCGTCCACCGCCGAGCCGACGGCCACGATCTCGCCGGCGAACTCGTGACCAGGAATGACCGGCAATGTCGGAGCGATCTCGCCCTGCAGGATATGCAGGTCGGTGCCGCAGATCCCGCAAGCCGCGACCTCGACCACGACATCACGCGGCCCCGGTGTCGGGTCTTCGACGGTAGCGACCTCGGACTGACCGACGCCGGTAATGATCGCTGCCCTCATCGCGAGGTCCTTTCCTTGCACTTGAGTCCCACCGGCAGGCATAACACCGCCGCAGCGACCCGGAGTCACTGCGGCGGTGTCCAAGAGCGCAGATACGTGGTTGTCAGGCGCCGGCCTCGGCGACCGTCTGCCGCGCGCCCTTGGTGTGCAGCGAGTCCAGCGCCGCTGTGTAGCCAGCGACGAACCGCTCGTCATCGATGAGGTCGCCGAACAGGTCGCGTTGGGCGATGAACGCGGTGGGATCGGTGCCCTGCGTCCGGGCCACCTCGGTCAGCCGATCGCTGAGCCGGTCGACGACCTTGATCGGCTCGCCCTGTTCGTCGACGGCTTCGGCATAGCGTGCCCACGACGCCACGATCAGCGCAGCGCAAGAGATCTCGCCATTGTGGGCAAGCTGTTCGCGGATCACCGGCAGGACCCACTTGGGAATCCGATCCGAACTTTCCGCGCACAGCCGTGCCAGCGTGTCGCGCACCTCGGGATTGGCGAACCGCTCGATGAGCGTGCGCTTGTAGACGTCGAGGTCCACGCCGGGCACCGGGCGCAGAGTCGGCGTCGACTCGTCGTTCATGTACTTGAGTACGTAGTCGACGAAGCTCTGGTCCTGGCACACCTCGTGGGCGTAGGTGTAGCCGGCCAAAAATCCCGTGTAGGCAATCGCCTGATGCCCGGCGTTGAGCAAGCGCAGCTTCATCAACTCGTAGGGCTCGACGTCGTCGACCACCTGCACGCCCGCCTCCTCTACCGGCGGCCGCGCTGCACCATCGACGGGCTCCGCTCGCGGGGAGGTCAGCTCCTTCGTCGCTGCGATGCTCACCCGCTGGCCAAAATCGTCTTCGAGTACCCACTGCGTGAACGGCTCGCAGACCACCGGCCAGGCATCATCTATGCCGAATTTCTCCGACAGCACCGCCCGGTCGGCGTCGGTGGTGACGGGCGTGATGCGGTCGACCATGGAATTGGGAAAGTGCACGGTGTCCATGAACTCGCCGAGTTCGGGGGAGCGAAGTGCAGCGAAGGCGGTGAACATCTTGCGCGCGACGTGGCCGTTGCCCTGGATGTTATCGCACGACATCACTGTGAACGCTGCGATGCCTCGATCGCGTCGGCGGACCAGCGCCTCGACAACCAGGCCGAACGTCGTCGTCGGAACCGCGCCGGGCTCGGCATCGGCCATGATTGCGGCGTTCGTCGTATCGAACTCCCCAGTCACGGGATGCACGTTGTATCCGCCCTCGGTGACGGTGAGGGAGACGATGCGCGTTGATTCGGCCGCCATCTTCTCGATCACCGCCTCCGGATCGTCGGGGGCGAGCAGGTAGTCGACAATCGAGCCGATAACGGCTGGTTCGAGTGAGCCGTCAGCGTGCTTGATCACCAGGGTGTAGAGGCAGTTCTGCGCGTCGAGTGCATCCTTCATGGCACGGTCTTGAGGAAGCACGCCCACCCCGCAGATGCCCCAGTCCAGTGCGGTGCCGGCATTCATCAACCGGTCGATGTACATGGCCTCATGCGCACGGTGGAACCCGCCGACACCGACGTGCACGATGCCCACTGATACCTGGCTGCGGTCATACGTGGGAACCGGAACAGCTGCGTCGAGCGCGCTGACGGTAGCCGCGCTGAGAGCAGTCACGCGCCTTCCTACTTGACCGCGCCCAGGGACAGTCCCTGAACGAGTTTGTCCTGCGCTGCAAAGCCGGCTATGAGCACGGGCAGCGAGATCGCCACGGTTCCTGCACACAGCTGAGCCAGGTACGAGTGCTCGGTCTGCACCAGCGTATTGACGAACACAGGGCCTGTCGCGGCGTGGACACTGGTCAACACCTTCGCGAACAACTGCTCGTTCCAGGCGAAGATGAAACAGATCAGCGACGTCGCTGCAATTCCGGGCATCGCGATCGGGGCGACGATCTTGCGCATGATCTGCAGCGTATTCGCTCCGTCGATCGATGCCGCCTCGATGATTGCCGGCGGCACTTCAGCCAAGAATGAGCGCATCATCCACACCGCGATCGGAAGGTTCATCGAGGTATAAAGCACGATGAGCACCAGCACGCTGTCGGGCAGGTGCAACACCTTGTTTGTGAAGAGGTAAATCGGCAGGATGCCGGCCACCGGAGGGAGCATCTTGGTTGACAAGAAGAAAAACATCGTGTCTGTCCACTTGCGCACCGGCCTGATGGACAGCGCGTACGCCGCCGGTATAGCCAGCAGAAGCACCAACACCGTCGACACGACGCTCGTGATCACGGAGTTCATCAGCGGCTTGCCAATTCCGCCGGCGCCGAACAAGTCGTGATAGTTGGACAGTGTCAGCGAGGCGCCCCAGCTTGGCGGGTAGGTTTGGGCCTTGGTCGGATGGTGCAACGACGTGAGCAGCATGTAAAGAATCGGAATGATGAAGATCAGGCCGATGATCCAGGCAGTTACGCCCACGACGATTGTGCCGACGTTCCGCTTCCGGGCTGGCCCTGAGACCGGAACGTCAGTTTTGCGCTGGACGCCAGGCGTCGCGATGGTGGTCATCAGGCTTCTTCCTCTGTGAGCAGTGACGACACGACGCGCAGACCGAACGTGGCCACGATGATGGAGCCGAACACGACGACGACGCCCAACGCAGACGCGACACCGTAATCTTTATTCTGGTAGAACACGGTGTAGATCTCGTAGGGGATGTTGGTGGAGTTCTGGCCCAACGTCATACCGATGACCGAGTCAAAGTTTTGCACGATAAAAATCGTGCCCAGGGTTGCGCTGAGTTCGATGTAGCGGCGCATGTGCGGCAGCGTGATAGACCGGAACATCTGCCACGCATTGGCCCCGTCAACCGTCGCCGCCTCCATGATCTCGCCGTCGCGTGACTGCAGTCCCGCCAACAGGATGAGCATCATGAACGGAGTCCACTGCCAGATGAGCTCGAGCTCGATGGAGAGCTTCGGGTGCGTGGTGAGGAACGAGATGTTTTGGGCGTTCTTGACGCCCAACTCGCCGAGCACGCCGTCAACCAGACCGAAGCCGGTCTGCAGCATGCCGTTACCCCAAAAAATTGCCGCAGCGATTGGCACTATGAGAAAGGGCGCGATCATCATCGTGCGCACGATGCCGCGGCCGAGGAACTTTCGATCCAGCATGAGCGCGATACCCAGACCCAAAAGCACGCTGATCACCACCACGGTGACCGTCATCTGAATCGAGGTGTATACGGCTTGGCGGTACTCGGGCGTCGTGAACACTTCTTTGAAGTTGTCGATGCCGGCAAACGACTTACCGGGAGCGGTCGGCTGAGCACTCCAGTTCATGAAAGACATAACCAGCGTTGCGATGAAGGGTGCTTGCGTCACCAGGATCATGAAGATCAAGGCTGGCAATAGTGGTGCACGTCTTATCCAAGACTTCTTGCCCCACTTATCTATCTTTGTGCCGGTGGCACGCGCATCCGTTTCTTGCGGTGTCAAGACGTCGTGTTCGACTGCGGTTGTGCTCATCGTTCCCCCTTGCGTGCTCGGTCGACGATAGGACCCGAACTGCCGGCTGCGCGGCATCGGTTGTAGATGCAGAGAGGGGGTCCGACCGCCGGTGGACGGCCGGACCCCCTCTTCGCGTTAGCGGGCTAGAGCTTACTTCCCCTTGGCCGCCGCGTTACCCGCAGTCTGGGCAATCGACTGACACGCGCTGAGGAATGAGTCGACGCTCTGGGAGCCGGCGATCGCGCTGCTCAGGCCCTTGGCACAAGTGGTGCCGAAGGCGGTGAAGGTGGGGATACCGACGAACTGGATGCCGGAGTACGGACGCTTCTGCACGCCAGGGTTGGCGGCCGGGGCGTTCTTGATGGCATTCAGTGTCGGCTTTGCAAATGACGCCGCAACCTGCAGGTAGGTCGGGTCGGCATACGTCGAAGCCCGCTTTCCTGCCGGTACGTTGGCCGCTCCGCCGGTGTCTTTGTTCACCGTGTCAGCCGCGACCAGCTTTTCGTACTCCTTGCTGGATGCCCACGAGACGAACTTGGCTGCTGCATCCTGCTTCTTCGAGGCCTTCTCAATCGCCCAGGCCCAGGTGTACAGCCAGCCCGATTCCTTGGTCTGGGTGACCGGCGCGTTCACGTAGCCCATCTTGCCCTTGACCGGCGAGGCAGCTGCCTCCAATGAACCGGCGGCCGAGGTGGCGTCATACCACATAGCCGCCTTGCCGCCCTGTACCGCTGCCAGGCATTCCGGGAAGCTGAAGGTCGCAGCACCGGCCTCGCCGTGCTTCTTAATCAAGTCGACGTAGAAGTTAGCGGCAGTCTTGAAGCCACCGGTGTTGATCTGTGCCTTCCACTTGTCGTCGAACCAGGTACCGCCCATGGTGTTGACGATGGTTGTCAGCGGAGCGAGGTTGTCACCCCAACCGGCTTTGCCGCGCAGGCAGATTCCCTTCATACCCGGCTGCGCGCCGTCGGCCTTTGCTGCCCAGTCAGCAACCTGCGCCCAAGTCGGGTTCGCCGACGGCTTGATGCCGAGCTTGGCGAATACGTCCTTGCGGTACATGAGGAACGACGACTCACCGTAGAACGGTTCGCCGTAGACCTTGCCGTTGTAGGACAACGCCGACGTCATGGAAGGCAGGATGTCCTTCTGATCGAACTTTGGGTCGTTCGCAATCCCAGACATGTCCGAGACCCACCCAGCTTGGGCGTAGTACGGGATCTCGAAGTTGGACAGGGTTGCCACATCGTACTGGCCAGACTGGGACGAGAACTCGGTGCTGGCCGTGTCACGCATGTCCTGCTCGACCTTGGTCACGAAGTTGACCTTGATGCCGGTGTCTTTAGTGAAGCTGCCGGCAGCGATCTTCTTCAGCTCCAGCATCTGTGGGTTGTTCACCATCAGAACGTTGATCGACTGTCCGCTGGTGGGACCGCCGCCGCCGCTGCTGCTGCTGGCGCCGCCGCTGGCGCTGCTTCCGCTGGCGCTGCTGCCACCCCCGCCCTTCTTGCTGGAACCGCCGCAGGCGGCCAAGCCGAGAGCGAGCACGGGGACCGCGAACCCCGCTGTCACGAGTCGCAACTTGTTTCGCGTCACTGTTTCTCCTTGCTGTTGGTGGTGGGACGTTTACGTGTGTGCCGTACAGGTGCCTGGGAGAGTTGTGCTGGTTGGAGCGCCCTTCGGGCTGGTGGAACGTCATGCCTGCCCGTTGCAGAGTGCGTAAGCAGGATCACTACTCACACGCGTGCTGGGTAAACCTCCTAGAAACCGGCCCGCAATGTCAAGTTTCGTTGCTACTCTGAGACCTAAGCTGCTCATTTGAGCGCCAGCAACGCCACCGCTGCATGGAGACTTGATGGTCCAGCGCCTCACCGAACTCGTACTGATGACCCGGGTGGCCAGACGTTTCTATCTCGATAACACCTCGAAGTCGGCCATTGCGCTGGAGATAGGCATCAGCCGGTTTCGAGTTGCTCGCCTGCTCGACGCTGCGCGTGAGTCCGGACTGGTCAAAATCGAAATCACCTCAACCAGCGACGTGGACACCACCATGTCTGTTGCGCTCCAACAGCGGTACGGATTGCGCCACGCGGTCGTACTCGACGCCGACGATCACGACCAGGGCGAATTGCGCGAGCGACTCGGACAGATCGCGGCCGACGTCCTCAGTGAGATCGTGACGACCGCTGATGTGCTCGGGCTTGCCTGGGCGCGTTCCCTGCGCGGCATCGGGTCGGCCCCAAGTGCGATCGCAGCGGGTCATGTGGTGCAGTTGACCGGTGCGCTGTCCGGCCCTGACGGCAGTGACGTCCTCGGGCTGGTGCGTCGGGTGGCGCGCGCCGGGGGCGGGATTCCGCACGTCTACTACGCGCCACTGGTGGTGTCCGATGCAACTATCGCGGCAACGTTGCGGCGCCAGCCCGACGTCAGCAGGGCTGCAGACCTGATTCGCGACGTGACTGTCGCGGTGGTGGGTATCGGTGCTTGGGCTCCTGGCATGTCCACCATCTACGACACGGTCGAGGCAGCGGATCGCACCAACACCGCCCAACGGGGGGTAGTCGGCGAGATCTCCGGCGTTCTCATCGATGCACTGGGCTCTGGCGTCAGCGCGCCGCTGAGCCAACGCATCATCGGTGTCAGCGCTGACGAATTAGCCCGAGTGCCGCTCGTGCTCGCGGTCGCTTATGGGCAGGCCAAGGCGGAAGCCGTGCGGGCAGCGCTGCGGGGCGGATTCATCCACGGCCTGGTAACCCACTCGGGGCTGACTCGGCGACTACTCGAATTGGACGACGACGAGCCTGCGCTACGCGATCGAAACGTCGATATCGTGGGTCGGTGAAGTTCTGTCGCCGTCCGCGGACTGCGCGCACGGGCGGCTGCGGGAGCGCTGCGCGTGAGCTCTGAGCTGCTCACCGGAGGAGTCGCCAACCGGGGCCGGATCTACCGCGTGGGGAACACGGTGCGGCGTCCGCTGGCGCCGCACCGCACATCCCGACATGCATTGCTCGCACACCTGGCCGACGCCGGCTTCGCGGGCTCGCCACGGGTGTTGCCGACTGTAGATCAGACAGAGGTGTTGTCCTGGATCGCTGGGTCGGCCGGGTACACACCGCTGCCGGACTGGGCGCTTTCCGACGCCTCGATGCTCAGCGTGGCACGGTTGGTGCGGGGACTGCACGATGCCGCGGCTTCCTTCGACCCCACGCCCTACCAATGGCCAACAGAGACGGTGCCGGCGCCATATCGCACGTCGATGGTCAGTCACAACGACCTGCACCCCGGCAATGTCGTCTACCGCGATGGACTGGCCGTCGGAATCATCGACTACGACCTGGCCGGTCCGGGTGGCATTGTCTGGGACCTAGCGGCCATGACGCGGTGCTGGTGCCCGCTGTTGGCCGACGAGGACGTTCCTCTTCATCTCCGCGATCGGCGCATCGAGCGGTTCGTGGCGATGCTCGACGCGTACGGGTTGGATGCCGGGCGACGCATCGACGTTGTAGACGCCTTACTGCCCAATCAGGAGTGGACCTACCAGATCGTCACCGACAACGCCGCCTCCGGCCACGAGGGGTTTCAGGCGTTCTGGGATTTGGTGCGTGGACGCGTAGAGCGTGGTCACGCCTGGATCGGACACCACCGAGCGCAGTTGGCTGCCGCCGTGTCCTGACAGCACCAGCGACCAGCCGGTCCGCAAGGGCGGTAGGCGATCGCTGAATGAAGGTCACATCGCAGAAGACACCCTCGTCGCCAGGGATTTGTGGCGGAGCGCCCGCCCAGGTAGAGTTCTCCAAGGCCCATGAGCACTTCGGGCTTACGGTCTTGCCGCATTGCGGTGTGCACGGGTCTTCGCCCAGCGCACGCGAGAGGCAGACCTGCACCCCCGGTCCGCCGCGTGCGGTTCGGCCTGCGCCTTCGAACGACACACCCGAGCGCGGGGGCCGGTGCAAACAACAGCAGAGCCGACGCGAGATCGCCCGTGTGTTGATGCAACCGCATCGTGTGCAGGGCGGCGAACGAGTGATGAGGAGATTGCAGGCCGCATGCCTACGATCCAGCAATTGGTCCGTAAGGGCCGTGAAGACAAGACGACGAAGACCAAGACGCCGGCTCTGAGAAGCTCACCCCAGCGCCGTGGTGTCTGCACGCGGGTTTACACCACGACCCCGAAGAAGCCGAACTCCGCCCTGCGCAAGGTGGCTCGCGTTCGCCTTACCAGTGGCGTCGAAGTCACCGCATACATCCCCGGTGTCGGCCACAACCTCCAGGAGCACTCCATCGTGCTCGTGCGCGGTGGCCGGGTGAAGGACCTCCCCGGCGTTCGCTACAAAATCATTCGCGGCTCCCTGGACACCCAAGGGGTGCGCAACCGCAAGCAGGGACGCAGCAAGTACGGCGCCAAGAAAGAGAAGTCTTGATGAGCGCTCGCGCGAAGAACGAGGAGATTTAGTATGCCCCGCAAGGGACCCGCCCCGAAGCGGCCACTGGTCATCGATCCCGTTTACACATCGCCCCTGGTCACCCAGCTGGTGAACAAGGTGCTGCTCGACGGCAAGCGCTCTGTTGCAGAGCGGATCGTCTACGGCGCACTGGAAGGTGCGCGGGATAAGTCCGGCGGCGATCCGGTGATCGTGCTCAAGCGTGCGCTGGACAACGTCAAGCCGACCCTGGAGGTCAAGAGCCGTCGCGTCGGTGGCGCCACCTATCAGGTGCCCGTCGACGTCAAGGCCAACCGGCAGACGACTCTGGCGCTGCGGTGGCTGGTCAGCTACTCCCGGCAGCGCCGCGAGAAGACCATGACCGAGCGGTTGATGAACGAGTTGCTCGACGCGAGCAACGGCCTCGGCGCCAGCGTCAAGCGTCGCGAGGACATGCACAAGATGGCTGAGTCCAACAAGGCCTTCGCGCACTACCGCTGGTAGTCCTACCGCCCGAGCCTCGGGCGAACCAAGCTTGATCAGATCGCGGCGTACAGCTGCAAAGATGAGAAGGAACGATGGCTGACAACGCCGTGCTTGCCAAGACCCGCAACATCGGGATCATGGCGCACATCGACGCGGGCAAGACCACGACCACCGAGCGCATCCTGTACTACACCGGCGTCAACTACAAGATCGGTGAAGTGCACGACGGCGGCGCCACGATGGACTGGATGGAGCAGGAGCAGGAACGCGGCATCACGATCACGTCGGCTGCGACGAAGTGTTTCTGGGACGGCTACGCGATCAACATCATCGACACCCCGGGCCACGTCGACTTCACCGTCGAGGTGGAGCGCTCGCTGCGCGTCCTCGACGGTGCAGTAGCGGTGTACGACGGTGTGGCGGGCGTCGAGCCTCAGACCGAAACGGTGTGGCGCCAGGCGGACAAGTACAACGTGCCGCGTATGTGCTTTGTCAACAAGCTCGACCGCACCGGTGCCGACTTCTTCCGCTGTGTCCAGATGATGAAGGACCGGCTCAACGCCAACGTCCTCGTCCTGCAGCTGCCGATCGGCAACGAAGGCGACTTCATCGGCGTTGTCGACCTGGTGGAGATGCGCGCGCTGACGTGGCGCGGTGAAACTGCGTTGGGCGAAAAGTTCAACATCGAGGCGATCCCGACCGACCTGGTCGATCAAGCCAACGAGTACCGCGAGACGCTTCTCGAGACATTGGCCGACGTCGACGATGAGATCGCCGAGGCGTTCCTCGAGGGCGAGGACATCAGCGTCGAGACGTTGAAGGCGGCGATCCGCCGGGCCACAATCGCGGACAAGATCAACCCGGTGCTTACCGGCTCGGCTTTCAAGAACAAGGGCGTTCAGCCGATGCTGGACGCCGTTGTGGACTACCTGCCCTCACCACTGGACGTCGACCACGTCACCGGCACGCTCATGGACGGTGTCACCCCGGTGGAGCGCAAGAGCAGCGAGGACGAGCCGCTCTCCGCGCTGGCCTTCAAGATCGCGACCGATCCACACCTGGGCAAGCTGACCTTCGTGCGCATCTACTCCGGCGTGCTGGATAACGGCTCGCAGGTGCTGAACTCGACGAAGGACCGCAAGGAGCGCATCGGCAAGATCTACCAGATGCACGCCAACAAGCGTGAGGAGATGCCTCGCGCGGGTGCGGGCGACATCATCGCTGTCGCGGGACTGAAGCAGACGACAACCGGTGACACGTTGGCTGATCCCCAAAAGCCCGTGATCCTGGAGTCGATGACGTTCCCCGATCCAGTCATCAATGTCGCCATCGAGCCCAAGACCAAGAGCGACCAGGAAAAGCTCGGCGTGGCTATTCAGAAGCTGGCCGAAGAAGACCCCACGTTCCAGGTCCAGAACGACGAAGAGACCGGCCAGACCATTATCAAGGGGATGGGCGAGCTCCACCTGGAAATCCTTGTCGATCGCATGCGCCGCGAGTTCAAGGTCGAAGCAAACGTCGGCAAGCCGCAGGTGGCCTACCGCGAGACGATCAAGCGGGTCGTCGAGCGGGAGGACTACACCCATAAGAAGCAGACCGGTGGGTCGGGCCAGTTTGCCAAGGTGCAGATCCGGCTCGAGCCGCTGGAAATGACGACCGACAGCCCCATTTATGAGTTCGTCAATGATGTGAGCGGTGGCCGTATCCCACGGGAGTACATCCCCTCGGTGGACGCCGGAGCACAGGAGGCCATGCAATATGGCATTCTGGCCGGCTATCCGTTGGTCGGTGTCAAGATGACGCTGCTCGACGGTGGCTACCACGAGGTCGACTCCTCGGAAATGGCGTTCAAGATTGCAGGCTCCATCGTTTTCAAGAACGCCGCCCGCAAGGCCAACCCGGTGCTGCTCGAGCCGATGATGGCTGTGGAAGTCACCACGCCCGAGGAGAACATGGGCGAAGTGATCGGCGATCTCAACTCCCGGCGAGGTCAGATCCAGGCCATGGAGGAGCGCAGCGGCATTCGCGTCGTGAGGGCGCTGGTACCGCTGTCGGAGATGTTCGGGTACGTCGGTGACCTGCGCAGCAAGACGCAGGGCCGGGCTAACTACTCGATGCAGTTCGACAGCTACGCCGAGGTACCGGGCAACGTAGCCAAGGAGATCATCGCGAAGGTGAATGGCGAGTGAGCGTCGCGAAGGTGAACGGCGAGTAGCACGGTTCGGCCCAGCACCATCCAGATTTGAATACACAAGTAGTCATCCAGCCGGACCAAGAAGACCGGCGCCAGCAAAGAAGGAAAGGGACCCACAGTGGCCAAGGCGAAATTCGAGCGCACCAAGCCGCACGTCAACATCGGCACCATCGGTCACATCGACCACGGCAAGACGACGTTGACCGCTGCCATCACGAAGGTGCTGCACGACAAGTACCCGACCCTCAACCAGGCCTCGCGATTTGACGAGATCGACAAGGCGCCGGAAGAGAAGCAGCGCGGTATCACGATCAACATCTCGCACGTGGAGTACCAGACCGAAAAGCGCCACTATGCCCACGTGGACGCTCCGGGCCACGCCGACTACATCAAGAACATGATCACCGGTGCGGCGCAGATGGACGGCGCCATTCTGGTGGTCGCGGCGACCGACGGTCCGATGCCGCAGACCAAGGAGCACGTTCTGCTTGCCCGCCAGGTCGGCGTGCCCTACATCTTGGTCGCGCTGAACAAGGTTGACATGGTTGACGACGAAGAGATTCTCGAGCTGGTCGAGCTCGAGGTCCGCGAGCTGCTCAACCAGTACGAGTTCGACGGCGACGACGCTCCGATCATCCGGGTGTCGGCGCTGAAGGCACTCGAGGGCGACGCGGAGTGGGCCGAGAAGATCGTCGAGCTGATGGACGCTGTCGACGAGTCGGTGCCCCAGCCCGAGCGCGACACCGAGAAGCCGTTCCTCATGCCTGTCGAGGACGTGTTCACCATTACCGGTCGTGGCACCGTGGTCACCGGGCGCATCGAGCGCGGTGTGCTCAAGGTCAACGAGACCGTCGAGATCGTGGGCATCCACCCCACCAAGCAGACGACGACTGTGACCGGCATCGAGATGTTCCGCAAGCTGCTCGACGAGGGTCAGGCCGGCGAGAACGTGGGCCTGCTGCTTCGTGGCATCAAGCGCGAGGACGTCGAGCGGGGCCAGGTCGTCATCAAGCCGGGTACCACCACGCCGCACACCGACTTCGAGGCGAATGTTTACATTCTGTCGAAGGACGAGGGTGGCCGGCACACGCCGTTCTTCAACAACTACCGCCCGCAGTTCTACTTCCGCACTACCGATGTCACCGGCGTCGTCACGCTGCCAGAGGGCACCGAAATGGTCATGCCCGGCGACAACACCGAGATGACGGTCGCGCTTATCCAGCCGATCGCCATGGAGGACGGCCTGCGCTTCGCCATCCGCGAGGGATCGCGCACCGTCGGGGCGGGTCGGGTTACCAAGATCGTCAAGTAGAGCGAAATGAACGCGCCGGTTGACCCGTTCGGGTGTTGTTTCGTCGGCGCGGCTGTCTTTTCGTAGAACTCGGCAAGACTCACCCAGGTGCACCGGTTCGACAACCAGTGGTTGCGATCCACCTGGGTGAGCTCGCCGGGGTTAATGCTCCGGTCTACCTGGCTGAGAGCTTGAACCTGATATGCGCTCAACAGAGGACGAGGATTATGCGAGTGAGGATCGCAGGCGCGTTAGCGCCGAGGACCGGAACGAGCCGACTGATGAGCGCTTTCGCGAAGAGGATTTGATATGGCGGGACAGAAGATTCGCATCCGGCTCAAGGCCTACGACCACGAAGCCATCGACGCAAGCGCGCGCAAGATCGTCGAGACTGTGACCCGCACGGGTGCTCGGGTGGTCGGTCCGGTGCCGCTGCCGACGGAGAACAACATCTACTGCGTCATCCGTTCGCCGCACAAGTACAAAGACAGTCGCGAGCACTTCGAGATGCGCACGCACAAGCGGCTCATCGACATCCTCGACCCGACGCCCAAGACGGTGGACGCGCTGATGCGCATCGACCTGCCGGCCAGCGTCGACGTCAACATTCAGTAGATCCACCGGACCCGACAGGCGAGATTGCTTCCCCATGGCTAACAACACGAAGCGCGAATTCCGCGGCGTGCTGGGCGAAAAGCTCGGCATGACGCAGGTGTTCGACGAGAACAATCGGATCGTTCCGGTGACCGTCGTCAAGGCGGGACCCTGCGTGGTAACTCAGATTCGCACCGAGGACAAAGACGGCTACAGCGCCGTCCAACTCGCCTACGGCGCGATCGACCCACGCAAGGTGAACAAGCCCGACGCCGGTCAGTTCAAGGCAGCCGGTGTCACGCCCCGCCGCCACGTCGTCGAGCTGCGTACCGACACCGTCGCCGACTACGAACTCGGCCAGGAAATCGGAGCCGATGTCTTCGCCGACGGTGCTGAGGTCGACGTGACGGGCACGACCAAGGGCAAGGGTTATGCCGGCGTCATGAAGCGGCACGGCTTCAAGGGCTTGGGCTCCTCGCATGGTGTGCACCGCGTGCACCGCAAGCCCGGGTCCATCGGTGGCTGCGCCACGCCAGGGCGCGTCTTCAAGGGCATGCGGATGGCAGGGCGCATGGGGCATGCGCAGCAGACGACGTTGAGCCTGCACGTCCAGAAAGTGGACGTCGAACGTGGATTGCTGCTCATCAAGGGCGCCGTTCCCGGACCGCGTGGGGCCATCATCCTCGTTCGCAACGCCGTGAAGGGAGCCTGACGATGACTACCACGGTCGACATCCAGAACCCGGTGACCTCCGACGCGGCGACGCAATCGGTCGAGTTGCCGGCTGAAATCTTTGACATCGACGCCAACGTCGCGTTGATCCACCAGGTCGTCGTTGCCCAGCTGGCCGCGGCCCGCCAGGGCACGCATGCAACGAAGACCCGCGACCAGGTCCGCGGTGGAGGCAAGAAGCCTTATCGCCAGAAGGGCACCGGGCGCGCTCGCCAGGGCTCGACGCGGGCGCCGCAGTTCGTCGGCGGCGGTGTCGTTCATGGCCCGCAGCCGCGCGACTACGAGCAGCGCACACCGAAGAAGATGAAGGCTGCTGCCCTGCGGCAGGCGCTGTCAGACCGGGCCCGCAACGGTCGCGTGCACGTCGTCACGTCGTTGGTGGAGGGAACGCTGCCCAGCACTAAAGCTGCCGCCGCGTCTATTTCCGCGGTGAGTACAGCCAAGCACGTGTTGGTGGTGGCTGCACGTAACGATGAGCAGAGCTGGAAGAGCCTGCGCAACGTAGACACCGTGCACGTGCTCGAGCCGGGCCAGCTGAACACCTACGACGTGCTCGTCAGCGATGACGTGGTGTTCCTGCAGGACGCCCTCGAGCTGTTCGTCCAGACCCGCGGGAATGGTGCGACATTGAGCGTCGGCGCTGCGAGCACTACGGCCGCGACGACGGTGGTTGAGCCTGCGCCTGCACAGGCGCCCTTGGTTGTGACGCCCCAGGTGGAGACGTCCCAGGTCGAGACGCCCCAGGTCGAGACGCTTCCGGGTACGACGTCAGCCGACGTCGCGCCGGGCGTTGCTGACGAGAGCGAGGAACGCTGATGTTCGACGACCACCGTGACGTGTTGCTCGCTCCGGTCATCTCGGAGAAGAGCTATGGGCTGCTGGACCGGAACAAGTACACCTTCGAGGTGCACCCGGATTCCAACAAGACCCAGATCAAGATTGCTGTCGAGAAGGTGTTCAACGTCAAGGTTCTAGACGTCAACACGCTCAATCGGCAGGGCAAGCGCAAGCGCACCCGCTCTGGCTTCGGCCGGCGCAAGAGCGTGAAGCGTGCCATCGTCACCGTCGCTGCCGGCGACCGTATCGACGTGTTTGGGGCCTGATCGATCATGGGAATTCGCAAGTACAAACCGACTACGCCGGGTCGCCGTGGCTCGAGCGTCGCAGACTTCGTGGAGCTGACCCGCTCTACGCCTGAGAAGTCGCTGGTCCGTCCGTTACACAGCAAGGGCGGGCGCAACAACAGCGGACGAATAACGACTCGTCACCAGGGCGGCGGCCACAAGCGCGCCTACCGATTGATCGACTTCCGTCGGCACGACAAGGACGGCGTGCTGGCCAAGGTCGCACACATCGAGTACGACCCGAACCGAACTGCGCGGATCGCACTGCTCCATTACGCCGACGGGGACAAGCGCTACATTCTTGCTCCGCGGGCTCTCAAGCAGGGCGATCAGATCGAGAACGGCCCGGCAGCTGACATCAAGCCGGGCAACTCGCTGCCACTGCGCAACATTCCGGTCGGTACGACGGTGCATGCCATCGAGCTGCGCCCCGGCGGTGGTGCGAAGATCGCTCGTTCGGCCGGCTCGAGCGTGCAGCTGGTGGCCAAGGAAGGCATGTTCGCCCAGCTGCGGATGCCCTCGGGCGAGATCCGCAATGTCGACGTGCGCTGCCGCGCCACGATCGGCGAGGTCGGCAACGCCGAGCAGTCCAACATCAACTGGGGCAAGGCTGGGCGCATGCGCTGGAAGGGCAAACGTCCCAGCGTTCGCGGTGTCGCCATGAACCCGGTGGACCACCCGCACGGTGGTGGTGAGGGCAAGACCTCCGGCGGTCGCCACCCGGTAAACCCGGCCGGCAAGCCCGAGGGACGCACTCGTCGTCCTAACAAGCCCAGCGACAAGCTCATCGTCCGTCGTCGTCGCGCGAACAAGAAGAGGTAGCACTGATGCCCCGCTCGCTCAAAAAGGGTCCGTTCGTCGACGACCACCTGCTGAAGAAGGTCGACGTCCAGAACGACGCCGGCACCAAGACTGTGATCAAGACCTGGTCGCGCCGCTCGACAGTGATTCCCGACATGCTCGGTCACACGATTGCAGTGCACGACGGCCGCAAGCACGTTCCGGTTTTCGTCACCGAAGGCATGGTCGGGCACAAGCTCGGTGAATTCGCTCCTACCCGCACGTTCCGTGGGCACATCAGAGACGATCGGCGCTCTCGTCGCGTTTGATCGTCAAGGCCAGGCCGCAAGCATGGAGCGGTGCGGCGAAGGAGCATCCGCAACGCGGATGTGGCACCACCACCCAGGGCACTACCGAATAGAAGTAAGGACACAGAAGCAGCGATGGCAGCTAACGATATCGACGACGACGTCGTCCGCACCGCGTTTGCGCGGGCGATCAACGTACGCGTCACCCCGATGAAGGCGCGGCGCGTAGTCGCGTTGATCCGCGACCTGCCCGCGCAGGATGCGCTGAACGTGCTCAAGTTCGCCCCGCAGGCGGCCAGCGAGCCGGTCGCGAAGGTCCTGGCCAGCGCGATTGCCAACGCAGAGCACAACTTTTCTCTGGACCCGCAGACCTTGCTCGTCTCGAGCGCGTATGTGGATGAAGGGCCGACGATGAAACGTTTTCGGCCGCGCGCCCAGGGTCGGGCAGCACGCATCAACAAGCGCACCAGCCACATCACCATCGAGGTGGAGAGCGTCGAACGCCTCGCCTCGGCCGCCAGCAGGAAGGGACGGACTCGCTGATGGGTCAGAAAGTAAACCCCAACGGGTTCCGGCTCGGCATCTCCACCGACTGGAAGAGCCGCTGGTATGCCGACAAGCAGTACGCCGAGTACGTCAAGGAAGACGTGGCGATCCGACGTCTCATGAACAAGGGCATGGAGCGTGCCGGAATTTCCAAAGTGGAGATCGAGCGCACTCGTGACCGGGTTCGGGTCGACATCCACACGGCTCGTCCCGGCATCGTGATCGGCCGTCGTGGTGCGGAGGCCGACCGCATCCGCGGCGAGCTCGAGAAGCTCACCGGAAAGCAGGTGCAGCTCAACATCCTCGAGGTCAAGAACCCCGAGGGCGACGCGCAACTCGTTGCCCAAGGCGTGGCCGAGCAGTTGTCCAACCGGGTCAGTTTCCGTCGAGCGATGCGCAAGAGCATGCAGTCGACCCTGAAAAGTCCGGGCGTCAAGGGCATCCGCGTGCAGTGCTCGGGCCGCCTCGGTGGTGCTGAAATGAGCCGCTCGGAGTTTTACCGCGAGGGTCGCGTTCCCTTGCACACGCTGCGCGCCAACATCGACTACGGCTTTTATGAGGCCCGGACGACGTTCGGTCGTATCGGCGTCAAGGTCTGGATCTACAAGGGCGAGGTTCCGACTGGATCGCGCGCCGAGCGCGAGGCGGCCGTGGCCGCCGAGGCACTGCGCCAGCGCCGGGAGCGGCCCGCCGTGCGGGCGCGCCGATCAGGCTCGCAGGGGACCACCGGAACCGGTGTGTCCGCTGAGGGGGCCCGCGCGACGGGCGGTTCCGATGAGGCTCCGGCAGCCGAGGCGCCTTCGGCTCAGACGCCGGCCCCCGCATCGGAGTCCACGGTCGCCGACTCGGTGGCTTCGCAGCCCCCGGTAGACCAGGACTCCGCCGCCCCGGCCGTTGCTGAGGCGACTCCTACCGTGCAGACGCCGGCAGTCGTGTCGGTAACCCCTGAGAACGTCGAAGCGGCCGTTGCTCCCGCCGCCGAGAAAGAAAGCTGAGTCATGCTCATTCCACGGCGCGTCAAGCACCGCAAGCAGCACCATCCGGGAAGAAGCGGAGCCGCCTCAGGCGGCACACGCGTCACGTTCGGCGAGTTCGGCATCCAGGCACTGGAGCCGGCTTATTTGACCAACCGGCAGATCGAGTCGGCTCGTATCGCCATCAACCGACGCATCCGTCGTGGCGGCAAGGTTTGGATCAATGTCTATCCGGATCGTCCGATCACCAAGAAGCCGGCCGAGACGCGAATGGGCTCGGGCAAGGGCTCGCCGGAATGGTGGGTTGCCAACATCAAGCCCGGCCGAGTGTTGTTCGAGCTGTCGTTCCCGAATGAGGTGATCGCTCGCGAGGCGCTCACCCGGGCGATTCACAAGCTGCCGATGAAATGTCGCATCATTACCCGAGAGGTGGGCGAGTAGTCATGTCCGATACGACTACGGCCGAGGTCGAGGACAAGTCCATCGTGGCACCGACGACGGCCAGCGCGGCCACTGCCGCCGGTGAGGCGAACAAGCGTGCCAGCGAAATGCGTGAACTACACGACGACGAGCTGAACACCCGCCTGGCTGAGGCGAAGGTGGAGTTGTTCAACCTGCGCTTCCAGACCGCGACCGGTCAGCTGGACAACAACCGTCGACTACGGACTGTCCGCCACGACATCGCTCGGATCTACACAATTTTGCGCGAGCGTGAGCTCGGGCTGTCAGTCGCACCACATGAGGGGACAGTCGCGTGACCAGCACTAACGAAGAGATCGTGCCCGCAACGGCGCCGCCCGGCGAAGTGCCTGCAACGAGCGGCCGTGGCACGTTCCGCAAGACCCGCGAGGGCTTGGTAGTCAGCGACAAGATGGACAAGACCGTCGTCGTCGCAGTCGAGGACCGTGTCAAGCACCCGAAGTACGGCAAAGTCATCCGGCGCACGAACAAGCTCAAGGCGCACGACGAGGCCAACGCCTGTGGCATCGGCGATCGGGTCCTGCTGATGGAAACCCGCCCGCTCTCGGCCAGCAAGCACTGGCGTGTCGTGCAGGTACTGGAGAAGGCGGAGTAAGGCAACCTGATCGCGCCGGAAGCCGGAGCTTCGGCTGAGTTGGTCCGGCGCGCAATCGTTGCGCCTCGGTCGCCGACCCAAGACCAGTACCGGGTCGCCACGGAAATGCAGTGGTCAGGGGCCACGGGTTGCGTCTGACCAGCGAACGAGCAGTACACAGCAATTCAGCAGTACCAACTCGATATGTCAACAGGAGCCGTCGCCGTCGGGTGCGTGGGAGCACGTGCAGCGGGTGCGCATTAAGGGAGAGCAACAGTGATTCAGCAGGAGTCGCGACTTCGAGTCGCCGACAACACCGGAGCCAAGGAAATCTTGTGCATCCGCGTGATGGGCGGGTCGGGACGGCGCTATGCCGGCATCGGCGACACCATCGTTGCCACGGTGAAAGATGCTCTTCCCGGCGCCGCGGTGAAGAAGGGTGACGTCGTCAAGGCAGTCATCGTGCGGACGGTGAAGGAACGCCGTCGGCCCGACGGCAGCTACATCCGTTTCGACGAGAACGCCGCCGTGCTGATCCGTCCTGACGGGGAGCCGCGCGGCACCCGCATCTTCGGCCCGGTCGGGCGCGAACTACGCGACAAGCGCTTCATGAAAATTATCTCGCTGGCACCGGAAGTTCTGTAGCCATGACCAGCAGCACTAGGAACGAGCACTCGGTGGAGGACAAGTGAAGGTCAAGAAGGGCGACACGGTCGTCGTCGTCGCCGGCAAGGACCGCGGCGCTCGAGGCAAGGTGCTCGCAGCACTTCCCGAGTCCGACCGCGTCATCGTCGAAGGCGTCAACCGCATCAAGAAGCACGAAAAGGTGTCTACGACCAACCGTGGCGCCAAGGCCGGCGGCATCACCACCCAGGAAGCTGCCGTCCACGTCAGCAACGTGATGGTGGTCGACAGCGACGGCAGGCCGACGCGGGTCGGTTATCGCCGCGACGACAAGGGCCGCAACGTGCGGATCTCACGCCGCGGCAAGGGAAAGGACCTCTAAATCATGAGTGCCCCAACTACTGACACTTCTGCTGACACCGATGCGGCATCGACTCCGTCGGCCAAGGCAACACCGCGCCTCAAAGCGCGCTACCGCAGCGAAATCGTTCCCGCGATGCAGGAGCAGTTCTCCTACGGCAATCCCATGCAGATTCCTGGTCTGGTCAAGATCGTCGTCAACATGGGCGTCGGCCAGGCAGCAAAGGATGCGAAGCTCATGGACGGTGCAGTGCGCGACCTGACGCTGATCACCGGCCAGAAGCCCCTGGTGCAGAAGGCGCGAGTGTCGATTGCCCAGTTCAAGCTGCGCGAGGGCCAGCCCATCGGGGCCAAGGTGACGCTGCGCAACGACCGTATGTGGGAATTCCTGGACCGGGTGTTGGCCTTGGCGTTGCCGCGCATCCGTGACTTTCGCGGCCTGTCTGCCACTCAGTTCGACGGCCACGGCAATTACACCTTCGGCCTGAACGAGCAGTCGATGTTCCACGAGATCGACCCCGACTCGATCGACCGCCCGCGTGGCATGGACATCACTCTGGTGACCACGGCCAAGACCGACGACGAGGGACGTGCTCTGTTGCGCGCTCTCGGATTCCCGTTCAAGGAGAGCTGAACCCACCATGGCCAAGAAAGCACTCGTCAACAAGGCAGCGGCCAAGCCCCGCTTCGCGGTGCGCGGCTACACGCGCTGCCAACGCTGCGGGCGCGCGCACGCCGTCTACCGCAAGTTCGGGTTGTGCCGAATCTGCTTCCGAGAGATGGCGCACGCCGGTGAATTGCCGGGCGTCACCAAATCCTCCTGGTAGACGCTGGGGCACTAATTCGCTTTGGTATCACCGATCAGGCAAACTGGTCGATAGGAGCAGGACTCAATCGCGGCAGGCCTCAGGCAAATGTCTGGACGGAACCCCCACGAGAACAGGAATCGACACCCATGAAAACGTTCATTTACGGCGTGCGCCCCTGCGACGCTTCGCGACGCCTGACTGCTGGGGCGCCAGGCTCGCTCATGACTATGCACCCCGCTCGCCACCGCCCCTGCGACGCTTCGCGACGCCTGACTGCTCGGGCGGAGGCTCGCTCATGACTATGACCGACCCGATCGCCGACATGCTCACGCGTATTCGCAACGCCAACTCGGCCTATCACGACACCGTCGTCATGCCGCACTCGAAGCTGAAGGGCAACATCGCCGAGATCCTGCAGCAGCAGGGTTAT
Source organism: uncultured Jatrophihabitantaceae bacterium (assembly GCA_964236495.1). Lineage (GTDB taxonomy): Bacteria > Actinomycetota > Actinomycetes > Mycobacteriales > Jatrophihabitantaceae > CAXSBR01. The sequence goes on from CAXSBR010000001.1 coordinate 86,818, forward strand.
GTCGGCGGTTACCAGGTCGTGGACGCAACAGACGGCCCAGGCAAGGTGTTGACGGTCAATCTCAAGTACGGGCCGAACCGTGAGCGCAGCATCGCCGGCGTCAAGCGCGTTTCGAAGCCCGGTCTGCGCGTGTACGCCAAGTCGACCGGCATGCCGCGCGTTCTGGGCGGCCTGGGCGTCGCCATCCTGTCCACATCATCCGGCCTGCTTACCGACAAGCAGGCGGCCAAGAAAGGTGTAGGCGGAGAAGTTCTCGCCTACATCTGGTAGGGGTCCCGCATGTCTCGTATCGGAAGACTTCCTGTACCTGTGCCGAGCTCTGTCGACGTCGCGATCGATGGTCAGCTCGTTACCGTCAAGGGCCCCAGGGGAACGCTGTCGCACACCGTCGCCGAGCCCATCGCCGTCGCCAAGGGTGAGGACGGCGTGCTGTCGGTAACCCGCCCGAACGACGAGCGGGTGTCGAAGTCGCTGCACGGGTTGTCGCGCACGCTGATCGCCAACATGGTCACCGGTGTCACCGACGGCTACACCAAGAGCCTGGAGATTGTCGGGACCGGCTATCGGGTAGCCGCCAAGGGCACGACGCTGGAATTCGCACTCGGTTTCTCGCACCCCGTGATCGTCGAGGCGCCTCAGGGCATCACGTTCTCGGTGGAGACGCCGACCCGGTTTGCGGTGGCGGGCATCGACAAACAACAGGTCGGCGAGGTCGCCGCCAACATCCGCAAGCTGCGCAAGCCCGACCCGTACAAGGGTAAAGGCGTGCGCTACCAAGGCGAAGTAGTTCGGCGCAAGGCCGGAAAGACAGGTAAGTGACAATGGGCTCCTCGAAAATTCTCCATACCGCACGCCGATCGGCTGGGCTCTCGGCGCAGCGCCGCATAAGCAAGTCCCGCCGCCACTTCCGGCTGCGCAAGAAGGTTGTCGGATCGGCCGAGCGTCCCCGCCTGGTGGTCACCCGGTCCTCGCGGCACCTCTACGCCCAGGTCGTCGACGATGCGCGCGGCGTGACGTTGGCTTCGGCATCGACCTACAAGCTCAGCGAGGGCGACAAGAGCGCCCAGGCCACGGAGCTAGGTGCGACGCTGGCCGAGGCCGCGAAGGCGGCCGGCGTCTCCAAGGTCGTCTTCGACCGTGGCGGCGCCTCCTACACCGGCCGGATAGCGGCGTTCGCCGATGCCGCCCGCACCGCCGGATTGGAGTTCTGACGGACATGACCAACGCAGCAGCAACGAAGGGCCTCAGCTCATGACCGCACCCCAGCGCACCGGGCAACGTACCGGCGGTGGCGAGCGCGCCGGTGGCAACGACCGCCGCGGCGGTCGTGACGGCGCACGCAGTGGCGGCCGCGACGAGCGCAGCTCTCACATCGAACGCGTCGTCAAGATCAACCGCGTGGCCAAGGTGGTCAAAGGTGGCCGGCGCTTCAGCTTCACTGCTCTGGTGATCGTGGGCGACGGGGACGGCAACGTCGGCGTGGGCTACGGCAAAGCCAAGGAAGTCCCCGCGGCAATCGCCAAGGGTGTGGAGGAGGCGAAGAAGAACTTCTTTCGCGTGCCCCGCATTCAGCAGACCATCCCCCACCCGGTGCAAGGTGAGGCCGCAGCTGGCGTCGTGCTGCTGAAGCCGGCCAGTCCTGGTACCGGCGTCATCGCCGGCGGCCCGGTGCGTGCTGTTCTCGAGTGCGCCGGCATCCATGACGTTCTGAGCAAGTCCCTCGGCTCTGACAACCCGATCAATATCGTGCACGCAACGGTCGCTGCCCTCAAGCAGCTGGTCCGTCCCGAGGAGGTGGCCGCACGACGTGGCCTCCCGCTCGAGGACGTGGCGCCAGCCGGCCTGCTTCGTGCACGTGCTCGACAGGGAGCGTGAGGGCGCAGATGACCCGCCTGAAGGTCACCCAGATCAAGTCGGGGATCGGTAACAAGGAGAATCAGCGTCAAACCCTGCGTTCCCTCGGTCTCAAGCGCCTGCGCGACAGCGTGGTGCAAGAGGACCGCCCTGAGATCCGCGGCATGGTGCACACCGTCCGTCACCTGGTGACGGTGGAGGAAGTCGAGTAATGAACGCAAGAACACAGCAGACACATTCACGTCGAACGTCCGATCAAGCAGCCCAGAAGAGCGCGAACCAGGAGGAAGTGTGATGGCTGATTCGTTGCTGAAAGTCCACCATCTGCGTCCTGCACCGGGTGCGCACACCAAGAAGACGCGGGTGGGTCGAGGTGAGGGCTCCAAGGGCAAGACCGCGGGTCGGGGCACCAAGGGAACCGGAGCGCGCTATCAGGTTCCGGCCGGTTTCGAGGGTGGGCAAATGCCGATCCACATGCGGCTGCCAAAGCTCAAGGGCTTCCGCAACGCGGGACGGATCGAATACCAGGTTGTCAACGTGGCACGGTTGGCCGAGCTTTTTCCCGCCGGCGGCGTCGTCGGCGTCGATGAACTCGTGCAGTCCGGCGCGGTCCGCAAGGGTCAGCTGGTGAAGGTGCTGGGCACCGGTGAACTGGGTGCTGTCAAGCTCGACGTCACTGCGCATGCTTTTTCTACGTCAGCCAGGGACAAGATCAGTGCCGCCGGAGGATCAGTCACCGCTCTGTAAATGGTCGTCCGGTATGTCCACTGGGTGACGATCGGTCGCGAGCTTCCACCAACGCCGGCTGTTACGCTTCGCCCAGTGGAGCCGGGCTGTTCCCGCAACCGTGGAGCGGCTGGCCCGTAACGCTGGAGTCCGGCGTGTTCGGTTCGAGCTCCCCCGCACCACGCTTGTTCGTCCACGTCCGCTTGTCCGGCCACGTCCGGCCCAGCCACCGCACCGGAGGATCTGTGCTCGGCGCTTTCAGCTCGGCGTTTCGAACGCCAGACCTGCGTAAGAAGCTTCTCTTCACATTCGGCATCGTGGTGCTTTACCGCCTCGGTGCCGCCGTTCCGACGCCCAACACGAACACGCGCGCAATCCGCTCCTGCATCGACGGCGCCGGCGCCGGCGCGCAGAACGTCTATTCCCTGATCAACCTGTTTTCTGGCGGTGCGCTGCTGCACCTGTCGGCCTTTGCGCTGGGCATCATGCCCTACATCACCGCGAGCATCATCGTCCAGTTGCTGGTCGTGGTGATTCCGCGCTTCGAGCAGCTGCGCAAGGAAGGGCAGTCAGGACAGCAGAAGTTGACGCAGTACAGCCGCTACCTGACCATCGGTCTGGCGATTCTGCAGTCCACCGGCTTCATCGCGCTGGCGCGTAACGGCACCCTGTTCCAGGGTTGCAACAACGTGCTCTACCACAACGACCAGCTCTTCCCGCTGATCACGATGGTCATCTCGATGACGGCCGGCACTGCGATCATCATGTGGCTCGGCGAGCTCATCACCGATCGCGGTGTGGGCAACGGCATGAGCGTTTTGATGTTCACCTCGATCGCCGCCCGTATCCCCAGTGAGGGCAACGCGCTGCGCCAGAACGGCGGCAACTTCGCCTTCGTTCTCATCCTGGCCCTGGGGCTGGCGATCATCGCCGCCGTCGTCTTCGTCGAGCAGGCTCAGCGTCGCATTCCTGTGCAGTACGCCAAGCGGATGATTGGGCGCCGAATGTACGGCGGTACCTCGACCTACCTACCGCTGAAGGTCAATGCCGCCGGTGTGGTACCGGTCATCTTCGCCACCTCGCTGCTCTACATTCCCCAGCTGATCTCTCAACTGGTCAGCGGGCAGAACCAGACATCAGGCTGGTACCGCTGGATCAACAAGCACGTAGTCGGTCAGAACGACTGGGTGCACAACCTGCTGTTCTTCGTACTGGTGCTGTTCTTCACGTTCTTCTACGTCGGCATCACTTTCAACCCGACCGAGCGCGCCGACGACATGAAAAAGTACGGCGGGTTCATTCCTGGTATTCGCCCCGGCCGCCCGACCGCGGAATACCTCCAGTACGTGCTGAGCCGGATCACCTGGCCCGGCGCCTTCTATCTGGGCGTCATCGCAGTGTTGCCCAACTTCTTCTTCTCGATCTCGGGCGGCAACAACCAAAACTTCCCGTTCGGCGGCACCGCTGTGCTCATCATGGTCGGCGTCGCGCTCGACACGGTGAAGCAGATCGAGAGTCAGCTCATGCAGCGCAACTATGAGGGCTTCCTCAAGTGAGCGATGCTCAGGTGGGCGCGGGTGCGGACTGGACCTTGCGATGAGGCTCGTACTTGTGGGGCCGCCCGGTGCGGGTAAGGGCACGCAAGCAGAGTTCATCGCCATGCACTTCGAAGTCGCAAAGCTCTCGACAGGCGACATCTTCCGGGCCAACGTGTCCGGCGGTACCGAGCTGGGCAACCTCGCCAAGAAGTACATGGACGACGGTGACCTGGTTCCGGACGAGGTCACCAACGCCATGGTTCGTGATCGACTCAGCCAGCCCGAACTAGCCGGCGGATTCCTGCTCGACGGCTTCCCCCGCAACGTCGCGCAGGCCTATGAGCTCGACTCGATCCTCGGTGATCTGGGCAGCACTTTGGACGTCGTACTGGAGTTGGTCGTCGACGGCGAGGAAGTCGTGCGGCGTCTGTCGGGCCGACGCACCTGCCGCAGGTGCGGGCACATCGTGCACGTCGACCTCGACGCCGTCGAACCAGGCACGTGTGAGATCTGCGGAGGCGAGCTGTTCCTGCGCGACGACGACAAGCCGCAGACGGTTCGCCACCGGCTCGACGTCTACGCCGAGCAGACCGCACCGTTGGTCGAGTTCTACGCCGGTCGTCAGCAGCTCGTCGGCATCGACGCCATCGGCGCCGTCGACGAGGTCACCGCACGCGCCATCACCGCGCTGCGACCATTCGTGCGCTGAGCTGTCATGAGGCGCTATCGCAACCACATCGAGCTCAAGTCACCCGCCCAGTTCCAACAGATGCGTGCAGCCGGCCTGGTCGTGGCCCGTGCTCTCGACGCGATGGAGCAGGCGTGCCGCCCCGGCACCTCGACGCTGGACCTGGACAACATCGCACGCGACGTACTGGACGACGCCGGTGCGACGTCGAACTTCCTGCACTACGACATCGGTAACGGCCCGTACCCAGGGGTCATCTGCGCTTCACGCAACGACAAGGTGGTGCACGGCATCCCCAGCGCCGATGACGTACTTGCCGAGGGTGACCTGATCTCGATCGATTTCGGCGCGATCGTCGACGGCTGGCACGGCGATGCGGCGATCACCGTTGCAGTGGGAGCCGTTGCCGACGAAGCTTTGCGTCTGTCGGCGGTCTGCCGCGAGTCGCTGTGGGCAGGCTTGGCCGCGGTGCGTCCGGGCGCTCGGCTCGGCGACGTATCGGCAGCTGTCGAAGCGGCGGTGGAAGCCCGCGGCGCCTGGGGGATCGTCGAAGGCTACGGCGGACACGGCATCGGCTCGGCAATGCACATGGACCCGCATGTGCTGAACTACGGCGTGGTTGGCACCGGACCCAAGCTGACCTCAGGCATGGCGCTGGCCATCGAGCCGATGCTGACCGCTGGTTCACCGGACACCAAGGAGGTCGGCGACGGCTGGACGGTGTCTACCGTCGATGGCTCCCTGGCCGCCCACTGGGAGCACTCGGTGGCTATCTTCGACGACGGGCCGTTCGTCCTGACTGCACTCGACGGCGGCCGTGTTGAGCTGGCGGACCGCGGCAGTACGGTGTCCAGCCAGCTGTCCTGATCTGGGCCGGTCGGCGCCGCGCTTTTGCACCAGTCGCCAGCCATGCGTAGACTCGCTTTCAGCGTTTGTCCGTCCTCTGTGTCGATTCCGCTGTGGCCGTGGAATTGCAGTGCGTCTGTGTGGCTTACTACGTGGACGCAAGAGGGCCCTCGCAGGCCGACGCCATCCGATACGACCCGCCGACCGGCGGTGCTCGCGTGTGCGAAATGCGGAGGATATGGCAAAGAAAGACGGTGCCATCGAAGTAGAGGGCCGTGTCGTCGAACCGTTGCCCAACGCTATGTTCCGAGTCGAGCTGACCAACGGGCACAAGGTGTTGGCGCACATCAGCGGCAAGATGCGCCAGCACTACATCCGGATCCTGCCCGAGGACCGGGTCGTCGTGGAGTTATCCCCGTACGACCTCACTCGGGGACGGATTGTCTACCGCTACAAGTAACCAACAGAAGGGCACGACCGTGAAGGTCAAGCCAAGCGTCAAGCCGATCTGCGACAAGTGCAAAGTGGTTCGCCGTCACGGGCGAGTAATGGTGATCTGCGAGAACCTGCGCCACAAGCAGCGGCAAGGCTGAACACAGCGCCTGGTCAGTCCTCGCACTGATCGCCGGCACTCTGTACACATCGCTGGACCGGGTTCCAACTCTGGGGAACCCGCAAGCGTGTAACCCGCCCGCAGCCACTGCTGCGGGTCCACCCTTGGCTGCGATGGCCGAGGCCCCGGCCAGCAATGGCCGGTGGAGCGGTTGCGCACTCACACCATCGCCGACGCGTCAGCGCCGTTCAGCACGAGGAGCACGAGGACACATGGCCCGTCTAGCCGGTGTGGATCTTCCCCGCGACAAGCGCATGGAGATCGCACTCACTTACATCTACGGCGTCGGCCGTACCCGAGCCAAAGCGGCTCTGGACACGACCGGCATCAGTCCGGATCTGCGCACGCAGGACCTGACCGACGCTCATATCGTCGCCCTACGGGAGTACATCGACGCGCACTTCAAAGTCGAAGGTGACCTGCGCCGCGAGGTCGCTGCCGACATCCGGCGCAAAGTCGAAATCGGCTCATACCAAGGCATTCGCCACCGTCGTGGCCTGCCGGTACACGGCCAGCGCACGAAGACCAACGCCCGCACTCGTAAGGGTCCTAAAAAGACCATCGCGGGCAAGAAGAAGGTTGGTAAGAAGTAGCATGCCGACCGTTTCATTCCTCGAGCTCGAACGCGAATTGGGAGTTAGCTGATGCCAGGTCCGGCACGTAAGGGCGCGGTAAAGAAGGTCCGCCGCAAGGAAAAGAAGAACGTCACGCACGGGCACGCTCATATCAAGAGCACCTTCAACAACACGATCGTGTCGATCACCGACCCGACGGGCGCGGTCATCTCATGGGCCTCGGCCGGGCACGTCGGCTTCAAGGGCTCGCGCAAGTCGACTCCCTACGCTGCGCAGATGGCCGCGGAAAACGCTGCTCGCAAGGCGCAGGAACATGGCATGAAGAAGGTCGACGTATTCGTCAAGGGCCCGGGTTCGGGCCGCGAGACTGCGATTCGTTCACTGCAGGCCGCCGGCCTGGAGGTCGGCACCATTTCCGACGTCACTCCGCAGCCGTTCAATGGCTGCCGTCCGTCGAAGCGCCGTCGGGTCTGACCCGCATTCCGCTTCCAGACGACCTGAACACCTAGGAGAGAACAGAAATGGCCCGCTACAGAGGACCGGCAACACGCATCTCGCGCCGTCTGAACGTCGACCTGGTCGGCGGAGACGCCGCCTTCGAGCGTCGTCCCTACCCGCCCGGCCAGCACGGCCGTGCACGCATCAAGCAAAGCGAGTACCTCCTGCAGTTGCAGGAGAAGCAGAAGGCGAAGTACAGCTACGGGGTACTGGAGAAGCAATTCAGCGGTTACTACACCGAGGCAGTACGTCGCCAGGGGAAAACCGGCGACAACCTGCTACAGATCCTGGAATCACGGCTGGACAACGTCGTGTATCGCGCAGGCCTTGCACGCACGCGCCGGCACGCCCGCCAACTGGTCAGTCACGGCCACTTCGTGGTCAACGGCCACAAGGTGGACATCCCCAGCTACCGGGTCGCGCAGTGGGACGTTATCGACGTCAAGGCGAAATCGCTGGAAACCACGCCATTCCTGATCGCCAAGGAAACGCTCGGTGAGCGGCCGGTTCCGGCTTGGCTGCAGTTGGTACCCAACCGTATGCGGGTGCTCGTCCACACGCTGCCAGTGCGAGCTCAGATCGACATCCCTCTCAACGAACAGCTTATTGTCGAGCTTTATTCTAAGTAACTGACCGACGGATCTTGCGTTTGCAAGCGCGGATCGCCTTTGCTGACCTGCTGGGCTTGAGTCTCGCTCCGGCGGCTTCAACCTAGTGGGCGGTTCCGGCCGCGTAGCCCTGGGCCAGTACTTGTGCTCGCCTCAGGTCCCGATGGTTGGGATTGGTTGGCTGTGGCTGGCCATTGCTTCTTGGAACCACTGGTTTGAGTGCGCGGCTCAGGTCGAGCCAGGGTCCGGCGGCGGAATAACTTCATATTTCCATTGTGTGGGCGTCATATAGCGGGCGTCCTCTACCTGAAGGAGCTTTACCTTGCTGATCTCTCAGCGCCCATCGCTGTCGGAAGAAGTCCTGGCCGATAATCGCTCGAAATTTGTCATCGAGCCGCTCGAGCCCGGATTCGGTTACACACTGGGCAACTCGCTGCGCCGCACCCTGCTGTCCTCCATACCGGGCGCAGCCGTCACCAGCATTCGGATAGACGGTGTCCTGCACGAGTTCACCACCGTCGAAGGGGTGAAGGAAGACGTCACCGACATCATTCTAAACCTCAAGGAACTGGTCGTCAGCTCCGAGAGTGACGAGCCCGTCGTCATGTATCTGCGCAAGCAGGGTCCCGGTGACGTCACTGCCGCCGACATCGCACCGCCGGCCGGCGTCGAGATCCACAACCCGGACCTCAAGATCGCAACGATCAACAAAAAGGGTCGGCTGGAGATCGAGCTGATAGTCGAGCGCGGACGCGGCTACGTCACGTCGGTGCAGAACAAACAGGACGGCCAGGAGATCGGCCGCATCCCTGTCGACTCCATCTACTCTCCGGTACTCAAAGTGACCTACGCCGTCGAGGCGACCCGGGTCCAGCAGCGCACAGACTTCGACCGGCTCGTCGTCGACATCGAAACCAAGAACTCGATGACGCCGCGCGACGCAGTTGCATCGGCGGGCCACACCTTGGTGGAGGTCTTCGGCTTGTTCCGTGAGCTGAACGAGGAAGCTGAAGGCATCGACGTCGGCCCATCACCGGCTGAGGTCGCCGACATCGCAGCGTTCTCGATGCCGATTGAGGAACTCGACTTGACGGTCCGCTCCTACAACTGCCTCAAGCGCGAGGGCATTCACACTGTCGGTGAGCTCGTGGGTCGCAGCGAAGCCGACTTGCTCGACATCCGCAACTTCGGTTCCAAATCGATCGACGAAGTCAAAGTGAAGCTGGCCGGTCTGGGGCTCTCGCTCAAGGACAGCCCGCCCGGATTCGACCTGTCCGCGGCTGTTCAGAGTTACGGCGAGGACGACGACTTGGACAACGACGGCCGCGACCTGGCGGAGACAGAAGAGCTCTAAGCACCACGACGGCGGGTGCGAAGGCACCTGCCGCCGTCGCACATCCACACTGCTACGGCAAGCGCATCGCCGCCCGCCGCTGCCGACCACAGGAGCATCGATATGCCCACGCCCACCAAGGGTCCCCGCCTCGGCGGCGGCCCGGCGCACGAGCGGCTCATCCTGGCCAACTTGGCCACCTCGCTGTTCGAGCACGACCGGATCACCACAACCGAGGCGAAGGCAAAGCGGCTTCGTCCACTGGCCGAGAAGCTGATCACCTTCGCCAAGCGCGGAGATCTGCACGCCCGCCGTCGCGTCATGACCGTCATCCGCGACAAGGACGTAGTGCACAAGCTGTTTGCCGAGATCGGGCCCAACTACACCGAGCGTCCCGGCGGCTACACGCGCATCATCAAGACCAACCCGCGCAAGGGCGACAACGCTCCGATGGCAATCATCGAGCTCGTCGAGTCGGTCACCGCGGCCCAGTCGGTTGTGACCGAGGCCGAGAGGTCTCGTGGCACTCGATTCGCCCGTCGCAACGCGCCCACCGGCCGCACCGCAGAGATCGCCGACGACACCAAGGCAGAGTCGCCGACATCGGCTGCGGTGGCGTCTGAAGCCGCGCAGGCCGACGCAGTCGACGCCGTGGACGCCCGGGGAACCGACGCGACCGCGCAGCCTGGCACGGGTGCGTTGGCACTCAGTTCCGGCGAGCGGGCCGGCCAGGCCGAGCCCGCAACCGAAACGCAGGCGACCACAACGCCCGCCGTCGAAGCACGCCCCGCTGAAGACCACCTCGAGGAGCCCGCGGCGGGCGAGCCGACGTCGCGGTTGGACGAGCAGGCGCTGCCGGTTCATCCCGACGCGCCGGTGGATGACCACGACAAGTAGCGGTTTCGAACCGACGAGCGGCGGCGCTGTTCGTGCTCCCTGACAGTGAGTCAGTGGAGCCGAACGGGCCGCCGCTTTGCCGTGTCCGCCTCGATCTTGCCTACGACGGCACCGACTTCTCCGGCTGGGCGCGTCAGCCAGATCGGCGCACCGTGCAAGCGGTGGTGGAGGACGCGCTAGCGGTGCTTACCCGGCAGTCGGTTGTCCAGCTCACCGTGGCCGGGCGCACCGACGCGGGCGTGCATGCTCACGGACAGGTTGCGCACCTCGACCTGCCGCAGCAAACCTGGTTGGTCGTGGAGCCGTCGCTGATCAGGCGCCTGGCCGGCGTCCTACCGGCTGACGTCCGAGTTCGCTCTGCGGTTGCGGCACCGTCAGGATTTGATGCACGTTTCGGCGCACTGTGGCGGCGCTACCGGTACCTGCTGACCGACGCGCCCTACGGCGCCTCGCCGCTGCGACGTCATGACGTCGTTGCGATTCCGCGTCGGCTCGATACCGCAGCGATGGCACACGCTGCGAACGCGCTGCTGGGCGAGCACGACTTCGCCGCGTTCTGCCGCCGGCGCGAGGGTGCCACCACGGTGCGGGGCTTGCAGCGTCTCGACGTCGAACGCCAAGACGATCTGGTCACCGTCGAGGCCCGTGCCGACGCGTTCTGCCACTCGATGGTGCGCTCAGTCGTGGGTGCGCTGATCGCGGTCGGCGAGGGTCGCAGGTCCGTGCAGTGGCCGTCGTCGCTGTTGAGCAGTACCGAGCGCTCCAGCGCGGTCGCGGTGGCGCCGGCGCATGGATTGACGCTCGAGGAAGTGGGATACCCACCAGACGACGAGGTGGCCGCTCGCGCGCTGCTCACCCGCAATCGGCGCACCTAGCGCTGGCGCGGCGGACAGGTCATGGGTACTGGCGCGGGAGTGCCTGCGTGGCGAGCCTGTTGGAAGGCCGATATGGTGCGATTTCGTCATCGGTCCACCGCCGCGGGCCACTCCATTTGGCCGGTGGCGCGTCGACGGCGTAGCCGATCCGGTAGGCCAACGACTCGTAGTTGACCCGCCAGCCGCGAAAGTGCGGCCATGCCTCCTCTGCGCTGACCTCGCACGGATAGCCGACTTCAATCAGATCGGCTACTGCCGCCTCGAACTCGGCGTAGGTCAGCTGCAGCTCGGTATTGGGATCAGGGTCGAGGTCGACCAGCATTCCCAATGCGCCGCCGACGTCGCGCAGCATCTCGAAACCGGCGCGCAGGCACAGCCGGGCACGCATCCGCGGCTCGAGGCTCGGAGCGACAGACAGGTGTATAGCGGCGGCGTCGAGGATCGCCAGCTGCGAAGTCAGCCAGTGCTTGTAGGGACTGGGTGAACGCAAGAAAATCAGCGTCGGATATGTCGTGTGCGATTCGGCCACCTCGGCAGACCACCGCTCCCACCGATCGAACAGCTCGTCGAGCAGCGCGGAGTTGCGGCCGTCCTCGGTGATGCCGTAGCGCGTGCGCAGCAGGAGCTCGGGTCCCCACGCCGGTGAGCCGGCCCGCGCACCGAGCATGGTCACCTCGACCTCGCGCCGATTGAACGCGGCATAGAGCGTGGGCAGGTAACCGATCTGCAGCGCGACCACGAGCAGGCCGCTGTAAGCGGCAACGTAGTCGATGATCGTGCTGCCCGAGGACACCGGCGCCGAGTAGCCCAGGGTGAACATCGACGAACCGGCCTGGGTGTAGGCCTGAGCGAATGACCCGTGCACCGCCGGCAGTAGCAGGAACGCAAAGCCGGTCAGCAGCAGCGCGACCCAGGCAGTCAGCCTGATCATCAGCGTGACCGGTCCGCTCCACGCCTCGACCGCATCGATCGTTTCGTAGCGCCGGGTGAAGCGGGTGACGGTCCGAAAGAACCGTCCGCTGAAGCGGGCGATCAACTTCGAGATCCGCGAGTTGAAGCTGCGCGGCACGACGAGAGTGCCTATGACGTCGAGGGCAGTGAACGCCAGGATGACGATCCCGACGCCCAGGTCCAGCAGATTCAGACGCACGGTCAGAAGAATGCCAGGTTGTCGCGGTTGCACCAGCTCAGCACGGCCGGCCAGGGCCCGAAGCCCGCCGCGACGTTGAGGTGACCGCCACCGGGAACGATCGTGGTAGCAATCTTCAGCGGACGGCCGTAGGCCTCGGCGAAGCCTTCGGGGCAATGCGGATCATCGCTGCCACCGACCAGAACCGTGCCGTTTGCTGCAGCTCGCACTGCGTCGACCGACAGCGGTGGCGGCAAAAATGCGTCGATCTCGGGTATCTCGGTGAGTGGTGACGGCGGCGAGATCAATGCAACGCGGGCTGGACGCGGCGTGCCGACGGCATCGAGTGCGCCGACATCGAGTGCGCCGACATCAGATGCGTGGTGCAGCCACAGCACTGCGCCCAGCGAGTGCGCCAGCACGTCGTAGCCGTCGGCGGGCAGGTCGGCGAGCGTGGCGTGCAGCGTTGCAAGCCACGGCTCGAGCTGCGGTGCATCGGGATTGGGCAGCAGCGGGGCGCGCACCTCGCGCCCGGCCGCAGTCAGCTGGGCAGCGAGCCAGCTCTGCCAGTGCTCGGGCTCGTTGCCCTGCCAGCCGTGCAGCAGAACGGTGGGAACAGAGCGAGTGGGTCGGCGCGGCACGAGCTGAGCGTATTCGGCCCATGCGCGAGACCAGCGGCCAGACATGGCCGCCAGCCCGCGCGCCGCCAACCGAGCAGCCCTGCCCAACCGTCAACGGCCGTCCGCCGTCAACGGCCGCCCGCCGTCAACCGCGCAGGGCCGACACCCGCACGTACTCGAACGTGCTCGTGAAGCCTGCTCCACCCATCGAGATGAGGCCGATACGCGGCTGCGCACCCAGATTGTCATCCCAGGTGCCACCGTGGTCCCAGTGCCGTCCATCAAGACTGGTGTAGGCGGTGTAGGCGTCCACTCCGTGCCGGACCTGGTGCACGATGCGCAGGTAGGTCCACTTGCCGACCGGACCGACCACGGTGTTGCCGTAGGTCGGGTACCCCGCGGGCTGCCGATAGACGTTCTTTCCGAACTCGGTCTGGCGGGTGTTCCAGATCGACACCGACGCCAGCTTCACGTAGTTGCCCGCGTTGCGGTAGATCACCAGGCCGCCCTGTACGAAGTTGTGGCAGCACCCTTCCGCGGGAACCGACACCGACACCTTCGTCTCCACTACGTAGTCGCCCTTCGGTGCCCGCTCGGTCAGGACCGAGGCCAGCGGATTCGTAGCTGATGCCGGCGGGTGCAGATCTGCCGTCTGCGTCTTGAAGGCGAACTTGCCTCCGGTCACCGAGTAGGTTCCTGCTGCTGGCGGCCGCACCCAGCTCCACTGCGACGACAGCGCCGAGCCGGTAAATGCGTCGGACAACGCGCGGTAGCGGTGCGCCGGGCGAGCAGCGATGACGAACCGCGGCCGGTAGGCGGTGTGCTCACCAGGTTGGGCCGCCGGGCCGGGCAGCAGCCGATTCGAGGGTCCATGGCCACCTTGCACAACCGGCCAGCCGCCGCGCCAATCCAGCGGATCCATCAGCGCAGGACGCTTGGTGTAGCCGACGTTGCCGGCGTAGTACGGGTGGTTCTTGTCCACGGCGTGGTAGATGATCCACTGCTTGCCGCTGTAGTCGGTGGCGATGGTGTTGTGCCCGGCGCCGACCCAGCGGTTGCCGTTCTGGGTGAGCATCGGCGTGCCGCCCACCCGTCCCTTGAGGATGGAGACGCCGTGCTTGTCGCGGAAGGGCCCGAGCGGACTGCGCGAGCGGGCCACGAACACCGAGTAGCCGGTCAACGGGCCGTTGCAGCAGTTGGTCGCTGAGCCCATGAAGTAATACCAGCCGTTTCGATGCACGATGTAGGTGCCCTCGTAACGGTTGTCGATGGCGATCGGCTTCTCAGTCGATGCCACGCTGGTTCTGCCGTCGGCGCTCAGTCGACGAATGTGGATGCCGCCGAAGTAGCTGCCGAAGTAGATGTAAGTCTTCGAACCGGCTTTGATGATCTCCGGGTCGAACTCCCAGCGATGCTGGTTCGGGGGTGCTGAGTCGGGCGGAACGACGGGCGTGGCTGCGACCTTCCAAGGCCCCGTCGGTGTCGTCGACGTGGCCAGGGCGATGGCCGATCCGCCCCCGGGCAGGGTGGTGTCCGAGGCGGTGAAGTACATGAAGTACCGATTACCGCGGCGCACCACGTCCGGTGCCCACATGCCGCCGCTGATCCACGCTGGCTTGGTCTTGAACGCGTCACCGGCGTACGTCCAGTGCACCAGGTCGGTGGACCGGAACGTCGGCACGTTATGGATGAGCGGCGTGCCGTCCGGTCCGAGTTCGGTGGCCGACAAGGCGTCCGATGTGCAGTACAGGTACCAGTGCGTCGCTCGTCGGGCGGAGGCAACGCGCAAAACGCTGGGATCTGCGCAGCTTGCGGCTTGGCTGCCGTCGGGCAGCTTGAGCTTGAGCGGGTTGCGGTATAACGGTGCAACCTTCGCCGCACCGGACGCGTTGTGCGCGGCAGCAGCAACTGGTGCGACTGCCGGCGCTTTGGCCGACGGCTGAGCATGAGCTGGGACGGCCAAACCAGCTGTGAGTACTGCGGCACCCAGTGCGACGCCGAGCTTGCGCGCGTCTCTGCTTCATCAGTGCATCTCCCCCGATAACGAAGTCGGTGTGTCCGGCGTGTTACGCGAAAGAAACTCAGTGTGTCGCTGGGCGGCGCGGTTGTACAGAGTGCGACCGTGTTGATTCGCCGATTGATTTGTGGGCGACAATTCGTTGGCTTGAGCCGGGCAAACTGTCTAGGTGGGATACGTCGATGTGGCCGGGGTTCGACATCAACTTTCCGACGGTCGAATCCTGTTCGACGACGTCAGCTTCCGTGTCGGCGAGGGTGTCAAGACAGCGCTGGTCGGCGCCAACGGTGCTGGCAAGACGACTTTGCTGCGCATCATCGCCGGTGACCTGGACGCTCAGAGCGGCAGCGTCGCGCGCACCGGTGGCCTAGGTGTCATGCGTCAGTTCATCGGCTCGGTGCGCGACTCCACTACGGTGCAGCAGTTCCTGCTCGGCCTGGCGCCTCCGCGCCTGCGAACAGCTGCCGCCGATCTGGACGCGGCCGAGCTGCGGCTGATGGAGCATGACGACACCTCTACGCAGATGCGATATGCCGACGCACTGTCGGACTGGGGTGATGCCGGCGGCTACGACGTCGAGGTCCGCTGGGACACCGTCACCGTCGCCGCGCTGGGTGTGCCCTACGAGCGGTGCAAGTACCGCGAGCTGACGACGCTGAGCGGTGGCGAGCAGAAGCGGCTGGCGCTCGAGGCGCTGCTGCGCGGTCCTGACGAGGTGCTGCTACTCGACGAGCCCGACAACTACCTCGATGTTCCGGGCAAGCGCTGGCTCGAGGATCGGCTGCTCGAGACAGCGAAGACGGTGCTGTTCGTCAGCCACGACCGCGAGTTGCTGGCCCGGGTGGCGCAACGAATTGTTACCGTCGAAGGCGCGACCACGTGGGTACACGGTGGCGGCTTCGCCGGGTACCACCAAGCCCGTACCGACCGACACGAGCGGATGGCCGACGCGCGCAAGCGCTGGGACGAGGAGCACCAGCGCCTCAAGGATCTGACCCGCACCCTCCAGCAGCAGGCCAAGATCAGCCCCGACATGGCCTCGCGCTACCGCGCGATGGCGACCCGGTTGGCCAAGTACGAGGCCGCCGGGCCGCCGCCGGACAAGCCGGCCGAGCAGTCGGTGTCGATGCGTCTGCGAGGTGGGCGCACCGGCATCCGGGCGATCACCTGCACCGATCTGGAGTTGACCGGGTTGATGCGCGGATTCAGTACCGAGATCTTCTACGGCGACCGAGTAGCTGTGCTGGGGGCCAACGGCGCCGGTAAGTCCCACTTCCTGCGCCTTCTTTCTGGCGGCTCGGTACCGCACACGGGTGAGTGGAAGCTCGGCGCGCGGGTGGAGCCAGGCATGTTCGCTCAGACGCACGCGCATCCCGAGTGGGCCGGTCGGACGTTGACCGACCTGCTCTGGCACGGCGACGAGCGTCGCAACGGCCTCGACCGCGGCCGGGCGATGGGTGCGTTACGCCGGTACGGCCTCGACGAACAGGGCGACCAGGACTTTGCCACGCTGTCGGGCGGCCAACAGGCTCGGCTGCAGATCCTGTTGCTCGAACTGTCCGGCGCGACGCTGCTGCTGCTCGACGAGCCCACCGACAACCTGGACCTGATGAGCGCCGAGGCGCTGGAGGACGCGCTGGACATTTTCGAGGGCACGGTGCTGGCCGTCACGCACGACCGGTGGTTCGCCCGCGGCTTCGACCGCTTCTTGATCTTCGGCGCGGACGGGCGGGTCTATGAGTCCGACGAGCCTGTGTTCGACGAGACGCGGGTGGATCGCGCCCGCTGACGAACGCCGTGCCGTCGCAGCCGAGTGCGGGCTCGAGATTGCGGCGTTGCTGGTCGACCTTGCGCTCACCGGTCACCGTCTGCAAGGTTGGCCAGCAACGCCTACCCGGGCGGGCGGAGGTCGCGGCCGGGTGGAGGTTGCGCCCGGGTGTACCGGAAGAAGTTGCCGCCGGCGAATTGGCTGCGCAGGTGCTGAGCCGGTAGGGTCGTCGGTTGGTGTCCGGCATCGCCGGTCAGCACCGAACGGCCATGCCTCAGGGTCTGCTGCCAAGCAGACCGTTTGGGGGCGCCGCATTCCGCAGCGTGAAGACCGAGTGAAAGAGCAGATCTGTGTCTACCTACACCCCCAAGCCGGGCGAGATAACTCGTACCTGGCATGTCATCGACGCCCAGGACATCGTCCTGGGCCGGCTGGCCACCCAGGCCGCCCAGCTACTGCGCGGCAAGCACAAGCCGCAGTGGGCTCCGCACGTCGACGTCGGTGATTTCGTCGTCATCGTCAACGCGGGCAAGGTTGCCGTAGCCCCGTCCAAGCGCGGTGAATACCGCTACCGCCATTCCGGCTTTCCTGGCGGCCTGTCGAAGAAGACCGTCGGCGAGATCCTGGACACCAAGCCTCAGCGCATCATCGAGCTGGCCGTGCGCGGCATGCTGCCCAAGAACACACTCGGGCGGGCTCAGCTCAAGAAGCTGAAGGTGTACGCCGGTCCAGAGCATCCGCACCTAGCCCAGAAGCCTGTCCCGTTCCAGATCACGCAAGTCGCCCAGTAGGAGATCGCACTCGTGACCAGCATCGCCACCGCCCGACCCGCCGTCGGCCGCCGCAAGGAAGCCGTCGTCCGGGTTCGCCTCATACCGGGCTCGGGCAACTTCACTCTCAACGGACGCACCCTGGAGCAGTACTTTCCGAACAAGGTGCACCAGCAGCTCATCCGCGAGCCGTTCGTCATCCTCGAGCGCAACGACCAGTTCGACGTCGTGGCCACCCTCAAAGGCGGTGGCGTCACCGGGCAGGCCGGTGCACTGCGCCTGGGTATCGCTCGCGTCCTGATCGATCTGCAGCCCGACGACCGTCCGGCGCTGAAGAAGGCCGGCTTTCTGACTCGTGATCCGCGGGTCAAGGAACGCAAGAAGTATGGCCTGAAGAAGGCTCGCAAGGCTCCGCAGTACTCCAAGCGCTAATTCGTTGGGTCGCTACTTCGGCACCGACGGCGTCCGCGGGGTTGCCAACGGCGACGTGACGCCTGAGCTTGTGCTTGCCGTTGCCAGCGCCGCCGTTCGGGTGCTGACGCGTGGGGATTCAGTGCGCGCGGGCACGCAGCGCGCTGACAGCACGCGGCCGCTGGCGGTGGTGGGGCGGGATCCACGCGCATCGGGGGAGATGCTGGAGGCGGCCGTCGTCGCCGGGTTGACCTCGGCAGGCGCCGACGTGTTGCTCGTCGGGGTGCTGCCTACTCCGGCGGTCGCGTTCCTCACCGGTGCCTATCATGCTGATCTGGGCATCATGCTTTCGGCCAGCCACAACCCGATGCCCGACAACGGACCCAAGCTGTTCACCCGTGGCGGCGTCAAGCTCCCCGACGACCTCGAGGCCCGCATCGAGGCCGAGATCGAACGCGGCTGGACGACGCCGCGTCCCACCGGTGCACTCGTCGGGCGCGTGCGTCGAGCCGATGACGGTGTGGCCCGCTACCTCGAGCACCTTCTGGCGGCCATGCCGGTGTCGCTGGCCGGTCTACGGGTGGTCGTCGACTGCGCCCACGGAGCGGCGTCCACGGTGGCCGAACAGGTCTACGGTCGCGCCGGTGCCGATGTGCGGGTCATCGCAGCCCAACCGGATGGACTCAACATCAACGACGGTGTGGGGTCTACTCATATCGACCATCTGCGAGCTGCGGTGGCCGAGCACGGTGCAGATCTGGGTCTTGCGCACGACGGCGACGCCGACCGCTGCCTAGCCGTGGACGCGGCCGGCGACATTGTCGACGGAGACCAGATCCTGGCCATCTGCGCCATCGCCCTGCATGAGCAGGATGAGCTGGCCCAGGACACCGTTGTCGCCACCGTGATGGCGAACCTGGGGTTTCACCACGCCATGGCCGCAGCCGGCGTGCGCGTACTGACCACGGCGGTGGGCGATCGGTACGTTCTCGAGGCGCTCACCGAACACAAGCTGAGCTTGGGCGGCGAGCAGTCCGGCCACGTCATCTTTTCCGATGCCGCGACCACCGGAGACGGCCTGCTGACCGGGCTGCGGCTGATGAGTTGCCTGGCCGAGTCGGGAGCGTCGCTGGCGGAGCTGGCCTCGATCGTGCACCGGCTGCCCCAGGTGTTGATCAATGTCGCCGTTCACGACCGGGACGCAGTTGCCGACGCCAGGGACGTGCGCGCCGCGGTCGAGCAGGCGCAAGCGGAGCTGGGAGACGGCGGCCGGATACTGCTGCGGCCCTCGGGCACCGAGCAGTTGGTGCGGGTGATGGTAGAAGCAGCGACACAGGACGGCGCACAGGTGCTCGCGCAGCGGGTCGCGGCTGTAGTTGCTCGTCAGTGAGTACCGAGAAGTGACTGCTCGATCCCAACTGGCGGGCAGTGACCTGGGGTGCAGTGATTTATCCGGCAGTGATCTGTTGGGCAGCGAACCGTTCGGCAGTGACCTGCTCCTCAGTGACTATTGCCGCCGTTTGCGCGGTTCTGCAACGGGCTAGCCGGTATCGGACTTGCTCGCTAAAGTTGCCAAGCGGTGAGCCGGCCCTGGTAGCAACGCATGGTGAAGCACAGCGCTGATCGTTCGAGCCGACTGCACGGCCCGCCGCTCGAGGAGACCGCAAATGTTCGTCGCCACGACGGTGCCAAAGTTGTGCCATCGCGCTCGCGGCCGCACGCCATGTGGAGCAGGCAGCGGCACGCGGATACGGATGGTGTGACATGTCCATCGACTTCTCGGACCAGGATCTGCTCAGCCGGGTTCGCAACGGCGACACTGCCGCCTTCGGTGATCTCTACGCCCACCACAGCGCGGCGGCGCACCGTGCTGCGCGGCGGATAGTGTCCGATCCGCACCTGGCCGAGGATCTAGTCTCGGAATCTTTCGCCCGAGTGTTCCGGGCGCTGCGCGGGGAGAACGGCCCACAGGGTGACTTGTTCCCCTACCTGCTGGTGACGATGCGCAACGTCGCCGCGACCTGGGGTCGTGCCAGCGCGCGCTACACGCCCGTCGGCGACGACGTCGCCTTCGAGCCACGCGACGCTCGAGACGTCGTCGCGGGCGCTGACGAAATGCCGGTCGACCACCTCAACGCAACGCTCACCTCATCGGCCTTCGGCACGCTGCCTGCCCGCTGGCGCACCGTGCTGTGGTACCTGGAGGTGGAAGGCGAGAGCGCCGGTCAGGTCGGCCAGCGGCTCGGTTTGAACGACGTCGCCGTTCGCCAGCTTGCCAAGCGGGCTCGCGAGGGGCTGCGCGAGGCGTATCTGGCGGCCTACCTGGGGGGTAGGGACACCGTCGGCCCGCATGTGCCGACCGCCGACCTGGTGCGGATGGCCCGCGGCACGATGCCACTGCGTCGTCGCCGCGTGCTGGAACCCCATCTCGACACCTGCGCGCAGTGCACTCGGCTGCTGTTCGAGGCGGCGGAGGAGAACTCGACGCTGCGCGTGCTGGCGCTGCCCTTCTACCTTGCGATCGCCTACACCGCGCTCCGGTACGGTCGCCGGCTGCGCGACATGCTGCTCAAGCACACGACGCAGCAGTCCGCCCGGGCAGCCGGCATGGCCGCCGCCGGCGCGGGGGTGGTGGCGCTGGTTGGCCTGGTGGCATTCGTGGCGCCGCATGTCGGCTCGCGCCACCGTGCGGAGTCCAGTGGTTCCAGCACAGCGACGGGCTCGCGCGGCGCCGCCCAAGGAGGCGTCGGCTCGGGTTCCGCTTCAGGTGCCGCTGGAAACAGCGCGGGTGCACCCGCGGCCTCGTCGGGTTCATCGCCCGGTGTCGGTTCCGGCGGTAGCGCCGCTGCGACGGTCGGGTCAGCACAGACAGAGCCGGCTGGGCCAGGTGGCTCCGTCGTGCCAGGTGGCTCCGTCGTGCCGGGTGGCCCCGTGCCGGGTAGCCCTGCGCTGGGATCGGGTTCCACGGCCGGTACGACGCCAGGAGCCGTCCCGCCTCTGACACCCGTTGCCACGGGAACCGACGCCGCCGCCGGGACGAACGCGCAAACTTCGGGAGCGGGTGGCCTGCCCAACAGCACGCCGACAGGCACGGCTCCGGGCGGCGGTGGCTCTGGTGCCACGACGTCGGCGTCGGCGGGTGGTGGCACGTCGAACGCGACGGGAACTGCCAGCTCGACGGGCAGGACCTCTCCAGCGGCCACCACGTCGACGACGACGACGCGCCCTACGACACCGGCCACAACCGCGTCCTCGAAGTCGCCTACCAAGAAACCCACGAAGGCACCAACCACGAAGCCAACGCCGACCGAGAGTCCTGTGACCGACCAGCCACGGACGACTCCGCCGCCGGCGTTTCAGGGTGGCAACATCAGCAGCGTCAACGCGAAATACTGCCTCTCCGCGACGGTCGCCGGCTCGGCCGCGCTGGCAGCATGCAACTCCTCTGCGCTGCAGCAATGGAAGCTGACCGATTCCGGACGATTGCAGATTGCCGGTGCGGTGTGTCTTGCCGTCAACGGCGGGGCGGTCAACATGGGGGCGGTCGACAACGGGGCGAGTAACAACGAGTCGGTCAACAACGAGGCAGTGAGCAACCCGCCCGTGGGCACCAAGTCGGCCGGCACCGGGCCACTTGGCACAAAGGCACCCGGCTCCAACGTCCCTAGCACCAAATCACCCAGCACCAAAGCACCCAGCACCAAGGCCGTGGACGTGGTGGGCTACGGGGTCGGGATGACGCCGTGCGCGTCGGCAGGATCCAGTGCGCAGTGGCACAAGCACCGAGCGAGCAGTGGCGTCGATTCCCACGGTGCTGTGATGATCGCCAGCGACAGCCACGGCGGGAATCTGTGTCTTGCCGCGCAGGGCGGACGGGTCGCCGCCGGTGCAGCATTGGTCGCAGCGCCGTGCAAGAGTTCGGGCAACGTCGACAACCAATTGTTCAAGTTCTAGCTGTGTGTGGACCGGATTGCGACGCCCCGATCGCAGGACGCGTAGCGCTTCGCCGGCAGCGACGTCGCGTAACCTGAGTCCTTGTGTGCGGCATCGTGGGCTACGTCGGGCCTCGGGACGCTCTGGGCGTGGTGGTCGAGGGACTGCGGCGCATGGAGTATCGCGGGTACGACTCTGCCGGTGTCGCACTGGTCAGCGCCCAGGGCGCCTTGCAGACAGCCAAAAAGGCCGGTCGGATCGAAAATCTCGACAAGCTGTTGGCCGAGGATCCGCTTACGGGCTCGGTCGGGATGGGCCACACCCGGTGGGCCACCCACGGCGCGCCCAATGACCGCAATGCGCACCCCCACGTCGACGGCGCGCACCGCCTGGCCGTCGTGCACAACGGCATCATCGAGAACTTCGCCGCCCTGCGCGCCGAGTGCGAAGCCGCGGGCGTCGAATTCACTAGCGAGACCGACACCGAAGTCGTAGCTCACCTGTTGGCGGCGGTCCTGCGCGATTCCGGCGTCGAGCCGGCCGAGGCTCTGCGCCGCGTCTGCCGTCGGCTCGAGGGGGCCTTCACGCTGGTCGTCGTCGACAGCGCGAACCCCGACGTCGTCGTCGCCGCCCGACGCAACTCGCCACTGGTTATCGGGATCGGCGACGGTGAGATGTTCCTGGGCAGCGACGTCGCCGCCTTCATCCCCTACACCCGCGACGCGGTGGAGATGGGCCAGGACCAGGTCGTCGAGATCACCCGCTCGGGCTACGCCATCACCACCTTCGACGGCAGGTCCGTCGACGGCAAGCACTTCCGGGTGGACTGGGATCTGGAGGCCGCCGAGAAGGGCGGCTACGACTACTTCATGCTCAAGGAGATCGACGAGCAGCCTGCCGCCGTCGCCGACACCCTGCGCGGGCACCTCACCAACGGCCACATCACGTTGGACGAGAAGCGGATGGACGACCAGGAGCTGCGCGACATCGACAAGGTGTTCATCATCGCCTGCGGGAGCGCGTACCACGCCGGTCTGCTCGGCAAGTACGCGATCGAGCACTGGACGCGGATACCGGTCGAGGTCGAGATGGCGTCGGAGTTCCGGTACCGCGACCCGGTACTGAGTCGTCAAACCCTGGTTGTGGCGATCAGCCAGTCCGGGGAGACCGCTGACACCCTGGAAGCCGTGCGTCACGCCCATGACCAGCGGGCCAAAGTGTTGGCGATCTGCAACACCAACGGCGCCCAGATACCGCGCGAGTCCGACGCGGTCCTCTATACCCATGCCGGTCCTGAGATCGGCGTGGCGGCGACGAAGACGTTTGTGTCCCAGGTCGCGGCCGTGGAGCTGGTTGCGCTGGCGTTGGCGCAGGCGCGCGGCACCAAGTACGGCGACGAGATCGTGCGCGAGTACGAATCGCTGTGCTCGGCAGCCGGCCTGATCGAGCAGACGCTGCGCAGCGCCGACACCGTCAAGGCCGTCGCGCGCGAGATCGCGTCCAGTGACACGGTGCTGTTCCTGGGTCGCCACGTCGGCTATCCGCTGGCCCTGGAGGGCGCGCTGAAGCTCAAGGAGTTGGCGTACATGCACGCCGAGGGATTTGCGGCCGGCGAACTCAAGCATGGGCCGATCGCGCTCATCGAGGACGGCCTGCCCGTCGTGGTGATCATGCCTTCGCCGGTCGGTCGCCCGCTGCTGCATCAGAAAATGCTGTCGAACATGGCTGAGATCCGGGCCCGCGGCGCCCGCACGATCGTCATCGCCGAGCGCGGGGACACCGCGGCGGCCAAGGACGCCACCCACGTCATCGAGGTTCCGCCCGCTGCGACCCTGCTCTCGCCGCTGGTCGCCGTCGTGCCACTGCAGATCCTGGCCGCCGAGATCGCCGCCGCCCGCGGCCTTGACGTCGACAAGCCGCGCAACCTGGCCAAGTCAGTCACCGTCGAATAGAGCGTTGTTTGCACTGCAATTGCTGGCCGGGCGTCGCTCTATCTAGTTGGATCGGGGTATGACCTCGGCCGCTAACCTCGATCCGGTTGATCTGCTGATCGTCGGAGCGGGGCCCGTCGGTCTTTTCGGCGCCTACTACGCCGGCGTGCGGGGGTTGACGGTGGCGCTGCTGGACTCGTTGCCCGAGCCCGGCGGGCAGATCAGCGCGATGTATCCCGAGAAGGCGATCTTCGACGTGGCAGGTTTTCCCGCTGTGCGCGGACGTGAGCTGGTGGATCAGCTTGTTGCGCAGGCGGCTCCCTTCGACCCGCGCTACGTCCTGGGTAGGCAGGCCGTCGGGCTCGAGCGCGGCGACGGTGCTTTCGCGGTGACGGCCTCGGACGGGCAGCGGATCGAGGCGGGATCCATCCTCATCACCGGTGGCATCGGCACGTTCACGCCGCGTCCGTTGCCCACTGGTGAACAGCTCCTGGGCCACGGTGTCGTGCACTTCGTGCCCGAACCGAGCGCGTACGCCGGCTTGGACGTCGTCGTCGTGGGGGGCGGGGACTCGGCCGTGGACTGGGCGCTGTTGCTGGAGCCGATCGCTGCCAGCGTTGCCCTCGTGCACCGACGCGCCGCCTTCCGCGCGCACCCGCATTCGGTGGATTTGCTGCACGCCTCGACCGTGCAGGTGTTCACCGACGCCGAGATCGCCGGTGTCACCGGCGACCCGGAGGTAACGGCGGTGCAGGTCAGCAGTCGTGGCGAGAACGTGACGCTGCCCTGCGACCGCCTCGTTGCCGCGCTGGGTTTCACGGCCAATCTCGGCCCGCTGCTGGAGTGGGGCCTGGAGGTCCGTCAGCGCCGACACATCGTCGTCGACACGTCGATGGCCACCACCGTGCCTGGGGTGTACGCCGCCGGCGACATCTGCGAGTACCCCGGTAAGGTCCGATTGATCGTCACCGGATTCGGTGAGGCGGCGACGGCAGCCAACAACATTGCCGCCTACCTCGATCCCTCGCACGGCATCTTTCCCGGCCACCTGTCCGACTACGCTCCGCCCGGTCCGATCGCAGCACCTGCGGCTGTGGCCGCCGAGGGCGCAGTGGAGGACGAGCTGGAAGCCGAGGCCCGGCTGGCCGGCAAGCCGGTGTCAGCCGTGCCTGCAGGTTGAGCGGCGTGCGAACTCCTTTCCAACGGCTGGTGGTTGTCTGCCGAGCGGCCCGTGAGCCGCTGGCGAGCGGCTCGTGATCGTAGGAGTCGGCATCGACGTGGTACCGGTGCAACGGTTCGCCGAATCCCTGCAACGCACGCCGTCGATGGCGCCGCGGCTGTTCACCGCGGCCGAGCAGCTGACCGCGTCGGGCGAGCCGCGCACGGCCGAGTCGTTGGCGGCGCGATTCGCGGCGAAGGAAGCGCTGGCCAAGGCCCTCGGTGCCCCCGGTGGCATGTCGTGGTTGGACGCCGAGGTGCGTGTGGACGACGTCGGACGGCCCACCCTGCACGTTCGCGGCACGGTCGAAGCTCGCGCGCAAGCTCTGGGCGTCGTCAGCTGGCACGTGTCGCTGTCGCATGATGGCGGTATCGCCTCGGCCGTCGTCATCGCCGAGGCGTGAGGCCTACGCTCGCGCACTGGTGCCAGCGGTCCGTCAACGAAGGAGGCGTCTGTGCGCGGTGCGTATTCGGTCGAGCAGATCACGGCGGCCGAGCAGGAGCTGATGCGCAGTCTGCCCGACGGAGCGCTGATGCACCGCGCGGCCGCGGGGCTGGCCACCGAGTGCGTCCGGCTCCTGGGTGGCGTCTACGGCCGTCGGATCGTGGCGTTGGTGGGCAGCGGCAACAACGGCGGCGACGCGCTGTACGCCGGTGCGCAGCTTGCCCAGCGGGGCGCGGCGGTGACGGCGGTGCTGCTGTCCCCGGACCGGGTGCACGCCGGTGGGCTGGCGGCGCTGCGTGTCGCCGGTGGTCAGGTGTCTTCGGACGGTTCGGCGGTGCTCGCAGCGGCGGACCTGGTGCTCGACGGCATCGTCGGGATCGGCGGGTCGGGTAGCTTGCGCGAGCCCGCCGCCTCGTTGGCGCAGGCAGCCGCTGACGGCGACGGGATCGTCGTCGCCGTCGACATTCCCAGCGGCGTCGATGCCGATACCGGCGTGGTGGCAGGAGCCGCGGTGCAGGCCGATGTCACCGTCACTTTTGGCGCGCTCAAGCCCGGCCTGCTCGTCGGCGCCGGTGCACAGCGCTGCGGACGAGTGGTCCTCGTCGAGATCGGCCTGCAGCTGCCGGCCGCC
This sequence comes from uncultured Jatrophihabitantaceae bacterium, assembly GCA_964236495.1. Lineage (GTDB taxonomy): Bacteria > Actinomycetota > Actinomycetes > Mycobacteriales > Jatrophihabitantaceae > CAXSBR01. Next base: position 112,742 of record CAXSBR010000001.1, read on the forward strand.
GGCGTCGACGTGCTAGAAGCCGCCGACGTGGCTCAGGCCGTGCACCCGCCTGGGCCGCTCGATGACAAGTACACCCGCGGCGTGGTCGGCGTGGCTGCCGGCTCGGCCCAGTACACCGGCGCTGCGGTGCTGTGCACCGGCGCCGCGCTGCACGGCGGCGCGGGCATGGTGCGCTACGCCGGCGCTGCTGCCGACGCGATCAGGGCCCGCTGGCCCGAAGCTGTCGTGAGCGACCGCCCGCAGGATGCCGGCCGGGTACAGGCCTGGGTGGTCGGGCCAGGCCTGGGCACCGACGACGCCGCGGTGGCGGCATTGCGGTACGTGCTGGAGTCCGATGCGGCGGTGCTCGTCGACGCCGACGCCATCACCCTGCTGGCCGAGCACCGCGACCTCCTGCCCCGCGACGCCCCGACGGTGCTGACGCCCCACGACCGCGAGTACGCCCGGCTGTTCGGCGAGGTGGGCGACAACCGCATCGACGCTGCTCGTCGAGCGGCCGCAGACGGCGGTGCCGTGGTGCTGCTCAAAGGCAATGCCACCGTCGTCGCGGACCCCGACGGGCACGCCTACGTCAACCGCACCGGAACGCCGTGGCTGGGCACCGCCGGCAGCGGGGATGTGCTGTCCGGGCTGATCGGCTCGCTGTTGGCGGCCGGCCACGCGCCCGGCCTGGCTGCCGCGCTCGGTGCCTTCCTGCACGGCGTCGCAGGCCAGATCGCCGCAACTGCCGGCCCGCCCACGTCGGCCGACGTGCTCGGTGCGGTCCGCTCGGCGCTGCAGACCGTCGAGACCGGCTGATGCTGCGACACTTGCCCCGGTGAGCACGTCCGAGGCCGTCATCGATCTTGGTGCCATCCGCGCCAACACCGCCCTTGTTCGGGCCGCTACCGACGCGCAGGTGATGGCGGTCGTCAAGGCCGACGGCTACGGCCATGGCATGGTTCCGGCGGCGACGGCTGCCCTGTCCGGCGGCGCCACCTGGCTCGGCGTCGCGCTGCTGGACGAGGCGCTGGAGCTGCGCCGCGTCGGTATCGCCGCGCCGATCCTGGCCTGGCTGTGGGCGCCGGGGGAGACTGATCAACTCGTTGCCGCCGTCGCCGCCGACGTCGACGTCAGCGTTCCGTCCACCCAGCATCTCGACGCGGTACGCGTGGTCGCCGCGCGGGTGGGCCGGCCGGCGCGCGTCCATCTCAAGGTCGATACCGGCCTGGCCCGCAACGGCGCGACGTCGGCGGACTGGCCGGTGCTGGTGGAGGCCGCCGCCTGGGCGCAGTCCACGCACGACATCACCGTCGTCGGCGTGTGGAGCCAACTGGCCTGCGCCGACGAGCCGGGCCATCGCGCCGACGGCGAGCAGCTGGAAGCGTTCACGCGCGCTCTGGAGGTGGCCCGCTCCAGCGGCGTCGTCGCACAGTTGCGCCACCTGGCGAACTCGGCTGCGACGCTGACCTGGCCGCAGGCACACTTCGATCTCGTGCGCGTCGGAATCGCGCTGTACGGCCTGAATCCGGTGCCCTCGGTGCCCGCACCGGACCTGCGCCCGGCGATGACGTTGCGCTCGCGGGCGGCGCTGGTGAAGAACGTCGGCGCCGGCCAGGGGGTTTCCTACGGCTGGCAGTACACGACGTCGCGGCCGTCCACGCTCGCGCTGGTCCCGCTGGGCTATGCCGACGGCATTCCGCGCGCGGCCAGCAACGTCGGGCCGGTGTCGGTCGCCGGCCGCCGCAGCGTGATCAGCGGGCGGGTGGCCATGGACCAGTTCGTCGTCGACCTCGGTCCGAGCGCCGGCGACGCGGCGGCGGTGCGCGCCGGGGACGAGGTGATTGTGTTCGGCAGCGGCCGGCACGGCGAACCCACCGCGCAGGACTGGGCCACGGCGACGGGCACGATCCACTACGAGATCGTCACCCGCATCGGCGCCCGCGTACCGCGCCGATACGTCGACGACGACGCTCGGCAGGACTAGCCGGCGTGAGGATCGAGCTGGCCACACCGCACGACACCCGCGACTTCGGCACCCGACTGGCCGACTTCCTGCGCCCGGGCGATCTGCTGATCCTCACCGGGTCGCTGGGAGCGGGTAAGACTGCCCTGGTGCAGGGGATCGGTGCCGGCCTGGGCGTGCGCGGGGCCGTCGTGTCGCCCACCTTCGTGATCGCACGTGCCCACCGAGGCGGGCGGTTGCCGTTGGTGCACGTCGATGCCTACCGGCTGTCGTCGCTGGCCGAGATCGACGACCTGGACCTCGACGTCGACGTCGCCGACTCGGTGACGGCGGTGGAGTGGGGCGCCGGCCTGGCGGATCGGTTGGCCGACGCCCACCTCCGCCTGCACCTCGATCGCGAACCCGACAGCGACGTTCGCGATCTCACGCTCTACCCGTCCGACGAGGTGTGGCGTACGCGCATTGCCAAGCTGGCCTGAGCACTGCCGGAGCGGCATGTACGTCGGCGGTACGGAACGCTCCGGCAGTGCGGCGCCCACCGGCTGGCAACTACGCTCTGGCCTCGTGCTCACGCTCGCGATCGACACCTCCAGCGCCGCGGTGAGTTGCGCGCTGGCCCGGGTCGACGCAGACGGCACCGCAACGGTGCTCAGCCAGCGGCGCGTCGTCGACGCCCGCGCCCACGCCGAGCAACTCGTTCCCTCCATTGCGGCGTGCCTGGCCGACGCGGGCGTAGGCGTCGACGCACTCGAGGCTGTCGTGGCCGGCACCGGTCCGGGACCGTTCACCGGGCTGCGCGTCGGTCTGATGACCGCCGCCGCGATCGCCGACGCGCTCGGCATCCCGGCCTACGGCGTGTGCTCGCTGGATGCCGTTGCCGCCGGACGGACGCTGTTGGTGGCCGGCGACGCGCGTCGTCGCGAGGTCTATTGGGCGAGCTATGTCGACGGCAGGCGTACGCACGGCCCGTCGGTGGACCGCCCTGGCGACGTGCCCACCGACGGGTTCACCGCAATGGCTGGTGCCGGCGCGCGGCTGTACCGCGACGTCCTCGCCCTGGAGCTGCTCGAGGGTGACTATCCAGACCTGGCGTCGATGGTCACGCTGGCCGCGGACCGCATCCTGGCCGAAGCGCCGACCGAGCCGTTGACGCCGCTGTACCTGCGCCGTCCTGACGCCGTCGCGCCGAGTGAGTACAAGGCCGTCACCGCGGAGCCGGCGCTGGGCAGGTCGACATGACGGCGCTGCCCGGCGCGGACGAGGGCATCACCGTGCGCATCGTGGCGATGACGCGCGCGCACATACCGCTGCTGCAGAAGTTCGAAGTCGACATGTTCGGAGCGGAGGCTTGGTCGGCGGCCAGCTACGCCGACGAGCTCGCCGACATCGGCCACCGCTACTACATCGCCGCGGTGACCGATCCCGCCGACGATGATCTGCCCATCCTGGGGTGGGCCGGGCTGATGACGATCGGCGACACCGCCCAGATCCTGACCATCGGCGTCGTGCCTGCCGCCCAGCGCCACGGCATCGGGCAGACCATGCTGGAGGCGTTGCTGAACGAAGCGCGACGTCGCGGTGCGGGCGAGGTGGTGCTCGAAGTACGCACCGACAATGAGGCGGCCCGACGGCTGTACGAGCGCAACCGGTTCGCCCCGCTACGCATCCGCCGCGGCTACTACGACCTCGGGCGTGCAGACGCCGTGGAGATGCGCCGTGAGCTCTGAGTCTGGTCTGCGCGGCGACGGCAGCGGTGAGCCGCTCGTGCTGGGCATCGAAACCTCCTGCGACGAGACCGGCGTCGGCATAGTTCGCGGCACCGCGCTGCTCGCCGACGCCATCGCCAGCAGCGTCGACGAGCACGCCCGCTTCGGCGGAGTCGTGCCCGAGGTGGCCAGCCGCGCGCACCTGGAGGCAATGGTCTCCACCGTCCATCGCGCCTGCGCAACAGCCGGTATCGCACCTGCCGACGTCGATGCGATCGCCGTCACCGCCGGTCCCGGCCTCACCGGCGCACTGCTCGTCGGCGTCGCTGCGGCGAAGGCCTATGCGCTGGCGCTGGACAAGCCGCTGTACGGGGTCAACCATCTGTCCGCGCATGTCGCGGTGGATCTGCTCGAACACGGGCCACTGGACGAACCCTGCATTGCGCTGCTGGTGTCGGGCGGGCACTCCAGCCTGCTGCGGGTGCCGCGCGTCGGCGGCCTGGAACTCGACGAGCTGGGCGCGACGATGGACGACGCCGCGGGCGAGGCCTTCGACAAGGTGGCCCGGCTGCTCGGGTTGCCGTTCCCCGGTGGCCCGCACATCGACCGAGTCGCCCGCGACGGTGACGGCGCCGCTATTGCCTTCCCGCGCGGCATGACCGGCCAGCACGACGCGCCGTACGCGTTCTCGTTCTCGGGCCTGAAGACGGCGGTCGCACGGTGGGTGGAGGCTCGCGAACGGGCCGGGGAACCGGTGCCGGTGCCCGACGTTTCGGCATCGTTTCAGGAGGCCGTCGTCGACGTCCTTACGGCCAAGGCGGTGCGGGCCGCGCGCGACAACGGCATCGGCCACCTCGTCATCGGTGGCGGGGTCGCGGCCAACTCCCGCCTTCGGGTGCTGGCACAGCAGCGTTGCGACGCCGCGGGCATCGTGCTGCGGGTGCCCCGCCCGGGCCTGTGCACCGACAACGGTGCGATGGTGGCCGCGCTGGGCGCGCAGCTGGTGCAGGCCGGGGAGGCGCCGTCGCCGATCACCTTCGGTGCCGACTCCTCGCTGCCGATCAGCGACGTCGTCGTCTGAGCGTGCTGTCGGCATCGGCGCCACGGCTCAGGCGACCACCGACACATTGAGAGTTGGCACTCAAGTAGCTAGAGTGCCAAGTGCAGTGCCAAAGTGAAGGCCCACTGACCCCCGCGACGGCAGCCGGGCCTGGCACCGACAACGTTCTCATCAGCTCGCTCTTCGACCCTATAGGGGGACACATCGTGACGACTGCAACCAAGGTCAACATCAAGCCGCTCGAGGACCGCATCGTGGTCCAGGCCAATGAGGCCGAAACCACCACCGCCTCGGGCCTGGTCATTCCCGACACCGCCAAGGAAAAGCCCCAGGAGGGCACTGTCCTCGCTGTCGGCCCCGGCCGCGTGGACGATTCGGGCAAGCGCATCCCGCTCGACGTCAACACCGGCGACGTCGTGCTCTACAGCAAGTACGGCGGAACCGAGATCCGTTACTCCGGCGAGGATTACCTGGTCCTCTCCGCGCGTGACGTGCTCGCCGTCATCGAGAAGTAGAGCGTCTCGAAGGCGCAGCCTTTCCGTAAAGGACAGGTTGCGTCCGCGCGGTGCGGTTCTAGTAGTGGTCGCCAATCGGTTGGCCAGTACTAGTGCTCACCAACGGCGCAGCCTTCCCGGTAGAGGGCGGGTTGCGTTCGCGCGGTGCGGTTCTGGTAGTGGTCGCCAATCGGTTGGCCATTACTGATGCTCACCAACGGCGCAGCCTCCCGTAAAGGACAGGTTGCGTCCGCGCGGTGCGGTTCTGATGGTGGTCGCCAACTGGTTGGCCAGCACTGGCACTCACCAACGCGCAGCCTTCCTGTAGGGGGTTGCGTCGTCCGCGCTTAATCAGATTGTGCACGACGGCCCCGCGCCTGGCGTTTCGACGCGGGTGCGGGGCCGAACTCATTGAGTGCTGTGAAAGGAAATCATGCCCAAGATTCTTACCTTCGACGAGGATGCCCGTCGGGCGATCGAGCGGGGCGTCAACGCCCTGGCCGACACCGTCAAGGTCACGCTCGGCCCGCGCGGTCGCAACGTCGTGCTGTCGAAGTCCTTCGGCCCGCCCGTCATCACTAACGATGGCGTCACCATCGCCCGCGAGATCGAGCTGGACAACCCGATGGAAAACCTCGGTGCCCAGCTGGTCAAGTCCGTCGCCACCAAGACCAACGACGTCGCCGGCGACGGCACCACCACTGCTACCGTGCTCGCCCAGGCACTGGTGTCGGCCGGCCTGAAGAACGTCTCCGCCGGCGCGGCACCCGGCGCGCTCAAGCGTGGCATCGACGCTGCCGTCGAGGCCGTCACCGCTCAGCTCGACAAGTCCGCCATTCCGGTCGAGGGCGAGCAATCCATCGCCCACGTGGGCACCATCTCCGCCCAGGACCCCGCCATCGGCGCCCTGATCGGTCAGGCGCTGACCAAGATCGGCCAGGACGGCGTCATCACCGTCGAGGAGTCCAACGGCCTGGAGACCGAGCTCGAGTTCACCGAGGGGATGCAGTTCGACAAGGGCTATCTCTCGCCGCACTTCATCACCGACGGCGAAGCCCAGCAGACGGTGCTCGAGAACCCCTACATCCTGATCACTCCGAACAAGATCAGCTCCATCGCCGAGCTGCTGCCGCTGCTGGAGAAGGTCGTCGAGGCCAAGAAGCCGCTGCTCGTCGTGGCCGAGGACGTCGACGGCGAGGCGCTGTCGACCCTGGTCGTCAACGCCATCCGTAAGACCTTCGACGTCGTCGCGGTCAAGGCGCCCTACTTCGGTGACCGCCGCAAGGCGTTCCTGCAGGATCTGGCCATCGTGGCCGGTGCGCAGGTAGTCGCGCCCGAGGTCGGGCTCAAGCTCGACCAGGTCGGCCTCGAGGTGCTCGGCACCCTGGGTCGCGTCGTGGTCACCAAGGACACCACCACGGTGACCCACGGCGGCGGCGACAAGGCCGACGTCGACGCACGCATCGCCCAGATCAAGTCCGAGATCGAGACGACGGATTCGGACTGGGACCGGGAGAAGCTGCAGGAGCGGCTGGCCAAGCTCGGTAACGGCGTCGCGGTCATCAAGGTCGGCGCGGCCACCGAGGTGGAGCTCAAGGAGCGTAAGCACCGTATCGAGGACGCCATCGCGGCCACTCGTGCAGCGGTGGAGGAGGGCATCATCGCCGGCGGCGGTACAGCGCTGGTGCAGGCGGCGTCGGTGCTTGACGGTGACCTGGGCCTGACCGGCGACGAAGCCACCGGTGTCGCGATCGTGCGCACCGCGCTGGCCGAGCCGCTGCGCTGGATTGCCTCGAACGCCGGGCTTGAAGGCTATGTCGTGGTGGACAAGGTCCGCGGGTTGACCATCGGCGAAGGTCTGGACGCCGCCACTGGCGACTACAAGGACCTGGTCTCGGCGGGCATCGTCGATCCGGTCAAGGTCACCAAGGCCGCGCTGCAGAACGCCGCGTCGACGGCGTCGGTGGTGCTGTCCACCGAGGTGTCGATCGTGGAGAAGCCTGAAGACGAGTCACCGGCTGCCGCAGGTCACGGCCACGGCGGACACGGCCACTCCCACTAGGGCTGCGCAAAGAAACGCAAACCGCGTCAACACGAGCCCCGCTCACCGGCCGACGGTGGGCGGGGTTTGTGCATGCCGGCCGACAACACGCTCTCTGTCGCGGAGGGCGACGTATGCCCACCGGCATCAAGGCCGTCGACTGGCTGACGTCGAGCGGTTCAGCCGGAGTGCTCGGCCAACCACTGCGCGGCGGTGCTTTCCTCGGCCGTCATGGCCGCGGTGATGGCCGGTGCCGCAGCCTGTTCGATCTTGCTTCCGAACAGCGGGACGCTCGCTTTCAGTTCGCCGCGAAGCTGTGCGCGCGCGCCGGCCGCGGTTGGAGATAGCGTCAGTGTTCCGTCGAAGCGGATCGGCGCTCCGGCCACCGTCACTACGACTACGCCCGAGCGCGATCCGTCGCCGCTGGCAGCGGCCCAGGTGTCCACCTCGGTGACTTTGAGCCTCTGGCCGACCATCGAGCGGACGAAGTCGGGAAAGCCGTCGGTGGGCAGATCGCGCGTGGTGCTGACCACGGTCTGCTCGCCGGTGTCGGCGACGTCCACGGTGTAGTCCAGTGCCCCGGTCGCCTGGCACTTGCGTGCCTGGAAGTCGCGGTCGAAGGTCATGAGGCTGACGACATCGGGGGCAGCAGCGTAGGAAATCTCGAATTCGATGTTCATCTCAGCGCTGACGCTACCCGGGCAGAACGCACACCGGCGACGAGCCGGCCGGCGTGCTGACCGCCTGGACGATCGGGTTACGGCGTCCGGACGGGCGCTGCGACCGGCGCGCGCTAGCGCGGGGTTATTACGTTGCGATGGGAAAGGTGCTACGCCCGGTGGCGATCAGCAACTCGTCGCGCTCGGTCGAGGACAGGCCACCCCAGACGCCGTACGGCTCATGCACCGACAGAGCCCACCCCAGGCACTCGCGGCGCACCGGGCAGTCACTGCAGATCTGCTTGGCCTGCTCTTCCCGACGCCGGCGCGAACGGCCGCGCTCGTTCTCCGGATGGAAGAACACCGAGGCGTCCAGGCCTCGGCAAGCAGCACGGACCTGCCAATCCCAGTTGTCGGACACCGGCATGGGAAGTTTGGCGCCATCGGCCATGGATAAACCTCTTTCGACTCGGAGTGGGGGACTCGCGTGTCAAGAGGTTCGGTACTGCCTGTCCAGCCGGTTCACTTGGAGGTGTTGCATTGTGTAACGATTCAGTAACGCCCGGCTCAATGGTCAGGGGTCAGAGACGACTGAGCGCGTCAGTAAAGCCGCGGGCGTAGTCCCAGCTGACGTACGCCGCAGCCGCCGGCGCGCACGCAGGTTCGTGCACGTGGACCTGTCCCGAGTTCAGCAGGGTATGCAGGTTGGCGTGCATCAGGTCCCAGCCGAAGTAATGCGGTTCACGGCAGTCGACGCACTCGACGACGATGCCCACGATGCCGCGCGGAGCGAGAGATGCAGCAAATTCCGTCAACTCGGCGAGATCGGCGAGGACGTCGTCACGTTCGGTATCGGTGAGCGGCTCGGTCGGCTCGAGCGCGTCCAACAGCCCGGCCGGATCAGCGGCGTCGCCGACAAACGGATCGCGCGGGCCGGCGTCGAACCCGACCGGCTCCCGATCTGCGCTCATCGCACGCCGACCGGGTTCACTTGCTCGCAGGCGGTCTGTCGCCGCGGGTAGCCACTGCGGGCACAGTATCGGCCATCGTTACGGCGGACTGGGCGAAGTCGGGGAGACTCCGACAGCGCTCGAGCCGTCCCTCGCAGTCGCTCATTGGCGTGCACGACACCAAGGTAAGCGCTGACAACGCGTTTGTGCCAGCATCGGCAGGCCATGACTTCGCTCGATGCGGTGCGGATCGGCAACCACGTCGGGCCGTCAATTGTGTGAACGCACGGTTGCGGCTCTAGGTTCCGGCGTCGTCAGTACGATGAGCCATCCGGCGGCGGAAGGAAGATCGTGAGCTCCCAGTTCGGTCCAGACAGCGCTTTGCCGGCACCGTTCGCCCGCCTGGGGCTCACTTTCGATGACGTTCTGCTTCTGCCTGGCGAGACCGACGTCAATCCCAGCGAGGCCGACACCTCCAGCTCGGTCTCGCGCAACATCACCCTGCGGGTACCGCTGGTGTCGGCGGCCATGGATACCGTCACCGAGTCGCGCCTGGCCATCGCGATGGCGCGTCAGGGCGGCATCGGGGTGTTGCACCGCAACCTGGCTATCGACGACCAGGCCCAGCAGGTGGATCTGGTCAAGCGATCCGAAGCCGGCATGATCACGCACCCGGTGACGACGACGCCGGACGCGACGCTGGCCGAGGTGGACGAGCTGTGCGCGCGGTACCGCATCTCCGGGCTTCCCGTGGTGGAGGCCGACGGCCGCCTGATAGGGATCATCACCAATCGAGACCTGCGCTTCGAGACCGACATGCGACAGCCGGTGCGCGCAGTCATGACGCAGATGCCGCTGATCACCGCCCAGGTCGGGGTGAGCACCGACGATGCGCTGGCGCTGCTGGCCAAGAACAAGGTGGAGAAACTTCCCCTGGTCGACGGCGACGGGCGCCTGCGCGGGCTGATCACGGTGAAGGACTTCACCAAGAGCGAGCAGTTCCCCGACGCCACAAAGGATCCGAGCGGGCGGCTGCGGGTGGGCGCTGCTGTGGGCTTCTTCGACGACGCTTGGAAGCGGGCGATGGCGCTGGTGGACGCCGGTGTCGACATGCTGGTGGTCGACACCGCCAACGGCCATGCCCGCGGCGTCACCGACATGATCCGTCGGCTCAAGGCAGAACCTGCCGCGCGCGACGTCGACATCGTGGGAGGCAACGTGGCCACCCGCGCCGGTGCGCAAGCCCTCATCGACGCCGGTGCCGACGGCGTCAAGGTCGGTGTCGGCCCGGGTTCGATCTGCACCACCCGGGTCGTGGCCGGTGTCGGTGTGCCGCAGGTGACCGCGATCTACGACGCTGCGCAGGCCTGCCGAGCGGCCGGCGTCCCGGTGATCGGCGACGGCGGACTGCAGTACTCCGGTGACATCGCAAAGGCCCTGGTCGCCGGTGCGGACACGGTGATGCTGGGCTCGCTGCTGGCCGGCTGCGACGAATCGCCGGGCGATCTGGTGTTCATCAACGGCAAGCAGTTCAAGACCTATCGAGGCATGGGCTCCCTCGGTGCCATGCAGTCGCGTGGCCGCGCGAAGTCGTTCTCCAAGGACCGCTACTTCCAGGGCGACGTGCAGGCAGACGACAAACTGGTGCCCGAGGGAATCGAGGGCCAGGTGCCCTACCGCGGACCGCTCGCCGCGGTGGCCTATCAGCTGGCCGGTGGCCTGCGACAGTCGATGTTCTACGTCGGTGCCTCGACCATTCCCGAGTTGCAGCAACGCGGCCAGTTCGTGCGGATCACCTCGGCCGGGCTCAAGGAGTCGCACCCGCACGACATCCAGATGACCGTCGAGGCCCCCAACTACAGCGCCGACTGAGTAGTCCGGCCGCCCAGGTGTTCCGGGCGACCAGACAGTCCAGAGAGCCAATAGTCCAAGCGGCCAGGAACTCGGGGGTATTCGGCGCCGCGGGAGTGGGGCAGACTTGCCGACATGCCTGACACCGTCGAGATCGGCCTGGGGCGCACCGTGCGCCGGGCGTACCGCCTGGCCGACGTGGGGCTGGTGCCTACCCGGCGCACCCGTGCGTCGGCGAAGGTGTCGACGGCCTGGCAGATCGACGCGCACACCTTCGAGCTGCCCTTCGTCGCTGCCCCGTCCGACGCAGTCGTCTCGCCGACAACGGCGGGAACGATCGACGACCTGGGCGGTCTGGCCGTGCTGGACGGCGAAGGACTGTGGAGCCGCTACGACGATCCCAGCGCCCACCTGGCGTCGGTCGGTGACGATCTCGGGCGTCTGCAGCGTCTTTATGCCCAGCCACTGCAGCGCGAACTGCTGGTGAAGCGGATCGCCGAGCTACGCGAGCACGGTGCCTGCGTGGCGGTTCGGCTGTCGCCGCAGCACGCCGCTGAGCTGGCGCCGGGAGTGCTGGCCGCAGGAGTGGACCTGCTCGTCATCCAGGGCACCGTCACCTCCGCCGAGCACGTCATCGGCGACCCGTCCTCCGAGGGCACCAACAGCGCCCTGAACCTCAAGACGTTCATCGCCTCGCTGGACGTGCCCGTCATCGTCGGCGGCTGCTCCAACTACCAGACCGCATTGCATCTGATGCGCACCGGGGCCGCGGGCGTCATCGTCGGCTACGGCGCCCATCCGGGAGCGACGACGCCGCAAGTGTTGGGTATCGACGTTCCGATGGCCACTGCAATCGTCGACGCCGCCGCCGCGCGCCGCGACTACCTCGACGAGACCGGTGGCCGCTACGTCCACCTGATCGCCTACGGCGAGACGCGCACCGGCGGCGACATCGCCAAGGCGCTGGCCTGCGGAGCCGACGCGGTGATGTTGGGCGCGCCGCTGGCCGCGGCCGTCGATGCTCCCGGCGGTGGGCGGTTCTGGGACTCCACCGCAGCCCATCCGCGGGTTCCGCGCTCGGCGATCTTCACACCCAGCCCGACCAGCGACGATCTGGAGCAGGTGCTTCTCGGCCCGGCCAGCGACCCCAGCGGCACGGACAACCTGTTCGGTGCGTTGCGCCGCTCGATGGGCAAGTGCGGCTACTCGTCGGTGAAGGAATTCCAGAAGGCCGAGCTGGTTCTCACCACCAGCGATCTGCAGACAGACCGCGCGCGGTAACCGCCGAAGCGCCTCGAGGAGCTTGCAGACTGCCGCCGTTCCCCGATGCTCAGAGCCAGTCCTTGCGCTTGAAGCCGAAATAAAGTCCCAGCACCGACACCAGGATGATCGCGGAGCTGATAACGAACCCCCACCAGTGCCCGAAGCCGGGGTACGGCACGTTCTGGCCGTAGAAACCGGTCACCGCGGTGGGCACGGCGATGATCGCCGCCCATGACGTCAACTTCTTCATCACGATGTTCATGCGGGTATCAGACAGTGACAGATTCGTCTCGAACACCGTGGTGACCATGTCGCGGACCGATTCGGTCCACTCCGCTACCCGCAGCACATGGTCGTAGAGGTCCTGGAAGTAGGAGCTGAGCAGTGGGTCATGCTGCCCGGTGTCATCGGCGTGGCGCATCACTCCACCGACCACCTCGCGCATCGGCAGCACCACCCGTCGCAAGGCGACCAGGGACTTGCGCAGCCGGAACGAATTGCGCTGCACGTCGCGTGATTGCGGTGTCTCGGCGAACAGATCGTCCTCGAGTGCCTCGATGGCATCGTCGAGTGCTTGCACGGTATCGAAGTGGGTGTCGACGATGACGTCAAGCAAACCGTGCACGAGTGCGCCAACACCGTGCCGCAGCAATTCCTGGTTGCCCTGCCAGCGGGCGACCACCGGCCTCATGTCGAAGGACTCCGAGTCGCGCACCGTGATCACGGCGTTGTCCACGACGAACACCGACACCCGGCCCAGTTCCACCTCCGCGTCGCCTTCGGGCAATTTCGCGGCGTAGGCGGTGATGAAGGTGTGGTCGGCGTAGCGGGTGTACTTGGGCCGTTCGTGCGGGCTGGTGACGTCTTCGACTGCGTTGGTATCGAGCGACAACTCCGTGGCCAGCCGATCGAGGGTGGCTGCGTCAGGACTGATCAAGTCCATCCACACCAGCTGACCCTCGTGGCCCAGCTTTTCGGACAGGGCGTCGATGGCAAAGTCCTTTTCGGTGACCTTGCCTTCGTGCCAGACCCGGCACGTCCCGGCGTCGCGCTCGTCCGCGACCCGTTCCCGCTGTTCCTGCTGCCCTGGCTCGGCGGCGAGCGCCGGCGGCATCGGCCGCACCGTATGTTCGGTCGTCACTCCGACAGTGTGGCCCTACCGTGCCGCCCTCGTGCAGAGCGCGGCCAGCCGGCCGGCGTGTTGAGCAGCGGCCGTGCAGCTTGGATGTCAGCGAGTCTGCGGAAAGCCCAGGTCCACGCTGGAGGTGCCGGGATCGGGCCAGCGCGACGTCACGACCTTGCCGCGGGTGTAGAACGAAATGCCTTCAGCTCCGTACATGTGGGTGTCGCCGAACAGCGAGGCCTTCCAGCCGCCGAAGGAGTAGTACGCCACCGGCACCGGAATGGGCACGTTGATACCGACCATGCCCACCTGGACGTCGAATTGGAACTGCCGCGCCGCGCCGCCGTCGCGGGTGAAGATGGCGGTGCCGTTGCCGTACTCGTGGGAGTTCACCAGCTCGAGTGCCTCGGCGTAGGTCGGCGTGCGTACCACCGACAGCACCGGTCCGAAGATCTCGTCGCGGTAGACGCTCATGTGCGGCTCGACGTTGTCCAGCAGCGAGACGCCCAGGAAGAAGCCGTCGTCGGGGACGTCGGCGGTGCGTCCGTCGACCACCACACGGGCACCTTCGGCGGCGCCCGCGCCGACGTAGGCGGCAACCTTGTCCCGGTGCTCGGCGGTGATCAACGGCCCCATCTCGGCGTCGGGATCGGTGCCCGCGCCGATGCGCAGCTTGGGCAGGCGTGCCGCGATCGCGTCGACCAGCTTGTCCCCGGCGTCGCCGACGGCCACCACCACCGAGATCGCCATGCACCGCTCGCCCGCCGAGCCGTAGGCGGCCGATACCGCCGCGTCGGCCGCCATCTCGATGTCGGCGTCGGGAAGCACCACCATGTGGTTCTTTGCCCCGCCCAGGGCTTGGACCCGCTTGCCCCGGGCGGTACCGGTCTCGTAGACGTAGCGTGCGATCGGCGTCGAACCGACGAAGCTGACCGCGGCGACGTCGGGGTGCTCGAGCAGCCGATCCACGGCCACCTTGTCTCCCTGCACTACGGAGAAGACGCCGTCGGGAAGTCCTGCCTGCTTCCACAGCTGCGCCAGCAACATCGATGCCGACGGGTCCTTCTCGCTGGGCTTGAGGACGAAGGCGTTACCGGTGGCGATGGCGTTGGCGCACATCCACAGCGGCACCATGACGGGAAAGTTGAACGGCGTGATGCCGGCGACAACCCCCAAGGGCTGGCGGATCGAGTACACGTCGACGCCGGTGGACACCTGCTCGCTGAACCCGCCCTTCATCAGGTTCGGCACGCCGGTAGCGAACTCGACGTTCTCCAGCCCGCGCGCCAACTCGCCCAGCGCATCGGGCACGACCTTGCCGTGCTCGCTGCTGACGATGCGCGCCAGCTCCTCGCGGGAGGAGAACACTAGTTCGCGGAAGCGGAACAGCACCTCCGAACGACGCGACAGCGACGCCGAGCGCCATGCCGTGGCGGCCGCCTTCGCCGAGGCCACGGCGATGTCGACGTCCTCGATCGAGGCCAGGTCCACGTCGGCGCTCGTCTGTCCTGTTGCCGGGTTGTAGACCACGGAGGACCGGCCGGAGGTGCCGGCGGTGACCGCGCCGTCGATCCAGTGCGAGATGCGAGTCGTCATGGCTGACAAATTACGCCGAGCTCCACAGGCCGCCACAGCCCGGCGCAGCCGCCGCAGCCCGGACGACCAGCCCGGCGCAGCCGCCGCAGCCCGGCGCAGCCCGGCGCAGCCGGCCACTGCGCGATCGTCGCCGACGCCGGCGCCGCGATCAGGCCGTGAGCCAGTTCGTTTGTACGGTGGAAAGCATGACGTCAAAGATCGACCTGCCCGATCTGACCGGACGCAGTGCGGTCGTCACCGGTGCCAATTCCGGCATCGGTTACGAGACGGCGAAGGCGCTGGCACTGGCCGGTGCGATGGTGGTGCTCGCCTGCCGAGACGTGCGCCGCGGCGGCGCGGCGGCCCAGCGGATCTGCCGAGCCGCACGGCAGGCGCAGGTCGAGGTCGATGCCCTCGACCTGAGCAACCTGGAGTCGGTACAGGCCTTCGCCGAGAACTGGACGGGCCCGCTGGATCTACTGATCAACAATGCCGGCGTGATGGCGCCGCCCCGGTGGACGGCTACCGTCGACGGTTTCGAACTGCAGATGGGCACCAACCATCTGGGCCACTTCGCGCTGACGGGGCGGTTGCTGCCCTGGCTGCTGGCCGCCGACCGATCGCGGGTGGTGACCGTCTCCTCGATCGCGCACCGTCGCGCGGAGCTGAACCTCGACGATCTGCAGTCCGTCGTCGGCTACCGTCCGCACACCGCCTACGCCAACTCCAAGCTGGCCAATCTGATGTTCGCGTCTGAGCTGCAGCGACGCGCTGGCGACCAGTTGGTCAGCACCGCCGCGCACCCCGGCCTTGCCGTTACCGGTCTCATCACCTCCCGACAGGGCATCGGTGCGAACCCGATCGGGCGCCTGGTGGGGCCGGTGGCCAACCGGATCGCGTCGCAGTCCGCGGCAGCGGGCGCGCAGCCGACGCTGTATGCAGCCACGGTTGCCGCGCCTGGCTCCTACACCGGCCCGCGGCATCTGTTCGAGACGCGCGGCGCGCCGGCGCCCGCTTCCGTCAGCGCCGCCGCGAGCGACCCGGCGCGGGCCGCGCAGTTGTGGGACATCAGCACCGAGCTGACCGGCGTCGAATTCGCCCTCTGACTGCCCTCTGACTGCCCTCCGACTGCCCTCCGACTGCTCTGTGAGCTCGTGACCGCCGGGCGCGCCAGCTGGGCCCAGCCCGACCGCGCCGCCCGATTGCAGGCGGCCATCGAGCGCGACGGGCCGACCTGCATCTGGTGCGCCCGGCCGTTCGGCGAACTCGTCCGGCCCACCACCGAGCACCTCGTGCCGAGGGTCAAAGGTGGTCCGTCGTGGCTGGAAAACGAAGCCGCCGCGTGCCAGCGCTGCAACTCCGAGCGCGGCCACGTCGGCGTGGCGCAGTGGTTCGACGAGTGCCGCCGTCGCGGCTGGAATCCCGACCGGCCGCGGATTCTTCGGTTGCTCAGCGCGCTGGCGCAAGCCATCGGCGAGCGCGGCGGCCAGCGTCGCGCCCGCCCTTATGTCGCCGCACAGCTGCGCCGCCTGCGCCGGCTGTGACCAGCCGCCCGCCCATCTTCATGGCCAGCTTCGTCCCGGGTAGTGCCGGTTCGGGGCCGGAAGTCGTAACCCAGCGGGACGAGGCTCGCCAGCAGCCGCTACAGATCGCTGATCGCGGCCAGCGGTGGAGTGCGCGCGGCACGCACCGCCGGCCACAGCGCGGCCAACACGCCCACGGCGCCGGAGATGACGAGGAACACCACGGCCTGCTGCCACGGCACCGACACCTGATCCAGGCCCTGGTTGCGCAGCGTATGTACGAACAACGCTCCGAACACCAGCCCCAGCGCAATCCCGAGCAGCGCGCCGAACAGCGCGATGAGCGCCGATTCCAGATAGATCGTGCGCCGAAGCTGCCCACGGACCATGCCCATCGCCCGCAGCATGCCGATTTCGCGCCGGCGTTCCACCACCGACAGCGCCAACGTGTTGACGATGCCCAGAATCGCGATGACGATCGCCAACGCCAGCAGGCCGTACAGAATGCCCAGCAGCGCGTTGACCTGCTTGGCCTGGGTGCCCTTGAACTGCTCGCGGTCCTGGACCGTGACGACGGTGAAGCGGTCGGTCGCCCTCTCCAGCGCGGTGCGCAGCGCGCCGGAATCCGTGCCCGACGCTGCCTTCACCAGAACGACGTAGTTGACCCGGGCGGTGGCCGGCGTCACCCGCTTCCACAGGTCGGCGCTCGAGACCCACGGGCCCAGCAGCTGGTTGTCGGCGTAGATCCCGGCCAGGGTGAGGGTGGCGGGTACGCCGTCGACGGTCAGCGTCTGCAATAACGACCCGACGACGAGATGGTGATCTGCCGCCCACGTCGTCGAGGCTGCGATCTCGGCGCCGGTCAGAGCGGTGGTGCCGCTGCGAAGCGGAACCTTGAACACCTGGTTCAGGTCGCCCTCGACGGCGGTGCCGGTGGTCGCGGCGCCGTCTACGCGCACCTGCGCGGGATGCAGCGACACCGCTGACCCGACGCCGGGAACCTTCGCCAGCACTGGTCCGACGGTGATGGGCACGCCGATGGAGTTCGGCCCGGTCACGATGTAGTCCGCGGTGACGCCGTTGTCGACGAGGTGGTTGATGCTCTGCTTGGTCGAGGCGCCGAACACCGAGATCGCGCCGACCAGCATCAGGCCCAGCGTGAGCGCGAACGCCGTCGCCGCTGTCCGCCTCGGGTTGCGGATGGCATTGGTGCGCGCCAGCCGCCCCACCGACCCGAACGGACGGGTGATCAACCCCAGCCCGCCGATGATCGGACGCGACAGTGCCGGTGCTCCCAGCAGTACGGCGATGATGCTGGCCAGCGCGCCCAGCCCCACCAGTGACGCGCCGCTGCCAGCAGTCTTCGCCAGGTAGCCCAGCACCAGGCCGGCGACTCCCAGAACACCGAACACGGCGGCCACCAGCGTGCGCCGGCGCAGCGAGGTTCCCGTCGAGGCGAACTCCTCGCGCATGGCTGCGACCGGTGGAATCTTGGCCGCCCGGCGAGCCGGGGCGTAGGCGCTGACGACGGTGACCACGACGCCGACCAGCAGCGCGACGATCACGGTGCGCGGCAGCAACTGCAGGGAGCCGCCGGGCAAGCCGAAGTTCAGCGCGTTGAGCAGCGCGCGCAGCCCGTAGGCCAGCGCCACGCCGACGCCGATACCCAGCACGCTGCCGACCAGTCCCACGATCGCGGCCTCCAACAGCACCGACTGGCTCACCTGTCCGCGGCTGGCACCCACCGCGCGCAGCAGCGCCAGCTCACGCAGCCGCTGCGCGACCAGCATCGCGAAGGTGTTGTAGATGATGAACGTGCCCACCAGCAGCGCGATGGCACCGAAGGCCAGCAGGAAGTAGTTGACGAACGACAGCGCGTGGTCGACGTCGTTGCGCGTCTGCTTCGTCGCCTGCGCCCCGGTCTGTGCCTTCACCACGGGCAACGCCGCTGCGATTCGATCGCGCAGGACGGCTGCGGACACGCCGTCGCCCTGCACGTCGACGGCCTGTACGTGCTTACCGTCGGTGAACAGCGCACGGGCCTGCTCGGGGGTGAACACCACGCCGATGTAGCCGCCGGTGTCGTGCTTGACGCGGTAGACGCCCACAATCGTCAGCGGCACGGGATCCTGGGCGGGAAGCAGCATCCGGGTGCGGCTGCCCAGGCTGAGCTTGCTGACCTTCAGCGCGCCCGAGTTCAGCGCCACTTCGCCGGTACGGGCAGGCCGACGTCCGCTCTGGATCTCGATCGGCTCCAACATCGTGTCCGCCGGCGCAATGTAGGGCAGGCCCTCGGTCGGTGCACCGCCGGCGTTGACGGCTTTGCCATTGGCGCCCAGCAACACGCCTGTCCCCGACACCTCCGTCTGTACCCGTTTGACGCCGGGAACCGCCCGGATCCGTTCGACGTCGCGCAGCGAAACTCCGCTGGTGTCGCTGTGCCGCGGCGTCACGCGCACGTCGACGTGCTGATAGGTGTCGCCGAACAGCCCGTTGAACGTCGCCTTGAGGGTATCGGTGAACACGAACGATCCGGTGACGAACGCCGTGCCCAGCACCACCGACAGCACCGTCAGCGCCAGCCGCACCTTGTGCGAGGCGATGTTGCGCAGCGACACCCTGCGCATGGTCGAGCCGGCACTCATCGCTGCGCTCCTCGCTCGTTCCTCGCTGCGATGCTGACTCCGCAATTCCTGCTCTTCGCGCGAGCGCTCATCAGCCCTGGTCCAGGCTTTTCATCCGGTCCAGCACGCTGTCGGCGGTGGGTGCTCGCATCTCGTCGACGATGCGGCCGTCGGCCAGGAATATCACCCGATCGGCATAGCTGGCGGCCCGCGGATCGTGGGTGACGACGACGACGGTCTGGCCCAGCTCGTCCACCGACGTGCGCAGAATGCCCAGCACCTCGCCCGAGGAGCGGGAGTCCAGGTTGCCGGTCGGCTCGTCGCCGAAAACTATGTCGGGTCGGCTGGCCAACGCCCGGGCGCACGCGACGCGTTGCTGCTGGCCGCCGGAGAGCTCGGTGGGCCGGTGGTGCAGGCGGTCGCGCAGTCCGAGGGTGTCGATCACCGAATCCACCCAAGCCTGATCTGGGCGCCGGCCGGCGATGTCCATCGGCAGCGTGATGTTCTCCAGCGCGGTCAGCGTGGGCACCAGGTTGAAGGCTTGGAAGACGAAGCCGATCCGGTCGCGACGCAGCCTGGTCATCTTCTTGTCCGACAGGCCGGCCAGCTCGGTGTCGCCGACGACGACCGAGCCCGAGGTCACCGAATCCAGCCCGGCCATGCAGTGCATCAATGTCGACTTGCCCGAGCCCGACGGGCCCATGATCGCGGTGAATTCGGCGCGCCCGAACTCCACGCTGACGTCGTCGAGTGCGGTGACGGCGGTCTCACCGCTGCCGTACTTCTTCGTGATCGCGACGGCTCGGGCGGCTGCCTGACCGGCGGTGGGCGCAGAGAACTGGGTGGTAGCGGTAGACATGGTCCAAGCTTCGCCCACACCTGCCGCACAGCGGAACCGGGTTTCGCCCTGAGCCGACCCGGAGATCGGTGGTATCGACGGCCCTAGAATTGCCCGATGCAGCCCGACCTCGTCCTCGTCGTCGACTATGGCGCGCAGTATGCCCAGCTGATCGCGCGGCGGGTGCGTGAGGCGCATGTCTACTCCGAGATCGTGGCGCACGATCTGCCCGTCGACCAGATGCTGGCCAAGCGTCCGGTGGCGATCATCCTGTCCGGTGGACCGTCTTCGGTCTATGCCGACGGCGCGCCCAGCATCGATCCGGCGCTGTTCGAGGCCGGTGCGCCGGTGTTCGGGATCTGCTACGGGTTCCAGGCGATGGCGCAGGCTTTAGGCGGGAAGGTTGCCCACACCGGCGGCAGCGAGTTCGGCCGCACCGCGTT
The DNA here is from genome assembly GCA_964236495.1 of uncultured Jatrophihabitantaceae bacterium. Taxonomy (GTDB): domain Bacteria; phylum Actinomycetota; class Actinomycetes; order Mycobacteriales; family Jatrophihabitantaceae; genus CAXSBR01. The sequence continues at coordinate 132,837 of CAXSBR010000001.1, forward strand.
GACGACGGCCGGTGCGGGCACTCTGCTACGAGATCTGCCCACGGCCCAGTCGGTGTGGATGAGCCATGGCGACGCGGTCACTGAGGCCCCGCCCGGGTTCGCCGTCGTCGCCTCCACCGTCGGCGCTCCGGTCGCTGCGTTCGAGAACCTCGACCGGCGTCTGGCCGGCGTCCAGTTCCATCCGGAAGTGCTGCACACCGAGCACGGCCAGCGGGTGCTGGAGCGCTTCCTGTTCGACATCGCCGGTGCCCGACCTCAGTGGACCGAGGCCAACATCATCGACGAGCAAGTCGATGCCATTCGGGCCGCTGTCGGCGACAAGCGCGTTCTGTGCGGGCTGTCGGGCGGCGTGGATTCCGCGGTGGCGGCCGCACTCGTGCAGCGCGCGATCGGCGAGCAGCTCACCTGCGTGTTCGTCGACCACGGGCTGCTGCGCGCGGGCGAGGCCGAGCAGGTGGAGCGGGACTACGTCGCGGCCACCGGTGTGCAGCTGGTGGTCGTCGACGCCCGGGACCGGTTTCTGGCCGCTCTGGCCGGAGTGAGCGATCCGGAGGCCAAGCGCAAGGTGATCGGACGCGAGTTCATCCGCGTCTTCGAACAGGCGTCGCGCGAGGTGGTTGCCGACGCCGGCGCGCACGGCGACAGCGTCGACTTCCTGGTGCAGGGCACGTTGTACCCCGACGTCGTCGAATCCGGCGGCGGCACCGGCACGGCCAACATCAAGAGCCACCACAACGTCGGTGGCCTGCCCGACGATCTCCAGTTCAGCCTGATCGAGCCGCTGCGGGCGCTGTTCAAAGACGAGGTCCGCCGCGTCGGCGAGCAGCTGGGGCTGCCGGCCGAGATCGTCTGGCGGCAGCCCTTTCCTGGGCCAGGCCTGGGTATCCGCATCGTCGGTGCTGTCGACGCCGAGCGACTGGACATCCTGCGCCGCGCCGACGCCATCGCCCGCGCCGAGCTGTCGGCAGCGGGATTGGACCGCGAGATCTGGCAGTGCCCGGTGGTGTTGCTCGCCGACGTGCGGTCAGTGGGCGTGCAAGGTGACGGGCGGACCTACGGCCACCCCGTTGTACTGCGTCCGGTCTCGAGCGAGGACGCCATGACCGCGGACTGGACCCGGGTTCCCTACGATGTACTGGCCCGCATCTCCACCCGCATCACCAACGAGGTGCGTGAAATCAACCGGGTAGTACTGGATGTCACCAGCAAACCGCCGGCAACGATCGAGTGGGAGTAAGGCCCTCGGGTAACCGGTTGGGCGAATTTGTCGGTAGTGTGGCCAGCTCAGACGGGGAAGTCTGCCCTCAGGAGCGTCCGCATGTCCCGCTATACCGGACCACTATGCGCACCACATTTGTCACGGCTGCTGCCGCCACCGCTCCTCTTGCCTCCGGCGTGGGAGTAACACGGTGCGCCCCCGACACCGAGGCAGTAAGCACGACCTACGTCGCCCTTTCGCCTGTCCTGCATTGTGCCGGGCACCAGAAGGGCTGCGGATCTTTCCCGCAGTGATTCCCGCGCCGGGGCGCCGCCCACAGCCCGTCGATGGTTCGGCCTGGCGTCGAACGCCCGCTGCGCGGGAATTTCGTCAGCCGGCGATGCGCACCTGGTCGAGGAACAGCGTGGACGACGTGTACCCGGCCGATGCGCCACCCGCTTCCGCGTCCGATGCCGTAGAGCTCGGTCACGGTGACGTGCTGATCAACGCAGCCGTCGGCGAACTCAGCGCTGGCGGGCTGGGCACCGGCAGTCTGGGCACCGGCGGATTGAGCGTTCAGAAGTAAGTGATCCGCACCGTTCGTGCGCGCAGGTGCACCGTAATGCGGAGCCGAGGCGCGGCGGGTGTTCTTTGCGCGGCCGGCGTCGACACCGTTTGATTGACCGAAGTTTCGTCCGCCAACGATCGGCCGTTCACCGAGACGTCGCCGAACCGCATCGACGTGTCGACCTGTACTGCAAGGGCGCGCAGCACCAACAGCCGGACCTCGCCTGCGCCGAGTTCGACTTTCGTGCTGCCGGCGTTTGGCCCCGACAGCCGGCGGAGGTCCAGGGTGCTCTGCCCGAGACCGTAGCGGCAGACGCTGCGCAGCTCACCGGCTGCGATTGGAGTCTAGGAGCGCCGGCCCACTCCGTCGTTCAAGCTCGTCGGAGATCCGGGCTGAGCCGGCCAAGCCGGCGGCAAGCGGGAGCAGCGCCAGGGGTGGCGGAGCGACGCGTCGTCTGAGCCGTCAACCGCGAGACCTGCAAGCGACGCCAGCCTGCCCTTTCACAGCCAACCCGAAGCTTTGGAGCCGCATCGGAGCGGACACTGAGAGGACGCCCGGCGCGACGTGCCCCGGGCAAGCGACGCAGGGAGCAGCGCCATGCCGCTCGGCAAAACATGGTTCGGACTGGCTGCGGCCGGATTGCTGACGGCGGGAGTAGCCGTTGCACCCGCGTCCGCTGCCACCGCGGCGCCGGTCAGCCGCATCTACTCAGCCGCGCAGAACACCTGCCTGGACGTCAGCACCACCGGCGGCTACTTCGTCTACGTCTACGGCAACCCCTGCACCGGTTCCGCCGCGCAGGCCTTCGCCTTCCACGCCGTCGCCGGCGCGCCGGCGGGCACCTACGAGATCACGAGTCGGTCGACCGGGCAGTGCCTGGCTCAGTACCGGTTCGGGGTGCGTCAGCAGTCATGCGCCGGTTCGGTGCCGCCGGACCCCACCAATGTGGAGTGGACCCTGCAGCGGGTCGGCACCAGCGGTTATCGATACAAATTCGTGGTGACTTCGACGCTGGGCACAGTCTCACCGCGATGTGTCGAGGTCGACCCGCAGGCCGGCGGGTACCCGGGACCGACGTTCAACCTGACGGCCTGCGCCACCGGCGTTGCGGCCCAGGTACTCAGCCTGACCACTGCTCCCTGAGCCCGCTTCACGCGGTCAGCGGGAGCCTCGGCAGATGCGCAGGATAGCTTCGGCGAGCCCGGGGCCGTCGGTGCCGAGTTCGGCGCGGTAATGGTCGAGAACCACGCGTTCCCGGCTGAGCTCGAAGCGAGTGCCGCCTGAGCTGATCCGCGCCGCCTGGATCCGCTTGGACACCGCGGCGCGATCGGTGATGAGCGCGGCGATCCGGGCGTCGAGGTCGTCGATCTGCTGGCGTAGGCCGTCGATGTCGTTGGCAGGGGCTCCGGTGTCGTCGACGGCAGGAGCGTTTGTTGCGGTGGTGGTCATGTCTTCCTTCTTCGGGTCTGCCCTGGCGTTCTCGCGACCGGGCGGACGCACGAAAAAGCCCCGGCCGTGAAGGTCCGGGGCGCTGGCGGGTCTGAGGGCAGATCAGACGACAACGACGGGGACCGCGCTGCGGTACCCATAAAAGAAGTCGTTGGTGAACTGATTCACGTCGCTCAGCCTGACACATCGTCGTCCCAACCGCAACGCCTGGCCATGCGCCTATCCGCGCGTCGGCTTCTCAATCGGAGCGCGCTGGCTTCCGGATGGATGGAAGACGTCACCGTGTGCGCAGCCGTGGAGGCGGAGCTGTCCGAGCGGCAAGCGGATCCTTGAGATGCCCGAACTGTCGTAGCCCGGCCGTACGCTGACGGGCGTCATGAGCGCCGATCCCGCAGCTGCCGGAGCAGCAACAGCGCCGGGCAGCATCGCTGCGCGCATCAGCGCACAGCTGGCCGCGTCGCGGGCCAAATCAGTGGCGTCGCACAGCGTCGAGCAGGAGCGGCACACCGCCGTCCGGATGACCGCAGCGAGCCTGCTGGAGGGGCTGAACCCGCAACAGCAAGCGGCCGTCGTCCACGCCGGATCGCCACTGCTCATCGTCGCCGGCGCCGGCTCGGGCAAGACCCGCGTGCTCACCCACCGCATCGGCTACCTGCTCGCCGAGCGCGCCGTCTCCCCCGGCGCGATCATGGCGATCACTTTCACCAACAAGGCTGCCGGTGAGATGCGCGAGCGGGTAGCTGCCCTGGTCGGGCCCCGGGCCCGGGCGATGTGGGTCTCGACGTTCCACTCCATGTGCGTGCGAATCCTGCGCGCCGAGCACGACAAGCTCGACCTTGCATCGTCGTTCTCCATCTATGACTCCGACGATTCCAAGCGCCTGATGACGCTGGTCGGTCGCGATCTCGACCTGGACTCCAAGCGTTATCCGGCGCGCGCGCTGCTCAGCCAGATCAGCAATCTGAAGAACGAGCTGGTCACGGTGCAGGCGTGGAACGAGCGCGCGAGCACTGCGCCGGAAAAGGTCCTTGCCGACGCCTACACGGGATATCAGCGGCGCCTCACCGAGGCGCACGCGCTGGACTTCGACGATCTGATCGCTCGCACGGTGCGGCTCCTACAGGATCACCCGGGCACGGCCGAGCATTACCGCCGCCGGTTTCGGCACATACTCGTCGACGAGTATCAGGACACCAACCACGCCCAATACATGCTGGTGCGCGAGCTCACCGGCACAGTGAGCACAGCCGGTAGCAGCGCCGAGGACCCACCGACGCAGCCGACGGTGCCCACAGTGCCCACGGTGGAGCCGGGGGAGTTGTGCGTCGTCGGCGACGCCGATCAGTCCATCTACGCCTTTCGCGGCGCCACCATCCGTAACATCCTCGAGTTCGAGCGGGACTACCCGCAGGCGCGCACGATCCTGCTGGAGCAGAACTACCGCTCCACCCAGACGATCCTGTCCGCCGCCAACGCCGTCATCGCCCGCAACACCGAGCGCCGCGCCAAGAACCTGTGGTCCGATGCCGGTGCTGGCGAGCCGATCGCCGGCTACGTCGCGGACAACGAGCACGACGAAGCTGCCTGGGTTGCCCAACGCATCGACGAACTGTCCGACGCCGACGCAGCCAAACCCTCCGACGTCGCGGTGTTCTACCGCACCAACGCGATGTCACGGGTGTTCGAGGAAGTCTTCATTCGCGTCGGCCTGCCCTACAAGGTCGTAGGCGGGGTGCGGTTCTACGAGCGGCGCGAGGTCCGCGACATCCTGGCCTACCTGCGCGTGATCGCCAACCCCGACGACCTGGTCAGCCTGCGTCGCATCCTCAACACGCCGCGGCGTGGAATCGGTGAGCGAGCCGAGGCCTACTTGCAGGCCTTCGCCGAGCGCGAGCGCATCCCTTTTGCGCAGGCTCTCGACGTGGCCGATCAAATCCCGGGCATCGCCGCTCGGTCGGCGAACGCGATCCGCGGTTTTGCCGAGCTGCTCACCGAGCTACGCGGGGTCGCGGCAGGCCCGGATGCGGGCCCGGCCCAGATCGTCGAGGCGGTGTTGGACAAGACGGGGTATCTGGCGGAGCTGGAGGCCTCGCGCGACCCGCAGGACGAGGGCCGGGTCGACAACCTGGGCGAGCTGGTGGCGGTGGCCAGTGAGTTCGAGGAAGTTCGTGCGGGCGGTGAGTTGGCGGCCGGGCTGGACGAATTCCTCGAGCGGGTGTCCTTGGTTGCCGACGCCGACTCGGTGCCCGACGCCGACGGTTCGGGAGGCGTCGTCACGCTGATGACGCTGCACACCGCGAAGGGCCTGGAGTTTCCGGTCGTGTTCCTCGCCGGGATGGAGGACGGCGTGTTCCCGCACTCGCGCTCCCTGGGCGAACCCGGGGAGATGGAGGAGGAGCGCAGGCTGGCCTATGTCGGTATCACCCGGGCCCGGCAGCGGCTGTATCTGTCTCGCTCGGTAAGCCGGTCGTCCTGGGGACCGCCGGTCTGGAACCCGCCGTCGCGGTTCTTGGACGAGATACCGGGCGAGTTGGTGACGTGGACGGGCGCAGTCGACGCCCGCCCGGGCGCACGGTACGGCGACGACGATTCTGACGGCTTCTCCGGCAGGGGATACCCCGGCAGTGGATACGCCGGCTCGGCCGCCGACCGCTACTCCGATCACGGCTACCGGGCGCTGGCCGCTCAGTCGGGTCGCCACCAGTCGGCGCAGGAGCAGCTGGCCGCGTCGCGCCTGGCGGGCAGCGGCCTGCGCGGTGGGGCGGGGAACCGGGCGATTGTGGTACTGGACGTCGGCGAGCGCGTCACCCATGACAGCTGGGGGCTGGGCACGGTGACCGGCGTGCGCGGGATCGGGGAAAAGGCGCAGGCCGAGATCGATTTCGGCTCGGCGGGCAAGAAGTGGCTGGTATTGCGCTACGCCAAGATCACCAAGCTGTGAAGTCGGTGCACCCTGGGCCGCTTCGCGCGTCGGGACGTCGCTGGAACGCGCAACCTGACGACCGTCAGACGCGCCAAGCTCAGCGCTCGACGGGGCAACCGATTGGACAAATCTAGAACACGCGTTCGATACTAGGCCGATGGCACCGCGGGTGGTCGTTCTGCTCCTAGGCCAGCTCGCCGATCTGCACGCGTGGGGGCGCGACGGTCGCCAGCAGTGGTGGGCACTGGTGAGCTGGACGGTCTATGGCAACACGACCGACGGCAATGCCTACCGGCACCTGTCTGCCTGGGTTCCTGCGGTAGCGCTACGGCGGTCGGCCGATCCCAGTCAGGGCGCGCTGTACCGGGCGGTGGAACGGCTCGATCTCAACGGCGCGTCGTCCACCTGGCCCACGCCCGCCCGTACCCAGGGCAGGATTTGGACGCACTACGGCGCCATCACTCGGCCCCCGGCACCGCCGCCGGACATCGCCAGCATTCCCAATGCGTCCGCGCCGGATGGATGACAGGAAGTTGGCACTTCTCGACGCCCTCTCGCCCGACGATCCGGTGGCGCAGATGCTGGCCGGCGCCCGAAAGCAGGACGTTGCTGTTCAGCCGACGACGGTGGGATCGGGCACCAGCGTGCTCAGCAGCCATTGGAACAGCTGCCAGCCCGTCGTCTCTCCGCCCAGGCCGTCGTAGGCATATCGAGCGGCCTCGTCGTCGATCGGCCGGGCATCGGGAACCTTCACGTGCACCTCGGCCGCGCGTTCCATCTGCAGGAAGAACCCGACGGCGGAATCGACCGACGCACCGACGGTGAGCAGTCCGTGGTTGCGCAGGATCACCGCCTTGCCACCGCCCATGGTTGCAGCGATGCGTTTACCACCCTCGGTGGAACCGATGTCGACCGCGCCGTCGTCGAACAGGGCGTGATCGTCGTAGAAGGTGCACGACTCCTGCGAGATGGGCTGCAGCAGGCGGCCTTGCGCGGCGAACGGCGTGCCGTACGGGGTGTGGGTGTGGGCGGCGCTGACGATGTCGGGCCGCGCCTCGTGCACCGGGTGGTGGATGAAGTACGCGGCGGGGTTGATCCAGCCTCGTCCTTCCACCACCCGACCGTCCGGCGCGACCAGCACCAGATCGTCGACGGTGACGGAGTTGAACGGAACTCCGTTGCGGGCGAGCCAGAAATGGTCCAGTCGCTCAGGATCACGTGCGGTGATGTGCCCGTCGCCCAGCGAGCCGTAGTGCAGTCCACCGAACACCCGGTACGCCAACGCTGTACGACGTTTACGATGCTCCCGCGACTCCTGCAGATCGCCGAACACCGGCTCGCCGACGTTCGGATCGAGATCAGCGTAGGCGGTGTAGCCGGCAGCGCCCGGCACCGTCCCGGATGCAGTCATACCGGCTATTGTCCACCCCTGCGTGGCCCGTCCTGGCCGACGTAAAGCGTCACAACATCAATTAGACGCTCTCACACCCGGTGCTGTTGCCGCGGAACCAGAACTTACTGCCATCGCCGCGGCGCAGGCCGCCGCCCGCGTCCGTGCCGCCGACCCTGCCGACTTCCTGATCCTCATCATCGGCATGGCCTCGCCATGGCCACCGGCCAGCAGCGTCTACGACGCCACGACCGACGAACCCGCAGCCGACCACGAGCGCCGCAGTCCAGCAGCCGCGCCCACGCGGCGCCGGCCGGGGTGAGTGCGGTGAGCAGGTGGGGTGCTCAGCGCAGCGCCCACCTGGATCGACACCATCGCCGCCACCGCTATCGACGGCGCAGGCACCTTCACCGGCGCGATCCAGGCGAAGCTGCCACTTAGTGCTGTCGGCGGCAGCGGACAGTTTGTCGGCGCGATCTCAACGGGCACCGTTTCTGGAGGAGGTGAGGCAGGCCGGCCGCGGCACAGCCGGCAGAGACGGCAATGAAGGCACGGCGAGTGGACTGCACCTTCTCGTTGTCCGCGACGACCTGTGCTTGGGCGTCGATCACTACGTCCGACCGTGGATGGGGTGATGGGCTGTCTTGCGTTACAGGCGGCTGTCGGCCCCGACGATCCGGTGCAGCCAGTGCCGCAGTAGAGCCGACTCCGGAGGGTCCAAAGCGTCGGCGTCGGCGTCGGCGTCGGATAGCGACAGTTGCGAGTGCAGGCGTAGTGCAGCTGCTCTCAGGGGCTCCGCGGGCTGGGGTGGGTCGGCATTTCGCAGCAATGAACCGAACACGGCGTCGCGCATCCGCTGGGACAGCGTGCTGTCGTTGAACAGGTCCGGCTGTGCCATCTGGTTGAGCGCGACTCCGACGTTGGCCGACAGAATGAGCTGGGCGGCGACTCGAGGCTCGGTTTCGAGCCGGCCGGCCGCGGCGCAACGGGTCAGCGTTGCCACCAGCAGGTCGTAGATCCGCTCACGGGCAAACGATTGCGACCACGGTCGGGGCACGAACATCAACTGATACAGCGCTGGGTTCTCGGCCGCGAACTGCATGTGCTCAGCCCAACCCGACTTCAGGTCCGCGACGGGATCCGCTGTCTGCGTCTGTGCGGCCTTCAGCGCGGCGTAGCGCTGCAGGCCGTGATCAGCTAGTGCGTCGAGCAAACCCCGCTTGTCACCGAACAGGCGGTACAGCACCGGCTGGGTCACGCCGACGGCTTCGCATACGGCTCGGGTCGCGATGTCGCCGTCGGGCGAATTGACCAGCTGCCGCTCGGCGGCGGTGATCATCGCCGCGCGCAGATCGTTCGTTGGCACGGTCACAAGTCGACGATACGCCGGGTCGGTATCACCGGTACGCAGCAGGTGTACAGTTGCGATAGCGTCGATACGAGGCGTTCGTAACAGTGAAAGGATTGTCGTATGACGGAGTCGGACAAGCAGCGGGTAGCCGTGGTCACCGGTGGCTCCCGCGGGATCGGTCGGTCGATAGCCACGACGCTGGCCGCCCAAGGCGTGGCCGTGGTGGTTGGGTTCGCCGGGAACTCCGCCGCGGCCGCCGCGGTGGTAGCTGAGATCACCGCCGCCGGCGGTACGGCGGTCGCGGCGCAGGCCGATGTCGCCGACGAGGTCGCCGTCGGCGCGATGTTCGACACAGCGCAAGCCGAGTTCGGTGGCGTGGACATCGTCGTGAACTCTGCCGGGCGGATGACACTGTCGACTATCGCCGACCTGAACCTCGACGAGCTGGATGCCATGCATCGCACCAACATTCGCGGCACGTTCGTGGTGGCGCGCGAAGCGGCTCGCCGAGTCCGAGACGGTGGCGCGATCGTGATGCTGTCGACGTCGGTAGTGGGCCTGCAGTTTCCGACCTACGGCGGATACGCGGCCAGCAAGGGCGCGGTCGAGGCCGTGACGCTCGTGCTGGCCCGCGAGCTTCGCGGACGCGATGTCACCGTCAACACTGTGGCCCCCGGGCCGACCGCGACCGAACTGTTCCTCGACGGCAAAGACGATGCCACCATCGACCATCTTGCCAAGCAGCCTCCGTTGGAACGCCTGGGTACCCCGTCCGACATCGCCGGCGTCGTCGCCTTCCTCACCAGCTCTGCCGGGCACTGGGTCAACGGCCAAGTCATTCGCGCCAACGGCGGCATGATCTGATGCCCGACCGTCCGCAGTGTGACCCGCACAGAACACGTCGCCGGTAGCTGTATGCCACCAATGTCGCCGGCGAGGACGGCACACCCGTCGCCAGCGGCATCGAGGCCCAGGTACACCACCGCGTCGGCATTGAGGACGGCCCCCGTCCTCGACTGCCCTCTGACCTGTAATCACAGGAATCAACCCACCACAGGAAGCAGACATCACCATGCCTTTCGCCAACCTCAAGGTCCCTGCCGACACCCTCAAGCCCGAGTCGAAGAAGACCCTCATCGACGCCGTCACCGAGGCCTACGTCAGCGTCTACGGAGAACAGGCGCGCGCCAATGTGCTCGTTCTCGTCGACGAAGTCCCCGACGGCGGGTGGGGCCTGGGCGGAAACATCCTCACCGCAGACATGCTCGGGAAAAGCTGACCCACCGGCGTGTCCCGGTCGAGCTGCCACGCCGCTCGAACGGACACCCGTGGTTCTAGCTGGAAGCCACGCGACCCGAGTCATACAGAGGCCACCCAGCCAGTCCGCACGAGGCCGCGGGCGATGAGCCGTCAACCAGCGCACCGGTCGACGCGGCGACGCAGGCGACCGCGTTCGTCGCCCGGCCAGAGACATGTGGCGTACGTCAAACCTGGGCCCAGGCTGTAGGCAGGCACCCGCAGCGGGCATACGCTCGCCGCGAGCCGTCAGTCCCGTTCGGGACGGCTCTACCCGCGGCAACCGTTGCGCGCAGCAGCGTCGACAGATCGGAAATCGATGGACCTGTTCGAGTACCAGGCCAAGCAACTGTTCGCCGAGTACGGCGTGCCGGTCGGGTTGGGCGAGGTTGCCGACACTGCCGCGCAAGCGCGCACCGTGGCCGAGCGGCTCGGCGGCACCGTGGTGGTCAAGGCGCAGGTCAAGGTGGGCGGTCGGGGCAAGGCCGGTGGTGTGAAGGTCGCCAAGACTGCCCAGGAGGCGGCCGACCGTGCCGAGGAGATCCTCGGCATGGACATCAAGGGCCACACCGTGCACCGGGTACTGGTAGATCCGGCGGCGTCCATCGACGAGGAGTACTACGTCTCCTTCCTGCTGGACCGGTCCGACCGCACATTCCTGGCGATGGCCTCCTACGAGGGCGGCATGGAGATCGAGCAGCTCGCGGTGGAACGCCCGGACGCGCTGGCCAAGGTGGCCGTCGACGCGCTCGAGGGTGTGAACGACGCGAAGGCACATGAGATCGTTGCCGCGGCGAGGTTCCCGGCAGACCTCGTCGATGATGTCGCCGCCGTGCTGGTGTCGCTGTGGGAGACGTTCGTGGCCGCCGACGCCACACTCGTCGAGGTCAACCCGCTGGCCAAGGTCGCCGCCGCCGACGGATCGACGAAGGTCCTGGCCCTCGACGGCAAGGTCACCCTGGACGACAACGCCGGTTTCCGCCAGCCGCGCAACGCCGCCTTGATCGACGTGGACTCCGCCGATCCGCTCGAACAGCGTGCCGCCGAGAAGCACCTCAACTACGTCAAGCTCGACGGATCGGTGGGCATAATCGGCAACGGCGCGGGCCTGGTGATGTCGACACTCGACGTGGTGGCCTACTCCGGGGAGAAGCACGGCAACGTCAAACCCGCCAACTTCCTCGACATCGGCGGCGGCGCGTCGGCACAGGTGATGGCCGACGGCCTGGACATCATCCTGTCCGACCCCGACGTCCGCTCGGTCTTCGTCAACGTATTCGGAGGTATCACCGCGTGCGACGCGGTGGCCAACGGCATCGTCGGCGCGCTGGAGATGTTGGGCGACGAGGCGACCAAACCGCTCGTGGTCCGGCTCGACGGCAACAACGTAGACGAGGGCCGCCGCATTCTGACCGAGGCGGCCCATCCACTGGTCACGCTGGCCGACACCATGGACGACGGTGCGGAGCAAGCGGCCGCGCTGGCCGGCGCGGCCGCACCGGCCGGCTCGGCCGAACCTGCCGAGCCGCCGGCCAGTGCGACCGCAGCTCCATCGGACGCTCCGATCGCGGGGAAGTGACGACATGGCCATCTTCTTGGACGAGCAATCGACTGTCATCGTGCAGGGCATGACGGGCGCCGAAGGTATGAAGCACACTGCCCGCATGATCGCCTCGGGCACCCGGATCGTCGGTGGCGTCAACGCCCGCAAGGCCGGCACGTTCGCCGAGTTCGGCGACGGTGAGGCAGGCAGCAAGCAGCCGGTGTTCGGCACCGTCGCCGAAGCGATGCGCGAGACCGGCGCCGACACGTCGGTGCTGTTCGTGCCGCCGGCCTTCACCAAGGACGCCGTGTTCGAGGCCATCGATGCCGGCATCTCACTGGCCGTCGTCATCACCGAGGGCGTGCCGGTGCACGACTCGGCAGCCTTTTGGTCGCACGCGCAGGCGAGAGCCCTCCAGGGCACGGCTACACGGATCATCGGCCCGAACTGCCCCGGATTGATCAGTCCCGGAAAGGCCAATGCCGGCATCATTCCAGCCAACATCACCCAGGCAGGCCCCGTGGGCTTGGTTTCCAAGTCCGGCACGCTGACGTATCAGATGATGTACGAGCTGCGTGACCTCGGCTTCTCCACCGCCGTAGGCATTGGCGGCGACCCGATCATCGGCACGACGCACATCGACTGCCTGGCCGCCTTCGAGGCAGACGACCAGACCCAAGCCATCGTCCTGATCGGCGAGATCGGCGGTGATGCCGAGGAGCGCGCGGCCGAGTTCATCCAGGCCCACGTGACCAAGCCCGTCGTCGGCTACGTCGCCGGTTTTACCGCGCCGGAGGGCAAGACGATGGGCCACGCCGGTGCCATCGTGTCGGGCTCATCGGGAACAGCTCAGGCCAAGGCCGAGGCGCTGGAGGCGGCCGGCGTCCGCGTCGGCCGCACGCCCAGTTCCACCGCGGCGTTGATGCGCGAGATCATCGGCTGAGCTGTTTGCGCATGCCCCAGACGCTGGTCCGCTGACCGGTCGCCGTCGGGTGCGTATCAGGGCGAAAGCCGCGTCCTCTTCGATGGATGGGGCTTTGTAGCGCGGCGATGTTCTCAGCGGAGTGCTCTTTTCGCTACGTTGTTGCTAGCGGACCCTCATACTGCCGTCCGACCGCACATCCGTACCGGCTGGTGTGCCGTGCGGATTATCTGAAGGAGACGATCCGTGAGCGACAACAGCACCGACGACCCGTTCCGCGACGGCTCGCCTGCGGGCGAGCAACCTCCGCCCAGAGGAGGGGCATCGCCGCTTCCGCCAGCTGCACCCGCAGAGGGCGGCCAGTTCGGTGCGCCGCCGCCTCCGCCCAGCGGTGGTCAGTTCGCGCCGCCGCCTCCGCCCAGCGGTGGTCAGTTCGCGCCGCCGCCTCCGCCCAGCGGTGGACAGTTCGCGCCGCCGCCTCCGCCGTCGGGTGCGCAGTTCATGCCACCTCCGCCACCGAGCGGCGGCCAGTTCGCCCCGCCGCCTCCGCCCAGCGGTGGACAGTTCGCGCCGCCGCCTCCGCCGTCGGGTGCGCAGTTCATGCCACCTCCGCCACCGAGCGGCGGCCAGTTCGCCCCGCCGCAGGGCCAATTCGGTCAGCCGCCGGCTGCGCCGGGGCAGTTCGGCGCGCCGGGTAACCAGCCGGCGTGGGGTGCCAATGGCCAATCCGGTTCGGGTGGAGCGGCGGTCGCCAAGGCCATGAACCCGATGGACGCCGGCATCATCGGCGCGGGTGTGCTGGCATTGATCCTCTCGACGTTTGCCTACTACGTGGCCAAGCTCAGCGGAAATGGCACCTCGATCTCGCAGTCCTTCAGCGCGTGGCACGGACTGTTCGGCTGGCTTTCCGCGGTCCTGGCCTTTCTCGGCGCGGCAGTCCTAGCGACGGAAATATTCGCGCCCGGCAAGTTGAAGCTGCCGCGGCCGGCGCGCCAGATCGCCCTTACGTTGTTCGCCGTGGCGACCTTGTGCGTACTGCTCGCCTTCTTCATCCATCCGGGTACGGGGGTTGGATCCACCATCGGTACGGGCTTCAGCGCAAAGGTCGGGCACGGCTTCAGCTACTGGGCTTCTGTCGTAGTGATCATTGCCGGCACGGTGTTGTCTTACCTGCGGTTGAAGGCCACCGGTGGAACTTTGCCGTGGGAGAAGTCGGGCACGGGACGCAACCTTGGCGGTCCAGGGGATGTGGGCACGCAGGGGACTGGCTTTCCCAGCTGAGCCGGTTTACAAAGACACTGAGGACGTCCACGATGTCGATGTATCCGCAGCCGGGCTCACCGGCCCGGCGCCAGCACCTCCTCGACGTCATAGCCGCCGCGCTGGGTGGCTTCAGCTTTCTGGTCGCGTTCCTGCCCTTCTACACAACCGGTAACAACGGCATCAGCGGTTACGCGCTGGGCACACCTACGTCGGCGGCCATCGGCCTGTCGATGGTTGCTGGACTGCTGTGCGCCGCCCGCTTGCTGCCCTCGGGTAGTGGTCAACGGGCATCGGCGCACGAGCAGCCGCTGGCGCTCGCCGCTGCGTTGAGCGCTTTGCTGCTTGCCATAGGCAACCTGGTTTCCAGAGGCAGTCTCAGCGGCGACGTTTCCTTCGGCTTTGTGTTCTTCCTGCTCGGGCTGTTCGCCCAGGCGGGACTGCTGCTCTACCTGTGGCTGACCGGTGCGGGCAAACCCGCGCCGGGTGGCCGCACCGCACTGGAGGGTCAGCCCGCATACTCCGCGGGCGCGTTTGCTGGGCCGACGTCCGCCGGTCAGCAGTATCCGGGCCAGCCTTACCAGGGCCAGCCCTACCCGGGTCAGCAGTACTCGGCCCAGTCCTATCCCGCGCAGCAATACCCGGGCCAGCCGATGTCGGGTCAGCCGGTGCCGGGCCAGTCGGTGCCGGGCCAGTCGGACATGGGCGCAGCCGGGGCGGCGCCACAGGATCTCGGTCAGCCCTATGGCCCGTTCTATCCGCCGCCACGGTGAACCCACCACACCCTCGCGACGGCTAAGAGCTTCGGGGCGGCCGGGCTGCTGAAGGCGCTGCGGTCGGCGCGCCTGCGGTGGACTTCGCGCTGAAGTTGGCAGCCTGCTTGGGTGAGCCCTTCTCCGGTCCGGCCTCCCCCGCGGCAGGCCATGCTGGGCGACCTGTGGGCTCGGCTGGCTGAGACTCCGCTGGCCGTCGCGGTGTGGACGGGCTTCGTTGCGGCGGCGCTGAGCTGCCTGGCCACCATCGGTATCGCGCTGGTGCTGTGGATCCCCGACGCCGATGCCACCGCCACCTCGACGTCCATCGTGCACGCCGGCGTGATCACCTTTCTCATAGCGATGCACGGCGGCGCACACCTCAACGGGGTGCACATCGGCTTCGTACCACTGGGTATGACGGCGGCGGCTGTCGCGGCCTGCGCACGCCTGGCCCGCCCGGCGTGGGCGCATCCCCGCGCCGGCGCCGAGTCCGTCACACGGATCGTCGCAGCGCAGGTCGGCGCCTTCACCACGACGTGTGCACTGCTGGTGCCCTCAGCTCGGCTGGGAACGACATGGGTGGGATGGACGGGCACATTGCTCGGCGCAGCGGTCGTCTCCGCGGTCGGGTTCGGCCTTGCGGTCAGCCGGGGGCGCGGCCGGGACCTCGCCGACGGGCTACCGGCGATGCTGGCGGCGTCGGCGCGGGCGGCAATAGCGGGCCTCATGGTGTTCCTCACCGGCGGCGCCGTCCTGGCCGCGATGTCGACCGCCGTAGACCACGACCGGTTCACTGCACTGTCCCATGCGCTGGGTGGCGGGGCGGCCAGCATGCCGCTGGCACTGCTACAGACATTGACCGCACCCAATGCCGCCATTGCCGGCTCGGCCTATCTCGCCGGGCCGGGCTTCGACGTCGGTGCCGCGCACTACGGCCTCAGCGGTAACCGAACGGGCTCCGTGCCGGCATTCCCAATTCTTGCCGGCCTACCCAGCGGCAGCTCCACGGCACCAGTCGCCGTCTTGGCCCTGGCCGTGGTGACGGTGCTGGCGGCGGGCGTAGTCGCGGGGTGGCTTGCGCATCGCAGTGTTCGCGAGCGGAGCTGGCGGATCGGCATTGCCGCGGCTGCGCTGGGTGGTGTGCTCACCGGCGCCGGTCTGGCCGTGCTGACTGCGTTGGCCGGCGGCCGGCTGGGCGAGCACACGCTGCGCTCGGTCGGTGCGTCGCCGCTGCAGGTGGCACTCGTGATCTGCGCGGAGGTCGGCGCAACTGCCGTGGTCACCGGCTTAGTTATCCGCGCGGTGCGTGCGCTGCAAACCCACCGCACTGTCACGGCTGTACCGGTGTTGATGGCGTCGGAGGCGGCATCCAGCACGGACGCCGCCACCGGTCCGGCACCGGTATCCGCAGGGTCGGCGGACGTGGCGCGCCTCCGTGCCGTTCCGGACGACGATGTACACAACAACGGCGGCGACAACGGCATTGACGTCGACACCTTGAACGCCGACAACGTGACCGCCGATTACGTGACTGCGGACAACGTGACCGAGGAGCTCCCCACCGCCGCAGCGTCCTGACCGGCGGTCATACCCGACGTCACCGAGCCAACCGAGCCA
The DNA here is from genome assembly GCA_964236495.1 of uncultured Jatrophihabitantaceae bacterium. GTDB lineage: Bacteria > Actinomycetota > Actinomycetes > Mycobacteriales > Jatrophihabitantaceae > CAXSBR01. The sequence continues at coordinate 149,109 of CAXSBR010000001.1, forward strand.
ACCCGGCCAGCCTGCGCCGGTCGGTAGGGTGTGCCGCGTGTCGGTCCGCCTGGTTCTGCTCGCCTCCGGGTCGGGAACCACCCTGGAGGCTGTGATCGACGCGCTCGGGGAATACGTCGTCGCCGCCGGCACCGATCGCCCTGGCTGCAGTGCGATGGACCGGGCGGCGGCTGCCGGCATCGAGACCTTCGCCGTCGCGCTGGGCGACTACCCCGCCCGCACCGCCTGGAACGCCGCCTTGGCCGAGAAAATCGCCGCCTATGAACCCGACCTGGTGGTGTTGGCCGGGTTCATGAGGATTCTCGACCGGCAGGTCGTTGAACGGTTCAGCCTCGTCAACACCCATCCGGCGCTGCTGCCTTCGTTTCCCGGGCCGCACGCCGTGCGCGACGCACTCGCCGCCGGGGTGAAGATCGCCGGCGTCACCATCCACCGGGTCGACACCGGCGTGGACACCGGGCCGATCCTGGCCCAGGCCGCCGTCGAGGTACGCCCCGGCGACGACGAGGCGGCCCTGCAGGCCCGCATCCAGACCGTCGAGAAGCCGCTCTACGTCGCCACCATCCGCGCCCTGATCGAGGAGCTGTCCGAATGAGCAGGATCACCGTCCGCCGCGCGCTGATCAGCGTGTACGACAAGACCGGGCTGGAGGAGCTGGCCCGCGGACTGGCTGCGGCCGGCGTCGAGATCGTGTCGACGGGGTCTACCGCGGCCACCATCGCCGGGTTCGGAGTCGAGGTGACGGCGGTGGAGACGGTGACCGGATTCCCGGAGATCCTCGGCGGACGGGTCAAGACGCTGCATCCGCACATCCATGCCGGCTTGCTCGCCGATCAGGGCGACGAGGCGCATCTGGCCACGGTGGCCGACCTGGGCATCGACACCTTCCAGCTGGTGGTGTCCAACCTGTATCCGTTCCGGCAGACCATCGCCGCTGGTGCCGATCAGGCGGAGGCTATCGAGCAGATCGACATCGGCGGGCCGTCGATGGTGCGGGCCAGCGCCAAGAATCACAACTCCGTGGCCATCGTCACCGATCCGTCTGCTTATGGCGCCGTCCTCACCGCGGTGGGCGCCGGCGGCTTCGACCTGGCCGAGCGGCAGGCCCTGGCCGCCGCTGCTTTCCGACACACCGCCTCCTACGACATCGCCGTGGCCGGCTGGTTGGGCACCGTGGTGTCCGCCGACGACGAGGGCAGCGGCTTTCCCGGCTGGATCGCGCGGGACTGGGAACGCGCAGCGGTCCTGCGTTACGGCGAGAATCCGCACCAGGCAGCAGCGCTGTATGTCGACCCGCAAGCCTCCTCATCCCATCCCGGGCTCGCGCAGGCCGATCAGCTGTCGGGCAAGGAAATGAGCTTCAACAACTACGTCGACGGCGAGGCCGCCTACCGCGCTGCCTACGACTTCGACGAGCCGTGCGTGGCGATCATCAAGCACGCCAACCCGTGCGGCATCGCGATCGGCGCCGACATCGCCGAGGCCCACCGCAAGGCGCACGCCTGCGATCCGTTGAGCGCGTTCGGCGGCGTCATCGCGACCAACCGACCCGTGTCGGTGGCGATGGTGGAGGGACTGGCAGGGATCTTCACCGAGGTGGTCATCGCGCCGTCCTACGAGCAGGGCGCCGCCGAGAAGCTGGCCGAGCGCAAGAACATCCGGGTGCTGGTCGCCGCGCCCCGCACCGACGCCCAAGGATCGGTCGAACTGCGCCCGATCTCGGGCGGTGTGCTGGCCCAGCAACCTGACCGCATCGACGCCCTGGGCGACGATCCGTCGACGTGGACGCTGGCGGCCGGCGACCCGGCTGCAGACGACGTGCTGGGCGACCTGGCCTTCGCGTGGCGGGCGGTGCGGGCAGTGAAGTCGAACGCGATCCTGCTCGCCTCCGGCGGCGCATCGGTCGGCGTGGGCATGGGACAGGTGAACCGCGTCGACGCTGCCAAGCTTGCCGTGACCCGGGCGGGGGAGCGCGCGCAGGGCTCGGTCGCTGCATCGGACGCCTTCTTCCCCTTCGCCGACGGCCTCGAAGTGCTGCTGGAGGCCGGTGTGCGCGCCGTCGTGCAGCCCGGCGGATCGACGCGGGACGCGGCGTCGGTCGAGGCAGCTGATCGAGCCGGCGTGACGATGTACTTCACCAGCACCCGCCACTTCGCGCACTGATCCACTACGAGGGGGCGAGCGCGGCATAAGACTGCACGCGGTCCGCAACCTGTGGATAGCGTGCCCGCTATGTCCGAGTAGCACCTAGAATCATGCAGCGGCAGAAACCTCCTGCCGCTGCTCCGGCGTCGTCAGACGTCGTCTCTTGGACGGACATCTCGTTGACGAACTACCCCGCCCCGCCGCCGCTGCCCGTGGCAGCGACCGGTCCGCACGCCAAGGCCGGTGTCGGCGCTTATCCGGCCCTCGCTGCTGCGGTGCTGGGACTGCTCGGGCTGCTGCTGCCGTGGTACACACCCAAGCTGAGTCGTTCTGTGCCCGACCTCCAGATTCAGCCCATCGATTATCACGCGTGGAGCGGTTGGATCTTCCTCGTCGCGGCGCCCATCGCGCTGATCGCGTATGGCATCTTCTGGCTGCAAGCCCTGCGCGGCCGGCACAACAGCCGCTTCGCCGCATCGGCGGACCCGGTTCGTACGTTGTCGCGGCAGTCGATCGTTGCCGGCGTCGTCGCGCTGGCATTGGCGTTGCTCTCGACGGTGCTGGTCAAGCACCACTACAAGAATTGGGACGAAGCCGCTCGCCTCGCCAAGTCTCAGGGTGCGAGCCTGCAGAGGAACCCCCAGCTCGGGCTTTACTGCGTGATTCTCGGCGCCTTGGCGCTCATCGCCGCCGGCGCAATCGGCCTTTTTCTCAAGTCCGCCGGCCCGAGTGGTGGCCTGTCGGCGGCCGGCCCGGCCATATTCGGCGCGCAGCCGCAGTTCGGTGCCCAGCCGCAGTTCGGTGCCCAGCCGCAGTCCGGTGCCGAGCCGCAGTTCGGAGCGCAGCCGCAGTTCGGCGCGCAGCCGCAGTCCGGTGCCCAGCCGCAGTCCGGTGCCCAGCCGCAGTTCGGAGCGCCCCCGGCAAACAGCAATGAGCAGCGCAGCGACGAGTAGGCAGACGCGAGCTGAGCGACTGGCAGGATAGGGGCTCGTGAGCGCCACGATTCTCGACGGCAAGGCCACGCTGGCGACGATCAAGCTCGAGCTCGCCGAGCGGATCGAGCGCCTGCACGCCAACGGCGTCCGTCCCGGGTTGGGCACGGTTCTGGTCGGCGACGATCCGGCCAGCCGCTGGTACATCTCGGCCAAGCACAAGGACTGCGCCGAGATCGGCATCGTCAGCATCCAGCGCGAGTTGCCGATCACCGCCACCCAGGCCGAGGTGGAAGCCACTGTCGCCCAGCTCAACGCCGACGACAGCTGCACCGCCTACCTGGTGCAACTGCCACTGCCGAGCCCGCTCGAGGAGTACCGGGTTCTCGAGCGGGTCGATCCGAGCAAGGACGTCGACGGGCTGCACCCGGCGAATCTGGGCCGGCTGGTGCTGGGGGAGCCGGCGCCCTTGCCGTGCACGCCGCACGGCGTTGTCGAGCTGCTGCGTCGCTACCAGGTGCCGTTGGCCGGCGCCGAGGTGGTGATCATCGGCCGCGGGCTCACGGTAGGGCGTCCGCTGGGGCTGCTTCTGACCCGGCGCAGCGAGAACGCCACGGTCACGCTGTGCCACACCGGTACCCGCGATCTCGGTGCGCATCTGCGCCGCGCGGACATTGTGGTTGCGGCCGCCGGATCACCGAACCTGGTCACCGCCGCCGACGTCAAGCCCGGCGCCGCGGTGCTCGACGTCGGCGTGAGCCGCGTCGAGGGCAAGATAGCCGGCGACGTCGCCGCCGACGTCGCGACCGTCGCCGGCTTCCTGGCACCCAATCCAGGCGGCGTCGGACCCATGACGCGGGCGATGCTGCTGACCAACGTGGTGGAGGCGGCCGAGCGTCAGCTGCTGTCCCGCGGCGAGCGCTGATCATGGCGGGCACCCTGCGCACCAAAGACCTGCACGACGTGCCGTACCTGCTCGTGTTGGTCACCGCCGCGGCGGGCTTGGTGTACGCGGCGTTTTTGTCCACGCACTGGCTGCGCGGAGTAGGCGTCGTCGGCGTGGCAATGCTGATGGGCGCAGGTTTCCGCGCCGTCCTGACCGACCGGCAGGCCGGCACGCTCGCCGTACGACACCGGCCGTTCGACGTCGCCTGCTACCTGCTCTTCGGCGCCGGCATCATCGTGGTGGGCGTCATCACCAACAGGCTGACCACTCCCTGATGGGTTTTGACGCCGAGTTAGCGTGAGTACGGTGTGCCCCCTGGCGTCGCGCGTAGCGGTAGCTGTGCGTAGGGAGCCGGTCGTGCGTGCCCTACCTGCCCACTGGCAAAGGAGCCCTCCATGAGTGCAGTCAGCAACCCGCCGGTCAAGGTTGCCGTCACCGGTGCGGCCGGGCAGATCGGCTACAGCCTGCTCTTTCGCATCGCCAGCGGCGCGATGCTGGGCCCCGACACCCGGGTCCAGCTGCACCTACTGGAAATAACGCCCGCGATGAAGGCGCTCGAAGGCGTGGTGATGGAACTGGACGACTGCGCGTTCCCGCTGCTCGACGACGTCGTCATCGGCGATGATGCGACCACAGTCTTCGACGGCGTCAGTGTGGCGCTGCTGGTGGGGGCCCGGCCGCGGTCGAAGGGAATGGAACGCAGCGACCTGCTCGAGGCCAACGGCGCCATCTTCACCGTTCAGGGCGCGGCGCTGGCGGCCTCAGCCGCCGACGACGTCCGGGTGTTGGTACCGGGCAATCCTGCGAATACCAACGCCCTGATCGCCATGAGCAACGCCGACGGCGTTCCGCCGGAGCGGTTCACCGCGATGATGCGCTTGGATCACAACCGCGCCAAGGGCCAGCTGGCCAAGAAGGCCGGCGTCAGCGTCAACGACATCACCCGGCTGACGGTCTGGGGTAACCACTCGGCCACCCAGTACCCCGACATCACCCACGCGCAGATCAACGGCCGGCCGGCCACGGAAGTGGTGCCCGACCGCGAGTGGGTGGAGAACGACTTCATCCCGACCGTCCAGAAGCGCGGCGCTGCCATCATCGAGGCCCGCGGTGCATCGTCGGCTGCGTCGGCGGCGAGCGCGGCGGTCGATCACGTCCGCGACTGGATGTTGGGCACGCCGGCGCAGGACTGGGTGTCGATGGCGGTGCCGTCGGACGGTTCCTACGGCATCGCCGAGGGCATTCTCTGCTCGTTCCCGGTGACCTGCGCCGACGGCAACTACGACATCGTCACCGGCGTGGACATCGACGAGTTCTCGCGTCAGCGCATCGACGCCAGCGTCACCGAGCTCGTGGAGGAGCGCGACGCGGTGCGCGAACTGGGCCTCATCCGCTGAGTGCGCGCAGCGCACCCGTGTGCGGCGCGATGCAAGGTCGGCCCGGCACCGCTGCGACCGCCGCCTGCTGCGGACACTCCCCCGGGCGTGTCTGTACAACTGAAAGAGTGACAGCCGCGGGTGCGTGGATCGACGAGGTGCTGCCGGCCTGGCTCGCGCCGGTGCTCGCCGAGGTGCCCAGGTTCGCCGAGAACGTTGCCGGGGCAGTGGCTTTCGCCGAGCGCCTCGGACGTCGACTTCCACTGCCCGGTTCCGGGCAGACGGCCCAGCGCTGGCAGATCCTGGCGGCCGTCGCCGCTGCCGATCTCACCGTGGCGCGAGTGCTGGAGGCGCACAGCGACGCGCTGGCGATTCTGGCTGAGGCAGACATCGACTCCAACGGCGCCGATCTACCGGTGGCGGGGAGCTGGGGTGTGTTCGCCGCCGAGTCGCCTGGAAGTCGACTGCACGCCGTTGTCGACGACGGGCAGTGGCTGTTGACCGGAACGAAGCCGTGGTGCTCACTGGGCGGCGCCCTGGACGCCGCGCTGGTGACCGCGCACGTGGAAGGCGGTCGGCGTCTGTTCGCAGTAGACCTGCGCGACGAGCGCGTCCGTGCCGATCCACCGTCGGCATGGTCGGCGCGTGGTCTGCGGGTGGTAAGCAGCACCAGCCTGCATTTCTCCGCAGCACCGGCGACGCCCGTGGGCGCTGCGCACTGGTATCAGCAGCGGCCGGGTTTCGCGTGGGGTGGCATGGGCGTGGCCGCCTGCTGGTTCGGAGCGGCCTGGGCGCTGCGCGAGACATTGCGCACGGCCGCCGCCGAACGCGGCGGGGAGATCGCCCAGATGCACCTGGGCGCTGTCGACGTCGTGCTGTTCGGCGCTCAGGCGGTGCTGCGGCAGGCTGCCGGCGATATCGATGCGGGCGACGCCGACGGTTCGGTGGGTGCGGTGTTGGCTCTACGGGTGCGAGCGGTCGTGGCCGCGGCCGCCGAGGAAACGGTCCACCGGGTCGGGCATGCACTCGGCCCGGCACCTCTGGCCTTCGACGCCGAACATGCCCGTCGGGTCGCCGATCTGCAGATGTACGTCCGCCAGCACCATGGCGAGCGCGATCTGGCCGCACTGGGCGCGCTGCTGACGGCCGTGGCCACGTGACTGCCTTCACCGGATCTGTGCCGGGCACCTCCGAGAGCCGTTGGGCAGCGTCGCGTCGTCTCGCCGACCTGTCGGCGGTGCCGGTGCCCGGACGCGACCGCCGGGTCGTGGTGCTGGCCGCGCACCCCGACGACGAAACCCTCGGTGCCGGCGGCCTGATCGCCGCCGCGGCGCAGTCCGGCCTGCGCATCGACGTGATCGTGGCTTCGGACGGAGCGGCGTCACACCCGCTGTCGTCTACGCATTCGCCGACAGCGCTGGCTCGCATCCGTGCCGGCGAGGTGCGCGCGGCCGTGGCCACGTTGGCTCCCAATGCGCAGCTGCATCTGCTCGCGCTTCCCGATGGAAACCTGGCCGCGCACGGGACCGACATTCGGCAGGCGCTGCGCGATCTCGCCGACTCGCACACGCTGCTGGTGAGCACCTGGCGCGGCGACCGCCACCCCGACCACGAGGCCTGCGGGCAGGCTGCGGCCGACGTCGCCGCCGAGCTGGGCCTGGCGCTGTGGGAGTTCCCGATCTGGGCATGGCACTGGGCGGAGCCCGACGAGTCTGCCGTGCCCGACGAGGGCGGCGATCCCGCGGCGCAAACGAGTAGCGCAGACCGTCTGCCGTGGGCAGATCTGCGCCGCCTGGAGCTGCCCGTCGCGGCACAACCGGTCAAGGCGCGCGCCATGGCGGCCTACACCAGCCAATCCAGCCCGCTGTCGGATCAACCGGGCGACGAACCGGTTGTTCCCGACACGATGCTGGCGCACTTCCGGCGCGATTTCGAGACCTTCGCCATCACCTCGCCGGCCGCGGACCGCGTCTACTTCGAGCGTCTCTACGCCGGTGCAGACGACCCGTGGGGCTTGGCCGAGCGCTTCTACGAGCAGCGCAAACGCGCGATCACGCTGGCGTCCCTGCCCCGCGAGCGGTTCGCGCGCGCTTTCGAGCCGGGCTGCGCAACCGGCCTGTTCACCGTCGAACTGGCGCGCCGCTGCGGCGAGGTCGTCGCCTGGGACACTGCAGAACGGGCTGCCGAGCTGACCCGGCAGCGGCTGGCCGACGCCGATCTGCTTGCGCGGGCGGACACCGGAGAAGTTCCGCTGCAATGGCCCGAGGGCACGTTCGATCTTCTCTTCTTGAGCGAAGTCGGCTACTTCGTGGCCGATCTGGACCTGCTCAAGCGGCGCATCGACGCCTGCCTGGCTTCCGACGGCGTGGTGCTCGCCTGCCACTGGCGACATCCGGGTGTGGAAAACCCGCACACCACCGACGCCGTGCACGCAGCGATCGGCTCCGGGCTCGCGCTGCTCGTCGATCACCGCGAGGACGACTTCCTGCTCCAGGTCTGGTCCCGATCCGGGCAGTCCGTCGCCACGGCCGAGGGCATCGTGACGTGAGCGCTGCGCACGGCGACGCGACTGAGGAACGGGTCATCTCGACGGTCGGGGTGGTCGTGCCCGCCCGCAACGAGCAGGCCGACATCGCTCGCTGCCTGGATGCGGTAGATGTGGCCGTCACGCACCTGCGCAATGACAGCGCGGACCCGCCCGACGTGCGCGTCGTCATCGTCCTGGACTCGTGCACCGACGGCACTGCTGCGCTGGCCGACCGGCCCGGCGTCGAGCTAGTCGCCGTAGACGCCGGTTGCGTGGGAACTGCCCGCGCGGCTGGGGCTGCGCTCCTGCTCGCCGGCGCAGTTCGTCCGGAGCAAATCTGGCTGGCCAACACCGACGCCGATTCCACGGTTCCATCTGACTGGCTGCTGAGCATGGTGTCCGCGGCGCGTCGGGTCGCTGACGTGGTGCTGGGCACGGTGGTTCCTGGCACCGGACTCGATCATGTGGCCCTGCGTGCGTGGCACGACCGGCACGATTTGCGCGCGGGCCACGGGCACGTGCACGGCGCCAACTTCGGCATCCGAGGCGATGTCTACACCGCGTTGGGTGGATGGCCCGCCCTGTGCACCGGGGAGGACCGATACCTCGCCGCCCGGGCCTTGGCGCACCCGTCCGTGCACGTCGTGCGTACCGCCTCGATACCTGTGCACACGAGCAGCCGCCTCATCGGCCGCGCGCCCGACGGGTTCGCCCGGTACCTGCGTGCACTGTCGCTGGGACCGGACGAAGAGCCTTCAGCGGCTGAGATATCTTGACGTCAAGCAATCGTGACCCGGAGAGGTACGCATGTCGAAGATCAAGGTCGAGGGCACGGTCGTCGAACTCGACGGCGACGAGATGACCCGCATCATCTGGCAGTTCATCAAGGACCGGCTGATCCATCCCTACCTCGACGTCGACCTCGAGTACTACGACCTGGGTATCGAACATCGCGACGCCACCGACGACCAGGTGACCGTTGACGCCGCGCACGCGATCCAGCGCCACGGCGTCGGCGTCAAGTGCGCGACCATCACCCCGGACGAGGCGCGGGTGGAGGAGTTCGGGCTGAAGAAGATGTGGAAGTCGCCCAACGGCACCATCCGCAACATCCTGGGCGGCGTCATCTTCCGCGAGCCGATCATCATGGCCAACGTCCCGCGCCTGGTGCCCGGCTGGACAAAGCCGATCGTCGTGGGCCGGCACGCCTTCGGCGACCAGTACAAGGCGACCGATCTGCGGGTGCCGGGCAAGGGCACGCTGACGTTGACGTTCACGCCCGAAGACGGCGGCGCACCGACCGAGCTGGAGGTGTTCGAGTTCCCCTCGCCAGGCGTCGCCCTGGCGATGTACAACCTGGACGATTCGATCCGCGACTTCGCCCGCGCGTCGCTGCGCTACGGCCTGAACCGCGATTTTCCGGTGTACCTGTCGACGAAGAACACCATCCTCAAGGGCTATGACGGCCGCTTCAAGGACATCTTCGCCGAGGTGTTCGAAGCCGAGTTCAAGGCCGACTTCGACGCCGCCGGCATCACCTACGAGCACCGCCTCATCGACGACATGGTCGCGGCGAACCTCAAGTGGGAGGGCGGGTACGTCTGGGCCTGCAAGAACTACGACGGCGACGTGCAGTCCGACACCGTCGCCCAAGGCTTCGGCTCGCTGGGGCTGATGACGTCGGTGCTGCTCACGCCAGACGGTAAGACGGTGGAGGCCGAGGCCGCGCACGGCACGGTTACCCGGCATTACCGCCAGCACCAGGCCGGCAAGCCCACCTCGACCAATCCGATTGCGTCGATCTTCGCCTGGACCCGCGGCCTGGCGCATCGCGGCACACTGGACGGCACGCCTGAGGTCACCGCGTTTGCCGAAACCCTGGAACGGGTCTGCGTCGAGACCGTAGAAAGCGGCCAGATGACCAAGGATCTCGCGCTGCTGATCGGCAAGGACGCTCCCTGGCTGACGACGGAGGACTTCCTCGCCGCCATAGACGAAAACCTGTCCGCCGCGATCGGCGCTGACGCTCGGGCATGACCCAGACCAGCGAGCTGTCTCAATACGAGCAGCGCGTGGAGCAGGTCCGACAGCAGCTCGCCGACCTGCCTCCCGACGTCCGTCCGCGGCTGCGCAAGAAGACGTCCAATCTGTTCCGCCCGCGCGCGTTGACCCCCGGAACACTCGACGCAAGCCTGTTCGACGGCGTTCTCTGCATCGACGTCGCAGCCCGCACCGCCGACGTCGGCGGCATGACAAGCTACGAAAACCTCGTCGCGGCCACGCTGCAACACGGGTTGCTGCCGCTGGTGGTGCCCGAGCTAAAGACGATCACTTTGGGCGGCGCCGTCACCGGCCTCGGGATCGAGTCGTCGAGCTTTCGCAACGGCTGTCCGCACGAGTCGGTGCTGGAGATGGACATCCTCACCGGCGACGGGCAGGTCGTCACCGCAACGCCGGACAACGAGCATCGCGATCTGTTCTTTGCCTTCCCCAACAGCTACGGCAGCCTGGGCTACGCACTGCGGCTGCGCATCGAGCTGGAGGAGGTCAAGCCGTTTGTCCATCTGCGGCATTTGCGCTTCGACCGGCTCGACGACGCGCTTCGCACGGTCGACTCGATCGTCGAGGAGCGCACCTTCGACGGTGAGTCCGTCGACTTTCTCGACGGCACCTGGTTCAGCGCCCAGGAGTGCTACCTGACGCTGGGCAGCTACGCCGGCACCGCGCCGACGCTGTCGGACTACACCGGGCGCGGCATCTACTACCGCTCGATCCAACAGCCGCCCGGGTCGGGACAGGCCGACGACTGGCTGGGCATCAGCGACTACATCTGGCGCTGGGACACCGACTGGTTCTGGTGCTCGCGCGCGTTCGGCGCCCAGAACCCCACGCTGCGCAGGCTCTGGCCGCGGCGTTGGCGCCGTTCGGACGTCTACTGGAAGCTCGTCGCACTGAACCGGCGCACCGGGTTCGCCGACAGGCTGGAGCGGCGCCGCGGCAATCCGGCCCGCGAGGAGGTCGTCCAGGACATCGAGGTTCCGCTGGCTCGGGCCGCGGAGTTCGTCGAGTACCTCAGCGGGCTGACCGGAATCGAACCGGTGTGGCTGTGCCCGCTTCGGCAGCGCGACCCGTCGCGACGGTGGGACCTGTACGTCATGGATCCCAACGTCACTTACGTCAACATCGGTTTCTGGTCCACAGCTGCACTGCCGGCGGGAGAAAGCGGGGGCTACTTCAACCGGCAGATCGAGGCGAAGGTCGCTGCGCTAGGAGGCCGCAAGTCCCTGTACTCCATGGCGTTCTACCCGCGCGAACAGTTCTGGAACACCTACGGGGGTGCGACCTATTTCACTGTCAAGGAGAAGTACGATCCGGCTGGCCGATTGTTGGACCTTTACGACAAGACGGTGACGGGCCGATAACGCCCGGAGTCGGTCGGGGCGGTTCGTCGGCCGGCTGGCACTACTGGCACCGGCATGCATAGCTACGAGGAAGGTAGTCAATGACGCAGATGCCCCTGGCGCAGGTGTTGTACACCGCGATCGGCGAGGCCGACGTTCGAGTACGGGCTTATGACGGCAGTTCGGCCGGCCCGGCCGACGAGGCGCTTCCCACCGTGGTGCTCAAGAGCCCCAAGGCGCTGACGTACCTGATCACAGCGCCTTCCGAGCTGGGGCTGGCCCGGGCGTACATCTCGGGCGAGATCGAGGTGGAGGGCGACGTCTACGACGTGCTCGCCGGCGTGTGGTCCAACGCGGTGGGCATCGTGTCCTGGCGCGACCGGCTCAACGCGGTGCGCAGCTTGGATCCCAAGGCGTTGCGCTGGGTCGCGCCGCCCGAGGCCGAGATGGGTCCGCGCCGGCTGCTGGCCGGATTGCGGCACTCCCGGGGTCGCGACGCCGAGGCGATCAGCCACCACTACGACGTGTCCAACGAGTTCTACGAGATCGTGCTGGGCCCGTCGATGGCGTACACGTGCGCGGTGTTTCCCGAGGCCGACGCCAGCCTCGAGCAGGCGCAGGCGAACAAGTTCGACCTCGTTTGCCGCAAGCTGGGCTTGAAGCCCGGAATGCGGCTACTCGACGTGGGGTGCGGCTGGGGCGGCATGGTTCGCCATGCCGTCGAGCACTACGGCGTCACAGCGCTGGGTGTGACGCTGTCGCGCCGGCAGGCCGACTGGGCGGCCAAGGCGATCGCTGATGACGGGCTGACCGGACGCGCCGAAGTGCGCTTCAGCGACTACCGCGACGTCGTCGAGACCGGCTTCGACGCGGTCTCCTCGATCGGGTTGACCGAGCACATCGGCCTGAAGAACCTGCCCGGCTACTTCGACTTCCTGTACGGCAAGCTGCGCCCGGGCGGTCGGATGCTGAACCACTGCATCACCCGCCCGACCACCACCGAGGAGGTCAAGAGCAGCGGCTTCATCGACCGCTACGTCTTTCCCGACGGGGAGCTGGAGGCTGTCGGCGTCATCGCCTCGATCATGCAGGACACCGGCTTCGAGATCCGGCACGATGAGAATCTGCGCGAGCACTATGCCAAGACGCTCAACGGCTGGTGCGACAACCTGGTCGCCCGCTGGGATGAGGCGGTAGCCGAGGTGGGGCTGCAGCGGGCCCGGGTGTGGTGGCTGTACATGGCCGGCTCGCAGCTCGGTTTCGAGCGCCGGGTCATCGAGCTGCACCAGATCTTGGGTGTCAAGGTCGGTCCCGATGGCCACGCGCACGTACCGCTGCGCCCCGACTGGGGCGTGTAGTGGCACGCGGCACGGATGTCCTACTACCGTCCGAGTAAGCAGCTTGAGTCAGTAGTACGCCTGCGTCTCATGTATCAGCCGGGTGGAGACGACATAGGTGGCCTGTTGACGGCGGCGCCACCGCATCGTCGCTATCGGCATTTTTCGACGCCGTCCAGGGTGTAACAGGGTAAATCGATAGCAAATCGTGATCATTTGTGCCGGTTCACTTATTGACAGGGTCCTCGTTGGTAGGCCTACGCTCAGGCGTCCTACATAGGAGGCAGCCATGAACTTTATGCGGACGGCAGGTCGAGTGGTTGCGGTTTCACTGATCACACTTTTTGGCGTTCCGGTGGCCAACTCACTCACTGAGATGCGCCGGACTCAAGCTTGTGTGGCACGCGCGGAAACTACTTTGACGGCTACTTACACGACGCTTCGGCTCACAGCAATACCTTCGAAGGTGCATCAGGTTTATAATTAATACTTTGCCGTACGTTTGTCAAAACGATTCGAACGGTCCATCTCCGAGCACCAAGAGTATAGGTACCAATTCACGACTGCTTGGATCATGATCGCAGACTACGACGCCAACAGTGGGTCGCAACCGGCGTTATTGGAGAAATTCAGGCGCAGTATACAATTGGGCAGAAGTGGTCGTCAACTACAACGATGAAGTTGTGTCGTATCACGTACCCAATTGCCAGCAGGTCAACGCATCAGGCAAGCGACTGTTCCAACTTCGACCTTTGGACAACATCGTGACAACACGTCGTCTAGCTGGCTATTTGTTACCTGCGCTCCTCATTATTGCCGTCGTCGGCCTCGCAATTTCTGTTTCTGGAGGAGGGCGGCGGCATAACGCTAGCTCGTCGGCGTCGGCGTTGGCGACTAGCCTTCCGCCTCTATCTTCGTCGGTTGGTTCGGCGACATTGTCTCCGTCTGCGCCTTCGACCTTTCCACCCTCGACCTTGCCCACCGTAATGCCGGATATTAGCGGAGTTGGGGCGATCATCTCGGCGCCGCCTGTTGATTACGTTGCCATCGTCTCCGAAGCGGAAGCACTGACCTACTTGTCCGAGTCAAATCTGGTCCAAACACTTTCGGCGAGAGATGTAGTACCCCCTTCAAATCTCCGCTTGGTTACCTACGCGAATCTGTTTGGACAAACAAATTCCGGTGCACCTGACACGCCGAGCGTGCCTGCTCAGCCCGCATGGCTCGCTCAGTACGATAATGTCACACCTCCGCACCAGAACGGAGGCGGTGCCGGTCGGCCCGCTCCCAGCAGTGGTGCCCCAGCGGTGACGTACTCGACGGCCGCTCCAGACCCGAATTACTCATGCCGCCTATACGTTGCCATCAGCGCGTCCACCGGTTCTGCGCTCGACAGCTTCGACTACTGCACGGATTTCTAACAGGTCTTCGCGCACTTAGCTAAGCCGAAGCATGAACCGCGAAGCGGGACTGGGAACGGTGAATCGACGCGCTAATCCAGGCCTGTATCGCTCGCCCAGCGGTCTATCTGGGCAAGAAACCCCGGCAGCACCACAACCGGTCCTGGCAACGCGCCGTCATAGTGCACGCCCCACCGGCGACGTGACCGTTCTGCACAGCTGGACCAACTTGCACGTACATGTGCCACACGTGGAACTTGGTTGATTACTCGGCCGGAAGGTTGGATCAGAGGTTGGCCGTCCCGATAAACCGTTGCAGAGGTCAAGGTGGCGCCACCGCTTAGAGCTTGCGCACGCCCTGGGCTGGGCGGACTTGGAAGATGCGCGGCTCGCCGAGGTGGTTCGTCTCGAATGCGGCCGTCACCGCATCGGCCACGTCCTCGGTGTCGGCGGGTGGCGTGAGGGCAATTACGCAACCGCCGAAGCCGCCGCCGGTCATCCGTGCGCCCAGAGCGCCGGCAGAGATCGCGGCGTCCACCGCGGTGTCCACCTCGTCGACGGTGATCTCGAAGTCGTCGCGCATGGACAGGTGCGACGCTGTCAGTATCGGGCCGATGGCCGCGACGTCACCGGCGCGTAGCAGGGCGACGACGTCGAGCACGCGGGCGTTCTCGGTCAAGATGTGGCGTACTCGGCGCACCAGGACGTCGACCTCGGACTCGTCGCCGGCCGCGACGCACGCTGCGGCGAGCCGGCGCAGTACGTCATCGACATCCTGGTCCTGCACGCCGCGCAACGACGCCACGCCCAGCAGCGCCGCGGCCTGCTCACAGTGCTTGCGCCGGGCGCCGTATTCGCCGTCGGAATGCCGGTGCGGCGCCTGGGTGTCGATGACGACGATCCGTAGGTCAGCCGAGCTCAGGTCCAGCGGCACCTGCTCGGTGTGCAGTGTCTGCATGTCGCACAGCAGCACATGGTCGGCGGTGGAGCAGACCGAGGCGAGCTGGTCCATGCCGCCGGTGGGCGCGCCGACGAAGTCGTTCTCCGACGTGCGAGCAAGCGCAACCAGATCGGACTGAACAAGATTCAGGTCGAAGAAGTCCCCGAGCGCTGCCGCCGTCGAGCACGATAGGGCCGCCGAGCTCGACAGGCCCGCACCGAGCGGCACGTCGCCGTCCACCGAGATGTCGACACCGCCTGAGACGGACGCGGAATCGCGTCGCTGCAGCGCCCACAGAACCCCGGCCGAATAGGACGCCCAACCCTCGACCGCGGACGGCGCGAGCCCGTCCAGCGCCACTTCGACGACACCCTTCTCCTGCGCCGAGCGCAGCCGCAGGATCGGCTCGTCCAGGCCCGTCACGGTCGTGGTGCAGCCGGCTTCGATGGCGAAGGGCAGCGCGAAGCCGTCGTTGTAGTCGGTGTGCTCGCCGATCAGGTTGACCCGGCCCGGCGCACGCCACGAGACGGTCACGAGCCGCCGGCCGCCGACGACTGCGACTGTGTGAAGGTCCACGCGTCGGCCACCATCTCGTCCAGCTCACGGTGCGGCTGCCAGCCCAGCAGTTCTCGGGCGGCGGAGTTGGACGCGATCAGCGTGGCCGGATCGCCGGCGCGCCGGCCCACCTCCTCGATGGGCAGCTCGTGTCCGGTGATCCGACGCACGGCGTCGGCCACCTCGAAGACCGAATAGCCGCGCCCGCTGCCCAGGTTGACGATGGCGTGCGTGCCCGACTGGCAGGCATCGAGCGCCAGCAGGTGCGCCTCGGCCAGGTCCGCCACGTGGATGTAGTCGCGCACGCACGAGCCGTCGGGGGTGGGGTAGTCGGTGCCGAACACGGTCAACGCGGGCCGGCTGCCGGCGGCCGCCTGCAGGGCGATGGGGATCAGGTGCGTCTCGGTGGTGTGCCGTTCCCCGAACCGGCCGACCGCACCGGCGACGTTGAAGTAGCGCAGGCTGACCGCGCCGAACCCGTATGCCTCGGCGTAGTTGGTCAGCGCCATGTCGACGGCCAGCTTGCTGGCACCGTAGGGGTTGGTGGGCTTGGTCTCCGAGGTCTCGACGATCGGCACCTCGTCGGGCTGGCCGTAGGTCGCGGCAGTAGAGGAAAACACCATCCGCGGCACACCGGCGGCGCGGACCGCGTCGAGCAGTGCGACGGTGCCCACGACGTTGTTGTTCCAGTACAGCGCCGGATCATCGACGGACTCACCGACCAGCGATTTGGCTGCGAAGTGCAGCACGCCGTCGAAGCCACCCGCGCCGGAGCCGCCGCCGCCGGCGCCTAGTACAGACCCTGCCTCGGTGATGGAGCGCTGCACGAGTTCCGCGCCCTCGGGCACCGCGTCGGCGTGCCCGGTGGACAGGTCGTCGAGCACCGTCACCTCGTGGCCGGCGTCGAGCAGGGCGGCGGTGACAACGCTGCCGATGTAACCGGCACCGCCGCTGACCAGATATCGCAAGGACGTTCCTTCCGGTCGGCGCTCAGCAAGCCCGGCGGAGCGCTGGACGTGATTCGGGCGAGCCGGCGACCCTACACTCGAAAAGGTGAGCGCCAGCAGATCCACGATAGGCGCACAGTTACTTAGGCCGCGCGAGGTCGCCTCGGCCCTCCTGGGCAGCGCTTCGCCCGGCAACGGCGCGCGGGTCACGGATATGGCGCGATGAGTACCACCCTGATCAACATCCTGATCGTCTTCCTACTCATCGTCGTCGAGGGCGTGTTCGTCGGCGCCGAGATCGCTCTGGTGTCCTTGCGCGAGGGACAGGTCCGGGCGCTGGCAGACGAGGGCCGGCGCGGTGCAGCGGTCGCCCGCCTCGTCAGCGATCCGAACCGCTTCCTGGCCACCGTGCAGATCGGCGTCACGTCCACAGCGCTGCTGTCCAGCGCATTCGGCGCGGTGACGCTGTCCGAAACGGCCAAGAAGTATCTGATCACCCGCGGAGTCGGCACCGGGCTGGCCGGGGCGCTGGGCATCGTCGGTGTCACGCTCATCATCTCCTTCGTCACGCTGGTCATCGGCGAGTTGGCGCCTAAGCGGCTAGCCCTGCAGCGGCCCGACGTCGCCGCCAAGCTGCTCTCGCCCGCGCTCGCGCGGCTGGCCACCTTCTTCAGGCCCGTCATCTGGCTGTTGTCGCGCTCCACCGACCTGGTGGTCCGCGCGCTGGGCGGTGACCCGCACGCCGGCAAGACCGCGATCAGCGAGGACGAGTTGCGCGGGCTGGTTGCCGCGCACGAGTCCCTGTCCACCGACGAACGTCGACTGATAGACGACGTCTTCGCCGCCGGTGAGCGCTCGGTGAGCGAGGTGATGGTGCCGCGAACCGACGTCACGTTCCTGGAATCGACGCTGTCGGTAAGCCGGGCTTCGAAGACGGTGATGGATGCTCCGCACTCGCGCTATCCCGTGGTAGCCGACGGCAACCACGACGACGTTCTGGGCTTCGTCCACATCCGCGACCTCGTTCTCGCCGACCGGGACCGGTCGCGTCAGATACGTGACTTCGTGCGCGACATCAAGCGGCTGCCGGGCTCGAAGAAGGTGCTGATCGCGATGTCGGAGATGCGCCGGGAGGGCCACCACATGGCCGTCGTCGTCGACGAGTACGGCGGCACCGACGGCATCGTCACCCTGGAAGACCTGATCGAGGAGATCATCGGCGACATCCGTGACGAGTACGACTCCGACGAGGTCGCCATGCGCCGGCTGGGCGGCGGTGACCTGGAGATCGACGCGCTGATCAACCTCGACGAGTTCGCCCAGCGCACCGGGCACAGCCTGCCCACCGGCCCGTACGAGACGGTGGGCGGCTACGTGATGGCGCGCATCGGGCGCCTGCCCACGGTCGGCGACGAAGCAGCCGCGGAGGGATTCACGCTGACGGTGCTGGCAGTGGAGGGCCGCCGCATCGCGCGGATTCGGTTCCGCGCCCAGGAGGTGCCGGTGGACGAGGCACAGGTGACCCCGGCCATAGTCGGAGCATGAGCTGGAAAGTGAGCCGGCGTATGTCGCGACGGCGACCAGCCGGCGGCGACCCGCGCTGCATGGATGCGAGAATCGCTCACCGTGCTTATTGACAAGCCGGTGCACAGTGACGAGCCCGACCATGCTGACGAGGCGCAGCAGTTCACGCCAACACCGCAGTCCGGCCGCAAGCGGGTGCTTTCCGGTATCCAGCCGACCGACGACTCGTTCCACCTGGGCAACTATCTGGGCGCGGTACGGCAATGGGTAGCCCTACAGGAAACGCACGACGCCTTCTACTGCGTTGTCGACCTGCACGCCCTGACCGAGACGTTGCCCGAGCCCGCGTTGCTGCGCCGCCGCACCCAGGTCTCGGCCGCCCAACTGTTGGCCGCCGGTCTCGATCCGGAGCGCTGCACGCTGTTCGTGCAGAGCCATGTGCCCGAGCACAATCAGCTGACGTGGGTGCTGGAGTGCCTGACCGGTGACGGCGAGGCCCGCCGGATGACGCAGTACAAGGACAAGTCGGCGCGCGCGGCCGAAACCGGCGAGCACGTCGGCCTGGGTTTATTGACCTACCCGATGCTGATGGCGGCCGACATCCTGCTGTACTCCGCCGACCAGGTGCCGGTCGGCGAGGACCAGCGCCAGCACCTCGAACTCACCCGCAATCTCGCCGAGCGCTTCAACGCCCGCTACGGCCAGCTCTTCACCGTGCCCGACGCCTTCATCCCCAAGGCGGCCGGCAAGATCCTCGACCTGCAGGACCCGGGCGCGAAGATGAGCAAGTCGCGTCCCGACGCGGGCACGCTGAACCTACTGGAGGATCCCTCTTCGCTGACCAAGAAGATCAAACGCGCCGTCACCGATCCCGGCAGCGACATCGTCTACGACCCGGTCGGCAAGCCCGGTGTGTCGAATCTGCTCGCCATTCTCGGCGCGGTCACCGGCCGGTCGCCGGAGGAGGCGGCCACCGAGTTCGCGGGTCAGGGCTACGGCGCACTCAAGGTGCGCACCGCCGAGGCCGTCGTCGACTTCACCGAGCCGTTCGCCCGCCGCACCCGCGAGCTCCTCGACGATGCCGGCGAGCTGGACAGGATCCTCGCGGCCGGCGCTGAGCGGGCCCGGGAGGTCGCGAGCAAGATGCTCGCCGCCGCCTACGACCGAGTCGGCTTTCTTCCGGCTGCACCCGGTACGAGGCGCTGAACCGTGCCGGGCAGTCTCACCATCGGCGTCGTCCTGGACTTGCCCGAGCCGCACGCGACGGTGGTAGAGCGCTGGCGAACCCGCTCGGGTGACGTCCAGGCGGGCCGAATCGCGCCGCACGTCACCCTGATCCCGCCGACACGGATTGAGGTTGCGCAGGCCGACTCCGTCGTCGCGCATCTGGAGGTGGTGGCTGCGAAGACGGCTACGTTCACGCTGAACCTCGCCGGTACCGACAGCTTTCGGCCCGTGTCGCAGGTGGCGTTCGTGCGCGTCGCCGACGGTGCCCAGGGAGCGGCGCAGTGCGTGGCGCTGGAGGAGTCGCTGCGCGCCGGCCCGCTCGGCGCGCCGCGGGAGTACCCGTTCCGCCCGCACGTCACCGTTGCCCACGACGTCGACGACGCGGCCCTCAACGAGGTGTGCGAGGGCTTGAGCGACTTCGTCGCCCGGTTCGTCGTCGCCCGATTCTCCCTCTACGTCCACGACGCGCCGACCGCCTCCAGCGGCGCCCGCTGGACTTTCGAGCGCCACTTTCCGTTCGGCGGCTGACGACGTTGACATCACCGTGCTGAGCAGAGCGAAGGCGTTCTGGGCCACTCAACGGGTGCGGCCGTGGCTGGACCATGTACTGCGGGCCTGGAAGCGCAACGGCAATGCCAACGCCTCCCTGCTGGCCGGCGCGCTGACATTTTTCACCTTCCTTGCCCTGTTCCCGCTGGTGCTGCTGGGCGTGGCCGTCGCCGGCTATGTCCTCAAGGCCCATCCCGATCAGCTGACGAAGTTGACAAACAAGATCACCTCGCAGGCTCCCGGAGGTGCGGGCAGCACCCTCAAGCAGGTCGTGGACACCGCGATCAGCCAGCGCGCGCGCATCGGCGTCGTCGGCCTGGGCGGTGTCTTGCTGACCGGGATCGGATGGATCAGCAATCTGCGCCAGGCCACCGAACAGATGTGGCAACACCCGCCTCTGCAGCGCAACTTCCTGCTGGCGAAGGTGTCCGACGGCATCATCCTGCTGGGCCTGGGCGTAGGTCTGGTGGTGTCGGTCGGGCTCACCGCCGTCGGTTCGGAGCTGACGACGACCATCCTCAAGCTTGTCGGCCAGGAGTCCTCCGGGCTGGCGCACGTCGTCACCAAGGTGGCCGCGGTGGCGGTGGCAGTTGTAGCCGACATGGTCATCTTCGGCTTCCTGCTCGTTCGGTTGCCCAAGGCACACGTGCCTCGAGACGTCGGGTTGCGCGCCGCGCTGCTGGCCGCGGTCGGCTTCGAGATCCTCAAGTTGTTCGGCACCTGGTACATCGGGCACGTCAGCAAGAGCGCGACCTACGGCGCCTTCGCCAGCATCATCGGCGTGCTGGTGTGGCTGAACCTGGTGTACCGCTTCCTGCTGTACTGCACCGCGTGGACCTCGGTCGCCACTCCCGATCCGCTGGCTGAGGGCCCGAACGATCTGGGTCGCCCCGGCGCCACCAGCGCGGCCGCGGCGGTGCAGCTGCCGGTAGGCACCACGACGGCGGGTACCGCGGCCAAGGAGATCGTTGTGGACGGTCCACCGACGCGGCGCCGCTCGGCGGTGATCACACCGCGCCCCAACGTGGCCGGCGCCGGACTGATCGTCGCAGCGCTGGCATTCTTGCGCCGACGCCGCTGACGCGTCTCAGTCGCCGCCCGGGCCTGTGCTCGGCCGGCTACACCATGCGGTGAATCACGCCGGAATGTCGATGCGCCGCACAGGCCCGGTGCAGCCGCAGGAATTGCGCAGCACCAGCGTGGTCGCAATCCGCGACACCACCCGCGCTCGGGTGGGCGACTGCATCCGCAGATGCAACAGCTGCACCGCCTCGCGCCCGATGCGAGTCCAGTCCTGAGCGACAGCAGTCAGGGGCGAGGCAAGCAGCTCCGCCCACTCGAAGTCGTCGAAACTGCAGATCGCCATTTGCCCCGGCACGGCGATACCGCGTCGATTCAGCACCCGCAGCGCCCCAACCGTCATAGCGTTGTTGCCTGCAATCAGAGCGGTGGGCGGGGCGGGCAGATCGAGTAGCGCTGCGGTTGCCGTCTCACCGCCGTCGCTGGAAGAAAGCCCGGATCGGATGAGAGCCGGGTCGTCACTGCCACCGTTGCGGCGCACGCCCGCGAGGTAGCCCCGTTGACGTTCGTCGGTGGTGCTCAATCCGGCCAGGCCGGAGATCAGTCCGACCCGGACGTGTCCGTGCTCGGTGATCAGATGGTCCACCAGGCGGGCCATCGGCTCGGTGTTGTCCGTGCCGATTTCGTCCAGCGACGAGCCTTCGGGCAGCCGGTCGACCAGGACGGCCGGCGTGCTCGACTTGGCCAGCAGCGGCAACGTCCGCTTCTCCGCCGCCGGCCCGGGAGCCAGAATCACGCCGTCGACGCGTCGGTCGAGTAGGCCGTTGACGAATCCGTACTCGCGATCGACGTCCTCCCCGGTTTCGCCGAACAGGATGGTCGACCCGAGCGAGGTGACAGCTGCGTCGATCGCCGAAATGACTGGGCCGAAGTAGGGGTTCGACCGGGCTGAGATGGCAACTCCGATGGTCTGGGTCGGCCCGCCCCGCGCGACGGCACGCGCCATGTGGTTGTGCCGGTAGCCCAGCGTGTCGATTGCCTCCTGCACGCGCTGATGTGTCGCGGGCTCGACGAATCGAGTGCCGTTGAGGACGTGGGACACCGTCGAAACGGACACGCCTGCGGCCCGCGCGACGCCGGCCATCGTGGATGACATCACCAGCTCCCTCGTTACCGAACCGCAACCGTAAACCTAGAAAAGGCCTTGCGCAACCCCTTGCGCATGCGCTTACAGAGCATTTAACCTCTGTGAAACCACGTAGCGGCGCCAGAGCCGCACTCGATCCGGTCGGACGCGCCCGGACAAACCACCGAAAGGTACTGCGAATGTTTCTCTCCACACCAGGGCGCAAGTCCACGTTGGTCACTGCCGCGCTGGGGGTGAGTGCACTGCTGTTGACCTCCGCCTGTGGCGGCTCGTCGAAGAAGTCGACGTCCTCCTCGGACACGGGCACCGCCAGCTCGGCCAGCAGCTCGACGGCTGCGACCGACACCGCAAGCAGTACGACGACTACCGGGGACAGCAGCGCCGCTCCCGGCGCCACCACGGGCAAGAAGGTCGGCGTCACCCTGATTCTCAAGACGTTGACCAACCCCTACTTCGTCTCGATGCAAAACGATGCCAAGGCCGCCGCGACCAAGGACAACGTCACCCTGACAGTGGCCGCGGGCAAGAAGGACGGCGACACCCAGTCCCAGATCGCGGCTATCGACGACGCGATCTCCCGTGGCGACAAGGGCATTCTGATCACCACCAACGGCGACGCCGTGAACACGGAGTTGAACAAGGCCAAGAAGGCCGGCATCTTCGTGATCGCTCTGGATACTGCGCCCAATCCACCCAGCACAGCCGACATCACCTACGCGACCGACAACGAGGCCGCCGGAAAGCTGATCGGCGCCTACGGTGCGAAGGCCCTCGGTGGCAAGAAGGCGGTCATCGCCATGCTGGACCTCTTCAACGACCAGGTGGTCTCGGTTGACATCCAGCGCGACCACGGCTTCCTCGAGGGCATGGGGATCAAGCCGGGCAGCACGTCGCAGAACGGTAAGGAAGCCCCGTCGGGCAAGTACTCCGGCGGCGACTACCAGATCGCCTGCCACCAGCCCACTCAGGGCGCCATCGACGGCGGGCGTACCGCGATGGAGAACTGCCTGTCCAAGAACCCCGACATCAATGTCGTCTATGCCATCAACGAGCCGGCCGCCGAGGGCGCGTACAACGCACTCAAGGCGCAGGGCAAGGCCAAGGGCGTCACCATCCTGGCCATCGATGGCAGTTGCTCGGGGTTGAAGAACCTGGGCACCGGTGAATTCGCCGCCGATGCTGTGCAGTACCCGGGCAAGATGGCCAGCCTGGGCGTGGACTCGATCGCCAAGCTGGCCCGTGGTGGAGCCAAGCCGACTACGTCGAATGGTCTGTCGTTCTTCAACACCGGCACCGCACTGGCGACCGACAAGCCGGTGGCCGGCGTGACCAGCCAGACGTCCACCGAAGCCGCCAAGCAGTGCTGGGGTAGCTGACCCGACGTGTCGCCGGTGAAGCCTTCGCACGCGCGCCTGGCCCAGGCGTCCGCAGCAAGGCTTCACCGGCGGGGGCCACCGCTGCAGTTGTTCTGCACCTCGCCGAATCCTCACCAAGGAGGCATCATGTCGCACAGCGTCGGCCAGTCCGTCGACACCGAACTGCGCAACCCCGACCATGGCAACACCCCGGTTAGCAATCTCGAACAACCCGCCAGCGCCGAAGAACTGTCCGGCGACTCGCACAGCTTCAGCCAGCGTGTGCACGAACTGCTGCACCGTCAGCCGGCGCTGAGCCCGGCCATCGTGCTCGTTATCGCCCTCATCGTGTTCAGCCTGCTCAGCAACAAGTTCCTGAAGGCCGGCAATCTGTCACTGAACCTGCAGCAGATGGCGTTCATCGGCTGCCTCGCCGTAGGCCAGACTTTGATCATCCTCACCGCCGGCATCGACCTGTCCATCGGCGCGATCATGGTGCTGTCGTCGCTGATCATGACCAAGCTCTACTACAGCGACCACGTGCCAGGATTGCTGGCGCTGCTGATCGGAGTGGCGGTGGCAATCATCGCCTCCACCATCAACGGCATCCTGGTCACCCGGATCAAGCTTCCCCCGTTCATCGTCACGCTGGGCACACTCAGCATCTACATCGCCATCACGCTGCTCTACGCGCAGGGCAAGACGTTCCAGCTGCAGAACGGCGGCGTGCTGTTGTGGACGGGCAACCCGCATTCGATCGGCAAGATCACGCTCACCAACGGCGTGCTTCTCATGCTGCTGCTGTACGTGGTGGTCGCGTTCGCGCTGCGGTATACCGCCTGGGGCCGGCACCTGTACGCAACGGGTGACGATGTGGAAGCCTCCCGCCTGGCCGGTATTCGCACCGACCGCGTCATCCTGTCCGCCTACGTCGTGGCCGGAGTCGCCATTGCGGTGGCCGCTTGGGTGCTGGTCGGCCGGATCGGTGGCGGTGATCCCAACAGCGGGGCCAACGCCAATCTGCAGAGCATCACCGCCGTCGTCATCGGCGGCACCAGCCTGTTCGGTGGGCGGGGCCTGGTGATCGGCTCGCTCATCGGCGCCCTGATCGTGCAGGTGTTCACCAACGGGTTGTCGCTGGCCGGCTATGACCCGCAGTACCAGGTGATGGCCACCGGCGTCCTCGTCATCGTTGCAGTGTCGGTCGACCAGTGGATCCGGAGGGTCAAGGCATGAGCGAGTCAGGAAGCACTGCTCTGGACATGAGCAAGGCCGAGACGGCATCGTCGGGCAGTGTCGACACCCGCACCCCGGTGCTCGAGGCGCGCGGCCTGGTGAAGCTGTTCGGCCGCGTCGTGGGCCTGTCCGGCGTCGACCTCAAGCTCTATGCCGGTGAGGTGTTGTGCGTCATCGGTGATAACGGCGCCGGCAAGTCGACCCTCATCAAGTGCCTGTCCGGAGCCATGACGCCCACCGACGGCCAGCTGTTCATCGACGGACAGCCAGTCGCCTTCAAGAGCACGAAAGAAGCTCGCGAAGCCGGCATAGAGACGGTGTACCAGACGCTCGCAGTCGCGCCGGCGCTCGACATCTCCAGCAACATGTTCCTGGCTCGCGAGATCCGCAAGAAGGGTCCACTCGGGTCGGTGTTGCGGATGCTCGACACCGCGGAGATGAAGCGGCACTCCAGCGAGGAGATCAAGAAGTTGGGCATCAGCACCCTGCAGAACATCAACCAGGCGGTGGAGACGTTGTCCGGTGGACAGCGCCAGGCCGTCGCCGTAGCGCGGGCCGGGGCGTTCGGAGGAAAGGTCGTCATCCTCGACGAGCCCACCGCCGCGCTGGGCGTGCGTGAGACGAAGCAGGTACTCAAGCTGGTCAAGGACCTGCGCGATCGTGGACTGGGCATCATTCTCATCAGTCACAACATGCCCAATGTGTTCGAGGTGGCCGACCGGGTGCACATCCAACGGCTCGGCGGTGCACTGGGCGTCATCGATCCCAAGGCCAACACCATGGAAGACGCGGTCAGCTACATGACTGGCGCACGTCAGCTGGAGCCGCAGAAGAACGTCGCATAGCCCGAGCGCCCCCGATGACGGCCCGCCTGTGCTCAGGCGGGCCGTTCGTCGTGGCTCGAGAGGCCGTCGGTTCGGCTCAGGCGGCGAGGGCGGCGGCCGCGATCTCGTCTACCGTCGGCGCGCCGACCCAGCGGAATGCGCCGATGGCCAAGGTCGTCGTCACGATCATCGATGCGGCCACCGGAACGGCGCTGGCGTTACCGGCAAGCCCGACGATCGGAGCGGCCAGCGAACCCAGCGCGAACTGCGCCGCACCCAGCAGCGCCGAAGCCGTTCCGGCAGCCTTGCGCACCTGCCCAAGAGCCAGCGCGGTGACGTTGCCGATGATGAAACCGTTGCACGCCATGGACAGCAACGCCAACACGACCGTGGGCCACAGATGCGTGCCGGTGGCGACGTTGACACCTTGCAGCAGGGTGGAAGTTGCCAACCCCGCCAGGCCGAAGCCGATCATGCGGCGGGTGCCGACCCGGCGCACGATGCGTGCGTTGACGGTGTTGGCAGCGATCAGACCCAGCGGATTTATCGCAAAGGCCACCGCGTACCAGCCGGTGGACAGCCCCAGCTTGCCCTGAAGCACGAACGGCGAGGCCGAGATCCAGGCGAACAGCGTCATGAAGTTCAGCGCGAACACAGCGGTGTATCCGACGAAGGCACGGTTGTTCAGCACGTAGCGGGCGTTGGTTCGCAGGGCCGCCACGCTGGTCTTGCTGCGCCGTTGCACCGGCAGGCTCTCGGGCAACAGGACTGTCGCGACGACGAGCACCATCACCGTGATGGCCGTGAGCACCCAGAAGATGCCGCGCCAGCCGATGCCGGCGACGAAGGTCGTGCCCAGAATCGGTGCCAGGATCGGAGCAGTGCCGCCGACGATGGCCAGCAGGCTGAACACCCGGGCCGTAGCGGCGCCGCTGGTGCGGTCGGAAATGATCGCCCGGCTCAGGACTACGCCGGCGGCACCGGCGAAGCCCGCCACGAAGCGGGCCGCGATGAGCACCTCGATCGTCGGCGCCACAGCGCAGACGACGCTGGCCCCGATGCAGCACGCGACGCCCACCAGCAGCGGCCGGCGCCGGCCGATGCTGTCTGACAGCGGGCCGATGACCAATTGGCCGAATCCGAGACCTAGCAGGAACGCGGTGAGCGTCAGCTCGATCATCGACGTGCTGACCGCGAACTGCCCGGCCATCCGAGGTAGCGCGGTGAGGTACATGTCGGTTGAGAACGGCGACACCGAGGTGGCCAGCGCCAGCGCGGCGAGCACGAAGAACGACGGCCGCCCGCCGGCCGCAGCGCGCCGGTCAGGCCGTTCACGGCGGAGTTGATCCGGCGTAACACCGGTGCGCAAGGCAGAGGACGGGCGTAGTGCAGTGGCGGACAACGAACGTGACCTTCGCAGCAGGACTGGCAAGCGCCGAGTCGGCAGCTTCGATAGGCGGCGATCCGCCTTCGTGGATCAAGCCTAGGACGCCTTCTGAATTGATTCAGTTCGGGTGCGGTGGATGAGGTCGGCATCACAGCCAGGCAGGCGTGCGTCGACGGCACGCTGCAACGTCTCACCGACGTGCGGGCCTAGGGCACTACGGTGACCGGCCACCGCGCTTCTCGCACCAGGTGCATGGCCAGCGATCCGACGAGCCGATGCCCGGCCTGCATCGAGGCGCCTACGAACACGGCGTCGGCTCGCCGCTCGTCGGCCACGCAGACCAGTTCGCGAAACGGATTGCCCCGGCGCTCCACCAGTTCGAAGTCGAGGTCGGCGAGTGCGCCGGACTCCTGGATCTGACGGCGCAGGTCCGCCACGACGCCGGCCTGCGCCTCGCGCAGCAAGGGCAGCGCGCCGGGAGCCGCGGCCGCCGCCGCGCCATAGGGGCCGACGACGTGGACGTAGACGACAATCAGCATCGCCTGCATCCGACGAGCTATTCCGGCCGCATAGGCGCCGGCATGCACCGAGGTCTGCGACCCGTCGACGCCGACCACGATGACGACCTGCCGCGGCTCGATGTCGCGGATCATCCCCGGACCCTATCCGCGGTCTGTATCCGCTGCGCCTGTGCGTCCGCTCGCATCACGCGGCTCGCGACTGCGCTTCTAGCGCCTCGGTCGCCGCCGCCGGCCCAGTACCAGAGCGGCTGTTGCAGTGGCCAGCACGGCAATTGCGCTCAGGGCAGTCCATCGGCCAAGGCCATGGCCGACTGCCGCGACCCCTTGGACTGCGACCGTGGACGCCCGCGCGGATGCAGCGCTGCCGGTCGGACTGCGATCGGCCGCCGCGGACGAGCGACTGGCGCCGGTGTGCCGAACCGGCGGGTCGACGGCCAGCTGCCCCAACATGCCCACGCCTCGAGTAGTAGGCGGCACCCGGTAGGCCCACGCGAGCAGCTGCTTGGCCTGCTGCCACTGATCCAGCGGATGCCGCTGGGCGCGCAGCATCACGACGCCGATCCGCCGCCCGCCGCGCTCGGTAGCACACGCGTAAGTGTGCTGGGCGGCATCGGTGAAGCCGGTCTTGGCCAGGATCGCGCCGGGCACGTTGTCGTAGAAGTTCTGCGACTCGTTGAACAGCGGCACCGAGCGCCACGTCCGTTTACCAACTTTCTGTGCAGGCAGGCGCGCGGTCGGACTTTCGGCGTAGGCGAGCAGACGGGGGTCGTGTACAGCCGCGCGCAGCACCAGCGTCAGGTCGTAGGCACTGCTGAGCTGGTGCCAACCGTCGAGTCCGGACGGCGTCTCGACGACGGTGTCGTAGGCGCCCAGCTTGGCGGCTTGCGCGTCCATCGCCGCCACCGTCTGGCGAACGCCGCCGGCGGCGTCGGCCAGAACCCGGGCGGCGTCGTTTCCCGACATCAGCAGCAACGACCTGAACAGCGTGTCCACGGTGTACCGGCCACCGGGAACGAGACCGACCGCTGACCCTTCGGCATTGGCCGCAGCACTGTCGGCCACAAGCACCCGACGTCCGGCAAGTGCGGGCAGAATCGTGACCGCGGTCAGCAGCTTGAGCACGCTGGCGGGCTGGTAGCGCCCGTGCGCATCCCGTGCGGCGAGGATCTGGCCGGAGTCCAGATCGGTGACCATGAACGCGGCCGCGGTGATGGACGCCGGCAGCGCGGGCGATCCGGGCACCTTTATAACTGTGCGGCGCAGTAGCTGAGCTCCGCCCGCGACGTTGCCGTTGGGCGCTCGACCTCCCAACGGCGGATGCGGGTCGGGTTGGCTGGGCGAGGGGCCGGCCGGGTGCGGCGCGCGCACCGGAGTACCGGCTGCGGGCGCGGTAGTGCCGAGAGCTGTCAGCAGGGTCAGAGCCAGCGCCACCGGCGCAGCGGACAGCACCTGGCGCGGTGTTCGACGGCGCGATCGGCTGCTCACCGCCCGGACCATATCGGTTGGCGGGCACGGGCGCGCTATGACGCGGCGATACTGTGAGCCCATGATTTTGACTCGTCGTGCCGGTTGGCTGCTCGTCGCCTTCGGTGGGTGGAGCTGGCTGATCTGGCCCACCTTCGTGCGCAACATCTGGAAGGACGGCCGGTCTTGGCACGACGGCCCGACCGCGTTCTTCCTCGCGCACGCGGTGCTCAGCGTCGTGTCGTTGATGTTCGGCACCGCGATCGGCTGGCTTGGATGGCGCGCCGCGCGAGCAGCGTCTGACCACGCGAAGCCAGTAGCGCCGGAGTTGGCAGCAGCGGGCACGGCACACGTCGGCTCGCCGGATCAGGGAGTGCTGCACCCGTGAACGTCATCACCAGGAGTTACGTCGCGGAATTCCTGGGCACTGCGATGCTGGTCATCGGCGGCGTGGGCACCGCGGTACTGGCCGGGCGCGACGTGGGGTATCTGGGCATCGCCGTCGCGTTCGGGTTGACGCTGCTGTTCCTGGTGTACGCCGTCGGCCCGATCAGTGGCTGCCACGTCAACCCCGCGGTGACGTTGGGCCTGCTGGTGACGGGCAAGATCGCCGTCCGGGACGCCGGTGCGTATGTGATCGCGCAGATCTTGGGCGGCATCGTGGGCGCCGGGATCGTCTTTGGCATCGCCAACGGCTCAGCGGCCTATGACATCGCCTCCGACGGTCTCGGCCAGAACGGATATGACGCGCACAGCCCAGGTAAATACGGCCTGGGTTCGGCGTTCGTCGCCGAAGTGGTCCTAACCTTCTTCCTGGTGTTCGTGGTCCTAGCCGCCACCGACCGGGTCAGTAACTCCGGCCTCGCCGGCCTGGCCATCGGCACCTGCCTCATCGTCATCCACCTCGTCGGCATCCCCGTGACGGGCACCTCGGTGAATCCGGCCCGCAGCATCGGCCCGGCGCTGTTCGCCCACGGCGCGGCGCTGTCACAGCTGTGGCTGTTCCTGCTTGCGCCGCTGCTGGGCGGCGCGCTGGGCGGCGTCACGTATCAAATGCTCTTCGGCGCGGAACAACATGATGCCGGCGCCGATATCAACGCCGACGGGCGTTGACCTGCTCGGCCGGCTCGAGCAGGTACCACTGCTTCAGTGGCTGGATGGCTCAGTCTCGATCTCTCGACGGTCTTCGCCCCACATCGTGTGGAACACCTTGTCGCTGTCGATCCGCTTGTAGGTGTGCGCGCCGAAGAAATCGCGCTGGGCCTGAATCAGTGACGCGGGTAGCCGCTCGGCGGCCAGGGCGTCGTAGTAGCTCAACGCCGAGGAGAAGCCGGGCACTGGGATGCCGGACAGCGCCGCGGTGGCGACGATGCGGCGCCAGGCCTGCTCGCCGTCGGCGACGGCCTGGGCGAAGAAGTCATCCTCCAGCAGCGTCGCGATGCTGGCATCGCGCTCATAAGCCTCGACGATGCGGTTCAAGAACCGTGCGCGAATGATGCAGCCGCCGCGCCAGATCTTGGCCACCGCACCCTTGTCGATGTTCCAGCCGTACTCCTTGGCCCCGGCGATGATCGCGTCGAAACCCTGGGCGTAGGCGACCATCTTGGATGCGTACAGCGCCTTTTGCACGTCGTCTTCGAAGTTCTCGCCCGGCTGCTGAACCTCGGGGCGCTGCTTCAAGGTCTCGCGCACGGCCTTGCGCTGGTCGGGCTTGGACGACACCGCGCGGGCGAACACGGCCTCGGCGATTCCGCCGACGGGAACGCCCAGGCCAACGGCGTTCTGCACGGTCCACACCCCGGTGCCTTTGGACCCTGCCTCGTCGAGGATGACGTCCACCAGCGGTTGGCCGGTCTTGCCGTCGGTCTGTCGCAGCACTTGCGCGGTGATCTCGATCAGGTAGGACTCGAGTTCACCTTTGTTCCACTCGTCGAAGACCTCGGCGATCGCGGCCGGATCGTGGCCGCCGATGTGGCGCAGCAGGTCGTAGGACTCGGCGATCAATTGCATGTCGGCATACTCGATGCCGTTGTGGATCATCTTGACGAAGTGCCCGGCACCGTCGGTGCCGATGTGCGTCACACACGGCTCACCCTCGGCAACCGCGGCGATCGACGCCAGGATCGGCCCGAGCGTCTCGTAGGCCTGGTCCGATCCACCGGGCATGATCGACGGGCCGTGCAGAGCGCCTTCCTCGCCGCCGGAGATGCCGGTGCCAAAGAAGTTGATCTTCTTTGCCTGTAGGTCCTTCTCGCGGCGGATCGTGTCGGTGAAGTTGGCGTTGCCGCCGTCGACGATTATGTCGCCTTCCTCGAACAGCTCCGCCAGCTGGCTGATCACCGCGTCCGTCCCACGCCCGGCCTGCACCATGATGATCGCGGTACGCGGCCTGGTCAGCGATGCAACGAAGTCTTCCATCGACTCCGACGCGACGAACCCGGCGTCGCCGTGCTCGGACATCAGCGTGTCGGTGCGCTCCTGGGTGCGGTTCCAGACGGCGACGGTGTTGCCCTCGCGGCTGGCCAGGTTGCGGGCCAGGTTCGAGCCCATGACGGCCAGGCCCGCCACCCCGATGTTCGCTTTTGCTCGATTGTCAGCCATGTCGTCTCCCTCGTTAGTGGCGTTACCGGTCAAGAACGAGGAAGCAAAGCGCCTGTCCGTCCTACCTGCCCGAACCCTTAATCCCCATGCCCAATTTAGTGCCCATCGGCCCACGCGCGTCGTGCTGCACGGAGGTGATCCGGTGCCTCTCGGCCCAGGCTCGGCGTTCGTCGCCGAAGTGGTCCTCACCTTCTTCCGGTTCGGCTCAGAGCCACGCGCTGCCAGCACCGACATCATGCCGACGGCCGGTAGCGCGGACTCACCTTGCGTTGTCGAACAAACGTGTGAGGATTCCAGCATGAGCGCATGGGGAAGTCCCGAATCGCCCGACGGAAAAGGCCACTCGCCGGAGCAGGGTGGTCAACCGCCGCACGACCAGCCTTCCTCAGGTCAACCGCCCTACGGCCAACCTGCCGCCGGCCAACCGCAGTATGGCCAACCGCCTTACGGCCAACCGCTTTACGGCCAACCGCCTTACGGCCAACCGCCCTACGACCAACCGCAGTATGGCCAACCGCAGTATGGCCAACCGCAGTATGGCCAACCGCCTTACGGTCAGCCTGCTTTCGGGCCGCCGGCAGGTCCCCCAGCGGGATTTTCCGGCGGCTACCCCGGTGGTCCGGGCGGCGGGTACGGCCAGCCAACCGCGGGGCGGCGCGCATCGATGGGCGCACGATTCGGTGGACTGGTGATCGACTCGCTGATTGTGGGCGTCGTGGCCAGCTTGTTCATCATTCCGTTGGGCGGCTACTCCAGTGACTCGAGCTGCGCCGGACGGTCCTGCTCCACCAACTTCTCGGTAAGCCCCCTTGCCGACTTGTTCATTCTGGCGTTGGGCGTCGTCTATTCCGCCGTCCTCGTAGGACTCACGACGCAGACCGTTGGGCACCGAGCCGTGGGGATACGGGTAGTCGACTCCAATGACGGTTCGGCCATCGGTCCGGTGCGTGGCGGCCTTCGCTGGCTAGTCATGGCCGTTACCGGAGCTTTCTTCACGTTGGGGTATTGGTCGCCGTTCTTCGACAAAGAGCGGCGGCGGGGTTGGCACGACAAGGCCAGCAATTCGATTGCGGTGTCCACCCGGTAGAGCAGCACGTAGCGTCGAAGGCGATGTCGACGAAGAAGCGTGCGGTAGCCCCCAGTCCGGTGTTCCTCGGCGTCGTCGCTGTCGCGGTGGTGGGCGGTGTGCTTGCCTGGACTGCCACCGTCGACTCGAAGTCCGGCAACATCGGCGTCTTCCTGCTCGTCCTGGGCGGCTGGGTGCTGTCGCTGTGCCTGCACGAGTTCGGCCACGCGTACGCGGCCTACCGGGCCGGCGACGCCAGCGTCGAATCGGCGGGCTATCTCACCCTCAACCCGCTGAAATACGCGCACCCGTTGCTGTCGATCGGGCTGCCACTGTTGTTCATCATCCAGGGCGGGATCGGTCTGCCCGGCGGAGCGGTGTACCTGCATCCCGACGCGTCCCGGCGCCGCATCACCCAAAGCCTCACCGCCGCCGCGGGGCCGGCAGCCAACGTGGTCTTCGCGGCACTCTTCCTGGAACTGGCGCGCTCGCACAGTTCCGGCGCGCACACGCGGTTCTGGGGCGCGCTGGCCTTTTTGGGCTTCCTGCAGGTGACGGCGGCGGTTCTGAATCTGCTGCCGGTGCCGGGCCTGGACGGCTACGCGATCCTGGAGCCGTACTTGTCGCCGGCCACCCGACGGGGCAACGAGGCGATCAAACCGTGGGGGATGCTCGTGGTCATCGGCCTGTTGCAGGTGCAGCAGATCAACGCCAAGTTCTTCGATGCCGTGCTGTGGCTTTACGACGCCTCGGGCACCTCGCGCACTCTCTATGCGGTCGGGTACAGCGCCTTCCGGTTCTGGGCTTCCTAGAACTTCCCATCCCAGCGGTCGGCGGACCGATACCTCAGAAGCGGCGGAAGATCAACGCCCGCTTGACCTCTTGGATCGCCTTCGTCACCTGAATGCCGCGCGGGCAGGCTTCGGTGCAGTTGAACGTGGTGCGGCAGCGCCACACGCCTTCCCTGTCGTTGAGAATCTCCAGGCGCTCCTCCCCGCCGGTGTCGCGCGAGTCGAAGATGAAGCGGTGCGCGTTGACGATAGCTGCCGGGCCGAAGTACGAACCGTCGGTCCAATACACCGGGCACGAGGTCGTGCAGGCCGCGCACAGAATGCACTTGGTGGTGTCGTCAAAACGGTCCCGGTCGGCTTGGGACTGGATCCATTCCCGCGTCGGTTCGTGGCCCGAGGTGATCAGGAACGGCTTGATCGAGCGGTAGGCCTCGAAGAAGGGCTCCATGTCGACGATCAGGTCTTTTTCGACCGGCAGCCCCTTGATCGGCTCGACGATGATCTCGTCGGGCATGTCGCGTACCAGCACCTTGCAGGCCAGCCGGTTGACGCCGTTGATCCGCATCGCGTCCGAACCGCACACACCGTGGGCGCAGGAACGGCGAAACGACAACGACCCGTCGGCATACCACTTGATCTGATGCAGAAGGTTCAGCACCCGATCGGTAGGCAGCGCGTCCACCTCGAACGTCTGCCAATGAGCCTCAGTATCGACATCAGGGTCATAACGACGAATCTTCACCGAGATAGTGCGGGAAACAGCATTAGCAGCAGCCCGATCATCAGCAGCATTCCGTACAAGAGTGGCAGTCATAAATCAAAGGCTCCGAAGGAAGAAGGTTGAGAAGATGCAGGGTGGGACTCCGTATTGGGACCCAGGGGGAGCGAAAGTACTGGTCCAGGGCTATGAGGCGCCGACCCGAACGGGCTCAAGCCGCGCGAGCGGAACCGAAGAAAAGCGCTCCCACAGCGCAATCCGAGCATCAAACCCAGCCACCCAGAAACGTAAGAGACAGGCCCATCAGTACTTACGCTCCATGGGCTCATACCTGGTCTGCACGACTGGCTTGTAGTCCAGGCGGATTTCGCCGTTAGGTAGTCGGTAAGCCATGGTGTGCCGCATGAAGTTGACGTCGTCGCGGTTGGGGTAGTCCTCGCGGGCATGGCCGCCACGCGACTCGTTGCGGGCCAGCGCCCCTTCGACGAGCACCTCGGCTAGGTCGATCAGGTAGCCCAGCTCGATCGCTTCGAGCAGGTCGAGGTTGTAGCGCTTGCCCTTGTCACCGATGGCAACGTCGGCGTAGCGATCCCGGATGGCGGCGACGTCGTGCTTGGCCTGCTTCAGGGTGGCCTCGGTGCGATACACCTGCGCATTCATGTCCATCGTCTCCTGCAACTCTGTGCGCAGGGTGGCTACCCGCTCGGTGCCCGTGGACGTCATCAACGTCTCCACCATGGACACGACCAGCGCCTCAGGGTTCTCGGGCAGGTCGGGCAGCGGCGCGCCCAGCGCATAGTCGGCCGAGGCGATGCCGGCACGCTTGCCGAACACATTGATGTCGAGCAGCGAGTTGGTGCCCAGTCGGTTCGCCCCGTGCACCGACACGCAGGCGACCTCGCCGGCGGCGTAGAGGCCGGGCACGATGTGGGTGTTGTCGCGTAGCACCTGCCCCAGCACGTTGGTAGGAACGCCGCCCATCGCGTAGTGCGCGGTGGGATACACCGGCACCGGCTCGGTGTAGGGCTCGACGCCCAGATAGGTGCGGGCGAACTCGGTGATGTCGGGCAGCTTCGCGTCGATGTGAGCGGGCTCCAGGTGGGTCAGGTCGAGCAGGATGTAGTCCTTGTTCGGCCCTGCGCCGCGCCCGTCGCGCACCTCCATCGACATGTAGCGCGCCACCATGTCGCGCGGCGCGAGGTCCTTCATCGTCGGGGCGTAGCGCTCCATGAACCGCTCACCCTCGGAGTTGCGCAGGATCGCACCCTCGCCGCGGGCGGCCTCGGACAGCAGGATGCCCAAGCCGGCCAGGCCGGTGGGGTGGAACTGGTAGAACTCCATGTCCTCCAGCGGTAGCCCGCGCCGCCAGACGACGCCCATGCCGTCGCCGGTCAGGGTGTGCGCATTCGACGTCGTCTTGAAGACCTTGCCGAAACCGCCGGTGGCAAGGACGACTGACTTGGCATTGAAGATGTGGATCTCGCCGCTGGCCAGCTCGTAGGCCACCACGCCGGACGCGACCGGGTTGCCGTCGGCGTCCGGGCTCATCAGCAGGTCCAGCACGTAGAACTCGTTGAAGAATTCCACCTCCTGCTTGACGCAGTTCTGGTACAGCGTCTGCAGGATCATGTGCCCGGTGCGGTCGGCGGCGAAGCACGAGCGGCGCACCGGGTTCTTGCCGTGGTCGCGGGTGTGGCCGCCGAATCGGCGCTGGTCGATGCGGCCCTCGGGCGTGCGGTTGAACGGCAGGCCCATCTTTTCCAGAT
The DNA here is from genome assembly GCA_964236495.1 of uncultured Jatrophihabitantaceae bacterium. Classification (GTDB taxonomy): domain Bacteria; phylum Actinomycetota; class Actinomycetes; order Mycobacteriales; family Jatrophihabitantaceae; genus CAXSBR01. The sequence continues at coordinate 184,811 of CAXSBR010000001.1, forward strand.
CGAGGACGGCGTCGATGGCTTCCTTGCACATGATCTCCGCGGCGTCTTGGTCGACCAGGTAGTCACCGCCCTTGACCGTGTCGAAGGTGTGCCACTCCCAGTTGTCCTCCTCCACGTTGGCCAGCGCCGCGCACATGCCGCCCTGCGCGGCGCCGGTGTGCGAACGCGTCGGGTAGAGCTTGGTGAGCACCGCGGTGCGGGAACGCTTGGACGACTCCAGAGCCGCGCGCATGCCGGCACCGCCGGCACCCACGATTACCACGTCGTACTTGTGGACCTGCATGTTATTGCGACGCCTCTTTAGATGGTGGGGTCGAAGGTGAAGATGACAACGGTGCCCAGGATGATCACCAGCGACGACGACGCGTACAGCAGCATCTTGAGCCAGAACCGGCTGGCGTCGCGGTTGGTGTAGTCGTTGACGATCGTGCGCAGGCCGTTGGTGCCGTGCAGCATCGCCAGCCACAGCATCGCCAGGTCCCAGACCTGCCAGAACGGGTTCGACCAGCGGCCGGCGGCGAAGGCGAAGTTGATCCGGTGCACGCCGCCGTCGAGGATGTTCATGATGAACAGGTGCCCCAACACCAGCACGACGAGCAGCACACCCGAGACGCGCATGAAGATCCACGCCTGCAGCTCGAAGTTGGTGCGGGACTTGCGGCGATCCATCTGCTTGCGGACCCGCGGTGCCTCTATGGAGACCGGCGTGGTGACGGGTTCGGTGGGAGCGGTCATGCTCAGTTCCTTTCGGCAACGCTCGCTGCGCTCGGCGGCGCGAGCGGAGTCGAGGCGCTAACGCGCAAATCTCGACATTGGCTCTTCGCGCAAGCGCTCATCACGAGCCCCCGATCAGGCCGGAAACGGTGCGTTCGAGCATGAAGTAGGTGCCCGGCACCATCACCACGACCCAGATGCCGACGATCGCCCACAACATCTGGCGCTGCAGGCGCGGGCCCCTCTCCCAGAAGTCGACGGCAATGATCCGCAGGCCGTTGAGCGCGTGGAAGAGCACCGCACCCACCAGGCCGACCTCCATCAGGTTGACGAACGGGTTCTTGTAGGTGTCGATGACGCTGTCGTATGCGTTGGGCGACACTCGCACCAGCGCGGTGTCCAGCACGTGGGCGAACAGGAAGAAGAAGGTCAAGACGCCGGTGATCCGGTGGGCCACCCATGACCACATGCCTTCGCGGCCACGGTAGAGCGTGCCTCCTGGCCGGATCCCCGGCGATTTCTTGACCGACGCGCTGGCGGTTGTCACCACGATAAAGTGCTCCTAAATCTGTGTCGGTCCACAGAGCTGCCGACACCGGAAAACGGCTCGGAGCCTACAAAGAACTGTACTGGGACCGGGCATCGGAAGTCGCTTCCCAGCGCTGTGATGGACCGGACATCGCGGCCACCAACGCGGCGGTGACGAGCCGATTGGCGCGCTCGTCCTTGACGGCGAGTCGCACGTAGCGCTCCAACTGGGTGCCCATATTCGTCGCGTCGCGTACAAAGACGTCCTGCCGGCGGCAGGCGGCGACGATGTCCCGGACCGCCGGCGCCTCGTCGGGGAGCCGCGCCAGCAGGAAGTTGGCCGTGGCCGGCACGACGTCTAAGCCGATGGCCTGCAGGTCGTGGCCCAATCGGCGCCGCAACGCTGCCGTCTGCTCCCAGCGCTGCCGGTAGTAGTCCGAGCTTTCCAGCGCGCGGACGGCGGCCACCTGCGCCGGCAGGCTGACTGCCCACGGGGGCGTCCACGACCGCAGGGCCGCGATCGTCGATGGACCCGCGCAAAGGTAGGCGACCCGCAGGCCGCTGAGGGCGTAAGCCTTCGACATGGACTTGGCGACGGTGACGTTCGAAGTCGTCGTCGCCCACCGCTCCAGCGACGCTACCTGTCCGGACCCGGCACCGGGCGCGGCGTTCGCAGCGGCGCTGACGGCGGCACTGGCGGCGAAGTCGATGTAGGTCTCGTCGACCCAGACGCGGGTCGAGGCAGGCAGTGCCGACAGCGCGGTCCGCAGTCTGCTGGTGTCCGCGTGTCGACCGGTGGGGCTGTTCGGGTTAACCAGGACGATCAGGTCGTAGCCGCGCGAGCCGGTGGTGACGAGCCGCTCAAGGTCGAGGTCGAAGTCTGCTTCCGGATCGAGGGGCAGCCGGTCCACCTGGCAGCCGACGACGCGCTCCAACACGTGGGCGTACTCGCCGTAGGTGGGATCGGTGATGAGCACCCGGGAACGCGGGTTGAGCCAGCGCCCGAAGGCCAAGAAAATCAGGGCCGAGGAGCCGGCACCGAGTAGCAGGCTGTCCTCCGGCACGTCGCGTCGGGCAGCGACGGCCCGGCGCAGGCCCTCGGAATCGGTGGGCGGGGACGTGCGGGCCAGCCAGGGCAGGTAGTCGGTCAGCGCGTCGAGGACGGCCGGGGCCGGGGGAAACCACGCATCCAGGACGTCGGCGTTGATGACGTGCGTACTGCGCTCCAACGTGGCGAAGTCGGTGCCGACGGCGTCGAAGAACGCCCCGCCGTGGAAGCACCCGACCGGATCGTCGGTGCTCGGACGGGGGGCGGGTGTGTTGGCCGGGTCGCGCTCGGGCGCAGCTGCTCGTTCGGGCAGGTCGGCCACCGACACACTCATCACTTCGTAGGCGACCGCGCCGGCCTTGATTTCGATGCCCAACGTCTGCAAGCCGACTGTGCGATACATCTCCAGCAGCTCGCGCCGTCCCATCGCCACGATGCGGGTACCGCCCGCGGCGCGGACGAAGTCGAGGGCCGCGCACATCAAGGCCGTGGCCACGCCGCTGCCACGTTCGGCCGCGGGCACTGTCAACAACCGGATTTCGAAGGTCGTGCTGTCCAGCTCGAACGGCAGAGCTTCCCGGTGCACGTACTTCTCGATCGACAACGCCTGCGCCGTGGGGTCGGTGATGCTGATGAACCCGCGCAGTCGACTCGGCCCGCGAGCAACCAGGTAGGTGTTGTTCTCATCCAGGGCATCGGCGAGCCGCCGTCCGGCGTTGGGCGGGTGCTGGCCGAGTTCGAGGGCGTATACGTCGTGGCGGATGCGGTAGATCTCGGCCCGGTCCTGCGCGGTGGCCGGGCTGATGTCGACGCCGACGCTTTCCGGGTTCGACGTAGCGACGGAGACAGCCTTCAGAACGTGGCGATCGATGAGTTCCATGCGCCGAGCCAAACAGGCCGCCGGGTCTTTGGGCTCGGTACAGCTACGCCCTGCGGCTAGGTAGAAACACTCGTTCGCTGCTCACCAGCTGGATCATTTGGCCGCTGTCGCGGCTGGCTTGCTCCGCTCCTCGCTTCGCTGCGGTGCTCACCAGCTGGATCATTTGGCCGCTGTCGCGGCTGCCTTGCTCCGCTCCTCGCTTCGCTGCGGTGCTCACCAGCTGGATCATTTGGCCGCTGTCGCGGCGGGCTTGCTCCGCTCCTCGCTTCGCTGCGGTGCTCACCAGCCCTGAACCATGGCCCATCTCGTCAGCTCCACCTTGTTGTGCAACTGCAGCTTGCGCAGGGTGCTCTGGATGTGGTTCTCCACAGTGCGGTGGGAGATCACCAGGTCGGCGGCGATCTGCCGCGCGGTCATTCCCTTGGCGGTCATGCGGAGAACTTCTCGTTCCCGCTTGGTGAGCTGCTTGCTCTCGTCCGCCCCCTGCGTTGCCGGTGGCTCGCTCGACAATCGGCGGTAGGCACCGAGTACGAGCGCGGCCAGGCCGGGAGAGAAGACGGCCTCGCCGGCGGCGGTGCGGGCGACGGCGTCGAGCAGTTCGGCCTTGGACGCGGACTTGGTCAGGTATCCACGCGCCCCGCTGGTCACCGCCTCCAGGACGTCGGTGTCCTCGCCGGAGGCCGAGAACATCAACACGCGGACTCCGCTGTCGATCTCGATGAGCCCGGCGGTGGCTCGCGCGCCGGACAGCTCCGGCAGTTGCACGTCCATCAGGACGACGTCGGGACGCACGGCGGCGGCGATGCGGACGGCGGTAGCGCCGTCACCGACGGCCGCGACGACGTCGTAACCGGCCGCGCGGAGGTCGGCTTCGACGGCGTTGCGCCAGATCGGGTGGTCGTCGACGACCAGGACGCGCACCGGCACAGCGTCATCAGCCATGCTCGCGCGCTCCCCGCGTCAGCGGCACGGTCATCTCCACCTCGGTTCCGCCGTCGAGCGCGGAAGTCACTGTCGCGGTGCCGCCGAGCGCGGCAATACGGCCGACGATCGAGCTCGACACGCCCATTCTCGCAGCTGCCGCGGCCTCAGCCAGCCGTCCGGCAGGGATGCCGACGCCGTCGTCGCGCACCGTTACGACGAGCGCGCCTTCCTCGTCCTCCAGCAGGACCCAGGCCCGTGCGGCCGGTCCGGCGTGGAGTCGGACGTTGTCCAGCGCCGCGGCCACGGCAGCCCGGATCTCAGTGGCAATCAGCGCCGGAACCGGCACAGGCGCGCCGGGCGTCGAGACGGTCACAGCGTCGCTGCGCAGCCTGATCAGCTCGACGCAGACGTCCACCGCCGGCGCATCGTCGCCGCCGTCGGAGGCGTGAGCAGCGTTGACCAGCCCGCGCAGTGCAGTCTCCTGTTCACCGGCCAACCGGCTCAGCGCCGCCGTTTCACCGCCGATCTCAGCACCGCGGCGGTGGACGTAGGCAAGTACCTGCAGCACGCCGTCATGCACCTCGCGCGCGAGCCGTTCGCGCTCGCCGGTAGCGGCTTGCTGCGCGACGAGGCCACGGGTCACCGCATCGGCCTGCGAGGCCAGCCGGGCGGCATAGCCGGTGGCGCAGGCGGCGAAGATCAACAGCAGAACACTGCCGACGGTGGTGCCGTCGACGGCACCACGGACGACGACGGCGAGCACACCCTGAACGAGTGCAGCGGCCAGGCCGGCGCGGATGCCGTCGCGGGCGCCGGCGGTGAGCGCAGGCGCGACCGCCCACACCGTCGTCAACGTTGCCATCCCGCCGTCGATCTGCGCATGCGATTGGACAGCGAGGGTCGCCAGCGTGAGCACGCCAACTACCATTATGTCAGCGACGACGAACGCGATCGCAGCATGCCGACCGGTGCGCAGCAGCGCTACTCGGGCGAAGGGTCGCCGCAACTGCCACCGGGTGGCCAGCGCCGTCCAGATGAGGATCGCGGCGGCCACCACCCAGCCCAGCCACGGACGGGCGTACCGCCGGTCGGTCAATGCGATCAGAACAACGCAATTCAGTGCTGCTGCAATGCGTACTGCGACGATCGCCCGGTCGAGGGTCTGTCGGATGCCCACGGCTATCGCCCCGGTGCCGCGCGTCGCCGCGGCGGTCCGCTTGGTGCCGGGGTCGCTGCCTGCAGGCCGACCGGGGGATTGCACGTCCCAGAACGTAACCTGCGACGACGAAGGTCCGCTGGATACGGCTGCCCGCCGATACCGTTCTCGTATGGACGCTGCCGGTCTGCCGCTGGCTCCGGCCGGGGCGCGACGAGTGCACGTGGGCCCGGAACGGCTGGCACGGTGGTTGGTTGGTTTCGGCGACCGGCACGGCGACGTCGCGGTGACTGCGACCGCCGAGCGCGTGCACCTGTCCGGCGGTGACGGCGCGCAGTGCTGGATCGACGTGCCGTTCCCTCCGCAGGCGTCCGGCGGCGGCGGTGGCGGTGGCGGTGGCGGCGAGCAGGACCCGTTGGGCGCTCTGGTCGCGCACGCACTGGCATACCGCACAGTCGGCGTTGTGCTCGTCCGGCGGGGTGGCTACGCCGCGGGCGTGTTCGGGGGCACTGAGCTGGTCGCGTCGAAGGTGGGCAGCTCCTACGTGCAGGGGACGACGAAGGCCGGCGGTTGGTCCCAGCAGCGCTACGCCCGGCGCCGATCCAACCAGTCGCGCGACGCCTTCGCCGAGGCTGCCGACGTCACTGCCCGGATCCTGCTACCGCGCGTGCATGATCTTGATGGCGTGATCGGCGGCGGTGACCGCGCCGCAGTCACCGCGGTGCTGGCCGACCACCGGTTGGCACCGCTGCAGGCGCGGTTGGTGCCGCCGTTCCTGGCGGTGCCTAATCCCCGGCTGCGGGTGCTGGTGGATTCCGCCGACCAGTGGCGCGCGGTGACGATCCGGTTGTGGCCCTGACCGATCACCGCGCCGACCGATCACCGCCCTGACCGATCACCGCCCTGACCGATCACCGCGCCGACCGATCACCGCGCCGACTGATTGATGGGCTGAGCGGGCTCAGGCGGCGCCCATCACCAGCCCTTCGATGGTGTGCTTCTGGGTGATCGGCGTCAGCTCGTCCACGATCGGGCAGTGCAGATGGCGGCGCAGATCCTCGGGCAGCGACTGCCAGTAGCTCCTGGTGACGGCGAGGTCGTGGTGTGCGGCGTTGCCGGCTCGGGGTGCGTCCAGGCCCAGGACGAGCACCGGACGCTTCTTCTGCGAGAAGTTCTTCGTGCCGCGGTGAATCGTGAGCGCCGAGCGGATGGAGATGTCACCGCGTTGCGGGTACTTGCGCACGGCTCGCTCCTCGTATCGGGGGTACAGCGACGCCGGCGGAAACATCTCGTGCTCGAAGGTGTCGGCCCGATCGAACTGGGTTCCCGGCGCGATCTCGAAGGGCCCCATGTCCTGCTCGGTGTCGACGGTCGTCACGTTGACCGCCAGCGAAGTCAGCACGCGGTCCTCGTAGGTGTCGGCCGGGCTTGCGAAGTCGCGATGCCAGGGCTGGTTGACGGCGTCGGGAAACGGAATGTCGAATCCGACCTCGACGATCTCGTACTCAGGCCCCAGCACCCCTTGCGCCACGGCGGTGATCCACGGATGCGTCGCCAGGTCCACGAAGCCGCGCAGCTGCTGAGGATGGATCTCGACGTACCAGCGGTTGGGCCCGCGCCCCACCGCGCCGTTCTCGCGCGAGCGAGCCTCTTCGAAGGCGGCGGCTACGTCCTCGTCCAGCTGCTCGATCCAGCTCGTGTCGAAGGCGCCCTTGAGCCCGACGATGCCATCGGTGCCGATGGTGTCGACCAGCGACGCAACGTGTTGGGCGTCGAAAGGCTCGCGGATAGGAGTGGGGATGGGTGTCGGGCCTGTCGGCACAGTCGCCTGCGTCATTGCGATCCTCACCTTCGTTGGCGTACAGCCATTATCGCCGTGTCATCGGCCGTCGGTGCAGGTGCTGCGGGCGGCAGCGGTGGGACTGCGGTCCAGCCGTCGGTGCTCAGTGGGGCTGGTAACGCACGCCCCACTCACCGGACCACACCTCGCCCGGTGCCAGCACGACGAGGTCGCGGCCGGTGTTGAAGGCGTTCGGACCGCACGTCATCGGCTCCAGTGCCACCGCGCTGCGGTAGCGAGGGGAGTCGGGCGGAAAGTAGTCCGACGTGTACACCTGCCACCACCCGAACGCGGCGTCAGACCACATCTCCACCGTGCCCTCGGGACCGCTGAGCTGCGCGGACCCGGTGCCGATCCGATCGGCGAAGGCGGTGTCCATGCTGACGCCGGCCAGCGGGGCTCCGGCGCGAAAGTCGTAGCTGCCCCCTGCCACATCGTGCAGCGCGACGGGGTGCAGATTGTCGTCCACCTCCATCCACGACGTGGCCGGCACGGTGAGGACCAGGTCGTCGACGTCGGCACCGGGCACCGAGACGTAGGGATGTGCGGCGATGCCGAACGGCGCCTCGTCGCTGCCAACGTTGCGCGACTGCAGCCGGCACCGCAGCCCGTCGACCGACACGCTCCAGGTGGCGGTGAGCGACAGGTGACGGGGATAGCCGGGCTGGGGCAGGACCTCGATCGCCAGCTCGACAGCGTCGTCGTCCACCCGAACCGCGCGCCACGCACTCCAGGCCACCAGCCCGTGCAGGGCGCTGTTCGTCGCGGGCTCGGAGATGGCCAGCTGCTGTGGCTCTCCCTGCCAGGTCCATATTCCGCCGGGAATGCGGTTGGGCCACGGCGCCAGCAGCAGCCCGTCGTAGGCCGTGGGTGTCTCATCGGCGCCGACGTCGGCGATGACGCACGCTCCGTCCACGGTGAGTTCGCAGATCCCGCCTCCGCGAGCGCCGACGACGGCCTGCACGCCGCCGGATCGGATCGTCCACCGCGGGCTCGACGGGCTGAGAGTTGGCATGCCAGGCACGTTAGCGCCCAGTAGAGCGCGACCGGAAGGGTCCGATTCGCGGTTCAGCGACGAAGGGCTGACGACGCTCGAGCAGCGGCCGATCCTGTGATTGTTCTGCAGCAACACCCGCGCGCGTCACAGTTTGATTACATCGCCAGCCTCTATTGACCGGTACCTGATCGAGCCCGTTGAATAACGATCGATTGACGGTGCGATGTCGTTGAGATTTCCGGCCTCAACGACTTGCCGTAGCAGGAGCCGTCGTAGCAGCACGACCGAGCAGTCAACTGCGCACTTCGACCATGGCATCGAACCGTGGCATCCAACCGATGCTCCGGCACCCACCTTCGAGAGGACCTCGAATGACTATCCGCACGCAGGGGCGCACGTCCACCACCGCGATCGCAGTCGTGCTCGTCGGCGGCCTTGCCCTCGCCGGCTGCTCCAAGAGCGCCAAACCCAGCTCGGGCAGCGGCGGCGGCAGCTCAGCTTCGGCCTCGGACACCGCGAGCTCAACTGACACCGCGAGCTCGACTGACACCGCAAGTGCGACCGACACCGCAAGTGCGACCGACACCGCAAGCGCGAGCGACACCGCCGCCCCGGCACCCGTCACCGGGGGCTCGCAGCAGGTTCAATCCTCGGCCGGGAGCAAGTGCACGTCGGCCAAGTACGGTGCTCCGAAGATCACCCTGAAGGGCGCCACGATCGGCTTTTCACAGTCGGAGAGCACCAGCAACCCGTTCCGCGACACCGAGAGCAAATCGATCACGGCCGGGGCCGCCGCAGCCGGAGTCAAGCTGATTCAGCGCAACGCCGCGGGCAACGTCTCCCAGCAGAACACCGACATCCAGAACATGATCGCTCAGGGTGCCAAGGCACTCATCGTCGCGCCGGAGAACTCCACCGGCCTGGCCGCGGCGTTCACCCAGGCCAAGGCCAAGCACATTCCGATCCTCACGATCGACCGCACCGTCACCGGCACAGCGTGCTCGGACTTCATTGGCTTCATCGGCTCCAACTTCCTGGGCCAGGCCAAGATCGCCGCCGACGACATGGGCACGGCGATGGGCGGCAAGGGCAAGGTAGCCATCCTGGAGGGCATTTCGGGCAACAATGTGTCGCAGGACCGCACCAGCGGCTTCAACGCCGAGATGAAGGCGAAGTTCCCGGGCATCAAGATCGTGGCGTCACAGACCGCCAACTTCGACCAGGTCCAGGGCCAGAAGGTCACCGCGCAGATTCTGCAGAGCCACAGCGACATCACCGGGCTGTACGCAGAGAACGACAGCATGGCACTGGGCGCATTGCAGGCGATGAAGGCCGCCGGCAAGACTCCGGGCAAGGACATCAAGGTGGTGTCCATCGACGGCGTCCGTCAGGCCGTGCAGGATGTGGCTGACGGCAAGCTGGTGTCGGTCATCGAGACCAACCCCCGCTTCGGTCCGCTGGCGTTCAAGACGCTGACCGACTTCTACAGCGGCACGGGCACGGCGACGACGGTGATCATCAAGGACCACCACTTCACCAAGGACAACGCCGCCGCCGCGCTCAAGAACGGCGACGTCTACTAGAGCGAAGGACGTCTGAAGCGAAGACGGAGCCGATCCGGTGCCGGCGCGAGAACACCTCGCGCCGGCATTCGCTCGTCCATCAACGAGCCGACTGCCTCGCCAGGCGACGGCTCGCAGACACCGACGGGAACCGACGATGACCGACACGACAGCAGCTCCGTCCAAGGGCTCGCCACCGCAGGGACCGTCAGCGGAGCCGGCGCTGGAGGTTCGAGGCGTCGACAAGAACTTTCCCGGCGTCCACGCGCTGCGCTCGGTCGACTTCCAACTGCGAGCCGGTGAGGTACATGCCCTCGTGGGGGAGAACGGCGCGGGCAAGTCGACGCTGATCAAGGTGATGACCGGCGTCTACAGCGCCGACGGGGGCGAGGTGCTGTTCCACGGCCAGCCGGTGTCCTTCGCCAGCCCGCTGGCTGCGCAGGCTGCGGGCATCTCGACGATCTACCAGGAAGTCAATCTGATCCCGCTGATGAGCGTGGCCGACAACCTGTTCCTCAACCGTGAGCCGCGCAAGGCCGGTCTCGTCGACCGGCGCCGACTGCGCCGCGAGGCGACGAAGATCCTGCACGAGTACGGAGTGGACGTCAACGTCGCCCGGCCGTTGCGCTCCTTGGGCCTGGGTGCTCAGCAGATGGTGGCCATTGCCCGCTCCGTGCAGCTCGACGCCCGCGTCGTGATCATGGACGAACCGACGTCGTCGCTGGAGTACCGCGAGGTCGCTCGTCTGCTCGACGTCGTTCGCCGCCTGCGCGATGCCGGCGTGGCCATCGTCTATGTTTCGCACCGCCTCGACGAGCTGTTCCAGATCTGCGACCGCGTCACGGTGATGCGCGACGGCCGGGTCGTCGGCGTGCGCGACATCGCCGAGCTCGACCGGCTCAGCCTGATCTCGCTGATGCTGGGCCGCGACATCGGCCAGGTCCGTCGGGAGGGCGTCACCGCCTTCGACGCCAAGCGAACCGACACCGACGGATCGGTGGTGCCGGTGCTGTCGGTGGACGGGCTGTCGCGCCGTAATCAGCTCGACGCCATCTCGCTGCAGATCCGCCCCGGCGAGGTCGTCGGCCTGGGCGGCCTGCTCGGCTCCGGGCGCAGCGAGACGGCCAAGGGCATCGCCGGTTCGCTCAAGACCGACGCCGGCGAGGTGTCGGTGGCCGGCGCCGCGCTGCATCGCAACTCGACCAAGGCCGCCATCAGGGCCGGCGTCGTGATGTTGCCCGAGGACCGCAAGACCGAAGGCATCATTCCCAACCTGTCGGTGCGCGAGAACATCGTGCTGGCCGCTCTGCCGCGCCTGTCGCATCTGGGCCTGGTGAACAAGGCCAAGCAGGACGAGATCGTCACGCTGTTCATGGATCGTCTGAAGATCAAGGCGTCCGGGCCCGAGCAGAAGGTGGTCGAACTGTCGGGAGGTAATCAGCAGAAGGTGATGCTGGCGCGCTGGCTGTGCCTCAACCCCAAGGTGCTGCTGCTCGACGAGCCCACCCGCGGCATCGATGTCGGCGCCAAGGGCGAGCTGCAGTCGCTCATCGACGAACTGGCCGCCGACGGCCTGGGCGTGCTGCTGATCTCCTCGGAACTGGAAGAACTCATCGAAGGGTCAGACCGCGTGGTGGTGCTCAAGGAAGGCCGCGTCGTCGGCGAACTCGACGGCGACGACGTCACCGAGGACGCGCTGATGGCCACGCTTGCAGCCGGGCCGGCAGCCGCTGCACCCACAGCCGCTGGACCGACCGCCGCTGGACCCACCGTCGACGGCCATGGGGCGCAGGGAGCCTCGACGTGACGACCGTGGCCGAAGCCCCGGCGCGCCGCTCGCTGGACCGCGACCGGGTGCTGGCGCTGCTACAGAACTACGGCATCTACGCCGCCATCGTTGTTCTGATCGCCGTCGACACCGCACTGCGCACCAGCTTCTTCAGCACCTCCAACTTGCGCGTGCAGCTGTTCCAGGTGGTGCCGGTCATTCTCGTCGCGTTGGGCATGGCGCTGGTGATCGGTACCGGTGGCATCGACCTGTCCGTCGGCGCGGTCGTCGCGCTGGCCGCGGCGTTCATTCCGCTCTACCTCGGCTACGGCATCACCGGCGCGATCGTCGTGTGCGTGCTGGCCGGCCTGGTGTCGGGATTGATCTCGGGCAGCATGGTGGCGCTGGCCGGAGTGCAACCGATCGTGGCGACGCTGTCGCTGATGATCGGCCTGCGCGGCGTCGCGGTCATCATCAACGGCGCGTCGGCCAAGCCCGTGACCGATCCGGCGCTGGGCAGCCTGGGGATCGGCGACGCCTTCGGCATACCCAAGATGGCCTACGTCGCTGCGGTGGTCGTCGTCATCATTGCGTTCGTGATGCGCCGGACGAACTTCGGCCGCCAGCTGGTGTCGATCGGTGACAACCGCGTCGCCAGCGAGCTGAGCGGTCTGCCGGTGCGCCGCGTCGTGCTCACTGTGTATGTGATCTCCGGCGTGCTGGCCGCGATCGCCGGCGTGCTCATCGTCGGCTACGGCGGCGAGGCCGACCCGGCCAACTACGGCCTGAACTACGAGCTGTCGGCCATCACCGCGGTGGTGGTGGGCGGTACGCCGCTCACCGGTGGCAAGGTGCGCGTACTGGGCACGGTGGCCGGTGCACTGTTCATGCAGCTGATTACGGCCACCCTGGTGCAGCACAACGTGTCGAACTCCTATGCCCAGATTGTGGAGGCGGTCATCATCGTCGCCGCCGTCTACGCCGCACGCGGACGGGGATCGCGATGACGCAGCAGATCGGCAGCGAGCAGCTCACCGGCGGTCCGCTCGCCGACCCCGCCCAGCATGACGTCGCCCAGACGCCCGCCGAGTCACGCGGGGAGCGGGCCGAGCGGATCAGCGGCCTGGTGCAGCGCCACGGCGGTCTGGCCGTGTTGGGCATCGTGGTCGTGGTTGCTGCAATCACCTCGCAGGGCTTCGCCACCCGGGGCAACTTCGAATCGATCCTGGTCGGCAACGCCTACACCGCGCTGCTGGCCCTGGGCATGACGATGGTGATCATCACCGGCGGCATCGACCTGTCTGTGGGCTCGGTGTTCGCCTTGGGCGGAGTGCTGGCCGGCTACGGCGTGAATCACGGCGGACCGGTGATGGCGGTGCTGCTGCCGCTGGTGGTGTGCGCGGTGTTCGGCTTGATCCAGGGGCTGCTGATCGCGCGGGCGCGGTTGGCACCCTTCGTCGTCACCCTGGCCGGACTGCTCGGCGCGCGCGGACTGTTGCAGGCCGTCTCGCACGACGGCACCAAGACCTACGTCGTTCCACCCGGCTCGGGCTTCCTCGCGCTGGGCAACGGCACCTGGCGACCGGTGGGCACCGCGATCGTGCTGTTCGTCCTGGGCGGGCTGCTGCTGCAGCGCACCCGCTTCGGGCAGTCGCTGTTCGCGATCGGCGGCAACGAGAACGCCGCGGTCCTGATGGGATTGCCGGTGCAGCGATCGAAGACGCTGGTGTACGTGCTCTCGGGCACGCTGGCCGGCGGCGCCGGCATGCTCAACGCCTCCCGGCTGCAGTCCGGTGTCACCAACATCGGTGTGGGCTACGAGCTGACCGCCATCGCCGCGGTGGTGATCGGCGGCACGCTGCTCGTCGGTGGGGCGGGCTCGGTGCTGGGTACCGCGGCCGGTGTGCTGCTGGTCGCCGTCATCCAGAACCTCATCGGCGTGCACCTGTCGAAGTACGGATCCTCGGCCTCGGACGCGGTCAACGGTGCGGTGCTGGCGCTGGTGGTGCTGATGCAGACCTATCTGAGCCGGGTGAGACGGATCTAGCGGGCGCCGTCGCCTACGGTGTGGATCGTGGCGGGTCCGTGGTTGCGCGGCGGGCGCGCATCGCAGCCGGACGCCGACGAGGTGGCACGCCAGCAGCAGGCCGTGGCCGATCTGAAGGCAGGTCTGCTGCCCGCGTCGGCGTTGGCGCGCCTGCACGAAGAGACGGCGTTTGCCGCGGAGATGTCGCCGGCAGAGTTCCTCGCTCTACGCGCGGCCGGGTACGAGGTGGCCGGGCAGGTGTTCGGAACGGCGACGTACCAAATCTCGACGACGGCGCAGAGGCTGAACAGATACTCTGTGCATCCCGGCTCCTGGTCGGGCGCGGCTCCATACAGTTCGGCGACTACGAGAGCCAATGCCTTTTACCGCAGGCCGCTCCCGGCAGCGCCACAGTTGATGGCGACCTATCACGATGGCGCGAACGCCGCCCGCGCCACAGCGCTGCGCCGGCTACAGGCAGAGTGCCGCGAGTTGGAAGCCGACGGCGTTGTCGGCGTCCGCTTCGTGCGTTCCTCCGGTGGCGACGGTGGGGGACATGAGTTCACCGTCGTCGGCACCGCCGTGCGCCGCGCAGGAGCCGCCCGCACCGACGCCGCTGCGCAACCGCCGTTCACCACAATGCTCACCGCCACCGAGGTCGGCGCGCTCGCGCGCGCCGGCTGGCGGCCGGTCGAGTTGCTCTACGAGCACCAGCGCTACGGCGGCCACGGCGGCTATGTGGCAACCGGCGGCAGCGGTCGGCTCAATCCGCTGGCCTACGCCAGCGGCGAGATTGTTGCTGCCTCCACCGTCGCCACGTTCGCCACCGCCGAGAGCCGCCGGCGGCTCTCGGTCGGGCTTGGCGCCGGCGCCGGGTTGCTGCTGCACAGCGTCGAGATAGACACCGATGTGGCGGAGTGCCGGCTTGTGGAGAGCCAGACAGATCTCGTTGTCGACGTCGAGGCCGTCGCAACGTCGATCGTCCCGGTCGCGACATTCACCGTGCGGCGGGAACGGCCGGCGCTGCAGGTCACGCCGGTCGTCCGACTGAGCTGAGCGCCATCGACGCCCCGGCGATAGAGTCCGCACCGTGCTGACAATGCCAGGACTGCAATGACCGAGGCGCCGGAGCTGGGCGTACTCGCCGCCGTCGTGGCACGGCAAAGTGCCGACCTCTCTCTCTACGCAGACTTCGTGACGTCGCTGCTGGCCGGTGCGCTGCCGGGTGAGCAGGTGCGCGTCGTCCGTAAGCGGGGCCTGTTCGGCACCAAACCCGACGCGCCGATCCTCGCGGTCTCCGTGCGCCTGGGCGAGCACGAATACACACTGCGGCGCGCGAGTACGACTGTGCCGCCTGTCGCGGAAGTCGCTCACGTTGTCAACGGCATCGTGTTGTCCACCCGCAGCGTCGGTATCGACGAATGGGCTGGCGACGTGGCCCGCGGCCTGCGCGTGCTCAGCGAGCACAACGCTGACGCCGCCGCGTTCCTGGCCCGCGTCACCGGCCACTCCATCTGAAAGGCAGCCTCCATGGCCCAGTTCGACCCCACCGAGTACGGCGTACCCGCGGACGCGGTGGCGCGCCTGGAGCAGAACTCCGCCACCTCGCCCGGCGCGGTGTTCACCTCCGATCTGTCAGTGAACGAGTTCTTGCTCGTGCGGGAGGCCGGCTTCCGGCCGGTCGGGCTGGTGATGGGCTCCTCGATCTATCACATCGGTGCACAGACCTCGAACTGGGGACAGAACATGGAGCTCACCGTGCTCTCGCAGGCGATGTACCACGCGCGGGAGCTGGCGATGACGCGGATGGGCGCCGAGGCGTTTGCGCTGGGCGCCGACGGCATCGTCGGGGTACGGCTGCACGTGCAGCCTCAGGAGTGGGGCGCTGGGATCTCGGAATTCATCGCGATCGGCACCGCCGTCGTCGCAGAGGCTGAGGACCGCAACGCCGTGCAGTGGAAGGACAACCGCGGCCGGCCGTTCAGTTCCGACCTCAGCGGGCAGGACTTCTGGACGTTGCTGCAGTCGGGATACGCGCCTTCGGGGCTGGTGATGGGGACCTGCGTCTACCACGTCGCACACCGCAAGTTCGGACAGATGCTGAGCAACATGGGGCAGAACGTGGAAATCCCGCAGTTCACGCAGGCGCTCTACGACGCGCGGGAGTTGGCGATGGGACGCATGCAGGCCGAGGCGCACGCGCTGGGCGCGGAGGGCATCGTCGGGGTGAACCTGGTGGAGCACAACCACGTCTGGGGGCAGCACGCGACCGAGTTCTACGCCGTGGGCACCGCGGTGCGTGCGTTGCGCAAGGACCACGTGGTGGCGCAGCCACAAATGGTGGTCGGACTCGACCGCTAGGGACGAAGCAGAATGCTGCAGTGATAGCAGATCTTTCAGCATGTGCTTATGCCTTAATGTTCTCATCCACGACGTGCCTCCCGATGACCTCCAGCTGATTCGCGCGGCAGCAGCAGAACATGGCACGTCACTGCAGTCCTAAGTGCGTGATGCGGTTCATGCGCAGGCTGTGTACCTCAGACGGCAAGCAGTTCTGGCTCACACCTCCGCATGTCTGCAAGGGCAGCCCGAGGTGGCCGACAGTGATCGGCAGTCGGCCCGCGCCGCGATTGTTGGCGCGCATGACCTTCGCGCAGATCAGCTCAGTAGTCGGCGTCACTCAGCACGGCGCGAGTCAGGGCAGCGATCTGCCACCCTCGCCCCGCCCCAGGCATCGGCCCACCAAGCCAACCCCACGGTCGGACGCGGTCACGCCGGTTACGGACGCTGCTACACCTGTGATGGTGCTGATAGCGACGGGTGCACGGTTTACTGCCCGCGATGCCAAGTTCCCGGCCGGTGTAGCCGCGCCAACTGGATGTGTGCTCACCGAAATCATCGACTCGATGACTGGGCGGATCCGCGACTGGAGCGTGACTAACCAGCATCCTGGCTAGGACCGACTAGGTTTTGTTGGTAACTTGGCATGACGTAGCCTTTTAGTTCGCTTTACGGCAGTATATGCAGCTGCGCTGGGGAGTAGGACGCCTCCGCACCGCCTGTCGTCCCTGGCGTGCTTTCATAGACGATATCAACGTTGACAGCGACGGCAGCCGAGGCCGGCGCAATCCGTTGAACCGTCCAAAGGCCGGTAAGTGTTAGTCCGCTTCGTGTAGTCGTCAACCTCGTTCTGATCGGCGTTGGATGCGCGCCACTATATTCGCTCACGGTCATGTTAATTGATTCGATCAGATTCAGCTGCGGCTGGCGGCCCTTGAAACGGACCACTAGTGCCACGCGCCGACTCTCGTGAACAGCATATGGACTGTTGCCAACAACATGTCCATCAATGAGCAGGAGCGGGTCTAGGTCTGGCGAAGATGTTGGGCATTTTTGATCGCGACATGGCACCCCTACTGAGCTCGACCCTCGAGTTGATGGATGCTGAGCCCCGGAACCCGTTACTCCTTGACGGCCCGGACGTGCCGAGAGGGCGCCTGCCAAGACGACGATACCCACAACAATCGCCGCCGAGGCTAATGCCAGCCACGGCCTGCTAGACCACAACCTCCTGGTGCCTGAATGGCCATGCGCACCGTTCGAAGAAGGAACGTCGTCACCCCACCGCAGATTGGTGACCACCGTCGAGTCACTCGGTAGGTTTCGCGGTGCATCATGTTCTAGCAGCGCAAACGCTGCGCGTAAATCGGCTTCAGTGGCCATGGTTTATCTCCTCAGTGTCAGCTGGTCGCGCCTGATCTATGCGCAGTGCGGCCAGGGCATGGGACAGGTGACTGCGGACCGTCGCCGGGCGGCACTCAAGATAATCGGCGATATCCGCGTCGCTCATATCCAGGTAATACCGCAGAACTACTGCTGCCCGTTGCTGAGGCGTTAGTTCCTTCAGACGGGTCACCATTGCCCGTCTCTCATCGACGCCCTCCGCCGGGTCGGGTGTCACCCTCAACAGCCTGCTCACGTTACGCTCAGCTCTCGCGGTGATAGCACTGCGACGTTGCGTGCTCAGGTGCTCATTGACGATCATTCGACGCAGGTACGCCTGCGGGTGGTCGACCATGCAGATCCGGTCCCACTGCTCGAAGGCCCTGGCAAACACCACGGCAACGAGATCCTGCGCCGCCTGGGAGTTGCCGCTCAGCACCATCGCAAACTTGAGCATGGGCACCTGACGTGCCGCCGCAAACTCAACGAAAGTCGCGTGTCTCACATGCTCCGCCAGATCGTCCACCCCTCTTAGACGTTCCGGTGAACGATTCTGTGGAAGAAGCGTGACCGTCCGGCTGCGTTGAACGAGTCACGTTCATCATGATGCCGCGCCAACGGGGGGGACGCCGGTCAGCACAACGGCGAGCACGTCGCCAAGTTCGTGGACGGAGGCTTCTGCACGAGTGCCCGAAGCATTCTCGTGACACAAAGTCGAACACCCGGTGATGGGCCAGCAAGATCACCGTTAACCGCGAGCGTGACGGAGACACCACCACCAAGCTCAGTGCGGCCGGATAGGAAGTGGTTCGGGTCTCATCCCAGCTGTGGATGCGCGGTACCGAGCCGGGACGCGCGCCTTGCCGGTCGTCTCTACAGGGCTCCGGCGGCGACACTCAGGTCGGCGACGAGGCCGTCGAACATGGCCGCGCGCTCGTCCGGTTCGCCGCGCAGAACTGCTGACGGATGGATCGTGGCCAGCACGTGGCGCACCGTCGGCGCGTCGGTCCAGCCGGCAAACGGGCCGTCGAAGGGCGGCCATTCCAGCAGCGCGCCTCGGTCCTGCGTCACCCGGAACTTTGGGCCGAGCAGCGACTGCGCAGCGGTGGCGCCCAGCGCTACCACGAGCTCGGGTTCCACAGCGGTCAGCTCGGCGCCCAGCCACGGTCGGCAGGCAGTGACGTGAGCGGCGTCGGGCTTGGCGTGGATCCGCCTACTGCTGCCCGCTGTTGCCTTCCAGCGGAAGTGCTTGACGGCGTTGGTGACGTAGGCGGTCGCGCGGTCGATGCCGGCTTCGTTCAATGCCCGGTCGAGGAGCTTGCCGGCCGGCCCGACGAAGGGGCGCCGCGCTGGTCCTCGACGTCGCCGGGCTGCTCACCGACCAAGAGAAGCCGAGCGCCTGCCGCGCCGGTGCCGAAAACGACCTGGGTCGCGTCCTCGTACAGGTTGCAACCCCGGCAGCCTTGGGCGGCGTGTGTCAGCGCAGGAACATCGACGGTCGACGGAAGGAACTGCTCGGCTCCGGGGTACTGCACGCGCGCCATGCATCCATATTGCAGGCTGGTCAGTCCTGGCGGTCGAGGCAGGTGGTGAGCTCGGCGACCAGTGCCGACCAGCTGCGGGCGTCGATGTCGGCGTCGGCAGAGACATCGGCAAGGAACTGGGCGTCGGCGTCGAGTTCGAGGAAGTCGGCCAGCTCCTTGAGGACCTTGGCCGCATGCACGGACGGCACCGTCAGGTCGTAGCTGTCGTCGTCGTCGGGTACGAACGCGTCGTCGTCGAGGCCGGCGACGTTGTCCCAGAATTCCAGCTTCACCAGTTCGTGCTGCTCGGCGTCGCGGCAGTACCGGGCTAGGTCCTCCGGTTCGGCAACCACCGCCACCTCGCCGTCATTGCCCAGGAACACCGGCTCGTCGTCGACCACGCCGCGCAGGGTCAGCACGATGTCGTTGTCGGACAGGACCAGCTCGATCGGCTGGGCGCCGATCCGGTTCCACTCCGAATCGACGTCCCCGGCAACCGAGGCCGGCGCCGGTGTCGCGCCGAAGTCGCCGCGCCAGTCCAGCCACTGGCTCACCCGGCGCAGCGCGCGCTCCCAACTGCTGGCGATCGTGTCGCCGAGGTCGCTCCACGCCCGCGCACCCTCCCGGCCGGTGTAGCCCTCGTCGCCGTTGACCAGTTCTGCGTATTCGGGCGTCGAGCCGACCAAACGGCTCAGCGCGCCGTCCTCGCACGCCTCAGCGATGCGCAGCACCATCTCGACAACGTTGGCCAGCTGGGATTCGTTGACCGGTGTGGGATCTTCGGCGGCCCATTCGTAGACGCCCTCGAGGTCGTAGCGGTGCTCGGAGTCCGGGCGCAGCTGTGCCGGGGTGAGCTTCTGAACACGCGGCCAGTCCGGGTGGTCGGACAGGTCGTGTTCGTCATGGGTGGCGATGAACTCGACCAGGTCGTCGACGGTGGGAAACAGCACGATCTTGGCGCCGTCGCCGAGGAAGCCCTGCCACTCGTCGCCGTCCTCGTCCTCCCACGGCGGTGCCCACAGCGTGATGCCGCTGCGCTCGTCAAGGGTGAGCTGGATGGCGACGATGGAGCCGGACGGGCTGGTCATGACAGCGAACTTACCGCCGCGACGCCGGTCGTTCCGCCGCCGCTGCGCCGCTTGCCGTGTCTCGGTGGGGGCGCGGTTCTACGATGACCCGATCATGGCCGCCGACGCGCAGAACGACCGACTGGACGCGCATGGCTGAGGCCCTGTCGGCTGCGGGGCTGTCGGCTGCGGCACTGTCGACTGCGGGGGTGGCCGACAGCGTGCTGGCCGGTGAGCGGGTTGCCGTGGCCCGCGCCATCACCCTGGTGGAGTCCACCCGCCCGGCTGATGCGGTGGCTGCCGAGCAGTTGGTGGACGCGCTGCTGCCCTTCACCGGCTCCAGCGTGCGGGTGGGGATCACCGGCGTGCCGGGCGTCGGGAAGTCGACGTTCATCGACGCCCTGGGATCGCGGCTGGTCGAGGCCGGGCACCGGGTGGCGGTGCTGGCCGTCGATCCGTCCTCGGCCCGCTCGGGCGGCAGCATCTTGGGTGATCGCACGCGGATGTCCCGGTTGGCAGCCAGCGCCGATGCCTTCGTGCGGCCGGCGCCCACCGGGCTGACGTTGGGCGGTGTTGCCGCTGCCACCCGGGAGAGCATCGTCGTGGTGGAGGCGGCCGGATACGACGTGGTGTTGGTGGAGACCGTGGGCGTCGGTCAGTCGGAATACGTCGTCGCCGAACTCGTCGACACCGTCGTACTGCTGATGCTCGCGCGCGCCGGGGACGCATTGCAGGGCCTCAAACGCGGCATTCTCGAGCTGGCCGACGTCGTCGCGGTCACCAAGGCCGACGGCGGGCACGAGAACGAGGCAGCCGCCGCGGCAGCGCAATTGGCCGCGGCGTTGCGCCTGCTGGGCTCGTCGGATGCTGGCTGGACGGTGCCGGTGTCCACCTGCAGCGCGCTCAGCGGAACCGGAATCGACGAGGCGTGGGCGGCGGTGGAGGCGCACACCGCGCTGCTCGGTCCTCGAGGAGTGGCGGTCAAGCGCAGCGAGCAGGCGGTGCAGTGGACGCGCGCCTTGGTGCGCGCCCGACTGCTGTCCGAGCTCGACCATCCCGCCGTCCGCGGCCGCGTCGAGCAGGCCGAGCACGAGGTGCGCGCCGGCATGCGCACGCCCGCTCAGGCCGCGGCCGGCATCCTGGCCGAGCTGTCAGAATTGATCCGTTCGCAACACGCTGCGCACTAAGCTTCGACGTCGTGCACACCGCGGTCGAGGTTCAGACGACCGTGGACCGCTGGGTGGACCGGCACGCCGACGACGTGATTGCGCTGCGTCGCGACCTGCACGCTCATCCCGAGATCGGGCGCGAAGAGTATCGCACCACCAAGCAGATCGTGGAATTCCTCAGCGGCCTGGGACTGGAGCCCACCGTGCTCGCCGGCGGCACCGGCGTGGTGTGCGACCTGGGCGGTACGAGCGGGTCGGGTCACCGCGCCGTGGTGGCCCTACGCGCGGACATCGACGCGTTGCCCATCCTCGATTCCAAGGACGTGGCCTACAAATCGCTCAACGTCGGTAGCTGCCACGCCTGCGGCCACGACGTCCACACCGCCGCCCTACTGGGTGCGGCCGCCGCGCTCGTCTCCGCCGGCCCGCTGCCGGGGCGGATCCGGTTGATCTTCCAGCCGGCCGAGGAGCTAATTCCCGGCGGTGCGTTGCAGGTGCTCGACAGCGGCGCGATGGAGCAGGTGGCGCAGGTGTTCGCGCTGCACTGCGATCCCAGCCTGGATCTGGGCAGGATCGGTCTGCGGGTGGGACCGATCACGGCTGCCTGCGACACGGTCTCGGTGCGGCTGAACGGTCCCGGTGGGCACACCGCCCGTCCGCACCTGACGGCGGATCTGGTCAACGCGCTGGGCAAGGTGATCGTCGAGACGCCGGCGTTGCTGTCTCGCCGGGTGGACCCGCGTGCCGGGCTGTTGCTGGTGTGGGGTGCGGTCTCGGCCGGGGTCGCGGGCAACGCGATTCCCCAGTCCGGGTCGGTGCGCGGCACGGTGCGGGTGCTCAGCCGCGATGCCTGGGTGGACGCGGGCACCAAGGTGCGCGACGCCATCGCCGCCGCGGTCGCGGGCACTGGCGTGAGCGCCGAGGTGGACTACGAGCGCGGCGTGCCGCCGGTGGTCAACGACGCCGGCGCCTACGACGTCCAGCACCGCGCGGCACTGACGACGGTGGGTGCCCACGGCATCACCACGACCGAGCAGAGCATGGGCGGCGAGGACTTCGGCTGGCTGACCGGCGAGCGCCCCGGCGCATTGGCCCGACTGGGCGTGCGGAGTCCGCTGCTCGACGCACCGACGCACGAGCTGCACCAGGGCAGCTTCGACATCGACGAGCGGGCGCTCGCGATCGCCACCCGCTTCGTCGCGCACACCGCGCTGGAAGCACTCGCCCAGGTAGGTGAGCGGTCATAACAGCTGCTCCTGCTTCCGACGGGCCGGTATTCGCCCGCTACAAGGACTTGTGCATCGACGCCGTCGACGTCGCGCTGATGTCGACGTTCTGGGCGCACGCGCTTGGGCTGGCCGTGCTGATTGAGGCCGGCGCGACGAGTCTCGTCGGTCCGGCCGCCGAGCAGACGGTGTGGATGAACGCCGTCGCCGAACCCAAGACCGTCAAGCACCGCCTGCATCTGGACGTGCACGGCAGCAACGGCCGCAGCGAGCAGGAACTGGTGGCCTGCGGTGCGCGCGTGCTGGAGCGGCTGCCGCACTGGACGGTGTTAGCCGACCCCGAAGGCGGCGAGTTCTGCCTGTTCGAGCGGGCTCATCCGCCGGCATACCGGCTGTCCGAGGTCTGCTTGGATGCCGGAAACGCCCACGAGCTGGCCGGCTGGTGGGCGTCGGTGCTGGGTACGCAGACGCAGAGTGAGGACGGCGACGACTGGTACTGGCTGAGCGTCCCCGGCGCGCCGTTCGAGAGCCTCGTCCTCAATCCGGTGCCCGAACCCAAGGTCGTGAAGAATCGGGTCCACTTCGACGTCACCACTTCCGACGTGGGGGCGTTGCGCGCTGCCGGTGCGTCGCTGCTGCGTGCGCACGACGACGAGATCGACTGGGATGTGTTGGCCGATCCCGAAGGCAACGAGTTCTGCGCCTTTGCATCTCGACGGGCTGGAGTCGCGCAGTGACTCGGGTTGCGGTGATAGGTGCCGGCCCGGGCGGCTACGAGGCTGCTCTGGTCGCGGCTTCGCTGGGCGCTGAGGTGACCGTCGCCGCCGCGGACGGTGCCGGCGGCGCCTGCGTTCTCTACGACTGCGTGCCGAGCAAGACGCTGATTGCCACCAGCGACAAGGTGACCAGCTTCAGCAGTGCCGCCGACGTCGGATTGGAGGGCTCCTTCGACGCCGTCGACCTGGCTGCGGTAAACAAGCGCATTCTGGCGCTGGCCCAGGCCCAGTCCGACGACATTGCCGCCCGATTGGTCCGCGAGGGTGTGCGCATTGTCGCCGGCTACGGCCGGTTCGCCGAGACCCAGGTCGGCGGTCACCGGCACAGCGTCGAGGTGGTGGACGACGCCGGATCGGTGCTGGAGCGCCTGGACGCCGACATCGTGCTTCTTGCTACCGGCGGCACGCCCCGTCAGCTGCGCGGCAGCCCGCCCGACGGCGAGCGGATCCTGTCCTGGCGCCAGCTCTACAACCTGGACCGGTTGCCCGAGGAGCTGGTGGTGATCGGCTCGGGCGTCACCGGAGCGGAGTTCGCCAGCGGCTATTCGGAGCTGGGTGTGCCGGTGACGCTGGTGAGCAGCCGCGACCGGGTGCTGCCCAGCGAGGACGCCGACGCCGCCGCCGTCATCGAGCGGGTGTTCACCGAGCGCGGCGGCAAGCTGGTGAAGCAGGGGCGGGCGAAGGCGGTGCGCCGCGACGGCGATGCGGTGGTCGTCGAGCTGGCCGACGGGCGCCTGGTTCGTGGAACGCACGCGTTGATCTGCGTCGGCACTGTGCCCAACACCTCGTCGCTGGGGCTGGTCGATGCTGGCGTGGCCGTCGACGGCGAGGGATACGTCGTCGTGGATCGGGTGTCGCGGACGAATGTGCCGGGCGTGTACGCCGCGGGCGACTGCACCGGGGTTCTGCTGCTGGCCTCGGTGGCGGCGATGCAGGGCCGGATCGCGATGTGGCACGCGCTGGGAGAGGCGGTGACGCCGCTGCGGACCAAGACGGTGGCGGCCAACGTGTTCACCCACCCCGAGATCGCGACGGTGGGCATCGGCGCGGCGTCGCAGACGTCGGCGGTTCCCGCCCGCGTTGTCACCCTGCCGTTGAGCACCAATGCGCGCGCGAAGATGCAGGGCAACGTCGACGGCTTCGTCAAGTTGTACGCCCGGGAAGAGACCGGCGTCGTCGTGGGCGGGGTGGTGGTGTCACCGGATGCATCCGAGCTCATCATGCCGGTGGCGCTCGCGGTGCAGCGGCGCCTGACCGTCGACGACCTGGCTGCGACGTTCACCGTGTATCCGTCGCTGTCGGGGTCGGTGGCCGAGGCGGCGCGGCGGCTCATGCACCATGGTGACTTGGATTAACGGGAGGTTGTGACATGGTCGATTTGTCGCCCGAGGCCGTCGAGCGCGCGCAACGCACGATCCTTGCTGCGCCGGTGTTCACCGAACACGCCGAGGTGATCGCTGCCCAGACGCCGGACCTGTCGTCGGACGACGTGCTGGTTGCCGTCGTCGACGCGTCGCTGGCTTTCACTGGAACCTGGGTGGTCGGGCGCGGCGAGGTGGTCGAGCGGGTGCCTGAACTGGAGGGCACCGGCTGGGCGATGGTGTGCTCGCACAAGTCCGACGCCGAACAGATCCGTTACCGCGCGACGGAGATGAGTTCGTTGGCGGCCAAGCGCATCGAGATGATTGCCCGGGTGCGGGCAAAGGGAGAGTTCACAGAGTCTACTGACACCAATTAGTTCCTGAGTCGGCTCCGCTGATGTCGCTGTCGAATGCGCTTATCGCCGGATCGTCCAATTCGGGGTCGAAGTATTCATCGTCTGCGTCGGTGTAGTTGCAGTCGGCGTCTACCGGATAAGGCGGCGGCTTCGTGTGGAATGTCGAACCGTTCGGCGCCGTCCAGACGTAACTGCCGTTGTTCTGCCTGCATACTTTCCACCCTGCTTCGTGCTTTGCTCGATGGTGACGCCGGCACAGCGGGTGCAGATTGTCTGCGCCACTGTCGCCGCCCGCGTGGAACGCCACGATATGGTCGAGGTCGCAGCGTATTGCCGGGATGGAGCAGTGCGGAAAGGTGCAGTGTCGGTCGCGAGCGACGACGAAGCGTAATAGTTCGGCGGATGGTCGGTATCTCTCAGACTCTCGTGGCGGTGCGCCTCGCAATTGTCCCAATGTGTCAACCGAATACGCCGAGATGGCTGTGTGAGAAAGATTGTCCCTGCTAGTGAATTGCGCGATCAGCTTTCGAGCTGCGCCGGCGCTGATCGGCCCATATCCGTCGAGATCGGCCGGTACGTCGTCCTCGCCGCTGAGTGTGCGCGCGGTGACGGTGAGCCCGAGCTGCGCCGGCCGGCCGTGGTGAGCGGGCATAGCGCCGCTGTCGAGAACCGCGAAACCAAGGTCGACCAAGGCATCGGCCTGGCGCTGATCCAAGGTTCGAGTGTCGTCTGCGGCTCCACTTTTATCGGCCACACCACGAATAGCGGTCATCAGTGCGCGTGCACCAGCGGCCGGAAGGTAGGCCTTCAAGTCGGCCATGCCGTCTGCGCCAGGGGTGAGTATGACGCGACGCTGCTCGACCGCACGCGCCTCACGCTCGACTTCGCCACTCGGATCGACCGCCAACACCGCACGCTTCAACGCCCGCCGGGTTTGTACCGCCGACTGCTCAGCGGCTCTGGGCAGCACCCGCTCTTCTACCATGACCGCATGGCAGGCGTCGAGGTGAGTCGTGGCGGAGGCTATGTCGCCAGCTTGCGTCGGGGAAACGTCGCCGGCACCTAGCGCAGCCAGCGTCGCGGGCAATCGGCGCACCAGATCGCGAGCCACGCCCAAGCGTGCACCGGCAGTTGTCGGCGCAAGGCGCAGTGCGGCACCTAATTCTTCCTGCACCCAGTCGTCGTCGGAGGCTACCCCGATGAGCGACGGCCGCAATTGCGCGACAAGGCGATGCTGAACCGCAGTAAGCCATGCGATTTGGCGCTCCACCGCAACGATAAGATCAAGCCTATCGTCATTGCTGATGTTAGATCCGACAAGTTCGGCTATTGCTGCCACAACCTCTGCACTTGGTACGGCTGCCGCCACGTTCGCAGCCGTTGTCATGGCTCAATGATACTAAATCGAACCGATATTGTCTACAGGTAATCGCGAAATGCAACGCCGTTGTCTGGCTCAATAGGCATCGTTGTCCAATTTTAAGTTTGGCACCGCTACCAAGTACGTGTGCGACACTGACCTCATGACAAGCACTGGTTCCGGAGCCGCGTGGTCGGCGGAGGATGGTTGGGGCGTAATCAATTCAGCCGATACTCCTGGTGGATGCTGGGCCCACTTCTCCGTGCTGAGCCTGCCCGGCTATCGCTCGCTGTTGCCCGGTGATGTGGTCGACTTCGAGTGGGAGAAGATTGACCAGGACGGCTATTCATACCGAGCGGTCGAGGTTCGTTCGAAGGGCGGTCGGAGTGGGCCGCCAGACCATCCTGCGGCTTCCGCAACGGCGTACCGAAGCACCTTGCAGATCACGCTTGATGACGGGTAGCCGATCAGGAGCACGTCGAGCTCAGTCCTTGATCTCACAAAGAGTGCTGCCGGCCGTTACTACGGCCCCTACCTCGGCCTTCAGGCCCGACACCGTGCCCGCTTTGTGCGCGGTGATGGCCTGCTCCATCTTCATGGCCTCCAGCACGACCACGAGGTCGCCGACGGCAACCGACGCGCCGTCCTCCACCGCAATCTTGACCAACGTGCCCTGCATCGGGGCAGTAAGTGCGTCTCCGTCGACGACGGGCAGCGCCACCCCGGCGGTCTTCTTCGACGACCGCCTGGGCACAGCTTTGCGCGCCACGCCCGCCACCACAGCACCGCTGGCGCCGACGGCGCCGAACCACGCCGGAAGCCCCACCTCCAGACGCTTGCCGCTGACCTCGACGACGACGGTCTCGCGGTGCTCGTCGTCGGGCAGCCCGCCCGCTCGGCCGGAGAATGGTGCGATCTGGTTGTCGAACTCGGTCTCGATCCACTGCGTGAACACGCTGAACGGCTCGGACGTGAATGCGGGGTCCTCCACCACGGCGCGATGGAACGGTAGCGCTGTCGCCATGCCTTCGATCACGTATTCACCCAGGGCACGCCGGGAGCGGGCCAGCGCCTCGGCCCGGGTCGGCCCCCAGACGATCAGCTTGGCCAGCAGCGAGTCGAACGCGCCGCTGACCGCGGAGTTGCGCAGCACACCGGAGTCGACGCGCACGCCCGGCCCACTGGGTGCGACGTAGCGGGTGATCTTCCCGGGTGCGGGCAGGAAGCCCCGGCCGGCGTCCTCGCCATTGATGCGGAACTCGAACGCGTGCCCGCGCGGCACGGGATCCTCGGTGAGGGTCAGCTTGTCGCCCTCGGCGATGCGGAACTGCTCGAGCACCAGGTCCACTCCGGCGGTCTCCTCGGTGACCGGGTGCTCCACCTGCAGGCGCGTGTTCACCTCGAGGAAGCTGATGACGCCGTCGTTGCCCACGAGGTACTCGACCGTGCCGGCGCCGTAGTAGCCGGCCTCGCGGCAGATCGCTTTCGCCGAGGAGGAGATGGTCTCGCGTTGAGCGTCGGTGAGGAACGGCGCCGGCGCCTCCTCCACCAGCTTCTGGTTGCGTCGCTGCAGCGTGCAGTCGCGGGTGCCGACGACGACGACGTTGCCGTGCTGATCAGCCAGAACCTGTGCCTCGACGTGGCGGGAGCGATCCAGGTAGCGCTCGACGAACACCTCGCCGCGCCCGAACGCCATCACCGCTTCGCGCACCGCGCTGTCGTAAAGCTCGGGAATCTCGGCCATCGTGCGTGCAATCTTCAGCCCGCGGCCGCCACCACCGAAGGCGGCCTTGATCGCGACCGGTAGGCCGAACGTCTGCGCGAAGCCCACGACCTCCGACGCGCCCACCGCGGGATGTTTCGTACCGGGCACCAGCGGAGCGCCGGCGCGCAGCGCGATGTGGCGTGCGGTCACCTTGTCACCCAGATCGCGGATTGACTGCGGTGACGGGCCGATCCAGGTCAGCTGCGCGTCGAGAACGGCCTGGGCGAAGTCGGCGTTCTCGGACAGGAAACCGTAGCCGGGATGGACGGCGTCGGCCTTGCTCTTGGCTGCGGCCTCGAGCACCTTGTCAATGGAGAGGTAGGACTCCGCGGCCGTCGCGCCGCCCAGGGCGAAGGCCTCGTCGGCCATCCGAACGTGCAGCGCGTCGCGGTCGGGGTCGGCGTAGACGGCCACCGAGGTATATCCGGCGTCCTTGCACGCGCGGATCACCCGAACCGCGATCTCGCCGCGGTTCGCGATCAAAACTTTGCGCACCAGCACGCTCCCTGAGCTACCCGGATATACCGCAAACGGACGTTACACGCGAGCGAGCACCCGAAGAACGTCCCGACGGGCGAGCGGTCTGCGCTGTCAGCCCGACCGCGCGGGGAATCCGCGCAGGCCGATGTCGCCCAGGCCGTAGCCGAGTTCGGCGAGCATGCGGCGCAGCAGCGGCAGGGAGAGTCCGACGACGCTGTGGTGATCGCCGTCGACGGCCTCGACGAACCAGCCGCCGATGCCGTCGACGGTGAAGGCTCCGGCGACCTCGAGCGGCTCGCCGGTGGAGACGTAGGCCGCGATTTCTTCGTCGGTGGCGTCGGCGAAGCGCACAGCGGTGGAGGCGATGGCCGAGAGTGACCGGCCGCCGGGCGCGAGCAGTGTGTGCCCGGTGTGCAGCACTGCGGTGCGTCCGCGCATCGCCAGCCACCGGGCGGTGGCTCGAGCGGCGGTGTGCGGCTTGCCGAGTGGGACGCCGTCCAATTCCAGCAGCGAGTCGCAACCGAGTACCAGCGCGGGCCGGCTGAGCTTGGTGGGCTGGCTGAGCGAGGCGGCGACGTCGCTGGCCTTGGCGGTGGCCAGCAACTGCACGAGCTCGGCGGCGGTGTCGGCGCTGACGGCATCCTCGTCCACGGCGCTGACGACGACCTCGGGCTCGACGCCGGCCGCGTGCAGCGTCGCCAACCGTGCCGGCGAGGCCGACGCAAGCACGAAGCGGATAGGGGCCTGGGTCATCAGCTCACAATCTACGGGGTCCGCTCGCTGGAGGGTCAGCTCCTTCGTCGCTCGATGCTCACCCGTTGTGAAGCGCAGTCGGTCACTCTGGTGCAGTGACCTCTTCCCGCGTGGTGGCGCTGGCCGACGTGCTGGCCGATGTTCGAGCGCACCCGGCCCGCGGTGCCGTGCGCGTCGTGGGCATCGACGGACCGTCGGCGTCGGGCAAGTCCACGCTGGCCCGACGGTTGCAGCAGCTGGCGCCGGGCACCGCGCTGGTCAAGGGCGACGATTTTGTGTCCTGGACCGATCTGCAGACATGGTGGCCGCGATTCGAGGCCGAGGTGCTCACCCCGCTGCGGGCCGGGCGCGACGCCCGGTACCAGGTGCGCGACTGGATCGGCGACGAGTTCGGCTCGGCACTGAAGCGTTGGAAGATCGCGCGCGCCAGTCCGTTGGTGATCGTCGAAGGCGTCAGCATGACGCGGGCCACGGCTGGGGTGGACTTCGCAATCTGGATCGAGGCACCGCAAGACACCCGGCTGGAGCGGGGCTTGGCGCGCGACGGCGCGGACCATCTCGGCGTCTGGGCGAACTGGCTGCAGATGGAGCGCGACTTCTTCGCCCACGACGGCACCAAGCAGCGCGCGGACCTGCGTCTGGACGGCGCTGCCGCACTTGCCTACGACGCCGCGACGCAGGCCGTGCTGCTGGAGTGAGGTCAACTCTGCCTGCGGGCGGAGACGACGGTGGCGCCAATATCGTCGTCGCGGTCGACCCGTACCGAGAGACCGCTGTCGGCGAAGACGCTCCCGGCGGTGATTGCCTGCGCCTCGCTGGTCTCCACCAACGCCGATCCGCCGGGCGCCAGCCACGTCGGCGCGTCGGCGGCGAGGCGGCGTTGGACGTCCAGGCCGTCGCCGCCGCCGTCGAGGGCGATGCGTGGCTCGTAGAATCGCGCCTCGGCCGGCAGCAGCTCGATCTCGGCCGTCGGTACGTAGGGCGTGTTGACCATCAGCACGTCGATGCGACCGCGCAGCGTGCTCGGCAGTGCCTGGAACAGGTCGCCGACGTAGACGTAGCCGGCCCTACTGGGCAGGTTGCGGCGGGCGTAGTCGACCGCGTTCGGGTCGATGTCGGCGGCGTAGACCAGCGCCGACGGCACCGCGGCCAGCACCGTGGCGGCTAAGGCGCCGGCGCCGCAGCACAGCTCGACCACCACCGCCGGTGGCGGGTACCCGCGCACCAACGCCACCGCCTGCACCGCGAGGAACTCCGTGCGCCGGCGCGGCACGAAAACTCCCGGCCCGACCGCGACCCGCAGTCCGCAGAACTGTGCCCAGCCCAGAACTTGCTCCAACGGCAGGCCTGCCACTCGCTGCACGATCAGCTGCTCCAGGTCGGCTGCCGTCGAGGCGGCGGCCGTCAGCAGCGCAGCCTCGTCCTCGGCATAGACGCACCCCGCGGCTCGCAGCCGCGCCACCACCGCAGCACGGTCGACCCCCACAGCGCCACGCTAACAACGCCTCGGCGCAGAACTGTCGGAACTGTCGCAGCGTCGCACTAGGGTTCGCGGGCGTGAGCACCCCAGCCGACATCCGAGCTGACATCCCGGCGGACACACCGGCCCGGAGTGCACCGGTCAACGTCGGCATCCTGGGCGGATCGGGCTTCTACGAGCTGCTCGAGGACGCCGAGTACGTCGTCGTCGACACGCCGTTCGGCGCGCCCAGCGACGCGATTGCCATCGGTAATCTGGCCGGGCGCCGGGTCGCTTTCCTGCCCCGGCACGCAACCGACCACCGCTTCGCCCCGCACCGCGTCAACTACCGCTCCAACCTGTGGGCACTGCGCAGCCTGGGAGTGCGCCAGTTGTTGTCGCTGTCGGCGGTCGGGTCGCTGCGCGCGGAGTACGGCCCGGGCACGCTGGTGACGCCCGACCAGGTCGTCGACCGCACCTCCGGGCGCAGCTCGACCTACAACGACGCTGACAACGGCGTCGCTCACGTCGCGTTCGCCGATCCGTACTGCCCGCGCGGGCGGGCGGCCGCAGCCCAGAGTGCCGCCGTCGACCCGGTCGTGGACGAGGCGACGCTGGTGGTGATCGACGGGCCGCGGTTCTCCTCGCGGGCGGAGAGCCTGGAGTACCAGAGCCACGGCTGGTCGATCATCGGCATGACGGGGATGCCTGAAGCCGGCCTGGCACGCGAGCTTGCGCTGTGCTTCACCGTCCTGGCGCTGGTCACCGATACCGACGCCGGCGTCGAGGTGGGCGCCGGCGTCACCCATGCCGGGGTGATGGAGCAGTTCGCAGCCAACATTCCGCGACTGCGGGCATGGCTGGCGCGCACCGTGGCAGCACTGCCCGCCGAGCAGGGCGACTGCGTCTGCGCTCAGGTCTACGCCGCCACCACGCCGCCGTTCGAGCTGCCGTGACGGGCGCACTGTGATGACGGGCACAGTGAAGACGGGAGCGCGCTGGTGAAGGTGCTGCTGACCGGTGGCGCCGGTTTCATCGGGTCTCGGGTGCTGGCGGAGTTGCTGCGGCGCGGGCACGACGTGCGGGTGCTGGACAGTCTGCGCGACGACGTCCACCACGGTGCTGTGCCAGTACTGCCCGACGGCGTGCAGCTGGTGCAGGCCGACATCCGAGATGCCGTCGCCGTCGCCGGTGCCCTTCGGGGGCAGGAGGCGGTGTGCCATCTGGCCGCCAAAGTGGGTCTGGGCGTCGACCTCGACGACCTGCCCGACTACGCCAGCAGCAACGACTACGGCACCGCGATGCTGCTGGCGCAGATGGCGCGCGCCGGAATCGGGCGGTTGACATTGGCCAGCTCGATGGTTGCCTACGGCGAAGGCCGCGGCCGGTGCGCCGAGCACGGACTGGTGATGCCGGCGCCCCGACGGGAGCCGGATCTGGCGGCAGGGCGGTTCGAGCCGCCCTGCCCCCAGTGCGGCCGTCCTCTCGAGCCGGCGCTGGTCGGCGAGGATGCCGGCGTGGATCCGCGCAACGCCTACGCCGCCAGCAAGGTGGCACAGGAGCATCTCAGCGCCGCCTGGGCGCGGGGCAGCGGCGGGTCGGTCGCGGCGATGCGCTACCACAACGTCTTCGGCCCGGGTCTGCCGCGCGACACCCCTTACGCCGGAGTGGCGGCGATCTTTCTGTCCGCACTGCGCCGGGGAGAGGCACCGGCCGTGTACGAAGACGGCGGCCAGCGACGCGACTTCGTGCACGTCGACGACGTCGCCGCGGCCACCGTCGCCGCGGTCGAGCGCCACGCTGGAGACGGTGCCGGCTTTCGCGCCTACAACGTGGGTTCGGGCACGGTACGCACGGTCGGTGATCTGGCCGACGCGCTGGCACACGCCGTCGGGGGACCGGAGCCGGTGCGCACCGGGCAGTACCGCCTGGGCGACGTTCGGCACATCACCGCCGACTCAGCCCGCCTGCGGACCGAGCTGGGCTGGCAGGCGCGTCAGGACTTTGACGAAGGAATGGCCGAGCTGGCCGACGCTCTCGGTAACTGACGGTCAGCCGACCAGCAGTTGACGACCAGCCATGACCAGCCGGTGGGCAGCCGACCGGCCGTCAGCCGCCGCTAACGAGCCGCCGGCAGGCGCAAGGTGAACTCGCAGCCGCCGTCGACGTTGTCCGCGCGCACCGTGCCGCCATGCGCGACCAGGATGCCTCGGGTGATGGCCAGCCCGAGCCCCGCTCCGCCCAGAACCTCCGGTTCGGGGCTACGAGCCTGCTCGCCGCGGTAACCGACATCGAAGATGCGTCCGATCACGTCGGGTGAAATCCCGCCGCACTCGTCACGCACGAGTACCTCGACGGCAGGCTCCCCGGCCCGCTCCGAATCGCCGTCGGTTCCGTTCGCCGCCCGCACCCGGACGCACACCGATCCCGCCGGGCGGGTGTGGCGCACGGCGTTGGCCACCACGTTGGTCACGGCACGGTTGAGTTCGCGAGAATCGCCGCTGACGACGAGCCCGGGGGCGGCCTCGCCGGTGAGCGTCACGTCCTGCACCCGCGCCAACGGTTCCAGCGAAGCCAGACAGTCCGACACCACGTCGCCCACATCGATGCGGTCAGCGCCCGGACGCAGCACGCCGGCCTGGATGCGCGCCAGCTCGAACAAGTCGTCCACCATGCCGGTCAGCGTTTCGACGTCGACGCGGATCTGCTTGTAATAGCGCTCGGGTGCGTCGACCATGCCGTCCTCGAGCGCCTCGGCCATCGCGCGCAGCCCCGCCAGCGGCGTGCGCAGATCGTGGGACACCCAAGCCACCAGCTCGCGTCGCGATGCTTCCAGCGCCCGTTCCCGCTCGCCGGCCGTGTGCAGCCGCCCGGCCGCCTCGTCCACCTGCAGCCGCAGAGACTCCAGCTCGGTGCGCAGTCGACGGCCGGCCTCGGGCTTCCTGCCCTCGCCGATGGCCTGCATCGCCTGCACCACGATCTTCTTGTCCCGCGCCAGGGAGTGGGCGCCCGAGAACGCGGTGGCCGCGGAGATCAACCCGGCGGCCACGGCGACGACGACGGCCACCCGGAAGTCACCGGAGGCATACAGCATCGAGTGCTCCGCGCCGATGACCGCGCCCAGCGAGGCAAAGGTGCCGATGAGCACCGGCGAGGCGAGCTGGCCGGCGAACGTGCGGCGCAGTGGAATCGTGGCCGCCCACGTTGCCAGGCCCACCGCCAGCGCCCACAGGGTGGCCGTGAAGACAACGCTGCCGGTGTGGTTCACGGCCGGGCGCCGACCGGCTGGGCGACCGGGGAACTTTGCTGGCCGGTCGGAAGCTCCAGCCGGTAGCCCACGCCCCACACCGTCTGGATCAGCTTCGGATCCGACGGGTCGTCCTCGACCTTCTCCCGCAAGCGCCGAACGTGCACCGTGACGGTGGACTGGTCGCCGAAGGTCCAGCCCCACACAGCCGACATCAATTCGTTGCGGCTGAACGCCACGCCTGGGCGGCTCAGCAGATAGGCGAGCAGGTCGAACTCGCGCACGGTCAGGGCAAGCTCGGTTTCGCCGCGGGTGGCGCGGCGAGACGACGGCTCGACTGTGACGTCGCCGGCGCGTAATACACCGGCCGGCGCAGGCGCGCTCGAGCGGCGTCGCAGCAGGGACTCCACCCGCAGCACCAGCTCGCGAGGTGAAAACGGCTTGGTGAGGTAGTCGTCCGCGCCTGTTTCCAGGCCCGCGATCCGGTCGTCCTCGTCGGCAAGTGCGGTCAGCATGATCACCAGGATGTCGGGATGATCGCGGCGTACCTGCCGGCATACCTGCAGGCCGTCCACCTCGGGCAGCATCAGGTCCAGCACGATCAGGTCCGGCGGGTTCGCGTCGATGGCCCGCAGTGCGGCGGCACCGTCGGCGGCGCTGCTGACATCGTGACCGGTGCGAGCCAGATAACCCGTCACCACCTCAGTGAGGGTGACGTCGTCGTCGACCACCAGGATGCGCGCCATGATTGCATCAGGGTAGGCGCGCGCCGACGTCGAACTGCGGGTCGTCCGCGCGGGCGGCGCAGAGCGTTACCGGACGGTAAGCCCTGGCCAGGGCGCCTATGCACCGGCGCTCCCTAGGGTGAAATCGTGCCCCCGTTGCAGATGCGTGTAGAACCGCCGCAGGCCTCGGGTGCGAACTTCCCAGTGATCGATTTGGTTTTACCCTGCCTCGACGAGGCCGGTGCTCTGCCCTGGATACTGGCTCGGATCCCGGCCGGTACGCGCGCGATCGTGGTGGACAACGGATCCACCGACGGATCGCCGGAGGTCGCAGCGGCCCTCGGCGCGACGGTGGTGACCGCCGTCCAGCGCGGCTACGGAGCGGCCTGTCAGGCGGGCCTGGAGGCCGCGACCGCGGAGCTGGTCGCCTTCTGCGACTGCGACGCCTCGCTCGATCCTCGCCAAGCACTGCGGCTGGCACAGCCAGTCCTGGACGGCACCGCCGATCTGGTGCTGGGCCGACGCCGTCCTGTCCACCGGGGCGCCTGGCCGCTGCCGGCTCGGCTGGCCAACGTCGAGCTGGCCCGACGGATCCGCCGCCACACCGGCGCCGCAGTGACCGATCTGGCGCCGCTGCGGGTCGCCCGCCGCCAAGATTTGCTTGCCCTCGACGTGGTGGACCGCCGCAGCGGTTACCCGTTGGAAGTTGTTCTGCGCGCGGCGGCGGCGGGGCTACGGATTGGTGAACTCGACGTCGACTACTTCCCGCGCATCGGCAAATCGAAGGTCACCGGCACGCCGTTGGGCGCTTGGCAGGCAGTCCGCGACATGGGCGCGGTCTTCGCCACGGTCGAACGCAGCACGGGTGCCACCCGAACGGTGGTTCGGGCGTGAAGACGTCGAACGCCATTGCGCCGGTAGCACTGGGCAGCGTTCTGGTGCTGGCCAAGGCACCGGTGGCCGGACTGGTCAAGACGCGGCTGACTCCACCGTTCGAGCCTGATCAGGCCGCCGAGCTGGCCGCGGCATCGCTGCGTGACACCCTGCGAGCGACGACAGAACTGTCAGCCCAGCGCCATGTGCTGGTGCTCGACGGATCCGCGGCCGGGCTGGTGCCCCCAGGCTGGGAGTGCCTCGCTCAGTGTCGCGGTGGACTGGACCTGCGCCTGGCCGCGGCGTTCGCCGCCGTTGCAGACGCCGGCCCGGCGGTGCTGGTGGGCATGGACACGCCTCAGCTGCGCGCGCACCAGCTGGCCGCCTTCGATCCGCAGGCGTTCGACTGCTGCTTCGGCCCGGCTGCCGATGGCGGTTACTGGACGCTGGGTTTTCGCGATCCGGCCATGGCGGCGTTGACCGTTCCCGGCGTGGAGATGTCACAGCCCGGCACCGGGCGCGACCAGTTGAACCGCCTGCACGCCGCGGGTCTACGGGTTCAGATGCTTCCGGAGTTGACCGACGTCGACACCGCCGACAGTGCCCAGCTCGTTGCCCGGCTGGCACCACACACCGAGTTCGCCGCAGTGCACCGTGCCATGACCGTCAACGCGGCTCGTTCACGGCAGCCGATCCCGGTGGCAGCCCGATGATGCCCGGCGCGCTCGCCCCGTACGAGTCGAGCTTGGGTAGTGCCGGCAGCCTGCGCATGGTCGCCGACGACGGCAGCTCCATCGTGCTGGAGATCGAGCGCTACCTCGATGACTGCGACGCCGCCGACGACGCGGTCCTGGAACGCTGCACAGGCCCGGTGCTCGACATCGGCTGCGGTCCGGGCCGGATCGTGGCGGCGTTGACGCGCCGTGGCGTTCCCGCTCTGGGCGTCGACATCGCCGCGGCCGCGGTAGGCCTGACCCGTCAGCGCGGGGCGGCCGCCCTGCGCCGAGACATCTTCACCCGGATGCCCGGCGAAGGGCGCTGGCAGACTGCGGTTCTGCTCGACGGCAACATCGGCATCGGCGGGAACGTCGACCGGCTGCTGCAGCGGCTGGGCCTGCTTCTGGCTGCGGACGGTCGCGCCATCATCGAGACTGCCTGCGACGTCGACGCCGACGAAGCGAAGCAGGTGCGCTTCGCCGCCGCCGGCTCCCCGGAGGTGGGACCGTCGTTTCCGTGGGCCGTAGCGGGTACCGCGACTGTGCGCGCCAAGGCCGGCGCCGCCGCAATGCCGGTGTTGGCTCAGTGGTCGCGTGGTACGCGATCGTTCATCGAGCTCGGCGCGCCGGCTGTGGCTGGCGGCGCTGCAAGCGCAGCTGGCGCTGTGCGCGCCCGCCGACCCAGCACCAGATAGGCAACCGCACTGCCGACAGCGATCACGGCCACCAGCACCAACAGGTTCACCGCGTAGTTGCGAGTCAGGAGCGTCGTGCCCGGCGCGGACTTCCCGTGGCGGTACAGCAGCGGCAGCGCGACAAGGGTCGTCAGAGCGGCGACGGCCAGGCCGGCCAGAACGTAGGCCTGCGCCCGTCCCTTCACCACCCGCGCCACTGCCCAACTGACCACGACGGTGGCCGGGGCCAGAATTGCATCGTGCAGGATCACCGCGGCGATCAGCCACTTGATCAGCTGCAGCGGCTTGGTCGCATCCGCCGACGTCAGAATTCGGACGCCGCCGAACGCGATGCCCGCGATGCCCACAGCTGCCAGCCCCAACCGCAGGGGGCCCGCTGACCGGACCTCGTCGGCGGCTGCGAGCAGCAGACCGCCCGGTCCTGGCTTGGCATGCAGATGCGCTGGCGGATTAGGCCCGTGCTCCCACGGCCGCTCGGGTGGCTTGTTCATCGGGTGACCTCGATCCGCGAGATCCACTTGGTGTTCAGGGCGCCGGCGCGGTCGGGGGCCATCAGCCGAACTGGATAGCCGTGATCGACCGGGATGCGCACCCCGTTGAGATGCGTGGCCAGCAGCGCCGCGCGCATCTGCGAACCGCGGATGGTGGTCAGCGATTCGGGCGTGAGGCTCTTCTGCAGCGAGTGGATGCGCACTACGGAATCGGCGCTACCACCGGCGCGCTGCACCAAGTCGTACAGCGACGGCCCGCGCCAGCGGCCGCCGGCGCTCCAGCCCTCGACGCAGGAGATGGGCAGGTGGCGTTCCTGCGTGGGCAGTGCCTCGAGTGCCGCGACGTCGAGCTCGAAGGGCTTGGGCCCGGTGACCTGCAGCCGGTACGTCGGCGCCTGCGCGGTCTTGGTGACGTCGACCTCGGCGGCGGTGCGGTTGATCGGAATGCCCAGCGGACCATCCTTGGGACGGCGCGGCGCCAGCAGTGCGAGCGGCTCCAACGGGCGCAGGGACTGTCCGGAGGTTGTCAGGGCGACCAGGCCCACACCGGCGCCGGCGGTGATCAACGCTCCTCGGCGGGTGAGGTTGCCCGCCGGTGCGGGAGCAGGCAGGAACGACGGGCGCGCATTCACCGGTTCGACGTCAGGCTCGACGACGTTCAGGTTGGTTGCCCAGCCCCGCTTGATGACCGGAAGCTTCACTGCGATGTGCAGCAGGATCGATCCGATCACGACGAAGCCCAGCAGGTAGTGCACCAGCGTGAACTGCCACGGCCACGGATACCAGCCCAGAATGTTCAGGAACCCGGTGCCAACCTCCAACAGTGCCGCCGACACCAACGCCGCGATGCTGAGCCGCTCCAGCGACTTGAGCATCGATCCGACCAGCGGCCACGCGAACAGGCGCGGATACACCGACCAGAGCTTGGCCAGCAAGAGCGGAATGGCGGCGATGCCGGTGCAGACGTGCAGGCCCTGGGTGAGCCGGTAACCCCACGAGGGCATCGCCGGCGTCGGAAACCAGCTCAGCGGGTGGTACTGCAGATGGCTGAGATAGCCGGTGACGAAGCAGAGACCGAACGCCAGCCCCAGTGCCGTGCCCAGGCGTGCGGTCAGCGCCTCGCCGCGGACGCGGCCCGAGAAGTGGGGCCACCAGCCCGGTGGTGATTCGGGAATGCTCGGACGACGCACGGGGTACCTTTCAGCAGCGGGCGCCGACGGGGGAGTGTGGACGTCGGCTGCACCCAGTGTTGCCTGGCGCACGACGTCCGCGCACAACTAGGACGCTTACCGATCGGTAACGGTCACTTCAAGACAGCTGTGTCGAATGCAAACGACAGTGGTTACCACTTCACTCGTTAGTCTTCCCGCGTGCTGGTCTTTCTGCTCGCCGCGGGTGCTGTGGTGTCGACGTGGCTGGGCGGGCTGTTCGCGCTGCACAACCGCGACCGGTTGCACCTCGTTCTGGGCTTCAGCGCCGGCGTGATCCTGGGCGTCGTCAGCTTCGACCTGCTTCCCGAGATCGCGGAGCTGTCGGCCAGCACGCACGTGGCGTTCAAGACGCCGATGATCGCGTTGGTGGCGGGCTTCCTGGGCTTTCACGTGCTGGAGAAGTCCCTCGTGCTCCACCACGCGCACGAAGGCGAGTACGGCGAGCACGCGCATCGCCATCCCAGCGTCGGCGTGGCGTCGGCGCTGGCGCTGGCCGGACACAGCACGGCCGACGGCGTGGCTATCGGGCTGGCAGTTCAGGTGAACAACAGCGTGGGCGTGGCGGTCGCCCTGGCCGTCATCGGACACGACTTCGCCGACGGGCTCAACACGGTGTCGTTGATGCTGGTGAACGACAACACCCGCCGCCGCGCGCTGGCGCTGCTGGCACTTGACGCGCTGGCACCGCTGCTGGGGGCGGCGTTGACGCTGCTCTTCTCCGTGCCAGATCGAGCACTGCTGATGTACCTGGGCGTCTTCGCCGGATTCCTGCTCTACATCGGCGCCAGTGACGTACTGCCCGAGGCGCACGCCAATCACCGATCACAGATGACGATGGTGATGACGGTGACCGGTGCCGTCGCGATCTACACCGTTCTTCAGTTGATTCCGTGAGGTCGTCTCACCAGCTGGTCAGCAGTCCGAGAGCGGTGGACTGGGCAGCACGTCGGAAACGGAGCTGCTGCCGGCACGTCGGAGCAGGGCGGCTGCGTCGGCGGTGAGCAGCGGGCTGTAGGAGATCGCGTCGGTGCAACCGCCCTGGTGCAATCCGCCGATCACCCCGATCAGGGTGGCGACGCCGGACTTCGCGGCGGTAACGATGAGCGGTGAGCCGCTGGTTCCGCCCACAAAGCCCCCGCAGTCGAATTCGAGATAGGCCGAATCGGCCGCGCCGGCTACACCGCCCTCCACCACGTGAGCCAGGCCGCCGCAGACCAGTGCTTCATCTTCGCTGCCCGCGCCGTAGCCGAGCACCGTCACCGGTTGTCGCGCTGGCGCCGTTGTCGCCAGGCGCAGCCCGGCCACGGAATCCTGCAGGGCGCGGCCGTTGGTTTCGGGCGCAATCCGCAGGAACGCATAGTCGAAGTGTGGGTCCTGGTTGCGCAGCCAGCGCGCATCGGCGTAGGCACCGGTGACAGTCCAAATTCCCTGCGGAGTTGCACCCTCGGTATAACCGGGCATGAACCGTATTCCCAGCGCCGACCCGCTGAGGCAGTGCGCGGCAGTCATCACTATGTCGCGCGAGGCGCTGGCCACGACTGCAGCGGTACACGAGTGGGTCTGCCCCGAGGCGGGAAAAAGAGGGCCGACCGACTCCTTGACCTCGGATTGCCATGTCCGGGCGGGCGACGCACTGGGTGTTGCTGCATGCATAGCTACCTGCTCGCTCGCCGCTGAGCTGGCGGCAGGAGGCTGATCGGAGGGCGGGTCGGTAGAACAGCCGGTGCTCAGCGCCGACAGCACGAGCGCGAGCCAGGAGGTCGCTACCGCCCGGCGGCGGCGCACTGTGCATGCCATCGCTGAAGCCCTCCGACGACGACTGGATGTGTGCTTGTTGAGTGATCGGCGCCGACTTCAAAGGCGGTATGCCGTAGTGCAGGCGTGCCTTTACTCGATCTGGACGCGCCCCATAACCCCGTGGCTGAGCTGCACGGCGCAGAGGCCGCCGTCTTGTAGTAGATCGCTTCTGCCAAGCACCGACAGAGCAGTCGGTGAGCTACGTTTTCGGATTGAGCTTGAGGCCGAACGCGTCGAAGATATCGACGGCCTCGGTCCAATCGACTCGCTTCTGGTCCGAAGTGCCGTCCAGCCCGCCGGAAGACACGATTCCGCGGGCCTGACGCTTGTATCCCGGCTGCACGCTGAATACAGTCGCGCCGCTGTCGCCGTTGTGCGATCCCCATCGGTGTGCCACGTCGATTCCTTCGACGCCACGGGCGACGTATCCACCGATCCGGTAATAGATGTCGCCGTCGGTCACCTTGATGCCACACGGAGTCGGATGATGCAGGTAGAACGACGCCGCACCGTTCTGGCAAACGTAATCGCCCACGTAGGAGTAGGCCGTGCTGCTGAGTGGCTTCCAGCCGCTGCTGTCGCTTTCGTCGGCGTTGTTGTTCGCACCCAGCACTTCCTCGGCATCCCAGTGTCTGTTTCGTGCCGTGACCGTACCGACGTAGTTGCCGACGAGGCCGTTTCCATACGCGCCGGCTTTTCCGGCTCCGGTATAGATCCGCGCACCGGTGGCAAAGCAGTGCGCGGCGGTGATCATGACCGGCTTGAGGTCCGACCTGCGCACGGC
This sequence comes from uncultured Jatrophihabitantaceae bacterium, assembly GCA_964236495.1. Taxonomy (GTDB): domain Bacteria; phylum Actinomycetota; class Actinomycetes; order Mycobacteriales; family Jatrophihabitantaceae; genus CAXSBR01. The sequence goes on from CAXSBR010000001.1 coordinate 225,811, forward strand.
GGGAAGTCCCGCGGTGCAGTAACTTCTTCCGGCGCGCGTCAACTGGTCTCCGCCGATGAACGGGGTGGTGTCGTGCCACTTGTCCTGGGCCCACGACTTCGTCGATGTCGCCTCTACCGGGCGCGTGGTGAGCGAAACTCCCTTCGCGTCGAGGGCAGCGTCGGTGGGGAGCCGGCCGGCCGCCACCTCGACGTCCAGTCCCGAGCTGTCGGTCCGGGCAGCGACCGAACGGACGGCGCCTGCTCGCGGATCTGTCAGCAAGGCCTTCGCGGCGGCGTCGAGCCGGACCCTGCTGTAGCGAGCAGTGTGCGTGCGCACAGTGCTCCACCGTGCGCCGGGGACGGCCCGGCGCGCCGCGGACAGCAGGCGCGCCGCGGCTGCCGGATCGGTAGCTAGGAGATCGACGGCCTTGTGCGCGGCATCGATGTCCACACCGGCGTACGTCGAGGCCCACTTCGTTCGGCCCTGCGCGTCCAACGCGTTTGCCACCTGCCGCAGCGGCTCGAGCAGCTGTGCCTGCGCAGCGGGGGTCATTGCAGCGATCCGTGCATCGGTATCGGGCGCGTCGGTGGCCTGCACCGAGCTCAGCGGTGCGGCGAGCGCGACGGCGACGACGGCCCCAGCGGCTGCAGACCAGCGTCGGGCGATCTTTCGGCGTGGGTAGCGCCGATCTCGCCTCGTGGGCACAAATGTGCTTTCCGAATGTCTGCCCGGGCGGGTGCCAGTCGTTTGCATCTGTCGACGGTAGCGCCGAGATCGTGCACGTGGTTCGACGGAAATGAGACCACTAGCCCGTCACCGGTTGGACTGGTATCGCTCGCGTTTCAGTTTCCGATCGCTCGCCGTGGCGTAGATGCTGCGCAGCCCAAAGGAAGGTGTGTGTAACCCTTGGCAGTGCGTGCTGCCTCCTTCGGGAAATGCGTTGGGGTCGGGCGAGGAGCTGCGTGATGGCGATTTCGCGTTGACCTGCAAGCGCGCGTCAAGAATGCCGATCCGACGGCGGAGGAAGGCAGGATCGATTCGCCGTGAGTGACGCCTGGCGCGATCTGGTCACTGCCTACCAGCACCGCATCGTCGACGCGGACAAGGAAGGCGAGTTCCTGGTTCTGGCGTCGTTTCTGTCGACGTTCGTCGTCATCCGCGCGGTGACCTTGGCAATCCGTCGCGGGTACGGCCGGTTTCGCAACCTGCACGTGGCCGGGCACCACGTCCACCACCTCGTTCCGGGCATTCTGATCCTGCTCGTCACCGGCTACTTGGCGATCGCAGTGGACACGCAGGTCGCGCACCGCACCACGGCGATCCTGTTCGGCGTGGGAGCCGCGCTGACCCTCGACGAGTTCGCGCTCTGGCTGCATCTGGAGGACGTCTACTGGGAGCGGCGGGGCCGACGCTCCGTCGACGCGGTCCTGATCGCGGCGGCCTTGGGCGGCCTCATCCTGGTCGGACCGCGCTTCTTCGAAGACGCGATCCGCACGCTGGGCCACCTGTTCATCGGCTGAGTTGTTTTCTCAGATGGGCAGTGTCCAGTACTGCTCAGTCGCACACACCTGAAAACCGAGCGACGTGTACAGGCTTACGGCGCGGTCGTTGTCGGCGAAGACCTCCAGACCTATCCGCTGCACACCGTCGGCTCGCAACTTCACACACGCGCGACGGAGCAGATCTCGACCGATGCCGCGGCCTTGCCAGGCCGGATCCACCGCGATGCCATAGACACCGGCCGTCGTGCCCATCCGCGTGAGCCGGAGCGTGCCCACGGCCTCACCGTTGCGCTCGGCCAACAGAGTCGCGTAGGCGTCCGTAGCCGATGCCCGCAACGGATCTGGCAAGGCCCAACCGAAGACGCCGGCATGCAGTCGCGCCACGCTGGCGGCATCAGCGGCGCCGGCCCGGCGCACCGTCAGCGCCGGATCGGCAGACCCGAGGCTGGGCTCTGCGTCGAGGATCAGCGCGTGCTCGCGGTGGTCGAGCACGAGTCCGCGCCTCAGCGCGAACGCCTCCCCGGCCGGCGACGTCACCAACAGGGCCGCACCGACACCGTCGCGGCGGCACAGCAACACTGCGGCGTCGAGCAGCGCACTGCCGATGCCTCGGCGGCGGGCCGCTGGATCGACCATGCCGGCCAGCTCTGTCGACGAGCCGAAGCCGTACAGCCCGACGAAGCCGAGCAGAACGCCGCCCTGCCACCACAGCAGATCCTCGACGCGAGCACCGGTTCGCCCGCGCAACTCGGCCTCTTCCAACTTCAACCGGCCGCCATCGACGGCTACGGCGCGCTGCGCCAACGCCGCGATGGCGTCCAACTGGGCAGCGTTGAGGCCGCGGGCCGGCTCGAGCACATCTTCCAGCCCATCACGTCGGTCAAGGCGATTCACGGCTTCGGTCGAGCGCGCGTCAGCAGTGCCGGCAGCGCTGAGCGGTTATCGGCGTGCCTTTTCTACAACGCCGGTGTGGTCGACCTCAGCCTCGGCGGCCACTCGGACCACCGGTTCGTCCTTACCCCTTGCAGCACAGCGGGCAGCATGCTGATTGGCTGAGGACATGCACCTGCCCGCCGGTCGCAACGCCGTCGCCGTATTCCGGGGACTGCTGGCTTGCAGCGTCGCCGGCCTGCTGGCGGTGCTCCTTGTCAGTTTGCACCGCTCCAACGTTCCCGCCGACCTGCTGACAATCGACCTGGCGGCCTTCGTGCTGTTCGCTCTGGCACTGGTCGGTCTGGCCGGCAGCGCCCTTCCGGTTCGGCGTGCTCTGCTGGTCGTACTGGTGGTCGCGGCCGCCCTGCAGTGTGCCGGCCTGAGCGTTGCGCCGGTGTCGAGCGACGACGTGTACCGCTACGGCTGGGACGCCAAGGTCCAGCTGGCGGGCATCGATCCTTACCGCTACACCCCCGCCGATCCGGCACTGACCCGGCTCCGCTCATCGACACTGTTCCCGGCCGGGCCGGTGGGACCCCGCAACGCCGGCTGTACCTGGACCTTCCCGGCGACGTCGCCGGGCGCCATATCCGGCGTGCAATGCACCCGGATCAACCGCCCGACGGTGCACACCATCTATCCGCCGGTGGCCGAGGGGGCGTTCACGCTGGCCCGGCTGGTCACCTTCGGCCGTACCGACGGGCCCCGGCCGATGCAGGTGTTCGGCGCTCTGGGCGTACTGGCGGTGGCACTGCTGCTCGCCGCCCAGGTGCTGCGGCGCAGGCGCGGGCCGTGGACGGTCGCGGTGTGGGCTTGGTGCCCGGTGGCCGTTCTCGAGGTCGCCAACAACGCGCACATCGACTGGCTTGCCGCACTGCTCTCGGTGGCTGCGCTGGTCGCGGTGGGCGACCACCGTCCGCGTTGGGCCGGCGTGCTGATCGGCGCGGCCGTTGCCACCAAGCTGTATCCGGGCGTGCTGCTGGCCAGCATGCTGCGCCGGCGCCCGGGCGTCGTGGTGAGCTTCGCGCTGGGCTTGGTGGCGCTGTCCTACCTGCCGCACGTACTGGCCGTGGGCGGCAAGGTTCTGGGTTATCTGCCGGGCTATCTCAAGGAGGAGAAGTACGTCAGCGGCGGACGCTTTCAGTTGCTCGACGTCGTCCTACCCGAGCCGCTGCTGGCTCCCGTTGCTGCACTCGCCCTGCTGGCTGTGGCGGTCTGGGCGTTGCGGCACACCGACCCCGATCGCCCGGAGCAGACGGCCGTCGTGGTGATGGGTGTCGTGCTGCTGGTGACCACGCCGAGCTATCCGTGGTACTCGCTGGTGCTGCTCGCGATGGTGGCGATGAGCCGGCGGCTGGAGTGGCTGCCGCTGGTGGCGGCGATGTCGTTGGCCCAGTCCGCGGTGCCTCATCTGGGGATGCACGCCGACACGTTCTCCACCGGCTGCTACGCCCTCGGCGCGGCAGTCCCGCTGGCTCGGACACTCCGGAACCGGGTGAGCATCGAGCGAAGCGAGGAGCGGAGCTCGTAGAGGGCCAGCGGGTGATACGCGCGTAGATTCGGGCTCATGGCAGCGGCGTCGGGGAGCTCGGCGTCCAGCGGCTGGTCGCTGGCCCGCAGGCTGCTGAGTTGGCGTTGGATCACCGTCCACCTGCTGGTGTGGGCTGCTGCGATCGCGATGGTCGAGTTGGGGTTGTGGCAGCTGCGGGTGTCAGACCGGAAGCACTTCGACCTGCAGAACTTCAGCTACGTACTCCAGTGGTGGGCTTTTGCCGCGTTCACCGTCGCCTTCTGGCTGCGCGCGATGTACAACGTTCACCGTCCGCCGGTTGCGACTGAGCCCGGCGGCGCGCTCGTTCTGCGCGGCGGTTCGGGCGGTGCGGGGGTCGTCGCACAGGCCGGTCCGGCTGACCTGGTGGCACCTGCGTACAGCTCAGGTGATGCCGCGGTCTACCGCGGGTACGTGATTCCGCAGAGCGGCCAGGTACCGCACCGCAGCGAGGGCGACAGCCACCATGCTCTCTACAACGACTACCTTTGGCAGCTGTCGTTGGGCGACGCTGCCAGCACGCGCGACCGGCCAAGCTTCTATCCACCGACGCCGGAAGCGACCGGTGCGCCGGCGTCGGAAGGAGCCGGTACTCGGGCGCTGGCAGGCGCCGCTCCGCCGACGCGGCGACGAGTGATCGATGCCGGTTCAACGGCGACCGCAGACGAGAGCACCAACAGCCCAGGCGCGCACTCCTAGATCGCGGAGTTCCTAGACTCGGCGCCGTGTCGTTCCTTGAACCCGTCACGTTGACCGGTGATCTGGTGGCGCTGGAGCCGCTGCGCCACTATCACCACGACGGGCTGGTCGCCGCCGCGCAGGACGGCGAGCTGTGGAACCTCTGGTACACCAGCGTGCCCCGGCCCGAGGCCATGAGCGCTGAGATCGACCGGCGTTTGGAACTGCAGGCAGTAGGCAGCATGCTGGCGTTCACCGCCCGCCGGCTGGACACCGGCGCGATCGTCGGGATGACGACGTATATGAACGTGGACGCCGTGCACCGACGCGTCGAGATCGGGTCCACCTGGAATGCCGTCTCAACTCAGCGCACCGGCACCAACACCGAGAGCAAGCTGCTGCTGCTCACTCACGCCTTCGAGCAGCGCGAGTGCATCGCGGTGGAGTTCCGCACGCACTGGATGAATCAGCAGTCCCGGGCGGCAATTGCCCGGCTGGGCGCCAAGCAGGACGGCGTGCTGCGCAGTCATCAGCGGATGGCCGACGGCAGTCTGCGCGACACCGTCGTCTATTCCATCGTTGCCACGGAATGGCCGGCCGTGCGCAATGAACTGCGCCGCCGCCTGGCCGCGCACTCGTGAGAACCCCGCTCGTCTCAGACGAGGTGCGGGCAGTCCTCGTCCAGGACACCGGCGGTCTCGACGCTGGCGCGGAAGGCGTCGGCCCTGGTGTGCCCCTCCGCCTGGTAGACCGAGCCTTCGGGCGAGGTGAGGGTGATTTTGTACCTGCAGTCATGAACCAGTCCCGGCACGCCGTGATCCACGGTGAACGGTTCGGCTTCGGACTTCCAGTGTGCGTCCAGAAGCTGCCGCTCGAGGTCGCTGAGGTTGTAGGCCTTCATGTACTGCTCCCGCTCGTCATTGATCGGTTGCCTGTCGGTCAGCAGGCGTCGGCACCCGCACCGGCACCGGCACCGGCACCGGCAAGGAAACCACGGCAATGTGCTCGTGCATAGCAATTCGGGCGTGGCGGCCCACTAGCAAGGTTGGGCGTCACCATGATGGACACCGCGGTTCGCCGACGCCGACAATGCCTATACCGGTTCGCCGACGGTCAATGCCTGTCGAGGTTCGCCAACAAGCCACAATGTTCTATGTCGCGCACCGCCCTAGGTCCGGCGCCTGAGTATTTGAGCAAACGCGGCCAACGACGGAAGGAGCACCAGTGAGCACTACTCGCGTCGCACTGACCCAGGCCACCTGGACCGGCGACAAGGAATCCATGATCGTCAAGCACGAGCAGTACGCCCGCGAGGCGGCCGAACGGGGAGCGCAGATCATCTGCTTCCAGGAGCTGTTCTACGGCCCGTACTTCGGCATCGTGCAGGACCAGAAGTACTACGAGTACACCGAGACCGTGCCCGGCCCGACGGTCGAGCGATTCCAGGCGCTGGCCCAGGAACTTCACCTGGTCATGATCCTGCCGGTTTACGAGGTGGCCAACGAGGGCGAGTACTACAACACTGCCGCCGTCATCGACGCCGACGGCAGTTACCTCGGCAAGTACCGCAAGCACCACATCCCGAATCTGCCGCAGTTCTGGGAGAAGTTCTATTTCCGCCCCGGCAACCTGGGCTATCCCGTCTTCGACACCGAAGCCGGTCGGGTCGGGGTGTACATCTGCTACGACCGCCACTTCCCCGAGGGCTGGCGCGAGCTGGGCCTGAACAACGCCCAGATCGTCTTCAACCCCTCGGCCACCAAACCCGGACTGTCGAACCGGCTCTGGGAGATCGAGCAGCCGGCGGCGGCCGCGGCGAACCAGTACTTCGTCGCAGCGAACAACCGGGTGGGGCAGGAGACCGAGGAGTTCGGCGAGCAGGCGGTGCAGTTCTACGGTTCCAGTTACGTCGTCGACCCGCGGGGCAATTACGTCGGCGACATCGCTTCGACCGATCAGGACGAGCTGATCATCCGCGACCTCGATCTCGACGAGATCAGCCGCACCCGTAACGACTGGCAGTTCTACCGGGACCGCCGTCCCGAGGCCTACGTCAAGATCACCGCACCGTAGGGATCAGCGATGACCATCCTCATCACCGGCGGCACCGTCGTCAGCTCCACCGGCGCCACCCACCAGGACGTCCTCATCGACGGCGAGACCGTCGCAGCACTGCTCGCGCCCGGCTCGACGCTGCTCGGAGTGGACCTAGCCGCGAGCGTGGACACCGTGATCGACGCCAGTGGCAAGTACGTCATCCCCGGCGGCATCGACGCCCACACCCACATGGAGATGCCCTTCGGTGGCACCACCGCCTCGGACAGCTTCGAGACCGGTTCGCGCGCCGCGGCCTGGGGTGGCACCACCACTTTCATCGACTTCGTCGTGCAGGCCCAGGGCCAGCAGGTGCTCGACGTCCTGGGTCAGTGGCACGACAAGGCCGCCGGCAATTGCGCGGTGGACTACGGCTTCCACCAGATCATCGGCGGCGTCGACGACGAGTCGCTCAAGGCGATGGACGAACTGATCGACGAGGGTGTGAGCAGCTTCAAGCTGTTCATGGCCTATCCGGGGGTGTTCCTGTCCGACGACGGGCAGATCGTGCGCGCCATGCAGGCCGCGGCCGGCAACGGCGGGCTGATCATGATGCACGCCGAGAACGGCGCAGCGATCGACGTGCTGGTCCGCCAGGCGCTCGAGCGCGGCGAGACCGCGCCGTACTACCACGGGATCACCCGTCCTTGGCAGGCCGAGCAGGAGGCCACCCACCGGGCCGTCATGCTCGCCGACATCACCGGCGCGCCGCTCTACGTCGTGCACGTGTCGGCCAAGCAGGCGCTGGAGCGGATCGCGCAGGCGCGCAACGACGGCCAGAACGTCTTCGCCGAGACGTGCCCGCAGTACCTGTACCTGTCGCTGGAGGACAACCTGGGCGCGCGCAGCGAGCAGTGGGGCGACTTCGAAGGCGCCAAGTGGGTGTGCTCGACGCCGCTGCGCTCGCGGGCGCAGGGCCACCAGGACGAGCTGTGGAAGTACATCCGTACCGGTGACGTCACCGCCGTATCCACCGACCACTGCCCGTTCTGCATGAAGGACCAGAAGGAGATGGGCATCGGCAACTTCGCCAAAATTCCCAACGGCATCGGCTCGGTCGAGCATCGGATGGACCTGCTCTACCAGGGCGTCGTGGACGGGCGCATCAGCCTGTCCCGGTGGGTGGACGTGTGCTGCACGACGCCGGCGCGGATGTTCGGCATGTACCCGCGCAAGGGCGTCGTCGCCGCGGGTTCCGACGCCGACATCGTGATCTACGACCCGGCCGGGCACACCTCGATCGGGTTGGAGAAGACCCACCACATGCGCATGGACTATTCCGCTTGGGAGGGCTATGAGATCGACGGCCATGTCGACACCGTGCTGTCGCGGGGTCGGGTGATCGTCGACGGCGGCCAGTACCTGGGACGCCCTGGCGACGGCCGGTTCGTGAAGCGTCAGCTCTCGCAGAATCTGATCTGAGATGGACTTCGGCGTCGTTCTGCAGACTGATCCGCCCGCGGCACGCGTGATCGAGTTGGCCCGCCAGGCCGAGACCTACGGTTTCAGCCACGCGTGGACGTTCGACTCGCACCTGCTGTGGGAGGAACCGTTCGTCATCTACAGCCAGATCCTGGCCACCACCCGCAAGCTGGTCGTGGGCCCGATGGTCACCAACCCGGCCACCCGCGACGTCACGGTGCTGGCGTCGCTGTTCGCGACGCTGAACGAGATGTTCGGCAACCGGACCATCTGCGGCATCGGGCGGGGCGACTCCGCGGTTCGGGTGATCAACGGCCAGCCGGTGACGATGGCGGCGCTGCGTGAAGCCGTGGCCGTGATTCGCGCCTTGGCCAACGGCGAGGCCGTCGACTACAAGGGCGCCACCGTGCGGCTGCCGTGGAGCGAGGGCTCCCGGCTGCCGATCTGGATTGCCGCCTACGGGCCCAAGATGCTGGCGTTGACGGGCGAGATCAGCGACGGCTTCATCCTGCAGCTGGCTGATCCCGACGTGATGGCCTGGAGTATCGAGGCGGTCCGCAAGGCCGCGCTCGATGCCGGCCGGGATCCCGCGTCGGTCAGCATCTGCGTGGCCGCGCCGGCCTATGTCACCGACGGCACCGAGGCGTCACTGGCGCATGCGCGGGAGCAGTGCCGCTGGTTCGGTGGGATGGTCGGCAACCACGTCGCCGACATCGTCGCCCGCTACGGCGCGCAGGGCGGGGCCGTGCCGGCGGCGCTGAGCGACTACATCGCCGCGCGGGAGGGCTACGACTACAACTCCCACGGCAAGGCGGGCAACGAGCACACCGCCTTCGTGCCCGACGCGATCGTCGATAGGTTCTGCCTGATCGGACCGGTGGACGAGCAGGTCGCAAGGCTGCGCGCGATGCAGGACCTGGGCGTCGACCAGTTCGCGCTGTACCTGCAACACGACGCCAAGGACGCCACCCTGGCCGCCTACGGCGAGAAGGTCATCGGGCAGGTCAACGCTCGCCGGGCCGCGAAGATCTGAGCCCGTCCGCTCGACCGACAGGAGTGGCGACAATGGCTGGCCGGCGCCGGATCTGCCAGCCACTGCGGTTCACCTGGCATCGTTGCAACTCGGTTGCGCGCCTTTACGGCTTGGTCGATCGCTACCTATGGTTTTGGCATGAGGCGCAGACTTGCTGCGGTGGGGGCGCTGGCGCTGTTGGGCCCGACTGCGTGCGCCTCGGCAGTGGGAACAGCTCCTGCCTACTCGACTTCAGCTCCGCGGGCGCAGTTCAGCTCCGTTGAGCAGGCGGTGAAGCAAACCTGCCACGCTGTGTATGTCGGGCTCTTTATTCAAGGTTCGCACAACACCGAAGTGCAGTGGGAGTCCAAGGAGCAGGCCGGATCCGGCAACGGCCAGGTCGCACGCCTGCGTCGCTCGAGCAGCGGAGTGGTCGTAACCAACTGCCACTTCGCCGACTACGCCCACGGGTGACGGTGGGTGAGCGCAACAGTGCGCTGACACTTGCACCCTTACCCCACTTCAACACGACTTGTACAAAATAAATCGCAGATCGTACAATTGGCGTCATGGCGACGATGAACATCAGTGCGGCGCGGGAAAGCTTGCCTGACGCGGTCGAGTTGGCTCGTACGGAGGCAGTGTTCCTGGAGCGCTACGGGCGCCCCGCCGCCGTGCTGGTAAGCCCAGAACAGTACGAGAAGCTGGTAGCTGCGTTCGAGGATGCCCAGGACGTCGCTGCCTTCGACGCGGCGATGAACGAGGAAGGCCCTGACATCCCCTGGAAGCAGGTCAAGGCCGATCTCGGCTGGGCGTGACCGAGTACCGGATCGAGCTACGACCAGCGGCCGTCCGCGCCCTGCGCACAGTCGACCCGCCGATCCGGGCCCGCCTACACGGTGCCATTGCATTGTTGGCAAAGGACCCCAGGCCACCTGCTGCCCGTGCTCTGCAGGGTCGCCCTGGGCTGCGCGTTCGAGTCGGCGACTACCACGTCATCTACACGGTGGTCGATGATGTGCTGCTCGTCGTTGTCGTGACACCGGGGCACCGTCGCGAGGTCTACGACCGCTGATCACGCCGTCGCCAATCCGCCGATCGCGGAGCCGGACGGCCCGTCGACCGGACGCGGCCTCATCCGGTCCTGTCTGTGCAGAACACTCGACTGCTGGTCCACTGGGTGCATGCAGGCGAACCGCACGACCGGGTGCGCGTCGGAGGCTGTGCTCACCCCCCGGCTCGTCCTGACGCCGATAGGTCTTGATGATCTCGACGATCTGCTCGTCCTGTATGGCGATCCCAAGGTTGCTTATTGGACCGGTCCATGGACCCGCGAGTCCATCGAGGCATGGGCCGCAGGTGCGGCGGAACGGTGGGCGCACGACGGCGTCGGCAAGTGGATCGCGCGCAGCCGGGCAGATGGATCGCTGGTGGGCCGCGGTGGCTTCACCCGCGTCGACCTGACCGACGCCGACAGGGACGACGGACCGGTGCTCGAGCTGGGTTGGGCGGTGCGCGACGCCTGCACGGGCCGCGGCTACGCGACCGAGCTAGGCCGTGCCGCGCTGGTCTGGGCTGCCGACCACCGGCCCGGCGAGCCGATCGTCGCCTTCACCGAGGTTCACAACCGCGCCTCGCGCGCGGTCATGGAGCGGCTGGGGATGCTGCCCGCAGGGACCATCCGCCGCGAGGGCCTCGTCGAAGGCCGGACCGGTGTGCATCCTGACGCCCCCTTCGCCCTGTACCGAATTCCTAGCTGACGAACTACCAGCCGCACGGGAACACGCCGAGCAGCACCAGCCGCCACGCCACCGGTTTCGCGAGACGATCTCTGTCCGCGACGCCGTTGAACGCAATGGCTACCGGGGTGGCTCGTTGTCGGGATCGATGCGGACAACTTCGCGCCGCGTCACAACTACTTCGATGCCTCTTGTGCCGATGGTGGCGCGGGTCGTAGCGTCCCGTTGCGTAGTCGGCCGCGCCCGTGCTGGCCGACCGTCCCTATTTGCGAGGCGCGAATGCGAGTAAGACGATTAGCGGTACTGGGCGGCACCCTGGGCCTGGTGGCCAGCACAGTGTTGGCCCCGGTGGCGGTGCAGTCGGCCAACGCCAAGCCGTTCAACTACCACAGTCTGAACAAGATCCAGAAGCGGTTGCTGTCCGGTGCGCTGTCCTACCAGCTCAACCCGGTCAGGGACCGCACCGGGTTGACGCCGCACGCGATTCCCGGTGGGAACGACGACGATGGGGGCGGCGCCGACGGCCTGCCCAATACCCCGCCCAGCGGTTACGGCGCGGCCGGTGGAGCCAGTTCAGGCAGTAACTACGTGCCGACGAGTGTGAGCGGCTGCTCGGCGAGCTACGGCCGCAACGTCAAGGTGAACCAGAACTGCCTCAACATCAGCGACCCCACCCTGCAGGGACGGGGCCAGGCGAACAACGAGACCTCCATCGCGCAGGATCCGCTCAACCCGAGCCACATCGTGGCCAGCAACAACGATTACCGACGCGGCGACGGCACGTGCGGCGCGAACTATTCTCTCGACGGCGGACGCAAGTGGGCTGACGCGACCGTTCCCAACAGCTTCACCGCCGGCGACACTGCCCCGCGGCAGTACTGGCAGGCAGGTGGCGACACCTCGGTTGCCTGGGACACCCGTGGCAACTCCTACCTCAGCTGCCAGCTGTTCAACCGCGGATCCGCCTCGACCACCTACGCCGACCAGTCCAGCACCTTCGTGACCTACCGCTCCACCGGTAACGGCGGCGCGTCGTTCAACTTCCCGGGCCGCTACGCCGTGAAGTTCTTCGATCACCCCGGTACTGCGGGCGTGCTGGAGGATAAGCAACTACTCGCCGTCGACAGCAACGTCTCCAGCCCGTATCGCGATCGCGTGTACGTGACCTACACCGAATTCGCGGCAAACGGCAGCGCCTACATCTTCGAGACGTACTCTAAGGACTACGGCGAGACGTTCAGTGCGCCGGTGCTGGTCAGCTCGGACAGCTCGCTGTGTACCAACACCTTCGGCGCTGGCACACCGAACGGCAACTGCAACGAGAATCAGTTCTCGGATCCCTTCGTCGGCCCGGACGGCTCGCTCTACGTCGTGTTCGCCAACTTCAACAACACGGTGAGCGGCAAAGACAACCGCAACCAGATGTTGATTTCCAAGTCGACCGACGGTGGCCACAGCTTCGGGCCGCTGGTCAAGGCAGGCGACTACTACGACCTGCCCGACTGCCAGACCTATCAGGGTGACGACGCCGGCCGGGGGTGCGTTCCGGAGAAGGGCGCGTCGACCAAGTCCGTCTTTCGCGCCACCAACTACCCCTCAGGTGCGGTGAACCCGAAGAACGGCCAGGTCGTGGTGAACTACGGCTCCTACATCAACCGGTATTCCAAGGAGTCCAACGGCTGTGCTCCCGCAGGCCTTTCCGCCGACACCGGCATCAACACCTATGACGGCGTGAAGACCGCCGGTGCCTGCAACAACGACATCCTCGTCAGCGTGTCGAACAACGGTGGCAAGAGCTTCACCGGCACCTCGACCGATCCACGGGTCCTAACGCCGGTGACCACGGCCAAACAGCAGCGGACCACCGACCAGTTCTGGCAGTGGACCGCGATCTCGCCCCAGGGTCGCGTAGTGGTCAGCTACTACGACCGCCAGTACGGCAAAGACGAGTTCAACGGGTCCTCCGACGTGAGCCTGTCGACATCCAATGACGCCAGACACTTCCGTGCCCAGCGGGTGACGACGTCATCGATGCCGGCGCCCACCGAGTTCTACGGCACCAAGGGCGGCCTGTTCTACGGCGACTACACCGGCCTTGCCGCGGTGGTGAACGCGCACCCGATCTGGTCCGACACGCGCAACAAGGACCTGTTCGTGTGCCCCGGCACGGCCACACCCGGTATGCCTCCCAAGCTGTGCCGGGCAACAGAGACCAACGGTCAGGTCGCCAACGACCAGGACATGTACACCGCGCGGGTGCCGATCTCCTGACGTAAAGCCACCTCACCGCTAACGGGTGTGAACCGTCGTGCTGACGGTTCACACCCGTTCTACGTCGACAGCGCCCGGGCGACCTGAGCGGCCACCCGGGCGTTGTTCTCGGCGAGCGCAAGGTTGGCCGGAATGCTGCGGCCCTCGGTGAGAGCGCCCAGCCTGCCCAGCACGAACGGGGTAACCGCCGCGCCGGTGATGCCCTGCTCGGCGCAGTCGCGCAGGGCACCGGTCAGCATGGCGTCCAGTTCGGCCGGGTCCAGCTCGTCCCCGACCGGGATCGGCACGCAGAGCAGAACGCCGGTGTCGGTGCGGGTTCGGTTGCGCAGCACGCCGGCGACGGTTTCGGCCGCGGTCACGGTGTGCGGCACCGCAACCCCGCTGGAACGGCTGTAGAACGCCGGAAACCACTCGGTGTGCCATCCCAGCACCGGCACGCCGACTGTCTCCAGATACTCCAGTGTGCGCGGCAGATCCAGGAACGCCTTCGCCCCCGCGCAGACGGTTACCACCGGATGATGGGCCAGCGCGTCGAGGTCGGCGGACACGTCGCCGGTGAGTTCCGCGCCACGGTGGACCCCGCCGATGCCGCCGGTGGCGAACACTTCGACACCCGCCGCATGCGCGAGCGCGGTGGTGGCCGACACCGTCGTCACTCCGACGTCCCAGCGCTGGGCGACGGCGACGGCGAGGTCGCGTTCGGCCACCTTCCGGGTGCCCCGCAGCACCCGCTGTTGCTGGGCCTCGTCCAAGCCGACGTGCGGCACTCCGTCCAGCACGGCGGTGAGCGCTGGGATGGCGTCGAACTCGGCCAGCGCCTGCTGGCAGCGATCCAGCGCCTCGGCGTTGGCCGGTGCCGGCAGGCCCAGGTTGGAGAAGATCGTCGACTCCAGCGCCACCACCGGCCGTCCCTGGGCGAGGGCGTCGGAGACGGCCGTCGAGACGACGGTGCCGCGCTGCTGTGCAGACCGGGTTGTCATGGCCGAATGCTCCTTCGGTTCGGGCCGGTCATCCGACGGCACTGTGGGCGGCACTGTCGGCGGGTCGATCTGTGCGCCGACCTACGGATTGTCCGGAGCCGACTGTGGCCCTGGGCTGCGCAACACCCGTCCGGCCAGCGCGGCGCCGGCAGCCACCCTATCCACGGCATCGGCGCCGTTGAGCAGCGAGACCAGATATCCCGCGGCGAACGCATCTCCAGCGCCGGTGGTGTCGCGGACACCGGCCACCGCGGGCACGGGAATCGAGTGCAGTCCAGCGTCCGGGCCCACGATCGTCACCGGCTCCGAGCCGTTCTTGACGACGGCCTGCACGCCTGGCACCGGTCTGTCGACCAGCTCCAGCAGCCGCGCCTCGTCGACGTTGGCGAAGACCACGTCGGGACCGACGTCGGTCAGGATCGTGCGCATCGCCTGGGCTCCGATGGCTTCGATCACGGCACACGACGACACGTCGATGCTGACCAGGGCCGTGGTTCGTGCTCGCACGTTCGCCACCAGCTCCAGCACCGAGCGCCGGCTGGTGAGATCAGCCAGGTTGTAGGCGGTGATGTGCAGCGCGTCGGTGTCCTGCGCCCACTCCGACGGCAGTGCTGCCAGGTCCGCCGACGCGCCACGGTCCGGGAACATTGTTCGCTCCCCGCTGGGATCGACGAGAACGACGATGCAGCCGGTACGCCCGCCGCGCTGCACGCGCACGTCTACACCCAGGCCGGTGAGCTCGTCGACCAGACGTCGGCCCAGCGCGTCGTCACCCACGCGGCCGAGAAACCGGGTGCGGCACTGCTGGGCGGCGAACGCCGCGACGTTGGCGCCACTGCCGCCACGGCAGCGCCGAACCACCGAGGGATTGTCGGTGCCGTAGGACAGCGCGCCGGCCGTCCACACGACCACGTCCTCGACCAGATCACCGACGACGGTGAGCAGCGGGTCTTCAGCGCCGGCTCGTGCACCCCGTATCGCACTCAACGTCGAACTCAGCGCCGCAGTGAGTTCGCCCAGCCACCCGTGGGCAGGGGCCGACGCAGCCGGCGCGCCGGAGTGGCCCATTCGCTGGGGGCCGGTGGGCGGCCGGCGAGGGAAGAACCGGCCAGCGGCTGGCCGGCCTGCGAAATGCCAGCTTGACCGGTGGCGGTGACGATGGCGGCCACGATCGCCAGTTCTTCCGCGGTGGGGTTTCCGTGCGTGATCTGTAGGTCCAGCACGGTGGCAACGGTCGGATCGTCGATCACCATGCGCGCGCCCGCTTCGTCGTTGTCCACATGTTCGTCGTTCTCGACCAGTTCGCCGATGGCCACCAGTACGCGGATGTCCACGTGGTCTTGGTCGATACCGCGCTGCAGGTCGTCAAGCGGCGCATCACAGTGGGATGTTGCCGTGCTTCTTGGGTGGCATCTCCGCGCGCTTGTTGCGCAGCATCCGCAATCCCTTGATTACATAGGCGCGCGTCTGCGAGGGCTGGATGACCGAGTCCACATAGCCGCGTTCGGCGGCCACGTAGGGATTCACCAGCGTGTCCTCGTAGTCGGCGGTGAGTTCGGCCTGGCGGGCGTCGGGATCGGCGGCTCGCGTCAAATCCTTCTTGTACAGGATGTTGACCGCGCCGGCAGCGCCCATGACGGCCAGCTGCGCGGTAGGCCACGCCACGTTGAGGTCGGCGCCCAGGTGTTTGGACCCCATCACCAGATACGCACCGCCGAACGCCTTGCGCGTCACCACGGTGATCTTGGGAACCGTCGCCTCGCCGTAGGCGTAGATCAGCTTGGCGCCGCGGCGGATGATGCCGTTGTGCTCCTGGTCGACGCCGGGCAGGAATCCCGGCACATCCACGAGCGTGATGATCGGGATGTTGAAGGCGTCGCAGGTGCGCACGAACCGGGCCGCCTTCTCCGAGGCGTCGATGTCCAGGCAGCCGGCGAAGTGAGTGGGCTGATTGGCCACCACGCCGACGGGATGGCCCTCGATCCGGCCGAAGCCGATGATGATGTTGGGCGCGAACAGTGCCTGGATCTCGACGAAGTCGCCGTCGTCGAGCAGATGGGTGACCACCTCGTGCATGTCGTAGGGCAGGTTGGCCGAGTCGGGAATGAACGCGTCGAGGAAGTCGTCCTCTTCGGTGACGGTGTCCTCGACCGTCGTCGGGAACGTGGGCGCGGGATCGAGGTTGTTGCTGGGCAGGTAGGACAGCAGCGTTTTCACGTACTCGATGGCGTCGTCGTCGTCGGCTGCCAGGTAGTGGGCGTTGCCGCTGGTGGTGTTGTGCGTGCGCGCGCCGCCCAGTTCTTCGAGGGTGACGTCCTCGCCGGTGACGGCCTTGACCACCGACGGGCCGGTGATGAACATCTGCGAGGTCTTGTCCACCATGACGATGAAGTCGGTCAGCGCGGGGGAGTAGACGTGCCCGCCGGCGGCCGCGCCCATGATCAGTGAGATCTGCGGGATCACACCCGAGGCCATGATGTTGCGCTGAAAGATCTCCCCGTACATAGCCAGCGAGGACACGCCCTCCTGGATGCGCGCGCCACCGCCCTCGTTGATGCCGATCAGCGGACAACCCATCCGCAGCGCTAGTTCCTGCACCTTGACGATCTTCTGCCCGTACACCTCGCCCAGGCTGCCGCCGAACACGGTGACGTCCTGGCTGAACACGCACACCTGACGGCCGTCGACGGTGCCGAAGCCGGTGACCACGCCGTCGCCGTAGGGGCGGTTCTTTGCCATTCCGAACGTCTGTGAGCGGTGCCGGGCCAGCTCGTCGAGTTCGACGAACGATCCCTCGTCGAGCAGCAGGTCTATGCGTTCACGAGCAGTGCGTTTGCCCTTGGCGTGCTGGCGCTCGACCGCGCGCTGGGAGCCGGCGTGCACTGCCTCGTAGTAGCGGCTGCTCAGGTCGGCGAGCTTGCCCGCGGTGGTCTGCCGGTCGATCGCTGGTTCTTCGGGCGAGGCAGGCTGCTGCAGCTCAGCGGTCATGAGCTATGAGCCTAATGGCTGCGATGGGCGTCTCGTTCCCACCGCGCGGGCCTGCGCGAGGCCGTCTCATCGCGCACCGCTCACGGTGTCGCCGCTTTGCCCGCGACGAGGTGCAGCTCGGCGATGATCTGCGCGGCCTGTTGCGCGGCGCTGGGCGTGATGTCGACGACGAGCGCCCGCTCGTCGGGCCCGGGTCGCTCCAGGCTGTCGAACTGGGACTGCAGCAGCGATGCCGGCATGTAGTGCCCGTGCCGCCGGGCCAGCCTGTCGGCGATCTGGTCGTAGGTGCCGTCGAGGAGCACGAAGACGACGTGATCGTTGCCCAGCACCTCGCGGTAGCTGCGCTTGAGGGCCGAGCAGGTGATGATGCCCGGCTTGCCCTCGTCGGTGTGCTCGGTGATCCACTGCGCGACGGCACGCAGCCAGGGCGCACGGTCGGAGTCGGTGAGCGGCTCGCCGCGGTGCATCTTGGCCACGTTGGCCGGCGGATGGAAGTCGTCGCCCTCCGCGCGATCCCAGTGCAGATCGCCGGCGAGGATGTCGGCGACGGTGGACTTGCCGCAGCCCGACACACCCATTACCACGAGCACCGGCTCCTGGCCGGCGTCTGCTCGAGGCGCCTGTTCAGCCATGTCACCTTCCTCCCGCCGCTCGGGCGGTCGCTCGTGCGAAACCCTATGCCGCCCAGGTGGCGCCGCAGGAGAGCGCGCTGCGGGCGATCCTCAGCCGGCGAACGGGCGCACACGCTGCCCGCGCACACCGACTTTCGCGCGGAACACCGCGCCGGCCTGGCCGAGTTCGTCGGCCGGGATGTCCTGCTGCGAGGTGGTGATGAACAGCTCGTCGAGGTTGGCGCCGCCGAAGGTGCACGCCGAGACGTGTTTGGCGGCTACCTCGACGACCTCGTCGAGACGGCCGTCAGGCCCGTATCTCTGCACGGCTGAGCCGCCCCACACGGCCGTCCACACGCCGCCCTCGCTGTCGACGCACAGACCGTCCGGATTTCCCTCTCCTTGTATCTCGGCGAACGGATGGCGGCCGGAAACTTGCGTGCCGTCGAAGTCGAAGGTGTCGATGCGCCGGGTCGGGGTGTCGTTGTAGAAGGCACGGACACCGTCGCGATCCCAGTCCAAGCCGTTGGAGATGGTGACGTTCTCGAACACGACCGACACCTCGCCGGCGGGCGTCATCCGGTACAGCGCCGCCGCGCCGGGCGCCTGGCTGTAGGCCATCGAACCGAACCACAGGTTGCCTTGCGGATCGCAGGCGCCCTCGTTCATGCGCACACCGGGATCGCTCCACTGCTCACCCGAGCTGGTGAAATGCCCGTCGACGGAGTCGGCGGTGACGATCTCACGCTCGGTGGCGATCACCCAGCCACCGTCGGTGCGTGGGCGAACGAACGCGGCTACCGCGCCGACGTGGCGGCGGGTGATGCCGGTGCCGTCGGCGCGGCAGGACAGGACGTCGCCGGCCAGCATGTCCACCCAGAACAGCTCCTGCCGCTCGGGCCACCACATCGGACCCTCGCCGTGGAAGGTGAGCGGGTCGGTGAACTGCTCGGCCTGCATGGCGCTCCTTGCTCGGATGGATCAGAGGCGGCGAGGGTTGGTCGCCGGTTTCTTTCCATCGTGCCTGCCCAGCGGCTCAAGGGCCTGGCCAGGCATGTCGAGATCGTCGTCGGCGCCGCCATCGTGCGCGAAAGTTCGGTCGGTTACCTTTCGTGATCACCACAGCAGAAAAGACAGCCAACTGCATTGCACGACTGTTGCTTCGTTGGGAAGGTCGTGCTGTGATTCATATATTGGCGGCCTTTCCGGCGGCCCATTTCTTACGGTAGGCCGACGATGCGTGAAATATGGTTGGGGCATGCGACTCGTACGGGGCATACAGTCAACTCGTTGACCGACAGCCAAGGCAGACCAGCCAGAGCAAGTGCCAGACGCGCACCGCGACCCTCGGCGCCGAGGGCGGGTCGTCATTCCCTGACCAGTACAAGGCCTGTTCAGAACAATCGGGGCTTTATTAGGCGGGAACTCAGCACTTTCAGACGAAGTGGGACGGTAAAGGCGACGGGCCAAGAAATGCCGCGCGTGAGACGGTCGGCTTCGACGAGGACTTCAGCCCGCCCAGTGCCGGTGCGAACCGCGGCGTCATATACACGTTCTGGTGGAAGTAGATAAGGCCGATGCCCCCAAGTAGCACCAGAACGAGGCTCAGGCCGCCAATCGCCACGATCGCTGTGGTCGGCGTCGCGGTTGCCGCACTGGCGTGTGGAGCAGCGGGCTGGAGCTTGCGCGGCACGACCGAGCACGGCACCCCCGTGCATGTGTCCCGGGTCGTTACCGGCATGGTCACCATCGTCAACGACCGGGGCACAAGCGGGTGCGTGCAGCCCGATGGCGGCGGTAAAACGATCTGTGCGTCCCTGGTCGCGAACCAGGGCCTGCACGCGGGGCAGCACGTACGGGTGGCCAGCACGTCTGTAAGCCTCGGCGGCGGGAACGGCTACTCTCTGCTCGTTGTCCTACCGGACGGACCGTGACGACAACCCAGTCTGGTAGCCAATAAGGATTGGCCCGGTCAGATCGCGCGGCCGTCGGTTTACAGTGACCCTCGTGTCCCGCCCAGCGCTCGACGTGGCTGCGCTGCGTGCCCAGGTCGACCCTTCGTTCGTCGCCTCCCTCGACGCAGTAGCGCAAACCGCCTCCACCAATGCCGACCTGCTGGGCTCAGCGGCGGCCGGCGCGCCCGCGGGCACAGTGTTGGTGGCGGAGTGGCAGCATGCCGGTCGTGGTCGCTTCGACCGATCGTGGGTGTCGCCGCCACGAGCCGGGTTGACGTTCTCGATGCTGCTGCGTCCGGAGCAGGTCCGTTCCGACCGCTGGGGCTGGCTGCCGTTGTTGGCCGGGTCGTCGCTGTGCGTCGCAGTGCGGTCGCTGCTGCCCGCAGGCGCCGACGTGGCGCTCAAATGGCCCAACGACCTGCTTGTCGGCGGCCGCAAAAGCGCGGGCATCCTGGCCGAGGCAGTATCGGGCGCCGTCGTCGTAGGCATCGGAGTAAATGTCGACCACGATGCCGAGGAACTTCCTGCGTCGGTGGCCGCGACTTCCCTGGCGCTGACATACCCGAACGCCCCTGTCGATCGCGGTCAGCTGCTGATCGCAGTGCTGTCGGCTTTCGCCGAGCGTTACGCCTGGTGGTGCGCCGAGGCTGACAACACTCGCGTCATCGCCGAGTACGCGCAGTTGTGCGCGACGATCGGCTCCGACGTCCAGGTCACCACTC
Organism: uncultured Jatrophihabitantaceae bacterium; assembly: GCA_964236495.1. Taxonomy (GTDB): domain Bacteria; phylum Actinomycetota; class Actinomycetes; order Mycobacteriales; family Jatrophihabitantaceae; genus CAXSBR01. Next base: position 246,249 of record CAXSBR010000001.1, read on the forward strand.
CCAGCGAGACTTTCGCGGCCTACGCAGTGTCGGTGGATGAGGGCGGCCGGCTGGTGCTGAAAACGGCCACCGGACCTCGCGTGCTGAGCGCCGCCGACATAGCCCACGTCCGCCCTCGGATTTGAGCGCGGCACAGACGGGCCCGCGCGGTAGGTTGCCATCCAACTGCGCATTGGAGCCCGATGGCCTTCCCCGACAAGCTGCTCACCGACGACGAACAGGTCGTCGAGCATCTTGGCCCGCACTGGATCACGCTGACTCGACCGGCGCTGTGGATGATCGTCGTCTGCGTGGCTGCCGGCGCTCTGATCGCCCGGCTGCCCGATAGCAGCGCGCACAATGCGCTGGTGGTCGCGACTCTGGTCGGCGCGGTACTGCTGCTGTGCTGGCTGACGTTCGCGCCGTGGATGCGGTGGCGCACCACGCACTACGTCATCACCACCGAGCGCGTGCTGACTCGTTCGGGCATTCTGCGCCACACCGGTCGCGACATCGCGCTGGCGCGAATCAACGACGTCGGCTTCGTGCTGACGTTGTGGGACCGGATGATCCGCGCCGGCACGATCACCCTCGAGTCCGCCGGTGACCATGGGCAGCAGCAGCTGGTGAACGTTCCGCACGCACAGCGGGTGCAGTGGACGATCAACCGGCTTATCGACGAAGCCACTACCGGAAGCCGGCGGTCACTCCTCCGTCCACCGAGTAGTTCTGACCTGTGACCCAAGTGGATTCGTCCGAGGCCAGGAAGACCGCCAGGTAGGCGATGTCGTCGCCCAGCCCGGGTCGTCGGATCAGGTGCATGCTCATTTGGAATGCCCGCAGTTCATCGCCCACGGCGGCGTCGGTGGCCGGTGTCTTGACGAAGCCCGGCGAGATCGCGTTGGCGCGAATACCGTCGGCCGCACCTTCGGCGGCGAGGGTCTTGGTCAGCGCGACGACGCCGCCCTTGGCCGCGGCATGGGCGGCCTGTCCCAGCGGAGCGATGCCGCGCACCGCCGACATCGAGGCGGTGTTGATGATGGACCCGCCGCCGGCGTCGAGCAGGTGCTTCCAGGCGGGCTGGGTGGTGTGGAAGACGATGTCGAGCTCCACGCGCATCACGTGCCGCCACGTCTCCAACGTCATCTGCGCGAACGGTGCGAAGCCGTAGCCGGCGGCGTTGTTGTAGAGGACGTCGATACCGCCCAGGCGTTCGGCGCTGTCGTCGATCCAGCGCTGTGCGGCCTCGGGATCACTGATGTCGACGGTGTCGCCGTGCACGTCGAAGCCGTCGTCTCCCAGCACCTTCGCTGTCCGCTCCGAGGCGCCGGGTTGCACGTCGCAACCCACGACGCGCGCGCCCTCCCGGGCGAACATCGCCTGCGCCGCCTCTCCCTGCCCACCGGCCGTGCCGGTGATCAGAACCCGCTTGCCGGCCAAACGTCCTGACGCCATACCTGTCAGCTCCCGAATACCGCGGCGGCGGCTACCTGCCAGGCCGGATCGGACTGGTCGATCAGCGTCGGGTTGCCGTCGCACCACTGGAAGCAGTGCTTGAGCTTGCTGATCTTCCAGACCCCGTCGGTGCGGCGGAAGGAGTTCTCGTACCAGCCGTACTGGGTGTAGTGGTCGTCGCCGGTGCGGTTCGGGAACCGATGCCGCGAGATGTGGTAGAAAATTCCGCTGGCGTCGTCGCCGTCGACGGTGATGTGGAAGTTCGTGTAGCGGTGCAGGACGGTCAGTCGTTCCAGGCACGCGCTGGCGAAGTCGGCCCACACCTGGGGTGTCGTCATCGCCGGCGCCATCCCGGTCAGGTCGAAGAAGTCCACCTCGAACGGATCGGCCAGCGTGGCGGCGTACATGTCCCAGTCATGAAGATCCAGGCCGCGCCCGAAGCGCAACATGACCTCCGATACCTGTTGCCGGTCCCACAGTTGCTGCACCATCTGCTCGGTGGTCAGTGGTGCGGTGGTCGGCGTTGTCGCCGTCATGGCGGGCTCCTGTCCAGGATGGAAGAACGTGGTTTGCCGGAGCGTATGTGTATGCAGTTTGACCGTCAAGAGGTAAACGAGCCAACAGATCGACCATTGCGGTCTTGTTTCGAACTGCATACAGTTCAGCCAAATCCCGCTCGCCTTTGAAGGGAACCGACCATGAGCCACGACGTTGCCGCAGCCTTCGCCAGCATCGACTCCTTCGATCCAGACAAGTTCGTGGAGCACCTCACACCCGACGTCGTCTTCCGCTTCGGCAATGGTGATCCGGTCAAGGGTCGGCAAGCAGTACACGAAGCTGTGACCGGCTTCTTCTCCACGATCGACGGGCTCACCCATAATCTGTTGCACGTCTACGAAGACGGCGACACCGCGATCGCCAAAATCGACGTGGAGTACCTGCTCAAGGACGGCCGGCGCGTCACTGTGCCCAACGCCGACATCCTTGTCTACGACGGCGACCTGGTGAGCGACTGGCAGATCTACATCGACCTTGCTCCTTTGTTCGCCTGAGCGCAGATGATCACTCTTACCGACATCGCCTACGTCCGCTCGGGAGTTGCTGATCTCGACGCCGCCGTCGGCTTCGCCACCGACATCGTCGGGTTGGAACGGGCGGCACCGACCGAGCCCGGAGTCGCGCACCTGCGCGCCGATGCCCGGCATCACTGCCTGGCGCTGGTCGAAGGCCCGTCGGGCATCATCGCCTCGGCGTTCACGGTGGCCGATTCCGACGCACTCGCGCTGGCCGAAACCGAGCTCGAGCACGCCGGCTTCAGCGTCCGACGCGGCGCGGTCGACGAGGCCCGCTCTCGGCGGGTGCGCGAGTTCATCGGCTTCGACGACCCGTTCGGCAACCGGCTGGAACTGGTTACTCAGCAGGAGATGATCACTCGGCCGGTTGCGTTCAACCGCACGGCCGGAATCACCGAGTTCGGCCATCTGTGCCTGGACGCCCCTGACGTCCACGAGGCGTACCGCTTCTGGAACACCCGCTTCAATGCGCGGGTGTCGGACTGGATCGGCGATGCCGCTTGCCTGATGCGCATCGATCCGGTGCATCACAAGCTGGCTGTGTTCAAGGGTGACGAGCCGGGGCTGTGCCACATGAACTTTCAGGTGGAAACAATCGACGACGTCATGCGCAACTGGCACTTCCTGGTCGACCACGGCGTGACGATCGAGCAGGGACCGGGCCGGCACCCGCAGTCCACGGCCGTGTTCCTGTACTTCCTGGGACCCGAAGGCTTCACCTACGAGTACTCCTTCGGCGTGCGCCGGATCGAGGACGAGGCGGCGTGGACGCCGCGAACCTTCGATCCAGGCGAGCCGGGATCGATCGACATGTGGCTGGGGCCGGTCAAGCGGGTGTCCACCCAGAAGCAGCTGCGGCCCGAGAGCATAGGAGTGCACAACTCGTGACGTCAGGCACCGCCACACCTCCGGCCGCTGCGCCGGCACCTGCAACAGCGGCGTCCCCGACGACGCTCGACATCGGCGGCGTGCAGACGTCAGTTATCGACACCGGCGAGCCAGAGCACCCAGTCGGTCCGCCGGTGCTGCTGCTGCACGGCTCCGGGCCCGGGGTGACAGCGACGGCAAATTGGCGTCCGGTCATACCGGCACTGCGCGCCGGCCGGCGCGTCATCGCTTTAGACCAGTTGGGCTTCGGCGGCACTGCAACCGGGGAAGCACGGACCTACGGCCGGCAGCCGTGGACCGAGCACGCCCTGGCGTTGCTGGACGAGCTGGGCCTGGACGAAGTAGACGTCATCGGCAACTCGATGGGCGGCGCCATTGCGCTGTCGATCGCGGCGGCCCGTCCGCAGTCCGTGCGTCGGATCGTGTTGATGGGATCGATGGGCGTGGCCATGGCACTGCCGCCCGGGTTGAACACGGTGTGGGCCTACACCCCCGGTGTGGAGCAGATGCGGGAGGTGATCGGCCTGTTCGCCTACAACCGGGCGCTGATCACCGACGACCTGGTCCAGATGCGATACCAGGCCAGCCTCGATGCACCGGTACGCGACTCGTGGAACGCCATGTTCCCCGAACCGCGCCAGCGCTGGGTGGACGACTTGGCCCTGTCCGGTGCCGAACTCGCTGCCATCGGCCAGAAAGTGCTGATGGTGCACGGCCTGGACGACAAGGTGGTGCCCTGGCGGACGTCGTCGGCCGTCCTGGCCGACCTGCTGCCGGATTGCCGGCTGCATGTGCTGTCGGGCTGCGGGCACTGGACCATGATCGAGAAAACCGCCGATTTCCTGGCCGTCGTCGAACCGTTCCTGTCCAGCTGAACCCGTTTCGAGCTCTGCCGTCTCATGGTGGGGCCGTCGTCACCTTGTCCCCCGGCAGCTGACGGGGGAGGACTTGGTCGGCTCCCAGCGGCACGCCACGCAGCGGTGCCGCCCGGTCGGTCAGCTGGCCGTCTTGGTCGACGCAGCCTGCGGGCGATGGCGGATCGGCTTGCGCACCGCCAAGGCCACCGCATGCGGCACGGCCACTGGTGCGTAATCGGGCGCGCAGTCGGTGAGCACCCGCAACGCGGTGCGTTCCAGGTGGTGGGCCATCCCGTTGAGAGAGCCGAGTTCGTCACCGGCGGTGATGGCATCCAGAATCTGCGTGTGTTCGGCGTCGCCGGCCGATTGCCAGCTGTCCGGGGCGGAAAGCTGGTAGATCCGGATGTAGCGGATGGTGCGGTCGGCCAGTGCCGCCAGCTCGCGCTGCAGCGCATCGCCGACTCCGGCGGTGAACACCCGATGGAACTGGGAGTGCGCTGCGAACCAGGCGGTGAAGTCGCCCGCCTTCGAGGCACGGCGCATGGCGTTGAGCTGTTTCTTCGCCTCGGCTCTGCTGGCTGGGCTGAAGTCGCCCACCGTCATCGACACGGCGAGGGTCTCAAGCAGGATTCGACTGGCGTAGATGTCGTCGAGCTCCTGGGAGTCCAGGCCCGAGACGCGGGTGCGCTGGTTCGGCTCGATCTCGACGAAGCCTTCCTCCTGCAGCATGCGCAGCACCTCGCGCAGGGGCGTCCGGCTGATACCCAACTGCTCGGCGAGCGACACCTGCGACAGCTTCGTGCCCGGTTCCAGCGTTCCGTCCAGAATGCATTCGCGAAGGTAGGCGTGGACGTAGGGGATTGCCTGCCTTGCTTCCAGCACGTCGACCCTGCGTATCCCCGGTACCAGCAGCGTTCGTGCCATGGCGTTGATCCTTTCACGACCCATCGACCTCGATGCCCGTATCGAGTTCGCCGCCTGCTTGACTCGAGCCGGAAACTGTATACAGTCTGCTGCGTGACGACACTACCGGCCGACGGACCCGAACCGGCGGATCTGTCTGTTCTGTTGTCGCGCGAATACTGGCTGATTCTGTCGACGCCGGTGGCATCGACTTCCAAACAGGCGATCGACGCGCTGGTGCAGGAGCACGTGCAGTGGTTGCTCAGGCTGGAGCGGGACGGAGTTCTGTTCGTATCCGGACCATTGCTGGACGGCCCGGATGTGGGCCCGGGCTCAGGGGTAACGGTGCTGCGAGCTGCTGACCGAGGTGCCGCGCACGCCATCGCGGAGCAGGATCCGTTCGTCCGGGCAGGGTTGAGAACGTTCGTCGTCTACCGGTGGCAACTCAACGAGGGAAGCGTGTCTATGCGTATTTCACTGGGCACCGGTCGTTACGAGTGGGCCTGACATGTCAATCTCCACCGTCGGGGTGATCGGACTGGGCAAGATGGGCCTGCCCATCGCCTGCAACCTGATCGAACGCGGCTTCCAGGTGGTCGGGTACCGCCGGCACAGCTCGCCGGAGCTGGTGGCCGCGGGTGGTGTGCTGGCCGAATCGCCGGCCGACGTCGCGGCGCAGGCTGACGTCCTGCTCTCGATCCTGCCCGACGTCCAGGCTGTGGACGACGTCGTGGGCGACAGTGAGCACGGCACGCTGAGCACACTGCGCCCGGGCACCGTGCACATCGAGATGAGCACGATCGACGTCGAGTCCAAACGCCGGATTCGCGACCGAGTACGTCAGCACGGCGGTGAGCTGCTCGACTGTCCGATCAGCGGTAGTCCGGGAATGGTGGCACCGCGGCTGGCGACGACGTTCGTGTCCGGCGCGCAAGCGAGCATCGACGAGGTCACTTCGGTGCTGGACGCGATCTCGGGTCGGTGGGTCTATTCGGGTGAGTTCGGGTCGGCCACCCATCTGAAGTACATCACCAACATGCTCGTCGCCGTCCACACGGTCGCCACGGCTGAGGCACTGGTGATGGCTCGACGCAGCGGGCTGGACCTCGATCTCGTGCAGCGCAGCATCGAGAACTCGATCGGCGGATCGGCTATCTGGAAACAGCGCGCACCGATGATGCGTGAGCGCGCGTGGAGTCCGGCTCCCGGGCCCATCGACACGCTGCACGCCATCCTCGATCAGATCGAAAGCCACGCCGGCAGCCTCGAGCTGACTACGCCGGTCTTCGCCTCGGCCAAATCCGTATTCGACAGGGCGGTGGCGCAGGGGTGGGGGCAGCTCGACATCTCCGCGGTGCACGACCAGATCTCCGGGGACCCGTTGCCCGGACTAGGAGAGCAGTGACGATGTGGTCCTTGGCGACTTACCAGGCGGGCGACACGATCGCGCCCGCGATCCTGCTTGCCGACGGCACCCTTGTCGCACCGCCGGAGCTCAAGCGGTGGGCCGGCGTGCTGGAGATCCTCGACGACTGGACTGAGGCTGTCGACGTCCTCACCGGTCTGGCGCTCGACGGCGCGCCGGTCGTCGAGTACGACAAGCTGCTGGCCCCCATCCGCTGGCCACGCAAGGTCATCTGCGCCGGGGTCAACTATCGGCGCCACATCCGCGAGATGGGCGGAGAGGTCCCCGGACCGGACTGGACGCCGTTCTTCTTCATGAAGCCGCCCACCACCACGGTGATCGGCCCGACCGACGCCATCACGCTGCACGCGGCCGACTCCGCCCGCTACGACTGGGAGGCCGAACTGGCCGTGGTGATCGGGATCGGCGGTCGCGACATCGCCGTCGAGAACGCGTTGAGCCATGTCGCGGGCTACTGCGTCGCCAACGACGTCACCGCGCGGGGCAACCACAAGCGGACCACCGTACCCATCGAGGCCTTCGTCTACGACTGGTTCGCCGCCAAAGCCATCGACCAGTCGCTGCCCCTGGGCCCAGGCGTCACCCCCGCCTTCCTGGTGGATGATCCGCAGGACCTGCACATGCGGCTGTGGGTGAACGGCGAGCTCCAGCAGGACGAGTCGACGTCGGACATGATCTGCAGCGTCGCCGAAATCATCGCCGCCGCCAGCAAAATCGTGACGCTGGAACCCGGCGACGTCATTCCGACCGGCACTCCGTCGGGCGTTGGCGCTGGGCGCGGGCTGTTCCTGTCCGCCGGCGACGTCGTACGCACGACCATCGACGGCCTGGGCACCCTGGAAAATTCCATCCGCTGACCAAGAGAGGCACCGCAATGATCTATGTGTCACACGTCCGCCCGGTGAACGTGCCCGGCGAGCCGCACCTCACTCGGGCGGCGGTCTGGGACGGGCTGGTCCTCAAGGCCAACAACGCCCTGCCCTTCGTGCCCAGCATGACGTTCTGCAACGTCGTGGACCGGATCAGCGACACGGTGTTCGACCGGGAGATCGACTTCCGTGGCCAGCGGTTCACCGAGCGCATCACGCTGCAGGAGCCCAACCGGGTGATCTTCACCCGCATCGCCGGTCCGGTGTTGGGCACCATCGGCAACGAGGTCGAAGGCGACGACGACAATCTCTCGCTGCGATTCTCCTTCGCGCTACTGGTGCAGGACGCCGAGGGCGGGTCAGCCGCCGAGCAGGAGTACGCCGACTCGATGACCGGCGATTACCTCAAGGCCGTGGAAGCCACCCTGACCGCCATGCGGCGGATTGCGGCGCAAAACCAGACGGTGTCGGCATGAGCGGGCGGTTGGACGGGCGGGTCGCCGTCGTCACCGGCGCCGCGAACGGCATTGGTCGCGCGTACGCCAACCGGCTGGCTGCCGACGGAGCGACGATCGCGGTGCTTGATGTCGCCGACGGCACGCAGATCGTCGCCGAGCTGGAAGCAGCCGGTGCGAAGGCCGCCTCCTTCGTTGTTGACCTGGCCGACCCGGACCAGGTCAGCGAGGCGGCGCGGCAGGTCAGCGCCACCCTGGGCGATGCCCACATCCTGATCAACAACGCCGGCATCTATCCCAACCAGTCCTTCGACGACATGCAGATCGAGGACTGGCGGCGGATGTTCGCCGTGAACGTCGAATCGATGTTCCTGACCAGCAAGGCCTTCGCGCCGGGTATGAAGGCGGCCGGCTGGGGTCGGATCGTGAACATGACGTCGAACTCGATCGGACTGGTCATCCCGGGCTTCGTGCACTACATCGCCGCGAAGATGGCAGTCATCGGGCTGACTCGGGGCCTGGCCACCGAGCTGGCAGAATTCGGTATCACCGCCAACGCCATCGGTCCGTCACTGACTCGGACGCCGAGCACCGAGCTGGGCCCGGAGATCTTCTTCGAGGTGGTGCCGCAGATGCAGGCGATCAAGCGGTTGCAACTGCCCGACGACCTCACCGGAACGCTGTCCTTCCTGGTCTCCGACGACGCCGCCTTCGTCACCGGCCAGACGTTCTACGTCGATGGCGGCCTGATCAGGTCCAGCTGAGGGTTCCTGCCGCTGGTGGCCCTACTCAACGTGTCGAAACCGGAAGGCGCAGTGCAGATATGTCCGACCAGTACGGCGAGGCCCGCGAGCTTGTCGCCGCCGCTTCCACGCTGGCGGCGCTGGGCCTGGTGACCGCCTTCGGGCACGTATCCGTGCGGTCGGGCGCCGGAATGGTGGTCACGCCGGCAGCGGATCTGGCGTATGTCACCGTCGACGGACTGGTCGAGGTGGAGCTGAACGCCCAAGAGCTGCCCCGGGGCGCGCCGGCCGAGGCGTGGGCTCACGTGGCGCTCTATCGAGCGCGCCCGGACGTGCACAGCATTGCGCGAGCGCAGCCGGCGTCGACCTTCGCCGCGGCGGCCACCGGGACGGCCATTCCGGTGCTCTACGGCCAGGCGGCGTGGCTGGGCGAGTCGGTGCCCGTGCACGACAGCGCCCACCTGCTGCGTTCGCCCGAGCGCGCCCACGCGGCCGCAGCAGCACTGCCCGACGGGGATGCACTGTTGCTGCGGGGTAACGGAGCACTCACGGTGGGCGATACTGCAGGTCTGGCCGTTGCCCGGATGTGGTTGCTCGCTGCGCTGTGCGAGGCGTGGTTGGCCCTGGGTGCCGGCCGGGCCGACGCGGCAACGTTGACCGCCGAGGAGATCGCGAGCTGGCGGGCGGTCGGGCCCGAGTTGCTGCCACGCCTGTGGACGCATCTGCAGAACCGAGTCGGCGTTTCCATTCCAACGGACAAGGGCAGCACATGACCGACGCAGGACAGAGCATCGACGCTGGAGGCGTCGACACCGTCGCGATCGCCGAGCAACTGCGGGGCGCCTACGGTGGCACCACCGTCGATCCGCCTACGGCGTCTCATCCCGGCCTCAGTGTCGACGACGCGTACACCATCCAGCAGCGCCAGGTGGAGCGTCGCCGCGCCGAGGGTGCCGTCATCTGCGGCTTCAAGATCGGGCTGACGTCCGCGGCGATGCAGCAGCAGCTCGGGGTCGACCAGCCCGACTTCGGGCACCTGTTCGCCGACATGGTTCGTCCGGCCGACGCGCCCATTGCCTGCAGCGACTACCTCCAACCGCGGGCCGAACCGGAGATCGCGCTGGTGCTGAAGGCGCCGTTGAGGGGCCCTGGTCTGAGCGTGGCCGACGTCCTGAGCGCGACGGATTTCGTGCTGCCCGCGATCGAGATCATCGACAGCCGCGTCACCGCGTGGAAGATCAGCCTGTCCGACACCATCGCAGACAACGCCTCCAGCGGTGGAGTGGTACTGGGCACGACCCGCACGCCGATCGACGGTCTGGATCTGTCGATGCTGGGATGTGTGCTGCGGCGTAACGGTCGCATCGAGTACACCGGCGCGGGCGCTGCGGTGATGGGGTCACCGTTGTTCGCTGCCACCTGGCTGGCCAACACGCTCACCGCCCGCGGCGTGGAGTTGGCGGCCGGGCACATCATCCTGACCGGCTCCATCACCGCGGCCATCCCGGTGCAGGCTGGGGACACCGTCACCGCGAGCATCGACCAGCTCGGCTCCGTCACCGCAGTCTTCGACTGATGTACTGATCGAAAGGACGTCCACCGTGAAGACCAAGAGCATCGCCGCGATCGTCGGGCCGGGCAACATCGGCACCGACCTGATGTTCAAGTTGTTGCGCCACAGCGAGGCCGTCGAAGCCCGCTACATGGTGGGCGTCGATCCCAAGTCCGACGGGCTCAGACGGGCCGAGCGGCTTGGTCTTGACGCCAGCGCCGGCGGCGTGGACTGGCTGCTCGACCAGAGCCCCCGTCCTGACGTCGTGTTCGAGGCGACCAGTGCTCGCGCGCATCTGGCCAACGCTCCGCGCTACGCCGAGGCCGGCATCCGCGCCGTGGACCTCACCCCCGCCGCGGTCGGGCCCTATGTGTGCCCACCGGTCAACCTGCACGTGAACCTCGACGCGCCCAACCTGAACATGATCACCTGCGGCGGGCAGGCGACGGTGCCGATCGTGGCTGCGGTGAGCCGGGCCGTGGACGTCGAGTACGCCGAGATCGTCTCCTCGATCGCGTCCCGGTCCGCCGGACCTGGTACCCGGGCAAACATCGACGAGTTCACCGAGGTCACCGCCCAGGCTCTCAAGGACGTCGGCGGCGCGCGGCAGGGCAAGGCGATCATCATCCTGAATCCGGTCGAGCCCCCGATGATCATGCGCAACACCGTGTTCTGCTCGATCCCGGCCGAGGCCGCTGAACCGGGTCCTCAGCGCGACGCCATCGAGGCCAACATCCATGCCATGGTCGAGACGGTTCAGCGCTACGTTCCGGGCTACACGCTGCGCGCGGACCCCCAGTTCGACGGGCCGGCCGAAAGGTGGCACGGAATGGCGCGGGTCGGCGTCTTCTTGGCCGTGCGTGGGCGGGGCGACTACCTGCCCGACTACTCGGGCAACCTCGACATCATCACTGCCGCGGCCGCCGAAGTCGCCGAGCTGCTCGCCGCGCACACAGCGGCCCAGACCGCGTCGGTGACGGTATGACCGCACCGAGCCTGCCTGGCAGCGCCAGCGTGCCGGGCAGCGACGGAGCAGCCACTCCTGAGGTGCACGTGCGCATCACCGACTCCACTTTGCGCGACGGCTCACACGCAATGGCGCACCAGTTCACCGAATCCCAGGTGCGCGGCGTGGTGCACGCGCTGGCCACCAGCAACGTCGAGGTCATCGAGGTCTCCCACGGTGACGGACTGGGCGGGTCCAGCTTCAACTACGGCTTCTCCCGCGTCGACGAATTCGACCTGATCGCCGCGGCGGTGGAGGAGGCCGGCGTGGCGGGAAGTCGGGCCGCCAAGATCGCCGTGCTGCTGCTGCCCGGCCTGGGAACCGTCGAGGACCTGCACCACGCCCACCACGTCGGAGCTTCGGTGGCGCGGATCGCCACCCACTGCACCGAGGCCGACGTGTCGGTGCAGCACTTCGGCGCCGCCCGCGAGCTGGGTATGGAAACCGTCGGCTTCCTGATGCTGAGCCACCGCATCGGCCCCGACGAGCTGGCCAAGAATGCCCGGGTGATGGTCGACGCCGGCGCGCAGTGCGTCTACGTGGTCGACTCGGCAGGTGCGCTGGTGCTGGCTGACGCCCAGGCCCGGGTGCAGGCGCTGCTCGACGAGATCGGTAGCCAGGCCCAGGTCGGCTTCCACGGCCACCAGAACCTGTCGATGGGCGTGGCCAACAGTGTGCTGGCCGTGCAGGCGGGCGCCCGGCAGATCGACGGCGCATTGTGTGCGCTGGGTGCAGGCGCAGGCAACGCTCCCACCGAGGTGCTGGCCGCCACCTTCGACCGGCTGGGCATCGACACCGGCGTGTACGTGCCCGATATCCTGGCCGCGGCACAGGATGTGCTGCGGCCGATGATCCCTCGGATGCCGGTGGCCGACCGATCGGCGATCGTGCAGGGCTACGCCGGGGTGTACAGCAGCTTCCTACTGCACGCCGAGCGGGCGTCGGAGCGTTACGGCGTGCCCGCCCACGAGATCCTGCAGCGGGTGGGGGAGGCCGGCTATGTCGGCGGCCAGGAAGACATGATCATCGACATCGCCATCCAACTGGCAGAGTCGGCCGAGAAGATCGCGGTGGTGTGAGGCTGGATCCCACGCGACCTGAACGCGGGGCGACTTCCTCAAGCGGACCTGCTACCGGGGAACGACCGTGATCGGACACCGTGTGCCGACTGCGCGGCTCAACCGCGCGTCGGCGGTCACCAGGCCGCAGCCAAGCAGTTCGGCCAGTGCAATGTAACCGGCGTCGTACGCGGAAACGTTGTGCCGCAGTTCCATACCCGATCCAGCACCCCGTGGACGCCGTAGCGGGTAATCGCCAGCCGTCGCCACGCGTCGAGGGCCGCCACAGCGTGGGTCTGGCTCACGTGGCCCAGGGCAGTTATGCGCCGCAGCCCGCTGGCCACCTCGGAATCAACAAGATGCGGAGCGTGCAACTGATCTGCGTTGAGCGCCCGACGCGCCGGCCCGTCGTTCAACAGTGCCGCCAAAGCCGCCCAAGCATCAACAACGATCATCGGGCAGCGCGTTCGCTTTTCAGGCCCTCGACAATGCCGCTTACGTCGATATCCAGGTCGGGAAGTGCGCCAAGCAACGCCGGATTGTCTGCGCGCCTCAAAATGCTAGCAAGCAGCTAGCATCCGTGCAGATACTCGAGCGTGAGTCACCCCAGGGACGCGGTCGCGGCTCGCAAATCCTCCAGAGCCAAGAGGGTGTAGGGCGCCAGCGTGTCGTCGTCGTCGCGATCGCCTTCCGACCACTGGGCGTAGCCCCGCTTGAAGGCGAGCACTCCCAGTTCGCCGGCAAGGTGCGCGGTGGGATCGGCGACTCCACGGGCGATCAGCGCAGTTGTCATGGCGGCCGCGAGACCGACGCTCTTGAGGGCGTCGCGCTCCTGAAGTTCGGTGCTGGCCGCCACGGCTGCCTTCAGGCGAGGGCCGATCTCGCGGTTCGTCGGTCCCATTGCACTCGATGCGCGCTCCAGGCCGGCGGCAACCGCTTCCAACGGGCCGGCGGTTGCGGGCGCCTCGGCGATTCCGTCCGCGAGCAGCCTGCTCAGGCTCTCTTGGCCGGCAACCAGGAGCTCACGCTTGTCGGAGAAGTGACGGAAGAAGGTGCTCTTGGTGAGCCCGGCGCGCTCGGCGATCTGCGCCACGGTGGTGGCGTCGTAACCCTGCTCGGTGAACAGCTCGACGGCGGCGACGACGAGCCGCTCGGTCGCACCTGGTTGCCATCGAGCCACGGGCCCCAGCCTAGTGATGGGACAACCGTCTTATCGATGTGTAGGGTGATGGGACAACCATCCCATCACCGTACTAGGAGCACTCCATGCGCGTCTTCGTCACCGGCGGTACCGGCACCATCGGCTCCGCGGTCGTCGCCGAATTGCTGTCCCACGGCCACACCGTTCTTGCACTGGCCCGCTCGAACGCGTCCACCCAGACGCTCGAAGACGCCGGTGCCGAGCCGCTGCAAGGAGGTATCGCCGATCTCGACGTGCTGCGGGGCGGCGTCGCGCAGACCGACGGCGTGATCAGCCTGGCGTTCGGGCGCGACTACAGCAGCCCGGACGCGCTGGCGGCGTCGATCACCGAGGAAAGCGCCGCGATGGCCGCGCTGGGAGAGGGTCTGGTCGGCAGCGATCGACCGATCGTCACGGTGTCGGGGACTCCGTGGGTGCCCGGCCGCGCTTCCACCGAGGCCGATCCGGTGCCTACCGACGGACCGGTAGGCGGGCGAGGGCGGTCGGTCAATGCGTTGCTGGGGCTTGCCTCGCGTGGTGTGCGCGCCACTTCTGTGCGCATGCCGCGCACGGTCCACAACGAGGGCCAGGGCGGGTTCGCCGGCCTGTTGACCGAGCAGGCGCGTCGCAGCGGGATCGCTGGCTACCCGGGAGACGGCGCCCAGCGCTGGCCGGCCGTGCACGCCCTCGACGCGGCGGTCCTGTTCCGGTTGGCCCTGGAGTCGGCCCCGCCCGGATCTGCCTGGCACGCCGTCGCCGACGAGGGCGACGCGGTGCGTGACCTCGCGACAGTGATCGGCCGGCGACTGGGTCTGCCCGTCGAGCCGGTGCCGCAGGAGAACTTCGGGCCGTTCGGTGCAATCTTTGCGATGGACCAACCGGCCTCCAGTGCGCACACTCGCAAGGCCCTCGGGTGGCAGCCGACCCACTTGAGCCTGCTCGACGACCTGGAGAACCTGCAGCCCTGACCGGCCTCGGTGCCCTGGTTGAGTCAGGACAGGGACAGCCCGATCGCTCCGGCCATCGCACCGAAGCGGACTTCGGGGTCCTCGGCGAGGTAGGGCGGCAGCTCGGTGAGCAGCGCGCTGTTGTAGTCCTGTTCGAGGTGGCTCTGAAATGCGGCCAGATCGTCGTAGGCCTCGTAGAAGTAGAACCGAGTCGGATCGGAGCGGTCACGCGCGAGGTGGTATTCCTGGCATCCCGGCTCCGCCCGAGTCGGCTCGACCTGTCGCAGTAGCCGAATCTCCAGCGCGTCCGCGCGCTCCGGGCGCGCGTGCAGGAGCACGAACACGATGTAGGGACCGTTGTCGTCGGGCGATTGCGCCGGAAGATTGCTCAGCCCGGGTGTGGTCATCGAAAGAGGCCCCTTCGAGCGTCGGCGGACCGGGATCAGTTGTCGGCGAACGTCGTCAACTGGGTGATGTCGTACTTCGCCCGCAGGGCGACGACGTCGGCCTGCGCCGGCCGGCCGTGCGCCGCCTCCAGCAGATCGGCCAGCTCCTGCAAGTAGAACTCGTGACCGGTCGGGGCGGCTTGGAAGAGCATCGTCGTCGTCTCGGACGAGGAGTTTCCGAAAGCGTGCGGGCAACCGGCCGGGACGAACAGCATCGAGCCAGGGCCGCCGCGCAGGAAGCGCCGTCCGTCGCTGGACTCCCACTCGTGCCAGTCGCCACTGCTGCGGGTGACCGGTTCGAAGGCCAGGATGTCGAGCACACCGTCCAGGACGTAGAACAGCTCCTCACCCTCGGTGTGGACGTGTGCGCCCACGTCGAATCCTGGCGGCACCATCACCTCGAACGTCGACGCAACCGCGCCTTGGGCCTGGCCGACCTTGACGATCACGTTCAACCCGCCGCCAGTGATTCGACGGCCGGCACCCGGCTCCAACATCAGGCCCTGCGACATCTGTGTCCTGCCTCCCGTAACTATTGGTCCCGCGGTCGTGGGTTCCACAGTCATCGGATCCGTGGTCATCGGCCCCCCGGTCATGGAATCACTGCCGGTCTACGCCAGCGCGGACAGGAACAGGTCCGACACGGCCGGGTTGCGCTGGTTGTCCGCGCCGAGTCGGGCGATGGTGTCGGCGACGTCGATGCCGCGCACGCCGGCCAGGGTGATCTCGCCGTCGAGCTTGGTGGTGATACACCGGTCAACCCGCACGCCGTGCATGGCGGCACAGTGCGCGGTGAGCTGGGGCGCGGTGTCCAGCCAGGCCGGCGACTGCTCGAACTCCTGCAATTCGGGCGCGTCGGCGAATACGATTTCGAACGCCGCCTGGTACTGCCGATCCAACGGCTTGGACATGCCGACTCCGGGATGGTCGAGGGTGACTTCGACCTCCTCGAACAGGTGCCGACGCAGCTTGAGCACCGGCGGCGACGCCGCGAAAGCCGGCATCAGCGTGCCGGTGACGAACGCGCGGAAGTCCTCCGTCGAAACGCCGGCCTGCTTGCGCAGGAAGACGATATGGCGCAGTAGACCGTCGCTGCCGTCGGGCGCTGGATCGCCCAGCCGATCCTGCACGGTCGTCGAGTTCGGGCCCATGCTGCGGTAGGCGATCTGCTCCTGAAGGAAGTTGATGCCGTCTTCCATCTGCAGATCCGAGTAGGCCTGGAATTGCCCCAGATCATCCATGGTCGGGAAGGTGGCTTCCGGGATGCCGTGGAACTCGTCCTCGGGCTCAGGACGTGAGTTGACGCCAGGCAGGGTCGGCCACAGCGACCGGTCGAAGGACACCACGTGCAGCCACACGCTGCTGATGCCGGGAAAGCGGGGCGGCAGCGTGACGTGGACGTTGAGCCAGTAGTCGTAGAAATCTGCGGTCGACATCGTGTCCTTCGCCCGCAGCGGGAGTACCAAGGTCAGATCGACCTCGGCCTCCTTCGCTGCGTGCGCTGCCGCGGACGGGTTCGTGAGCACCTGCATGGTGGGGCCTTTCGGAGCGGTGAGAAGCGGATCAGGGCGTGAAGGTGATGCCGCAGCCCCGGCAGTCGGTCAGCGGCTTCGCGGCGGCCTGGGGGTTGGCCAGCACCTTGGCGATGAACGACTTGAACTCGGCGGCGTTGAGGGAGGGATCCTTGATGCGCGCGGTGACCTCGTCGGCGTTGGACTTGGTGATCGCGGTCATTCCGGTGTCGATCCAGCCGTTGGGCAGCGGGGTCTTCTTAGCGATGTGGCCGAGCAGGATCGCCGCAGAAAGGTAGCCTTCCGGCCAACCGTTCTGGGAAATGATCGACGTCATGATCCCCGACTTGACCGCGGCGATGTTCTCCGGGCTGTCACCGCTGGTCGCGCCGATGAGGTATTTGGCCTTGCTGTCGGTCTTGAGCTTGATCAGGTTGGGCACGTCCTGGTCGCATTCACCGAAAAAGCCCAGCGCCTTGGGGTTCTGGGCAATGATGCGCTGCCACGAACCGAAGTTCTTGGTGGGGTCGCCGTCGACGGGAACGTTGATCTTGAACGTGGTGCCCGGGCGCAGCTTCTTCATCGTGTCCACGAAGCCCTGCTGAGGCGCGATCAGCACCGGCAGGCCCGGTACGCAGATGCCGCCGACGAACTCACCCTTGGCATTGGCCGGCAACGCTTTGGCGAACTGCTGAGCCAGTTCCACACCGAGGGCGTACTTGTTGGGCCCGAGGTGGGTGATCGCCTTGGACCCGGGCGACTCGAGATCGATGGTGATGACCGGCATGTTCGCGTGATCGATGGGAACCTTGAACAAGTTTCCGGGGAAGGCGGCCACGATAGCGCCATCGGCGCCTGAGGCCACGGCGTTCTGCAGGTCCTTGATCGCCTCGGTCGGGTTGATGTCGGCGGGACCGACCCAGTTCACCGACGCGCCGGCCTCGCTGGCGGCGAGCTTGGCGCCGGCGGCCTGGTTCTGCGCCAGCGGCGCCCGAAACAGGGTATCGAGGATGATCTTCTTGCCCGAGGCGTACTTGCCTGTCGGCGCCGATCCGCTGCTGCCTGCCACCGAACTACCTGCGGCCGTGCTGGAACCACTGGCGGTCGAACCGCCAGCCGCCGAACTCGTCGGCGTGCTGGTTGCCGAACCCTTACTGCTGCTGCTGCACGCCGTCACCAACGCCAAGGCCGCGACGGTCGAGGCGAGCAGTGCACTGCGTGTGCGGTCAGGCGATCTCATAGCTGGGCTCCTGGAAGTCGATGGTGGATGAAGAACCGGATGGGCGTGTATTCGCAACGTGGGTGGAGATCGACGAACTGGTGTTGACGGCCTCGGCGAGCCGGTGCTCGGTGGCGTCGGCTCCGCTGAGTTCCTGCTGGACGCGACCGGCCTGGAACACGACGATGCGCTGGCAGACGGCCTGGTACTCGCTGAATTCGGTCGAGGTGAACAGCACCGTCACACCGCTGCGGGCCAGTTCGAGGATCAGCTCGTAGATCTCGGACTTGCCGCCGACGTCCACGCCGCGGGTGGGGTCGTCGAGCAGGAGGATCCGCGGGCTGACCTCCAGCCACTTGGCCAGTACGACCTTCTGCTGATTACCGCCCGACAGCGAGTTCGCGGGCAGGCGGGTGGAGGCGGTCTTGATCCGCAGTTCGTCGACCCGACGCTGCGCGCGGCGGTGCAGGTCGCCTTGACGGAACAGGCCCCGACCCTCCATCGTCATCCGAACCTGGGCGATGTTGTCGCCGATGGAGCGGTTCATCATCAGTCCGGCCTGGGTGCGGTCGGCGGGAACGAACGCCACGCCCGCGCGCACGGCTGCTCGCGGGTTCGACGGTGCCCATGGTTGGTGGTCCACCGTCATCTGGCCGGACTTCAGGCGCACATCGCCGAACACAGCGCGCAGAACGTCCTGCTGGCCGGCGCCTTCCAGGCCGACGAGGCCGACAACTTCGCCCTTGCCGCAGTCGATCGAGACATCGTGCAGCCGGCCGGCCACCGTCACGTTCTCCAGGCACAGGGTCTTGGCTTCGGAGACGACACTGTCGGGCCGCTGGTAGGCAGCCGCGGTGTTCGCTCGCCTGCCGAGCATCGCCTCCACCACCGACGAGATGGACAGATTGGCCGTGGTGTCGGTGACCACCACCTGCCCGCCGCGCATGACGCTGATGCGGTCGGCGAGGGCGAACACTTCTTCCAGGCGGTGGGAGATGTAAATCAGCGCCGTGCCGTCGGCTCTGAGCTCGCGGATGAGGCTGAACAGGCGGGTGCTCTCGGTCGCGTTCAGCGCGGAGTTCGGCTCGTCGAGGATCAGCAGCTTGGCGTCGCTGAGCAACGCCTTGGCGATCTCGACCAGTTGCCGTTCGGCCAGGCTGAGCCCGGCCACCTTCGCGTTCAGCGAGAACGCCAGGCCCAGCTTGCTGACGATGGGCGCGGCCCGCCGTCGCATGGCCCGGCGGTCGACCCGCCCGAATCGAGTCGGCTGCCGGCCCATGAACAGGTTGGACAGCACGTCGAGGTCGGGGAAAAGGCTCAACTCCTGGAAGACGATGCTGATGCCGGCCGCACGGGCCTCGGCGGCGCTGCGAAAGTCGACCTTGGCACCGTCGATCTCCACCGATCCGCTGTCGGCCTGCTCGACGCCGGCCAGGATGCGCATCATCGTCGACTTGCCGGTGCCGTTCTCACCCAGCAGCGCGTGGACCTCACCGGCCCGGACGTCGATCGAGGCGCCCTGCAGAGCTTTGACGCCGCCGTAGTTCTTTGCTAGATCGTCGGTGCGTAGGAACGGTGCGGTCACTGGCGGGTTCCGACCAGTGCCCGGCGGCGCACGATGGCGTCGAATCCGACCGCGATCACGATGACGGCACCGGTGACCAGGTTGCCCCAGTTGGCCGGAACGCCGAACTGGGTCAGGCCACCGGCGATGGCGCTGATGATCAGCGCGCCGATGAGCGCGCCGGGAACGCTGCCCGACCCGCCGGCGAGGCCGGTTCCGCCGATGATGGCGGCGGCTATCACCGACAGCTCATAGCCGGTACCGACGCCGGGATCCGCGGCGCCGAAGTACGCCAGCGTGAACACCCCGGACAGGCCGCACAACGCACCGACCATCATCGTCACCGTGAGGCGCAGCCGGTTGATCGCGTAGCCGGTGAGGCGGGCGGCTTCCTCGTTCGAGCCCACGGCGCGGATGGCGAAGCCGAACCGGGTGGACCGGAAGACGACGGTGAGCACGATGGTGAGCACGAGGAAGAGCCAGCACACCGCGGGCACCTTGATGTAGGTGCGGCCCAGCCAGGTGTAGAAGGTGTTGTCGGTGGGCTGCCCGCCGATGGGAGAGCTGTTGGTAACCACAAGGGCGGTGCCCAGGTAGGCGGTCAGGGTGCCCAGGGAGACGATGATGATGGGCAGCCGGAACAGGTTGGCCAGGATGCCGTTGATGGCGCCCAGCACCACCCCCAGCGCCACCCCGATCACGGCGGCAACCCAGGGGTTGAGTCCGTCTCGGATGATTACGGCCGTCACGACGGTGCAGACGGCGTAGTTGCCGCCTACGGAGATGTCGATCTCGCGCATCGCCAGCAGGAAGACCATGCCCAGGGCGATGGTGCCGAAGAACGCCGACTGCTGGCCCAGGTTGGTCAGCGACTGCACCCCGACGAAGCGCGGATGGGGGATCGCGACGATGGCCACAACTGCAGCCAGGACCAGGATCACGCCGCCCTCCTGGACGCGCAGGGTTCGGCGCAACAGCGAGGGCTGCGAGGCCTTCGCCGCCGGCGCGTCCGGGCGCGGCCCGGCAGCCAGGGAAGTCAGGACAACCACCGGGATAGGCACGAACGACGAATCTGGTCGAGATCGATGAGCACGAAGCGAGCTCCCGTCAAGTAGCTGTCTTTGGCGTCAAGCTGTGCGTTGCCGCTGCGATGCAGTGCGATGCGACGGCCCTGGGCTGCTATCCGGTCGACCATCTCGGCTGTCCGGGGACACTGTCCTGGCGCTGCCGGGTACCACCGATGGTCGATAACTGTATGCACTTTGACGGATTCGTCAACCCCCCGTGACCTGATTGAAATCTCGTGCTCATCCGGCGGCGACTGTGTACAGGGTGGTGGCGACATTCTGCACAACGGAAACATGATCTGCAATAGGCAATTGCAACGGGCGGCGGGCCCAGCCGGCGACGGACGGGGCGCGCCGACCTCATCCGCCGGCGACGACCTCGGCGATGGAGGACAGCTGTGCCAACGCCGACTGATGCGTGCCCAACTCGGGAGCCGCGCAGCAGTCGGCCGCTACGGCGACGTCGAACCCGAGGTCCGCCGCGGCGAAAGCCGACGCGGCAACCACAAGGTGGGTGCTCACCCCGGCCAGCACGATGCGGTCGATACCCGTCGCCGTCAGCGTCGCGGCGAGGTCGGTTCCGCTGAACGCGCTCATGGTGTCGTGGACGACCACCCGGTCGGCGGGCTGAACCAGGCCGGCAACTACCTGCGTCCCCCAGGTGTCGGGTTGAAAGCCGATGCGCGCGCCTCGTCGCAACGCCGGCGCAGTCGAGCTGCACGAGCCCACGCCGTTGCCGGCGAACACCACGTGCACGATCGGCACGCCGGCCGTTGCCGCCCGGGCGAGCAGTTGCCGAACATTGGCGATCAGTCCGGTCTGTGTGACGACGGCTGCGATCCCGTGCCGACCGACGACGCCCTCGGCGTCGAGAACCTCGTTCTGCAGGTGCAGCGTCAGCACCGCGGTGGACGATGTCAGGAGCACCGCCGAAGTCGTTGGCTGCGTCATTGCCATTGCCTACCACGTCGACTACAACAGTGTTCTGGTGTGCAGAGCAACGATCTGGACGCAATCGAGGAGTCGGGCGGCTCGATGCAGCTCAAGGGTGTGCACTGGCTGGCCTCGAGCGATCTGGGCGGCCGGCCCGAAGGACTGCAGGTCGTAGGTACAGGCTCGCGACTGTTCATCGCGCACCTGTTCTCGGGCGGCTTCACCGAGGTGGACATCTCCGATCCGCGTGCTCCGCGGGTGCTGTCGTTCACGCCGGCTCCGGCGGGGTCCTGGTCGGTGCACCTGCAGGTGCAGGACAGTTTGCTACTGGTGACGAATGGGCCGGATATGTGGTCGCGGCCAGCCGGCTTCGAGCCTGGACGCGACCGGTTGGGCGCGAGCGCCGGCTATGCCGCGGGAGTGCGGATCTTCGACGTGGGCGTGCCCGGACACCCCCGTGAAGTCGGCTTCCTCGACATCGGCGGCGCGGGTGCCCATCGCGCCTGGTTCGACGGCGGTCGGTATGCATTGGTCTCTGCTTTCCCGCCCGGATGCGCGGACGCGATTTTGATGGTCGTCGACGTCGCAACGCCCAGTGCGCCGGTAGAAGTGGACCGGTGGTGGCTGCCGGGGATGCGAGGTGGCAATGGCCCGGCCGAGGATGGCGCGACCGCGGCGGGGTCGCAGTCGTGGCCCAGCGGGCACCACGTCTCGCTGCACCATGCGACGGCTGCCCAGGGGTGGGTGTTCGGGGCCTGGCGTGACGGTGGGGTATCCGTGCAGCAACTGTCCGAGCACGGCCGGCTGGAACCGGCTGCCGTCGTCAACTGGGCCAAGCCCGACGGCCGCGGTTGCGCGGCTCACTCGGCGGTCAAGCTGCCCGGATCGCACCTGATGGCCGTCGTCGAGGAGGGCATCGAAAGCGATGGGCAGGCGCAGGACCGCGAGGTCGTGCTCTTCGACATCGCCGACCCGATGGACCCACGTCGCCTGCGGGCGCTGCCGCCACCGCCGGTCACGCCCTGCAGCGGCGCCCGGTTCGGGCCGCACAACCTCTATGAATACCGACCGGGATCGTGGGCCGACGGCTCACTCGTCTTCGTCGCTCACCAGGGCGCCGGTGTGCGCATCTACCGGATCGACGGCGCGGGCGACGCGACCGAGACCGGGTTCTTCATTCCCGACGCGCCGGTCCGGCTGCTCGATCCGCGCCCGGGACGTGCCGCGGTCGTACAGACCAATGACGTCTTCGTCCGGGCCGACGGGGTGCTGGCCGTGGTCGACGCCAACGCCGGACTGTCTCTGCTCGAGCTGACCGATGCCTAACACGATCACACCCTTGGAGGGTGCGCCCCTTGACGGATAGTGTTACTGCGCTGCAGACTGTCTTTCTGCAGACGGGAACAGGCCGCGGTGCTCGTGGCGATAACGGAAGGCCGGAGGCCGATGGCACAGCCCGCGATCTGGATCACCGAAGCCGAGGTGGTCTCCCTCATCGATATGGGCGAGGCGATCCAGGCAGTCGAGCACGGATTCCAGGCCGAAGGCAGGGGCCAGGCGGAGAACCTGCTCAAGACCCACCTGAGCGTGCCCGGTGGCAGCATCCACAGCATCGGCGGCATCCTCAGCGCCGACGACGTGGTGGGCGTCAAGTCATGGACCCACACCGCCGGCGGCGCTACGCCGCTGCTGACACTGTGGAACAGCGTCGACGGATCGTTGTTGGCCGTGATCGAGGCCTTCGCGCTGGGTCAGTACCGCACCGCCGGCGTGGCGGGGGCGGCCATGCATGCGCTGGCCCGAGCGGACGCCACGCATCTGGCGATGCTGGGAACCGGGCATCAAGCACTGACCCAGGCCGGCGCCGTCGTCGCGGTACGCCCGATCGACACCATCAGTGTCTGGAGTCCGAACGTCGAGCGGCGTGAGCACTTCGCGCGCAGTGTCGCCGACGCGTTCGGCATCGCCGGTATCGCCGCGGACTCGGTGGAGCAGGCCTGCGCCGACGCCGACGTCATCACGCTGGTCACTCGCGCGCGGGCTGCGTTCCTCAGCGCCGACGCCGTCGCGCCCGGCACCCACGTCAATGCACTGGGCGCCATCACCCCGGAGAGAGCCGAGTTCGAGCCCAAGTTGCTGGCCCGCTGCGACATCGTCGCCGCCGACAGCGTCGCCCAGGCGCGCAAGCTGTCCCAGGAGTTCGGGCAGTTCTACGGCGATGCCGACGCCGACTGGGCGGCGGTCACCCCGTTGGCCGACTACGCCGGAGCGCAGGTACGACGCCCGGCCGACGCCGACGTCACCCTGTTCAAGTCGATGGGCGTCGGTATCGCCGACGTCTCGATCGGACTGTTCGTCTACCAGCAAGCAATCGAGAACCGCATCGGCGCGCCGATCGCCGCGCCCGCACCGAGTCGTCCCCGGCTGCGCTCGAACCTGAGCCGAGCCGGCGTCGGCTATGTCTGAGCTTGCACGTCCGATCCGGCAACTGATCTAGCGAAGGAATGCTCATGACCGAATACGACGACGACCAGCGCAAGGTGACCTTTGTGGACCGCGTGAACTGGTCGCCACCTCGCGACGACCTGTGGCCCTCGATCGTCATTCCGCGCGAGCACATCGAGGCCGAGACCGCCCGGCTGGCGGCGCTGGAACGCCCCGCCAACGGCCGCCGGCGCAGCCTGATCGTGCATCCCCGTTCCGAGGCGCCGGGCCTGGGTCTGGCGCCCGGCATCCAGGTCAGCCTCGATGTGCTGCTGCCCGGGGAGAGCACCAAACCGATCCGCCACAACTCCTCGCAGGTCAACTTCTGCATCGTGGGCGCCGGGCACGCCACCATCGACGGCACCGAGATCGACTACGGCAAGCACGACGTGTTCTGCACGCCGTCGATGGCCACCTACGTCCATCGCAACGACAGCGACGACATCCAGGTCCGGCTCACCTACTCCAATGCGGCCCTGCTGGAGAAGCTCAACGTCCACTACGTGGACGAGAACCCCAGCGACGACCTCGCCGTGGCCGCGGGCGAGACTCCGCGCGGCGAGGCGCTGGAAGCGCTCTTCGACGACTACTTCGAGATGACCGAGGCCGGCGCGTGGCTGATGAGCTACGAGAAGCTGGTGAATCCGCCGGTCCAGGAGTCCCGCCCTCTGCACTGGCCGTGGCCGATGGTGAAGGAACAGATCGACAAGTTGACCGCGCTGGGTGCCGCTTACAAGGGCCGGCGTCTATACCTGTTGTACAACCCGGCGTCGGGACGCACGAACGGCACCACACACAGCTTCTTCGCCACCATGTGTGTGCGCCCCGCTCACATCGTCGACGTGCCCCATCGTCACACCGCCGCGGCCATCAACTACTTCTTCGAAGGCTCGGGCTACAGCGTCGTGGGCGGGCAGACCGTGCAGTGGAAGGCCGGTGACCTGATGCTGTCCGCACCCGGCTGGGCGGTGCATCACCACGCCAGCAACGACAAGGCGGTGTACGAGCTCACCATCCAGGACAGCCCGCTGCACCTGGCCATGGATTCGCTGCTTTGGCAGGAGAACCTGCGCACCCGCCCGATCCTGCTGGGATCGCACCGCGGCTTCGACACCAACCGGGTCGAACTCACCTGAGCGCCCGATCGTCGTGCCGGCCCATCCGCGCCGTGCGTGCTGGTAAGTAGTGAAGAGCAGATGAGGACGAGATGACGCAGGCACTGACCGTCGGGCTGGTCGCCCGGATCTTCATCAACATGCCCGTGTGGGCCGCCCAGCACATCGGCGCCTTCGAACGCGAGGGCCTCGAGGTGACGGCCGAGGTGCTCTACGGCGTGCAGAACGTCACCGACGCGGTGCGCACGCGGCGGGTGGACATAGGCATCGGCACGCCGGAGAGCGTGCTGTCCGATCCGGGCGGTCCCGACGGGCTCGTCATCGTGGCTGGCAATGCCCGCAAGCTGAACAACGGCCTCATCGCCGCGCGGGGAATTACGTCGGTGGAGCAACTGCGCGGACGCACGATCGGCGTCTCGCATGCCCAGGAGGGCACCGCACTGCTGGTCGCGGAGATGCTGGCCACGTACGGCCTGCACAGCGGCGTCGACTACCAGATCAAGGCCATCGGCGTGGCGTCCAAGCGCTGGCAGGAAATCCAGCAGGGCACTCTGGACGCCGGCCTGCAGACCCCGCCTGACAAGTACATCGGCGAGGACGAGGGGTACGCCAACCTGGGCGACATCTCTGACTACGTGCCCGACTACCAGTTCACGACGGTGAATGTGCGGCGGGACTGGGCCGCGCAGTCGGGGGACGCGCTGACGGCCTTCCTGCGGGCGCTGGCCGCGTCGACGCAGTGGCTCTACGACGAACCGGCGGCCGCCGTCGAGCTGGCCGGCGCGGTGCTGCAGACCACCCCGGACTACGCCAAGCGCGACTACGAGCACTTCATCCGCACGGCAAGCCTGCCCGCCGACCTCTCGCTGAGCCCGGCCGGGATGGCCAAGGTCGTGGAGGTCATGGGCAAGGCGGGCACGTTGGCATCCGGCACCCGAGCCGACGACCGGGTGGATCTGTCCTATCTGAATGCGGCGACCCCGAATGCGACGACGACTGCGGCGACCCGATGAAAGCGATGGTGATGCGCGAGTTCGGCGGGCCGGACGTGCTGGAGGTTCGCGACGTCGCCGTCCGCTCACCTGGCCCGGGCGAAGCGCTGATCCAGGTGTCCGCGGTCAGCGTCGGACGGCTGCTGGACATCGCTGCGCGCGCGGGCAAGCTGCCCTTCGCCCGTATCGAGGTGCCCCATGTGCTGGGGGCCGAGCATGTGGGCGTCGTGGCGGAGCTTGGGCCCGCGCAGCCTGCCACCGATACGGATACCGATACCGGCACCGATACCGGCCTGGATCCGATTGCCGTCGGTGACCGGGTGGCGGTGTTTCCCGTGGTGTCCGACGGAACCTGCCCGATGTGCCTGGCCGGGCACGAAGAGGCGTGTCCGAACCTGGAGATCATCGGCATCCACCGGCAGGGCGCCTATGCGGCCTACACGACGGTGCCCGTGCGTCAGCTCCACCGGGTACCGGCAGATATCTCCGATGTGCAGGCGTGTGCCCTGACCCTGGCCGGGCCGGTGTCGCGTCGTCAGCTGGACGCCGCCGATGTGCAGCCCGGCGCCTGGGTGCTCGTGCAGGCGGCGGGCTCGGCGCTGGGCGCTTGTGCGGCGATGCTGGCCGCTTTCGGTGGTGCGCGGGTGGTCGGTACGACACGGCACGAGGACAAACTGCCTGCGTTGCGCCGGCTGGACGTCGGCGGGCGACCAGCGCTGGAGGCGGCGCTGAACTGGCAGTCGCCCACGTTCGTCGACGATGTTCTCGCCATGACCGGTGGGCGTGGCGTCGATGTCGTCATCGACAACATCGGGGACCCGGCGATGTTCCTCACGTCCACCGCCGTGCTCGCCTCCGGCGGCGTTTTGGTCAGCAGCGGCGCCTTCGCCGGGGGCAGCGTGACCGTCGACCTGCAGCGGCTCTACCTGCGTAACCAGCGAATTCTGGGTGTGCGTACCGGCAACAGGGACAGCGTGCGCCGGTTCTGGGCGGACGTTGCCCGCGGTTTTCGCACCGTCGTCGACACGACCTATCCGGTGACGCAGGCGGCGCAGGCCCACCGCTACGTCGAACAGCAGAGCAGGATCGGGCGGGTCGTACTGACCGCCGACTGGACCGCCGCACCTGGTCCCACGGTCCCCGATGGCGTGGATGCCGCCGTCTCAGCGCACGTCGGCGCGCCGGAACCGCTCGGCGCGAAGGGATCACGATGACCACTCTCGAACAACCCGCGACCACGCCCACAGCCATGCCGGCAACTACGCCGGGCACTGTACGCACCGACCGCGACTGGGGCCTGTTCATCGGCGGTCGCAGCGTGCCGGCGCTTTCCGGCCGCCGGTACGACGACGTGAGCCCGTCGACCGAGCAGGTGATCGCCACCGTCCCCGACGGCGGTGCAGAGGACGTGCAGGCTGCCGTCGAGGCCGCTCAGAAGGGCTTCGCGACGTGGCGCACGGTGCCGCCCAAGCAGCGCGGCGCGGTGATGCGAGCCATGGCTGCAGTGCTGCGCGACAACGTCGACGAACTGGCTGCCCTGGACGCCGCCGACGCCGGCAATCCGGTTACCGCCATGCACAACGACGTGGAGTGGTCGGCCACGGTGATGGAGCTTTTCGCCGACTGGGCCGGCGACCTGGGCGGCGCCACCATGCCCGCATCGACGAACCTGCACTACACGACCCGCCAGCCCTTCGGCGTCGTCGCCCGGATTGTGCCGTTCAACCATCCGCTGTTCTTCGCCGCGTCGAAGCTGGCCGCGCCGATCGTGGCCGGCAACGCCGTGATCATCAAACCCTCGGAGCTCACACCCCTGTCCGCGCTCCGAATGGCGGAGTTGTTCGCCGACCTGCTGCCGCCGGGCGTGCTCTCGGTCGTGGTCGGTGACAACCTTGAGGTCGGACGCGCTATCGTCGCGCACCCTGCGATCCGGCGGATCGGCTTCATCGGCTCCGAACGCACCGGGCGGGCCATCCAGCGCGACGCCGCCGACGCCGGGATCAAGGACATCACTCTGGAACTCGGCGGCAAGAACGCCCTGATCGTCTGCGCGGACGCCGATCTGGACCGAGCAGCGGCCGGCGCGGTGTCGGGCATGAATTTTGCGGTGTCGGCCGGCCAGTCCTGCGGATCGACGTCGCGGCTGTTGCTGCACGAGTCGGTTGCGGCGGAGATGATCGAGCGCATCGTCGCGCTGACCCGGGCGATCACGGTGGGCGACCCGCTGGATCCGACGACGGAGATGGGCGCACTGTCCTCGCCGGCCCAGTACGCCAAGACGTTGTCGGCAATCGAGGCGGGCCGGTCGTCGGCGCGGTTGGTCACCGGCGGCGCCCGCCCGGCCGGTCTGGCGCACGAGCGCGGCTTCTTCGTCGAGCCGACCATCTTCGCCGATGTCGACCCACGGTCGGTGCTCGGCCGGGAGGAGATCTTCGGTCCGGTGCTCTCGGTGATGACGTTTAAGACCGAGCAGGAGGCGGTGGCGATCGCCAACAGTCTGGACTACGGGCTGACCGCCAGCATCTGGACCGACGATCTGCGCCGAGCGCACCGGCTGGCTCGCGACGTCGAGGCCGGTTACGTCTGGGTGAACGGCTCCTCGCGGCATTTCTGGGGCATGCCGTTCGGCGGCGTGAAGTCCTCGGGTATCGGGCGCGAGGAGTCGATCGAGGAGTTGCTGAGCTACACCCAGCTCAAATCGGTCAACGTCTTCCTCGACTGAGGAACCTGCCCCGATCTCGCGCCGCCCGTCTTTCGAGCGCCATCCGCTCACAGCTAGCGAAGGGAACACCTGCTCATGCAAGGCGCAGACATCCTGATCGAGGCGTTGCGACGCGAGGAAATCACCCACGTCTTCGGCCTGCCCGGCACCACGGTGATGAGCATCATCGACGCGCTGGCTCGCCAGGACGAGCTGCGCTACCTGTCCGTGCGCCACGAGCAAGTCGCCGGTTTCATGGCCGACGGGTTCGCCCGCGGCGCCGGACGGCCGGCGGTGGCGCTGGCGTCGCGAGGACCGGGTGCGGCCAACCTGACCATCGCCGTGCACAATGCCCACGCCGAGTCGATTCCGCTGATCGCCATCGTCGGCCAGGTTTCCGACGACATCGCCTACCGTGACGCGTTCGAGGAGACCGACCTGGTCGCGTTCTTCACACCCATCACCAAGTGGGCGGTGGAGGTGCGCGACGTCGAGCGGATTCCCGAACTGGTGCAGCGGGCGGTGCGCACCGCCGTCTCGGGGCGGCCCGGACCGGTGCTGATCTCGATACCGCTCAACGTGCAGACCGCCGACGGATCCCCGCACTTTCAGCCCCGGTTCCGCGCCCGACCGCCGGCTCCCGACGCCGCCGGCCTGCACGACGCCGTCGAGATGCTGGCCGGTGCGCACCGGCCGGTGATCATCGCCGGCGGCGGTGTACTGCACGGCGCCTACGACGCCGGTCTGGACCTGCTCGCCAGAACGCTGGGCGCACCGGTGGTCACCACCTGGATGCGCAAGAACGCCGTGGCCAACGCGGCGCCCTACTTCCTGGGTTCGATGGGCTATGGCGCCTCGAAGGTCACCGAGCAGGTGGTGGCACAGGCCGACGTCGTGCTGGCGCTGGGCTGCCGATTCTCCGAGTTCAGCACCAAACGGTATTCCTTGATCAACCCGGACAGCCGGCTGATCCACGTCGACATCGATGCCGCCGAACTGGGCCACATCTACGTTCCCGAACTCGGTCTGCAGGCCGATACCGCTGCGGTGACGAGTGCGTTGGCCGCCGCATTCGTAGAGCGTGAACCTTCGGCGGCGGCGCCGGCGCGCCAGGATCGACTGTCGACCCTGCGAGCGCAGTACCTGGACTCGATCCGGGCACCGGAGGTGCTGTCGACGACCGCGCTCGTCCAGTCCGGCGAGGTCGTGCCGGTGCTGCAGCGTTTGATGCAACGCCCCGACATCACCCTGGTGCAGGACGTCCACACGTTCGGGCCATGGATCCAGCGCTTCGTCGACTTCGACCGCGCGGGCAGTTACTTCGCCGCTGCTGGGGGTTCTATGGGCTGGGGCATGCCGGCCGCGCTGGGTCTGGCGCTGGCCCGGCCCGACTCCCGAGTCGTGGCGATCAGCGGCGACGGCAGCTTCTTCATGATCGCTCAGGATCTGGAGACGGCGGTGCGGGAGAACATCCCGGTGGTCAACATCGTCATCAACAACTTCGCCTTCGGCAACACGCGGGACCGGCAACGGTTCGCCCACGACGGGCGCTACCTGGGCGTGTTCTACGGCAACCCGGACTTCGCTGCCTACGCCGAACTGCTGGGCGCCTACGGCGAGCGGGTCGAGAAGGCCAGCGAGCTGGAGGCGGCCGTGGACCGCGCGCTGGCGTCGGGCCGCCCGGCCGTCATCGACGTCATCCAGGACGAACTGGAGGGATTGCCCGGCGACCTCCAGCCCCCCGGCACGCAGTAATTCCGACAGCTGCCCATCTCTTCAGCGACCATCAGGAGCACATCGTGCGTTACGTCATCGGCATCGACGAGCTCGCTGAGTTGCGCCCCAACGCCCACGAACTGGCCCGCTTCGCGCACGGCCACCTCTTCGGCTGGGACAACTCGACACTCATCCTCACCGAATCGTTGCCCGGCGGCGGCCCGGTGCCACACATCCACCCGGTCGAGGAAGTCCACGTGCTGGGCGCCGGACAAGCCCGCTACCGCGTGGGTGACGACACCTTCGATGTCGAGGGCCCCACCATCGTCCGGCTGCCGGCCGACGTTCCGCACGGCTTCGTCAACACCGGTACCGGCCTGCTGGTGATGACGTGTTTCCTGCCCACACCCAAGCTCGAGACGGCCTTCCGGCCCGACCTGGCTGAGACTGCCGACACTGCGCAGGCGTCCGAGCCCGCCGAGCGTTAGGACGCAGCACCATCGGCAGTTCGGACGAGCTGCTCCAACCGTGAGATCGACGACTGCGCGCGTATCGAAGGAGGGCTCGAGTTGGCCACTGTCGTCGCCGGAGTCGGCGTGCCCCACACGCCGGTGTTCCCGTCGACCGTCGCTCTGGACGATCGGGGCCTCCCCGCTGCGTATTTCGCACGGGTACGTGCGCAGCTGGACGAGGCACGACCCGACGTGCTGGTCATGTTCGATTCCGACCACCTCAACACGTTCTTCCTGGACAACCTGCCCGTGTTCAGCGTCGGCGTTGCGGCCCGCACGAGTGGGCCCAACGACGGCACGCCGGGCTTGGCGCCGGTCGAGCTGGCCGTACCGGAGCCGATGGCCGCGCACGTACGCAATGCCTGCCTCGACGCCGACTTCGACGTCGCGCTGAGCCAGGAGTTCACCGTCGATCACTCGATCCTGGTGCCACTGCACTACCTGCGCCCGGCGGCCGATCTGCCGCTGCTGCCGGTGTTCATCAACGGCCTGGTGGCGCCACTGCCTGCAGCCCAGCGGTGTCGGCTGCTCGGCGCTGCGGTGCGCGACGCCATCGACGCCTGGCCCGACGACCTGCGGGTGGCCGTCGTGGCCAGCGGCAGCTTCTCCCTCGATGTAGGTGGCTTCGGTATGAACCCCGGTTCGATCTTCGGCGTTCCCGACGCCCGCTGGGCTGAGCAGGTTGCGGCCTGGCTCGAGGCCGGAGACGTCGATGCCGTCGTGGAAGCGTCGACGCCGGCCCAGCTGGCTCGGGCCGGCAACGTGGGCGGCGAGCTGCTGAACTGGCTGGCACTGCTCGGCGCGATCGGTGGCGCCCGGCCCGATTCGCTGGATCTACAACCCGAGTTCGGTCACGGGTACGCCTTCTGGCGGACCGCGCCGTGAGGTGCCCGTGAGCACCTACCAGGTCGCCAAGCTGTGCCGACGGGCGCTGCGGGAACCGGCGTTGCGGGAACGGCTGACCATCGCACCTATGCAGACGGTGGACGAGGAGTTCGACCTGTCCGCGGCCGAACGCGCCGCCCTGCTGGCCGGTGAAGTGGGCGCGCTGGCCGACCTGGGCTGCAACACGTTCTTGCTGTCCTATCTGCCTCGCTGGGGCCTGTTCGGCCTCGACGTCACCCGCTACGGCGAGCGCATGCGCGGCGCGGGCGGCATTGCGGAGCCGACGTCATGACCGACGCTGCCGACACCACCGCATTCGACGTTGCTCGCGCGCCGGTACCGATGCCCAAGGTTGCGGGCCTGCCGGCGCTGCCGGTGCTGCCTACAGCTAGTGAGTTGTCCGCCGAGCTTGCAGACCTGTTGCAACCTCGGATCGCGCGGCTTGGCTACCTCGGTGGCTTCTTCGCCGTCGCGGCACGCCAGCCCGAGGCGCTAGCCGGATTCATCCGCTTCACCGAAGCGCTGAAGGCGGTAATCCCCGACGACCTCGGTGAGGTGGTCGCGCTGCGGGTGGCCACGCGACTGGGCAACGCCTACGAGCAGGCCCAGCACGAGGCCCTGGCCCGCACGCATGGCAAGAGCGAGGCATGGCTGGCCGCGGTGACCGAGTTTCGGGCCGGCGCCGGCGCTCCATCCGACGAGCTGAGCGCCGACGAGCGGTTGGTGCGCAACCTGAGCGACGCCGTGCTGGCCGACGCCGGTCATGGCGTGAGGGAGGTCGTCACCGCCGCTGCCGAGCGCTTCGGCGCCGACACCACCGTCGCGCTCATTCTGTTGATCAGCCGCTTCGTCGCCCATGCCCACGCCGCCAACGCTTTCGAACTGATCGATCCCCTCGGCGCTTCGAGCGCCGCTGTATCGACGCCAACCGCTTCCGCACCACCGACGAAGGAGATTGCATGACCAGCACGCTGCCCGACAGCGACCTGCGCGGTTCCTACACCCCGCTGGTCACCCCGTTCGTCGACGGCGCCGTCGACTACGACCGGTACGCCGTTCTGGTGGAGCGCCAGATCAGCGGCGGCTCGGCGGGGATTGTGGTGGCCGGAACCAGCGGTGAGCCCAGCCTGCTCACCGTGGGCGAGCGCAACCGGCTCGTGCAGACAGCCGTGGACGCGTCCGCCGGCCAGATACCGGTGGTGGCGGCCACCGGATCACAATCCCTGGCCGAGACGCTGGAGTTGACGCAGTCCGCCGAGCGGGCGGGCGCCGCGGCACTGCTCGTCGTCACGCCCTACTACAGCCGGCCACCGCAGCGCGGCCTCGTCGACTACTTCGCCGCAGTCGCGGCCAGCACCGAGCTGCCGCTGATGATCTACCACATTCCGGGACGAGCCGCGGTGGACATGCAGATCGACACGGTGGTCGCGATCGCCGACCGCGCGCCCAACCTGGTCGGCATGAAACACGCGGCCGTCGACTTCGGCTACGCCGGGCAGTTGATGCGCCGGATGGGTGCGGACTTCCGGCTGTTCGTCGGGCTGGAGGAGCTGTCGCTGCCGATGCTGGCGATCGGTGCGGCAGGGGTGATGAACGCCGTGGGCAATCTGGCTCCCGAACGGGTGGTCGCCCTGTGCGATGCCGTTGCTGCGGGTGATCTGGTGCAGGCCCGTCTGGTCAACGACGGGCTGGCCGCGCTCAACGACGCGGTGTTCTTCGATACAAACCCCATTCCGATCAAATACATGATGAAGAGGATGGGCCTGCTGACCGACAACGAGCACCGCCTGCCCATGAGTCGGGCGACCCCTGAGCTGGAGCGGCGTCTCGACGCGCTGCTCGTCGAGCTGGGGCTTGTCTCGGCCGACGGTTAGGGTCGCAAGCGATGTCCAGCGCCGCAGCCCCGGGAGAGGCGCCGCAGTACCCCATCGAGTCGGTGGGCAATGCGCTGCGGCTGCTGCTGATGTTCGGTGAGAATCCCCGGCTGCGGCTGTCCGATGCCCGCGACCAGCTGGGTGTGGCCCACTCCACCGCCCACCGGCTGATGGCAATGCTGGTCTACCACGGCTTCGTCGTGCAGGATCCGCTGTCGCGGGCCTACGTCGCCGGGCCGGCGCTGATGGACATCGGCCTATCCGTCGTCAGCACGATGGACATCCGCAGCCTGGCCCGCGATCTGCTCGAGGACCTCAGCGCCCAGACCCATGAGACAGTGCATCTGGCTCAGCTGGAAGGGCCGCGGGTCCGCTTCCTCGACGGTGTGGAAAGCGATCAGGCGTTGCGGGTGGTCAGCCGTACCGGGCGCACCCTGCCCGCGTTTGCCACGAGTGTCGGTAAGGCGCTGCTGGCCGAGTTGTCGCTCGAGCAGTTGCACAGCATCTATCCCGCGCCCGAGCTGCCCGATCCGCCGACGGGCCGCTCGTTGCGTACGCGCACGACACTCGAGCAGGAACTGGAACAGGTGCGAAGCCGGGGCTATGCCGTCAACGCAGCCGAGAGCGAGGACGGCGTGAACTCGGTGGGAGTGGCGGTGATTCATCCGAGTCGGGGCGCTGTAGCGGCTCTGAGCCTGGCCGCACCGGCGGCACGGATGCCGGCGACGCAGACGCGTGCAGCTGCCGGTCGACTGCAGAAGGCAGCCGAGGTGCTCAGTAAACGGCTGGTCTGACGTACCGAGTGTGCCGACATCAGGTCCGGTTCGGGCTCATCTACGCGCTGAGACGGATCGGCGGATCGAGCCACCCGCCGAAGAGCGTCGTGTCGATCGCCGTCTCGGTCGGCACCGCTCAGGCGGTGACGTCCTCGGCGTCGGGGATCAGGTTGCCGACCAGGCCGGGCTCCAAATAACCGCTGCTGCCGAACTTCTCGACGAGTTCGGCGTTGCGGGCCAGCATCTCGGGAATCGGCATGCCGAGGTCGAGTCGGGCCAGGAACGGCTGCCGCGCAGGTAGCCCGGTGTGCCAGTACACCTCGCACCGGTTGTCCTCGGGATCGAAGAAATAGATTCCGAAGGCGTTGCCGTGGGTGACGATCATGTCGAATTTCACGTCGTTGTCGATGAAGCGTTGGTGGAACTCGATCAGCTCGGACAGCGAGTTGACCCGAAACGACACCTGCTGGATCAACAGATTGCCGTCCTCGGCCTTGCCCACCGAGCGGCCCTCGACCAGCTGGAATTCGTGGTGTTCGAAACCGGGTCGGGCGCTGAAGAATCGCATGCCCAGCCCGGCGTCCTCGTCGGTGACAGTCAGCCCCAGCACGTCGCGATAGAACCTGGTGCACAGTTCCAGGTCGTTGCAGAAGACACCGAAGTGGCCGAGTTCAGCAATAGGCATGGCAAAACTGTATGCAGTTTAACCAGGGCCGTCAAGAGTTCGAGGGAGGACTGCTGAAGCAATGCAGCTGGTTCAGCGCTGGACCAGACCGCGGACGTATGCGGCCTGGCCGACGTGTTGCAGGCAGTCGCTGACGACGCTGACGAGCCGGGCGCCCAGGGTGACCGGCGGATCGAACCGACGGTCGACGATGCGGTCGAGATCGGTGGCGCCCAGCTCGCCGAGGTAGTCAGCACTCGCCGCGGCGACGGCTGCGTGGTAGCCGGCGAGCAGCTCGGCGGAGGCTTTGACCTGCGCCACCTCGGCTGAGCTGTGGCCGTAGCCGACGCCGTCGGCGTCGGACAGCGCGAAGGCGAATCGTTCGCGCCAGCCCTGTGCCCAGACTTGTTCGGTACCTGCAACGTCGGCGAGGTGATCGTCCTGCACGCGCGACAGGTGCCAGATCAGCCAGGCAATCGAGTTGGCGGTGCCGTCCGGGCGGTATGCGAGCTGATCGTCGGACAAGCCTTCGACGGCGGAAGGCACGAGCGCAGCGATGCGGTCGAACGTTTCAGTGAGCAGCGCGGCGATGTCCATGGTTTCACCGTAGAAGGTCCGGGTGAACGGACGGTGAGCTGCCGACAGTCAGGCGACGACGACGGTCGCGGCCCCGACTGCTTCGTAGGTCGATCTCGCTCGCGCATCGCGAGTCGCCAACACCGCGTCGTTGTCGATCGCAGCCAACGCGATGAGCGCGTCGTAGACAGCTCCGCCGGCGATGTCGGCTGCCGCCAGCACGTGTGTAACGCGGGCGAAGGTGGCGGCGTTGAGCATGAGCGGTGGTTCGAGTCGCTCGGTCATGATCGTGGCCGCGTCCTGAGGACGCAGCCGTGCGTCGCCGGGTAGCCGAGTGAGTACGGCATAGGTTTCGACGGTTGCATGACCGCTCAGTGCGACTGGGCGTCCGGCGCACCAGCGTCGCACTAGATGGTGGGCTTCGTGCGTGGCTACCAGCAGTGGAATCGCCACACTGGTATCGAGCGCCAGCACGCTCACTTGCGTCCCGCGTCGACCAATCGGAACACGTCGTCGTCGGTGACCGGAGTGGTTCCACGGGACACCAGTTCGCCGTCTTGCTGGACCAACACTGCCGTGCGCCCGGTGAGGACGACCTGCAAACCCGCTCCGTACACGGTGACGTCGACCGTTGATCCGGGCCGGAGTCCGACGGCTTCCCGAAGTGCCTTCGGTATGACGAGGCGACCTACCGCATCTACCGAAGTCTGCATTGGCATGACGTTACCATCGGAATACCAATTCCATCTGGGCGACAGTCTCTCCGTCTCGGGGCCGAGCGTAGGGGCAGCGGTGCCGAGCCCACAGGCCAATGCCCGGCACTAACGGAAGTCACGAGAGCCGGCGCGTACGCCCAGATGAAGCTTGTCTATGCGCTCGGCGATCACGTTCACCACCCCGTCGACGCGTTCGAGCATGCCCCGGATCAGCAGGCCACCGGACTCGCGGGCGACGCGGCGGTGTCTGCCCCAGATCACCGGATCGCAGACGACGTTGACCATGCCCGTCTCGTCCTCCATGTTGAGGAAGATGATTCCGCGCGCAGTGGCCGGGCGCTGACGGTGGGTGACGATGCCGCCCACTGTGACCCGCGTCTTGTCCGGTAGAAAACGCAGATCGACGTTCGTCGTGACGCCCAATGAGATCAGTCGATCGCGGATCAGGCTGGTGGGATAGGCGTCGCGGGTGATCGACGTGGCCCAATAGTCGGCCAGCAGTTGTTCGGGCTGGGTCATCTCGGGTAGCGGCGGTGCGGCGTGTTCGTCCACGGTGTCCACGGGCAGTTGCCCGGGCCGGATCGAGGCCACTGGCGCTGCAGCCCACAGCGCGCCGCGGCGGGTCAGGTCCAGGCAGTCGAACGCCCCGGCGGTGGCCAACGCCTCTACCTGGTCGGCGGTGACGCCGGTGCGCCGGACCAGATCGGCCATCGAGACGTAGGCGCCGTCCCGGTCCCGGTCGGCCACTATCCGTACGGCCAGGTCGGCGCCGATGGTGCGCACACTGCTCAGCCCCAGCCGGACTGCCGGCTGCGCCGGTCCGGGCCCGGTGTACTGCGGCGGTCTTGGCAATGTCGAGCCCAGCGATGTCGGTTTTGGCGGCGCAAGCAGGCTATGGATGTCTGCGCCGCCAAAACCGTCGGCTGGTTCAACGGCCGTGGGTTCGAGGTTGGCTGCGGCCAGGGAGGCGTTCAGGTCCGGGCCGCGCACTTCTACGCCGTGCCGCTTGGCGTCCTGCACCAGCGACTGCGGTGAGTAGAAGCCCATCGGCTGGGCGTTGAGTAGCGCCGCGCAGAACGCCGCCGGGTGATACAGCTTCAGCCACGACGATGCATAGACCAGGAACGCGAAGCTGATCGAGTGGCTCTCGGCGAAGCCGAACGCGGCGAAGGCGCGGATCTTGGTGTAGACGTCGTCGGCGACCGCGCCGGTGATGCCACGCTCGGCCATTCCCCGGTACAGCCGCTCCTTGAGCGCGTCCATTTTTTCCCCGGAGCGTTTCGAGCCCATCGCCCGGCGCAGCTGGTCGGCCTCGGTGGGTGTGCAGCCCGCGGCGTCGATGGCCACCTGCATCAGCTGCTCTTGGAACAGCGGGATGCCCAAGGTCTTCTTCAGCGCCTTTTCCAGCGCCGGATGGGGATAGGTGACCGGCTCCAGGCCGTTGCGGCGGCGGATGTAGGGGTGCACCGACTCGCCCTGGATGGGGCCCGGTCGGATGAGCGCGATCTCGACGACAAGATCGTAGAAACAGCGCGGCTTGAGCCGGGGCAGGGTGGCCATCTGGGCGCGCGACTCAATCTGGAAGACCCCGACGGTGTCCGCGGCGCACAGCATGTCGTAGACCAGCGGATCTTCGGGCGGGATCTGGTGCAGGCCGTAGCGAATACCGTGGCCTTGCTCGATGAAGTCGAAGCAGTATTTCAGCGCCGACAGCATGCCCAGCCCGAGCAGGTCGAACTTGACCAGCCCGCTTGCCGCGCAGTCGTCTTTGTCCCACTGCAGCACGCTGCGGTCTTTCATCCGGCCCCACTCGACCGGGCAGACCTCGACGATCGGGCGATCGCAGATCACCATGCCGCCGGAGTGGATGCCCAGGTGCCGCGGAGCGTTCTGCAGCTGCTCGGCCAGCTCCAACACCAGCTCGGGCACCGATTCGTCTCGGACGTGGACAGATGGCCCGCTCGGCGTGATGTCAGGTGTGCGCCCCTTGGGATAGGACTGGGTGATCAGCGAGTTCAGTGGCGCGGCTGGCATCTCGCCCAGCACCGCGGTGGAGCCGTCTCCGGCCCGTCCGTGGGCGATTTGCAGTGCCTCGGTGACGTCGGGCGCGGACGTTTCCTTCGCCGTCTTTGCGGCTGCTCTGAGTTCCGGCGCCCAGTAGTAGCCCTGCTCGATCATCTTCGACCACGCGTCCTGCTGCCCGGCGGAGTAGCCCAGCGCCTTGGCGACGTCGCGGATTGCGGACTTGGGACGGTAGGTGATGACGTTGGCGACCTGGGCGGTGTGCTGGCGGTCGTAGCGCTCGTAGACGTGCTGGATGGCTTCCTCACGCCGGTCGGACTCGATGTCCAGATCGATGTCGGGCGGTCCGTCACGGTCGGAGGACAGGAAGCGCTCGAACAGCAAGCCGTAGCGCACTGCGTCCACGGCGGTGATGCCGACGGCGAAGCAGACGGCGGAGTTGGCCGCGCTGCCCCGGCCCTGGCACAGGATGCCGCGGCTCTGGCAGAACTGCACGATTTCCCAGACGACCAGGAAGTAGCCGGGAAAGTGCAGCTGCTCGATGATCGCCAGCTCGTGCTCGATCTGGGCGTAGGGGTCGACGAACCCCTCCCGCTGGGCCCACCGCCGCGCCTCGTCGGGCGGGCCGTAACGCTCGCGCGCCCCGACCAGCGCCAGCTCGCGCAGATAGCTCATCTCCGTGTGCCCCGATGGCACCGGGAACGGCGGCAGGTCTGGAGCGATGAGCTTGAGCTCGAAGGCCAGTTCGTCGGCCAGCTCGGCCGTGCGCTCGACAGCGCCGGGCCAGCGGGCAAACCGGTCAGTCATCTCCGCGCCGCTGCGTAGATGCGCACCGGCCCAGGTTGGCAGCCAGCCCTGCAGGTCGTCCAAGGTGCTGCGGGCCCGAACCGCGGCCACCGTCATGGCCAGCGGTCGGTGCTGCGGTGCGGCGTAGTGGGCGGCTGTAGTGGCAACGACGGGCAGTCGGGCCTGGCCGGCGAGGTCGTACAGGGCGTCGTTGAGGTCGTCGGTGACCGGGTCCATGCCGTGGGTCAGCTCGACGACGACGTTGTCGTGCCCGAACCGATCGACCAGCTCGGCCAGGGCGCGACGGCCGGCGTCCAGGGCGAAAGTGCCGTGCCCGGCAGCGGTCAGCGCGGCCCGCACACTGCCCTTGCGGCAGCCGGTGAGCACCAGCCAGTTCCCGGCCGCGGCGTCGGTCAACTCGTCGACGGCATAGACCGGGCGCCCCTTGGCCCCGCCGCGCATCTGAGCGGCACTGATGGATCGGGCCAGCGAGGCATAGCCGGCCGGGTTTCTGGCCAGGGCCAGCAGATGCCCCTGCGGCGGGTCGGGCACGCCGACGCGCGCTGCGATCATCCGCTCCGCCTGATTCTTGGGAATGCTCACGCCGAGGGACAGTTCGGCGCCGAACACGGTGGCCAGACCCAGCGCCTGGGCGGCCTCGGCGAAGCGGACGATGCCGTAGAAGCCGTCATGGTCGGTCAGTGCGAGCGCGCTGAGGCCCAGCCGGACAGCCTCCTCGGCCATCTGCTCAGGAGTGTTGGCGCCGTCGAGGAAGCTGAACGAGCTGTGCGCGTGCAGCTCGGCAAAGCGCACCGTGCCGGCAGGTCGATGCGACGAAGCCGGCTCGGGTGGAGGAGGCACGGGTGGCTCATAGGCGTCGCGCTTGCGCGACCAGGCGGGGGAGTCACCGCCGTCACCGACCCTGGCTACCGGCAGCCCGGACAGATGTCGCTCCAACTGCCGCCACGGAATCGGCGGGTTACCGAAACCCATGTGTAAAGTATCGAACAGGTGTTCGCTGAAGTCAAACGGTCTGCACGATCGACCAAAGGCTCGACCCGAGCCCGAGGAGGCAGACCGTCTCCACTTCACTTAATCGATGCACAGTTGTTATCGATCTTTGCCACGAAAAGGCGCGCAATGAGGTCTCTTGTACGCACGAGCCGAACGACGTCACGCCGCCTGCCACAGCGCGATCTTGTTACGGCCCATCTCGCCGCCCAACCGGACGGCGGGCCCACCCAGTAAATGGGAGTAATCCATGCGCATTCGCGCAATCCTGGGCTCGGCTGTCGCACTGGTCACCACGACCGCGCTGGCCGCACCCGCCGGTGCACTGCCGATCCCGGTGCACTCCAGACACGGTCTGACCCGCGCCGAAACCGCGAAAGTGCGCGCGCAGCTGCCTTCGGGGCGCCTGCGAACGGCCCGCGGCGTGAGCAAGCCGTGTTCGAGCGTCAAGTTGATGTGCCGCTCGATCGTCGTCACGACGAGCACCCACTCCAGCACGCCACTGAGCTCGTATTACGGACAGATCGGCTACAGCGCAAAGGACCTCACCTCGGCCTACGGCCTGACGAAGGCCGCCAAAGGTTCAGGCACGATCGCGCTGATCGAGACCGGCACCTACCCCACGCTGGACAGCGATCTCTCCATCTACCGGCACTTCAACGGATTGGGAGAATGCACGGCTGACAGCGGTTGTCTGAGGGTCGTCAACATGACCGGTGGCAGCAAGCTGCAGAAGACGCCCAACGACGAGGAGCTGCGCTTCGGCGAAGAGGAGGTCGCCGTCGAGACCGCGCTGGACGTGGACATGGCTTCGGCTGCGTGCCCCGCCTGCAAGATTCTTGTCGTCACTCTGCCCATCAAGGACGCCTCCTACCCGGACACGGTCGCCCAGGGCAACGCGCAGTACCGCGATTTCGCGACCGGCGTGCAGACGGCCGTTCGCCTCAAGGCCACGACCGTGAGCCTGAGCTACGGGCTGCCGATCACCAACTACGCAGAGACCGGAGCTCGCGCCGCCGCGTTCAAGCAGCCCGGCGTGGCGATCTACGCCTCCAGCGGCGACAGCGGCGTCTCCGACGGTACCGGCAACGGCGACCCTTACTCCTTCGTACCGCCGGGCATCTGGCCGCAGAATCTGCAGACGGTGATCTCGGCCGGCGGCACCAGCCTGTACCGGTCGGCGGACAAGACGTGGTCGCAATCGGCCTGGCAAGGCGCCGGCAGCTTCTGCGCCTACGACCTCAAGCCTGCCGTCGGGCAGCCCAAGAGCGCGTCAAACGCCTGTTACGGCCGCCGCGCCGCCTCCGACATCTCCGCGGTAGCTGACCCGTTCACGGGAGTGTCGGTGTACGACTCCTACGCACCGGCCAGCGGCTTCCCGTACGGCTTCCTGATGGTCGGTGGCACGAGTGTTTCGGCGCCGTTCCTGGCCGGAGTGAACGCTCGTGCCGGTGTCGCGAAGGGCACCGTCGGACCGAACGCTGTCTATCACGCCAAGGCCGGCACGCTGGTCGACATCACAGTCGGCGGTAACGCCCCGCCCGGACTCTGCCCGAGCGACCATATCCAGCTGTGCAACTCGGGCAAGGGATGGGACGGCCCGACCGGCATGGGAACTCCGAAGGGACTCGGTGCGTTCGCCCGCACCAGCTGACGCCTGGCTAGCGAAGGGGCACAGTTGCGCTGCAGCCGGCAGACCGCCGCGCGACGAGGGACCCAGCTGAAGGTGCGAGAGGCCCCACCGGTTCATCCGGTGGGGCCTTCCGCCTGTGCGGTCAAGCCGCATCGCTGGTAGCTGTCATTGCGCCAGCTTCGGCTTTCCGGTGGGCAGCAACCCTTCTTCGTGGTCGAGCTCGCGCTGCAGCACGCGCAGGCTGACGTCGGGCAGCCGACCGGCGTTGCGCCACTCCACCAGCGTCTCGCGCTCGGCGTCGATCATGACCCGGCGTAGATGGACGGCGGCGTAGTAGGAGTCGTCGACGGGCAGCACGCCGTCTTCCACTGCCGAGAGCCGCTCGACGCGCTCGGCGTAGCGCGCTTGTCGTTGCAGCGCTGCCTCGCGCAGGGGTTCGACCAGGCCTCGTGGCTGCGGATCGTCGGTCAGCGTCTCGTCCAGACGGTCCAGGCTGGCGCGCACGGCGGCCAGCCGCGCCTGATTGCGAACCAGTGCCTCGTCGACTGCGCTGCTGCTCAGGCGCAGGCGGCGCAGGAGTGGGCCGAACGTCAGACCCTGCCCGACCAGCGTGACTACTACGACGGCATAGGCGCAGAACAGCAGCAGGTTCCGCATCGGAAACGGCTGCCCGGACTTCAGGGTGAGCGGCACGGTGAAGATGGCTGCCATCGTGATGACGCCGCGTGTGCCCGCCCAGCTCAGCGCCACCAGTCGCGGGCCGACAGCGGCGCATTGCCCTTCGCCGGGTCGCCGCCGAATCGCGCGTGCAGCGCGGCGGGCAGGTGCGCGCCGATGAAGAGCCAGTGACATGTGCAGCTCTTCGGCGCCGAGATAGGCCGCGAACGGCACCGCCAGCGACAAGGAGTTGTCCAACAGCGGATCGTCCAGGCGCCGGCGGATGGCGGCGATAATGCTTGCGACGAGCATGCCGACGACGATTCCGCCCACCGCTGCCCAGGCAAAGCGCCCTACGGCGTTGGACATCGAGAACCCGCCGCCCACGGCCGCGGCGACGGCCACCTGCAGCGTCGTCAACGCGGTGGCGTCGTTGAGCAGTCCCTCGCCTTCCACCAGGGTGATCAGCCGCGGCGGCAGTCCTGCCCGGCCCACGGCCAGCGCGGCAACCGGATCCGGCGGTGCGACCGCGGCACCCAGTGCGATGGCCGCAGCGATCGGCAGTCCGGGCACGGCCATGCTCACCGCAGCGCCCACTGCGAGTGCGGTGACCAGCACCAGAGCCACTGACAGGCTGGCCACCGTGCGCGCGGTTCCACGCAGCGCGACCAGGCTTGCGTGAGCGCGGTCGCGTACAGCAGCGGAGGCAGAACGCCGACAAGCACGACGTCGGGGTTTACCTCGAGATTCGGCCCGGGTAGCACCGCGTACAGCAATCCGACCAGGACCAGTAAGACCGC
This sequence comes from uncultured Jatrophihabitantaceae bacterium, assembly GCA_964236495.1. Taxonomy (GTDB): domain Bacteria; phylum Actinomycetota; class Actinomycetes; order Mycobacteriales; family Jatrophihabitantaceae; genus CAXSBR01. The sequence goes on from CAXSBR010000001.1 coordinate 289,300, forward strand.
GACCGGCTGGCCCGACCGCCTGCCCAGGATGTTGGCAGCCACCACGACGGCAAGACCAGCCAGGGCGAGCGCGATGATCACGGCCATGGCGTATCTCCCGCTGGTATCGGCTGGCATCGGCTGGGCGCCCATTCTGGCCGATCGGTGTTTCGGTCAAGGTGTGCGGCCCAGTGGCGGCGGTGGTGGGTCCCGGTCGGAGAATGCCGAAAGGCCCCGCCGAGGTACGACGCGGCCGTTGGCGTTGGCGTACAGCTGCGATCAGGCGGTAGCGACCGTGATCTTCGCGATGCCGACGACGAGCTTGTCGGTGACTGCCTTGGTGGCGAATGTGCTGTTGAGCAGCGCGGCGGCGGCCGGGGAGACCTTGACGGTCGTGCCTTCGAGGATGGCGTCGGTGCCGCTCTTGGCCAGCGGCTTGAGCGTCGTGCCGTCCAGGTTGAACAGGTACGCGTGCTTGACGACGGACTTGCCGTTCAGCGCGACGTCGCCGTAGAGCTTCGAGGCACCGGGGTCGATGTCGAAGTTGGTCAGCGTGACCTTCTTGGCGCCGGCAGTCAGGGACAGTCCCGATCCGTTGTGCTTGATGTCGCCGGTGACGAAGGGCTGAACCGGGCCGGTCGGGTTGAAGTACTTGACGTTGCCGCCGGTGATCGGGAAGGTCACGACGCCAGTCTTGCCGTCGAGCTTGGCGGTGCCGGTAACGCCTGGGGTCAGCTTGAGCGAGGTCAGCGCAGTGGTGAAGCCCTTGTCCAGGGTCACCTGCGTCATCTTGCCCTTGCTGAGGTCGGTAATCGCAGCCACTGGTGCGCTCGGGTCAGCGGCGCTCGAGCTGGAGCCGGAGCTGCTGCTTTTGCTGCTGCCACAGGCGGTAAGACCTAGAGCTGCAACGGCGGCAAGGCCGAATGCGGCTTTCTTGTATACGTCCATCGGTGTTTCTCCTCTTTGACTTTGTTGAATGAAGTCTCAATAGGCGTTCGGTGCGTGGACCTCACCGGTTCACTGTCAAGACGCTGACGACGAATTAGTTGCTGATTCGTTATCTGGCGCGTGACCAATTGCTGGCTGGCCTTGGTAATTCCTTCAGTGCGTACGAGTGAAAGCATCGCCGTGGCGGGCGTGGTTTGCTGACGACATGCGCGTCGCGGTTCTATCCGACACCCACGCTCCGCGCCGGTGGCAGCGGTGCCCGCCGGCGGTAGCGGCGGAGTTGCGCAACGTCGAGCTGATCCTGCACGCCGGGGATGTATGTACCGCCGACGTGCTCGTGGAGCTTTCGGCGTATGCGCCGGTGCGCGCGGTGCAGGGCAACAACGACGGCGCTGATGTGCTGGCGTGGGGTGCGCGGGAAACGCTGGAGCTGGACGTGGCGGGGCTGGCGGTGGCGATGATCCATGACAGCGGCCAAGCCGCCGGGCGACTGGAGCGGATGCGGCGACGCTTTTCCGCTGCCGAGCTGGTGGTGTTCGGCCACTCGCACATTGCGATGGACATCACCGGCTCGGTGGGGACCGGCGCGGGTCTCCGAATCTTCAACCCCGGCTCGCCCACCGACCGCCGACGGCAACCGCACGGCACGATGGGTCTGCTCGAGATCACCGACGGAGAGCTCGTCGACGCCCGCATAGTCGAAGTCACCTGATCTGCTTGCCCCACCGCGGTGGATGTCAGTCATAAATTGCCTCCAGCGTCCAGATGTCTGTAGCGGACGCTGATTCGGTACCCGCGCCTGGAGGTGACCAGGTGGTTGCCGGACCTCCATCCGACCCGAACGCGCAGACGACGAGATAAGCCCGGCCGTGGATGTCGACCAGCTGGAACCGGGCTCGGCGCTGGGAGAGGGCCGGCACGGTTGATGCTGGTGTTGATGTGCTCGATCCGGGCGCGCTCCACCAGGTGTCGTCGACGGGCCACGGACCGGCCCAAGCGGTGATCGCGACCGCACCATGCTGGCTCCAGCGCTGATCATGGCGGGATTGCTCGCGGCTGGGTCGATCGCGGCTGGGCGTGACGCCGCTGCCCTGACCCAGGTCCAGCTGCGCCGGTGCCACCGGAACCGCGCCGCGAGCGGTCACCGTCACCGGTTGCCCGCGGTCGTCGAGCACGCGGATCCTGCGCGGAGGATTGATGAGCACCGAGGGCGTCGGAGCAGGTAGATGCCCTGGCCATGGCTGCGAGGGCGCATGGTGGGCAGCAGGCTCGTCGCCCCACGGCACCAGCGTGGTGCGCTGCCCCGGATCATGCCCACCGTCGACCACAGCGGTAAGCACCGAGCCGTGTCCCAGCAGGGTCTGCACCCGCGCCAGCGCCCTATGTGCACGCTCGTCGTTGTCGCCGGTGGCCGACCACAGTGACTGCTGGTGAACGCCGGTGGGTACGCACTGTGCTGCCACCAGCCGGACCAGGCTGACCCCGCCGGTGGGTCGTTCGCCGCGCTGGTCGGCACTGCGCTGATCGGCATTGCGCTGGTCGGCATTGCGCTGGTCGGCACTGTGCCCGTTCAGCCAGCCTTCGAGCTGCCAGCGGACGCGGTCGAGCACGTCCACAGCACTGAGCACACCGGCCTGGCGCCAGCGCCGCACCGTTTGTTCGCCGTTCTCGGTCTGGGCGATCAGCTCCAGGCACGTGCAGGCCAGGCCGTGATCGAGTAACCCGTTGATGAAGCGCTCGGCCGACGTGCGCACGGAGAATGCGATCGAGTCGATCCGGTCCAGCGGGGGCTCGAAGGCGATGTCGACGGTGTGCTCGGCCGCCGGTGGCCGGGCGGCGATCGGGCGTACGTCGCGTCCGCCGCACTGGCGGTGGATCCAGGCGCCGGTGGGGCCGAATCGAGCCAGTACGTCGCGTGCGGGCAGGGCGGCAAACGCGCCCAGGGTACAAATACCCAGCCGGCGCAGCAGATCCACCAGCTCGGGTGCGTCGACGATCTCGACCGGCAGCTCGGCCAGGAATTGCGCCGATTGTCCAGGCGGGATCACCTGTCCACGCCGGGCCGCCTGCTCGGCGGCGAACGCGCCGTCGCCCACGCCGATGAGAACATCGGCGCTGAGTTCGCTCAACGTGCGCGACAGGGCATGCAGCACGGCATCCTCGCTGCCGAAGTACCGGCTCGGGCCGCGCGCGCCAATGGCCACCAGCCCGGGCCGGGTGATCTCCACGCCCGGTGCGATCGACTCGATGGCAGCCACGATCGGCTCGAAGATGCGGGCTTCCATGGCCTCGTCCCGGGGTAGGACGAGCAGCTCAGGGCACCGGCTCTGCGCCTCGCGCCGGCGCATGCCCCGCCGTACACCGGCCGTGCGGGCAGGATGTGAGCAGGCGACGACGTGGTTGGCGGTGACCACCGCGACGGGGTGGTCGGTGGTGCTGGCGGGCAGAGTGTGCGCAGGCAAAGTGCTCGCAGGCAAAGTGCTCGCAGGCAGGGTGCCACCCGACATGATGTTGGCTGGCAGAGTTCCGGCGCGCACTCCCGCCAGGGCAGCCGCCACCGGCCAGTCGGGACACCAGATGGCGATCATCCGAGGCGGGGTGAAGCTAACGTCGACCGCCGGCTCGATTGGTGAAGAAACGGCGCCGGCACCGGAAGTCGCGGTGGTGGCGGCACCGGTGACGTCGTCGAGCAGGGTCATCGGTTCAGCCCGCCAATGGATCGGTGCGTCGGCGCGCAGGCAGCGCAACGGTCGGTGCCGGGCCGAGGTCGGCGATGCCGCCACTGGGGGAGGGCAACCAGCACGTCGTGGTCAGCGGCCGGGCCGCGCTGCCGCGGCCGCTGGCCCTCACGGTCACCTCTCGGGCGTGCAGCCGGCCATGTCCGGCGCCCAAGCCGGTCCACCGGGCTACCTCGAGGTCGAGGTTCACGTCGGCGCGCGGCCAGCGCTGCTCGGCGCCGGAACGACCCAGATAAGGCATCAGGATCGAACCGCGGGTGCGCGCCCGCGCGCTCAGCCGGCGGATGTCGCCGTCATTGACCGATGCCGGCGGTCGTACGGCCACCACGTCCATCGCATCCAGCAGCGCTGCAACGGCGGTCAGCCAACCTGAGCCGGGAGTGGGCACCAGCGCCAGCCGGGCCAACTCGATGCCGTTCTCGGCAGCTGCCTCGGCGCTGACCGGCGGCATCCCCACCAGCGCGCACCACGCCCCTGCCTCGGACGGCGCGCCGAGCAGGGCCAGCAGTAGCGACATCGACCGAGTGACCGCCACGGTGCTGCCACGACGCAGGCCGTCGGGTAGCACTGAGCGCAGCGGTCGGGCCACCGGTAGTGCCGGCACCGAGCGCCGGGCCAGCATGTCGATCGGACGGACCAGATCGGCCGGGCCGACCGATCCTGCATCCAGGACCGACGGTCTCGTGGAAACTCGAGCAGGCTCAGCTCGGGACCAATCGGCGTCGGGCTGGGCCCAGTCGCTAGCGGCCCACTGCGCATCGGCGGGTAGCTCGTCATCCAGAGCCAGCGCCGTCGTCATACTGCAATGATCGAACGTGTGTTCGAAGAATGTCAACCCGGCCCGGCGTGTCGCATCCGAACACGTGTTCCCAGAAGGACTAGACTACGCCCACTCGAGTCTTCCTCGGTGTTACTGGCTGGACCTACTCGTCGGCTGCCACCCCGGCCACGATGTGGACCTTGTCCGGGTGCAGGAAGACGAAGCGTTTGTAGGCGTCGAAACGGATGACGGTGCCGATGCCGATGGAGGCAAAGTTGACGATGTTCATCACCCAGTGGTCATGGCGGTAGTGCAACGGATAGGCGAACAGCCCCAGCGCCGCGATGGAGACGAGCAACGTCACGCCGTTGATCAGGAAGAAGAAGCCGGCTTCGCGACGCAGACTCGAGCGAGCCCGGTGGGAGAACGACCAGTAGCGATTGCCGAAGTAGGCGCACGTCGTGGACAACGTTGCCGACACGATCTTTGCCTTGATCGGCCCATGTCTCTGCAGCAGGTCGAATACGCCCGTGTCGATCACCAGGCTTATCAGACCGACGACGCCGAAGGCGCCGAGTTCCTTGGCCAACAGGCGCCAGGAGCTGCGCAGATGCGCAATGAGCTGGGAAGGCACCGCGCCACCGTACCGGCCTGATCTAAGCGCAAGCTGTCGCGCACACACCGAGGATGGGAATGCTGCGATCCGACGATGGACGGGTGCAGTACCGCACTGCGCTCGACCGTTCACGCCGATCGGCTGCGTCGGTCAATCGCGTCGATCCGCAGGACCAGCGTTGTCCAGCAGGACATGCAGGTGCATGTCGTGCCACCCGTCGGCGTGGAGGGCTTGACTGCGTTTGGTGCTTTCCCAGGTGTAGCCGGCCTTGTCCGCGACGCGACACGATGCGAAATTGATCGTGGAGTGTTCCAGCTCAAGTCGGTGCAGGCCCAAGTCGTGAAGCGCCCAGGTGCTCATCGCACGCAATGCACGAGGTGCCACGCTGCGGCCCCGCCCGGCCGGCGTCACCCAGTAACCGATCATTCCAAGTCCTTCGACCAAATCGATCGTGCGCACCGACATACGTCCGACGACCAAGTCGGCCTCGGTCACGGCCCAGTTGGCGGCGGTCTCCAACGTCCAGGCAGCGTTGCAGGCGATCACGTAGTCGGCAGCTTCTGCCCTCGTCATCGTCTGGGCATGCCACCGTTGGATAGCCGGGTCGCTGTACGCGGCGACGATCGCAGAAACATCGCCCGGTTCCCACGGCCTCAGCAGCAGCTCAGCCGAGCGCAGGACGGGTTGCGCTCGCAGAGCCATGCTGCCCGCCGCCACTACGGGTGCGGTCGTTCTCGGCACCAGACGATCGTGCCAGAGGCGCGGCCTCGCTTAATCCGTTGCAACACCGGCTTACTAGTGGCGACACTTCTCGTAATCGAACGACCACCGTGCACAAGCGCACCGGGAAGGATCGGCATGGAAGGCTTCGACCCGTTCGCAAGCTTCGGTCCCGACGTCGCCGGACGCTATGACGAGGATCTACGTGGCGACGAGCCGGAAACCGTGGACTTCCTATCCGGACTCGCCGGGGACGGGCCGGTCCTCGAGTTCGCGATCGGGACGGGACGAATCGCGCTGCCCTTGGCCGAGCGTGGCCTGCGAGTCGACGGTATCGAGCAGTCGGCGGCGATGGTGGAACGTCTGCGGGCAAAGCCGGGCGGACCCGACCTCGACATCGCCGTCGGTGATATGTCCACAGTGGCGCTGCCGAGCCGATATTCGCTCGTCTACCTCGTCTTCAACACCATTCACAACCTGATCAGTCAGGACGGGCAGGTGCGGTGTTTCGAGAACGCGGCGAAGCACCTCACGGACGACGGTGTGTTCGTCGTCGAAACCGGGGTGCCCTGGGACGGGCCCCGCAAAGGCAGCTACGTCGACGTGCCCCAGGTCGGCATGGACGAAGTGCGGATCAGTCCCCACCGGTACAACGCGATGACGCAGATCCTCGACATCAATCACCTGCGCCTGACGAGTAACGGAATTCAGATGTCGCCGATCTCCCTTCGGCTCGTGTACCCGGGCGAGCTCGACCTCATGGCGCGTATCGCAGGGTTACAGCTACTGCACCGATGGAGCGGCTGGCGGCAGGAGCCGTTCACCGTCGACAGCCGCAGACACGTCAGCGTCTACGGCCGACGCCGCGTCTAGCCGCGCGCACCCCGGGCCGGTGTGGCTGCCACGGACCTAGCTCGATCGATGAGTATGACCCGCCACGGGTCAGGCTTGTTCGGCCTCCCACCGCGCCAGTGCTTCGATCAAGAGAGCGTACGTCGTCTCCACCGACCCGGACTCGGCGCGCACGACCACAGCCCGAGGGCGCAGTCGCACCACCTCGGTCAACCGGTCGTACATGGCCGCCAGGAAAACCGGCCCGCCCTGCGCTGCCACCGCCCGGCGATTGTGCTGACCCCACGCGCTGTTGTCCTGACGGGTGTAGAAGCGGGCGATCGCCGCGGCCTTCTCGTCGAGCAGGACGACCTCGCGGAAGTGCGCGCCCTGCTCCTGAGCAACGCGCTCGAACCGCTCGATCTCGGAAACCTTGGCCAGGTACTGCGGCAGGACAACGTTCCGGCCACCAGCGAGGTGGGCCGACGCCATCGCCAGCGCGACAGGGCGCAGCACATCGTGTCCGTGATTGGCCGGGTCCTGCCACCCGCTTATGAGCGTGTGCAGGCTGTCGATGTCGACGTTGAGGGTGCCGGGGTTTCGGTCGGCGTAGAGAGCGCTGAGCGTCGACTTCCCGATCCCGGGTGGGCCGTTGAGATGAATCAGCGAGGCCACGAACAGAGGCTAGCCAGTCGTGGGCCTGTTGTGGGTCGTCCCGCTGGCGGTGTGGGCGCCGGTGCCGGGGTGATCGCTCCCCGGCCACCGTCGTTCGTGACCCTCTTCTGGTTCACATCCGGCCGAGCATGAGACCTGTCGGCGTGAACTCGACGGCTTCTGGCTGAGGACCGGACACGTCGATCCCCGCTCGAGCCATGGCAGGACCGACGACTTGCGCACCGAAGCGGTCGAAGTCCTCGACTTCCAGACATCGACCATCTGGCAGCCCTGGTCCGTTGCCCGCTCCACGTGGAAGATCATCCCGGGTGGAGTCGAGGCGGAGAACTAGCCGTTGGTGGCGGCCTCGTCTATGTACGGGCGGTCGTAGCGAGTTTGGCGCCCAGGGCGACGAACGACACCGCGAAGACGCGACGCAGCCGATCGACGATCCGTGGGCGCTCGATCAGGTGGGTGCGAACAGACGCAGCGAACACCCCGTAGGTTGCGAACACCAGGAACGTCATCAGCATGAACACCGCGCTCAGGCCGAGCAGCCTGGCCAGGGCGTGTGGGCTGCCGCTGGGCACGAACTGCGGCAGAAACGCGAAGAAGAAGATGGTGAGCTTCGGGTTCAGCAGATTGATCAGTACCGCGGATCTGATCACCTTCCCCACTGACGTCGGTGCGGGGTCTGCCTCGACGCTGAGCACGCTCCTGTCTCGCCATGTCGACCAGGCCATATACAGCAGATAGGCGACGCCGAGGAACTTCACGGTCTCGAAGGCCAATCCACTCGCGCGCAGCAGCGCCGCTGTGCCGGTGATCGCAGCAATCAGGTGCGGCACGATCCCCAAGGTGCAGCCGGCCGCGGCGATAAGGCTGGCGCGAACTCCCCGAGACATACCGGCCCCGATCGTGTACAGCGCACCGGTCCCGGGCGTCGCGACAATGATCAGCGACGTGAGTAGAAACGTGACGCTCAACCGACGCTCCTCACGATATGGAGCTGCCCACACTAACGCCGTTGAATTGAGGGCAGTACTGGCCAGGGCGCGACGACCGCCTCGGTGCTACACCGTCTGCTCAGACAATGTCTCGGTTCGAGGTCGGCGAGCACATCCGAATTGTGTCTGACTCCCACATGCCGACGGGCGCAGGGGGTTGATGTTTGCCCTCTGCGGTAGCGAAGATGGGTCGACCCACCACAACGGCGACCCTCGAACGATCTGGAGAAGCTATGCGCAAGGCAGTAATTCTGGCTATTTCTACCACCGCAGCGGTGGGTGTCGTGGCTGCTGCTGCGGTCGGTTCCGCCGTCGCTGACCCGGCTCGCCACAGTCGCCACCACGGCGCGAACTTCACCGTCGTCGAGCACGCCATCACCGATACCACGGCCGACACCGGCCCGGCCGGTGACAGTCTGGGCGACGTTCTGGCCTTCGCCAATCCCGTCTACAACGCCGCGAACACGACCAAGATCGGTTCGGACAACGGTTCGTGCATCCGCACGGTCGTCGGTGCTGCCTACGAGTGCACATGGACGACGACGCTGCCGGGAGGTTCCCTCGTCGTCACCGGCCCGTTCTACGACACCAAGGACTCGCTGCTCGCCATCACCGGCGGAACCGGCAAGTACGACGCCGCGCATGGCCAAATGCGCCTGCATGCCCGCGACGCCAAGGGATCGGCCTACGACTTCGTGTTCAGCGTCCGCTAGCGCCGCCACATCTCGCCACATCTCGCCGCATCTCGCCGCGTCTCGCCGCGTCCGCGCGTCGACGACCCCGGGCAACGCTTGCAGCGCGAACAAGTAACAGGACTACGCGGCGGGCGCGGACGGCGGCGCGGCAGTGGTCGCGCGGATGCAGGGGCGTCGCCTGACGATGAATACGGAGCAGATCATGGCATTGTCGGCACTGTGAGTTCAGAGCGAGATGAAACCCTGTCCATGAGCAACGGTTCTTGAGGAGCCCTCGATGACAATCCTGCGTACTCGTCTGGCTGCCGCGGCAGTTTCCACCGCACTCCTCGTCACCGGTTCGATCGGGTTCGATGCGGCGGCGCGCGCAGGGACACCGGCCTGCGCAAGCGCCTCGCTGGCCGTCACGCGAGGCCTGGTCGACGGCGCACTCGGTCACGGCGGCGTCACCCTGTTCTTCCGTAACAGCAGCCGGCACACCTGTTCGCTGCGGGGTTACCCCGGAGTCGACGAACTGAGCAAGAACGGCGATGTGATCGCACACGCCAAGCGCACATTGCACGGCTACCTAGGCGGCGCATCGGCGGTACATACGGTGACACTCGCACCCGGCGGGTTCGCCTCGGCACTGGTGGAGTGGATCAACACCACGCCGATCGACGGTCACAATTGCGCGCAGGCTGCCTTCCTCAAGGCGACGCCGGCCAACACGTCGCACGCTGTACGGATACCGACCCAGTCGACGACCAACTGCTATGTACAGGTACATCCCACCGTCGGCGGCACGTCGGGCAACTTCTACTTCGCGCACGCCCAGGAGGCTTGGTTGCAGGGTGCCACAGTCCCGTTCCCGGGCAACGGCGGGTACTGGCAGCAGGCGCGGACCTTCCTGCTGCGTGTGCATTTCACCGGCTATGACGACGCGACACAAGCGCTGACGCAACTGATTCTGTTACCGGATGCGTACCGGACCACCAAAGAGAACACGCAGTACCGCGCCGACATCAAGCTCGTGGACGCATTTTTCACCACGCCGAAGCTGTACACCTGACCCACTCCGAACGGCCGTGCCGACTATGCCTTCGTCTTCGCGGCTTTGAAGACCGCTCGGGGTGGGCTTGTGCGGCTACCCTGCACCGAACCAATGCTGGAGCGGGTTGATGGGACTAACGGTCGGCGGTGATATAGAACGGCTCCCCATAGAACAAGCCGTTTCGGGCCTGAAGCTGGATATGGTGTCCGTGGTCGGTTTCCACCTGGATCGGGCGCAGGCCCAGCAACGAAGCAAAACCCCGGTACCTCATTCCGACACTGACAGTGTGTCGCCCAGCCGGAACCGCGATCGTTAGGGCCTTTGCCCATCGTGCAGCGTGCTCGTTGCCGTCGATCACCACGAACGGGCGGGCAAGTGGCCGTAGCAGCCAGACGCTCAGCCAGTAGGGGCGGGGCGTCACGCTGATTGAACTGGCCACCGCACGAAGTTACGCACAAGCAGGCGTATCAAGTGATGCGCGACTGCGGGACCCAGCTAAATCCACGAGCAGCATGAGTTTGCCGCGGGCCATCCCGGCTTCACGTGCCACCCCAGCCGGGGAAGTCATGCGTGCTCGCGCTTTCTGTACCTATCACGCGTGCGCTGCGCTCGACCGCCCGTCGGACAGCGGCACTCCTATTGCTGCGAAGCTGGCTCGGCGTCCGGTCGGTGTGAGATTGTCTGGTGGTGCACGGGCGCGGAGCGGTTACTCGCGACGGTTGTGCTGTGGAGGTGTATCTCCGGTTGCCTGCCGGTGACGAGCCGAGGATCGTGCACTCCGTTGCCGGGCCGGGAGGTTCGGTGCTGGACCTCGGCGCCGGCGTTGGCCGTATTGCCGACCCGCTCGCCCGGTTAGGCCATCACGTCGTTGCAGTCGATGACTCCGCTGACATGTTGAGCCACATGCGTAATGCAGTGCCGGTGCAATCGGCCATTGAGACGCTGCGTCTGGACGAACGGTTCGACGTAGTGCTACTGGCAAGTCATCTCGTCAATACCGCCGATGCCGATCTGCGTGCTGCATTGCTTGCATCGGTTGCCTTCCACTTGGTAGATCACGGTCGAGCCGTCATCCAGTGGCATCCGCCGGAATGGTTCGACTCCTTGCAGGCGGGCGGCGTGTACCGGGGCGTCGTCGGCGAACTGAGCAGTGCGCTGGAGGTTAGCGAGCTCACTGCAACCAGGACCGCGGCGACCGTCCGGTATACGGCCGGCAATGAAACGTGGAGCCAGAGCTTCGTCGCCGGACGCCTGACCCGGGCCGACATCGCCGAGGCGCTGCGACAGGCCGGACTCGAACTGGTCGACAGCCCGGTGGACGATCCCAGCTGGCTGGTCGCTCAGCGAGCGTCATGAGGCGGTGATCTGGCGTCAGGGGGAGGTCGTGGGCGGTGAGACGCTGGGTGGCCGTACGGCGGTGACACCTGGGCGGGATGGCGCTACTGGGATCCTCGACGTAGCAACGGAATCAGCCACGCGGCCGCCGCGCCATATCCGGCTGCTGCGAACACGAGGGTCACGCGTGCGCCTGTGGCTGAGGCGAGTAGTCCGCCGAACACTGCGCCCAGCGGGAGCGCCCCGTAGGACACGACTCGGTTGACGGCCGTGGCCCGGGCCAGCATCGACGGCGGCGCCTCGCGTTGACGACGCGATACCGCGGCGGCGTTGTAGACAGCGTTGGTCGCCGAAAGGCCGAAGAGCCCGACCGCCACCGCCCACGAACCGAGTAGCGCTGTGCCTAGCGGTGCGATCAACGCGCACAGACCGCCGGCGGCCATGGTGAAACACAAGGTGCAGGCGTCGCCGAGCCGCTCAGTGACAGCGCTGGCCACGAGGGCTCCAGCTACGCCCCCGCTGCTGCCAACAGCAAGGATGGCCCCGATCAACGGCGTAGCGGCGTGCAGCGTGTGAACCAGAAAAATCGTCTCGACGGCAGCCCAGGCCGCGACGAAGAAGTTGGCGGTGCTGTTGCACGCAGTGATCCGGCGCAGCACGGGCGCACGCCAGAGCCAGCGCAGTCCCTCGCGCACGTCACCGGTCAGTGTGGTGGCCCGCGCGGCTGCGGCGGGCGGTTGCTCGCGGGTGACGACGGCCATTGTGAATAGAGCGGCCACGCCGAAGCTGAGCGCATCGGTGCCCAGCGCGTAGGCAGCGCCGACGCTGGCGACCAAGAGGCCAGCGATGCCGGGGCCAGCCAGCCGGCCGGCGGATTCGATCGCACCCATCCTGGCGTTGGCTTTGAGCAATGCTGGCCGCCCGACCAAGTCGGGCAGCCAGCTTTGGTAGGCGACGTCGAAAACGACGCTGAACGCTCCGGTGCAAACGGCGACGATCACGAGTTGGGCGTAGGTCAGCACACCGCATGCGGCCGTAATTGGGATAGTGCCGAGTGCAATAAGCCGGCCGACATCGGCGAGGATCACCAGTGGTCTGCGCGCCCGGCGATCCAACAGCGCCCCAAGCGGCAGCGCGAGCACTGCATAAGCGGCGTAGGTCGCCGCAGTCAGCACACCTATCTGCCATGCGACGGCGTGCAGCTCGAGGATCGCAAGCAACGGCAACGCGAGTGAGGTAACGGCGGTGCCGACGCTGCTCACGCCCTGCCCGCACAAGAAAAGCGTGAAGTCACGGCCCAGCTTCTTGGGCTCGTTCGCGCCGATCACAGTTGCGGCTCCGGATGGTTCGCACTCGTAACTGGTGAACGCGCTGATTCGTTGTCGGCGTCGTTCACACGGTGAACCTAGACGCCGGACCGGAAGGCACTCTGCCAACGTCGGCCAACGTCATCCAGCCGGGAATCTCACGAGGCACTACCACCGTCGCAGCCATCGGTGGCCGAGCTATGTTCAGAGCGCGACATACGGCCGACTTGACCTGGTCCGATCGGCGATGTCTACGCTGCATGCAGACGAGACGACCGGTCTAATATGTGCTAGGTTAGTTCTGTGCCCCAAACTGTCGATGCTCGCCGCAGCATCTTGGACGCGGGGCAACGGATCATGGCACACAAGGGTTACGCGGCGGTGGGCTTGACCGAGGTGCTCAGCGAAGCGCGGGTACCCAAGGGCTCGTTCTACCACTACTTCGGATCCAAGGATGCGTTCGGCGAGGCCATGATGCAGGCATACTTCGTCGAGTACCTGGCGGACATGGACCGGATCTTCGCCGACCGAACCGTCTCCGCGGCCGATCGGCTTTTTGCCTACCTGCAGCACTGGCGCGACACGCAGACGCTCGACGACTGCCAGGGCAAGTGCCTGGCCGTCAAGCTCGGAGCCGAGGTCGCCGACCTGTCCGACAGCATGCGCGTGGCGCTCGTCGAAGGCACGAACGGCATCATCGACCGGCTTGAGCAGGTACTCCGGCAGGGCATCGGGGAACAGTCCTTGGTCGTAGACGCTGACCCGCGATCCCTCGGCGAGGTCATCTACGACGCCTGGCTGGGCGCCAGCATCCTGGCCAAGATTCACCGTAATGCGGCTCCGCTGGACCGGGCCATGGTTGTGACGCGCCACGTGCTGCACCTGTAAAGGCACCTCCATCGAAGCTCTCCAGTGAAGGCTTGCCAGGTTCATGACAAGTTGACCGGTCTACTAGCAAGGAGGCTTGCATGAAGTGACAGACATCCTGGGCCAGCGCCGGGACCGCACCGGCGTGCGTCCATCGCTCGCGTCTGGATGAGCGGCTTCCACCGCTCGTCGCCCGACTTCACACCACCTACCGGGACCGGCACAGCCGGCTCGCCACAAGGAGAAGCCATGAAGGTACTGATCGTCCTGACGTCGCACGACACGCTGGGTGACACCGGCCGCAAGACCGGGTTCTGGCTGGAGGAGTTCGCCGCCCCGTACTACACGTTCCGCGACGCGGGCGTCGAGACCGTCCTCGCCTCGCCCAAGGGTGGCCAGCCGCCGCTGGATCCGGCGAGCAACGCGCCGGACTTCCAGACCGACATGACGCACCGGTTCGACGCCGACCCCGACGCGCAGGCCGCGCTGGCCAATACCGTGCGCCTGGACTCGGTGTCGGCCGAGGAGTTCGACGCGGTGTTCTACCCGGGCGGGCACGGCCCGCTGTGGGACCTTGCCGAGGACAAGAACTCCACGAAGCTGATCGAGGACACGCTGCGTGCGGGCAAGCCCGTCGCGCTGGTGTGTCACGCGCCCGGTGTGCTGCGCCACGTCACCAACTCCGACGGCACCCCTCTGGTGCAGGGCCGGCCCGTCACCGGGTTTGCCAACACCGAGGAGGAGGCCGTCGGCCTGACCGACGTGGTTCCCTTCCTGGTCGAGGACGAGCTGAAGAGGCTCGGCGGGAACTACAGCAAGACCACCGACATGGCTTCGCACGTCGTCCAGAACGACCTGCTGATCACCGGTCAGAACCCGCGCTCGTCCACGGTCGCCGCAGCCGCGCTTATTGCCCGCCACAGCCTTCCATCGAGCTGATCGCCGCACCCGACTTGCACCTGGGATCGGTGGCCCGTCGGCAAATTCCTACCGGTGCCTACGCTGTCGCACATGCACGTTGGCGTACGCGACCTTCGTAATGACACCGCGCGAGTTCTCGACGCGGTGAAAGCCGGTGAGCGAGTCACGCTTACGGTTCATGGGGAGCCGATCGCCGATATTGTGCCGCACGGGCGCCGAACTCGGTGGCTGTCGGGGCCAGCCCTGAGCAGTCAATTGACGCGTCGTGCGGCTGACCCGCAGCTGCGCAACGATCTAGACGAGTTGGCTGGTCAGACGCTGGCCGACCTGTGAGCTCAGGACTGCTCGACACCGGGATCTTCATTGCGGCGGAGGCTCCCCGACCCCTCGGCGCCCTTCTCGACCGCGTCGCTGTCTCGGTGGTCAGCCTGGGCGAGCTGGAACTCGGTGTGCTCGCGGCCGACGATGCCGATGTCCGGGAGCGGCGAGCCGGAACCCTTGCTTTGGCCCGCGAGGCAGACCCGATCCCGATCAGTGAGGCGGTCATGACGGCCTGGGCGCGTCTCGTCCACGATTGTCGACAGGTCGGAATACACCGCAGCGTCCGATTGACCGACGCCCTCATTGCCGCGACTGCGGTTGCGCACGGATTGCCTGTGGTGACGCAGAACGCCGACTTCGACCGAATGGCCGGCGCACACACGGCGCTGCACGTCGTCAAGGTTTGATACGCAGTTCCGGGAACGGATCGTCGGGTGGCGCCGGGAGGTGCACGTGCGTGATCTGCTGCCGTTCGACTATTGGCCCTGCGGCACCGAAGTGTTGCGTCGTGCACCTACGAACGAGGTCGGATGAGGCCGGTTTCGTAGGCGAGGACGACGAGCTGTACGCGGTCGCGTAGAGCGTGCCTGGTGAGCAGGCTCGAGATGTGGGACTTGACGGTGAACGGGCTGATGACGAGCCGGTCGGCGATCTCTGCGTTCGACAGGCCCGTGGCGAGGAGCGCAAGGATCTGAGTCTCGCGTTCGGTGGTGTCCGCGGCCAGACGGGTTGAGTTGCCAGCCACCACTGGCGGCGTGTCCTTCGTGTAGGTCTCGATGAGCAGGCGGGTCGCAGAGGGGGCGAGCAGCATGTCGCCGCGGCCGATGACGCGCACGGCGCTGATGAGCTCGGACGGTTCCATCCCTTTGAGCAGGAAGCCGCTCGCCCCGGCGCGTAGCGCTCCGAAGACGTACTCGTCGAGATCGAATGTGGTGAGCACCAGCACCCGGGTCGCGACAAGGTGTGGATCGGCGGTGATGCGACGGGTCGCTTCCAAGCCATCCAGCCGTGGCATCCGGATGTCCATGAGAACGATGTCGGGCCGGTGTCGGCGGGCGAGGTCGAGCACCTGGACGCCGTCGGCGGCTTCGTCTACGACGGTGAGATCGCCTTCGGCGTCGAGCAGCGCACGGAAGCCCCCGCGGACCATGGCTTGGTCGTCGGCGATCAGGATGGTGGTCGGATCGGTCATAACGCCACGGTTCCTGTGGCCATGGGGAGTTCAGCTTGTACGCGCCACCCGCCACGGTGTCGGGGCCCGGCGGAGACCGTGCCGCCCACCTCGTGGGCTCGCTCCTGCATTCCAAGAAGCCCATGGCTGGGCGCGTAGCCGGGCGCATGGCTCGGCGCATGGCCGCGCGCATAATCGGGCGCATAATCGGGCGCAGGGCCGAGTGCTTGCGCGGGGACGGGTAACGGTCCGTCGTTGGTGACCTCGACGTAGAGGCGATGGTCGTGAACCGAGAGCGAGACGCTCACCGACCGCGCCTGTGCGTGCCGCAACACGTTGGTCAGACTCTCCTGGACGATCCGGAATCCGGCATGCCGGATCGGAGCCGGCGCTTCATCGGCAGCCGGCTCGCAGTCGAGCACGACTCGCACGCCGGCGAGCTCGAGCGGCTTGATCAAATCCTCCAGCGCTCGGCGTGATGTCTGAGCCGGCACCACGAGAGGCGGCCGCCCGATGTCGCGCACCGATTGCAGCGTTGCGCGAAGCTGCTCCAGAGCCTCGGCCGAGACGTGCTTGACGTCCTCCAACGCGCTGATGAGTTCCGGTTCGCCGTGGGCACCGTGCAGATGCGAAGCGACCCCGGCGCGGGTGGTGATGGCGACAAGCGTGTGCGCGAGACTGTCGTGCAATTCACGCCCGAGCTCAATCCGGTACTGATCGAACATCTCCCGGGCCACGGCTTGGCGGGCAACCTGTTCGCGATCGGAACGGGCGGTGGCAGCGTCGTGGCGTGACTTCACCGCGTCCCCGGCGGCAACCGCGGCCAGCAGAAAGACGAGGTACACCAGGAAATCGCTGCCCCCGTCGTCGGCACCGGCGATGCGCCATGCCAAGCCGACGACGGGCACGAGTGCGCTACCGACGATCACCGTGACGCCACGTCGGCCCTGATAGGCGACGGTGGCGGCGCTGAGCATCGCGATCGCCAACGTGGCATGAGTGCTGTGCGTTATCGGCAGCGCGATGAGCAGCACGGCAAGCGTCGCGATCAGCGCCAGCACGGGGACACGTCGTCGGGTCGCGACCGCCGCGGCCACTGCGAGCCCCAGCACGACCGCTGCTAATTCATGACTGCCATGCCCGTACAGGCGGCTTTCTGCGAGCAACCCCGCTCCGCTGAGCGCGCCGAGACCGACATCGACCCACCGGGCTCGACGCCGCAACCAGTTCCTGACGCGCACCGCGCCAACGGTAGGCAAACCCGGTCCAGGTCCGCATCGTGCGTGCGAACGATCCGCAGAACTGCTGGGCCCTACCCGGCTGCCTCGTTCGCAGGAACGAGCCCGAGTTTGGTTCTCATGGCCGATGCCTGGGCGAGGTGGCGTCCATAGCGTTTTTCTCGACGGAAATACCGACTGCCTTGGGAGATATCCATGAACGCCGCCTTCGCCTGGATCCAGCGCCACCGCCGATGGGTCTTCGTTGCCTGGGCCTTGATCACGATCGCCGGGGCGGTGCTGGCGCCGACGGTCGGTGGCCGCCTCAAGAGCGGCTTCACGCTGTCCAGCCCCGGCTATACCGCCAACCAGGCACTGGGCGCCGAGTTCGGCGGAGCCGGCTCCAACCCCAGCATCCTGCTTGTGAACCTGCCCGCCGCCGAGCCCGCGACCAGCCCGGCCGGGCAGCGGGCGCTGACCGCGGTGGAGGTAGCGGCGCGCGCCGACACGGGACTGCGGGTGATCACTTACGCCAGCACGCGAAGCCCCGACCTCATCCGCAACGGCGCCCGGTCCACCGTGGTCATGGTTTTCCCCGCGCAGTCGGGCGCCGACGCCGTCGATGCGACCGTTTTGAACCACTTCGCAGCGACTGCTCGCGCCGCCGTGCCCGGCACCACCACCGCGATCACGGGTGTCGAGCAGCTCAGCTCCGGAAGCAGCTCCGGTGGCAGCAGCGTGCTCACCGAAGTTCTGGTCGGCTCACTCGCGGCTCTGGTCATCCTGGCCTGGGTGTTCGGATCGATCATCGCGGTCATCCCCCTGGTGACGGCGCTGGTGTCGATCCTGACGATGCTGCTCGCGCTCAACGGCCTCACCCGCCTGTTCCCCGGGATCCGCTTCAACCCCGCCATCGAGTTCATCGTCGCCATCCTGGGACTGGGGCTCTCACTGGACTACGCTCTGCTCGTCGTCACTCGCTGGCGCGAAGAACGTCGCCGGGGCGCCGACAACGCCGCCGCCGTCACCGCCGCCTGCTCGCGCGCCGGTCACGCCGTCGCCGTCAGCGGTGTCACCGCCAGCATCGGGCTTTTCGCGCTCGTCGCCGTGCCGGTCTCCTTCGTCCGCGGAGTCGGGCTGAGCGGACTGTTCATACCTGCCATCGCCGCGCTCGTCTCGCTCACCCTGCTGCCGGCGATCCTGCGTTCGGTCGGCCCGAGGCTGGACTGGCCGGCCTCGAAGCGTGCGCTCGCTACCCGGACCGGGCCCGGCGGCTGGGAGAGGTGGGGCCGGTTCGTCGTCCGCCGACGCTGGGCCGCGCTCGGATTCGGCGTCCTCGTTCTGGGCGGCTTGGCCGGCGCAGCCACCCAGATCAACGTCGCCCTTCCCAACCTGAACTCTCTCTCCGCGAGTGGACCTGCCAATGACGGGTTGGCACAGCTACGGGCCGACGGATTCCCCGAGGGCACCCTCACCCCGATGCCCGTGCTGCTTCATGCTGGCACCGACCCGGCGACGGTCGTGTCGCGGCTTCAGGCGGTCACCGGCGTGAGCGGCGCGTTCGGCGTATCGGGATCGGGATGGACCAGCGCCAGCGGTGCCACGGTCGTGATGGCGGTTCCGATCAAGCAGACCGGCGGTGCCGGAACCGGCAACCTGCTCTCCGACGTCCGGCGCGCCGCTCCCAGCGCTGACAGCGTCGCCGGCAACGAGGTGTTGCAAGCCGACAACAGCTCCACGATCTACTCCTACTTCCCGCTCGTACTGATCCTCGTCTCGATCGTGACCTTCCTGTTCCTGGCTCGAGCCCTGCGCTCTATCGTCCTGCCGCTCAAAGCGATCGCTCTCAACCTGCTCTCGGTCGCCGCGACCTACGGAGCCACCGTGCTCATCTGGCAGAAAGGCATCGGCCTGCACGCACTGTTCGGGCTGCACAGCAGCGGAGCAGTCAACGCCCTCGCACCGATCCTGCTGTTCGGGTTCCTGTTCGGGCTGTCGATGGACTACGAGGTGTTCATCCTCAGTCGAATGCGGGAGGCCTACGACCGCACCGGCTCGACCGACACCGCCGTGGTCGAGGGCATCGGCCGGACCGGACGACTCATCACCAGCGCCGCGCTCATCCTGTTCGCAGCCCTCGTCTCACTGTCGACCGCGCCAGATCCCATCGTGAAGATCATTGCCACCGGGCTCGGCATCGGCGTACTGATCGATGCCACCATCGTGCGGTCACTCGTCGCGCCGGCCCTGGTGAGCGTCCTGGACAAAGCCAACTGGTGGATGCCGAGCTTCGCAGCGCGGATCCTGCGGATACCGGCAAGCCCGGAACGCAGCGACCAGGACAACGTCCAGGCGCTCGGCGACGTGCTGATCGGTACGCACCGCGACGCATGACCGTCGTTGAGGTCTTGATCGAGCCGAGCCGACCGGATGCCCGCCGCGGGAACCTTCGGGGCTGCTCGGTCGGGCTGTCGCGGCTGGTCGCTTCAAAGGTCAGCACCCGCGCGTTGCTAGGGCAGCACTGCTGCCAGGTTCAGTACCCGCGTCGTTTGGGTCGGGCTGAAGTTGTCGTCGCTGATCAGGGTGACCGCGTAGAGGTCGGTGTCGGCGAGCCGTCGGATGGTCATGCCCTCGTAGTTGTCCAGCAGCGGGTTGGTTTGGGTTTCTTTGGCTGGCGCGCCGAGCGACGGGCAGTTGGTGATGTTGCTGACCAGGGTCTTGGAGAGCACGTCGTCGGGCTGGGCCGACAGGTTGCCGACCCTGGTCACATTGCGAGCGTGGCCGAGCCCGGTGACGGCGTAGAGCTGGACAGTGTTGCCCGCCGCCGCGCTGTAGGCGGCCTCCATGACGACGATCTTGCCGTTGGCGTAGGCCTGTACTTCTGAGATCCGGTTCCCGGGGTCGACCTGGTAGCCGATTTCCTTCTTCAGTTTCCAGGTGCCGCGTCGGGTGCGGTCGTAGATCAGGAAACGGCGATAGGTGGCGTCTCCGGTCGCGGACACGTCGCCGCTGAGCGTGCCTTCCATCGCTGCGATGATGCGTTTGCCGTTCGGGGTGACAGTCAGGCCTTCGAGGGTCTTGTTGCTGGTTGCCTGACCAGCCGGTGCGACGTGGAAGCGGGTGGGAACCTGCAGGTGGGTCTTTTCGACCCCGTTCCGCCCGAAGATGCGGATCGAGGGTTCCGTTTCGGAACTGATCAGGTAGTCACCGTCGGGCAAGACCGCAAGGCCTTCGTTGTCGGCCGTGGTTCCGTCGTAGGCCTTGCCGTCGGGCGCGCGAAGAATCAGCGGCGGGCGCACCACGACGGGTGAGTTCAGGTTGCGGTAGAACCACAGCCGTGAGGGGTCGGTGCCGTTGTTGTCGACGCTGGAGACGTAGGCGTGGGAACGGGCGTCGTAGGCGATGTTGGACAGGCCGCCGAGTCCGATGCCCTGATAGGTCAACTTGTCCAGGCCGTCGCTGTAGGTCAGCGCGATGGCGTCCGGGGGGCAGACTCGGCTCTCTATGCGGGTGGGCACGGCGCCGGCGGAGCCCGATCCGGTGAATGCGATGGCGAACGCTGTGACGGCAACAGCGACGGCGTTGCCCAGACGGGTGTGCTTCATCGATCCTCCTGGTGGCGAGGTGCGCCGATCTGTTCGGTGCAGATCAAGTCGGGTGCGAGCGTCATTCTCACGCAGTCCACCCGGCGGCCAGGGGCCGTTTGAATGAACTCTGGACGACTTTTCGACTGAGGACGGCCAGGGCGAATGAGGGTGACCGGCACGCGCAACATCCTGCAAACGCCATCGCTCACCGGACGGTCAGGTGCTGATAGTTGGCTTACGGAAGGCCAGGAAGTATCTCGTTGAGGGCTTCTGCTGCCATGGTCACGGCTTGGGCGAATGGTGTGGAGCCGTCTGCGTCGAGCCAGAGTTGGAACGCGGCGTCATAGAGGGTGACCGCTAGTGCGGCGGCGAGACCTGCTTGTAACGGGTTCAGTCCTCGGTCGGTGAACCCGATTGTGGCTGAACGGGCCAGCGTGGCCAGTTTGTGGGCTTCGCGTTCCTGCAGGGCGACGTCGGTGTTGACGATGTCACGGCGGGCCCGGCAGTAAGCCCACTGGTTGTCGAACCGCGGAGCGACCACGTTTTGCAGGCCTTGGACGACAACGTCGATGGGCGTCAACTCCGCCGGCGCATCGGCGAACACGCGCGCCACGACCTCGGGCAGTTCGTCCTCACCGGCGAACAGGACTTCGCGTTTGTCGGCGTAGTGGCGGAAGAACGTGCGCGTCGTCAATCCGGCTCGAGCGGTGATCTCGGGGACGGTTGTGTCGGCGAAACCATGCTCGGCAAACAGCGTCATCGCCGCTGCTTGCAGCCGCTGGGGCGCATCGGGAGCCCACCTGGCCATGGCCGTCAGCTTATCCGTTGACGACACCGCGTGTCATCACCTACGTTGGTGACGACAGAAGGTGTCATGACGTGGAGACGGTGGAGCGCATGAGTGACGACCGCGCGGTATTGGTGCTCGGCGGGACGGGGTTCGTGGGCCGTCGCGTGGTGAAGGCGTTGACGTCGGCCGGATTGTCGGTGCGATGTCTGGTCCGCAACCCGACGCGAGCCGCGGACCTGGCCGCAGAGCGGGTCGAGGTCGTAGGTGGGGACATGATCGACGCCGCAGCAGTGTCAGCGGCGGCGCGCCAGGTTCAGGCAGTGATCGTGTGCGTGCACACGCTCTCGGCGCAGCCGGCCAGGCAGAAAGGCCACGACTTCATCGATGTTGAGGAGGCGGGCATGAGCAACATCGTCGCTGCCTGCCACGCCAACGAGGTGAGCCGGTTGCTGTACGTGACGTCGATCGGAGTCGCAGCCGACGCGCGCAGCTCCTGGACGCGCGGCCGCGCCCGAATCGAGGCGCTGTTGTTCGCCAGCGGCCTGAACGTGACGGTTCTGCGTCCAGGCATGATCGTCGGTCACGGCGGCGACGGGTTCGGCCTGGTCGAACGTGGCGCGCGGCGCCGGGCCGCGGTGCTGATCAGCAGCGCTCAGCAGCGGTTCCGCACAGTCGCGGTCGACGACGTGGCCTACCAGCTCGTCGCTCTCATCGACGAACCCCGCTCGTTCGGGCAGCACTACGACGTCGGGAGCGACGACGTGCTCACCATCGACGAGATGATCGACCTTGCCGCCGACCACCTGGACCGTCGGCACCCAGTGAAGATTCACCTTCCACGCCGGCTGATCGCCCGCGTCGCCCCGCTTCTCGAGCGGGCCGCGAAGATGCCACCCGGCGCGATCGGGGGGTTCGTCGGCCCTGGCAGCGATGTGGACATGATCGGCGACGCTGTCCCCATCCGTGCCCTGCTCGACCGGCCGCCCGTACCGTTCGCGAGCGCGATGGCGCAGGCGTTGCATGACGGTGCGGCTATTGCGGCGACCACTTCGGCGACGGGCCGCCCATGACCGCGCAGAACGGCGGCGCCTCCAACCAGGCGTTGTGGCTGCGATCGCGGCGAGGACGGTGGGCGGTAGGGCCGGCAGCGATACCGACCGCCGGCGCGGGGGAGATCGTGGTTCGGGTCCGCGCGGTAGCGGTCAACCCGGTCGATGCCGTCCCCGGTGTGGCTCGGACGATCATCGCCCCATGGCGGCGCTACCCGACCGTCCTAGGATCCGACGTCGACGGCGACGTGGTCGCCGTCGGCGCGGACGCGGACCGGTTCTTCGTCGGCGATCGGATCCTCGGGCACGCCCTGAGCTTCGAGAAACGCCACAACCGCGCGGCAGAAGGCGGCTTCCAGAACCACACGGTGCTCAAGGCGCACATGGCCTCGCCCATTCCTGCCCACGTCAGCTACGAACAAGCCGCCGTCGTACCGCTGGGCGTGTCCGCCGCGGCGTGTGGACTGTTCGAAACGTTCCTCCCGGAGGCGCTGGCCGGCGGCACGTTCCGGCCTGCACCGCCGCCCCGCGTCATCGGCACCGGGCTCGATTGCATCCCCGACGCACTGACGACACTGCGCAGAGGCGTATCCGCAAGCAAGATCGTCGTCACCGTCGAACCCTGAGTGAACGCCGCGTCGCGAAAGGACGAGTTCATGGCTGTAGAAACCGCTACTGCCGCCCAGCGGGCCGTAACCGGCAGATGTATGTCGGTCATCGCCGGCGTCGGCGGCAACGTCCGATGAGGCAGGACGTGCGCCAGAAACTGGCGATCGATTCCACCTCGACCCTCGAGGACCGCACGATCGATATCACCACCACCGGGCGGCGCACCGGGCAACCCCGCCGCATCGAGATCGTGTTCTACCGCGAGGGCGACGACATCTACCTGAGCGGGATTCCCGCGCCCAAGCAACGCGACTGGCTGATCAACCTGCGCGCGAAGCCGCAGTTCACCTTCCAACTCAAGCACGGCGTCACTGCCGATCTGCCGGCAACAGCCACAGTCGTCACCGACCCCGCAGAACGTCGCCGAGTCCTGGCTGTCTTCGTGGAAGAGTTCAACCGCCGAAACGGCCCGGACAGTCCGTGGCCGACAGCGGTACTGGACGAGTGGGTCGAGCGCAGCCCACTGGCCAAAGTGACCTTCACCGAGGACCCGCAGGCCTGACGCTCCGCGCGGGCACCCTGCTACCAGGCCTGGCCGTCGGCCCGCTGGGCGTCAACGGACTTGGCAGGACCTTCCGGAAAGTAGAGCTATTCGAACAACAGGTCCCGGGGGCCTGTCGAGGGCTGCCCCGTCCCAGGGGTCGGGCGATGGCTAGGCGGGTTTCACCGGGCCGAGCGCTGCGTCTGCGTGTTTAAGACGTCTGGTTGGTGCGCTTGCCGGGCGGTGATGATGTCGACCTGCTCGAACGTCGGCGGTGCCAGGAACAGGTGGGCGTTGTCCCCAGCTGATTGCGGGCCGCCGGCGGACAGCAGCGCCTGCCGGTCCTCGTCATTGGCAAACGATGCAAACGCGCCGAAAGTGGCGGGCCGAGGCGGTAGGCGAACCACACGGTCGTGTGCGGCTGGGTGGCGTCGACAACGGCCCGTCAGTGGACGAAGAAACGATGGCGGTCTCACCGGTCAACGCACCACCGCCTAGCCGAGGAACGCCGCGCCGCTAGCGAGGTGCGGGTGTGAGCACAAGTGGGAGATCACCGGTCTGGCGGGCGATGGAAAGAACGACCTGTCCCTGCGGGACGGTGAGGGTGACCTGGAGATAGGTGATGCCAGTGATGTCTCGGCGGGTGCGGGTGCGGGTGCGGCTGCAGTCGCAGCGCACGTCGGCCGCGCTCCATTGCCACGACCGGTCTCCGTGGCCCTGCTCGTAGCCGTCCGGGTGCCAGGACAAGCAATCACTGCTTAACAGCAAGGTGCCGGACGGACCTCCGTGGCCCCGGCCGCGGCCGTGGTCAAGGAAGTGAGCGCCGCGGCGGACTCGACTCAGCGCTGCCCACTGCGCACTGTGGGTGTGCGCGAACGTGGTGAGGCGGGATCGGCGGGCTCGCAGGCGCCACAACGGAGCAGTCTCGGTTCCGACGGTTCCGACGGTGCCGATACTCAGGCCTATCAGCCATCGGACGGTCTCGCTATGCACCGGCGCGGGCGACGGCGCGGTAGACGGTGGATCGGGCTACGGAGAACAGTTCAGCGAGTTCGGCGTTGGTGTGGTTGCCGGCGCGGTGCAAGTCGACGAGGTGCGCTTCTTGGCGGACGCTGAGCTTGCGCTGCTTACCCAGCAGTCGGCCTTTGGCTTTGGCTACGGCAATGCCTTCGCGGGTGCGCAGGAGGATGAGGTCGCCTTCGAACGCGGCGACCATGGCCAGGACGTTGAAGAGCAGTTTGCCGATCACGTCGGTCGGGTCGTACACGGCGCCGCCCAGGCTGAGTTCGACCTGTCGTCGGGTGAGGTGGTCGGCGATGTCGCGGGCGTCGGGCAGGACCGGGCGAGCCGATCAAGTTTGGTGACGACCAGAGTGTCCCCGGCCCGGCACGCAGCCAGGGCTTCCCACAGGCCGGGTCGGGCCCGATTAGTGCCGGTCAGGCCGTGGTCGACGTAGGTCCGGGCGGGGTCGACACCGAGGTGGGTTAGCCCGTCGTGTTGGGCGGTGAGGTCCTGCTCAGTGGTAGAGACTCGGGCGTAGCCGATCAACAGTCCGCTCATGAGCTCCAGTGTGGCCGTATACGGGGCGTTGACCGGGCATTTTCTCGGGCAGGGCTTGAGGACAGTGGCGGTCCCGACCTCGCCGGAAATGTCGAGGACTGTCCAGAGTGTCCGTAGACGGGTCGTCGAAGGGGCATCGGCGGGAGGCCGCGCAAGGTGTGGGGTGGTCGCGGGCCGGCCCGGATAAGCCGATGTCCCGGACACGAATTTTGGTCAGCCAAGTTCGACCGCGCTCGTAATCCGTAGCGGGCTTCTTCCCAACACGTTTGGCAAAGTGGACGAGATGAGCTTGTTAGCGGACGCCGTATCCAACAATGTCGCGTGGTGTGCGCTAGTCTCCGGCCCCGGCGTGCAGGACGCTACGAATGGTGTCTGGTGCACGGTTGGCGAGCCACCGCCGCTATTTCCGGACGCGGTGACGCTGAGGCCCGGTGTGTCCACGACGCACCTTGTCAGCTTGCTGGCCGACCGCTCGACGTGCTCAGTCAAGGACAGCTTCGCCGACGTCAACCTCGAGCCCTACGGATTCCGGCTGCTGTTCGAAGCACGGTGGATCGGACACCCACCTCGGCCCGCGGGAAACGTGACGAGCTGGAAGGTCGTTGCTGATAGCGCCGGACTCGCATCGTGGTGCGTCGCCGCTGAGCTCGCCCGCCCTCTACCGGCCGGCCTGTTGCACGACCGGTCGATCACCGTGCTCGCGGCCAACCACGACGATCAGATCACGGGCGGCGCGGTGCTTAACCGCAGCGCAGGCGCCGTCGGTCTTTCCAACGTCTTCGCCGTCGACGGCGACCCGTTGGCCGTCTGGCCTGGTGTACTCGCGGTCGTCGGTCACCGCGCGCCGGGGCTTCCAGTGGTTGGATATGAACACCACGCCGACTTGGACGCCGCGCTCGCCGTCGGCTTCGCCGACCTCGGACCACTGCGCGTGTGGCACCGCTCAACCGCTGATTGACCGATGGCAGTCAGAACGGTCGCCGCCGACACACAGCCGGCGATGGCTCGCGGGGTGCCTACCGCTGCCCCGTCAGCGTTTGGTTGTGGCACCGCTCAGCAGTGGCCGGGCCGGACCGTCTCGCAGCTTTGCCCGGTGGAGGGTCACCTATTAGCGCGGCTGGCGGTTGACGAGGATCGTGCCAGGACGGCCCTGGCTAGAGGTGGCGTGCCTGTGGGAGTCAGGCGGTAACGCTGGTCCGCCTGGTTGGCTCCGGCCCCGGGCATGAAAGATAGTGCAGCGGCTTGCGTGAGTGCCGGGCGGTTGCCGGACATTAGATGGCATGGGTACATCGGCGGAACGTGAAGCGCGCCTGCGGTCGCTGTTCGAGCAGTACGCGTCGCGCGTGCTCGCCTATGCGGTGCGGCAGGTTGACGCCGCGGCCGCTCAGGATGTCGTCGGCGATGTGTACCTACTGGCCTGGCGGCGCATCGACGAAGTGCCCGACCCGGCACTGGCGTGGTTGCTCGTCGCCGCCCGCAACACGATCCACAACCGGCGACGGAGCACGGCCCGCCAGCAGCGGCTCGCTGCCCAACTTGGCGCCTTGGAGCGGTCGCTGGCGCCGGCCAACGGCGCCGACGACATCGCCCTGGAGAGACGCTCGATGCTGGCCGCGTTGCTGCAACTGTCCTCGACCGAGCGCGAAGCCCTTCTTCTGACCGCGTGGGACGGGTTGACCATCGCCGATGCAGCCGTCGTTGCCGGCTGCTCACGGCACGGCTTCGAGATGCGCCTGCACCGTGCCCGGTCGGAGCTACGGCGCCTGCTTGATCCCGATCCTCCCGCTCGGCCCGCCGTTCAGCCCCGACTCATCCAGGAGATGCCGCTATGACCGCCATCGATGACCGGCTTGCCGCCCTGCGGCCGGCCCCGCAGTGGACGCCAGACGAACAAGACGCACTGCTCCAACGTGTGCTGCATAGCGCGCCTGACCGTCGTCTCGGCGAAGCGCACTTAGCTCAGGTTCGCCCGCGACGGCGGCAGCGTCGGGCGATTACGGTGACAGCGCTGACCGGACTGGCCGCCGCGGCTGCCGTGGCAGCACCCACCTTCCTACCGGCCGGCTCACCGGAGGGGTCCCAATCGGCCGCCGCAGCCGGGCTGTATCGGCTGGCGAAGGTCGCCACGCCCACGGATGCAGACACCATCGGACCCCATGCGTACTGGCACGTCGTATTCGATGAATGGCAGACGGCGTCGAGTGCTGCACCCTCCTCTCAGACCGGAGTTTCCCGGACCAGAAACGAAAGCTGGACGTCCAGTGACGGCGGCCGCGGGTGGTTCCACCACGTCACCAGGTCTCGCTCCGAGACTTATGTACTAGGCCTGCACAAGCCGGACCATCAGATACTGTCCGCGCGCTACCTGCGCACATTGCCGACCGACCCCAACGCTCTATTCCACTACTTGAGCGGCACTACCAACGGTTCACCGACCGTCGACGAAGCGGTCTTCAACGCGGTGCCGGGCCTCATAGGTACCGGGATCGCGCCGTTAGGCCTGCGTCGCGCAGCATTAGAAATGCTCGCCCGGATGGGGCAGATCACGCTGGGATCGGTGACTCGCGACGAGGGTGGCAATGCCGTCCAGGAGTTCGTGTTCCACCGCGTGGGGGACCCGGCAGACCAGGCCGAATCGCTGATGTTCGACACCCGAACAGCCCTGCTCACCGAGCGACGGCAGTACTACCGCGGCAAGGTCGACTACCAAGGTTGGGTAGTGCGAGCCGGAGCGGTAGCCAGCGTGCCCGCCTCCATACGCTCTGCAGCCACGCCCACCCACTGACGTCCAACGCCGAGGACGGCAGCGGCAGGCAGATTAGGCGTCGCGGGGTCAGTCCATGCGGGAACTACTCAGGATCGACGCACCGTTGCGGTGCCCGGTCACCGTTCGTCTGCGGGAGGGCTGTCGGACGTGCAACTTGCGTCGACGATTCGCTGGATTCAAGCCGCTGTGGATCCGAAAGACCGTGGATCATTGATCGATGCGATGACCGCGTTGGCATCGCAGCGGTCCGCGCAGCAGAGCGCCAGGAGCCGTCCATACCCGAGTCGGTAGCGTCAGCTACGAGCAAGTTCGTAGGAAGGACGTGGCGCCTGCCCTGACGTGCAACCGCACCACATGCCCCAGCTCGTCGCGGAAAACTGCGGTACTCGGCGTCGGCATCGTTATCGATCCCTTCTGGTATGGGTTTCCCCATCCTGGGGGCGGATTTCCTTGACCGTCGTCGAGGGGGTGATCGGCCGCGTAGTACGTGCCTTCGATATTCGCTTCGTGCACACCGCAGTGCGTGTAAAGCGAGTAGGGCCTTCCAGTGAACGTCGCCGGACTGCTTGATCGGTGCACCGCTGGCTTGCTTGCCGAGCTACATGCGCAGACCACAACGGCCACTGAGACAACACCGCCCGAGACCCGCCCGAACCGCCGAACAACATTAACCATCGACAACACCTCCACCTCATGTCCAGCCAGGACCAGCAGTAACTGCCCACCGGTATCCGTCGGCAGCACAAACCATGGGATCTTGAGTTCGCCACGGTATCGGCGTGCCACCGCATTGTGCGATGCCGTCAAGCCGGCGTCCGCCGCGCCCGGCCCCGATGGTCGATTTCGGCCTCCGCATGCGTCTTGACCAACAGCTGGTCGACGTCAATAGGGTCGTCGCGCCGCAGCCGGTCGGCTTGCATCAAGAGCTTCGCGAGCGCCAGGCCGTCAGCGTCAGGCCAGCCAGCCACGAACTGCGCAACGGCCTCAACACCCCACTCGTTGACGATCCGACCGACCGCGAGCCGGTACCGGCGCGGTGGCGCAAGCCTTGGCACTTGAACAGCCAGGTCGTCCAAGCTAGCTCGCACACGCTTCATGGCCTCGATGTCAACGGACGTGGGCGAAGCAGTCGACCCTTCAACCGGGCCGAACCTGAAATGCGCCACTAGCTCATCCTCCTCGCGTGCCTGCCGCGTGGCTGGACACAGCTGCCCCGTGCAACCCACCACCGTTCCGATAAACGTTGGCGTGTGGGACGGCGACGGGCGCCGACGGGCGCCGACGGTAATCAGCAAAGACTGACCTAGCGGATGAGTTCCTTGACGGTTTCGCCGCTGTCAGCAACCCGTGTCAGACCCACCAGCACCATCAGCCACAACAAGCTTTACACGAGTTCCTGACGGGCTCTGTCGACCTCGCGGCTCTACGTAAAGAAAACGATCGTCGCTGACGTTCACATACTTGAGCGGCACACGTCCGATGGTGATGAACGGGTTGCCGAGTCCGCGGTCGGCAACGAGCGGTGGGCGCAACCGCCGTTACGGACAACTGGACCAGGCGCAGGGGGCCCCAACTGCAAGAACGGCAGCAGGCAAGCGTCCCCGGCTGGTCATCTCGCGGCGCCACCCGCGATTACGAACGTGCAATCCAAGAGCGCGAATCAGTGCCGATGACGCCGCGGACGGCCAGAGGCAATCACGGCCAAGCCAGCGAGTGTTAACGCCAGAGCCACGCCGGCAAGCGCTGCGGTGGGGGTGCCGGTTACTGCCAGCGACGCAGTCGATGTGGTAGAGCGCGTCGTACTGCTCGACCCGCTCGTCGCAATAACCGCGGACGCACTTGTCGTCGACGACGCGGTCGTTCGACTGGTCGTCGGCAGGACAACGTCGCCATGGTCGATCGTCACGCCGCCTTCGACGTACGGCCCCGAAGCGCCACTACCGAGCATGGTCCAGTAGACCCTCGACGAGCCGGCGATCTCACCTACCGTGGACTGTGCGACCTGCAGCGTCATTGCTCGGCCGGGCCGGATCGTGGTCGGCGCCTGCGCGCAGTTGACCGGCCCGTGCTGGCCGATGATCGTCGCGAACTTGATGATCACGACGTAGAGTTCGTCGGCCATCAGCGGGCATGGATCCAACGACACCGGCACGGTTCCGTCGTTCTCAAGGGTGACAGCGAAATGCAGGACGCCATCTAGGCGGACGTGCCGCGGGCCGGCGTAGGACCCGCGCAGCGACGCCGTCGAGCCGGCGTCGGCGATCGTGTCGACGAAACCGGTCGCGGCCGCCTTCCAGTCGGGGCCGTCGGCGAAGCCGCCGCCGGGGCGCGGGTCTATCGACACACCGCGCAGCGACGCGGCCAAGCGAGGGTTGGGCGTAGTGGTCGACAAGGTGGGGTCGAAACGAGTTCGGCCGGCCTCGGTTCCTGCCCGAGCTTCACCGCCCAGCCCACCGACCCGAATACGAGCTGGCCCGGCCGCACCAGGCGGTCGGCAATGGCAGGGCCGCCGATGAATCGGTCGTTGGGGAGCTCGACGCCGGACGCGGTGACGAGTTGGCCGCTGAACGGTTGGCCGCTGAGCGCACACGCGCTCCGCCCGTCGTAGCGCAGCGTGAACACTGTCAGTTGCCAGCCGTGCTCGAATTGACCCTGGGACGGCGCTGGGCTGGTGCGGTCGAAAATCAGCTCGAAGTCGGCGCTCCGGCAGCCCGGCTTCGAACGGGGTGGCTTCGTGAAATTGGGATACGGGACGTGACCACTGTCCGCTACGAACCCTTTCGCACTCCATGGCACCGTCGGGCCGGTTGCCTTCGGTGCGCTCGGTTGTCGCGTCGGACTCGCAGTGGCCTTGGCGACCACAGCCGAGGTGCCTGAGGGCACTGTCGCGGTTGACCGCGCGGTCGAGGAGGTGTTGGGTGCCGTTGCCCCGACAGCCGGGGCCGCGTTCCTGGCAGTAGTAGCGGGCGCAACCGGTGTCGGCGCGGCAGAGGTCATGGCGGGCGCGGCGTGCGCAGACCCAAGGCCGGTGATCCCGGCCAACGCGGCGGCGGCCGTCGCCACACAAGCTCGTCGAGCTCTATCCATCATCGCCAGCTCCTCACGGTCCAGTGCAGTGTGGGCGTTACCGCCCTGCTTGACCAGACCGTGCGGCGCGCATCGAAGGTTCCCGCCAGCGGGCAGCCCGCTTCTCCACCCGTGCCGAGCTTCTTGCCCCGCCACCGCACGAGCCCGGCGCAGTTCAACGCCCGGGCGTTGGACTGCCTCAACGTGCTGTGAGACCAAGCTCCGCGCGCCGAGGCTGGGGCTATCCGCGAACGGTTCCACCTGCGGCCGATCCGGCTATTGGGTGCTTGGTGGGTTGATAGCACTCACATCCTGCGGGCAGCGTTTCGCCAGGACGCCCCCTCGGTCTGTGGTACGTCTACTGCGGTCGTGGCCAGGGCGGCGCGAAAGTCTGTGATGGCGTGATCCATGTGCGTTGCGAGGTCGTGTTTGGGGTTGTCGACCCAGTCGTCGTAGGCGACGGTGAACGCGGTGACGGCTACGCGGGCGCTGATCTGCGCCGTGCGGGTGGGCACTCCTCGCTGTTGTAGGGCGTCGGTGACTGCGTCGGTGAGGGCCGCCATCTTGCTGAGCTCACGCTCGCGCAGCTCGGTGGAGGAGGTGATGATCGCGCGCACCGTGGGCGCGAGGTCTCCAGCGAGTTCCGCGAGCCCGGTTCCAGCGGCGACGAGGGCGGTGCCCGCGGCGTGCAGCGGACCGCTGGTGGCCGGTGCGGCTGCGATGGCGTCGACGACGTGCGCCTGGAATGCGGCGGCGCCGGCGAAGAAGATCTCGCGTTTGTCGGCGAAGTGGTTGAAGAACGAGCGCCTGGTCAGCCCGGACCGCTCGGCGATCTCGGCGATGGTGACCTGGTCGTAGCCGCGTTCGATGAACAACATTACCGCGGCGTGCTGGAGGCGGCCCGGGCCGTCCTCTCTCCACCGCGGCACCGAGCCAACGGTACCGGTCATTGCACCCAGTGCAGACGCGTGCGCTATCGTGACTGCACAGAGTGCATTCGTTGTCGATTCCAGGAGATCTGATGGCACCCAGCAACAAGGCGGCATGGCTCGATGCAACCCGAGCCGACCTCGCGGTCCGGGACGCCCCCTACGGTGCGCCCGCTGCGAACCAGGTCGTCGTACGCAGCCATGCGATCGCGGTGAACCCGGTGGACTGGGTCATCCAGGTCGCCGGGAAATTGGCCTACCGATGGCTGAAGTACCCGGCCGTGATCGGCTCCGACGTTGCCGGCGTCGTCGTCGAGGTCGGAGCCGACGTCACCGGTGTGCAAGTCGGTGACCGGGTGCTCGCGCACGTGGTCGGCACCGACAAGGACAGCAACAGTCCTGCCGAGGGCGCGTTCCAGCACTACAGCGTCGCCCTGGCTCAACTCACCTGCCCGATCCCTGAGAGCCTGAGCTTCGAGCGGGCCGCGGTCCTGCCGTTAGCGGTGTCGACCGCGGCGTGCGGGCTGTTCCAGTCCGACTTCCTCGCGCTGCGCCACCCCAGCCTCACCCCCGAACCGACCGGCGAGACCGTGCTGGTGTGGGGCGGGTCGACCAGCGTCGGCAGCCAGGCAATCCAACTCGCGGTCGCCGCCGGCTACGAGGTCATCACCACCGCCTCACCGCGCAACTTCGACTACGTCACCACCCTCGGTGCAGCACAGGTATTCGACTACCACAGCGCCAGCGTGATCGACGACATCATCGCCGCACTGGAAGGCAAGACCTTGGCCGGGGCGATCGCGTTCGGCACCACCTCGGGACCCGCGTGCGTGCGTATCGTCGCCCACTGCCACGGCACCAAGTTCGTCGCCCTGGCCAGCCCGCCGGTTTCTCTCGCACCGCTAGGGGAACCCGGACAGGGTCGCCTCGCGCAGGTCGGGCTGATACGGCACCTGATGACCTCGATGATCGGCCTCCAGGCAGGCGCCCGATCGCGCCGCGTCAAGTCCAAATTCATTTACGGCACCACCCTGAAAAGCAACGAGGTCAGCACCGTCATCTACCGCGACTTCCTGCCCGCAGCCCTCGCCGCCGGCAGCTACGCCGCCGTGCCCGAACCACGCGTGATCGGCGACGGACTGCAGCATCTACAACAAGCATTGAACATCCAACGCCGCGGCGTATCCGCGACCAAGATCGTCATCACCCTGCCCACAACCACAGACCAGTCATAACCGGCAACGCTGTGATCGGTCCGAGGGGGCCCGGCTGCGAGTGCCCGGTCAACGTTCCTTTGCGGTCAGTCAGAACGGCCGGCAGGCGGCGAGGACCTCGGCCGGTGTTCGCCATCCGAGGACTTCCCAGGGCCGGTGGTTGATGCGGGCGGAGATGGCGTCGAGCGCGGCTAGGTCGTAGGCGCGCAGGTCGCCGGTCCTCGAGGAGTACTGGCGCAGCAGCCGGTTGGTGTTTTCGTTCGTGCCGCGCTGCCAGGGGCTTCGTGGGTCGCAGAAGTAGACCCGGCAGCCGGTGAGCGTAGTAAACCTCTGGTGGTTGGCCATTTCCCGGCCGCGGTCCGAGGTCCGAGGTCCGAGGCGGCGCAGCCAGAACGGCACCCGATTTAGGTCATTGACGAGCGCTGCCCGCACGACTGGAGCCTTGATCCCGGCCGTGCTGACCGCGGTCACTGGTTTGGCTGATCATTCGGTGTGGGCGGTTGACATCATCGGCGCCCCGTCGGCGCTGCTGTCGGTGCTGCTGTCGGCGTTGCTGGCCCAGGCTGGCCAGGAGGTGTTCTATGCGTCGGGGCGGGTGGTGTCGGCGATGAGTTCGGCGTTCACTCGGGAAGGCAAGACCGACGCCAAAGACGCCCACGCCATCGCCCAGACCGTCCGGCTGCGCCGTGACCTGAGTCCGGTCGATCCGGGCACGGACCTGGTCCGGATGTTGGGCTTGTTGACCGCACACCGCGCCGATCTCATCGCGGACCGGGTCCGCATGATCAACCGGCTCCGTGACGTCATGACCAGCCTGTTCCCCAGCCTGGAAAGGGAGTTCGACTACTCCAGCTGCAAAGGCGCGCTGGTCCTGTTGGGCGGCTACGCCACGCCCGCTCGACTGAGGCGGCTCGGAGCGAACCGTCTCAGCACCTGGCTGCGCGCCCGCCACGTCCGCAACTACGCCGACGTCGCGGCCCGAGCCGTCACCGCCGCCCAGGCTCAACTGGAAGCTGGAATCGCGTTCATGAACGCGCGCGGCCTGCTGCATTTCGACGCGCACTTCGACAACGTCCTCACCGACGGCCAGCGCCTCTACTTCACCGACTACGGCCTCGCGATCTCCTCCCGGTTCGAACTGTCACCGGAGGAGGCGAGCTTCTTCGACCGCCATCAGGCCTACGACCGTTGTTACACGGCGACGTATTTCGTGAACTGGCTCGTCACCGCTCTGTACGGGTTTCAGGTCGACGACCGAGACGGCCGCTACGTGGCGGTCCGCGCCTACGCCGAGGGCAGGCAGCCCGTAGGCGTTCCCGATGAGGCTGCAAAGATCATCGCCCGACATGCGCCTATCGCCGCCGTAATCTCCGACTTCAACCGCAAATTCGAACGACAGAGTAGGCGGACCCCTTATCCACTGGAGGAGGTCCGCCAACTCGACGGGTTGGACAGGTAACCATTCAACTTCGGACCGAGCCGGCCACGAACTAGTCGCGCCCTGCGCGCAGGACGTTGATGGCAAGGATGACGGCAATATCACCGCCGAGGAGGTGTAGTGGGGTCGCGCACCTGCTCAAGCAGGCGCAGGTCATGCAGGTCGACCTCCCGAGGCGGATAGCCGGTGTGGAAGCGCACCTGCTGCTGGCGGGACAGGCACGGCACCTCCACACCGTCCAACGCGCCGTCGACGAATGCTGCGGCCGGGTAGTCGAAATGCCGGCCGTCGATGTCAGCCTGGCGTCCATCCCCATTGCCGTCGAAAACGACCGGATGTAGGTCCACCCAGCCCCGCTCCTGCGAGATCAGCTCCACTCGGATCGGGCGCCAGTCCGTCTCCACCCGGTAGCCGCGGCGTTCGAGCGCACACACGGCGGCTAGCTCGTCTTCGGCGTTCACTGCCAGATCCAGGTCCCGGTGGACGCGGGTCTGGCGTCCGATGAGCGCGTCGACACCCCAGCCGCCGCCGGTCCAGACCCGGCAGCCCGCCGAGCGCAGCTCCGCCAGGACTGCAAGCACCTCGACGAGCTGCATCCCCGAATAGTCCGAAGCGGTCGGCACCGCTCGAGCATGCCTTGCGGCGGCGGCGGGGGGTCCATGCTGCCGCCGTGCAGACTGCGAGGGTGGACAGCGCCTCGGTCACGCAGCTGATCGACTCCGCTGCAAAATTCTTGCGTCCGCATCGGGTGGGGGATCGTCTGTTCGGTGATGTGGCGGCGACGCTCGTCACCGCCAGCGGCCAGCGCTTCAGCGGCGTGTGCATCGACACCGGGAGTGGCACCGGGTTGTGCGCGGAACACGCTGCGATTGCTGCGATGGTGACCGCAGCCGAGTACCGCATCTCTGCCATCGTCGCGGTCTGGCGCGACGAGCAGGAGCGGTTGTACGTGCTGCCGCCGTGCGGGCGGTGTCGAGAGTTCATGCGTCAGATCGATCCGGCCAACCTGGACACGATCGTGGTTCTGAGCGGGCAGCGCACCGCCCTCGTGCGTGATCTGCTGCCGTTCAACGATTGGCCTGGACCAGAACCACGAGGCACGTCTTCTCGCTGAGGAGACAACCAATGGCGTGAGCGTGCCACCACAGCAGTCAACCTGACGAACTCGGAAGTTCCGATCAAACAACGATCACGGGACGGTCAGCAGAGCGTGTAGTAGCCGGTGGACGTCGGGAGCCGCCTTCATACTCAATACATGTCAGCGAGAACGGTGCCTGGCGTCCGGGTGCTGGTGACCGGTGGGACCAGCGGGTTGGGTCTGGCGATGGCAAGGTCGCTTGCACAAGCCGGCGCGAGAGTGGCTGTGACAAGTCGGGATGGGCGCCGCGCGCAGACCGCCGCCGCACAGCTCGGCGCACAAGCGCTGGGCGTCGAGCTGGAGGTTCGCGATCCGACAACGGTTTCGACCGCCGTCGACACGATTTATGAACGGTTCGGCGGGGTGGACGTGCTGGTCAACAACGCGGGAATCGGCATGCGAACAGTCAACCCCCGATTCCTCACCGAGCCGCAGCCGTTCTGGGAGGTGCCCGTCGGCGGCTTCCGGGACGTGGTGGACACCAAGGTGACGGGAACTTTCGTGGTGGCTCGCACGGTGGTGCCGCGGATGTTGGGCGCCGGCGGAGGGCGGGTGGTGACGATCTCGATGAGCGAGTCCACGATGACCCGTCGTGGGTTCGTTCCGTATGGGCCGGCCGGAGCTGCGGTAGAGGCGCTGGCCCGGGTCATGGCGGCCGACCTGGAGGGCACCTCGGTCACCGCCAACGTCCTGTTGCCCGGCAGGGCGACTGCCACCGGAATGATCCCCGATGACGTACCAGCTGAGGTTCGATCCACCCTGCTCGACCCAGCGATCATGGGACCACCCATCGTCTGGCTGTCTTCCGACGACGCGATCGGGGTACACGACCAGCGCATCGTCGCCCGCACCTTCGACGACTGGCTCCGCATCCGCAGCGCTCCCGGTCCGAAGGAGACCTGACCCGGCTGCCCCCTTGTCCCCGCGAAAGGGGGTGGAGGAGCTAATGGCGCGGGTTGGAGCCGCGCAATGTCGACTCGACGCGCCGGTCGGGCACCAACCACATCAGCGCGACCGCGGCGTACACGGCGACGGCGACCCATCGGTCGAGCAGCGCGAGCGCGATACCCAGGGCGTACAGGACCGGCGATGCTTTGCCTTTGCGGTCGCGACCGACGGCGCGGGCCAGCATCGACGAGCTCCCCTGGTCGCGGATGATCAACGTCTGCAGCAGGTAGTAGGCGATCGCCGAGGCCAACAGCACGATGCCGTACACCGCGGCCGGGACCTCGGCGAAGTCTGTGCCGCTGAGCCAGGTTGTGACGAACGGGATCAGCGAGAGCCAGAACAGCAGATGCAGGTTCGCCCACAAGATCGCACCGGTGACCCGCTCGGTGGCTTGCAACATGTGGTGGTGGTTGGTCCAGTAGATGCCGAGATGGACGAAACTGAGCAGGTACGCCAGCAGCGTCGGCGTCGCCCCGCGTAGGTCCGACCAGTGCGGACCTGCAGGCTGATGCAACTCGAGCACCATGATCGTGATGAGAATGGCGAGAACGCCGTCGCTGAACGCTTCCATCCGTCCCGGAGCCATGAGCGGCAACGGTAGTGCCGCTGCCGATTGTCACGGCAGGTCAGCCGTCGTTGCAACGCCACCGGAAGCGATTGGTCGTGCGGCCCAAGTCGCCCAAACCAGCTCGACCGTCTACCCAGTTCTCGGCGTCCGGGTTGTCACTGAGGCGCCGATTCTCGTCCCGGGCTTCCGGATTGCTGCGGAGCGCCGGTTCGACCGAACGGCCGAAAAGCGCGGGTCCGTCGACTAGCCCTTACTTCACCGAACGGCCGAAGGTGAGCCCACGCCACGACCTGAAGTCGACGCTTGCTCCCCGGCACCAGTTGATTGTTGCCAATGTGCCGGGCGCTGCGAAGACTGCTCGGGTGGACGCCGACGACGAGAGTGACGCGGCCAGCGCCGGCGGGGCGCTGACGCTACGGCCGGCGGTGCCCGCCGATGCGGAACGGATGCATCAGGTGGCCCAGGCGGCCTACCAGCCGTACGTGGGCCCGATCGGCCGATCGCCGGCCCCGATGACCGCTGATTACGCCAGGATCGTCAGCAGCGGCAGAGCGTGGGTGGCTGAGCAGCACGGACGCCTGGTCGGGTTCCTGGTCCTGGAACCACGTTCAGATCATCTGCTGCTGGAGAACGTCGCCGTCGACCCAGACCGGCAGCGCACCGGCGTCGGCAGCCGACTGCTGGCGCTGGCGGAGGACCAGGCTCGGCTTCTGGGTCTGCCCGAGGCGCGACTGTTCACCAACGCGGCGATGACGGAGAACGTGGAGTACTACCTGCGCCGGGGGTACCGGCAGACTCACCGCGCCGAGCGGGACGGCTACCGGCGGGTGTTCTTCAGCAAAGACCTGCAGGACGATTAGGGCCTGGCTGCGACGACGGCCACCCGCAGCAACAGAGCCAGCTGATGTTCACGGCAGGGTGCTGGCGAAGCGGAGCAGGAACTGTCCGGTCGGGTCGTCGGGACGGCGGGCGAGCGTACTGGCCGCGACGATCACGGCCATCGCTTGGCACCACGCCCGGACGCGGACCGGGTCGACGCCGGCCACGGTGCGCGCGAGCCAGTCGATACGCCTGTCGAGTGCCTGCTCGTCGGTCACATCGGTGAGCACCCAATCGACCGCGTCCATGGCCTGGTCACCCCGGCACGGGCGAGGATCGATCGCCACCACGCCACGCCCACCGGCTCGCAGCACATTGCCCGGATGCAGATCCCCGTGCACCAGCCCGACCGGCCCGTCCACAGCCAGCTCGCGGGAACGGGCATGGGAACGCTCCATCAGATCCCGCTCGATCCGAGCGTTGACCGCCGGCCGGCGCTGCATACGCCGGCGAGCCAGGTCGAAGACAACGTCTACCCGTTCGCTCAACTCCGGAAGTCCGATGTCGGCACCGGTTGCGTATAGCCCCCACAGCTCGGCGAACAGGGGAGCCACGTCGTCCAACGACCAGCCCCCAGCATCGTCGGACAGCTTCTGGCCGGGGTGAACCCACTCCAGCAGCAGGGCTCCACGCTCGATGTCGCAAGCGAGCAACCCGACGACGTGCGCGCACTGCGCCCATGCCTGCAGCGCCGCCGCTTCCTGGGCTGCGATAGACACCTCTGGTGTCAGCTTCAACACCACCTGCCCGCCGTCGTCAGTCCGGCACGACAGCACCACTGAGTTCGCCCCGGCCGGCAGAAGCGCTACGACGTGCAGCTGCCATGTCTGCGCCAGTTCATCGACCAACGCCGGCAACCTCGCGCACCAGGCTTCGGCCTGCGAGCCGAATCGTTGAACAAGACGAGCCCGGCCGACGTCGGCGAACAGCAGCGACAGGTCACTCACATCCCACAGCGTGACATCACCACGTCGCGGCGAGTGCGGAATTAAGCGCGTCGGCGTCGGCGTCGCCCCACCGATCGCCAGGGGTCGTCATACCGAGCTGCCGCTAGGCTGCCTCGTCGTGGACCCGCGCACCGGACTGCCCGTCGTCGGAATGATCGGCGCCGGCCAGCTTGCGCGGATGACACAGCAGGCGGCGATCGCCCTGGGCCAGTCGGTGCGGATGCTGGCCGAGACCGCGAACGATGCAGCGGCCCTCGTCGCGGCCGACGTCGTCATCGGCGATTACCGCAGCCTGGCCGACCTGCGGGCCTTCGCCGCGGGCTGCGACGTCGTCACCTTCGACCACGAGCACGTTCCCGCCGAGCACATTCGGGCGCTGGCCGCGGAGGGAGTGGTGATCCATCCCGGCGCCGACGCGCTGATGTTCGCTCAGGACAAGCTGCTGATGCGGGCGCGGATGGCTGAGCTCGGCATCGCCGGACCGGCCTGGGCCCCGCTGACGGACGCACACGCGGGCGAGGATCCACAGGCGGCGCTGGCAGCGTTCGGCGAGCAGCATGGCTGGCCGGTGGTGCTCAAGGCGGCGCGCGGCGGCTACGACGGCAAGGGCGTCTGGTTCGTGCACTCGCTCGACGACGCCCAGCCCGTGCTCAAGTCCGGCACTGCGCTGCTGGTCGAGCAGGCAGTGCCCCTGGCGCGGGAGTTGGCTGCCGTCGTCGCCCGGTCACCGTTCGGCCAGGGTGCGGCGTGGCCGGTGGTCGAAACCGTGCAGCAGGACGGCATCTGCGTCGAGGTCCTGGCACCGGCTCCCGGGCTCGACGACGAGACAGCCGAGATGATCGAGGCACTGGCGCTGCGCATCGCCGACGAACTGGGTGTCGTCGGCGTGCTGGCAGTCGAACTGTTCGAGACCCAGACCGGAGAGATCCTGGTCAACGAGCTCGCCATGCGCCCGCACAACAGCGGCCACTGGAGCATCGAGGGTGCCCGCACGTCGCAGTTCGAGCAGCATCTGCGCGCGGTGCTGGACTATCCGCTGGGCTCGACGGCACCCACCGCGCCCGTGGTCGTGATGGCCAATGTCCTCGGGGGCCCGCCCGACGTCACGCCGGCCGGGATCGACGAGCGGGTGCACCACGCCATGGCACGGTGGCCCGACGTCAAGATCCACCTGTACGGCAAGGACTTCCGGCCCGGGCGCAAGGTCGGCCACGTCACCGCACTGGGAGACGACCCGGCTGACGTGGAAACGGTGCGCGACCGTGCCCGCGCGGCGGCGGATTACCTGAGCAACGGCGGGCCGACGCATGACTGATCCGGCCGCACAAGACGGCGCGTCGGCCCCGCTCGTCGGCGTGATCATGGGCAGTGACTCCGATTACGACGTGATGCAGGGCGCGGCGCAGACGCTGGCCGAGTTCGACGTCGCGCACGAGGTCCGCGTCGTCTCCGCGCATCGCACTCCGCTGGACATGGCCGACTATGCCCAGCAGGCGGCCGGGCGCGGACTCAGAGTGATCATCGCGGGCGCAGGAGGAGCGGCGCACCTGCCTGGCATGGTCGCCTCGATGACCTCGCTGCCGGTGATCGGCGTGCCGGTGCCGCTGAAGTACCTCGACGGCATGGACTCGCTGTTGTCGATCGTGCAGATGCCCGCCGGTGTCCCAGTGGCGACGGTCTCGGTGGCCGGCGCGCGCAACGCCGGATTACTGGCAGTGCGGATCCTGGGCGCTGATGACGTCGAGCTGCGCAGGCGGATGGACGACTTCCGCGCCGGTCTCGCAGCCGGTGCGCGGGCGAAGAACGCCTCGCTGCAACGCCGCCGCGAGAGCTGACGCCACGCCGGTTACGGCGCCAGTGACAGCGTCGATGAGGGCGCAATCGAGCGCACCGGCGAAAGGGTGCGACATCCGTAAGCCTGCCGACAACCGAACCTCCGGTGACGGCACGCTCGAACCCGGGCGGTCGCGCCGCTTTTCGGAGGTTTTCCGTGCCCGCACTACGAACGAACACTCGTCGCATCGACAGCAATTCTTCGACCGGCGCCGTCGGTCCGGTGCGCCGCGGCCTGCTGGCGGTCTCGGTGACGGCCGTCGCGCTGGTCGGTCTGGCTGCCTGCAGCTCTTCGAGCAGCAAGACCGCCGGCGCCAGCTCGTCTGCCACCGTGGCGGTGAGCACGTCCAGTGCTGCTGCGCCTGTCAGCTCCAGTGCCGACGCACCGGCCACCTCCAGCGCTGCGGCACCCGGCACGACCAGCGCCGCCGCGTCGGCATCGAGCAAGTCGTCGGCGCCAGCCGCTGCATCGATGATCATGATCAAGAGCTTCAAGTACGAGGTACCCGCCTCAGTCAAGCCCGGCGCCATGGTTGAGGTGATGAACATGGACAGTGAAGCCCACACCGTGACTGCCGACAAGGACAAGGCGTTCGACGACATGGCCACCGCGGGCAAGGTCACCACCTTCAAGGCGCCGACGAAGCCGGGTAGCTATGCATTCCACTGCACCTACCACTCGAACATGCACGGCGTGCTGGTCGTCAAGTAGCGCGCAATCAGCGCCCCAGTGGCGCCGCGGCCCGACCAGCTGGGTCAGCAGGTCGCAAGCGCGGCATAAGGGCTGGAAAGCTATTTCGCCCCCATACCAATCCGAATCAGCACCGGTCTGCGAACCACATTCGTGCTCCATCCACCGTCGGGCTCTGCCCGTCCCAGTTCCGGAGGAACCATGAAGAAAGCTCTACTCCTGGCCGCACCTGTCGCCTTCCTGGGCTGCGCCGCCATCGCAATGCCTGCCGCCTCGGCTGCGGGCACCACGTCCTACCAGGCCAACCTCGGCTCGCTGAACCACTCCTCGGCCACCGGCACCGTGATGCTGTCGCTGAACGGTTCGTCGGCCACCATCACCGAGCACGTCACCGGCCTGGCCAAGACGTTCGGCGGGAACCCGTACCCGCACGTCCAGCACATCCACATCGGTGCCGACGGCAACTGCCCGACGCTTTCAGCCGACAAGAACAACGACGGCGTCATCTCCACCACCGAAGGTGCCGGCAACTACGGCGCGATCGGCGCCACGCTGTCGACCTCGGGTGACACCAGCCCGGCCGCCGGCACGACGCTGACCGTTGCTCCTTCGGGTGCGACGATCGACTACAAGCGCACGATCACGCTGGACAGCAAGACGCTGGCATCGGTCAAGGCCGGCACCGGCGTCATCGTCGTGCACGGGCTGGACCCGGCCACCCTGAGCAAGAAGGCCCAGGGCGAGAAGAGCGACCTGGTTCCCTCCCTGCCCCTGGCAGCGACCTCACCGGCCGCCTGCGGCACGCTCGTTGCGTCGCAGATGTCCTCGATGCCCTCCGGTTCGGCTCAGACCGGTGGCGGTAGCACCGCCGGCCTGCAGCACGAGGGTGTTATCGGTGCTGGTGGCGCGCTCGTCGCCGCCGGTGCACTCTTCGGTGGTCTGGCTCTGCGTCGCCGTACCGCAGCCGACAGCTGAGCATCGAACCATAGCAACACAACGCACGGCACCAACTAGGTAAGGATCGACACAATGGTCAGCCGCCGGCAGCAGGCCCGCTCACGACCCGCGTTGGTCGTGGGGGCCCTGCTGCTCACGGTCGTGGGGGTCGTGCTGCTCGTCGTCGCATTGACGACGCAGCGGCACGCCCCCCAGCCACCAGCCTCGGCCGCCATTGCACCATCTACTGCGTCCGCAGCCGCCTCATCCGCGCGGTCGTCGTCTTCTGACGGCCATGTCGCCGCTGCGCCCTCTCTCAGTCGGGCCCCGACGCCCGTGGCGACAGGTCCGATACTGGCCCGTTCCGCCCCTACACGCCTGAGCATCCCCTCCATCGGGGTGGCGTCGGACCTGGTGAACCTGGGACTGGCCGCCGACGACAGTGTTCAGGTTCCACCGTTGGCGAAGGACTCGAAGGCGGGTTGGTACCGCTACTCCCCGACGCCGGGCCAACTCGGCCCAGCGGTGATCCTCGGTCACGTCGACTCGGCAAAATACGGTCCCGGCGTCTTCTTCAAACTCGGTGCGCTCAAGCCGGGCAGTCTCGTGAATGTCACCCGCGCCGATTCCAGCGTCGCGGTGTTCCGAGTCGACAGGGTCGTGTCCTACCCGAAGAACAATTTCCCGACCCTGCAGGTGTACGGCAACACGCGCAACGCGGCACTGCGCCTGATCACCTGCGGCGGCAAATTCGACTTCAAGGCGCACAACTACCTGAGCAACATCGTTGCCTACGCCTCGCTGGTGTCCAGTCACCACGCGTGAGCGGCAATCCATACGTCCCGATGGGGCTGGCCTAGAACTGATTTGGAGACTTCGATGACCGAGATTCGCGCGCGCCTGGGCGTGTTCACCACCGCCGCTGTTGCTGGCGTCGCGGGCATCGGATTTCTCTTGGCCGGCTGCGGCAGTAGTGCCCATCCAGCCGGAAGTGCCGGGTCTGCTGCGGCGAGTTCGTCGGCGAGCAGCAGGGCCATGTCGCCCGGGATGTCGATGGCGCCCGGCGAGTCGATGGCGCCCGGAGAATCGATGGCGCCCGGTGAATCGATGGCGCCGGCGGCGGCCACGACATCGAACGCCGCCGCA
Organism: uncultured Jatrophihabitantaceae bacterium; assembly: GCA_964236495.1. Taxonomy (GTDB): domain Bacteria; phylum Actinomycetota; class Actinomycetes; order Mycobacteriales; family Jatrophihabitantaceae; genus CAXSBR01. Next base: position 333,056 of record CAXSBR010000001.1, read on the forward strand.
CCCAGTTCCACAACGCCGAAGCCTGCAGCGACCAAGCCGTCCAAGACCGCGCTGATGGTTTGTGGCAACGACATCAAGGGCAAGATTCGCTCGGTGCTCCAACTGGCCAAGCCCGCACCGACCACGTCGGCGTTCAAGGACGGCCTGTTCACCTGCACCTACAGCTTGCCGCAGGGAAAGCTCGTGCTCTCGGTCAAGCAGTCGAGCGGCACCGTAGCGGCCGGCCATTACTTCGACGCCGCGCGCTCGACGCTTCCCGCCACCCACCCACTTCTCGGGCTGGGCGAACGCGCCTATGCCACGAAAACCGGTGTAGCGGTCGTCATCAAGGACGACCAGACGTTGCGAGTGGACGCCACCGGCCTACCGGCCGTCTTCGGCAGCGAACAACAGAAGCGCACCGATCTCGCTTACGAGGTTGCCTCCGACGTGCTGGGGTGCTGGACCGGCGATGGCGACGAGTGACAGTGCAACCTGCGGTCCTGTTTGGATTTGCATTGGGTAAGTAGCGCACGCCCGGTCGCGCCCGCCTCCGTAGGCTGGAGCCGGTGCGCGCACTCCGGCTACGACGACCTTCACTGCGCACCATGCGGAGTCGGATTGTCGCCGCGTTCGTGGCGGTGGCCGTGCTGGTCATCGCCATCGCGGTTGTGCGATTCGTACAGCGGCCATCGTCTGTACGCACGACCGTCCAGACCGTCGCTGGTACCGCCGAGCCGGGCCAGGGGGCTGTCCAGCTCGACACCACGCTGTATTTGCCTGAGCACACTCCTGCGCCGGCGGTGCTGCTGTCGCAGGGTTTCGGCGGATCCAAGGACGGGTTAGCGGGGCAGGCACGGTCGCTGGCCCGGCACGGCTACGTGGTCCTCGCCTACACCGCCCGTGGTTTCGGCCGGTCCGGTGGCCGCATTCATCTCGACGCTCCCGCCTTCGAAGTTGCCGACGCACGCAAGCTGATCGACTACCTCGCCACATTGACGACCGTCCAGAAAGACGGCCCAGGCGATCCGCGAGTAGGTGTGGCCGGCGGCTCCTACGGCGGTGCGCTGGCGTTGCTGACCGCCGGATACGACCAGCGGGTGGACGCCGTCGCCGCCGACATCACCTGGAACAACCTCGCGCAGGCTCTGCTTCCCAACTACGCCCTCACCGGGTCGGGCGGCGGCGGGGTGTTCAAGCGGCTGTGGGCCGGTGTGCTGTTCGGCAGCGGCTCGGCGCAGCTGTCTTCGGGGTCGAGACCGGGGGCGGCTACTACTTCGCCGAGCGTTGATGCGTCGAGCCCATCCGGGTCCAGCGCACCCGTGTCCAGCCCATCTGGGCCCAGCCCATCTGCGCCCAGCGCCGCAATCGCCGGTAGCGCGCAGTGCGGCCGATTCTCAGCCGCGCTGTGCCGCGCCTATTCGGCACTCGCTCAGGGCCGCAGTGCCGACGCCGCCACTACGAAACTGCTCGCCGACTCCAGCCCCGCCTCCGTCCTGAACCGGATCCATGCGCCGACCTTGCTCAGCCAGGGCGAGCAGGACTCGCTGTTCCCGCTGTCTGAAGCCGACGCCAACGCGCGCGGCATCGCCGCCCACGGCACGCCGGTGTCGGTGGTGTGGCGCCTGGGCGGCCACGACACCGGAGACGGCACCGACGTGGCCGAAGCTGCAGCGCAGCGCTGGTTCGACGATGTCCTGCGTGCAGGTCGGGCTCCACAGACCTTCGACATGACGCTGCGCGGAGCCGGCATCTCGGCGCAGAGCGGCCAGCGGGTGAGCCAGACGCTGCACGCGCGCGGTGGCTACCCGGGCGTACATGGTGGTGTCCGATCGACAAGCACGGTGGCGCTCTCCGGTCCGACGCAGACGATCAACGCGCCCGCCGGAGGAACGCCGGCCGCGGTATCGAGCCTGCCGGGCCTGTCGTCGGTACTCGATCTGGCCGGCAACGCGCTTGGTGCGCTCACCCGCACTCCTGGCCAGACGGCCCAGTTCGACTCCGCGCCGGTGCGCCAGCAGCGTCTCGTCGCCGGCGCCTCGACGGTGAATCTCTCGGTGACGGCCGTCAACGCTTCCGACGCAACCCTGTTCGTGGCCGCCCACGACGTCGCACCCGACGGCAGCGACACCTTGCCCGCGCAGCTCGTCACCGCGGTCCGGGTTTCGGGGCTGACGCCGAATCAGCCGCGCACGGTGCGGGTCCAGCTGCCCGCGGTGCTGTTCCGACTGGCTGCCGGGCACCGACTGCGGGTGACGGTGTCCAGCACCGACCAGGCCTATCTGCTGCCCAACGATCCGCGCTCCTACCGCATCGCGCTGTCCTCAACAGCCGGCCCCGGTGCCGGCGCTTTGCAGGTTCCGACGCTCGCGACGACGTCGGCGCGAGACACAACCCCGCTGATTTGGCTGGTACTCGGAATCCTCGCCGCGCTGGCCGCTGTCGCGGCAGCGACAGTGATGGGCGGGCGAGCATCGACCGACGAAGGAGGGAGGAGCGGAGCCCGTAGGAAGGACAGCGGGCGAGCATCGACCGACGAAGGAGGGAGGAGCGGAGCCCGTAGGAAGGACAGCGGGCGAGCATCGACCGACGAAGGAGGGAGGAGCGGAGCCCGTAGAAGGGACAGCGGGCGAGCATCGACCGACCGGCGTGCCGTCGAATCGATCTCTGGCGCGGACGAGGTACCGGTGGTCATCACCGACCTGGTCAAGGAGTACAGCGACGGCTTCCGCGCCGTCGACGGCGTGTCCTTCCGCGTGGAGCGCGGCCAGATCGTCGGCCTGCTCGGTCCGAACGGCGCGGGCAAGACGACGACGCTGCGGGTGCTGATGGGGCTGATCCAACCCACCACCGGTTCGGTCGCTGTCTTCGGTGAGACGATCCATCCCGGCTCGCCGGTGCTCGCGCGCGTCGGTGCCTTCATCGAGGGCCCCGGTTTGCTGCCGCACCTGTCCGGGCTGGACAACCTGCGCCTGTTCTGGGCGGCGTCGGGACGACCGGCGCAGGAGGCCCAGTTCGACACTGCGTTGGAGATCGCCGGGCTGGGATCGTCGATACAGCGGCGCGTCAAGACCTACAGCCAGGGCATGCGACAGCGCCTGGCGATCGCGCAGTCAATGCTCGGGCTGCCCGAGCTGCTGGTGCTCGACGAGCCGACCAACGGCCTCGATCCGCCCCAGATCGCCGAGATGCGCCAGGTGTTGCGCAGCTACGCCGCCACCGGACGCACGGTGGTGATCTCCTCGCATCTGCTGGCCGAGGTGGAGCAGACCTGCAGTCACGTTGTCGTGATGCATCGGGGGCGGCTGGTGGCGGCCGGGTCGGTGGTCGACGTCGCCGGGACCGGTTCGGTGGCGCTGGCCGTCGACGACCCGGCCGGCGCCCGCCGGGTTCTGGCCGCAGCCGGCATCCGGTCCGAAGAGGTACCCGGCCGCCGGGCGTTGGAAGACGTGTTCCTGGAACTGGTCGAGGACTGATGACCCAACCGCATCCCGACGCGCCCACCCGCCGTGGCGATCACGAACGGCTGATCGCTCAGTCACTGGCCGACGCCGCCTCGGCCAGCACCCGCGGCTACCGCGCGAACCGGACGCTGTCTCTGCGGGTCGAGACGATGCGCCAGCTGCGCCGTCGGCGCACCCAGATCGTCGGCCTGCTGGTGCTGGTGCTGCCCATCCTGATCGGCCTGGCGTTCAAGGTCGGCGGTTCCGGGTCGTCATCGTCGAGCAACAATCCCAACAACACCGCGCTGGTGGGCCTGGCCACCACGGGCGCGGCCAACTTCGCCCTGTTCACCGAGTTCGCCGTCGTCGGGTTCCTGCTCGTCGTCATCGTCGCGCTGTTCTGCGGCGACACGGTGGCCAGCGAGGCCAGCTGGTCGTCGCTGCGCTACCTGCTGGCAATGCCGGTGCCCCGCGGTCGGCTGCTGCGCCAGAAGCTCACCGTCGCGCTCGGCTTCACGGTCGCGGTGAACGTCCTGCTGCCCTTCTGGGCATATCTGGTAGGTGGGGCGTTCTTCGGGTGGGCGCCGGCGCGCTCGCCGGTGTCGGGGGAGTTCGGCAACAGCGAGGCGCTGTACCGGTTGGCGATCGTCGTGATCTACGCGATCGGGCAGATGTTGACGGTGGCGGCGCTGGCGTTCCTGCTCAGCGTCGTCACCGACGCTCCGCTCGGTGCCGTGGGCGGCGCGACGTTCCTTGTGGTGATCAGCAACATCCTCGACTCGATCACCGCGCTGGACCCTTACCGCCGCTTCCTGCCCACGCACTTCCAGTACTCGTGGCTCGACGCGCTCGGGCCCGATGTCGTCTGGTCGGACATGATCCGCGGCACGGGCTTGAGCCTGATCTACACCAGCGCGCTGCTGCTCTACGCGTGGCGCCGATTCCTGGTCAAAGACATCACCAGTTAGCTGGCCTCGCCGCGCAGCACCGGTGTGGGCGGCACGGGTCGGCGGGGTTCCCGCACACCACCGGGCGGAGCATCGACGAGCCAGACCGTCACGACGTCCCACCGGTGCAGAACGGCGCCTGCCGACGGTCGCTGGGCCTCGACTACGCCGTCGGTAAGCGGCTCCGGGCTGTCCGGTTCAGGCCCGCACAGCACTATTCCGCGGTCGTGACCTGCCAACCAGGCATTGAGCGCCTGCATACCCCGAAAGTCGGGGACCTCGATCAGTTCGTCGTTGCGTTCCATCCTTCGTCACCCGGGAACACTGTAGGCCGCCTGCGCCGAAGTCGCCGCCTGCGCTGTCTCCTGATTGTTGATCCCGGTCGCAGCGTCGCTGCACGTCGCGCCTGCACCACCGTTGTGACGCAATCAATCGCGCTGACGACCTCGGCGCCGACCAACTCACCGGGGCGATGCGCCGGGTAGGTCGCCTGGCGGACTGAGTAAGTCGGAGCAACCAGGCATCGCCGGTCGGATCGGTATCCCTCTCGACGGATCTCGCCTGCGCATCGTCGACGTCGGCGCGCTGACATGCGCGCGGCGCGTACGTCGGCTGTCGAAAGCCAGGGCCCGGGACGTCATGACGCCGGAGTCAGGCCCTCAAAAGCTCTGCGCTGCGCGTAACGGTGACTTGCATGTCGTCCGGCGTCGTGCCCGCTAGGTGCGGCTGGTCCGCCGCCCTCTGAGCCGGCGAGCTTCGGCCTCGTTCCGGCAAGCTCGGTCGTCCCGCCGCGCCAACGTTGCTGGCCGTACTGCCGGTTCTTCGGCCCACACCGGCGATTGGAGCAGCAAAGGCCCCCGACGAGCTGAGCTTCGCTGCGCCAACTGCCGCCTTCGGGCCGCCTGGCGCAAGGACGAACAGCAAGGCCGGGCAACAACCAAGCCATATCCCGTTCGTTAACCGCCCAGCCCACTTTGTTTGCCCACTTTGTTTCGCCGGTACCGATCCACGTCGCACTCGAAAGCCAGTGCGGCCGCCGCTCGCGACGTCAGCGCCAGATCGACCAATTCATTCGCCACATGGCGCTGCAACCCACCGGGCTCCTCGACAGAGATTTAGGAACCCATCGTTTCCGCTACTGCACCAGACATCGCCAGTCGACGCCAACGGCTTGCCGACCCTGGACTGCCCTTCGGCACATAGTGCGTGTGCCCGGGCGGTCAATCCGAAGCCACCCATTGACCCAATGTCGGATCGGCCGCGCAGGAACGCTGCTCTGAGCAGGGCTGAAGCCGTCCAAACCGCTGCTCGACACCCGCGTCGAACCGATACGGGCGGCGGGCAGTATGGAGCCATGACCACTCCCGCCACCTCCCTGGAATCCCCGCTGCAGAGCACGGTCGCCGTCGTCACCGGCGCCTCCAGCGGCATCGGTGAGGCAACCGCCCTCGCCCTGGCCGCGCAGGGCGCCACCGTCGCCCTCGTCGCCCGTCGGGAGGACCGGCTGCAGAGCTTGTCTGCCCGCATCGGCGAGGTCGGCGGACGATCGCTGGTGATCGCCGCCGACATCACCCAAGCCGACGACGCGACGGCGGCAATCGAGCAGACCGTCGCCGAGTTCGGCCGGCTGGACATCCTGATCAACAACGCCGGCGTGATGCTGCTCGGTCCGGCCGCGGACGCGCCGGTGGCCGAGTGGGAGCAGATGATCGACATCAACCTCACCGGACTGCTCTACTGCACAAAGGCCGCACTGCCGCACCTGCTCGACGCAGCCGAAAGATCCGAGCGCGGCGTGGCGGACGTGGTCAACATGAGCTCGGTCGCCGGGCGGGTGGCCCGCGTCGGCTCCGGGGTCTACAACGCCACCAAGCACGGCGTCGGCGCGTTCAGCGAGTCGCTGCGCCAGGAGGTGACGCAACGCCACGTCCGCGTCGGACTGGTGGAGCCAGGCGCCACCGAAAGCGAGCTGGCCTCGCATAACCGGCCCGAGGTGCTCGAAGGCATGCAGCAGCGTTTCGCCGACATGGAGCGGCTACAGGCCGACGACATCGCCGAGGCCGTCGTCTACATGGTCACCCGCCCGCGCCGTGCCGCGGTCAACGAAATCTTGATCCGGCCCACTGAACAGGCGCAGTAGTGGGTGCACTCTGCACCCACCTGAAGTAGCTTGATGACATGTCGAAGGTCATCCATATCCGCGACGTACCCGACGACGTCCATTCTGTCCTCGTCGACAGCGCCGCCGCCCAGGGATTGTCGTTGACGAAGCTGGTCTTGCGCGAGCTGGAGCAGGTGGCACGACGCGATGCGGTGGTCGAAATGAACCGCCAGATCGTTCGTTCCACCCAGGCGTCGACACGAGGTCGGGCGGACCGCACGACCATCCTCGAAGCCCTGCAGGAGGGCCGCGGGGAGTGATCGTTCTCGACGCCGGCGTCATCGTCGAACTCGTCGCGAACGACCTCGATCCCGACCGGCTCGGCGAGCAGGAGTGGGCAGCTCCGCACTTACTCGACAGCGAGGTGCTCAACGTCCTACGTCGACTTGTGCTCCGCGGTGCCCTCACCGAGAAGCAGGGCAGTTCCGCGCTCACCGGCTTCGGCCGGCTGATCGTTCGCCGTTTTCCTGCTGACGGGCTGCGCAACAGGATGTGGGAGCTTCGGCACAACCTGAGCGCCTACGACGCCACCTACGTTGCGCTGGCAGAGCTGACGGAGGCAACGGCCCTGGTCACCACCGACGCACGGCTGGCAGCGGCGCCGGGCATTCGGTGCGCCGTCACGGTGCTGTGAGACCGTCGTCGCCCGTGGGTCGTTGTCGTCGCTCGTGAGCGTTCCGAGTTCGGCTAAAGGTGGGGGCATAAAACCGGCGCTCCGGTCAGCGGCGCGGTCGTACCTATCGGTGCGCGAGATCGCGGGCTGGTCGGGACCCCGTGCCGGCCTCGCCGCGGCACTCGACGGTGCGCACGGCACCGTCCTGACCGGTCACTGGGCCGGCGGTGGCGCACTGGTGCTGGCCGACCCGATCCGCATCGTGCTGGACGCAGTGGATCCGTTCGAGGTGCTCGACGATCTGCCGGTCGTGCCCGTCGACTCGTCGCATCCGGGCGCCGTGGGCGGCGGCTGGTTCGGCTACCTGGGCTTTGAAGCCGGCGCCGCTGATGAGGACCTGCGCACGCGGCGGCAACACCAACGGCGCGCCGGCGCGGACGTCGCGACCTCCTACTGGGCGCTTCATCCGAATCTGGTTCGCTACGAGTCGGCCCACGGGCGCTGGTACGACGAGGCACTCGTCGGCCTGGTCGACGAGGAGGAGCTCGAGCGGCGCCGTCGATCGCTCGTTGCCCGCGTGCAGGCGGCGGCACCGGCGCACCGGCCGCCTTCGGGGCCGGCGCCTTCTGGGTCAGTGCCTTCTGTGCCGACGATTCGCGAGCCGACACCTTCTCAGCCGACGCCATGCGAGCCGGCGATCCTGGGGCCACTGCGCTCGAGCACGTCGCAGGCCGACCACCTGGCCGCGGTGAAGGCGGCGCAGGAGCACATCGCCGCCGGCGACATCTACCAGGTGAACCTCTGCCTCGACCTCGTCGCCTCCTTCACCGGCAGCGCGAGCGCGGCATTCGACGTCCTGACCACCGAGGTCGAGCCGCGGTACGGCTGCTTCCTCAGTGGCGCCTATGCCGTCGGCCCGAGCGGAGCAGGCACAGGTGAATCGACGACGGAAGCCGGCGCAGGACCGGCCGCACTGGTCAGCGCCTCGCCCGAGCTGTTCCTGCGCCGGCGGGGCCGCGACGTCACCTCGGCACCGATCAAAGGCACCCGGCCCAGACCGGAAGGCGAGCCGGCCGCAGCCATCGAAGCGAGCCGGCTGCAAAATTCTGCAAAGGACCGCGCCGAGAACGTCATGATCACCGATCTGGTCCGCAACGACCTGTCCCGGGTGGCCGAGGTCGGTTCGGTGCAGGTCGCGGGGCTGCTGCGGTTGGAGCCGCATCCGGGCGTCTGGCATCTGGTCAGCGAGGTTCGCGCCCAGTTGTCGCCCGACATCTCCGACGCAGATCTGCTGCGGGCGACCTTTCCACCGGGCTCGGTCACCGGTGCACCCAAGATCCGGGCGCTGGAGATCATCGCGCAGGTGGAGCTTCAGCGCCGGGGCGTCTACACCGGCGCGATCGGCTACGTCAGCCCGGTGGCGGGGTTGGAGTTGAGTGTCGCGATCCGCACGGTCGTCGTCGCCGGTGGCGAGGCGGTGCTGGGAGTCGGTGGCGGGATTACGGCAGACTCGCGGCCGCAGGAAGAGTGGTGGGAGTGCTTCGACAAGGCCCGCGCCATTGCCGCGGCGCTGGGTAGCACCATCGATGTCGCCGGCGCCGCGCGTCCGGATGCCGCCGGCGTGCCGACGGTGGCCCCGCACGGTGCAACAAGGCCATGATTACGACACGCGCACGACATCATCGCGCGAACGCGGAACGGGACAACGGCTTCATGGACACCGAGGTTCAGCGCACCGGCGGGGCATCGACAGGCCCGACCGGATCTGCGTGCCGCCCGGGTGCCGGGCGCCGATGACCACCGGTCGTGGGCGTTATCTGGGCATCGACGTCGGCACCTCGATCGCCAAGCTGGCGCTGTTCGACGAAGACGGCGGCGTCGTGTGCAGCGCCGCGCGCTCGGTCCGGTTGCACCATCCCATCGCCTCGCAGGTCGAGCAGGACCCGGACGCGGTGATCGACGCGATCGCCCAGACCGTCGCCGAGGCCGGAGCCCAGGCCGGCATCGACATCGCGGCGGTGGACATCGTCGCCGTCACCGGACAGGGTGACGGCTGCTGGCTGCTCGACACCGACGGTCGTCCTGTCCGGCCTGCCATCTCCTGGCTGGACGCCCGCGGCGCGGAGGTCCTCGCCGACTGGGAGCGCGCCGGGATCACCGACGCCATCTACCGCATCAACGGCAGCGGTCTGTTCCCCGGCGCCCAGGCTCCGCTGCTGCACTGGCTCGAGGAGTACGAACCGCGCAGCCTGGACGCCGCCACCACGGCTGCCTATTGCAAGGACATGGTCTTCCAGCGGCTCACCGGTGAACGTGCCACCGACGCCTCGGACTCCTCCGGGCCCTTCGGCGACGGCCGCGGCGGCTATTCCGAGCAGGCTCTGTCGCTGTGCGGCCTGGAGCACCGCGCCGATCTACTGGCACCCATCGTGGCTCCGTTGCCCACCGGACTGGTCAACCGGGCCGGTGCCCGGGACGTGGGCCTGCGTGCCGGGGTTCCGGTCTGGAATGGTCCCTACGACATTCCCGCTTGCGCGGCGGGCGCCGGAGTACGTGAGTTCGGTGACGGCCTGATCACCATCGGAACGACGCTGGTCTGCCAGGTACTCACCGACCACCTCGACACCTCCGGCGAGATCGCCGGGCTGACGGTTGCCACCGCCACGCCCGGGCAGTGGATCCGTGCGATGCCGGCGATGGTGGGCACCGCGTCGTTGGACTGGCTGCTGACCATGATCAATATGCACCACGACGAGATCGAGCCGGTGCTGACGTCTACCGTGCCCGGCGCCGCCGGTGTCAGCGTGCTGCCCTACCTGGCTCCCTCAGGCGAGCGGGCGCCGTTCGTGGACTCCGCCGCTGCCGGCCAGTTCGACGGCGTGCGTCTGACCACTACCCGCGCGGATCTGGTGCGCGCCCTGTGCGAGGGGCTGGCCTACGCGGCGCGCCAGTGCCTGCAGGCGGCCGGGCTCACCGGACGGGTCGTCGCCTGCGGTGGAGGCACCCGGTCGCCGGAGTGGCTGCGGATCTTCGCCAGCGTGCTGGGCCAGCCGTTGGAGCTGGCGCGCAGCGCGGAGGTCGGCGCTCGCGGAGCGGTGACCAGCGCTCTGCGCGCCACCGGTCACGACGTGGACCCCGACGACTGGACGTCGCCGGTGCGGGTGATCGATCCTGATCCGGTTGCCGCGCGCTATTACGAGGACGGTTACCACCGTTACCTCGAGCAGCAACGGCGCGCCCGCGACCAATGGCACTGCTGAGACGGTGACATCCGGGGTAACCGGTGTTGCCCGAGCGGCAGCGGGCGTCGCGGGGCAGTGCGGCGCTCAGAGCGCAGCGCGCTCGCGGGTGATCCAGTCGGTGTAGGCGGCCACCTGCGCCCGGCACTCGGCTTCAGTCCAGGACAGGCTCGGTGCGATCAGGGCCGCCACCGCGGCAGCGACCTCGACCCCGCCGTCGGGCGTCTCGAACGACACTCGGGTGCGGTGCCACAAGACGTCCTCCAACGTCATCGCGCCCTCATGGGTGACGGCGTAGAGGTATTCGGCGCCCAGATATCCCGATGCTGCGGGCAGCGGTCGCGCCAACGACGGGTCGGCATCGGCCGGGGCGAGCACCTGCTCGGTCAGGCCGCCGTACCGGCTGACCAGGCGCACGACGTCGGCTTCGGACAACCCGTAGCGCGCGGCGATCACGGCTGCTCGATCGCGAGTGGACTGCCAACCCTGTGTTCCCACCACCGGCAACGTCTCGGTCCGGCTCGGCCCGATGTGTCCGCCCAGCTCTGCAGCCGCGGCGTCCACGGCGTCGGCCGCCATCCGACGGTAGGTGGTGTACTTGCCACCGACGACGGTGATCAGCCCGCTGGGCCCCGGCAGTACGGCGTGGTCGCGCGACAGCGCCGACGTCACGCCCGGGTCGTCGTCGAGCGGCGAGATCAGCGGGCGCAACCCGGCAAAGGTGCCCACGATGTCAGCGCGGGTGAGTTTGCGCGCGAGGTAGGTGTTGATATTGCGCAGCAGGTAGTCGACGTCCTCGGGTTCGGCCCGCGGCGCGCGCAGGTCGCCGGTGTAGGGCGTGTCGGTGGTTCCCAGCATCCAGTAGTTCCACCACTTGCGCAGAATGATCACCGAGTCCTCGGCGCGGGCGAAGATGCCGGTGTCGGAGTCGAAGGCGTCCTGGGCGAAGATCAGGTGCACGCCCTTGGCCGGCGTCACCTTGAACGTCTGCGCACCGGCAAGCTTCTGCAGCTGGGCGGCCCAGATGCCGGTGGCGCTGATGACCACCCTGGCTCGCACCTGGAAGTGGTGTCCGGTGAGTTCGTCGCGGGCCACGACACCGCAGACACGTTCCCCGCTGCGCAGGAAGTCGGTCACCGCGGCGCTGCGAACGACGTGCGCTCCCAGCCCTTGGGCGGTGCGGGCCAGCATCATGGCGTGGCGCGCGTCGTCCACCCGTACGTCGTAGTAGCGGATGCCACCGCGCACTAGTTTGGGGTCCAGCGCCGGAGCCAGTCGCAGGGTGCCGGCTCGGCTGAAGTGGCGGTGGTGAGCAACGGCGGACCGCCCGTTCCCGACGGCATGGGTGCCACCGCGGCGCCGCAGCGTCATCGCGTCGTACAGCCCGATTCCGGCGCCCAGGTAAGCCCGTTCGTGGCGCTTCGTCAGCGGGAACAGGAACGGCTCGGGCTGCGTGAGGTAGGGCGCCAACGTCTCGACCATCAGGTTGCGCTCGTGCAATGCGGTGTCGACGAGGCCGAAGTTGAGCTGCTCCAGATAGCGCAGTCCGCCGTGGAAGGTCTTGCCCGAACGCGACGAGGTTCCCGCGGCGAGGTCGCCGGCCTCGAGCAACACTGTGGACAGCCCGCGGCTGGCGGTATCCAACGCGCAGCCGGCACCGGTGGCGCCGGCGCCGATCACCAGCACGTCGTGCACGCGCGCGGTAGCGGCAGTGAGTGCCGCTGCTCGCTGATTCGGATTCAGAGCAGTTGGATCGAGCTGTGAGCTAGGCACGCGATCCATTCCCACCTTGCCACCTTCCCACGTCGCGACTCGCCGACTCGCCACCCGCCAGCCGCCTGCCAGCGAGTCAGCTCGCCGCATTCTTCGCCCAGTCTCAACGCCATGCGGTTAGTCTCAGTTACTCCTTTAAACTTCACATCGACTTATCACCGCTGTGCCGCACGGGCTGTGAAAGCCGCCGGAGTCGTTGTCGCCCGCGCCGATGGCAGCGGGTGGTGCAGCGCCGAGTCAGGAGGTAGTGCCCGCCATGTCCGCCGACGCCATCTCCGAGCCTGACTCGTGCTGGTTGGGTATCGATCTGGGCACCCAGGGCGCCCGTGCGGTGGTCATCGACTTCGCCGGCGCGGTGATCGGCGCCGGCGCCCAGGCGTATGCCGGCGGCGACTTCCGCGCAGGCGTCGTGCACGAGCAGGACCCGCAGGCCTGGTGGGCCGCAGTGCTGGTCGCGGTCGGCACCGCAGTGCGGGCAAGTTGCAACCGTCGGATCGCAGCGGTGGCGATCGACTCGACGTCAGGCACGGTGCTCGTGGCAAACCCCGACGGCAGGGCCGACGGTGCCGCGCTGATGTACGACGACGGGCGCGCGGCTGCTCTGGCGGGCACGGTGGGTCGCGCCGGGGAGCACGTGTGGCACCGCACCGGCAACCGGCCCCAAGCATCGTGGGGCCTGGTCAAGGCTGTCTGGTTGGTCGAGCAGGGCAGGGTGGCGCGCGGTCAGCGCATCATCACCCAGGCGCAGTACATCGGCGGGCGTCTGGCCGGCACCGCGGTGGCCACCGACACCAGCCACGCACTCAAGCTCGGAGTCGATCTCCACACCGGATCCTGGCCCGGCGACGTGTTCGACGCTCTGGGTGTGTCGAAGGCGCTGAGGTCGCCCGTCGTCGCGCCCGGTGCGGTGATCGGCGAGGTGTCGCCGGCGACTGCGCAGGCCTGTGGGTTGGCTGCGGGCACCGTCATCCGCGCCGGCATGACCGACGGATGCGCGGCTCAGATCGCTGCCGGGGCGCTGCGGCCCGGCGCATGGACGAGCGCGCTGGGTACGACGCTGACCATCAAGGGCGCGAGCACCGCGCCGCTGATCGATGCCCAGGGCGCGGTATACAACCATCGCGGTCCCGAAGGCACCTGGTTGCCCGGCGGTGCCAGCAGCGTCGGAGCCGCAGCTCTGGGCGTCGTTGCCCGCGACGTCGAGGGCACCGATCCCGGGTTCAGCGGGCTGACTCGTCGAGCTGCCGCGTTCGATCCGGCGCCGGGGGTCACCTACCCCTTGGCAGCAGTCGGCGAACGTTTCCCCTTCGTCGCCGCGGCGGCGCATTCGTTCAGCACCGTGAGCGCAAGCCCGGCAGCGGTGCGCTTCGCCGCGGTTCTGCAGGGCGTCGCCTACGTCGAGCGCTACTGCTACGAGCGCATCGAGCACTTGGGCGGCACGGTGAGTGAGCCGATCGTGTTCACCGGGGCGACCACGGCCAACGACTACTGGAACCAACTTCGCTGCGACGTTCTGGGCCGCGAGGTACTCATTCCGCAGGCCGCGGACGCCGCGCGTGGAATGGCCGTGCTGGCGGCTGCCCCGCCGGGGGCGCTCGCTGCCACCGCCATTCGGATGCGGCGAACGGCTCGCCGCTTCGAACCCGACGTCGCACGCGGTCAGCGCCACCTGGACAACTACTGCCAGCTGCTCACCCTGCTCAGCGAGCGGGGCTGGGTGACCGAGCGCGGCACCGACCGGCACGGCCCAGGTGCCGCCGACGGCATTGCGACCAGGCCGGCCCCCACCCATGCCTGATCTGCGCAGCGAGCTCATCCTGGTCCGGCACGGCCAGACGGCCTGGCATGCCGAGAACCGCTATGCCGGCGTCAGCGACGTCGACCTCACCACGGTCGGCCGGGCTCAGGCCCGCTCACTGGCCGACTGGTCGATCGCCCACCCACCTGAGCTGTTGTTCACCTCGCCGGTGCGGCGCGCACTGGAGACGGTCGCGCCGGTCGAGCGCGCTCTGGGCTTGGCGGCGATGGTGCTCGACGAGCTACGCGAAGTCCATTTCGGCGTCGCCGAGGGTCGCACCCTCGGCGAGTTGGCCCAGCACGACCCAGCCATGGTCGAACGCTTCCACCGCGACCCGGCAGTGCACCCGTTCCCCGGCGCCGAGTCCGCCGTCACCGCCGCCGATCGCGGCGTGCAGGCCATCAACAAGATCGCCGCAGCGGCAAGCGGGGGCTGCGCGCTGGTGGTCGCGCACAACACGCTGATCCGGCTGACGCTGTGTGCCCTGCTGGGCATACCGGTCAACACCTACCGCGCCGTGTTTCCGCGGCTGGACAACGCCACCCTCACTCATATCTCCGTGCCCGCCGACGGCTCGCCGGGCACGGCACTGCTGTCGTTCAACGTGCCGATCTGAGCGTCGCGGCGCGCTGGACATCCCAGCACGGCGATCTCCAGCACGGTGATCCCCAGCACGGCATCCCCAGCACGGCCACCAGAACATCACGAGGCAACGGATTCGGGAGAACACGATGATGATCGGCTGTCACGGCTCGGTATGGACAGGCACCTTCGACGCAGCCGGCCTGGAGCTGTCGGCCCGGCGCACGCGCGAGGCCGGTTTCGATCTGATCGAGATCCCGCTTCTGCACCCCGAGGACGTCGACACCCAGGCCCTGCGGGCGAGCCTGGATCGGTACGGACTGGCCGCCACCGCGTCACTGGGCCTGTCCGAGGCCACCGACGTGAGCAGTGCCGATCCGACCGTCGCCGCGGCCGGGCAACGGCTGCTCGACCGGTGCCTGGAAGTCGTCAGCGACGTCGGTGGAACCCATCTCGTCGGAGTCATCTACAGCGCCATGGGCAAGTACGCAGCGCCGCCGACGGCAACGAACCGCCGGCAATCACTGGACGCGATCGGTCGCCTGGGCGAGCGGGGCAGGCAGCTGGGCGTGCAGGTCGGCATCGAGGTCGTCAACCGCTACGAGTCCAACCTGCTCAACACCGCCCGGCAGGCGCTGGCCTACCTCGACGAACTGGACAGCGCCAACGTCGCCGTCCACCTCGATACCTACCACATGAACATCGAGGAACCCGATCTGTTCACACCGGTGCTACTGGCCGGAGACCGACTGGGCTACGTCCACATCGGGGAGAGCCATCGCGGTTATCTGGGCTCGGGCACCGTGGACTTCGACTCCTTCTTCCGCGGGCTGGCCCAGGTGGACTTCGACGGGCCGATCGTGTTCGAGTCGTTCTCCTCGGCGGTGGTGCACGACGATCTCAGCTCGATGCTCGCGATCTGGCGCAACCTGTGGAGCGACGGCCCCGATCTCGGCGCGCACGCCAACGCGTTCATCCGTTCCCAGCTGCGCTCGGTGGCATCGATCGATCTGCACTGACGGCCGTCGCCCACGACCGACGGATGCGACGCGGCACCGGAGCGCGAATGCGGCAGTGGGATCACAACTCGGTTACGGACGCTTGCATTGCCACATCATCTCTGTTAAATCTAACGGGGTAGAAGGCAAGCGATGTGAAGTATCACAGGTAGGCCGCGCGTCGACGTCGGTCTGCAAACGCCCCTCTCGCACGTGCGTCCACCACGAACGTGTCCCAGTCAGCCTCGACCGAGGAGTCAGTGCATGAGAGTCAAGCTCGTTCAGAACGCCACCATCGCGGTGGCTGCACTCGCGGTGTTCAGCACCGCAGCGGCTTGTTCCAGCAACGCCAAGAAGGACAGCGGCAGCAGCAGTAGCAGCAGCAGTAGCGCGAGCGACACTGCCAGCAGCTCACCGAGTGACACCGCCAGCAGCACCGACACCGCCGCCAGCACCGCAGCGGCAAGCACTACTGCGGTCGCCGGCGGCGGCGGTGGCGGCGCTGTGAAGGGTGCCAAGATCGCGTTCCTGATGCCCGACAACGGCTCCACCCGCTACGAATTGCACGACCACCCCGGCTTCGTCGCGCAGATGAAGAAGGACTGCCCGACCTGCCAGGTGATCTACAACAACGCCGGTGCAGACGCCACCAAGCAGCAGAACCAGTTCAACTCGGCCCTCACCCAGGGTGCCAAGGTGATCGTGCTCGACCCGGTCGACTCGGCCGCAGCCAAGGCCCTGGTCAGCCAGGCGCAGGCCAAGGGCGTCAAGGTCATCGCGTACGACCGCCCGATCCCCACCGCAAAACCCGACTACTACGTGTCCTTCGACAACGAGACCATCGGCAAGTTGATCGCGCAGTCGCTGGTCAAGAAGCTCAAGACCGGCACCATTCCGTCCGGGTCGGGCATTCTGGAGGTCAACGGTTCTCCGACCGATGCCGCAGCGGGCCTGATCAAGAAGGGCATCCACGAGGGTCTGGCCGGCAGTGGCATCAAGACGCTGGCCGAGTACGACACTCCTGACTGGGACCCGGCAAAGGCTCAGACCTGGGTGTCGGGTCAGATCTCCCAGCACAAGGGAAAGATCGTCGGCGTGGTTGCGGCCAACGACGGCACCGGCGGCGGCGCGATCGCGGCATTCAAGGCGGCCGGCGGCGCGGCAGTTCCTCCGGTCACCGGCAACGACGCCACGTCGGCGGGCCTGCAGCTGATCATCAACGGCGACCAGTACAACACCATCTCCAAGCCCAGCGAGATCGTCGCCGCGGCAGCGGCCGACGCCGCCTACCAGTTGGCGTCTGGCAAGACCCCGGCCGCCAAGACGACGGTGTTCGGTGCCTCCTCGCAGCTGTTCGTGCCGCTGGTGATCACCCAGTCCAACCTCAAGGCCGAGATCATCGACAAGAAGCTCGACACCGCCGCCAAGCTGTGCACGTCGGCCTACAAGGCTGCCTGCACCAAGCTCGGCATTTCCTAGGCACTGTCCCGGCCAGTACTGCCGGAGTCGAGCCGGTGCGCATCTGCCAGGATGCGCGCCGGCTCGACAGCCCCACCGCCCGCCGCCCGCCTCTTTCGTTCCCATGACCAGGATGAGGACCACATGACAGCGTCGACGATGGCCAAGCCAGAGACGGGCCAGGTCGTACTGAGCCTGCGCAACATCTACAAAACTTTCGGCGCGGTCAATGCGCTCACCGACATCAACCTCGACGTTCACGCCGGCGAGGTGGTGGCGCTGGTGGGCGACAACGGCGCCGGCAAGTCGACTCTGGTCAAGGTGCTCGCCGGTGTGCACGCGCCCACCTCGGGCACCGTCGAGTTCGACGGCAGGGAAATTCACGTCTCGTCACCGGCCGAGGCCTTGCATCTGGGCATTGCCACGGTGTTCCAGGACCTGGCCCTGTGCGAGAACCTCAACGTCGTGGAGAACCTCTTCCTCGGTCAAGAGATCTCGCGCTACCACCTCGACGAGGTGCAGATGGAAACCCGGTCCTGGGAACTACTGCGCGAGCTGTCCGCGCGCATACCCACCGTGCGCATCCCGATCGCGTCGCTGTCGGGCGGCCAGCGCCAGACCGTGGCCATCGCCCGATCACTGCTGGGCAACCCCAAGATCGTGATGTTGGACGAGCCGACCGCCGCGCTGGGCGTGGCGCAGACCGCGGAGGTGCTCGACCTCATCGAGCGGCTCAAGCACCGCGGCCTGGGCGTCATCATGGTCAGCCACAACATGGAAGACGTCCGCGCGGTTGCCGATCGGGTCGCCGTTCTACGTCTGGGCAAGAACAACGGCATCTTCGACGTCGCCACCGTGAGCGCATCGGAGATCGTTGCCGCCATCACCGGCGCGACCGACAATGCCGTGACCCGCCGCGCAAGCCGCGTGGCCGCCGGCACCGGCGTCAGCACGAACCACGAAGGGCCCGACCAGTGAGCCACACAGTCAGCGATGCCACCGGTGCGACACCTCCCACCGGGCCTGACGCGTCCCCTCCCGCCTCCCCGCTCGCCGGGTCGCCTGATGGCCCGCCGCCGGGGGAGAAGGTGGCGCTGGACCGCCAGGACGAGCGGTTCGAAGCCGATTCGGGCCTGAGCGGCGCCTGGCGGGCGTTCGTCAAGCGGGTGCGCGCCGGCGACATCGGCTCGCTGCCGGTGGTCGTCGGCCTGATCATCGTCTGGACGGTGTTCCAGAGCATCAACTCCGTCTTCCTGAGCAGCACCAACCTGGTGAACCTGGCCCTGGAGTGCTGCGCCACCGGCGTGATCGCGCTGGGAATCGTCTGCGTGCTGCTGGTCGGCGAGATCGATCTGTCCGTGGGCTCGGTGAGCGGGCTGAGCGCCGCCATCCTGGCCGTGTTGTTCGTCAACCACCACGTGCCGGTAATCCTCGCGATCGTGGTCGCTATGGCCGTCGGTGTGGCGATCGGGCTGCTGTATGCGACCCTGTTCAACCGGCTGGGAATGCCCAGCTTCGTCTCCACGCTGTCAGGCCTGCTCGCGTTCCTGGGTCTGCAGCTCTACGTCCTGAACGACGAGACGATCAACCTGGACTTCAAGTCCAGCCTGGTGCAGTTCGCACAGAACCAGTTCGTGTCGCGTCCGGTCGCCTACGTGATCGCGGCAATCCCGGCCCTGGCGATCTTCTACAGCGACTTCCGCACCTCGCAGGCACGGACCAAAGCAGGACTCACCGGCAAGTCGCTGTCGATCGTCGTCGCCAAGGCCGCCGCCATCTTCGTCGTACTCGAGATCGCGACGTGGTACCTCAACCGCGACCGTGGTATCGGCTGGATGTTCGTGCTGTTCGTCCTGCTGGTCGTGGCCATGAACTACGCCTTCACCCGCACCAGCTGGGGCCGCTCGATCTTCGCCGTCGGCGGAAATGCCGAGGCCGCGCGGCGCTCGGGCATCAAGGTCGACCGGGTGTACCTGTCGGCGTTCATGTTGTGCTCCGGGTTCGCCGCACTGGGCGGCGTGCTCACCGCGGCCCGGCTGGGCGCCTCCGGCGTGGCGACAGGTGCCGGTGACGTCAACCTCACCGCCATTGCGGCGGCCGTCATCGGCGGCACCAGCCTGTTCGGTGGTCGCGGCACCGCCTACTCGGCGCTGCTGGGCATCATCGTCATCCAGTCGATCCAGAGTGGTCTGACGCTGATGAACCTGCCCTCGTCGTCCTACCGCTACATCATCACCGGCATCGTGCTCGCTCTCGCCGTCGCCGTGGACTCACTCGCCCGCAAGTCGCGCGCCTCGCACGGCGCCGGGTAGCGCAGCTGCCTTCGGCGCAGGTCCGCCGTGCATTCGCCTGCCGATGCGCGGGTGGTTACCTTCGCCGTTGATACCCCACTCAGCCCGACATCTGCGCACAGCCGCGTCAGCCGCTGCGTTCCGTCAGTTCAGGAGTACACATGCCTTCCACCATGCAGGCGGTCGTCTGCCACGGCCCGCTCGACTACAAGCTCGAGGAGGTGCCGGTTCCCGTTCGCGGCCCGGGCGAGCTGCTCGTCAAGGTCGAGGCGGTCGGTATCTGCGCCAGTGATCTCAAGTGCTACCACGGCGCCAGCAAGTTCTGGGGCGATGAGACCCGCCCGGCGTGGGCCGAGACCGAGGTGGTGCCGGGGCACGAGTTCGTCGGCACCATCGTGGAACTGGACGACGAGGCCCGTGCGCACTGGAAGGTGGACGTCGGCGACCGAGTCGTGGCCGAGCAGATCGTGCCGTGCTGGAAGTGCCGCTACTGCCTGCGCGGGCAGTACCACATGTGCCAGCCGCACAACATCTTCGGCTTCAAGCGCAAGACTCCGGGCGCGATGGCGGAGTTGATGATCTACCCGGTCGAAGCGCTGGTGCACAAAGTGTCGGCAGACCTGCCGCCTGCACACGCCGCCTTCGCCGAGCCGCTGTCCTGCGCGGTGCACGCCGTCGAACGCGCCGGTATCCACTTCGACGACGTGGTCGTAGTCGCCGGCTGCGGTCCGATCGGGCTGGGCATGGTCGCCGCCGCGGCGGCAAAGTCACCGGCCAAGGTGATCGCCCTGGACATGGCGCCGGCCAAGTTGGAGCTGGCCCTGCTGTGCGGCGCTGACCTGGCGATCAACATCCGCGAGCAGGACGCCGTGGCGATCGTGCGCGACCTCACCGACGGCTTCGGCTGCGACGTCTATCTGGAAGGCACCGGGCATCCGTCCGCGGTGGAGCAAGGCCTGAACATGCTGCGCAAGCAGGGCACCTTCGTCGAGTACAGCGTGTTCAAGGACCCGGTGAGCGTGGACTGGTCGATCATCAGTGACGACAAGGAACTCGACGTGCTGGGCGCCCATCTGGGACCCGACAGCTGGCCCACCGCGATCCGGATGATCGAGTCCGGATCGCTGCCGATGGATCTCATCTGCTCCCATCAGCTGCCGCTGGCAGATTTCCAGGACGGCCTGGACCTGGTGGCCGCCGGCGACAAGTCGGTGAAGGTGTCCCTCATCCCGTGAACGAGTTGTTGCTCGGTATCGACATCGGCTCGGGCAGCACCAAGGCCGTTGTGGCTACGGCGGACGGCGAGATCGTCGCCAGCGCGACCCGCTCGCACGAGGTGTCGCTGCCGCGCCACGGCTGGGCCGAGATGGACGCCGAGACGATGTGGTGGGGCGAGACTGCGTCGCTGGCTGCCGAGCTCAGCGCCCAGGTCGGTGCCGAGCGCATCGCCGGCGTCTGCGTCAGCGGCGTGGGCCCGTGCCTGCTGGTGTGCGATGACAACCTGCAGCCGCTGCGCCCGGCGATCCTCTACGGCCTGGACATGCGCGCCGGTGCCGAGATCGCCGAGCTCACCGAGCGCTACGGCGCGCAAGCCATCGTCGACCGCGGCGGTTCGGCGCTGTCGACGCAGGCAGTGGGGCCCAAGATGCTGTGGCTGCAGCACCACGAGCCCGAGGTGTGGTCGCGAACGAGGCGCTGGTACAACTCCAACTCCTTCGTTGCCGGCCGGCTGACCGGCGAGTACTTCCTCGACCACCACACCGCGAGCCAATGCGATCCGATGTACGACATCACTTCCTTCGGCTGGTTCGGACCGTGGGTCGAGGACATCGCGCCGGGCTTGGAGTTCCCGCGGCTGGTCTGGCCCAGCGAGGTCGTCGGCCACGTCACCGCGGCAGCGGCCGAGCAGACCGGCCTGCGCGCGGGCACGCCGGTGTCGGCCGGCACAGTCGACGCCTGGTCCGAGGCGTTCAGCGTCGGGGTCCGCAGGCCCGGCGAGCTGATGATGATGTACGGATCGACGGCCTTCTTCGTCAACGTGATGGCCGAACTGCACTCCGACCCGGTGCTCTGGACGACTGCGGGCACCGAGCCCGGTACGTACACCTTCGCCGCGGGCACGTCCGCGGCCGGCCTGCTCACCGGCTGGATCCGCGCGATCACCGGCAATCCACCGTTCGCCGATATGGTCGCTGAGGCCGCCCAGGTACCGGCCGGTTCGGACGGGCTGCTTCTGCTGCCCTACTTCCAGGGCGAGCGGACGCCCATCTACGACCCCCAGGCGCGCGGGGTCCTGGCCGGGTTGAGCCTGCATCACGAGCGCGGCCACCTGTACCGAGCCGTGTACGAGGGCATCGCCTACGGCCTGCGTCACGTACTGGAATTCTTCGACGCCGCCGGCGGCAAGGCCGAGCGCATCGTCGCCGTCGGCGGCGGAACGAACGCCGAGCTGTGGGCGCAGATCGTCACCGACGTCACCGGCCGCGAACAACAGATACCGGCTGAGACCATCGGCGCGAGCTACGGCGACGCCCTGCTCGCCGCCATCGGCACCGGCCTGGTGCCCGCGGACACCGATTGGTCGCGCGCGGGCAAGGTACTGGTCCCGGACCCGAAGGCGGCCGAGATCTACGAGCCGCTGTACCAGAACTTCCTGTCGCTGTACCCGGCGACGAAGCACAACGTGCACCTGCTGGCAGGCATGCAGGAAGCCGCCGACCAGCCCTGACAGCGGGTGAGCATCGAGCGACGAAGGAGCGAGGAGCGGAGCTCCTAGACAGTGCTGGCCCTCGCCGGCTGCCGCTGTCCAGCGCCGCCCGCGGCTACTGCTGCTTGAACAGCTTGATCAGCACAAGCAGGTCGTTGCCTTGCAAGCCGCCCAGCACCGTCGAGCCGACGTCGATGTAGGAACGAACCGGGCTGACGAACCACTTGCCGCCCGACCGGGTCGCGACGACTCCGATCTTGGGAACCGCTGCGATGAGATGCTGCACGGCCGCGCGTTGGGGTGCGGTCAGCTTGAGATGGGCCCGCTTCTGCAGGTCCTCCAGCGCGCACTCGCGGTGGGAGTCGTTGCCCTTGGTCAGCACGAGGCAGTCGCCGTCGACAGTGGCGCTAATCTTCTCTCCGTCGGTGGTGATGGTCGCGCTCTTGAACGAGACCCGCACTCCGCCGTCGACCTTGGTGTCGGCGAAAGTGACGTCGTCGAGGGTGAACTCGGGCTTGGACGGCGCGCCGGCTTTGCGGGTCAGGACGCGGCCGTAGTCGTGGATAGCGGCGTCCTCAGCCGGATCGAGCAGGCCGATCACGGTGTCGTAGTCACTGCCGGCCAGTGCGACGATGCTTTGCCGGACGGCAGCGTCGGCCGATGCGGCACCTGAGGCCGCGATCACGTCGCCCGCCGTCGGCTGGCCTAGGTGGTCGTCGTGCACGATCGAATCCATCATCGTGTAGAGCACGCTCGGATACCACTTGCCCTTGACCTTTTGCACTGCGATGCGCACCGGCGATGCGTTCTTGCTCAGGTCGGTGACGTCGGTGGAGCTGTCGGTGGGCGGCGTGCCGTCGAAGGCTGCGTCGAGGAACTGCTTGGTGAACGGAATCCGCTTGGCGTCGGAATTGACGGTGACGGTGCCACCGGTGAGCTTGACGATGCGGACGTGCTCGTTGACGACCTCGTCCTTCGGCTCGTAGGTCAGTCCTGAGCTGGCGAACTGGACACCGGCGACCTTGCCCGGGTCGGCCGCGGGCTGCAGCACCTTGAGCCGCTTGAGCTGGCTGACTTGGCTGGTGAACGAGTCGGTGAGAGCGGACCGCTCGGCGGGCGGAAGATCACCCAGGACGCCCAGCAGATCAGATCTGCCCAGATCGGTGACGATCGATTTCACCGCACCCTGAGGCGATGCAGCGCCGCTGGTGTCCTGCTGGCGAAGTGCGGCATAGGTTACGCCTCCGCCGGCTACGACCACCACGGCGGCGGCAGCAACAAGGGCACCACGACGACGCGACGGTGGTCGAGGCGCGGAACCGGGCAGCTGTTCCCAGCCGGCCTGGTCCACCGGCGGTTGCCCGGGTATCGGCGCCGCCCAGCTTTGCGGGGGCTGCCCGTACTGGGGTTGCCCGTACTGGGGCTGCCCGTACTGGGGCTGCCCGTACTGGGGCTGCCCGTACTGAGGCTGCCCGTACTGCGGCTGCCCGTATTGCGGTTGCCCGTACTGGGGCCCATGCTGGGGTTGCCCGAACTCGGGTTGACCGGTGGGTGCGGGATCAGTCATGTCTGGTCCTCCAGCAGTGGGAACGCGGGTGCCGAACCTGCGTAGGTATCCCTCGAGCGGGCGCCTCGGGCGCGCACCGCTCGTGGAATCGCCGCGGACAGTATGGCAGCCAAGTTGATCAAGGCGCCACAAATCAGAATTATCGGTCCGACCGCGACGGCGTGTACCGGCCCGCTGCGCGGCGCGACCAGGGTGGCCGCTGCGACCGCTGCGCCCGCCACGTCCAACACGACCATCGATACAGCAGCGGCAGTGGTGCGCCCGGCCAGCCACAGCAGCATCGCCGCGGCGAAGGCGAGGCCGACGAAGGGAAGGGCGGCCAACGCGGCAACTGCGGGCCCGCCCAGGCGCAGGAGCCGTTGCCCGGCCCCGGCGGCCCCGTACAGGCTGCGGTTGGTCGTGCCCGACGCTATCCACGGTGCAAATGTCGCGCCCACTACGACGACGATGCCGGCGGTGGCGGCCCCCAGGCGCAGCCGGCGCGACCCTGTCGACGCGGCGACGTGCGGATGAGAAGACACGCCGTCGACAGAACTAGGCGGTCCGGACTGTGGCAACCTGCACCTCGATGTGCTGGCGCGCCAGCTGGAGATCGGCGTCGTCGATGCCCGCATCGGTAACGAGCAGGTCGAACTCGTCGAGCCGGCCCAACAGCAGCGGTGCCGGGCGGCCAAATTTCGCGTGGTCGACCATCAGCACGCTGCGGGCGGCGTGGGCCATCATCGCCCGTCGCACCATCAGGGTCGGCTCGGATCGGTGGTAGCAGGCGCCCTGGGACAACGCGGTAGTGGAGATGAACAGCAGATCGGCGCTGAGGTTGTTGATCGCGTCGATGGTCTGCATGCCGTAACAGCCGTCCTGCAGGCGCTGGTAACGCCCACCCAGCACCAGCAGGTCGACGCCGTCGACATCGGCGAGGGCTGCAATCAACGGCACGAAGTTCGTGGCGACCGTGATCGGCGTGTGCGCGGCCAGATGCGGCACCAGCGCCATCGCGGTGGTGCTGTCGTCGAGAAAGATCGTCTGTCCGTGGTGGAGTTGCTCGGCTGCCACCCGGGCGATGGCAGCCTTCTCGGCATGCATGGCTCGGCTGCGGTCCCGAACGCTGGATTCCAGCAGTGCCGACGGATTGGCGGTGGCGCCGCCGCGCAGCTTGGTGAGCCATCCCTCGACGACCAGTGCGTCGATGTCGCGGTGCACCGTCATCAGGCTGACGCCGAAGGCGCGGGCCAGGTCGTCCAGACGGGCGTAGCCCTCGGAGAGCACTTGGCGACGGATGCGTTCGCGGCGGCCGTCCGGGCTGGGCCGGACGTCGTCGCGCGCTCCTGCCTCGCTCACGGTGCTGACATTAGGCCAGCGGGGCTCGAGCGGCACGACGGCGGTGACGGACTTGTCCCGCTGCGCCCTTAGCGCCGTCGAGTCGTCACAGGGCGGCCGTCACCTGCTCTTGGGCGATCAACGCGGCATCGGACCCATCGCTGGACGCAGCGTCGGACGCGGCGTCGGACCCAGCATCGGACCCAGCGCCGGCGTTGCGCACCAGGACCAGCGACCCGCCCACGGTGAGCGTCGCCAGCACGTCGACGAAGGACAGCTGGCGCTCGCCGCGATCGGTAATCAACACCCGCGCACCCTCGACCAACCCCAGCCCGTCGGCCCGGACGCGGGCGGCGTCCACCAGCTCCGAGCGCAGCAGGTTGTCCGTTGCGCGATCGCCCGGGCCGGCACTGCGGTGCACAGACTCCCAGGCGTCGGCCTGCGGCCGAACCGCCGCGATATAGTCGCTGGCGCCGGCCGGCGGGGAATCGAAACTACGACCCCACGGCAGCAGCGGCACCGCGAACAGCTCCGGCGCGGCCTGCGCGTCGGAAACGCCCGTCAGGTCGGTGAAGGCGACTGCCGCGGCGGAGACGTTCGACGTTAACGACAGCCCGGCGCTGAAACAGCCGAACCAGACGGCCAGGGTCAGCCAGTGCACGGGCAGATCCACGTAGGCCGCATCTCCGATGCCCAGGCCGAGGTCGTCGGTGAGCAGGAAGTGGGTCTTGGCGATCCAGTTGCCCAGCGACGCCGCCGACAGCTCGGCCC
Organism: uncultured Jatrophihabitantaceae bacterium; assembly: GCA_964236495.1. Lineage (GTDB taxonomy): Bacteria > Actinomycetota > Actinomycetes > Mycobacteriales > Jatrophihabitantaceae > CAXSBR01. The sequence goes on from CAXSBR010000001.1 coordinate 358,700, forward strand.
GCTCGCCGGTGGCACGGTCGTAGAACGTGACGATCGGGCTGGCCGCGTCGGCCGCGCGGACGGCGGCGAAAACCTCCTCGGGCGTTGCCGGCTGAGGCGCAGCGCGATGGTGCATCAAGTGAACGCTGCCATCAGGTCGCCAGTGCCGTCGCCCAAGCCGCGGTCCCACAGTGCAGGACGGCCATCAGTTGATGCAGTCCGTCTGCGCCGCAGTGCGGCTGGGTGTTTTCGCTCCCGCCGTCGACTTCACCGGCGCGGGCGTCGTCTTGGTGGTGGTCGGGCGGTGCCCGTCCGAGCCCAGGACCAGCGTCACCACCGAGACGTCGGTGCTGAGCACCGGCGTGGCTTTGGGTACGTACTGTGCCAGCGTCTTGGCCTGGGCCTCCATTCCGGCCGGATAGCGGATCACCGTGGTGACCGCGGATTCGGAAGACCTGCCGACACTGCTGTTGAAGCCCACCTTCGCCAGGGTCGCCGCACCGTTCGTCGCGAGTTTGGGGATGGGCGTGTCGTTGAAGACCGCTACCGTCACCGTGCTGGGTGCTACTTCGACGGCCCTGGCATAGGCCGACTTCGTATTGGTACCCAGGATCTTGCCGATGAACACCGGCACGTCTTCGGTGTTGACACGCAGGATCGACTGGCCGTCGAGGAAGTCCGCCGTCGTGGGCAGGGTGCTGAACGTCAGTTTGCCGGCGCTGAGCGTCTGCAGCTGCTGGGCCAACGCGAACGGATCGATGCCTGCGTGCTTGCCCGCACTGCCGTCGACGATCATCGACGAACTCACTGCCTTCAGCAGCCGCTGCAGCTTGATCGGATTGAGCAGCACGCCGGCCGAAGCCACCTTGCGAAAGACAGCGGACAGGAAGTACTGCTGACGCACGATCCGGTCCAGGTCGCCCCTGGGCAGGCCGTGACGCTGACGGACGAACGCCAGTGCCTGCGCGCCTGCGATGAGGTTCGCGCCCTTCTTCAGGTTGATGCCGGAGTAGCCGTGCGGATGGCTGGCGTCGCCCTCGGTGCTCGCGTTCTGCGCGGCGTTCAGGCACACCTCCACCCCGCCGATGGCGTTGCTGATCCGGTAGAACCCGAGCAGGTCGACCGACACGTAGTGATCGATCGTCAGGCCGGTGAGGTTCTGCACGGTGCGGATCAGCAGCCGAGCGCCGGCAGCCTTGAGCTGGTCCTTGTTCGTGACGCCCTTGCCCTGCGCGTCGCGCATCCCGTCGCCATAAGCGGCATTGAGCTTGTTCATACCGTGCCCGGGAATGGACACCCAGGAGTCACGGGGAAAGGAGATGGCGCTGGCCCTCTTCCCGTTCGCGGGAACGTGCAGCAGCATCATCGTGTCGGTGAGCGTCGCGCCGCCATCGAGGCGAAAGCCCAGCTGCTTGCGTTCGGCCGCGGTCGCAGTGGTGCGGTCGTCGGTGCCGACCATCAGGATGTCCTGCGCGCTGCCGTCGAGGTCCGAGGGCATTGCCGTGGTTGCATTGACGGCCTGGATGCGGTGCAGGCCGGCGTCGAAGTTGCGGTAGGTGGACCACAGCCAACCGGAGCCGGCGAGCACGGCCAGCGCTAGTAGTCCCGCAACGATGCGAGCGCCGAGCAGAACGCCGGCGCGGGCGTCGCGCCGCGCGGGATGGTTCTCGCGCGCGCTTGTCCCGCGCTGAGCTGCGCGGGCTTCGCGGGCGCCTGCGCGGCGACCCCGCGGATCCAGCTCGGGAGGCAGTTGACCCGGCCCGAAAGGCTGGTCCTGCTGGCTCGGCACGGACTCAGGGTAGCGAGGGCAACTGTGGTTTCCGGTTGCGCCGCGCACACCCTCGCTTCTTCCGGCGCGGCGGGCGCCCGGTTCGCGCCCGGCTCATATCGCGTGCTCATGGAACACTGGTCGGCGTCATCGATGCCGCGTACGGCGGGTCGACCGCCTCTTTTGGAGTTCGAGCCCATGCGCGTCGTCGTCACTGGAGGAGCCGGTTTCATCGGCTCCGAGTACGTCCGGCAGATCCTCGGCGGGCAGGTTGCGGCCTTTGCAGACGCGCAGGTGGTGGTGTTCGACAAGCTCACCTATGCCGGCAACCTGGCCAACCTGGCACCGGTATCGGACAGTCCCCGCTACGAGTTCGTGCGCGGCGACATCTGCTCCGCCACGGACCTGGATCGCGCGCTGCCCGGCGCCGACGTCCTGGTCAATTTTGCCGCCGAGTCCCATGTGGACCGCTCGATCGGCGGCGCCTCGGACTTCGTCGTCACCAACGTGCTGGGCGCGCAACAGGTGTTCGAGGCCTGCCTGCGCCACGGGGTCCGACGCGTCGTGCACATCTCCACCGACGAGGTGTACGGCTCGATCGACGAGGGGTCCTGGACCGAGGATCAGCTGCTGGAGCCCAACTCGCCGTACTCGGCGGCGAAGGCGGGCAGCGACCTGATCGCGCGCGCCTACGCCAAGACCTACGGCCTGAACGTCTCGATCACCCGCTGCAGCAACAATTACGGGCCCTACCACTTCCCGGAGAAGGTCATTCCGCTGTTCGTCACCAATCTGCTGGACGGGCGCAAGGTGCCGCTCTACGGCGCGGGGGCCAACGTGCGGGACTGGCTCTTCGTCGCCGACCACTGCCGCGGTATTCAGCTGGTGGTCGAGAAAGGTGCGGCGGGGGAGTTCTACAACATCGGCGGCGGGCGCGAGCTGTCCAACCGGGAGCTGACCGAGAAGCTTTTGGAGGCGACGGGACGCGACTGGAGCTACGTCGAGCAGATCGTCGACCCGCGCGGGGGCGGGCACGATCTGCGGTACTCGGTGGACTACTCCAAGGTCGCCGCGCTGGGATATGCCCCGCAGGTGTCGTTCGCCGACGGGCTCGCGCTGACGGTGCAGTGGTATCGGGACAATCGCAGCTGGTGGGAGCCGCTCAAGCAGCGCGCGCACATGGCCAAGGACGAGCTGCCCAGCGAGGCGGCCGGTCCTCCCAACGAGGTAGTAGCCTCTGCCGCAGCGGCCCTTCCGAGCGGGCAGTAGTGCGATGCGCTGGTTGATCACCGGAGCGCGCGGCCAGCTGGGCAGCGATCTGGTCGCGGACTTGGCCACGACAGCCGATGAGGTCCACGCCGTGGGCAGTGGCGAGCTGGACATCACCGACGCCACGGCCGTCGATGCCGTGGTAGCGGGCATCGGTGCCGACGTGGTCGTCAACGCCGCGGCCTATACAGCCGTGGACGCCGCGGAGACCGACGAGGAGCGGGCGCACCTCGTCAACGCCGCCGGCCCAGCGCACCTGGCGGCGTCGCTGGCCCGCCACGGCGGGCGGTTGCTGCAGGTGTCCACCGACTACGTCTTCGCCGGCGATGCCACCGAGCCCTACCCGGTGAACGCACTGACCGCGCCGCGCTCTGCCTATGGCCGCACCAAGCGCGACGGTGAGATCGCCGTGCGCGAGCTGCTACCCGACGCCGGCTACGTGGTGCGCACGGCCTGGCTGTATGGCGCGACCGGAGCGAACTTCGTCAAGACGATGGTGCGCTTGGAGGGCTCTCGCGACACCGTGGACGTCGTCGACGACCAGCGCGGCTCGCCGACGTGGTCGCGCGACCTCGCTTCTGGCCTCGTCGCGCTGGGCCGGTCCGCTGCGCCGGCAGGCATCTACCACTGCACGAATGCCGCGGAGACGACCTGGTTCGGCTTTACCCGGGCGATCTTCGAGGAGTTGGGCGCCGATCCGGACCGGGCGCATCCCACCGACTCCGCGTCCTTCCTACGTCCCGCGCCCCGGCCGGCGTACTCGGTGCTCTCGGCGTCGGAGTGGGAGGCCGCCGGACTGCCGTCCATGCCGTCCTGGCGGGAGGCCTTGCATGAGGCGTTCACGCGGCACGCCGACACGTTCCGGGCGAGCTGATCTTGCCTGCCTACGGCGTCTGCGGGTGCGCACGGCGAAATGTCAGATCCGTTGGCTAGCCTTCGGCCCATGACAACGAGTGTCGATGCGGTGATCTTGGTCGGTGGCCAGGGCACCCGGCTGCGTCCGCTCACCCTGTCCGCGCCCAAGCCGATGCTGCTCACCGCCGGCGTTCCGTTCTTGGAGCACCAGCTGTCGCGGATCCGCTCGGCCGGCATCACCCACGTCGTACTCGGCACCTCCTACCGAGCTGAGGTCTTCCAGTCCTACTTCGGCGACGGATCGGCGTTCGGGCTGGAGCTGGAGTACGTGGTGGAGAGCGAACCGCTGGGTACCGGCGGCGCGATCGGCAACATCGCCTCCCGGTTACGCGGCGACACGGCGATGATCTTCAACGGTGACGTGCTCAGCGGCGTTGATCTTTCTGCGCTGCTGGCCACGCATCGCGACAACACTGCCGACGTCACTCTGTACCTGACGAAGGTGGATGATCCCCGTGCGTTCGGGTGCGTGCCCACCGATGCCGACGGTCGGGTGAAGGCGTTCCTGGAAAAGGACCCGGAGCCGGTCACCGATCAGATCAACGCTGGTACCTATGTGTTCAGCCGGGCTGTGGTCGAGGCGGTTCCGCGCGGCCGGCCGGTGTCGGTGGAGCGGGAGACTTTCCCAGAGCTGCTGAGCGCCGGAGCTCGGGTGTTCGGCCACGTCGACACCGCGTACTGGCGCGATCTGGGCACTCCCGCCGATTTTGTGGCCGGCAGCGCGGATCTGGTGCGCGGTATCGCGCCCACCGATGCGCTGCCCGGTCCGGTAGGCCCGGCGTTGGTGCTCGGCGGTGCCGTCGTCGCCTACCGGGCGGTGCTGACCGGTGGCAGCACGATCGGGCGCGACTGCGTCGTCGGTGCCGACGCCGTCATCGACGGTTCGGTGCTCTTCGACGGTGCGCAGGTCGGCCCGGGCGCTGTGGTGCGTCGCAGCGTCGTCGGCGCGGGTGCCGTGGTCGCCGGGGGTGCAGTCGTCGAGGATGCCGTGCTCGGCGACGGCTGCCAGGTGCTGGCCGGCAACGAGCTGCGCGCCGGAGCCCGGGTCTGGCCGGGCGTGGTGCTGGGCGAGACGTCCGTGCGGTTCAGCCCACAGCCATGACTCCGTATACGCAGACAGCCAGGAGATCGTCGATCAACTCAGCTGTGACCGGTATGAGCGCATCCACCACCTCGTCCATGACCGCAGCACCGGCGTCCGACGCCGGGCTGGCGCGCCGGTGGGATGCTGGGCGGCCCGTCGACCTTCGGCGCACCCTGTCGCCGCTGCGCCGCGGAACCGGTGATCCCGCCCACCGCATTGCCGAAGGCCGATTTTGGCGTACGGCGCGCACGCCGCAAGGTCCGGCGACGCTCGCGGTGGCGGCCAGCGACGGAGTGGTCGACGCGCAAGCCTGGGGCGCGGGTGCGGCGTGGATGCTCGAGCATCTGCCCCGGCTGCTGGGCGCGAGCGACGACTGGGCCGGCCTCGATCTGACCCGCAACGCGGCATTGGGCCGGGTACTGCACTCGACGCCGGGACTGCGGCTGCCGTTCACCGGCCTGGTGCTCGACGCGTTGATCCCCGCCATTCTCGAGCAGCGGGTCACCGGCCTGCAGGCCCGCAGCGCCTGGCGGGCGATGATGCTGGCCTATGGCGAGCCGGCGCCGGGTCCGGTGCCGCCGGGCATGCGGGTGATGCCGACGCCGGCGCAGCTGCTGGCGATACCGGTGTGGAACTGGAGCCGTTGGGACGTCGACCTGGCTCGGCAGCGGGCGATCCGCGCCGCGGCCACCGTCGCCGACCGGCTGGAGGAATGCGCCGGTCTGGCGCTGGAGCAGGCCGCCCGCCGGCTGCAGGTCGTGCCGGGGATCGGCATCTGGACAGCCGCGGAGACGACGCAGCGCGCCTTCGGCGATCCCGACTCCGTGAGCGTGCACGACTATCACATCCACAACCAGGTCGTCTTCGCGTTCACCGGTCGCGCGCGGGGCACCGACGAGGAGATGCTGGAGCTGCTCGAGCCGTATCGCGGGCACCGTCAGCGCGTTGTCCGACTCATCGAGGTGGCCGGCATCCGCGCGCCGAGGTTCGGACCTCGGCAGAGCCTGGACCGGCCGGTCGGCTCCTAGCGCGGCTGTAGCCGGCCGGAGCCCTGTTCGCGCCGCCATCCGTAGGGATGTCGAAACAAACTGGCCCGCCGCCCGCCGCCCGCCGCCCGCCGCCCGCCGCCCGCCGCCCGCCGCCCCCGCACCCGCC
>CAXSBR010000002.1:0-230199 GCA_964236495.1 uncultured Jatrophihabitantaceae bacterium
CGGATTCGCCAGCCGGGGTCGGCTCCATGCAGTCACCTCTTCGCTCACGCGTACCCGACGTTATCGACGGGCACAGTCTGGGATGAAACTCAAGAGAAGTTACCGCACGGCGACCGGTAGCACTTTGCGACGGCGGCTAGACGCTCCTGGTACCGATCGGCAGCCCATGCAAAAGGCAGCGGTCACCGCCCACGAACGAACTACCGCGAGTCCAACTCGTCCCCACGCGTCCCGGCCGGAGCAACAGACGTAAGGCTTCTAGCCTGCGGCCAACGTCAGGAACAGGTAGCGCAAGAGATAGACGCTGAACAGCAGCAGCCACACCGAGAGATCGATGCTGATGGCGCCCAGTCGCAGCGGTGGGATCAAGCGCCGCAGCGTCTTCACCGGCGGATCGGTACTCGCATACAACAACTCCAGGCCTACGGCGGCAGAGCCGACGGGACGCCACTGCCGCGCGAACGAGCGCGTCACATCGAGCACCACTCGGGCCAGGATAAGCAGGTAAAGCACCAGCAGTGCCAGCGCTACGGCGGCGAAAACGGTATGCACTCGATCAGCGTAACGCCGAGTCAGCGTCGGTACCGGAGCACCGACCGAACGCCGAAGACCGAGAGATGCGGAACTACTCCGCGTCGCTGGCCTTTCCGGTCAACTTTGGTTGAAGAAACCGTTCTCGGCGATCCGCGCCTTGTCTTGCGCGGTGACGGTGACGTTTTGCGGGCTGAGCAGGAACACCTTCGACGTCACCCGCTCGACACGTCCGTGCAGGCCGAAGGTGAGACCGGCAGCGAAGTCGACGAGGCGCTTGGCGTCGGTGTCGGCCATCTCGGACAAGTTCATGATCACCGGCGTGCCGGACCGGAAGTGCTCACCGATCGTGACGGCCTCGTTGTAGGTGCGCGGGTGCAGGGTGGTGATGCGATACGCCGGCTGCTCGGCCGGGTAGTCGACATACTCGGTGTAATCCGCCGCGTAGGACTCACCGCGAGAGCCGTCATTGGAGTGCGAATCGCCCTTGGAGTCGGAGTGGTCCCACTCGCGCACCGGCTCGACGGCGCGTCCCTGTTCCTGCCGAAGCCGCACCGGACGAGCCGACTCCTCGGCGGCAGGCTGGCGCAGGGCAGTCGCCCCACGGCTGCCGTAGGAATCGTCGGCATAGCTGTCCTCGTAGGTGTCGTCCTCGGTCAGGCCGAAGAACACGCCCATCTTGCGCAAGCTAGCCGCCATCGATCTTTCCTCCGTTGCTTGACCTGTTCGGGACCTGACGTTTCGGCGAAACTGGGTGGAACTGCGACGTCGAATCCGCTGCCGCGGTGCGCCGCCCTTGCTCAACTGTTCGCGACGCTAGCTCACAACCTGCGGGCGCGGGCCGAGCAACGCCGAACCCAGCCGCAGGTGTGTCGCACCGGCCGCGACGGCCTCGGCGAAGTCACCGCTCATGCCGGCCGAGATAGCCGTCGCGGCCGGATGCGCGCGCCGGAGGCCGTCGGACAGGGCGACGAGCCGTTGGAATGCGCGCCGTGGATCGACGCCCAGCGGTGCCACGGCCATCACGCCGGCCAGCTCGAGTCCAGGAGCTGCCGCAATGCGATCGGCCAGCGCTTCCAGGTCGTCGACCGCTGCGCCGCCGCGCCCCCGCTGCGCGTCGTCAGCGGACTCCCGCTGAATGTCGTCGTCGAGGTCCACCTGGACGAAGGCCTGCATCGGCGCACGTTCCAGCCGGATGACTGCCTCGTCGAGCGCATCGATGACAGAGTTGCGGTCCAGCGAGTGCACGGCGGCGGCGTAGCGAGCCACGGATCGGGCCTTGTTGCTCTGCAGCTGGCCGACGAAGTGCCAGCGGACCGAAACCGAGAGCTCGGCCAGTGTCGCGGCCTTGCTCTTCGCCTCCTGGTCGCGGTTCTCGCCCAGATCGGCGACGCCCAACTCCACCAGCAGCGCTGCGTCCTCGACGGGAAACGTCTTGGTGATTGCGATCATCGTCAGGTCGGCGGGATCGCGGTCGGCTCTGCGCGCGGCTTGGTCGATCGCCGCTCGAACCTCGGTCAACCGCAGCGCCAGCTCGGCGCCGCGGTCGGCCTCGACAGGTGTCGGCATCAGTTTCGCTGCGTGGGTCGAAGCGGTCAGCTCTACTCAGCTTCGCAAAAAGTCCGGCACGTCCAACTCCTCGTCAAGCTCGACCGGCTGGCGCGACCGGCCCGGCGGAGTCCAACCATTCCCCATTGCCGCTCCAGCCGGGGCCGCTGCCGCGTACTGCACCTGCGGAGCCGGCTGCTGAGCGGCCTGTGCCGGTGCCGTCTGCGCAGGTGCAGTCTGCACCGGCGCAGTCTGCGCAGCCGGCTGAGACGGTCTCTGCTGGTAGGAGTACGTCGGCTGTGCCTGCTGTGCCTGCTGCGGCGCTGTGCGGGCGCGCTCGGGCTCCCCAGCGGATTGGCGACGCTGGACGTCGACCTTCTTGTACGGCAGCTGGCCGGAGTCGAAGCCTGCGGCGATCACCGTGATCTTGACTTCGTCGCCCAGCGTGTCGTCGATGACCGCGCCGAAGATGATGTTGGCGTCGGGATGCGCCGAGTCCGACACCAGTGTTGCAGCTTCGTTGATCTCGAACAGGCCGAGGTCCGAGCCGCCGTAGATCGACAGCAGGACGCCGCGCGCGCCATCCATGCTCGCCTCGAGCAGTGGGCTCGCGATTGCCATCTCCGCCGCGAGCTTTGCCCGGCCTTCCCCCCGCGCCGAGCCGATGCCCATCAGGGCCGATCCGGCGCCGCTCATGACGCTCTTGACGTCGGCGAAGTCCAGGTTGATCAGGCCGGGCGTCGTGATCAGGTCGGTGATGCCCTGCACACCGGACAGCAGCACCTGGTCAGCACTGCGGAACGCGTCCATCACCGTGACGTTCGACTCCGAGATCTGCAACAGTCGATCGTTCGGGATCACGATCAGCGTGTCGCACTCGGCGCGCAACGCCTCGATGCCGTCTTCGGCCTGCTGGGCCCGCTTCTTGCCTTCGAAGCTGAACGGGCGTGTGACGACGCCGATGGTCAACGCACCCAGCTTGCGCGCGATGCTGGCGACGACGGGCGCGCCACCGGTGCCCGTACCGCCGCCCTCACCCGCGGTGACGAACACCATGTCGGCGCCCTTGAGGACTTCCTCGAGCTCCTCCAGGTGGTCCTCCGCGGCTTGCTTTCCGACGCCGGGCTGCGCGCCGGCGCCCAGGCCGCGGGTCAGCTCGCGCCCGACGTCGAGCTTGACGTCGGCATCGCTCATCAGCAACGCCTGCGCGTCGGTATTCACGGCGATGAACTCGACACCCTTCAAGCCGACTTCGATCATGCGGTTGACGGCGTTGACGCCGCCGCCGCCGACGCCGACGACCTTGATGACGGCCAGGTAGTTGTGCGGCGCGCTCATGGGGAGACCTTTCTCGAAGCTGACGGTGCGGGGCAGGTAGCTGGCGGTGCGACCAGCGAACGATGGAGCCGGCAACATTCACCCTCAAGTAGACGCTTATAGTTATGTCAACCTGGCGTGATAGAGAAAAGCTAGCTGCGCTCTGCTCGTCGAATGCCGAACTCGGGCACGACACGCCGCAGCCAAACCCTCCACTCGTGCTGGAGGGACCGGTCTGCTGCTTGGCTCACTGCGCGGCTTGATTGCTCCGCAGCGGGGTTACTCGGTGGCTTGGAGCACCAGTGCGGCGCCCTGACCGCCGCCACCGCAGATGCCGGCTGCACCGATGGCGCCGCTTCCCAACTCGGCCAGACGCCGGGCGAGGTGGCCGGTGATCCGCGCGCCGGACGCGCCGATCGGATGGCCCAGCGCGATGGCGCCGCCGTTGCTGTTGACCAATGCCGGCTTGACCCCCAGGCGACGAGTGGACTGAACGGCCACGGCCGCGAACGCCTCGTTGATCTCGACTGCGCGCAGATCCTCGACAGTGCAGCCTGCGTCGGCGAGCGCTGCGAAGATGGCGTTTGCGGGCTGATCGTGCAGGGTCACATCAGGCCCGGCGACGAACCCCTGGCCCACGATTCGGGCCAGTGCCGCAACGCCTCTGGCGCGAGCGACCTGCTCAGACATGACGACGAGCGCGGCGGCACCGTCGGTGATCTGCGAGGAGCTGCCGGCAGTGATCGTGCCGCCGGCGCCGAAGGGCGCGCGCAGATCGGCCAGGGTCTCCACGGTGGTCTCGGGGCGCACGCCGTCGTCCTCGGCGACGGTCGCGGTGCCGCGCCTGGTCTGCACCTCGAAGGGCGCGATCTCGGCGGCCAACGTCGCGCGGCCGGCCGCGGCCCGCTGGTGCGACAAGGCCGCCCACTGGTCCTGCTCAGCGCGGGTGAGGCCGCGCTCGCCGTTGCCGGCCTCGGTGGACGCGCCCATGGAGCGGTGCTCGAAGGCGTCGGTGAGGCCGTCGTACTCCATCGTGTCGAGGAACTCCACCGCGCCGTAGCGCTTGCCCGCGTGCGATCCCGGCCACGCGTGCGGCGCCAGACTCATCGACTCCTGCCCGACTACCACGACGATCTCGGCGCGACCGCGGTCGATCAGGTCGGCCGCATGTGCCACGGCAAGCATGCTGGACAAACAGACCGCGTTGAGCGTCATCGCGGGCACCGTGAGTCCGATGCCGGCCGCGACCGCGGCCTGACGAACAGGGTTCTGGCCGCACCCCGCCTGCAATACCTGGCCACCGAGCACGCAATCCACTGCCTCGGGTGTGACGCCGGCGCGCTCCAGGGCGGCGCGAATCGCACCCACGCCGAGTTGGACGGCCGGCACCGCGGCCAGTGCGCCCATGTACTTGACGAACGGGGTCCGGGCGTAGCCGGCGATCACGGTTGTCATAGCGGTTCCTCTGCGGCGTGTTCGGATGTCGAGGTCGAGACAGAACGTAGCGCCGATGTGGACGCGCGGGTCGTCGGCACGGAGCGCCCGACTGCAGTCGGGCGTCAGAGCGCGTTGAATCCCAGCGAGCGGGCGATCACGCCCAACTGCACCTCCGTGGTGCCCTCCCCGATCTCGAGGATCTTGGAGTCGCGGTAGTGCCGGGCGACCGGGCTCGAGTTCAGGTAGCCGTAGCCGCCGAGAACCTGTGCCGCGTCACGCGCGTTGTCCATCGCCGCCTCGCTGCCCAGCAGCTTGGCGATCGACGCCTCCACCTTGAACGGCTTATTTGTGATGATCTTGGCGGCGGCGTCGTAGTAGGCCAGCCGCGCCGCGTGCACCCGCGCCTGCATCCGCGCGAGCTTGAAGGCAATCGACTGGTTCTCCCCCAGCGTGCGGCCGAACACCCGTCGGGTGCCGGCGTGTCGAACCGCCTCGTCGAGGCAGCCTTGAGCGGCGCCGACGCAGAGCGCGGCGAAGGCGACCCGGCCCTCGTCGAGGGTCTGCAGGAAGTTCGCGAAGCCGCGGCCCTGCTCCCCCAGCAGGTTTGCCTCCGGCACGCGCACGCCGTCGAAGATCAGCGGGTGCGTGTCGGAGGTGTGCCAGCCGACCTTGTCGTAGGCGGGCAGGGCGGTGAAGCCCGGCGTGGGCACCGGCACCAGGATCGCGGTCAGTTCCTTGCCCACGGTGCCGTCCGCGCGGCGGCTCTCGCCGGTGACCGCGGTGACGGTGACCAGCCGAGTGATGGCCGCGCCGGAGTTGGTGATGAACTGCTTGGTGCCGTCGATCACCCACTCGCCGTCTTCGCGTCGGGCGGTGGTGAGCGTTCCGCCCGCGTCCGATCCCGCGTCGGCCTCGGTCAGGCCGAACGCCGCCAGGGCCGTGCCTGAGGCGAGCAACGGCAGCCAGTCCTGCTTCTGCGCCTCGGTGCCGCGCCGCAGAATCGGCATCATGCCCAGGCCTACCCCGGCCTCGAGCGTCACCGCGATGCTCTGGTCGACCCGGGCGAGCTGCTCGACGGCCAGGCAGAGCGCGAAGTAGTCGCGTCCGCGCCCGCCGTACTCGACCGGGATCGGCAGGCCGAACAGTCCCATCGAGCCCATCTCGGCGATCAGATCCAGCGGCATCTCACGGCGGGTGTCGTAGTCGTAGGCCACCGGTGCGACGCGTTCGTCGGCGAAGTGCGCGACGTCCTCTTTCAGCGCCCGGTGGAACGCGGGCAGTTCGAAGCCTCGGACGGTGTCCTCGCGGACGGCGGCGTCGGTCACGGTGATGCTCCCCAATGTCGGGCGGTGCGATGTCGGTTGGTACGGCACGTCGAATGGTTCAGCGGGTGGGACGCTGGGTGGTTCAGAACACGAACGCAAGCGCTGGATTGCTCAACAGCCGGGCGATATCGGCGAGGAACCGGGCGCCCTGCTCTCCGTCCAGTACGCGATGGTCGACGGTGAGGCTGAGCGTGACCGTGGAGCGCAGCGCGAGCTCGCCACGCCACTCCCACGGGCGCTTGGCGACCGCGCCGACCGCCAGAATTGCGGCCTGGCCGTCGTGGAGCAGCGGCGTACCGGAGTCGACGCCGAAGACGCCGACGTTGCTCACGGTGACGGTGCCGCCGGACAGCTCCGTGGGCGTGCTTCGGCCCGAGCGGGCCGTCAGCGCCAGCTCGCCAATGCGGCGCGCGAGACCCGACAGGTTTTCGTGCTGCGCGTCGCGCAGCACCGGCACAAGCAGCCCGCGCGGCGCTGCGACCGCGACGGCGAGGTGCACATCGCGGAACTGCACGATCTCCTGCGCGGCCTCGTCCCAGCGGGCGTTGACCTGCCGATGGCGCGCCACGGCGAGGCAGAGCGCGCGACACACGGCCGCGAGGAAGGTGGGCGCACGGCCGTCGGCGTCGCGCTGGCCGTCGAGCAGTTCGATCGTGGCGGTGACGTCGACGGTGAGAAAGACGGTCACCTGCGGCACCGCGGCGCTGGCGACCATGGCGGCCGCGGTGAACTTGCGCACGCCGCGAACCGGGAAGCGCTGTACTGCCTGATCGGTTGCGGCGCTGCCGTGCGCCGGTAAGGGTGCAGCGGGCGGAGCGGTCTCGGGCCGGGGTGCCGCGTCGGCGTCGGCCGTGAGGTCGGCGGACTGCACGTCGGCACGCGTGATCAAGCCGGCTGGTCCGGTTCCCGTGAGGCGCAGCAGGTCGACGCCGAGGGACGCGGCGAGCTTGCGCACCGGTGGCGTGGCCAGCGGGCTCTGTCCCGGCTGCGGCGCAGGCCATGCAGCGGAGGATGCAACGCGGGCTGCGGAGGGGGCTGTGAACCGCCGGGGCCGACGAACCGGGGCTTCGACGGCGTCGGCGACCGCGCCGTAGCCGACCAGGTTTGGCGGCAGCGTCGGTGCAGCAGACTTCTCGGACGCAGACGACATCGATGCAGTCGCTTGCTCCTGGACTGCTTCCGGTTTGACAAGGGCGTCTACGGGGTCGCGCTCGACAGCTTCCTGCGCCACCACGGGCTCCGAGGCAGCAACAGGGACATTGTCGATGCCCTCGTCGACAGCCCCCTGATCGATACGAAACGAGACCAGATCCGATCCGACTGCAACCGTGGTTCCGGCCGGAACGTGTAGCCGCTCGATGACGCCGGCGTACGGCGAGGGCAGCTCCACTGCAGCCTTCGCCGTCTCCACCTCTGCGAGTACCTGATCGAGGTCGACGGTGTCACCCTCGGCGACCATCCACGTCACTACCTCGCTTTCGGTCAGGCCCTCGCCGAGGTCGGGAAGCCGAAACACCTCGATCACGCTGCACCTCCGTCGAAGTCCCCGTCGAAGCTCGACGGCCGGCCCAGCGCGTGGTCCACGCCGTCGAGGATGCGGTCCAGATCGGGCAGGTGGTGGCGCTCCACCCGCGCCGGCGGATAGGGGATGTCCCAACCCGTCACCCGGACCGGCGCGTGCTCGAGGGAGCTGAAGCACCGCTCCACCGCGGCGGCGGCGATTTCGGCGCCCAACCCGACAGATTCAGGAGCCTCGTGCGCGACGACCAATCGACCGGTGCGCCGCACGGACGACGCAACCGTCTCGTGATCGATCGGTGACAGGGAGCGCAGGTCGATGACTTCGATCGAGACGCCCTCGGCGGCGGCCGCGCGCGCGGCGTCCAGAGCAACCTGGACCAGCCCACCGAACGTAACCAGCGTGACGTCGGTGCCTGATGCGACAATCCGCGCAGTGCCTATCCCGCCGACTGTCCCGCCTACGGCCAGTCCGCGCTCGGCACGCGTCAGCACCTCACCACGCACGTGGTAGCGGCGCTTGGGCTCGAAGAAGACCACTGGGTCGTCGCTGGCGACGGCGTCGATGATCGTGTCGTAGGCGTCCTGTGGCGTCGCCACCGAGACGACGCGAAGGCCCGGCGCGTGCGCGAAGTAGGCCTCCGGTGAGTCCGAGTGGTGCTCGGCGGCACCGATGCCGCCGCCGACCGGAATGCGGATCGTGATCGGCATCGATACGGCGCCACCGGTACGGGCATGCATGCGGGCGACCTGGCTGACGATCTGGTCGAACGCCGGATAGACGAAGCCGTCGAACTGGATCTCGCAGACGGGGCGCCATCCGCGGTAGGCGAGCCCGACCGCCGTGCCCAGGATGCCCGACTCCCCCAGCGGTGTGTCGACCACTCGGCGCGGACCGAAGTCGCGCTGCAGGCCGTCGGTCACCCGGTACACCCCGCCCAGACGGCCGATGTCCTCGCCCAGCAGCACGGTCCTCGGGTCGTCCTGGAGCGCCTGGCGCAGGCCGGCGCCGATCGCGGCGCTCAGCGTCATCGTCGTGTTCCGGGTGATCACCGGTGTAGTGGGTTCGGCGTGGATCGTCGTCACGAGACGCCCGCTTCGTCGGCGAAGGCCGCCAGGTGCCGCGCGTAGCGGGCCCGCTGGCGCGCAAGATCGGGGTGGTCCTCGGCGTAGACGGCGTCGAACATCGACAGCGGATCGGGGTCCGACAGGCCGACGCAGCCGACGCGCATCTCGGCCGCCACCTGCCGGGCGCGCTCGTCGACGGCTCCGATGCGGTCGGCGTCCAGGGCGCCGGTGCTCTCGAGGTAGGTACGCAGCCGGGCCACCGGATCGCGCTCGCGCCACGACGCGAGCTCGGCGTCCTCGCGGTAGCGGGTCGGGTCGTCGGCCGTCGTATGCGGGCCCATTCGGTACGTGACGGCCTCGATGAAGGACGGCCCGCCACCGGTTCGGGCGCGCTCCAGGGCCCGCGCGGTGACGGCGGCCACCGCGAGCACGTCGTTGCCGTCCACAGTGAACGCGGGCATGCCGAAGCCGGCCGCGCGGGCGGCGATGCTGACCGGGGTCTGCAACGCCACCGGCTCGGAGATCGCCCAGCCGTTGTTCTGGCAGAAGAAGACGACCGGCGCGCCGTAGCTGACGGCGAACACCATCGCCTCGGCGACATCGCCCTCGCTGGTGGCGCCGTCGCCGAAGTAGGCGATGGCGGCCTGCGGCGCGTCGTCCCAGAGGGCGCCCAGCGCCCAGCCGGTCGCATGCAGGGCCTGCGCGCCGATGATCACCTGCGGCGTCGCCATGCCGATCGAGCGAGGGTTCCAGCCCGAGACGGTGACCCCGCGCCAAACCCGGACCAGATCGATGGGCGTGGCGCCGCGGCAGTACGCGACGGCGTGCTCGCGGTAGCTGGAGAAGGCGAAGTCGCCGGGTTGCAGCATCCGGGCCGAGCCGACCTGCGCGGCCTCCTGGCCCAACAGCGGCGGCCAGAGCGCCAGCTGGCCCTGTCGTTGCAGGTTGGTGGCCGTCTGGTCGAGCTGCCGGACGACGACCATGTCCTCGTACATGCCGGTGAGCACCGTGTCGTCCAGCGCCTCGACCCAGTCATCCCAGGCCGGGTCCGCGATCCGCGAGCCGTCCGCGGCCAGCAGCGTTACGACGTGTGCGCTGTCGGGGTTGTCGACAGCTGTGGCCGTGCCAGCGCTATGGATTCCGCGAGTCGTGCCGGCGTGGCGCACGTTGAGCTGCGGACTCCGAACCTTGATCGCACTGGCCATGGCCTGCTCCTTGCCCGGCGCCCGGCGACACAAGGGTGCCGGATGCCTGCGCACGCTAGACCTACGCTGGCGATCGGCGCAATGCATCGCATTCTGATGAAGCAATATGCTCATCTAACATCAAGATGGGTCGATACAGCGGCTGCTAACGTTCCGCGGTATGCGCGACCTCGACGCAACCGACGTCCGCCTGCTGCTGGCACTGGCCCGGGACGCGCGAGCCACCACCGTCGCCCTGGCCGACCGGTTGCGACTGAGCCGCAACACCGTTCAGTCGCGCCTGGCCTCCCTGGCGCAGGCCGGCACGTTCCGCGGCTACGACCGAGCCTTCGACCCTGCCGTCGCCGGCTTCCCGCTCGTCGCGTTCACGACGCTGCGGGTGCACCAGAGCATGCTCGGGCCGATCGTCGACAGCCTCACCGAGATTCCCGAGATCGTGCAGGCATATGGCATCACCGGATCTGCGGACCTGTTCGCCCAGATCGTCTGCCGATCGACAGACGACCTGTTTCGGGTGGAAGCAGTGGTGCTGGCCGTGCCCGGCGTCGAGCGGGCGGAGACGGTGCTGGCGATCAGCGAGGTGATTCCGTACCGATTCAGCCCGCTGCTGTCTTCCCTGCTGCCGGCCTCGTCGCCCGGGGGGCGGTCAACGCCGCGAACGCCGTCGCACTGAGCAGGTCGCGCACTCCGGGTACCTGCGCGGCGAGCGGGTGGTGCGGCGTGGAGTTGAGCAGGCCGAAGACGCCGTGTAGCCGCACTTCGATCTCGGCCTCAGACGCCTCCGGTAACAGCAGCCGCAGCCGGCCGGCCCAGAGCTGGATGTAGCGACGCTGCAGGGACCGGATGCGGCGGTTGTCCTCAAGCGGCAGGCGGTCCAGCTCGCGGTCCTGCACCCGGATGACGTCGCGCTCGGCCACCGCAAACTCGGCATGGAACGCCACCAGCGCCGCGAGGACCTCCTGCGGTGGAACGGGATTCGCGAGGTCCGAACGCGCAATGTCCGATCCTTCGATCACCGACCGGGCACCGTCGAGCAATCGCTCGCTCGCCTCCTCCAAAAGAGCAACCAGGATCGCGTCCTTGCCGCTGAAATGCCGGTATAGCGCAGGCCCGCTCACACCGGCCTCCGCGCCGAGGTCGTCGATGGACACCCGGTCGAATCCGTGCGCGGCGAACAGTCGCGCAGCCGCACCTAGATAGCGCCGGCGTCGATCCGCCTTCGCCGTTCGCCGCCCGGTTTCCGCCATCCGCCCATGCTAGGCTGCTTAGTTAGCGATCACTAACCGAATCGCTTAAAGTCCCAGGATGCGCAGAACAGGAGGCTCCGGTGGCGCAGCTGACCAGCCGGGTCGACCGGCGCAGCGAGGAGTTCCGGGCCAACGACATCGCGCAACGAGCCCTCGCAACCGAGCTCCGGCACCGCCTCGAGCAGGCCGCGTTCGGAGGTTCCGAGGCGGCGCGCGCCAAGCATGTGGTCCGCGGCAAGTTACTGCCTCGCGAGCGGATTTACGCGCTGCTGGACCGCAGCAGCCCGTTCCTCGAGATCGGCGCCCTGGCCGCCGACGGCATGTACGACGGCGAGATGCCGGCCGCGGGCATCGTCGCCGGGATCGGCCTGATCGCCGGACGACCGGTGATGGTGGTCGCCAACGATGCGACGGTCAAGGGCGGCACCTACACCCCGATCACGGTGAAGAAGCACCTGCGGGCGCAGGAGATCGCCGCGGAGAACCGGCTGCCGTGCGTGTACCTCGTCGACTCCGGCGGCGCCTATCTGCCACTGCAGGCCGACGTTTTCCCTGACCGCGACCACTTCGGGCGCATCTTCTACAACCAGGCCCGGATGTCGGCCGCCGGCATCGCCCAGATCTCGGCGGTAATGGGCTCCAGCACTGCCGGCGGCGCCTACGTGCCGGCCATGAGCGACGAGACCGTGATCGTGGCCGAGCAGGGCACCATCTTCCTGGGCGGGCCACCGCTGGTGAAGGCCGCCACCGGCGAGATCGTTTCCGCCGAGGAGCTGGGCGGCGGGGCCGTCCACGCCCGGATCTCCGGCGTCGCAGACCACCTGGCCGTCGACGACCGGCACGCACTCGAGATCGTGCGCGGCATCGTGGCCACCCTGCCTGCGCCGGCCGCGCCTGCGTGGGAGCGCCGACCGCCCGAACCGCCCGCCGTGGCCGAGGACGAGCTCTACGGTGCCGTGCCGGTGGCACTGACCGTGCCCGCGGACCCGCGCGAGATCATCGCGCGCATCGTCGACGGCAGCCAATTCGACGAGTTCAAGTCCGAGTACGGCACCACGCTGGTCACCGGGTTCGCCCATATCCACGGCCATCCCGTCGGCATCGTCGCCAACGCCGGAGTGCTGTTCGCCGAGTCCGCGCTCAAGGGCGCCCACTTCGTGCAGCTGTGCGACCAGCGCCGCATTCCGCTGCTGTTCCTGCAGAACATCACCGGCTTCATGGTCGGGCGCGCGTACGAGGCCGGCGGCATCGCCAAGCATGGCGCGAAGATGGTCACTGCCGTCGCGTGCGCCCGGGTGCCCAAGCTGACCGTCGTCACCGGCGGCTCGTTCGGGGCAGGTAACTATGCGATGAGCGGCCGCGCCTACGCACCTCGGTTCCTGTGGATGTGGCCGGGCAGCCGAATCTCGGTGATGGGCGGCCCGCAGGCCGCCAAGGTGCTGGCCACCGTGCGGCGCGAGGGCATCGAGCGCGCCGGCGACACCTGGGGCGAAGAAGAGGAGGCCGCGTTCACAGCACCGATCTTGGAGCGCTTTGAGATCGAGGGCAGCCCGTACTACTCGACGGCGCGCCTGTGGGACGACGGAATCATCGACCCCGCCGACACGCGGACGGTGCTCGGTCTGGCCCTCGACGTGTGCGCCGCGGCGCCGCTGCCCGAGGTCTCCTACGGCGTCTTCCGGATGTGACGCAGGTGTTCGAAACCGTCCTCGTTGCCAATCGTGGCGAGATCGCCTGCCGGATCACGCGCACCCTGCACCGGCTCGGCGTGCGCGCGGTCGCCGTGCACACCGACGCCGACGCCGACGCCCGGCACGTGCGCGACGCCGACCTGGCGGTGCGCGTGCCCAGCTACCTCGATGGGGCCGCGATCGTGCAGGCCGCCCGGACCGCCGGCGCCGCAGCAATCCATCCGGGCTACGGATTCCTCGCCGAGAATGCGGCGTTCGCGCAAGCGTGCGCGGTGGCCGGCGTCGTCTTCATCGGTCCGTCGCCCGAGGCGATCGCGGTGATGGGCGACAAGATCCGCGCCAAGGCGTCGGTCGCCGCGCGCGGCGTGCCGGTAGTGCCCGGGCTGGCCGAGGCCGACCTGACCGACGACGCTCTTGCCGCGGCCATCGAGGAGATCGGGTATCCAGCGTTGATCAAGCCGTCGGCCGGCGGCGGCGGCAAGGGCATGCATGTCGTGACAGGCCCGGGCGAGATCGCCGCCGCCATTGCCTCGGCCCGGCGCGAGGCGGCAAGCGCGTTCGGCGACGACACCCTGTTCGTCGAGCGCTACGTTGCTACTCCCCGTCACATCGAGGTGCAGGTGCTCGCCGACGCGCACGGAGCCGTCGTCCACCTGGGCGAGCGGGAGTGCTCGCTGCAGCGCCGGCACCAGAAGGTCGTGGAGGAGGCGCCGTCGCCGTTGCTGGACACCGCGACCCGCGAGCGGATCGGGCGCGACGCCTGCGAGACGGCCCGCAGCGTCGGCTACACCGGCGTGGGCACGGTGGAGTTCATCGTCGCAGCCGATCGGCCCGACGAGTGGTTCTTCATGGAGATGAACACCCGCCTGCAGGTGGAGCACCCGGTCACCGAGCTGGTGACCGGGGTGGACCTGGTCGAGCAGCAGTTGCGGGTCGCCGCGGGCGAGCCCCTGGCGTTCGGGCAGACCGACGTGACGCTCACCGGACATGCGGTGGAAGCGCGGCTGTACGCCGAGGACCCCGAGCACGGATTCCTGCCCAGCGGCGGCGAGGTGCTCGTCGTCGAGGAACCCGCGGGCGAGGGGGTTCGGGTGGACAGTGCGCTGCTGCCTGGGCTCGTCGTCAGCTCCGACTACGACCCGATGCTGGCCAAGATCATCGCCTGGGGACTCGACCGGAACGAGGCCTTGGCTCGACTGCGCGCGGCGCTGGCCTCCACCGCAGTGCTCGGACCGGCGACGAACCTGACGTTCCTCACCCGCCTGCTCGACGATCGCGACGTGCGCGCCGGCCGGCTCGACACCGGGTTGATCGAACGGCGCCTCGACGTACTGGCGGCACCGGCACGCATTGCCGACGGCTCGCTGGCCGCCGCGCTGGTGCTGCTCGCCTACGAGCGGCGCACCGCACCTGCCGGCCCGTGGGGGGCGGTGCCTGGCTTCCGGCTCGGCGGCCAAGCCCCCGCGGTGGTCGAACTAGCAAATCCGCAGGTGCGCGTCGTCGTCGACGGCCCGTTGGACGACGCGGTGGTGACCATCGGCGACGCTGATCCGGTGCGGGCCGCGATCCGGCTCGATGGGGCACGAGCGCACCTGCGTGTCGATAACACCACGCGGGTGCTCTGGTGGTCGTCGACGCAGGGCATGCTGCACCTGTCGGTCGACGGGGTCGCACAGTCGTTTGCCACCATCAGCAGCCGGAGCGCCACAGCGGCCGACGACGTGGGCGGTCCCGAGCTGCGTTCGCCGATGCCGGGCACGGTCGTCGCCGTCGCGGCCGAGCACGGCGCCGTCGTGTCTGCCGGCGATCCGGTCGTCGTGGTCGAGGCGATGAAGATGGAGCACGCCGTGCAGGCGCAGGTGGCGGGCGTTGTGCAGCTGCGCGTGCGGATGGGCGACCGGGTGGAGCGGGGCGATCTGCTCGCGACAGTGCGAACGGCGGAGTCGGATATGGGTACGGAAACCGAGACGGAGGCGGCGCAATGACACGCGAGGAACTCGACCCGGCTGCAGACGGCGTCGTCCGCCAACGCGGCCTCTATCTCGACGAACTGCAGCTGCATACCCGCTACGTGCACAGCCCGGCGCGCACGGTGACCGAGACCGACAACGTGCTGTTCACGACGTTGACGGGCAACACCCAGGCGCTGCATCTGGACGAGGAGTGGTCGCGCGGCACCGAGTTCGGCGGCCGCCTGGTCAACAGCATGTTCACGCTCGCGCTGATTGTGGGCCTGTCGGTGTCGCAGCTGACCCAGGGCACCATCGTGGCGAACCTGGGTTTCCAGGACGTTCGGTTTCCGGCCCCCGTACGCGCTGGCGACACGATCACCGCCGAGACGGTGGTCCGTTCGGTGCGTCCATCGCGAAGCCGGCCGGGTCAGGGCATCGCCGTTTTCGAGCACACCGGGCGCAACCAGCGCGGCGAGGTCGTTGCGGTTGCGGTCCGCTCGGTACTCATGCACGCGGCGCCGACGCGGTGACTGTCTTGGGCCCGGCGCTGCTGTTCTGTCCGGCCGACCGGCCCGACCGGTATGCCAAGGCCGCCGCGGCAGCAGACGCGGTGGTGCTCGACCTCGAGGATGCCGTCGGGCCCGCCGGAAAGCCACCCGCCCGCGAGGCGCTGATCGCGACGCCGCTGGACCCGGCGACCACGGTAGTGCGCGTCAACGGCGCCACCACGGGTCTGCTGGCCGACGACCTGGCCGCACTCGAACGCACCGACTACCGCATCCTGATGCTGGCCAAAGCGGAGGCGCCCGAACAGCTCGATCTGCTCGCCGGCTACCGGGTGATCGCGCTGTGCGAGTCGCCGCGCGGCGTCGAGCAGGCCGGCGCACTCGCCGCACACCCAGCCGTGGACGCGCTCTTCTGGGGTGCTGAAGACCTCGTGGCTTCATTGGGCGGCACGTCGAGCCGATCGCCCGACGGCGCCTATCGCGGGTTCGCCCAGTACGCCCGTTCCCGCGTTCTGCTCGCCGCCGCGGCCGCCGGCAAGGTCGCCTACGACGCGGTACACCTCGATATCGACGACGACGATGGGCTGGGCGCGGAAGCCGAGGATGCCGCCGCGTCCGGATTTGCCGGCACGCTGTGCATCCATCCGCGTCAGGTTGCGGTGGTGCGCGCCGCCTACCGCCCAACGCCGCAAGCAGTCGACGACGCCGCGGCCCTACTCGCCGCCGCGCAGCACTCCCCCGGCGTGTTCGCCTGGCACGGCCGGATGGTCGACGAGCCCCTACTCCGGCAGGCACGCCGCATCGTCGCACGCGCCGGACGCTGAGCCGATTATCTAGGTCAGCTGATCTTGGTCACGTCGAGAACGAACACCGCCTCAGTGCCTGCCTTGTTCCATCATGTCGCGCACCGATCCGTCGCCCGCGACGAATGTCGGCGCGCGCGGCGCGCAGTGAGTCGATCACCGATTCCGGCGAAGCCGAGCGCGGCCGCACCGGCACAAGCCGCGCCACAGGGCGACTATGCTTGGTGATCGTCACGCTGTCGCCCCCTTCGACCCTCGTCGAGAAGTCGCGGCAAGTGGGTCTTTGCCTGGGAGGCGCCAACGGTGGATCTGCTCACTGCAGCAGACTAATCGGAGTTCAGTCGGCCTTGGGTGGTTTGCTCAACGAAGGAGTTGGATCTGCAAAGCCGCAGCCGAGGAGGTACGCCGCACATCTCAGCGAGCGTCAACGGGCGACGACGAGGTCGGGGTTGGTGACGTCGAACTGGTCGCCTCGACGCTTGAGCAGCGCCGGTAGCACTGCAGCCTTGTCGGCGCTGCGGTCGGCACTGCCCCACACCACCACCCGCTTGTCACGCAGGATCAGTTCGACGTCGTTGGCGCTGGCGGCGGTGATGCGCCGCACGGTCCGGCGCATCGACACCGGCAGCGCTTGAGCGACCGTGGCCAGCGCGGACAGCGTGGGCACATCGGTAGCCACCGAGGGCGCAGGCACCAGTGCAGCCAGGTGTGCCGGCGGCTTGCTGAGATTGCCGAAGTAGTGCCCGGTGTCGTCGATGTACTGCCAGTGCGTCGCGTCGACGCGTCGGTAAGCGGCCGGCACCCGCTCGGCTACCGTGATCGTCACCGTATCGGGCAGGGAGGTGGAGATCCGAGCCGTGCGCACGTCGGGCAGCTGTTCGATCCGGGCTGCGACCGATGCCTTCGACAGCCGAAGCAACGGCTGATTGCGGTTGAGCTCGGCAGTGGACAACACCTGGGCGCGGCTGAGCCGATGCAGGCCCACGACACGCACCGTGCGCGGTGACCACACTGAAGTGAACAACGCGACGAAGCCGATCCCGACGACAAGAACAGCCACCACTGCTGCAGCTACCAGGGCGACGAGTCTGCGCCGGCTCGTGTGGGGCCGGGGACCGTGCGGCATGCGCGTCGAGCGTGTCATCTCCTCATCCCAGCGACGCACTCGCAACGGCGCCGGCCTGGTTAGCGTCGAGCTGCGCGAGGATGTCTCCGCACAGGAGGTGGACGTCGCCGATGCCCATCGTGACGATGACGTCGCCGGGCCGGGCCACGGCCGCAACTCGGGCGGCCACGTCGGACCAGCGCGGCTCGTAGATCACGTTCTCGGCAGCCAGCGGAACCAGGTCGGCGATCAATGCGCCGGTGACACCGGGCAACGGCTCCTCACGCGAGGCGAACACATCCATCACGACCGCGACGTTTGCCAGCGCCATTGCGGTGCCGAACTCGGCGGCGAAAGTCTGCGTGCGGCTGTAGGTGCCCGGCTGGAACACCGCGATCAGCCGGCCGGCGCCGGCCGTGGCCCGGGCTGCAAGAAGCGCGGCGCTGATCTCGGTCGGATGATGGGCGTAGTCGTCATAGACGCGCACCCCGGCGGTCGTGCCGCGAAACTCGAAACGCCGTTTGACGCCCTGGAAGTCGTGCCACACTTCGCCCACGCGGTCCAGATCCAGGCCCAGGATGGCGGCCACGGTAAGGGCTGCAGTGGCGTTGAGGGCCATGTGCCGCCCGACGAGTGCACCCACGGTGACCGTGCGGGCGTCCAGTGCGGCGCTGATCGCAGGCGACACAGCGGACACGGCCGACACGGCCGACACGGAGAACGTCACCGAGGCCGGGCCGGTCACGATCCGGGTGACGCGGACGTCGGCGTCCTCGGCGGTCCCATAGGTGATCACCCGCACGCCCAGGTTGCGGGCGTAGGCAGCGGTGCGGGCACTACCGGCGTCGTCGGCACACACGACCAGCACGCCCCGCTCGGGCGCGTCGTCGGGTGCGCCGTTGTCCGATCTGACGATGCGTTCCACGAACTGCTCGAACGCCCAGTGCACCCCCTCCAGATCGCCGTGGTTCTCCAGGTGGTCGGCCTCGACGTTGGTGACGATGGCGATGTCGGGGCGCAGCAGCAGGAACGATCCGTCGCTCTCGTCGGCCTCGATGACGGCGTACTCCCCCGAGCCGAAGTGGGCGTTGCGCCCGGTCTCGTAGAGGTTGCCGCCGATGGCGAACGACGGGTCGAGCCCGCAGGTCTGCAGTGCGACCGTCAGCAACGACGTCGTCGTGGTCTTGCCGTGCGTACCGGCCACGGCAATCCCCCGCTTGCCGTCCAGCGCCGCGGCCAGACCGGCGGCGCGGCGAAGCACCTGCACCCCGCGCTGGCGTGCCTCGACCAGCTCCAGATGAGTGGACGGAATCGCGGTCGAGTAGATGACGGTGTCCACTGCGTCGAGGTGGCTGACGTCGTGGCCGATCGAGATCCGGGCGTTCTGCGCCCGCAATGCCTCGACGGTGTCCGACGGTCGTGCTTCGCAGCCGCTGACAACCAGACCGCGGGCGAGCAGGATGCGGGCGAGCCCGCTCATACCTGCCCCCGCGATCCCGATGATGTGCACCCGGCCGAGGTCGGCCAGGCGCGGCACCGGATCGGTGGCCGCACTGCGGACGAGCGCCGCACCCGGCGCGGCCCAGCCGTCGGGCCGGTCGAAGCCCGACTGCGGCCTGTCGGACACAGTCACGACAGGATTCCCTTCGGCGGCGAGGCCGTCGCGGCCGACTCGTCGGCGTCCATGTCAGCAGCGTCGACGGCATCCCCGCTGCCGGCCCGGCGCTGAGCGATCAGCGCCAGCACGTCGTCGGCGAGCACTCCGGCCGCCTCGCCATTGCCGGCGCGCCGGGCCAGAGCGGCCATCTGCGCCAGCCGTTGCCCGTCCAGAGCCAGTGGCGCAGCAGTGGCGAGGATCCAGCGCTCGGTGAAGTGCTCGTTGTCCACCAGCAGCGCACCGCCGGCGGCCACCATCGCAGCGGCGTTGCGGCGCTGTTCGCCGCCGCGCAGGGGCAGCGGCACGAAGATCGCCGGCAAGCCGACCGCGGCCAGCTCCGCACACGTCATGGCACCGGACCGGCAGATCACCAGGTCCGCAGCGGCGTAGGCGTTCTGCATGCCGTCGACGAAGGGCACCGCCACGTACACGCCCGTGCGGCCGGCGGCATTGATCTGCTCGATGCGCTCGGGTGGCACTGCGTTTTTCGGTCCGGTGATGTGCAGGACCGATATCCCGGCGGCGATAAGCGCCGGCGCCGCCGCATCGACGGCGCGGTTGATTGTCTGCGCGCCCTGCGAGCCACCGGTCACCAGGACCACCGGGCCGTGCGCGGGCAGGCAGAACTCCGCGCGGGCCGCCGTGTGCAGCGCAACGCGGTCTGCAACCCGGTACAGGTCGGCGATCTCGGGCCGCAACGGAATGCCGATAGCGCGCGCGGAGCGCAGCCTGATGTCGGGCGAGGCGGTGTACACCGCGGTGGCAAAGTAGGCGGCGACCTTGTTGGCAAGCCCGGCCTGCGCGTTGGCCTCGTGCACGACGACGGCCAGGCCGCGCCTGCGAGCTGCCAGATAGGCCGGCAGCGCCACGTAGCCGCCGAAGCCGACGACGGCCTCGGCGCGCACCCGGTCCAGGACGCTGCCAGCGGCGCGCACGGCGGCGAACAACCGCGCTGGCATCCGCAGCAGGTCAAGATTGATCTTGCGCGCCAACGGTGCCGGCGGAATCAGCTCCAAGGGGTACCCGCGGGCAGGGATCAGCGTGGTGTCCAGACCGCGTACCGTGCCCAACGCGGTGATCACCGCGTCCGGCGCCCGTCGGCGCACAGCGTCGGCAAAAGCCAGCGCAGGTTCGATGTGCCCGGCCGAGTGGCCGCCCGCCACCACGATGCGCGCGCCCGTCGAGTCGGTCATCGCGCTGTCCGGGCGCCGGTGCCCTCGGAACCGGTCGGGCGCAGCTCAGGCGCGTTCCGGTGCGCCACCCTCGGTGCGCCCGATTTCGTCGGAGCAGCGCTGGGCAGCCGTTTGGCGCGTTGCACCGGCTGCGCGGGAGCAGGGCGGGGCACGGGAGTAGGGCGGGGCGCGGGAGCAGGGCGAAGTGCTCGAGCAGGCTGAGCAGGGCGTGCCGGGCGTGCCGGGCGCGCAGGACGCGCCGGTCGCTGACGCTGGGGCTGCGGCCTGGCCACGCCGAGCAGGAGCCGTCGTAGCCGGCTGCCTGAACCGCTGTCGGCCGCCGACGCCGCGGCCGCGGCAACCGCTTCGGGCTCGTGCCGGGCGAAGGACAGCATCATGCCCAACACTCCCATCGTCAGCACCAGTGAGGTTCCGCCGGCGGACACGAACGGTAGTGGAATTCCGGTGACGGGTAGCAAGCCGGTGACGTAGCCAATGTTGATCAGAGCCTGGCCGCTGATCCACACTGCGGTGCCCGAGGCGGCCAGCCGCACGAAAGTGTCGTTGCTGCGCCGCGCTACCCGCAGCGCGGCGTAGGAGAAGACCGCGAAGGCAGCCAGCACGAGCAGGCAACCAAGCATGCCCAGTTCCTCGCCCAAGATCGCGAAGACGTAGTCGGTGGAGGCGTTGGGAACCCAGCCGTACTTGGACGTGCTCGAACCCAGACCCACTCCCCACCAGCCGCCCGTGGCCAGCGCGTAGAGGCCCTGGAGCGCCTGGTGGCCGGTGTTGCTGGTGTCCTGGCCAGGATGGGTGAACGACACCATCCGCTCCCACCGGTAGGGCGAGATGTAAGCGAGCGCGAGAACGGCCAGTGCTGTGAGAGCAAGCACAGCGGCGAAGTAGCGCGCCGGCAGCCCGACGGTCCACAACAGCCCGACCAGAATGGTGAGGAAACACAGCGTGGTGCCCAGGTCGGGCTCGCGCATCACGATCGCGCAGATGATGGCGAAGCCGGGCAGCAGCGGCACCAGCAGCCGACGCATGCTGGTCAGCGTGCGCAGCTCCTCCTTGCGAGCGAGCAGGTCCGCGCCCCACAGCAGCATTGCCAGCTTGCCGAATTCGCTGGGCTGGATCTGGATCGGGCCCAGCCGCAGCCAGCGGTGCGCGCCGTTGAGCGTCACTCCGACGTGGGGTACGAAGACGGCCAGCATGAGTAGAACCGCGAACAGCAGGATCGGATAGACCAGCGCCCGATAGGCCCGCGGCGAGATGCGGTAGCCCATCCAGAGCACGGCCAGTCCGATGCCGACGAACAGCACCTCGTTGCTCAGCTGAGTCCACAGCGTGCCGCGACTGCCGTCGTACAGCGAGGCCGAGATCGACGTCGACACCGACATGAGGATGCCGAGCACGAGCAGCACACCGCCCGAGAGCAGCAGCAACTGCAGGGACGTGAACGGGCGATCGAGATAGCCCGCACGTAGCCGGGCCACCCGATCGCGAAGCAGCGCGATCACCGATCGAGCTCCGGCTGTAGCGGGTTCAGTTGCGCGTCGACCGGCGCAATCGACGCAGAGGTGGCACGCGCACGGACAGCGGCAGCGAACAGGTCACCGCGCTGGGCGTAGGAGTCGAACATGTCGTAGGACGCCGCGGCCGGGCTGAGCAGCACCGTGTCGCCCGGAGCGGCCAGCGCCGCGGCCGCAGCGGTGACCTCGATCATGGCTTCATGGTCGGTCCTGGGCACATCCGCCATGGGGACATTCGGTGCGTGTCGCGTCAACGCCTGCGCAATCTGCGCCCGATCGACGCCCAGCAGCACCACACCGGCGAGGAAGTGCGGGCGCTGCGCCATCGAGTGCACCAGGGCATCGACGTCCACACCCTTGAGCTGGCCGCCGGCGATCCAGACCACCCGCGGATATCCAGCCAACGCCGCGGTGGCCGCATGCGGGTTGGTCGCCTTGCTGTCGTCGACGTAATCCACATCGTCGACGGTCGCGACGAACTCGTTGCGGTGGCGGTCGGGCACGAACGCGTGCAGTCCGGCCGCGACGGCCTGCGCAGGCACGCCGTAGGCGCGAGCCAGGCCGGCCGCGGCCAGGGCGTTGGCAACGTTGTGCGCGCCGAGCGGGCGCACGTCGGCGGCGGCGACCAGCTCGGTGCCCGCCTCGTCGTCGCTGAAGGCTCTATCGACGAGGATGCCGTCGCGCACACCCAGCTGCCCCGGCGCCGGTTCGGCCAGCGTGAAACCGACTGTGCAAGGGGCGTCGGACCGAGCCAGCAGCTGGGCTACCCGGGGATCGTCGGAGTTTCCCAGCGCGACGTCGCCGGTCCAGATGCCGGCCTTGACCTCGGCGTAGGCGTCCATCGAGCCGTGCCAGTCCAGATGGTCGGGCGCGAGATTGAGCAGGGCGCTGGCGGCCGGCTGGACGGTGGACCAGGCCAGCTGGTAGCTGGACAGCTCAACGGCCAGGACGTCGTAGTGGGTGCCGTCGGCGGGCACCACGGCATCGATCACCGGCACGCCGACGTTGCCCACCGCCAGCGCGCTCAGGCCGTTCGCGCGCAGAATCGACTCCAGCATCCGCACCGTCGTGGTCTTGCCGTTGGTGCCGGTGACGGCCAGCCAGGGCGCCGCGCCGGCCGGGCGCAGGCGCCAAGCCAGCTCGATCTCGCCCACGACGCTGATCCCCACGGCCCGGGCGGCGGTGAAGACGGGCCGGTCCAACTGCCATCCCGGCGAGGCGACCACTAGGTCGGTTCCCGGCGCAGGCTCGTCGACCTCGCCGACAAAGTGCACGCCCGCCGCGATCAGCTCGTCCACCTCGGCGGTGCGGACCCGGTCGGTCAGCAGCACCGTCGCCTCCAACCGCAGTAGCGTCCGGGCGACGGCGCGGCCGGCGACGCCGGCGCCACAGACGAGCACCGTACGGTGCGCCAGCAGCATGTGATCGTTGGGCACCAGACGCTCGTCGGGCACGGTCGGCTCGTCGGGCATCGTGCGCTCGTCCACCTTCACGACTGGCCGCTGAACTCGGCGTAGAACAACCCGACCCCGAAGGCGACGGCCAGCCCGCTGATCAGCCAGAACCGCACGATGATCGTCACCTCGTCCCAGCCACCCACCTCGAAGTGGTGATGGATCGGCGACATCCTGAAAACGCGTCGGCCGGTACCGGTACGCCAGCGGGTGAACTTGAACCAGCCCGCCTGCATCACTCCGGACAGAGTGACCACGGCGAACAGGCCGGCCAGCACGACGAGCAGCAGTTCGGTGTGCGTCACCACCGCCAACCCCGCCATCAATCCACCCAGGGCCATCGAGCCGGTATCGCCCATGAAGATCTGCGCCGGCGGGCCGTTCCACCACAAGAAGCCGAAGCAGGCCCCGGCTGCCGCAGCGGCCACCATGGCTACGTCCAGCGGATCGCGGACCAGGTAGCAGCCGGCATGCGGCACCGGCTGGCAGCCGTTGCGGAACTGCATGACGCCGATGAAGGCGTAGGCGGCGAACACCATCGCCGCCGCTCCCGCGGCCAGCCCGTCCAGGCCGTCGGTGAGGTTCACCGCGTTGGACGTGGCAGTGACGATGACGTAGACGACCAGCACGAAGCCGATCGCGCCCAGGCCGATCTGCGGAATGTCGCGCACGTAGGACAGATGCGTCGACGCCGGCCGGACGCCGTGCCGGTCGGGGAACTGGCGAGCCAGAAGAGCAAAACCGACGCCGACGATGAGCTGGCCGAAGATCTTGGCCCGGGCCCGCAGCCCGAGGCTGCGCTGGTGACGGATCTTGATGAAGTCGTCGAGGAAGCCCACGACGCCCAGGCCGACAAGCAGCAGCAGCAGCAGGACGCCCGAGGCCGTGAGGGCGTCGCGTCCGCGCAACGACAGCACGATATGTGAACCCACATAGGCCACCACCGTCGAGCCGATGATGGCCACGCCGCCCATCGTGGGCGTGCCGCGCTTGACCATGTGCGTCTGCGGGCCGTCGTCACGGATCTCCTGGCCGAAGCCACGGGCGCGGAAGAAGCGGATCACCAGCGGGGTCGCGAAGATGGAGCTCAGCAGCGCGAAGAGCACCGGCAGCAGCATGATCCTCATGAGCGCGCGTCCGATGTCTGCGCGTCCGACGTCTGCGCGTCCGATGTCCGGATGTCCGATGTCTGTGCCAGTAGGTCCGCGGCGGCCCGTTCGAGCCCGGCCGCGCGGGATGCCTTGACCAGCACGATGTCTCCGGGGCGCGCCTGTGCGTTCACCAGCTCAACCGCGGCGGCGTAGTCGGCCACCCACGCCGATTCGCCGTTGTACGAACCTTCCAGCAGCGCCCCTTGCGCGATGGCTCGGGCCTGCTCGCCGACAGCCACCAGTCGGTCGACATTCAGGCGCACCGCCAGCCGGCCCAGCGCATCGTGCTCGGCGGTGCTCTGCTCGCCCAGCTCGCCCATCTCGCCCAGCACCGCCCAAGACCGGGCTGATGTCGAAGAGGCGCCGATCGGGCGAGAGGATCGGATCGACGTCATCTCTACCAACGTCTTGAGCGCGGCGCGCATCGATTCAGGATTGGCGTTGTAGGCGTCGTTGATGACGACGACGCCGTCGGCACGCTCGGTGATCTCCATCCGCCAGCGCGACGCCGCGCTGGCTTGGGACAGCGCCCGGGCGGCGTCAGCGGCTGACATACCGCATTCCAGCGCTACCGCGGCCACAGCCAGTGCGTTGCCGACCTGATGCTCGCCTGAGACCAGCAGCGACACCGGCTCGCGCACCCCGCGGACAACCAGATCGAAGCCGGCTCGACCCAACCCGTCGATGGTGACGTTCTCGGCGCGCACATCGGCGCCGGCACTGACGCCTACCGTGACCACGCGCGCCTGCGTGCGCGCCGCCATCGCCGCGACGACGGGATCGTCGGCGTTGAGAACGGCCACGCCGCCGTCGGTGGCGCTGGGCAGCGCCTGCACCAGTTCGGACTTGGCGGTCGCGATGTTGGCCACGGAGCCGAATTCGCCGAGATGCGCGCTGCCGACGTTGAGTACCACGCCGATCTGGGGCCGCGCGATCGACGTCAGATAGGCGATGTGGCCGATGCCGCGCGCGGACTTCTCCAACACCAGGTAGCGGGTTGCGGCATCGGCCAGCAGCACCGTGTACGGGTGACCCAGCTCGTTGTTGAAGCTGCCCGGCGGCGCCACCGTCGGCCCCAGCCGGGCGAGCACGGACGCCAGCAGGTCCTTCGTCGTGGTCTTGCCCGAGGAGCCGGTGACGCCGATGATCGTCAGCTCGGGCAGTCGCGCCAGCACGGCGCGGGCCAGATCGGCCAGCGCGCGCAGACCGTCGGGCACGACGACGCAGGGCACGTCCACCTCACGGGTGCTCAGTACGGCGACGGCACCGGCGGCCACTGCGGCGGCGGCGTAGTCCGAGCCGTCCACATGCTCCCCGGCCAGCGCCAGGAACAACCCGCCCGGCTCAACACGGCGCGAGTCGAATGCGACCGGGCCGGTCACGACGGCGGATGGATCCGCGCCACCGGCCAGGCGGCCATCGGTTGCGTCGGCGACCTGGGCAAGGGTCAACGCAATCACGAAGCCGCCTGGGCGGAGACCGACCGCACTCGGGCGGTCTCGATCACTGACCGCAGAACTAGCCGGTCGTCGAAGGGATGGATGACGCCGCTGACGTCCTGGCCGGTTTCGTGGCCCTTGCCGGCCACCAGCACCGTGTCGCCCGGACCGGCCAGCGACACTGCGGCGGCAATGGCCTCCGCTCGGGGACCGACCTCGAGAATCTCAGCTGAGCCGCCGGCGGAGCGAGCGCCGGCGAGCATCTCGGCTCGGATGTCGGCTGCGTGCTCGCTGCGCGGATTGTCGTCGGTGACGATCAATACGTCGGCGGCGCGGGCGGCGACAGCTCCCATCAACGGCCGCTTGCCGCGGTCTCGGTCCCCGCCGCAGCCCAGCACGATGATCAACCGACCGGTGGTCAACGGACGCAGCGCCCGCAACGCGCCCTCGACAGCCGCAGGCTTGTGCGAGTAGTCCACGACGGCCAGAAACGGCTGTCCGACGTCGATGCGCTCCATCCGCCCGGGCACCTGCGCTCGGCCGATCGCGTCCGCGGCCACGTCGGCCGGCAGGCCCAGTTCAGTGGCGATGGCCAACGCCAACACCGCGTTGGCGACGTTGTAGGCGCCCGGGATCCGGCAACTCATCGACACAGCGCCGGCGGGACCCACTGCGGTGAAAGAGGTGCTGCCGTCCGCGGCCACCGTCAGCCCCGAGACCGACCAGTCGGCAGCCCGAACGCCGGCCGCACCGGCACTGTCGTCGTCGGCATGTTGCTCGCCGCCGGCAACCGTATCCTCGCCGCCGGCCACTGTCGACACGGTGACGACGTTGCCCGCCAGCCGCGCGGCAAGCGTGCGGCCCCACTCGTCGTCGACGACCACGAAGTGGCGGCGGGCGCGGCCGTCGAACAACCTCGCCTTGGCCTCGAAGTAGTCCTCGATGTCGGCGTGGAAGTCCAGATGGTCCTGCGAGAGGTTGGTAAACGCTGCGACGGCGAACTCCACACCCGCGACCCGCTTTAAGGCCAACGCGTGGCTGGACACCTCCATCACCGCGCTGTCGGCGCCGGCTTCGACCATCACCGCCAGCAACGCCTGCAGGTCGGGCGCCTCGGGCGTCGTCAGCGTCGAGGCGCGCAGTTCGACGTCGACGACGACGCCCACCGTGCCGATCAGTCCGGCTCGGCGCCCGCCGGCGGCCAACGCGGCATGGACGAGGAAACTCGTTGTCGTCTTGCCGCTGGTGCCCGTGATGCCCACAACATCGAGTACCTGCGAGGGGTGGCCGTAGACGGCGGCAGCGGCCTGTCCGGCGGCTTGACGCGGATCGTCGACGACGAGCACCGCGGCCCGGGCCGGCGCCGGTGAGTCCGGGTCGGAGTCACAAGCCGGTTCGGGATCCGAGCTGGACAGCAGAGCCAGCCCATCGGCGTCGGTGAGCACTGCCGCTGCGCCAGCGCCGAGCGCGGCGGCTGCGAATTCGACGCCGTGCCGGTGTGCTCCAGGTGCCGCGACGAACAGGTCGCCCGGACGTACCGACGACGACGCCATGCTCACGCCGCTGACCAGCGCGTCAGGCGATCCGTGCGCGGCAGCACCCAGCGCAGAAGCCAGCATTTCCACCGTCTGCGAGTGGACAGCCCGCGGCCGCGGCGAGACAAGCGGCGGCCCAGGCATGTCTGCGCAGCCTAATCGGCGCTTGGTCACCGGTGCGATCGCGAGCCGGTGCGCCCGCCTCAGCGACGACGCCGACCCGGTCGCCGAACTCACCAGCACCGACGTCTGCGCACAAATCTGCGCAGACGACCGCGCGGCACCGTGCGGCACGCTCACGGCAGGGTGAGCGGAACGAGCTTCCCGTTGGCCCCGGTGGGCGGAATCCGCTCGTGCTGCAGCTCGTAGGCGGCCAGATCGTGGCCCAGCGGCGCGGTGACGTCGCCGGCGTGCTTGCCGTTGCCGGGCTGGTCCACCATGATCGCGACGACGAACTTGGGCGCGTCGGCCGGAATGAAGCCGGCGAACGTGTCCCAGTACTTGTCTGCGCTGTATCTGCCGGTCTTGTGATCGGGCTGCTGCGCGGTGCCGGTCTTGCCGGCGTAGAGGTAGCCCGGCACGGCAGCCTTCACGCCGGTGCCGCCCTCCATCGTCACCGATTCCAGCATCGTGGTGAGCGTCTTGGCCGTAGCCGGGGAGATCACGCGCACGCCGGCGGGTTGCACGGTTGCCGTCACCGTTGCGTCGGGATTGGTGACCGAGGAGACGATGCGCGGCGCAATCCGGACGCCGCCATTGGCCACGGTCTGATACATCGACGCCATCTGCAGCGCAGTCATGGCCACGCCCTGCCCGATGGGCAGGTTGGCGAACGTCGAGTCCGACCACTTGCTCATCGGCGGCAGCAGCCCGCGACTCTCCCCGGGCAGTTCGATCCCGGTCTGGGTACCTAGCCCGTAGGCCTTGAGGTAGTTGTCGAAGGTGGTCTTGCCGACCTTCTGAGCGATCTTCAGGGTGCCCACGTTGGAGGACTCGGCAAGCACTCCGGTGGCGGTGAACTTCTGCACCGGGTGCCACCAGGCATCGTGGACGACGACACCGCCCATGTAGATCTGGTCGGGCACCTTCAGCACGCTGGTCGGCGTGATCAGCTTGTGATCGAGCGCGGCGCTGAACGTGACGATCTTGTTGACCGAGCCGGGCTCGAACACCTGCTGGATCGGAGCGTTCTGGCTTTGCTTGGCGTCGATGGTGCTCGGGTCCTGCGGATCGAACGTCGACGTCGACGCCATTGCCAGCACGTTCGCGGTCTTGACGTCGAGCACCACAACCTGCCCCGAGCGGGCGCCGGCATGCCTGACCGCCGCCGCGAGCTTGCGCTGAGCCCAGTACTGCAGGTCCTGGGACAGCGTGAGGTGCACGGTTCCGCCGTCCACGGCCGGAATGCGGCGCGAGATACCGGCCGGGTTGACGCTCCCGGTGGATGTCAGCTCGTAGGTGTAGGTGCCGTCCTTGCCGCGCAGCACGGGGTCGTACTGCTGCTCGATACCCGCGACGCCGGTGTCCTGGTAGTTCACCAGGCCGACCACGTTGCCGCCGGTGGTCCCGCCGGGATACAGGCGCTGGGTAGTGGGCTGGATGTAGATGCCGGTCGCCTTGAGCGCGTCCACCTGGTCGGCCACGCTGGGCGCGATCGCCGACGCCACCAGCGCGTACTGGCCCGGACCGGCCAGCTTGGTGTCCACCGCTGCCGGCGCCATCCCCAGCAGCGCAGCCAGTGTGCGGACGTATGCCGCCCGATCGGACTTCTGGCACGGCTGCTTGGCCGGCGGTGTGCAGTTGATCTGCGACGGGTCGGCGACGACGTCCTTGGCGTCGGCGGTGTAGGCCATCACCACGCCGTTGCGGTCCACCACGGTGCCCCGGGCTCCGTGCAGCTGGACGGTGCGCAACCGCTCGCCGGCGGCCGCGGCCGCGTAGTGGTCGCCTCCGATGCCCTGCAACTGCACGAGCCGCACGGAGACGACGAGCAGCAGCGTCACCACCGCGCCGAAGCCGACGCTGAGCCGAGTGCCGTGCCGGCCCAGCACGAGTGCCGGTGACGCGGGCCGCACCTTGCGCCGCGGCGGGCGCGGCGGGCTCGGTGGCCGTTGCGGCCGTGCCGCGCGCGGGCGCGTGGGGGCTGCTTGGCGAGGGTGCTGCTGGGGCGTGCGCTGGGGCTGGGGCGTGCGCTGGGGCTGGGGGGCGCGCTGGGGCTGCGGGGACTGCCGCACCGGCTCGAGAGTGCCTCGAGCACCCTGAGGGCTCTGGACAGGCCGACGTTGTGATGCCTGCCGTTGCACGCTGGGCTGCTGACGGCTGGTCTCCTCACGGCTGGGCTGATCGTTGCGTGGCGGCAGCGGCTGAGCCGGCCGACGTCCGCCAACTGACGGCCGACCGCGGGCTGGTGGGCGCGGGCCGTGCGGAAATGTCATCGTTGGCCTCCGGGCAGCAGTGCGGTGGTCGGCTGAGCAGTAGTGGGTCGAGCAGTGCTGGGTTGAGCGGCACCCGTCGTGCGGTGCGTTGTGCCCGTCGGATGCGGGGCGGCTGACGTCGACGGCGACGCGGTCGGCTTGGTCGACGCTGTCGGCAAGGTCTGCGACGATGGCGTGGTCGGCGTGGATGACGCCGCGGAACTCGACGTTTGTGCGGTGCTGGTGGCGGCGGACCCCTTGGCCGCAGATCTCTGCGCAGCCTTCTGCGCAGCCGCCGACGCCGCCTTCGCCGCAGCTTTGGCCGCGTCGGCTTTCTTCGTGGCCTTGGCCAGCGCAGCGTCGTTCTTGCGCTTGGCCGCGGCACGTAACGCGTCTGCCTTGCGCTGCAGTACTGCGGCTTCGCGTTGTGCGGCCAGTTCCGCGGCAGTGATCGGCGCGCGCACCCTGGCGGGTTTACCCAGCACCGTCACCGACCCGTCGGCGTTGAGCCGGAGGAAGGCCGGCGAGTCGGCGGGTACCAGCCCCAGTGCGGCTGCCATCCGAGCCAGGCTTGCCGGTGCCTGGGCGGCGGCGATGTCACGGGAAAGCTGCTGGGCGGAGTCGGTCAGCGAGCGGTTCGACGCATCCAGCTGACGCTCCTGCACTTCGCTGGCCGCGGTTGCGGTGTTCAGCACGAGCAGGGTGCACAGGCCGGCGCCTAGAACAGCCAGCAGCAGGACCAGGAAGGGCGTCCGCCGAGGTCGCGGCGCCGTGCCTGCCTGCGCCCGCGTCTGCGCGCGCGCCTGCTCCGGTTCGGCCGGCTGCGGTGCACTCATCGGGTTCCCTTCGCTGGGCTCACTGCTGGGCTCACTGCTGCATCCACTGCGCGATCCGGTCGGCCCGACACCGTGCCGGTATCGAGCCGTTCGCCGGCGCGCAGCCGCGCCGATTTAGCCCGCGGATTGCGCTCGACTTCGTCGTCGCGGGCCCGTTCTGCACCACGGGTGAGGACGGTGAGGCGCGGGCGCGCCGAGGCGAGCGGAACCGGCAATCCCGGCGGGGTGTGGTCAGTTGCCCACTGGGCGAAGTTGGTTTTCACGATGCGGTCCTCCAGCGAGTGGTAGGACAAGACGACGATCCGTCCCGTCGGCCGCAGCGCCGACAATGCCGCCGGAATCGCGGCCTCGACGGCGTCGAGTTCGGCGTTGACCTCGATCCGCAGCGCCTGGAAGCTGCGCTTGGCGGGATGGCCGGCGCTCGCCGACCGGGTCGCCGCCGGGATCGCTGCCTTGATCACCTCGGCGAGATCGGTCGTAGAGGTGAACCGACGTTGCGCGCGCCGTTCGCTGATCCGGCGCGCCACTCGGGCGGCGAAGCGCTCCTCGCCATACACGCGCAGGATGCGGGTGAGGTCGGCTATCGGATAGCCGTTCACGATGTCGGCCGCGGTTACCGCGCTGGACGAATCCATCCGCATGTCCAGCGGCGCATCGGTGGCGTAGGCGAAGCCGCGATGCACTTCGTCGAGCTGCATCGACGACACGCCCAAGTCAAAGAGCACGCCGTGCACACCGTCGATTCCCCGATCGGCCAGCACGTCGTCGATCCGGTCGTAGACGGCATGCACGAAGTCCACGCGGGCACCGAAAGCGCGCAGCCGGTTCCGGCTCAGTTCGAGCGCCTGCGCGTCGCGGTCGATGCCGACGACCCGC
The DNA here is from genome assembly GCA_964236495.1 of uncultured Jatrophihabitantaceae bacterium. GTDB lineage: Bacteria > Actinomycetota > Actinomycetes > Mycobacteriales > Jatrophihabitantaceae > CAXSBR01. The sequence continues at coordinate 31,320 of CAXSBR010000002.1, forward strand.
AGGTCGGGATGCCGGCGCAGCAGCGCCTCGGTGTGCCCGCCCAACCCCAGCGTCGCGTCGACGCAGACTGCACCGGGTGCGGACAGTGCCGGGTCCAGCAGGTCCAGCACCCGCGCCAGCAGAACCGGCACGTGGCGCTCGACTGTCGGCGACACCTCGCTCACACGATCCTTTCCGAACAGAGTTGACGCAGGTGGCGTGGCCGTCGGAGCAGGCGCACGGGCAGTGAAATCGGCGACGAGCGGACCGGTGCGTAGTTCGCAATAGCGAGCAGCAAGTGATCTCTGAGGAGTGGGTGATGAGGAAGACCGGCGCGACGATCCGGGTCCCCGCCCGCCTGGCGCCTGGCACCAGGGAAGGTGCGCCAGGAGGGGCGGGAGGAGGCCGGGACCGTTCGACGGCTGGTGATGGAGTGGCGGTGGCGGTGGCGGTGGCGGTGGCGGTGGCGGTGGCAGTGGCAGTGGCGGTGGCAGTGGCAGTGGCAGTGGCGTCACAGGACAACCCGTCAGAGCACGCCGGGGATCACCTCCTCCACCGAGTCGGAGAAGGCCTGCTCGGACTCGACCAGGAAGGCGTCCCAGGAAGGTGCGTCCCAGATCTCCACCCGGGTGTTCGCACCGACGACGGCGCAGTCCTTGGTCAGCCCGGCATAGGTGCGCAGCGCAGCGGGCAAGGTGATTCGACCTTGACCGTCAGGCACGTCGGGAAAGGCGCTGCCAAAGAAGACACGGGTGTAGTCACGCACTCCGCGCGCTGTGAGCGGCGCTGTGCTCAACGCATCGGTCAACCGGTTGAACTCGGTCAGGGGAAAGGCGTAGAGGCAGCGCTCTTGACCCTTGGTAATCACCACGCCGTCGGCGAGGTCGGAACGAAAGCGCGCCGGGAGCGCGAGGCGGCCTTTGGCGTCCAGACGTGGAGTGTGCGTGCCCATGAACATGGCTGCACCCCTCCTTTCGCGCCCGGCTACCCCACTTCACCCCACCCTACCCCACAGCTCCCCACTGACACCGCGATTCCGCCGCTGCGGAACGGCGTTGCGCGTTGGAGCACCGTGTCGGAAATTCATTGAGACGGCAGCGAGCTCTTTCGCCTCGGCTGCCGACAAGGCATGGAGCTGGGCATACTTGGAGTCGGTTCTGCGCGCGCTCGCACGCACTCGGACGTCGGTTTCGGCGTCAGGCGATGATCGCTACCGAATCGGTCCAATGCAGACGCACGACAGAAGGGCACCGTGTGGCCAGCGACTACGCGCCCGGGCTGAACGAAGCAGCCCCCGGCACAGTCAGCGCGGCCGGCACGCCGGTCGATGTTCCTCCCGCCCCGGGGCAGCACGCTCGCCAAGAGCATGGCCTGCAAGAGCATGGCCAGCGAGCGCATGGCCTGCAAGAGGATGGCCTGGCAGAACATGCAATGACCGAACACGACTCTGTCAACCGTGCCGGGGCGCAACACCACTCCGCAGGCCGTCAGTTCGCGGGTGTGGCCGAGGTTGCCGCACGCATCGCAGGCAACATCGAGCTTGTCATCGAGGGCAAGCCCGACGTGGTTCGACTGGGGATCACCGTTCTTCTGGCCGAGGGCCACCTGCTCATCGAGGACGTTCCGGGCGTGGGCAAGACCAAGTTCGCCAAGGCGCTGGCGCGCTCGATCGATTGTTCGGTGCGCCGAATCCAGTTCACCCCCGACCTGTTGCCCAGCGACGTCACCGGCGTCAGCATCTACGCCGCGGACCGGGGCGAGTTCGAGTTCAAGCCCGGCGCGGTGTTCGCCAACATCGTCGTGGGCGACGAGATCAACCGGGCGTCGCCCAAGACGCAGTCGGCATTGCTGGAGAGCATGGAGGAACGTCAGGTCACCGTCGACACCCAGACGTTCTTTCTGGAGACGCCTTTCATGGTGTTGGCCACGCAGAACCCGATCGACATGGAAGGCACCTATCCCCTTCCCGAAGCCCAGCGCGACCGGTTCACCGCCCGGATGTCGATGGGCTATCCCGATCGCAACGCCGAGATGGCGATGCTGGCCGAGCAGGACCACGTCGATCCGCTCGACGATCTCAAGCCGGTGTCGGACGCCACTGAGATCGGCGATGCCATCGCCGCCGCCCGTCGGGTGCATGTCGCCGACGCGGTGAAGGGCTACGTAGTCGATCTTGCCAACGCCACCCGCACGTCGCCCGAGATTGCGCTGGGCGCCTCTCCGCGGGCGGTGCTGCAGCTGATCCGGGCAGCGAAGGCCTGGGCGGCCATCGACGGGCGAGACTTCGTGGTACCCGACGACGTGCAGCACCTGGTGACGCCGGTGCTGGCACACCGCCTGATCCTGACGTCGGAGGCACAGCTTTCGCGCGCCGACGTTCGCAGCGTGCTGCAGCGCATCGTGGCCACCGTGGCTGTTCCGCGCGCGACGGCGGCAGCTACTCAAGCAGCGGCCCCTGCGCAAGGTGAGAATCGGCCCGGCTCGCGAGGCGCGTTCTCACTCGGGCGCCGGTGAGAGCACCTTCCTTCCAGCTCGGGCTGACCGCCCGAGGCAGCGCCCTGCTCACCGCCGGCGTCACCGCACTGGTGTGCGGCATCGCACTCGGGCAGCGTGATCTGGTGCGCGTGGCGGTGCTGCTCGTCGCGGCGCCGGTAGTGGCCGGGGTGGTAGTGAACCGGTCGCGCTTGTCGGTGGCCTCGTCGCGCAGCGTCGCACCGGAGCGCGCTGCGCCCGGGCAGCCCATCGTCGTACGGATCGGCTTGCGCAACGATGCCATGCTGCCCACCGGTTCGTTGATGTTGGAAGACCAGCTGGCCCAGCCCTTCGCCCAACGCGCGCGATTCACGCTGGACTCGGTGCGTGGACGCGAGGAGCGCTCTCTGGCCTACCAGCTTCCCTCGGTCGGGCGTGGGCGCTATCGCGTCGGGCCCCTGTCGATGCGCCTCACCGATCCGTTCGGGCTTGTCGAGCGCACCCGGTCGTTCTCCTCTGTCAGCAAGGTGATCGTGCTGCCGACCGTGGACTCGCTGCCCGATATCAGCTTGCCCGGTGGATGGGATTCCGCCCAGCAGGCGGGGAGTTCTTCCATCGGCTCGCACGGCTCGGACGACGCGTCCATCCGCAGCTACCGCTACGGCGATGATTTGCGCAAAGTGCACTGGCGCTCGACGGCACGGCTGGGCTCGATGATGGTTCGGCAGGAAGAGCGGCCGTGGCACGGGCGCACCACCTTGTTGCTCGACGCCCGTGCGGGTGCACACCGCCGATCCGCCTTGCGTACGAGTGACGCCACCGGTGGCGATGGCTCCAGCCAGTTCGGCACTGACGTCGACCGACGCTCCACCGACAGCTTCGAATGGGCCGTGTCCGCAACGGCCAGCATCGCCACGCACCTGAGCTCCAAGGGCCGCGTAGTCGACGTCGTCGTCGGGGGCACCCGGCTGAGCGCACCGCGACCCGGCGCCCTGCTCGACCAGCTCGCCGTCGTCGAGGCCGCTGACGACATTCCGATCTCGGAGTCACTTGCCTTGGCAGACTCGGCCGGCCAGGAGTCCACCGTCATCGCGCTGTTCGGTTCCCTGGACGAACGCAGCCTGCAGATGGTGACCAGCCGGCACCGTGCCGCGGGCAGCGCGTTGGCGTTGCTCATCGATCCGCCCTCCTTTTCCGGCCGCGGCAGCGACAGTGCTCGCCACCTCACCGGCAGGGCCGAAGCCGCGCTGACCGGAGCGGGCTGGCGAGTTCACCGAGTGTCGACGTCGGACACCGTCGGCGAGGCCTGGGCAGCCCTGCTCAGTGGGCGAAGTACGGCCACCGACGTTGGTGCCCCGGTATCCGGAGCCGGGTCGCGGGTGCGCGAGCCGGTCACGCCAGCGCCGGTGACATCAGCGCAGGTGACATCGGCGCAGGTGACATCGGCGCCGGTTGTTGCCGGAGCGGAGCTGCGCCGGTGAGTACCCCGGCTCAGCAGACTCGCACTCCGGCATCGGCCAGCGAGCCGTCGACCAGCGAGCCGTCGACCAGTGGGCCGTCGACCAGTGGGCGGTCGAACAGCTCACAGTCCAGCCCGCGCACGCTCGCGCTGGACGACGTCCGCCGAACCGCACTGGTTGCCGGCGGCACCGTGCTGGGCCTGTTGCCACTGCGCACGGTGTTCGACGACACGCAGTGGCTTCTCGAGGCGGTCGGCGCGGTAATCCTGGTGATCGGACCCGCCGCGCTGCTGCGTCTGCGCCGCGGCCCCCGGGCGGCCCAGCTGCTGCCCGGACTGGCCCTCGTCCTCGGGTACGCCGTGCTGCTCTACCTGCACGCCAGCGCGATCCATGGCGTGTTGCCCTGGCGCGAGTCATGGCACGTGCTGGGCCAACTGCGCCGGCAGGCGAACAGCCAGGTTGCCGAGAACGTCGCCCCGATGACGTCCACGCGTGCATTACGCATCCAGATCGTGCCGGGCCTGGCGTTGCTGGCCGCAGTGATCGACTACCTGGCCGTGGTTAGGCGCTCGCCCGCGCTGGCCGGCATACCCCTGCTTGCCCTGTTCACGATTTGCGGCGCCAGCGCTGGAACGTCGGTGGGATGGTTTCCCTTTGCCGGCGCGGCCGCCGGTTTCCTGCTGATCCTGTCAGCCGACGCCCGGATCAACCTGCTGCGCTGGGGCCGCGTCATACCTCGTCGCAGCGGTGACGGCAGCGGCGTTCCGCGGCTGGCCTTGTCGGGCCGTCGCATCGGCGTGCTGGCGTTGCTGCTGGCGCTCGTGGTGCCGATGGGGGTGCCCGGCCTGTCCCGCAACCTGCTCGCGGCTGCGTTCCATCAGCAGTCCGGCGGCGGTGGCGGCGGCGCCACCGGCACCGGATTGTCGCCGTTCGCGGGCCTGCGGGGCAGTCTCGCCCAGAGCAAGACGGTCGAGCTGATGACCGTGCACGTGTCGGGCTCCACCAACCCGTTCTACCTGCGGTCCAAGGTGCTGGATCAGTTCACCACCACCGGATGGAGGGCCGGCGGAGTTCCGGACACGACCGTGCCGTTGGGTACTGAGCCGCTGGCCGGCGATCCGCCGCGCGGGCCCAGCGTGCACTTCACCGCCCACGTCCAGGTGTCGGGCCTGGCCGACACCGCGGTTCCCACCTTCGGCACGCTGCAGTCGCTGCGCGGCCTGCCCGCAGCCTGGAACTTCAGCGTGGAGCAGTCCGTCGTCGCCGGTGGCCACACCACCCGAAACCTGACCTATGACGAGACAGTCGCCCAACCCGCTCCCTCGACTGGCGACCTTCGGGCCGCAGCCCCGCAGTCCAGGGCCGGCGATGATCCGCGCTGGCGGGCATTGCCGGCATCGCTACCGTTGCAGGTGCGCACAATGACCGACGACCTCACCGTAGGCAAGAGCACCGCCTACGACCGTGCCCGTGCGCTGAACGACTTCTTCACCGACCCGAACAATGGCTTTGTTTACAACCTGCAGACCAAGGACGGTGACTCGGGCAGCGACCTGGTGGACTTCCTCACCAATCGAACCGGCTTTTGCCAGCAGTACGCCGCTGCGCTGGCCGTGATGCTGCGGCTGAGCAACATTCCGGCGCGGGTCGTGCTGGGCTACACCCACGACGCGGCGAACAAGGACGGCGACTTCGTCGTCACCAACCACGACGCACATTCGTGGGTGGAGGCCTACCTGCCCCAGGTCGGATGGCTCCCGTTCGACCCGACGCCGATCGATCCCAGCCGCGCCAGCAGGCTCGCCTACGCACCGCGCCCGAGTGTGGCGAACGCACCCGCCGCAGCACGGGAGACCAAGCCCCGCGCCAGCACTCAGCGCCCGAGCCCGACAACGTCCTCGGCGGCGCCCGCCGCTGTCGGCAGTACCTCCGGTGGCGTGCACATCACGGTGCCGACCTGGATCTGGCGGCTGCTGCTGATGGTGGCCCTGCTCGCGCTGGCCTTGCTGGTGCTGCCGCTCGGGCGCGGAGTTCAGCGACGCATCCGCCTGCGCAACGCGCACCAGTCCGGTAGCGCCGAACCGTTGTGGACCGAGCTGGCAGCCAGTGCACGCGACAGCGGCGCCGGCTGGTCGGCGGCACTCACGCCGCGCCAGGTGCCAGGATGGCTCGCCGGCCTGGGTATCACCGACTCCGCCGACGTCACCAGGTTGGCGCACAGGGTGGAGTCCGAGCGATACGCCGCTGCAGTCGATCAGTCCACCGCGGCTGAGCTCACCGACTACAGCCACACCGTCTCGACCGCATCGACGCAGCTCTCGCACCGTCTGGACCGGTGGCGCCGACTCACGTCATGGTTGCTACCCGCGTCGTTGGTCCGCCGGCGCTGAGCTGATTCCGCCGGCGCTGCGACGATCCAGCGCCGCTGAGTCGATCCAGCGTTGCTGAGTCGATCCAGCGCTGCTGAGTCGATCCAGCGCTGCTGAGTCGATCCAGCGCCGCTGCGCTGTTCCAGCGACGTAGTCACCCCGTCGAGCAGCCTGGATTTTCGGTATACCGAACCATGGTGCAAGGCGCAGCTACAAGTGTCGACGGCTACCTAGGTTGACGCCTCTGCTGGCGACGCCGCTCGCACCGACGGCTACTGCCGAACGCGTTGGCGGTGGATGGACGCAAGGCTGGTACGAGCTGCGCTCGGCAGCAGCGGCTCGGGCGATTACTGCTCCGGTCTTCATGCCAACACCACGTCGGGATCCAGGGGCGCGGATCGGGCGGTCGGCGTCATGTTCGCCGACCGCGAGTTACTGCTCTGGCGGGCTACCGTTCTCGGCGACTACTGCTCGTCAAAACGTCGGCGTAGCCGGTCTTCCATGCGTTCCTTCATCCCCGACTGGCGACGAGACCGGCCTGAGCCGGCGGAATAGACGATCCCCATTGGGCCGTCGGGAACCGCGTCCGAGCGCTTCGATCCGCTCATCGCGTAGACGCACGCGGCTACGACCAGCACAAAGCCGAGGACGCCCACGGCAGGTTGTTTGGCAAACAGGGCCAGCAACACGACGACAAATCCAAGCACGACGCCCAACGCCGCCACGGCGTACCTCCGCCGGGTGCGCGCGCCGGAATTGACCCGGCGCACCGTCGAGGCGAACTTAGGATCTTCGGCGTACAGGCCTTGCTCGATCTGTTCGAGTAGACGCTGTTCATGCTCGGAGAGCGGCATGGGGTGCCCTCCTCATTCGGTCGCGTGCGAGATGCACAGGGTGGCTGAAGTCGAGCATACGAGGCGATTCACCAGCGCGAAAGCCGAACGCAACAGCGATGGAACAGGAGGACGAAAAGGAGCCTAAACCGGTGCTGGTAGTGGCATCGACACTAGTCACCTCAGGGCTTGGACGCTCGCGTCTCGCGAACGTACAAAGCGGCGATTTCAAGCGTCGCTGGCTGGCTCGTTGCCATCTCTGGGGCGTCGCGGTGGTGGTCATCGTGGTGGTTTGTCCCGAGGCTGGATGGGCACGGCGGCCGCGCCGTCCATACCGACGAGCGTGGCCGGCAGCAGCGCTGCTGCACCGAATCGCCGGCGGGCCTCGTCAGCGACCCGGCCCAGAACCGCTCCCTGCGCCGCCGAGTCCGACTCCACCGGTCCGTGCGGCACGGAGTCCGCCGCCGCCGATTCGTGCGCGGCTCCGTTGTTGCCGCTGAGCAGGCCGTCGAGGGTCAGCTGACGAGTGGCGGTGGCCGCCGACGACAACGCCTCGGCCTTGACTCCCAGCAGCCGCAGCCGCGGCTGGTCGAGCCCGAGCGCTGCGTACAGTTCGACCGCCTCGCCGTACAGCTCGGCGCCGCTGTCGGTTCCGTCGGCCAGCGTGTGAACCCGGGTAACGGTGCGGAAGTCAGCGAAGCGGACCTTGATCCCCACAGTTCGGCTGACCAGTCCCCGCCCGCGCAGGCGGGAAGCAACCTCGTGGCAGAGGCGTAGCAGCTGAGCATGCACGTCGGCAGAGGTGGTGAGGTCGATGTCGAACGTGGACTCCGAAGAAATCGACTTCTCCTCCTGATGCGGGCGGACCGAACGAGTATCGATGCCGGCGGCCAGGGCAGCGAGATGCGCCGCGCTGTGCACGCCCAGTGCGCGGGTCAGTACCGCCGGCTCGGTCCCGGCGACATCACTGATGGTGCGCAGCCCCAGACGCGTCAATCGCTGCGCCGCACTGGGACCGACGCCCCACAGCGCGGTAATGGGTAGCGGATGCAGGAACGCCAGCACATCGCCGGCCGGCACCACCAGCAAACCGTTCGGCTTGCACCGCGCCGACGCGATCTTGGCGACGAACTTCGTGGGTGCTATTCCCACCGAGCACGTCAACGCCAGCTCGTCCTGGACACGGCGGCGGATGTGCCGGGCGATGTCGGTCGATCGGCCCAGGCGCCGGCGGGCGCCGGACACGTCGAGAAACGCCTCGTCCAGCGACAGCGGCTCGACCAGATCGGTGACGTCGCGCAGGATCGCCATCACCGCTCGCGACGCCGCCACGTACTCGGTGCGATCCACGGGCAGCACGACCAGATCACGACAGGCCCGTAGGGCCATCGACATCGCCATTGCGCTGCGGATGCCGTACCGACGGGCTTCGTAGGACGCCGCCGCAACGACGCCCCGTGTTCCGCCGCCTACGACGACAGGGCGCCCGCGCAGCTCCGGCCGGCGCCGAACTTCGACGCTGGCGAAGAAGGCGTCCATATCGACGTGCAGGATCGAGCAGTCAGAATCGTCGCCATCGGTTTCTCCGCCGTGCCGCTCGAGGTCCGCGCTACGTCCCATCGCTGGGTCCTGTGCTCCGCCGGTTTTGCTGGCCCTGCTGGCCGTCCTTGCGCGTCGCCGGGTCGATACCGTCAGTTAGAGCAGTAAAGCCGCTGCCTGCGGTGGCGAACAGCCGCTGATATTCGCAGATCCGGTCGGCCGCACCGGCACTGACTGGTCCGGGCTCACCGTTCAGCTGAACGGTGCCCCGGGCGGGCCGCCTTTGCTGCCCGCTCTTGCGCGGTACCGCTCCGTTAGCGGCAGTACGACCAGCAAAGCCGCCGCCGGGGCCGCCCCTGCCCGCCGCTCTGGTCGTATCTGAGCTGCTCGTCGGTGCACTGATCATTGGTGTATTGGTCCCGCCGCGGCGGTCACTCCTGCACCGTCTGCGGCGACGGACGAGCCGCGCTGCTGCGGTCTTCCCGCGCTGGCTGCAGAAACCCGCCATGCGCTGCGCGAAACCTGCCATGCGCTGCGCGACACCCGCGCAGGCCGCGCGAAACCTGCCATGCGCTGCGCGACACCCGCGCATGCCGCGGGAGACCTGCCCATGTGCGGCGAACCCGCAAGTGCGCTGCGCGAGACCTGCCCACGCGCTGGGCGAACCGTCGCCTTGCCACTGGTGTCCGCTCTCTGCCGTGGGCCACTCAACTGTCCGATGTGCAAGTCAGTCCGCCCGATGGGCGAGCAGGTGCAGCTGGCCGGCGATCTCGCGATAGGGCGATTGAGTGGCGGCGCGCCCGTCCAACTCGGCCAAGGCCTGAACCGCCCCGGGCTGACCATCCAGAACAGATCCGGGAACCATGGAGCTGATGGCGTTCAATCCCAGCGTGCTCACGACCTCGCAGCCCTGAGCCTCCACCAGCGCACGCAGACGGTCGAGATCCAGGCCGCGGTCGTTCGGCTGCTCGTCCTGGGCGATCCACTCGCGCAGAGCGGCGTCGAACTCTCCGCTCAGCGCTCGGGCGAGCACGGCCGACACCGGATTGGGCACGACAATGCTGAGGTAGCCGCCGACGGCGACGGCGCGGGCAGCGGCCGAGACGACGGCGGCCGGATCAGCGGTGCCAGCCAGCACATCGTGTACGAGCACCAGATCGACCGATCTCGGCGCGACGAGCTCGCCCAGATCGTCCACATCAGCCTGGAGGCCGTGCACATGCGAGGCGACTCCGGCCTCGCCCGCCCGCCGACTGAGTATTGCCAGCGCGTCGATACTTGCGTCGATGACCGTTACCTCGGCACCATGCAGCGCAAGCGGCACGGCACGCCGGCCGCTACCCCCACCGCAATCCAGCGCGTACGGGCGATCGCCGGTGGTGGCCATGATCGACGAAACGCCATTCGCTCTACGGGACGTGAGCAGATCGACGACGCCCGCCAGCGTCGCGTCCAGCGGTTGCGCCCCCGCGCCGCTGCCCGGCCCGACGGCCGCGCCGATGTTGGCGCCGGCGGGTGTTGCGCCGGAATGCGTCGCGCCAGGGTGTGTCGCCACAGGTGCGACCCTAACGCTCGGCAACCCAGTTGCTCACTGCACCTCAGCTCGCCCGAGACATTGTCTCGGCCGCCCGCTGCGGCGCAGGCGCAATCTGCTCGAATTCTACGTCAGCCCCAGTTGCCGCTTGGGAAACGAGCACGCCACACAGGTCGAGGAACGTCTGCACGGCCGATGTCAGCTCGAGGGAGTCAGCCTCGGTGACGGTGGTGAGCACTCCGGCGTCAGCAGCCGCGCGCTGAGGAGCACCGGCGGCGAAGTACTCCGCCCACGGCGCCAGCGGCGGCAGCATCTTGGTCAGCAACACCCAGGCGCTGGTCGGGCGCCGAGCGACGCGCTGACCTGGTTCGGTGTAGGCACTGAGCAGTGCCGCCGTCGCCCGCAGCGCCGCGAGATGTGCAAGACGGAAACGATCGGCCGCACGAGGTTGTTTGCGGGCGTCGACCAGGAGATCTCGAGCCTGGTCGAGCACGGCGTCGCACGACCACAGCGCGCCGAACGGCCTCAGCATCGGTGCTGTCATCATGTCCATCTTTCTTTCGAGCTGTCGAGATTCGTTAGAACGTGTGTTCGACATTACGGTGCTGGGACGCGGGGCGCAAGAGGCAACTCAGTACTCGCGACGCAGGTCCGCAGCGCGCTGCTCAGCACAGGTTCAACGCCGCGACGGCGCCGATCACGACGACGGCGGGCGCACCGACACCGGCATTCGCGCAAGCCGCGGCCAGGCCCGTCAACGGTGCGCGCACGACGCGTTGAGCCGGCGTACTGGCGCGGTGGATCACGGCTGCAGGAGTATCGGCGCTGCGCCCGTGCGCGATCAGCGTGCGGGCCACGTCGTCAAGACGTTCCATCGCCATGAGCAGCACCAGCGTGTCCGGCCCCGTCGCCAGCGCCGGCCAGTCCAGGCCGCCGTCGCGGGGTCTACCAGGATCCAGATGCCCCGACACGACGGCGAAGTCGCCGGCAACTCCACGGTGAGTCAGCGGTATGCCCCCCAGCGCCGGAGCCGCGACCACCGAGCTCAGCCCTGGAACGACGCTGACGTCGACGTCCGCCGCAACGCACGCCTGCACCTCCTCGCCCCCACGGCCGAACACGAACGGGTCACCGCCCTTGAGCCGCACCACCCGCAGGCCGCGCCGGGCCCGGTCGACGAGAACCTCGTTTATCTGAGTCTGGGTCAAATTGTGTCGATGCGCGGTTTTGCCGCAGTCGATGACCTCGACGTCCTCGTCCAGCTCTGCCAGCAGCTCCCGCGGCGCCAGCCGATCGACCACTACGACGTCGGCCTCGACGACGAGGCGCCGTCCGCGCACGGTGATCAGCTCCGGATCCCCCGGGCCGCCGCCAACCAGGGTGACGCTGCCGCGCACGGCCCGACGTACCGGCCGGCTGACCAGTGCGCCGGTGTCGACGGCGAGCGCGATCGCGTCGCGCAGCCGCGCTGCTCGGCGGGGGTCGTCGCCGCCGTTGACGGCGACCGTCATTGGATTTCGGCGCAGAACCGCAGGCGTGCGGGCCGTGCCGGCACTGGCCTCGTCGGCGCGCACGCAGAACAGCTGCCGTTCGAAGGCGAGCTGCGCGACCCGAGCATTGACGGCTGCCGAATCAGTGGCGACGACGACGAGCCACACGCCACTGAGATCGTCGTCGGCGAAGACGCGTTGTGACCATCGCACGTCAGCGAGTCGGGCCAGTTCGTGCGACGCCTGCGGTGCTACCACATGCACCACAGCGCCGGCTTCGCGCAGGTCCCGCGCGCGCCGGACGCCCACTGCCCCTGCTCCCACGACCAGAACGGGGCGCTCGGTCAGATCCAGCAGCAGCGGGTACCCGGGCATGACGCACATTGTGCCGAGGTCATGTGACCGTCGTGTGGCTCAGCACGATCCAACTCACCATTCCGGCCGGTAACCACAGAGCCTTGCCGTATAGCGCCGAGTCGACAGGTGGTGCGAGTGCAGTGCTAGTCGTCCAACGGTTCGGCACGCAGACGCCACGTGCCCAGGTCGAGCGTTTCGCCGTCCGACGATGCGGCACGGCGGTTGAGGATCAGCACTACGAGTGCGACGGCTGCAGCAACGGCGGCGAGGATGGGGCGGTAGGCCGCCGCACGCTCGCCCAGCGTGGCGCCGGTCGGTTCGTCGACAGCGATATCCGCCGCGTCGGTGCTTACCACGGTTGTCGCATCGGTTCGACGCGCGGGTAGCAGCGCTGACTGCCGTGTTCTATCGCTGACACCGACGACCGATGTCCGAGCCTGAGCGAGACGACGCTGCGCGCGTGCCCGCGCGGACAGTCGCTCGGAGTCACCGTCGGAGTGCCCGGACAGCTCACCGGCGTCGTCGTCGCTGTAATCGTCGGGATAGCCGTCGAAGGCATCAGCCGGCACACCGTCGTTGACGTTGTCGGTCATCGTCTCTCCTCTGCGTGGTGGTGTCCTGGGTGGGGGCTGGTGACCATCTGGTGTCACGGTGTGCGTGCTCGGCCATGATCACGCCGTCGACTCGACGAGCGCATCGTAGGTCGATCGGCAGCACGGTCGGCCGATCATGTTGCAGATGCAGTGCTGCGGACCTGGTCACCAGTGTCGTTCGCTGGAGGATTGTGACGGGGTTAGGCCGACATGCTCGTCGCCATCGCAGCGCCTCGCTCGCTGGCACCGCAGCTGATTCTGGTGGGAACGTCGAGCTCGCCGACGTCCACGACGCGGCTGGCAAGGTCACTGAGCTTGCAGTTGCTGTTCTGACTGGCGGTACGCAGCAAGGTGAAGGCGCCTTCGCGGGTGACCTTGCGCGTCGCCATCAGCACTCCCATCGCCGTACCGATCTCGCGATTGGTGGCCAGCGCCCGCTGCAGATGAGTCGTGCGGTCGCGGTGTGCTGCGAGGGCGAGTACGCGCGCAGCCGGGATCGCCAACGCGTCGACCACGGCGCGGGTGGTGTCGTCGAAGGCGCCCGCCTGATCGGAGTAGAGGCTCAGCGCGCTGACCTCCTCGAGTTCGTCGTGCCGGTACAGCCGCCGCGCCAGCACACTGCCGACACCGGTCTCACCTGGAGCACGCTCGCTGAACGCCGCCCAGCGGCTCTCGGCTGCCACGTCGTCGCTGCGGTACACCACGTCGTTGCCGGTCAACGCGTCGATGCCCGGCCCGCAGCGCACTGCACGCTGCAGCTGTTCACAGCGGGCGGCCATCTCGCCACTGGCACGCAGGGTGGTGACGGCGTTGCAACGGTGGGTCGTGACACTCGCCTGCTGCACGCCGGGAACCGCAGCCACCGTCAACCGGGTGATCACCGTCGCCGCGTCTGCCGCGGTTTGCGGGTTCGCCGCGTGCAATGCCTCGTCGACTGCCGCCAGAAGCGCCAGCACCGACTCCGCCGATATCTGTCCTGAACCCACGACGAATGTCCTCACTGGCAAGGTTTGACGCCGCACAGCGACCACCTCGGGCGATGGCAACTTGCAACGAAGGGCACGCGGCCGAAACTGCCGCTGTGCGGCGACTCTAAGCTTCGCCAGACCATACGCGGTACACCCTCAGGGGTGTCCGTGACACCCTCCAGGGTGTCGGACCTGTTGACGAAGCGCTCGCTGGGCGCGGTCATCGCCAGGTAACAAACCGGCTGTATCGCGACGCCTTCGGCGGGATGGTCACACGCTGATTCACCTGCCGCGGCCTGCTACCGAACTCTCATCCGGCTTGAACAGGCCCGGGGCGCGCGTGGGCACGGCGCACTGCTTCGTCGACGATGCGTTGCGCGACCTCGGCGACTTTGCGGTGTTCGCGTTGGCTGATGTCGCGTAGCCGGGCGAACGCCTCGTCGGCGCCGATACCGCTGCGTCCACGCAGGAGTCCGATCGCCTGATCGATGGCCGGCCGCGTGGACATCGCAGCCTGCAACTGCGCCGTCAGAGCGATGGCCTTGGCGAGCACGCCTGCGTTATGGACCGCTACGGCTGCGGGTGCGGCGAACAGTTCGCCCAGTTCCACCGCGTGATCGTCGAAGACATTCTTGGCGCGGGCATACACGTTGATAGCCCCGACTACTTCGTTGGGCAGCATCAGAGGCAGCGACAATGCGCTGTGCACGCCCATTCTCCCGACCCGAGGGCCGAAGCGGGGCCACATCTTTTCCCCGCCCAATGAGCCCGATCGCACCGTGCGGCGTTCCAGCGCGGCTGTGATGCACGGACCTTCGTTGAGCATCACGTACTGGATCTGGTCGATCTCCCTGACGAATGGCGCGCTGGCGGCCAACGCCTCCACTCGGTCGTCGGGCCGGTCGTCACGCAGCAAAGTGACGCCGGCGCCGTCAGCGCCGGGAATCGCCTGCGCGGCGAACGTGGCAACCTGATGCAGAAGATTGTCCAGTCCCAAACTGCCCGTGATCAACCCGGACAAGCCGGCCAGACCGGCCCGCAGGTCGGCGACATCAGCGCTGGCCTGGATGGAGGTCAGCGGACCTGCCGGCTGACCGCCGGCTTCAGCACCGCTATCGGTCATTGTCGAGCCCTTGCAAGTAGATGCTGCGGGGAGACGTTCGAGTGATCTAGCACCTCGACACCCGAACCAGCGCACACCACGGCTTACACCGCGACGATGCTGGAGCTGATCATAGCTGTACACCCCCAGGCGGCAACGCACGGTGACATTCGCGTGATTTGTCCGGTGGCTTCACAAGGGTGCAAGCAACCGCGCCAACTCGTCGACGGAGTCCGCCAGTTCGACGCCAGCGGTGTCGAGCACCAGTTCGGGATGCAACGGCGGTTCGTACTCGTCGTCGATACCGGTCAGGCCGGCAACCTCTCCGCTACGTTGGCGGGCGTACAGGCCTTTGACGTCGCGCTGAGCGCAGACCTCCACCGGCGTGGCGATGTGCACCTCGTAGAAGGCGCTGCCGTCGCGGTCGTGCAGCGCTCGCACGCCGTCGCGCGCAGCGGCGAACGGCGACACCACGGCCGCGATCACCACCACGCCGTTGCGCGCTAGGAGCGAAGCGACCCAGCCGATGCGGGCGACGTTGGCATCGCGGTCGGTCCGGGAGTAGCCCAGTTCCGGTGACAGCACCGGTCGCACGGCGTCGCCGTCGAGAATCTCGGTGCGCACACCGGCATCGTTGAGCCGCTGCGCCAGGGCAGTGGCCACCGTCGTCTTGCCCGCGCTGGGTAACCCCGTCAGCCAGACGGTGGCTCCCCGCGCGGTTTGGGCAGTCACGCCGGTCGTCACTCAGTGAGGATCGCATGGCGGCGAAGCCCGCCGATTTTCGCGTCCGGCTGCTCGAGCTCAATTGCACGGCTTGTCCAGCCCGGAACTGCACGACCGCCGAGCCGGATCGACGCCGAAGCCCTGTGCACCCGAATGTGACACACTGGGCGAGTGAGTCCGCTGCGCGCCGTTCCGCTGACGATGCGCCGTCACGTCGATCTCATGCGGATAACCGGAACAGGCTGTCCGAGCGCTCTGCGCTGACCTCTTCTCTCGGCCCGCCACCGCTCGCGGGTTGCCGCGGCCTCCCGAGTTGCACGATGGTCAGCTTCCTCAGTTGAACCCCGCCCGCCAGCTGCCACCCGCTGCGTTCCCCGATCGAAAGACGACTTCTTTTCCATGTCCCGCCCGAGCACCCCTTCCACCTCACCCCGCCCGAGCGCCGCTGAGCCGGCAGGCTCACGGCGCCCAGCGGCGCGCCGTGGCCAAGGACAGTGGGCGCTGGGCTACCGCGAACCGCTGAACCCAAACGAGCGCGCGAAGCGCGACAGCGACGGCCTCGACGTCAAGCAACGAATCATCGACATCTACAGCCTTGGCGGCTTCGCCAGCATCGATCCTGGTGATCTGCGCAACCGGTTCCGCTGGTTCGGGCTTTACACCCAGCGCGCACCCGGCATCGCCGGTGGGCGCACCGCGGTGCTCGAGCCAGAAGAGCTCGAGGACGAGTTCTTCATGCTGCGTATCCGCATCGACGGCGGCCGGTTGACCAGCGCCCAGCTGCGGGTGATCGCCGACATCGCTACCGACTACGGCCGCGAAGTCGCCGACATCACCGACCGGCAGAATGTGCAGCTGCACTGGATCCGGGTTGAAGACGTGCCCGCGATCTGGGAACGGCTCGAAGCCGTCGGGCTGTCCACCACCGAGGCCTGCGGCGACACCCCGCGGGTGATGCTCTCGTGCCCGCTGGAGGGCGAGAGCGCCGACGCCGTCGTGAACGCGCTGCCGATGATCGACGAGACCGTCGACAAGTACCTCGGTGACAAGGCCTTCTCGAACCTTCCGCGCAAGTTCAAGACCACCATGTCGGGCTGCACGCAGCACTGCACGAACCATGAGATCAACGACGTGTCGTTCATGGGCGTGCTCGGCCCGGACGGCACGCCCGGTTTCGATCTGTGGGTGGGCGGCGGGCTGTCGACGAACCCGATGTTCGCTCAGCGCCTGGGCGTGTTCGTGCTGCCCGAGCAGGTCAGCGACGTCTGGGCTGCGGTCTGCTCGGTGTTCCGCGACTACGGGTACCGCCGCTCGCGCAACCATGCTCGCCTGAAATTCTTGCTCGCCGACTGGGGGCCGCAGCGGTTCCGCGAGGTGATGGAGAAGGAGTACCTGCACTTCGCGCTGCCCGACGGACCGGCGCTCGCGAACTCCCCCGCCAACCGCGACCACGTCGGCATCACCGAGTTGCGCGACGGCACTGTGGCCGTCGGTGCCACCACCAAGGCCGGGCGCACCAGCGGGCCGGCCTTACACGCGCTGGCCGATCTGGCCGACTCCCACGGTGACGGACGAATCTCGACGACGGCTCAGCAGGGCGTTGTCGTGCTGGGCGTGCCTGCGGAGCGGGCCGAATCGCTGATGGACGCACTCGAACTGATCGGCCTGTCGGCGCGGCCCTCGGCGTTCTCCCGGGGCACCATCGCCTGCACCGGCATCGAATTCTGCAAGCTGGCCATCGTCGAGACCAAGGCGCGCGCCGAGCACATCCGCACCGAACTCGACGCCCGCCTGCCCGGCTTCGACACCCCGATCACCATCAACGTCAACGGCTGCCCGAATTCGTGTGCGCGCTTCCAGGTTGCCGACATCGGCTTCAAGGGCATCATCGCCCGCGACGCCCAGGGCAACGACGCCGAAGCCTTCCAGATACACCTCGGTGGCCAGCTGGGTAGCGAAGCTGCGTTCGGGCGCAAGTTCCGCGGCCTGAAGGTCACCGCCGACGAGGCGCCGGACTATGCCGAGCGGGTGTTGCGCGGCTACCTCGACCGGCGCGAGGGTGACGAGACGTTCGCCGGGTACGTCAACCGCGCCGACGAAAGTTGGCTGCTGTGAGCATCGCAGGGCCCGTCTTCGTTCCTACCCGCCCGAGGAGCGGAGCAGCAGCGCGGCGCCAGCCGCAAATGCAACCAGCTGTGAGCATTGCAGGGCCCGTCTTCGTTCCTACCCGCCCGAGGAGCGGAGCAGCAGCGCGGCGCCAGCCGCAAGTGGGACGGCTGCTGTGAGTGCGCCGTCGCGAGCGGTGCCGTTCTACTGCCCTTACTGCGCCGACGAGGATCTACGCCCCTTCGACCCCACCGACGGCAGCGCCGGGCACGGCCAGTGGCGCTGTCAGTCCTGCCAGCGCGCGTTCGCAGTGAAATACCTCGGCATCACCGGCGGTTGGAGTTCTCCGGACGCTGAGCCAGAAAAACCGGAACAGCGTGCAACCAAGAACGGGCCCCCGCCCGACCGACAGTGGGCAACAACCGAAAGTGGCACAGCATGAGCGCACCGACCGCGGAGCACGAGCGACTGATCGACCTCGTCGATCGAGCTGCCCGGGACCTGGAGAACGCGCCGGCCCTGGAAATCCTGCAATGGGCAGCCGCCGAGTTCGGCACGGCGTGGTGTGTGGCGTCGTCGATGGCAGACGCCGTAGTGCCGCACCTGGCCGGTCGGGCGATGCCCGGCGTAGACGTGATCTTCCTGGACACCGGGTACCACTTCGCCGAGACCATCGGCACCCGCGACGCCGTCGCAGCGACTCTGCCCGTCACCGTCAAGACGATCACACCGACGTTTACCGTGGCCGAGCAGGACGCCCGAAACGGCGCGGACCTGTTCGCCCGCCGGCCCGACCAGTGTTGCGCCCTGCGCAAGGTTGCACCCCTGGCCGGCGCTCTAGCGCCGTACTTCGCCTGGGCCTCGGGACTGCGCCGGGACGAGTCCCCCACCCGCGCCGGCACCCGCGTCGTGGAGTGGGATGCCAAGCGTGGCCTGGTGAAGCTCAATCCCATCGCCCGCTGGACACAGGACGACGTCGAGGCCTACATCAGGGACAACGCCATTCTGGTGAACCCGCTGCTGTCCGACGGCTACGCCTCGGTGGGTTGCGCACCGTGCACGCGCCGCGTCGCACCGGGCGAGGACGCTCGGGCAGGGCGTTGGGCCGGTTTCGACAAGACCGAGTGCGGCCTGCACGTCTGAAGTTTCCGGCTGTGGCGCTGGACTTGCCCACCCGCCGGTCACCCGCCGGTCGGGTGGCTGTCGTACCGCCTGATGGCGGCGCCCGAACACAGCTCCGGTGCGAGCTGACGCGGCGTCTAGGCTTTGCACCCGTGACCGACGTTGCAGGCGTTGCCCGTCCGCACGCCAACTGCGTCGCCGTCCAGACCGCGTTGAAAGCAGCCGGTAGCACCGCACAGATCCGCATCTTGGGCGAGCCGGCACCTACCGCGGCGCGGGCGGCAGAGCAGCTCGGCGTGGACGTCGCAGCGATCGCCAACTCCCTGGTGTTCGTCACCGACACCGGCGAGCCAGTTCTGGTGATGGCCTCAGGCGGTCACCGCGTCGACGTCGCCCTTGCAGCGAGCGCACTGGGCGTGCAGAGCCTGAGCCGCGCCGATGCCACCACCGTGCAGTCGGCCACCGGACAACCGATCGGCGGCGTGTCCCCGGTCGGCCACCCCCGCCGGCTGCCGACTCTGGTCGATCAGAAGCTGGCCGACTTCCAGCCCGTCTGGGCCGCCGGCGGTATACCGGCGGCGGTATTTCCGACCTCGTTCTCAGAGCTGGTCCTACTCACCGGCGGCACGCCGGCCCAGGTCGGCTGAAGGTGCCAGGTCGGTCGACAGTGACCCGAATCGAAGAGTGGGACAGCACCGAATTCGACCGCCGCGTCGAGCAATCGATGGCCATCTACGTCACGGCAATGGGGTATGCCGAACACGCCGGCAAAACCCGCGGCCGAGCAGCGCACGGGCAGGCGACGTTTCCCGGTTTCAGCGCCCGCGGCGCCTTCGACGAGGCGGGAGCGTTGATCGGCTTCTGTTACGGCTACACCAGCGAGCAGGGGCAGTGGTGGCACGAACTGGTGCGTCGGGCGGTGACGGCCGAAATTGCGCGGGACTGGCTCGATGACAGCTTCGAGCTGTCCGAACTTCATGTCCTGCCGGCGGCCCAGGGTTGCGGCGTGGGACGCGCGCTGCTGCTGTCCCTGGCAGACGGTCTGCCACATCGCACGATGCTGCTGTCGACCCCCGATTCCGATACCCGCGCGCGTCGTCTGTACGCCAAGCTCGGCTTCCAGGATCTGGCTCAGCAGTACTACTTTCCCGGTGAGCTTCGTCCGTTCGCCGTCCTGGGGCGCAGGCTGCCCTTCGACGTTGGCTGAACCAGGACGTGACCTGCGCCAAGGAGGAAATCAGGCGATCGACACTTCGGCGAGGCCGAGGCTGGTCCACACCTCACGGGTGGCCTTCGACCAGTTGAAGGTGATGAAGTGGATGCCGGGCACGCCCTCGTCGAGCAGGCGCCGGCACAACAGGATCGTCTGCTCGATGCCCAGTGCGCGCACCGCTGCGGGGTCGTCGGCGACGGCCTCGAATTGCGCGGCAAGCGCGGGCGGGAACGGAGCTCCGGACAACTGCTCCGAGCGGGCGATCGTGCCCAGGTTGGTGACGGGCATGACTCCGGCGAGGATGGGGGTGTCGCAGCCCGCGGCGCTCACCCGGTCGCGAAGGCGCAGGTACTCCTCGGCGTCGAAGAACATCTGCGTGATCGCATAGTCGGCTCCGGCTCGGCACTTGGCGATGAACTGACGGGTGTCGTTCTCGATCGACGGCGAGCGCGGATGTTTGTGCGGGAACGCCGCCACGCCGACGCAGAAATCGCCCGACGCGCGCAGTAGCTCCACCAACTCGCTGGCGTAGGACAAACCCTGCGGATGAGTGCTCCAGTCGCCCAGCGGGTTACCGGGCGGATCACCGCGCAGGGCAAGCATGTTCACGATGCCCGCGTCGGCGAGCCGGCCGACAA
This sequence comes from uncultured Jatrophihabitantaceae bacterium, assembly GCA_964236495.1. Taxonomy (GTDB): domain Bacteria; phylum Actinomycetota; class Actinomycetes; order Mycobacteriales; family Jatrophihabitantaceae; genus CAXSBR01. Next base: position 51,818 of record CAXSBR010000002.1, read on the forward strand.
TGGTGCGCAGCTCGGCGATCGAGTGGTCCACGGCGGTCAGGTGCGCCACCGGCAGCAGCGTGGTGTCGGTGGCGATGCGCTCGGTGATCTCGATGGTGCGATCGCGCGTCGATCCGCCCGCGCCGTAGGTAACCGAGACGAAGGAGGGGTTCAGCGGCTCCAGCTCGCGGATGGCCTTCCACAGCTGCCGGGACGCCTCGTCGGTCTTGGGCGGCATGAACTCGAAGGACACGGTCGGCCGGCCGCTGTCCAGCGCCTCGGCGACGGTTCGTGTCATGTACCACAGCGTAATGTCGCCGGTCGTGACCTCCGGCGCATCTACCGCTGAGCCCGCTGAGAACGCTGAAAATGCCGATGTCGTCGCCCGGGTGGATGCCGCTCTACACGCATTCCTCGATGCGCAGCGACCGGTGATCGAGGCCGCCGGACCGGACCTGCGAGCGGTGGCCGACGCGGCGTCGGCGTTCGTTTTCGCCGGTGGTAAGCGGATGCGCCCGCTGTTCGCCTACTGGGGCTGGCGGTGCGTGCACTCCGCCGGCGCGGCCGACGAGGATGCAGTTGTCACTGCGTCCGCCGCGCTGGAACTGCTGCACGCCGCGGCCCTGGTACACGACGACCTCATCGATGAATCCGACATCCGCCGGGGCCATCCGGCCGCACACGTGCGCTTCGCCGGGGTGCTATTGGGCGCATCAGCAGCCGATCGAACCGCCTTCGGCACCGCGGCGGCAATCCTGCTGGGCGACCTGCTGCTGAGCTGGTCGTGGGCGATGCTGGCAAGTGCAGCGCTGACTCCCGCAGCGGCGCAGGCGGCTCAGGGGTCGTTGAACCTGATGTCGGCGGAGATGGTGGCCGGGCAGTACCTCGATGTGCTGGAACAGAGCCAGGGCGAGTTCTCCGTCGAGGCAGCGCTGCGGGTGGCCCGGTTCAAGTCCAGTAAGTACACCGTGGAACGTCCGCTCCTACTGGGCGCAGGTGCCGGGGGCGCCGGGGAGGACGTATTGCGCGCGTTGTCGGGCTACGGCATTGCGTTGGGTGAGGCGTTTCAGCTCCGCGACGACCTCTTGGGGGTGTTCGGAGACCCGCAGGTAACGGGTAAGCCCGCAGGCGACGATCTGCGCGAGGGCAAGCGCACGGCTCTTGTCGCGCTGGCTCACGCCGCTGCGCCACCGGCTGCTCGGGCCGGCCTGGAGCAGGCGCTGGGCAACCCAGCCCTGGATCTGGCCGGTATAGACGCCGCCCGGGAGCTGATCCTGTCCACCGGCGCGGTGGCCGACGTCGAAAAAATGATCTCTGTGCGGCTGGAGCAGGCGCTGGCGGCGTTGGAAACCGCGGTGATCAGGCCCGATGCCTGGCAGGCGTTGACCGCGCTGGCGCAAGCTGCCACTGCCCGCCAGTACTGAGCGCCGCCCAGCGCACCTTGCTCAAGACTAGTTCTGTCGGCATACTACGTGAAACGTAGTATCGGAGGGAGAGCGCGATGGCTGACGATCTTGAGAAGCTCGGGAGGTTCGCCAACCCTGCAATCTTGATTCTGTCGAGCCTGGCGGACGGGCCGAAGCACGGCTACTCGATGAGCAAGGACATCGAGGCGTTCGCAGGAGTACTACTACAGCCGGCCACGCTGTACAGCGCGATCGCCCGGCTCGAGGCCAACGATCTGATTGAGGCGCTGCCCGCCGATCAGCGCCGCCGTCCTTATCGTCTGACCGGGCACGGCGCAACCGTTCTAGCGGCGCAGCTGCGATCGGTGCAGACGATTGCAACCACCGGGTTGACGCGCTTGGCAACGGCATGACCGCCGACAGCAGAACGAAGCGGCGGGCAAGTCGGCGGCACCGGATGGCCACCCTTCTCATGAGCTTGTACCCGCGAGTGTGGCAAGACCGCTACGGCGGAGAATTCCTCGACCTGCTGGCTGCCACTGCGCTGACCGTCGTTGTCGTGCTCGACGTCGTGCGCGGGGCGCTCGACGCGCATCTGAACTTGTCGGACCTGATCTCGGAGAGGTCCGGACTGCCTACGCGGATACGTTCGACGGCCACGACGTCGTTGGCCGCCTGGGTGATGTTCTGCTTCGCCGCGATCGTGATCTGGCCGACCACCAACGACCCCAGGTTCGACGTGGCCGCGAGTGCGCACCCGCTGATCGGTGCCTTGCGGTCGTTGGCGACCGCCGGGCTTGCTGCCAGTCTGATTGCGGTGGCCACCGCCGCGGTGCCGCTGGCCGTCTTCACGGCCTGGCAGGCGTGCCGGCGGCGCGACCGGGTGGCGCTCGCACTGTTCGCAGCGCCTGCCGTAGGAGTTGCGATATTCGTTGGCTATACGGAGGTGCTTCTCCAGGTACCCGACCAGCCGGAGCACAGCGTCGCAAACGTCGTGATGACGGTCAGCTGGCTTGTGCTCGGGGTGACCGTCGCCGAAGTCAGCGGCGTCGGCGCGGCCACCGCCCTGATGCGACGCACCCAGTACCCGCCGGCGTTGCTGCGGATGACGGGATGGATGACTGCCGCAGCCACCGCAGCGATGGCACTTGCCCTTCTCGCCGGCGGGGCCTACGGCGTTGGTATCTGGAACCAGACACCGTCGCTGTTCTCGTCATCGAACGGAGTGCTGACCACACCGCTGCCGCTGACCTGGGCCGTCTTGCTGCTCATAGCCACGGTCGCCACGGCGACCGCGACCCGGGCGTCGCTACGTGGCATACGCGCGCTGCGGCTCCAACAGCCAACGTCGGTCTGAACTGACAGCGTCTGTCCGCTACTGCAGCTCGCGCAGGGCCTTGACCGCTTTGGCCTGCTCAGAGCGGGCGTGCCGTACGTCGAGGCGGGCGTCGTCGAGCCGGCGGCGAGCGTCGGCGAGCTGTTCCTGCACCAGTCGGACTTCCCTACTGCTCTGCTTCTCGATCTCGACGGCTCGCGAGAGCGCGGTGTCCGCGGCCTCGACTGCTTCTCGCGCCTCCGCTCGCCGGGACTCTACTTCCGCACGTTCGCGGCGTTCACTCTCCTGCTGCGCCTCGACGCGTCTGCGCGCCGCCTCCTCGGCTCGATCCGCGCGCGCCTGTGCCGCCGCCTGCGGGCGCGTGGGCTTCCTCGGGGCGTCGGAGCCGGGGCGATCGTCGGCCTGCGCAGGAATGGCGGGCGTCGGCGTTTGCAGTTCTGGCGAGGTGGGCTTCTGCGTGCGCGGGATCGGGTTAGGCGAGGGTGCTCGCGGTGATTGATCGGGCACCAGACTCAGCGCTGACCCGCCGAAGCCGACGAACTGCGCCGCACGGACCAGCACGCCGGCACGCACGTCGGCGCGGACGTCGAGGTCGACCAGCGCGGCCTCCAACGTCGAGCGCAATTCGGCGCGCAACCCCTGCGCGGCACCGGCCTGGCCGGTGGTATGCAGGGCCTGGTCCACCAGTGCGTCGACGACCTGGCGACGCTGCGCAGACAACGCGCGCAACGCAGGGCCGTCCAACGACGTCTGCGCCCCGCGCAACGCGTCGCCGAGCTCGAACAACTCGACGAGGTCGGCACCGGCTGATCGGGCGAGGCGATTCAGCGTCCACGCTGCGCGGGTGGGTTTACGCAGTGCGGTGATGCGCTTGGCGACGTCGGCGGCGCCGGCCTTCTTCGCCGCCGCCGCCAGCCCGACCCGAGTCGGGGTGAAGTCGTCGTAGTCGGCGGCGTAGAGCTCGGCTCGGGCGGCGTCGAACACAGCGTCGAATGCAGCATCGACCGCTGCGTCGAACGCGTCGTCGGCCACGGCTGCATTCTGCTCGCGCGCCGCTGACGAGGCAGCCACCGGCAGCGCCGGTTACTCGGGGCCGTGCGCGTCCATGCGGCGCCCGAGCCACACCCAGATCGCCAGTGTGGCAACGACGATGCCGAAACCGAAGCCGATGTCCTCCACCGGGGCGTAGGCGATGCGCCAGCCGATGATCTGGCGCGGGTCGTAGCGCACAATGCGCAGACCCGTCAGTACACCATTCACCAGCAGCTGGAATACCAACACGATGGCGTAGCTGACCCAGAAGACCCGTCGCGTCAGCAGCTGCGTCCGCAGCACGACCAGATCAAGCCCGGCGGCAACGACGACCGTCACCGCTGAGGCAATCGTGTAGGTCATCGCGGGGGTCGCCTACGGCCCGGCAAGACAACCCAGCCGGGGCGCAGTCGACGAACCGCCTCGAAGGTGAGCAACGCACAGATCGGTACGACGAGGAAGAACAGCAGCTCCTCCAGCGGTAGACCGTCTACGACGTCCAAGCCGACGAGGTATGCCCGGTCGTAACTCCACCAGCCGGCGTGGATGGCCAGTAAATCCCAGACCACGAAGACGCCGGCCACCGGCAGAATCGTCAATGCCGCACGTCGCCACCGGCGATACACGCGCGCGCCGAGCACGAACTCCAGCGGCAACGTCGCCACCACGCAGCCCGCCAGTAGGGCTAGGTAGGTCACATGCCGCACGGTAGGAGCAGACCGCGCCGGATCAGAAACCGGCGACTTGGGCGCGCCGTTTGATCTCGGTGCCACGGTTCTCCCGCAGCGCCTGGATCGGCGTGCCGGGCAGCGAGTCGTCGGCACGGTACAGCCAGTCGACGATCTCGGCGTCGTCGTAGCGGTTGTCGCGCAGCAGCCGGATGACTCCGGGCAGGCCTTTGACGACGAGCCCGTCGGCGACGAAATCTGCCGGAACGCCGCGCGGGCCGCCCTCGAGACGCACTGCGATCAGCTCACCGTCGCGCACCAGCTGATGCACTGCTGTGATCGGGACCTTCAGCAGTTCGGCAACCGCGGGCATAGCCAGCAGTTCGACGTGGTCGGGAGCGGCAGTCACGCCGTCCAGGGTGCCATCCCGCCGTGGCTTGGCTTTCCGCGGTGCCGCCGGAGTCGGTCCGGTCTCTCCGAAAATAGTCGAATGCCGCCGGGCACTCGGCCTAACAGTCGCTCAGTCCGTTGCGACGCGCCAGCTGTCGTTGGGCGGGGCCGGTGAGCGACTGGCGTCGACGTCGGTGAACGGGCGCGGCGCACCGAGCCAGCCGGCCAGCTCCGAACCGGTCAGGCACTGCACCGGAAACGGCTCGCGCGCCAGCGCCCACTTCAGCTCGTCGACCGGTAGCGGAGCGGCGCTCGCGGCCACGACAACGTTGCCGAACCGGCGACCACCGAACACCGTCTTGTCGGTGATCACCGCCGCGTGCGGCAACACCGTCTGCAGGCCAGCCACCACCCGCTTGGTGTAGGCAAGACCGCTGCCGTCGCCGACGTTGGCCAGCAGCACTCCGGCCGGCCGCAGCACCCGCGCGAACTGCTCCGCGCACTCCACCGTCGTCAGATCAGCGGGCACCCGAGCTCCGGCGAAGGCGTCGAGCACCAGGCAGTCAGCCGAGGCATCGCCCAGTTCGGCCAGGCCGGGACGGCCCGGCACGGCACGAATGCGCAGCCGGCCGCCACGCGGGAACGGCAGGTGCGAGCGCACCAGCGCGGTCAGCTCCTCGTCCGGTTCCAGGGTGATCTGGCTGCTGCCCGGTCGCTGTGCGGCAACATAGCGGGCCATCGTGCCCGCGCCGCCGCCGACATGAGTGACGGTGAGCGCGCCGGCGGGTAGTAGGTCGACCGCATGCGCCATCCACCGCATGTACTCGAAGTCCAGATACGTGGGATCGTCGAGGTCGACGTAGGACTGACGCACCCGGTCCAGCAGCAGGACGAACCCGCCCGGCCGGTCGGCGTCGGCGAGAATCTCGATGCGTGGCAGGAGCTCCGTGTCCTCGTCGTAGCCGCCGCTTCCCACGCCGCCGACGGTACTGGCGTGCTCCCACCGCCTGCGCATCGACGTCGCCGGTACTACGCAAGCTCCCGGGCGGGAGGCTCTTTCGACCGTAGAGTTCCAACCCGTGCACCAGGTCGCGGCAGATCCGCTGATCGGCCATCTGCTCGAGGGCCGATACCGCATCCACGCGTTCCTCGCCGTGGGGGGTATGTCGACGGTGTACGCCGGCATCGACGAACGACTCGACCGCGACGTCGCGATCAAAGTGATGGCGCCCGGCCTGTCCGCCGACCCCGTCTTTCTCGACCGGTTCGCCCGCGAGGCGCGCAGCGCGGCCCGGATGTCGCATGTCAACGCGGTGGCCGTCTACGACCAGGGCCGCGACGGCAACCGCGTCTTTCTAGTCATGGAGCTCGTGCGCGGCCGCACGCTGCGCGACCTGTTACGCGAACGGGGGCACCTCTCCCCGGCCGAAGCGGTGTCGCTGATGGAGCCGGTGCTGGCCGCACTGGCCGCCGCTCATCGCGCCGGGCTGGTCCACCGCGACGTCAAGCCCGAGAACATCTTGCTGTCCGACGACGGCCTGGTGAAGGTAGCCGACTTCGGTCTGGCCCGGGCGGCGGACGGCGGCGATCCGGGCACGGCGAACACCGGCTTGATCATGGGCACCGTCGCCTACAGCGCACCGGAGCAGTTCCGGCGCGGGCGCACAGACAAGCATTCCGACGTCTACTCCGCGGGCATCGTTGCCTTCGAGTTGCTCACCGGTCGCCAGCCCCACGTCGGGCCCGACGCGATGACGGTGGCCTACAACCACGTGCATTCCGACGTGCCACCGCCCTCTTCCTTCCAGCCCGGTATCGCTGCCGCGCTCGACGGGCTGGTTACTCGCGCCACCGCCCGCGACGCCCAGCGACGTCCGCAGGACGCCGGCGCGTTCCTGGCTCAGCTGCACGACGTACGGCGCGAGCTCGGGCTGCCGGTGCTGCCGGTGCCCCGGCGCCCACGCCCGGATGTCCGTTCCGCCATGCGGCAGTCCGCAACGGTGCCAGGCGTGGCTACCTCACAACGCCGGCCGGCCGGATCACAGCCGACCAACCCACAGCCGACGACCGTGCATCCCGGCAATCCGCAGCCGACCAACCCACGGCCCAATCCGGCGCTGCGGTTGGGGCGCCGGTCGGGCGCGACGGCCGCGTCCCTCGCCGGAGCACCGCCGACGAGCAACGCAACTGTGGTGCACGATTCGGCTACTGCCGTCGGCGGCAACGTGCAGCACACCTTGTTCGCAGCCCAGCCGAGTGCCGCGCGGACAGTTGGCGAGCAGACAGTGCGCGATCAGACGGTGTCTGGGCAGCCGGGATCGGTCAGCTCGGCCCGCTTGCCGGGCTCACCTGCCGGCACATCACCGACGACGCCTGCGCGGCGCCGCAGGCGACGCTGGCTACGCACGGTCATCGGCGCGCTGGTGTTGCTGCTGCTCTGTGCCGGCCTGGTAGCGGGTAGCTGGTGGTACGCGGCCGGGCGCTGGAGCAGCGTTCCCAACGTCTCTCGTCAGTCGGTCGACCAGGCCAGCGTCGTGCTGCGATCGCAGGGGTTCGAGGTGGTCGTCGACCCGCCTCAATCTGACGAGGACGTCGCCAAGGGCAACGCCATTGCCACCGTGCCCGCGAGCGGTGCCCGCCGGGTGCACGGCACAGTTGTGCACCTGCTGGTATCGGGCGGTCCGACGTTCTATCCGGTGCCGGCAGTGCAGGGCCAGTCCCAAGCCGCGGCCCGCACTGCGCTCACCTCGCTGGGCACGCACGGCGTCACGGTGGCGTACCACCAGTCTGCCGACGACACGGTTCGCCAGGGCCGCGTCATACGTACCCAGCCGACGGCCGGCGTGAAGATCCGCGGCGGCACCGTCCTCACCGTCTACGTCTCGTCCGGTCTGCCGATGGTGACGCTGCCCGACGTCTCGCGAACAACTGTCGACGACGCGACGACCACGCTCGCCGACCTCAGTTTTCCGGTGACCCGCACCGACGTCTTCAGCGACGACGTAGCACCCAACGTAGTGATCAGCCAGGATCCCGCCGGTACGACGCAGCAGCGCAAGTTCACCGCCGTCACCCTGACCGTGTCCAAGGGGCCTGATCTGGTGACAGTGCCCTCCGTACCGCGCGGCAACCCGCTCAGCGACACCGAGGGCAAGATCGACGCCGCCGGCTTGAAGTGGCAGATCAAGCCGATTCTGGGTGGGTTCAGCGGCCTGGTCATCGAGGTCCGGCCCGACGGCGGCACCCGGGTGCACCGCGGTTCGACGGTCACTCTCAGCGTGGTCTGACCCGCCGCTTCCAGATCAGCCGCTTCCAGATTAGCGGCTTCCAGGCCAGCGGCTTCCAGGCCAGCGGCTTCCAGACCGGCGGCTTCCAGACCAGAGGCTTGAACGATCAGCTGCGCGATGTCAGCATCAGCGGCGCCAGGACGTCGGTCGCGCGGTCCACGCCGTCGTCGGTGACGTCGAGGTGGGTGACCAGGCGCAGGAACCGTGGTCCCAGCGCCGAGACGTGCACACCCTCATCGCGAGCTGCGGCGGCGATGCCGGGTGCGCCGGCAACGTCGAATACGACGATGTTGGTATCCACCTGCGCCGGATCGGCACCCAGCTGTTCTGCCAGTCGGCGGGCGCGGACGTGATCTTCGGCCAGCCGATCCACGTGGCAAGCCAGCGCGTAGCGCCCCGCGGCGGCCAGCATGCCCACCTGGCGCATGCCGGCGCCGTAGCGCTTGCGCCAGATCCGCGCCTCGGCGATTCGCTCGGCGCTCGACAGCAGCACCGAGCCCACCGGCGCGCCCAACCCCTTGGATAGGCACACCGACACGGTGTCGAATCCCGCGGCCAGCTCGGCGACGGGTCGGCCGGTGGCAACGGCGGCGTTGAACAGGCGCGCACCGTCGAGGTGTAGCCCGAGGGAGTGCGCGCGGGCCAGTTCCTGCACCGCCGAAACCTCGTCGGCAGCCTGGACAGTGCCGCCCCCGAAGTTGTGCGTGTTCTCTACCGCTATGGCAGCGGTGGACACCAGGTACGGCCCGGCATCCGGTGCGATCAGCTCGGCCACCGCGCTGGCATCGAGGCGCCCGCGCGGGGCCCGCCAGGTGCGAGTGGTGATGCCCGAGAACACTGCTGCGGCACCCAGTTCGGCGCGGGCCACGTGCGCCATCGAGTCGCAGACCAGCTCCTCGCCGGGTCGCACCAGCAGCCGCAGGCCCAGCTGATTGGCCAGCGATCCCGACGGCATGAACAGCGCCGCCTCGAATCCGAGCAGTGCCGCCACCTCGGCCTGCAGAGCGTTGACCTCGGGATCTTCGCCGTAGACATCGTCGCCGACGTGCGCGTCCATCATCGCCGCGCGCATCGCCTCGGTGGGCCGGGTGACGGTGTCGCTGCGTAGATCGACAACGTCTGTGGGCGCGCCCCCCGCGGGCGCGAGACCTGCAGGCTTGCTCACCGGGTAAACGCCGGCTCGGCGTTCTCCCGCCGCCGACGCTCGGCGACGAGCCGTTCGGCGACCCGGAACGCCAGTTCCAGAGACTGCTCGATGTTCAGCCGCGGATCGCACGCCGTCTCGTACCGGCGACCGAGGTCGGCAGCGGTCAGCTCGGACGTGCCGCCGATGCACTCGGTCACGTCGTCGCCGGTCAGTTCGACGTGCAGACCACCCGGATGCGTACCCAGCTCGTGGTGTACCTCGAAAAAGCCGTCCACCTCGTCGATGATGCGGTCCAGGTGCCGAGTCTTGACTCCGGTTGCGGTCTCCTCGGTGTTGCCGTGCATGGGATCGCACTGCCAGACGACCAGGTGTCCGGTCGACTGCACCTTCTCGATGATCGGCGGCAGCGCGTCGCGGATCTTGCTGTTGCTCATCCGGCTGATCAGCGTCAATCGCCCTGGCGTGTTGTCCGGATCCAACCGCTCGACCAGCTCGGCGGCGAGCTCGGGCGTCGTCGTCGGGCCCAGCTTGACTCCGATCGGGTTGGCGATCCGGCTGACGAAGTCGATGTGCGCGCCGTCCATCTGACGGGTGCGCTCCCCCACCCAGACGAAGTGCCCGGACAGGTCGTAGGCCTTACCGTCCTCCACCCGGGTCAGCGCGCGCTCGTACTCCAACACCAGTGCCTCGTGGCTGGAGTACAGCTCGACGCCCTCCAGCGCACCGTCGTGCACACCGCAGGCACGCATGAACCGCACGGCGCGGTCGATCTCGCTGGCCAGTTGCTCGTAACGTTGCCCGGTGCCGGTGTTACGGGCGAACGCGGTGTTCCAGGAGTGGACCCGATCCAGCGACGCCAGCCCACCACCGGCGTAGGCGCGCAGCAGATTCAGCGTGGACGCCGCGGTCGAGTATGCCCGCATGATTCGCTCGGGATCGGGCCGGCGCAGCGCATGGTCCTGGGTGAGGTCGTTGACCATGTCGCCGCGGTAGGACTGGTAACCGAAGCCGTCGATGTCGCTGCTACGCGGTTTGGCGTACTGGCCGGCAACGCGGCCCAGCTTGACCACGGGCATCGCGGCGCCATAGGTGAGGACGACGGCCATCTGCAGCAGGATGCGCACCTTGCCGGCGATGTCGGCCTGCGAGCTGGTCTGGAAAGTCTCCGCGCAGTCCCCGCCCTGGAGCAAGAATGCCTCTCCGCGCGCGACCGCGGCCAACCGCGCCCGAAGCTGGTCGACCTCGTTGGCCACCACCAGCGGCGGCATGCCCGACAGCCGGGTCGCCACGTCGTGCAGCTTGGCCTCGTCGGGCCAGGTCGGTTGCTGTGCTGCGGGCAGGGTGCGCCAGGTGTCGATTCCCAGCGGATCGGAGCTGGCAGAAGGCGGGTTCAGGCTCGATACCGAGGGCGGGAAGGGTGCTGAACGGATTGCAGTCACCGTTACAGGGTAGGGACCGCGACGAACGGGAATGTGCCCCTGCTGCGTATTCACCGCTTCCTACGGGTCACGGCCGGTCCAGCCACCGCGCAAGCGGTGACCGAACCAGCCGTGGGCACCTCGGTGCAGCTGCGTCTAGATGATGTGCGTACGCCTAGCCCAGGCCGCCCGTGAGCAGCCGGGTGCGCACGCCCGAGAGCACCGCGCCGGCACGCTGCTGCTCACCTGCAAACGCGCTGACCACGACAAGCGCACCGGTGAGCACCGGTATGGCCCACTGCAGCGCCTTGAGCTGCTTCTGCGCATTCGCCACGTCGGCCGGCGTTCCGGCGCTGGGCGTGGTGCCGTCAGCCACGGGCACCGCGTTGGCAGCCGATACCTTCTTGCCCACGACGCGGGAGTAGCCGGTGACTGCCAGGGCGCCGACGGTGAGTGCCGTCTTGACCACGGCCATCGTGGCGACGCCCTTCTGGGCGCTGATGCGCTGGCTGTTACCGGCGAGCTGGCCGACGCTGCCGACGAGGTGGGCGCCGATCGCGGCGGCGTTCACCGGCGTCCAGCGGTCCCAACCGGCATTGGTGACGGCACCGGCGCTGCTAGCGTCGCTGGTCGCTCCCGCCGCGGCGTTCAGCGACACCGCGTTGGCCAGCGTGCCACCGAACCACGCGGACAATCCGAGGTCGTGCAATGCGCGTGAGACTACGTTCTGGTCAGCCATGAGCTCTCCTGAAGAGTGGGAACGGGCCGAGTGGCTGCGCGTACGCCGCCGGCAACGACAGCAACGACAACAAGACACCCGGAAGGATTGACGACGCAGACACGTCGTCCCGTGTGGACACGTCCGACGCGGGCTTTTACCTTAAGCACGGCCTCCCCGCGTGGCGCAAGGAATCCTGAGCGTTTGGTCAAGCTTTCTTACCCAGCCGGCGCTATCCGAAGAAAACTTCGGCCTCGGCGTAGAGCTCGGGGCTGACCGTCTTGAGTGTCTCGGTCGCCTCGGCCAGCGGAACCGTGATGATGTCGGTACCGCGCAACGCGACCATCACCCCGAAGTGGGCGTTGTGCACGGCGTCGATCGCATGCAGCCCGAACCGGGTGGCGAGCACCCGGTCGAACGCGGTGGGCGTTCCGCCGCGCTGAATGTGGCCCAGCACCGTCGTGCGCGCCTCCTTGCCGGTCCGCGCCTCGATCTGCTTACCCAGCCAGTCGCCGATTCCGCCGAGGCGAGGGTGGCCGAAGGCGTCGAGGTCCTGGTTCAGCGTCTGCCCGGTGCCCTCGTCGGCAGTCGCGCCCTCGGCGACGACGATGATCGGCGCGTACTGCGACTGGAACCGGCTCTCCACATACGAGCAGACCTTGTCCAGGCTGAACCGCTGCTCGGGAATGAGAATGACGTTCGCGCCACCGGCCAGGCCGGCGTGCAGCGCGATCCAGCCGGCGTGGCGACCCATCACCTCCACGATCAGCGCGCGGTGATGCGACTCGGCCGTCGTGTGCAGCCGGTCGATCGCCTCCATCGCGATGTTCAGCGCGGTGTCGAAGCCGAAGGTGTAGTCGGTGGCGTTGAGATCATTGTCGATGGTCTTGGGTACGCCGACGACGTTGATGCCCAGCTCGTCGAGACGGGTGGCAACGCCCAACGTGTCCTCGCCGCCGATGGCGATCAGCGCATCGACTCCCATCGCGTGCAGGTTCTCGCGAATTCTGTCGACGCCCCCGTCGATCTTGAACGGATTGGTTCGCGAGGAGCCCAAGATCGTGCCACCGCGGGGAAGGATGCCGCGAACCTGCGCGATCCCCAGTTCCATCGTCGAGCCCTCGATCGGGCCCTTCCATCCGTCGCGGAAGCCGACGAATTCGTGACCGTAGACGCCCACCCCTTTGCGCACGACCGCGCGAATTACCGCGTTGAGCCCGGGGCAGTCGCCGCCGCCAGTCAGTACACCGATACGCATGCCTGCGATCCTGCCGTAGTTCGCCGCCCTCACCAACATCATCGACACTCGAGAATCGCCCGACATGGTGAGGGCCGGTCGACGCAGGGCACGACTCAGACGTGCACCCCCGCACGGACTGACTCGATGACCTGCCAGCGCGCCCAGTTGTGCCGGGCATCGGCCAGCGCGTCGTGCTGATCGGGCGGCGCCGGCGGCAGCGCAGGCGACCCGGCGTCCTCCCAGCGCTGGCGCAGATCGTGGGTGAATCGTGGTAGCCGGCGGTCCAGCGCCCGCATGTCGCCCCACAGCTGCGCCAGGCAGACGTGGTCGTAAGCCGCCATCCACGCCCACAGTTCGACCTTGCCCGGTGCGGCGGTGAGAAAGTCGAGCAACTCGGCACGTATTGCCGTTCGATTACGCCAGACCGGCGATGACGGCGAGGGCAACTGCTCGAGCACGTGCTTGCGAACCCAGTCGTTGGCGCGCTGCGGCTCGAACTCGCTCGACACCGCGTAGAACTCGCGCCCGTCCTCGTCGATCACGCCGATCGACACCAGTTCGATGGTCGTACCGTCTTCGATGAACTCACAGTCGTAGAAGAATCTCATCGCCGACGCCGTCAGCCGGCCCGCTGGGTCGGAAGACGATCGCGCAGGGCGGAATCGGTGCCGGCGGTGCGCGCCGCCGGGCCGGCAATTCGGTGTTCGGAGGGGCGACCCTTCGTCGATGCCTTTTGGTTCGCCGCTTTGTTCGCCGCTTTCACAGTGGCGGCATAGACGTCGACGTAAGTCTGCCCGGACAGGCGCAGGATCGCGGTCATGATCTCGTCGGTGACTGCCCGCTCGACGAACCGGTCACCGCTGTGCTGCTGGCTGTCGGTGAAGTCCAGCGGCGCTCCGATCCGGATCCGCGGACGGGGGCGCAGCCGCGGGATCATCCGCTCCAGCGGCTGGATGGTGTCCGTGCCGATCATCGCGCACGGTATGACGACCGCGCCGGACTCGAGCGCGAGCCGTGCGACGCCAGTTTTACCCCGGTACAGACGCCCGTCCGGAGATCGGGTTCCTTCGGGGTAGATGCCCAAAACGTTGCCCGCGCGCAGCAGCCGAACGCCGCTGTTCAGCGCGTCTAGCGCGGCGTCGGCATCGGTGCGGTCCACCGGAACCTGCCCGATAGCGGAGAAGAACCAGCGCCAGATCCGGCCCTTGATTCCGCCGGTGGTGAAATACTCGGCCTTGGCCAGATAGGTGATGCGCCGCGCAACGCAGACGGGCAGGAACAACGAGTCGCAGAAGGACAGATGATTACTGGCCAGGATGGCCGGGCCGTCGGCGGGCACGTTGTCCAGGCCTTCGATGCGGGGTCGCCACACGATGCGCAAGACCGGGCCCAGGATCACCCGCTTGAGCAGCCAGTAGAGCACCTGCGATCTCCTGTCGTCGTCGTCGTCAAAGACCCGTGCTCCGACGCCCGCGCCGCGTAGGCCGCCCGCCCGTACCGGTGAGGATCTGCCCGACAGTGAGGACCCTAGTGCCGGTAACGTAGCCGGGACAACGCGCTGCATCGTGTCAGCAGGCGGATTCCGACGGCTGTACCTACCAAGGAGCGACAGGGACCCGTGACTCCGCCTGCGTTACTGCCCGGTGCCGAGGCGTTCCGCCACGACGGCGGACCGGTGGGCGTGGTCATCTCACACGGCTTCACCGGCTCCCCCGCCAGCATGCGCGGCTGGGCCGAGCACCTCGCGGCCGCCGGCTACTCGGTGCGGCTTCCCCTGCTGCCCGGCCACGGCACGACCTGGCAGAACGCGAACGCCACGACGTGGCCGCAGTGGTACGCCGCGGTCGAGGCGGAATTCCTCGACCTTCGCAGCCGATGCGAGCATGTGTTCGCGGCCGGTCTGTCGATGGGCGGCACGCTGGTCACCAAGCTGGCCGAGGATCACCCCGACGCCGTCGCCGGCCTGGTGCTGGTCAATCCCGCCTACGGCACCAAGCGGCGCGACGCCCGGTTCGCCCCGTTGGTGGCTCGGGTGCTGGCCTCCCGGCCCGGGTTCGGCAGCGATATCAAGGCCGGCACCAGTGAAAACGGCTACGACCGGGTTCCCCTGCGCGCCTTCGTCTCGTTACAGGGTTTGTGGCGGGTCGTGGCCGCGGATCTGGGCAAGGTCACCGCGCCAATTCTGATGTACACCAGCCGCGTCGACCACGTCGTCGACGAGCTGTCGGCGAAGATGCTGCACGCCGGTGCCACCCACGCCGACATCGCGCACGTCTGGCTGGAGAACAGCTACCACGTCGCCACCGTCGACCACGACGCTGCGCTCATCTTCCAGGGCAGCGTCGAGTTCATCCGCGCCCACTGTCCGGCGAACGCGTAGGCCGGTCGTGGTGTTCCAGCCACCGCCGCAGCGACGCGACAACGGTCTGCGGGCTGACGTCTTCGTGGCCCTGGCCGATGTCGATCCGCGCCTGGGCGAACACCTGCTCGACCTGCTTCGGCTGGCCGACATCGCTGCCTACCTCGAACCGCCCGCAGATCCACGGACGGCGAACCGGTACCGCGGCCAAGGCCCGATCGAGCGGTTGTTCGTCCAGTCCGACTTGCGTCGAGCAGCCCGCGACGTCGTTCTCGACGCCGCGCGCGAGGCCGGTGCCAGCGTGCCGACCGAGCCGACCGAGCGGGGGGGCGCTCCGGCACCCGCTGCACCGACGCGGCCCGACCACCGCCCCGATCCTCTGGCCGGTGTGGACACCGACGCGGAGTTCGCCCGGATCATGGCCGGCTTCGACCACACCGCCCCAGCCCCGGATGGGAGCGCCGCGCTCGGTTCCCTTCCCTCAGCGGGCGCAGACCATGCGCGCTCCGAGCGAGGTCAGGCTGCCAGTGACGCCGTCGACGGCGATGCGCGTGAGGTCGCCTCGGGCGACGGCGACACGTACGAGGTGGACCCCGTCGGCCGTGCCGCCGAGGTGACTGGAAGACAGGATGCGGTGCGTGCCCGACCCGTCGACGAGGCCGGCGAAGGAGCCGTCGATGAAGCGCTGGACGACGCCGAGGAGCACTTTGTTCCTCCTCCTGCGCCGCCTTTCCCGGTTCCACGTGCCGGCACCGTAGGCGCGGTGGCCGTTCTCATGCTCGGACTGCTCGTTCTCGCCCGCGGTGCCTGGTTCGGCCTGGGCGGAGCGGCATCCTTCCCGATCGGGGTGATCCTGGTGCTTGTCGCGGTCGGTCTGTTCGTTCGCGGTCTGCGCGAGGCCGATCCTGAGGACATCGATCCCGACGACGGTGCCATTGTCTGAGCTGAGTCAGCGCTGGATAGCGCGCGCCTTAGCTCAGGGCACGTCGAGCTCGACCAGTAACGGGCAGTGGTCGCTGGCAACCGCGACGTCGGGCGAGTGCAAGGCCTGAGCGCTACGTACGCACAGCCGGGCGTCGACGAACATGGCGTCGATGCGCTTGTGCGGATCCATGGCGCTCCAGGTGAGGCCGTCGCCGATGCCCGCGACGACCTGGGCGTCCCGGCCGCGCGCGGCAAGCGCCTGCCACACCGGAGTGTCGGGCAGATCGTTGATGTCGCCCATCACGACCGATGCAACGTCGGTGTCGACGTAGCGATCCACGCAGGCGTGCAGCTCGTCGACATGACGCAGTCGAGCCTCCTCCTCGAGATCGAGATGGGTACCGGCGACGGCGAAGCGGGCTGCACCCAGGCGCAGTACCGCCACCGCGGCGCCGCGCTGGTGTAGCCCGCGGTCTTTGGTGAACAGGACGTCGGCCTGCGCGTCGACTGTGACGGCAAGGGTGGACAGGATCAGGTTGGAACCGGCCGGCCGACCGCCGCCCACAACAACCATCCCCGCTCGGCGCGCCAGCCGGGCGTGGCTGGTGCGCCAGCCCAAAAAGCGCGGCGCTTCCTGGATGCACACCACGTCGGGCGCCGCGGCCCGGATTACGCGCGCTACGGCCATCGGATCGTCGCGCAACGAGCGGATGTTGTAGCTCATCAGCCGAATCGTTCTCACGGGCCCTCCTCGGCGGCGCCCGCGACTGCGAGACCGGCACCGGCGGCAGTTCTGGCAATGTCGGCGGCACCGACCAGGCCGGCGTCCGGGCCGAGCTGAGCAAGCTCGATGCGGGCCAACGGGCGGTAACCGCGACCGGTCAGGCACTCGGCGAACATCTGGCGCGCCGGATCGAGCAGCAGCAGCTCGCCTGCCTGCGACACCCCGCCGCCGATCACGAAGACGTCCGGATCCAGCGCCGCGGCCAGATTGGCCAGGCCTCGGCCCAGCCAGCGCGCCATCGCGGTGTAGATCTCGATCGCGACCGGATCTCCGCTGCGCGCGGCGTCGGTGACGAGCTGGCCGGTGAGCCGGTTCAGGTCGCCACCGGCCAGGCGCATCAGTTCTCCCGCCGACACCGGTGACACCTGCGCCAACTCCCGGGCATCGCGCGCCAGCGCCGAGCCAGACGCGTAGGTCTCCCAGCAGCCCCGGT
This sequence comes from uncultured Jatrophihabitantaceae bacterium, assembly GCA_964236495.1. Lineage (GTDB taxonomy): Bacteria > Actinomycetota > Actinomycetes > Mycobacteriales > Jatrophihabitantaceae > CAXSBR01. The sequence goes on from CAXSBR010000002.1 coordinate 68,939, forward strand.
TGCCACATGCGCAGCGATGGCCCTCCGGCACCACCGTCATGTGCCCGAACTCGGCACCGACGCCGTAGGCGCCGCGCTGCAACACGCCGGCCGACACCAGCCCACCGCCGATGCCCGTACCGAGGGTGATGCAGACGGCGACCGAAGCACCGCGGGCGGCGCCGAAGCGGTATTCGGCCCACGCCGCGGCGTTGGCGTCGTTGTCGAGCACGATCGGCGCGTCGATGCGTTGACGCAGAGCCGCTCGCAACGGCTCGTCACGCCAGGCCAGATGCGGGGAGAACAGCACAGTCGCCAGGTCGGTGGAAATCCAGCCCGCGGCGCCGATGCCTACCGCGGCGATGTCGTGGCGAGCGGACAGGACGGTGACGACGTCGACGATGGCATCCTCGGTGCGAGCGACGTCCGCGCCAGGAGTGGGGCGGCGTTCCCGGTCGATGATCGAACCTGCTTCATCCACCACACCGGCGGCGATCTTCGTGCCGCCGATGTCGACGCCGATCGCCAGCCGCTGCCCGGTGTCGGGTCTCACCGCAGCCCGCAGCAAGGAACGGGCGTCGACATATGCCGCACGATACCGGCGGATCGTCGCCGGACCCTGGGGCCGGATCGAGTTCTGCCAGCTCGACTGCCTGGTACCTGCGGCGAAGTCGCGTTGCGACGCCAATCCCCCACCGTCCCTATTACCGTGACGCAGGACATCGCCACTCCGGTGCTCTGTCTGCCGCACAGCCGCATGCCCGGCACTATCCGTCGATTCCGTAGGTAAGGACGCTTCTGTGCGTGAGTACTCAGTTCCGCCCGGCATCGCCGAACCCGCGCTGTCCCCGTCCTGCATCGGCGACTACGTCTTCGCCAACGCCGAGACGATGCCCGACCATCCGGTGATCCGCCGCCGATCCCCAGGCGAGCATCGAAGCGACGAAGGAGCGAGGAGCGGAGCTGGTAAATCGCCAACCGGTGAGCATCGAGGCGACGAAGGTTGGACTGCAGTGAGCGCGGCCCAGTTCGCCGCGGCGGTGCTGGCAGTGGCCCGCGGCCTGATCGGCAGCGGTATTGCCGCCGGCGACCGGGTCGCGGTGATGAGTCGAACTCGCTACGAGTGGACCGTCGTCGACTTCGCGGTGATGTCGGTCGGCGCGGTCACCGTGCCCGTCTACGAGACGTCGAGTGCCGAGCAGATCGAGTGGATCCTGTCCGATTCGGGGGCCAAGATCTGCTTCGTCGAGTCGACAGCCCACCACGCAACCGTCACCGCCGTGCGCCAGCAGTTGCCGGCGCTGGAGCAGGTGTGGACATTCGACGAAGACGGCCTGGACGAAGCCGGGCGCGCCGGTTTCGCTGTCGACGACGCGCAAGTGCATCGACGCCGCGCAGCAGTGACGCCTGCGGACCTGGCGTCGATCATCTACACCTCGGGCACAACCGGACGGCCGAAGGGCTGCCGGCTGACTCACGCCAATTTCGCCGCAGAGGTCTCACACGTGGTGATCGGCCTGCGCGAGCTGTTCAACCCCGATTCCAGCACGCTGCTGTTCATTCCGATCGCGCACGTGTTCGGCCGGATGATCCAGGTCGGCGCGATCGCAACCGGCACGACGCTGGGCCACACCGCCGACCTCACCAAGCTGGTGGAGGACCTCGAGTCTTTCCAGCCGATATTCATCCTGAGCGTGCCGCGGGTGTTCGAAAAGGTGTTCAACACTGCCGCACAGACGGCGTATGCCGAGGGCAAAAGTCGCATCTTCGACCGTTCCGCCGACGTGGCGGTGGCCTATTCCCAGGCGCTGGACCGTCGCGGCGCGTCGCCGTGGTTGCACCTGCAGCACGAGGTGTTCGACCGGCTCGTCTACCGCAAGATCCGCGCTCGGCTCGGCGGCCAGTGTCGCGCCGCGATCTCTGGTGGCGCACCGCTGGGCGACCGGCTGGCACACTTCTTCCGCGGCATGGGTCTGACGATCTTCGAGGGATATGGGCTCACCGAGTCCACCGCGGGGGCGTGTGTGAACCTGCAGAACGCGCTGAAGATGGGCACGGTCGGCCGACCGATTCCGGGCATGAGCCTGCGTATCGCCGACGACGGGGAACTGCTGATGCGCGGCAACGTGATCTTCGACGGCTACTGGAACAACGTCGAGGCAACCGCTGCAGCCTTCGACGCCGACGGCTGGTTCCTGACCGGAGACCTGGGTGAGATCGACGACGACGGCTACGTGCGCATCACCGGGCGCAAGAAGGAAATCATCGTCACCGCCAACGGCAAGAACGTGGCACCCGCGCTGCTGGAGGACCGGCTGCGGGCGCACTGGCTGGTGTCGCAGTGCCTCGTCGTCGGCGACGGCAGGCCGTTCGTCGGCGCGCTGATCACGCTGGATCGCGAGACGCTGCCGCTGTGGCTCAAGCGCAACGGGTACTCAGAGCAGACACCGGTCAGCGACGTGGTCGACAACGATGCTCTGCGCGCCGAGATCCAATTGGCAGTCGACGACGCGAACAAGGCGGTGTCGCGGGCGGAGTCGGTCCGCAAGTTCACCATCCTGGCCGAGGACTGGACCGAAGCCGGTGGACAGGTCACAGCGTCTACGAAGCTCAAGCGGGCGGTTGTCAACCGAGAGTCCGCGGCCGAGATCGACGCGCTCTACGCGGGTCCCCGGAGCTGATACCCACTCTGGCGGGCAGTAGACATCAGGCCTGCAACAGGGCGTTCAGCCGCGCCGACACCGCCGGCCATTGCCAGCTCTGCTCCACCCACGCGCGCCCGGCGTCACCCATGGCTCCACCGCGGACTGGATCGGCGAGCAGGCCGGCAACTGCGGCGGTGACCTCCTGCCGGGACCGGCCATCGACCACGATCCCGGTGCGTCCGTCGAGTACCGCGTCCGGCGCGCCGCCGGAGCGCCCGGCAACAACGGGCACTGCGCAGGCACTGGCCTCGAGATACACCATGCCCAGCCCCTCGACATCAAGGCCGCCCCGGCGGGTGCGGCACGGCATGGCGAACACATCCCCGGCCGCCAGGTGGGCGGGCAGTTCATCGTCGGAGATGGCGCCGGTGAAGGTGACCGAGCCCGCCACGCTGGCGGCACCAGCTCTACGTTCGAGGCTGCGCCGGTACCTGCCCTCTCCGACCACCAACAGCCGAGCAGCCGGCACCTTGGCGAGAATGTCCGGCCACGCGTCGAGCAGGGCGTCCTGACCTTTACGCCGCACCAGTCGGGACACGCAGACGACGGTCGGTGCGGCGTCGAGGCTATAGCGTGCGCGCACGGCTGTCGCGTCGATGCCCGGCCGGAAGCGGTCGACGTCGACACCAGGAGCCAGGCGCTCCAGATTCCCCGTTCCGTCCAGCGCGCGGGCCAGCTTGCCGCGGGTGTAGCCGCCGAGGTAAGTGACTACATCGACATTGCGCGCTATCCGGCGCAGCAGCGAGCGGGCAACCGGCAACTGCGCCCAGCCCGCTTCGTGCCCGTGGGTCGTTGCCACGATGCGCCGTGCTCCGGCTCGTCGCAGGGCCGGTGCGAGCAGGCCCAGGGGCGCCGCAGCGCCGAACCACACCGCCGTTGCGCTTTGCGAGCGCAGAAGTGCTACAACCTCGCGACGCACCCGCGGCGTAGGCAGCAGCACCGTGGATCGGTCGCGCACCACCGGAAACGGTTGGACGGCGTCGAAGTCTGCGGCCCCCGGATGACTCGATGCGTAGACCACCACCTGGGCCGGGTCAAGGCCGCGCACCGCCTCATGGACGAAGGACTGGATACCCCCTACCCGCGGCGGGAAGTCGTTGGTAACCACCAGGATCCGACGCTTGTCTTCGGCCCGGCCCGTTGACGCAGCCGGGCTCGTTGACTCAGCGGCCGAAGGTGCACTCGCCGGACCCGGCGCGCGTGTCATATCCGGGCTGCGGCTAGCGCAGCTTTGGCGTTGGCGTGTGCGCCGTTTTCAGAGCCGTACAGCCATGTTGTACGTGCCGGCGTGATCGACCGGCACGATCTTGACGACGTCGCCTGTCTGCGGCGCCGACACCACCAGCCCCTTGCCGATGTAGATCGCAACATGATGAATCGGGGAATAGTAGAAAACGAGGTCACCGGGCTCGAGCTGGCTCTTCGAGACACGGTGTCCCAAGTGCGACTGCAGTCGGGATTGGTGCGGAATCGATTTGCCGGCAGCCCGCCACGCCGCTGCTGTCAGACCCGAGCAGTCGAACGTCTTGGGTCCTGAGGTGGCGTAGACGTAGGGCTTGCCCAGCTGTGCCAGTGCATACCTGACAGCGATAGCGGCAGCCGACGACGGCGCGGAGCTACCGCCGCCCGAAGAGTTGCTACCCGACGAGTTGCTCGTGGACGTGCCACTGGACTTGTGACCCGACGAGTTCGTACCCGACGACGTACCGTTCGACGACGTGCCGTTCGACGACGTGCTACTCGAAGGCTCGGTGCTTGACGACGTGGCATCGGGCGAAGTGCCCGGCGAGCTGTTCGACGACGTGCTGCCGGCGGGCGGCTGCGAGGAGCTGCCGTCGGAAGACGGTGTGGACAGGGCGCCGACGCTTGCCAGCTCCTTCGTGGTGAGCCCCTGGCTCAACGGCTGCAGAAACGCGCGCTGCTGCTTGGCGTTCAACTGATCGAGCAGCTGGGCGTATTTCTTCTGTTGGGCCGCCAACGTGACGCGCTGGACTGCCAGTCCATCCCGCTTGGTCTTCGCCGCTGCCAGCAGCTGCGTGAGCCTCGCGCTCGCCTTGACCGACGCCAGCCGCGCGCGGTTCAGCTGCGTGGCCATCCCGGCTCGGCGGGTGGAGATCTGCTGCAGAGCGGTGGACTTGTCGAGGTAGTTCTGTCCCGACGTCGAGGTCAGCAGCGCCGACGTCTCGGGGAAGTTGCCTTCTTGGTATTGCGCCTGGAGGCTCAGCCGGACGTTGTCGAGGGCGGTCTGGTAGATGGCTGCCGATGTGCGAGCAGCAACCCTGCCAGCCTCGGCTTGAGCCTGCTTCGTACTGACTTCCACTACAGCCAGGTTGAAGTTCTCGGTCAAGACCTCGTTGCGATTGCTCAGCGCCGTTAACCGAGCGGTAACCGACGCGATCGTTGCCGGCGCAGTCGGAGTGGCCTTGGGCGCGAGGTCACTTTTGGCGGCTGAGGAGGTTCCTGGAGCGGCACCGGGCGACGTGGAGGTCGGCGGTGCGGCCGAAGCGAGGGTGACAGCCGTTGCCGCAGCCGCCGTGAACGCAGTGATGGCGATGCTCGCCGCTGCCGTTGCGCAACGATGCTTCAGTGTCGAGATGGCCACAGCCGGAAAAGCCCCATTCTTCCACCCGCCCGCCTACCGAGTTAGCTGACGGATTCGGGCTGCGGAAGTCGCCCTACCTCGGCGCGGCACACGCGTGCAATCGCTATGAGGATTCACCCCAGAAACATGGTTCCCCGGTTCGCAGCGTCTGTTCGCAGCGATTGGGCGGTGACTGCTCGGCGCCCATCCTGGACGGATGCGGCTGATCCGAAGGTCTCGGAAAGGTTACGACAACACCAGCGGTGATCACAACCTGACCAGTGCCGCGCGCCGAGGGAGGTCGCTCTCTCACGTGGCCTGCGCTCATCCCGCCCGTGACCTCGGCCCCGACCGGTCGCCTGCGTCGGATCCCGCTCGCCCGCCCGACGCACTCCCGGATCGCTTGTCGAGCGCGTACACGGGAACCAGTCGTAGTGGCGGAGCCAGGCCGCCTTCTGCCAAGGCGGCGAAGGCCGCCGTTTCAGACTCGGTGAGGTCGGCGTAGCTGGCGGGCCGATCGATCAGCAGGCTGATCACACAGTCTGCGCAGTCGGTACCGCGCACCCGGCAGGTGTCGCAATCGATAAGCATGGCCTCTGGTTCTCCTTCCCCCCGGGCAGCGCCGGTGCGCCGAGTTCGGTGCACAGCCCGCCCGCGTCGTCGAGTCCATCTCGACGACGACGCGACCGTAGGACGCGCCTCTGACACTTTCGGGCGCATCAAGGGAATCGAGGGCATGTTCGACGACGAAACGCCGGATCGACGAAAGGCCAGACCGCGGGAATACCAGACAGCAGAAACGCCAGGCCGACAAAAATGTCAGACCGGTTTTCTACCGTGCGCCCATGAAGACCGACCCCGGCCTGAACACCGGCACTGCTGCACGGCTAGGCCGCCAAACCAGCCTGGACGAGCTGGACGAGCCGCTGCACCGCACCACTTTCGTCGTTGTCGACCTGGAGACGACCGGCGGCGCCGCTGGCCACGACGCGATCACCGAGATCGGAGCGGTGAAGGTGCTCGGCGGCGAGGTACTCGGCGAATTGCAGACCCTGGTGGATCCCGGCCGTGGCATCACGCCGTTCGTCACCGTGCTGACCGGAATCACCGACGCCATGGTGATGGGCGCTCCGTGCGTGGACGAGGTACTGAGCGCGTTTCTCGAGTTCGCCCGCGGTGCGGTGTTGGTGGCACACAACGCTCCGTTCGACGTGGGGTTCCTGAAGGCGGCGTGCACAGCGTCCGGGCGCGCGTGGCCCAAGCCAGCCGTGGTGGACACCGCCGTGCTCGCACGGCGCATCCTGACCAGTGACGAGGTGCGTAATTGCAAGCTGAGCACTCTGGCCGCCTTCTTCGGTGCTCACACAGTGCCGAATCACCGCGCGCTTGCCGACGCGCGAGCGACCGTGGACGTGCTCCACGGGCTCCTCTCCCGCCTCGGCGGACTGGGCGTGCAATCGCTGCCTGAACTGCGCTCGTTCACCGCGCAGGTAAGCCCGGCACAGCGCCGTAAGCGCCACCTGGGTGCCCACCTTCCCGACGCGCCGGGGGTATACATCTTCCGCGACGCGCGCGGAGAACCGCTGTACGTAGGCACCAGCAAGGCGCTGCGGACCCGGGTGCGGCAGTATTTCGTCGCCAGCGAGACCCGCAGTCGAATGGGCGAGATGGTGGGGCTCGCCGAACGGGTGGATGGTATCGAGTGCGCCCACGCCCTGGAGGCCCAGGTGCGGGAACTGCGACTGATCGCTGCGCACAAGCCTCGGTACAACAAGCGCTCGAAGTATCCCGAGCGGGCCTGGTGGTTGAAGTTGACGGTCGAGGCTTACCCGCGGCTGTCGATCGTGGTCGACGTGCGCGACGACGGAGCGGCCTACCTCGGTCCACTACGGTCGCGCAGCCAAGCCGAATCGGTCCGCGATGCGCTGCACGAGGCGGTTCCGCTGCGTCAATGCACTGATCGGCTCAGTATCACCCGGGTGGTGCGGGCGGCGTGCGCGCTGGCCGGCATGGACAGGTGTCCAGCGCCGTGTGAACACCGAATCGCTCGTGTCGAGTATCTGGAACTCAGCGCCGCGATGACGGCGGCCTGGCAAGCCGACGTCACGCCGCTGGTGGCGCCGCTGCAGCAGCGGCTGACGCGGTTGGCACAGCAGCAGCGTTTCGAAGAAGCTGCGCTGGTGCGCGACCGGCTTGCCGCTGTCATCCGCGCCTGCGCCCGGCTGCAGCGGCTGCGCTCTTTGACAGACATCGCCGAGCTCGTTGCGGGCCGGCCGGACGGCAACGGTGGCTGGGAACTGTCAGTGGTTCGCTACGGTCGCCTGGCCGCGGCAGGCCACGCCCCGCGTGGGATGTCGCCGTTCCCGATGCTCGACTCGCTCGTGTGCACCGCCGATGCCGTCCAGCCCGGGCCATCTCCGCTGCGAGCTGCACTGGCTGAGGAGACCGAGTGCGTGCTGCACTGGCTGGAAGAACCCGGCACGCGCCTGATCAGCGCGTCTGCAGGATGGGCGATGCCCGCGTGGGGTGCGGGGCGACTGAGGCCGCTGACCGATTCGGTGGCCACGGCGCGCCAGGCTGCGACGCCGTTCGCGGATCGACGCAGTCTGCGAATCTCGAGCCGTCCCGTCCGGGTTCACTCGTGACCAGCGTTGCCCGCACACACGCCGGCGCTCCCCGGCAGCCTGGGACCAGAAGCGACCAGCTATTCGTCGGCGCCGATGGAGAACGCGGCGTCGAGGTCGTGGCGGGAGTATGCGCGAAAGGCGACGTGGGTGCCGGTGTGCAGTACACCGGACACCTTGCTGATCCGGCCCGCGATCACCTGCGCGATCTGCTCGAACTCGCGTACCCGCACCACGGCGATCAGGTCGATCTCGCCGGCAACGGAGTACACCTCGCTGACGCCCTCGATGCCGGCGATCTCCTCCGCCACCTCGGGAATGCGGTCGCTTTCGACGGCGATCATGACAATGGTGGTGATCACGATGTCAGCTTAGGACGCCCGCTCAGGGCGCACTCAGCTCAGGCCTGCTCGCAGTTGCTGGCTCACGCGCACCCACTGCTCCAGCGATGCTGCCGCCGCGCCGGTGTCGATGCTCTCCTGCGCCGCGTCGATGCCTCGGGACAGCGCCGCCGTCACGTCGTCAAGATCACGGTCGAAAGCGGCGATGCCAGCCGCGGCGTTGAGCAGTACTGCGTCGCGAACCGGGCCCTGCCCGCCTGCCAGGACCGACCGGACGACGGCGGCGTTGGTCTGCGCGTCGCCGCCGAGCAGCGCGCCTGCGGCCGGCGCGAGCAGTCCGAGCGAGGCCGGATCGAGCACGCTGTGGTGAACCTCGCCGGCACCGACCGCCCACAGCTGCGATGTGGTGGCCGTAGTCAGCTCGTCCAGCCCGTCGTCGCCGCGGAACACCAGCGCCGCATCGCCGCGCGCAGCCAGCACGGCGGCCATGATCGGTGCGAGGCGGACATCGGCGCATCCGATCGCCGCCGAGCCGGGTCGGGCCGGATTCGTCAACGGACCGAGGATGTTGAACACGGTGGCGACACCGAGGTCCCGGCGGACGCCCGCAGCGTGCCGCAGCCCGGAGTGGAAGACCGGTGCGAAGCAGAAGGAGATGCCGGCCCGCTGGGCACAGTCGCTGACCGCGCCGGCCGGCAGATCGATGGCGACGCCGAGCGCCTCGAGGACGTCGGCGGTTCCGCATCGGCTCGAAGCGGCCCGGTTGCCGTGTTTGACCACGGTGCGGCCCGACCCTGCGACCACGATCGCAGCCATCGTCGACAGATTGACCGTGTGTGCTCCATCGCCGCCTGTTCCGACCACGTCGACACAGCGCCCTTGCACAGAGACCGCCGGCGCGCGCCGCAGCATGGTGTCGACCAGCCCCGCAACTTCCTGCGGGGTTTCGCCCTTGGCGCGCAGCAGAACGGCGAAGGCGGCCAGCTGAGCAGGCGCTGCCTCACCGGCCATGATCTCGTTCATGGCCCAGGCCGTGTCAGTGTCACTCAGCGCTTGGCCGGCCATCAGGGTGGCGAGCACCGCGCGCCAAGTGGGCACAGTGGGCGCATTAGACGCAGTGGGCGCAGGGGCCGGCAGGGGCGCAGTGGGCGTCATTGCAGGCACCCGAGCCGCGCCGTCACCGCTTCGACCCGGTCAACGAACGACGGGGATGCCGGCCAGCCTGCTCCGCAGAAGACCGGCCACGGTCGCCGCGGCCGCTACCGGGTCCAGCGGCCTGGTGATCACTGCGTCAGCAAGTGACCAACTGGCCAACCACGCGTCTTGCGGGCGGGCGACGAACACCGCGATTGGAGGACAGGACTTCAGTTCGTACTTGAACTGCCGCGCCAGTCCCATGCCGCCGGTGGGTTGCGCCTCGCCGTCAAGGATGGCGAGGTCGATCTCACCGGTGTCGAGCTGAATGGTCAGCTCCCGGTCGGTACCGCATTCGACCCACTCGATGCGCGCAGATTCCGGTGCCGGCCGCCGGCCCACGGCGGTACGCACTGCCGCCCGGACCTCGGGGCGCTGGCTGTAGACGAGCACGATGGCTCGCTCGCTGCTCAGGTCGGCCATGGCAACAAACTGTAATCCCCGCGGCGTTGGCAGATCCGACCGCCATCGCGCAGACTCGCGCGCGCCCCCGCGCGAGTCGATGTCAGAGGTGCGCGCCATACTGATTATGTGACCACAGCAGTGACCGCAACCGGCGCGGCCCCGGGCTTCGAAACGAGCCGCGTGCACTCGCTGACCCGTCCCAACATGGTCAGTGTCGGCACCATTGTCTGGCTGTCCAGCGAGCTCATGTTCTTCGCCGGCCTGTTTGCTATGTACTTCACAGTGCGCGCGGTCCACGCGGGCAACTGGCCGATGGCTCCGACCAAGCTCGCGGTGCCCTACGCGACAGTGTTCACCGTCATTTTGGTCGCGTCCAGCGTGACTTGTCAGCTCGGTGTCTTCGCCGCGGAAAAGGGCGACGTGTTCGGTCTGCGTCGCTGGTTCCTGCTGACGTTCCTCATGGGTTTGATCTTCTTGATCGGGCAGGCCAACGAGTACCACAACCAGTACGCGGAATATGCCCGCAACGCGGCCGAGGGTGGCATGACGTTGTCGTCTTCGGGCTACGGCTCGGTGTTCTTCCTGGCTACCGGATTTCACGGTCTGCATGTCGTCGGTGGTCTGATCGCCTTCGTGCTGTTTCTCATCCGTACGACGCTGGGCCGGTTCACTCCGGCCCAGGCAACGGCGGCAATCGTGGTGTCCTACTACTGGCACTTTGTCGACGTGGTGTGGATCGGCCTCTTCGCGACGATCTACCTCATCAAATGAGTACAAACGGCCGGCGTAACCGCCGGCAGACCAACAGCCACAGCTCACGCAGCGAGGAGGATCCGATGACATTCGATCCGGACCGAGTCGCAGACCTGGACTCGGTGGGCTTCGATACAGGCATCAGTCAGACCGGCGCAGACAGCGCGCGCGCCTGGGCCGACGATGACGCACATCCTGTCCGAACCGCTCCTCGGCTCACCGCTGACCGTGGTCCCGGGCGCCGGGCCAAGGTTGGTCGCCGGCTCGTCGGCGGTCTGGTTCTGATGATCGCGTTGTTCTCCATGGGCGGGATCTACAGCCTGTTCGCGCAGTCCAGCTCGGCTGACGGTGGCGACGCGGCTGCCGCATCCAAAGGTCGCCAGCTGTATTCGATCAGCTGCATCACCTGCCACGGCGCAAATCTCGAAGGCGTCACCGACCGCGGGCCTTCTCTGATCGGTGTCGGAGGCGCGGCTACTTACTTCTACGTCGCGACCGGCCGGATGCCGTTGGCGCAGCAGGGCGGTGAAGCCGTTCGGCACGCGCAGATGTACACCGAGGCCGAGATCCAACAGCTAGTCGCCTACGTGCAGCAGCAGGGTGGCGGCAAGCCGGCCCCGACGGGTTCCCTGCGTGACGATGCAGGTATCGCTGAAGGCGGCCAGCTGTTCCGGCTCAACTGCGCGTCATGCCACAACTTCGCGGGCAAAGGTGCCGCGCTGTCAGCCGGCAAGAATGCTCCCAGCCTGGGTGAAGCGACCGATCCCGAAATCGTGACGGCCATGCTCACCGGACCGGGCAACATGCCGGTGTTCAGTGACAATCAGCTGACTCCGCAGCAGAAGCACCAGATCGTGTCCTACGTCCAGAGCCTGAAGGCAACAGCGAACCCGGGCGGCAACGGATTGGGCCGGGTCGGCCCCGTCACCGAGGGCCTGGTCATCTGGGTGGTCGGTATCGGCGTCATGATGGCTGCAATCCTCTGGATCGGAGCCAAGTCATGACGCTCATCGACGATCCCAACGGCTCCACTGCCGCGACGACGGGCCACGACCCCGCAGGTGCTGCTGCCGCCCACAAGCCGCCGCCGGTGGGCGAGATAGCTCAGATGGCGCCCGAAGACGCCATGCTGCTCGGCGCTCAGCTAGACGGCGTCTACATCGAGCACCGCCGGCAGCGTTTTCCGATCCCCGGGACGAAAACTGAACGGCGTGCCGAGCGTGCGGTGGCGACCTGTTTCGTCGTGTCCGCGCTCGCCGCCCTCGCCTTCATCGTCTGCTTCATCGCGGTGCCGTTCCGCTTTCACCTTCCCGGCCAGGGTGGTCAGGGCTACCGCTACTACACACCGGCGCTCGGCGCGCTACTGGGCATCTGCCTGTTCGGCATCGGCATCGGCGCAGTGCTGTGGGCCAAGTGGCTCATGCCTGAGGAAGAAGTGGTGCAGGACCGCCACGACGGCGGCTCCCCGGCTGCGGATCAGTTGCTGATGGCCGCGACCATGAAGGTCGGCTTCGACGACACCGGCCTCCAGCGGAGGTCAGTGCTGAAGGGTTCACTGGCACTGGCCGGCGGCGCCCTGGGACTGGTGCCACTCGTCGCACTAATCGGCGCGCTCATCAAGAAGCCGGGCAACGCACTGGAGGTCACACTGTGGCAGAAAGGTGTTCCGGTCGTGTACGCCGACGGTCGGCGAGTCGGACCCGGTGACATCGAGCCCGGCGGGGTGGCCACCGTCTTTCCTGGCGTGCCCGACGGCGTGAAGGATGCCGACTCCCCCACCTTGCTCATCCGGCTTCGTCCGGGCCAGACGGTGCACTCGCGCAAGGGTCAAGCCGGCTTCGGCTGGGGCGATTACGTCGCGTACTCCAAGATTTGCACGCACGCCGGCTGCCCTGCCTCGCTGTACGAGCAGCAGACCTCGCGGCTGCTGTGCCCATGCCACCAGTCGCAGTTCGATGTGCTCGCCGACTGCAAGCCGGTGTTCGGGCCGGCCACGCGTAGCTTGCCCAAGCTCCCCCTGGGTGTGGAAAAGGGCGCGGACGGTAATACTTATTTTGTAGCGCAGAGTGAGTTCCGCGAAGCGATCGGTCCCGGTTTCTGGAACCGCAAATGAGCGCCGGTACAGCAATTTTTGAGAGGTTCTGATGGCCACAACCGATACCCAAGACCTACCCCGTAACTTCCAGTCACCCCGCACCCCGGCCGGCAAGCTGGCGAAGGCGAGCGAGGAACGCTTTGCCGTCGCGACCGGCCTGCGCAAGCAGCTGAACAAGGTTTTCCCGGACCACTGGTCGTTCATGATGGGCGAGATCGCCCTGTACTCGTTCGTGGTGCTGCTTCTGTCGGGCACCTATCTGACCTTCTTCTTCGACGCCTCCATGGGCGATGTCCTTTACAACGGCAGTTACACCCCACTCAAGGGCGTGGAGATGTCGCGGGCCTACGCCTCCACCCTCGACATGTCCTTCGACGTGCGCGGCGGGCTGATCATCCGCCAGATTCACCACTGGGCGGCGCTGCTGTTCATCGCCGCGATGACGATCCACATGTTCCGGATCTTTTTCACGGGCGCCTTCCGCAAGCCGCGCGAGGTCAACTGGCTGATCGGCCTGGGCCTGCTCACTCTCGGCGTCGTCGAAGGCTTCGCCGGCTACTCGCTGCCCGACGACCTTCTCTCCGGTACCGGGTTGCGAATTGCCGACGCGATCATGCTCTCGATTCCCGTGGTCGGCACCTGGGTGTCGTTCTTGGTGTTCGGTTCGGAGTTCCCCGGCCACTTGATCATCGGCCGGTTGTACATCGCTCATGTGCTGCTCATCCCAGCGATCCTCGCCGCCCTCATCGGTGCCCACCTGGCTCTGATCGTCAAGCAGAAGCACACCCAGTTCCCCGGTCCCGGCAACACCGAGGACACAGTGCGTGGCGAGCGCGTCTATCCCGTCTATGCGGCCAAAGCCGGTGGCTTCTTCTTCCTCGTGTTCGGCGTCATCGCCGCTCTCGGTGGTCTTGCGCAGATCAACCCCATCTGGCTGTTTGGCCCGTACAACCCTGCCCAGGTGTCAGCCGGGTCGCAGCCGGACTGGTACATGGCGATGCTCGACGGTTCAACTCGTCTGTTCCCGTCCTGGGAGACCCGCTATTTCGGGTACACCATCCCGGCGATCTTCTGGCCGACAGTGGTTTTGCCCGGCATCCTGCTCACCCTCGCCGGCGCCTATCCGTTCATCGAGGCCAAGCTGACTGGGGATCATGCGTCGCACAACCTGCTTCAGCGTCCGCGTGACGTCCCGGTGCGCACCAGCCTGGGGGTCATGTCGATCGCCTTCGTGATGGTGCTGTTCCTCTCCGGTGGCAACGACCTCATCGCCGAGCACTTCGATGTCTCGCTCAATGCAATGACCTGGGCCGGCCGCATCGCTCTTCTGCTCGTGCCCCCGCTTGCCTACGTTGCCACTTACCGCATCTGCTTGGGCTTGGAGCGCCACGACCGCGAGGTATTGGAGCACGGTATTGAGACAGGCATCATCAAGCGCCTGCCCAGCGGTGAGTTCATTGAGGTCCACCAGCCTCTCGGGCCGGTCGATCACCACGGCCATGGTGAACTGCAGTACGCCGGCATGGCGGTGCCGAAGAGGATGAACAAGATCGGCGCAGCGGGCCGCTCGATCAAGGGATTCATGTACCCGGTCGTCGAGAAGGCAGACGTCGTAGCGGCTCTCGAAGCCGACCGCCAGGAGCAGCTCGCGCACATCGGCCTGAACAGCAGCGAAGAGGCGCCGAGCGGGCGCCGTCCACTGGGGCAGTAAACGGACTGGCCGAGCGGGCGCTACCCGTCGCGGCAGTAGATGACTGTCCGAGCAGGCGCGGTCCGTTGAGGCAGTGGACGGACTGGCCGAGCGGGCGCTACCCGTTGCGGCAGTAGATGACTGTCCGATCAGGCGCGGTCCGTTGAGGCAGTGGACGGACTGGCCGAGCGGACGACCCGCTGGTGGCCGTAGACGAGCCGTAGGGCCCGTGGCTGGGCTCCACGGTCGGTGACCGAGCCAGGTACCGCACTTGCGGCAGATTCAGGCGAGATCACGTCGCTCGGACGGGAGTCCTAGTGCCGGCCAGCAAGTCCGTTGAAGCGGCGAGGTCACGCGTTAGCTTTCTTTGCCTCACGCGGATCAGTCGTTGGGCGCGGTGTTGACTGAGGTTACGGCGGCATGCCGATGGCTCACTGCCCCACTGGGCGAAGCCGTCGCGCCGTGGACACCCACCACCTGTCCCGTCACCAGTATTGCCTGGCCGGCGTTAGTATCCGTGTCGGTACCCAATCGATGGCGTCTGATGCCTGGATGTGAATCTCGGCGATGGACGCCCGGAGAAACCTTCGAAGGCAAGGACGGTCTGCGTTGCGGTGGACGTAGACGGTGAACGGCGGCTAAAACTGCGCAATCCCGCTCGACCGCAGCCCTGCCTGCCGCGAGGACTGACGAGGGAGTCCTCATTGCTGCTCGAACTGTCGCCGCATGGGTCGACACCCGCAAGATCGAGCAGCATCGGCGGCCAACCGCTCACCCACGCCGCCCCACTGTCCAACCCCAGCAGCATCGGCAGCATCGGCAGCCAACCGCTCACCCATGCCGCCCCCGCCGTCCAATCGAGCAGCATCGGCAGCCAACCGCTCACCCTTGTGCGTCCGCCGTCCAACCTCAGCTCAGCTGGCGGGCGTAGCACCGTCGGCCGGCGAACACAGCGAGCCCAGTCCTAGACCAAGCCGACAGCAACACAGCCACGCCGAAGCCGAGCAGCTCATGCGCATCCTCCTGCCGGGCCCGGTTGGTGTCGAGGGCGTCCGCCGACTCCAACGCGCCCCGGTTTGGGCGCTACTGCAGGGTCGAGGCGTTCTGGCCCACGTAGTACTCGAACAACAGGCCACCGACGGTGAACAGAATCGCGACGACGCCGATGACGGCCAACCAGTACTGGACGAAGGCCAAGCCCATTCCGGTCACTGCGCCCGAAGTGGCAATGCCGATAGGCCAGTAGCTGCCCGGCGAGAAGAAGCCCAGCTCGCCGGCGCCATCGGAGATCAAGGCGTCGGGGCGATCTTCCGGACGCAGGTCTATCCGGCGGGCAACGAAACTGAAGAACGTACCCATGATCAAGCACAAGCCGCCGGACAAGATCAACGCCGCCACACCGACGACCTCGATGCCGTTGCCGTTCGCCGACTGGTTGGTGACGAAGGCGTACACCGCGGCCGCGCCGAAAAGGAAGGTCGCAATCAGCAGGAACATCCGACTTTCGATACGCACGCGCTTGCCCCTCGCCCTGTCAGCTGCCGCTGTCGGAGCGCAGCGTGCGGTCGGTGTTGAACGGATGCGTCGACGTTGCCTGGGGAGCCTCGCCGATCGCGGTCAGCGCGGCGGCCTGCCGGTTCGGATCGTCGAAGCGCTGCTTGGCCAGCGCCGCCTTGTAGGCATCGAATTTGCCCGGCGTGACGACGCGAACCTCGAAGTTCATCGCCGAGTGGTACGTGCCGCACAGCTCAGCGCACCGGCCCACGAAGTGACCCGTCTTTGTCGCGGTCAGCTCGAACTCGTTGTCCTTGGGCATCGGGATCACGTCACGCTTGAACAGAAACTCCGGCACCCAGAACGAGTGGATCACGTCGCGCGAGTGTTCGACGAACCGCACCTTCTTGCCTTCAGGGATAACCAGGATCGGAACCTCGGTCGACGTGCCGACCGTGCCGATGGAGGCGCCCGTGGAGTTCGGGCTGTCATTGGAGGCGTTGGGGTCGGGGTTCGCGTACTGCATGCCGGGGTAATTGAACGCCCAGTTCCACTTGAATGCCGTCACCACGACGCGCACATCAGGATTGCTGGTCTTGCGGTCGACGTAGTTCTCCACGACAACGGTGCGGTAGAACAACCCGGCAATGATGAAGAACGGTGCGATGGTGTACGCGGCCTCGATCAGCAAATTTTCTTTGACCTGGCGGGGCAGCTCGTCGCCGCGCTTGCGATAGCGTACGCAGCACCAAAAGATCAGCGCCCACACGATTACACCCACGGTCAGCGCGGCCACCGAGGACCAGGTCCACAGCACTCGCATCCGCGTCGCCTGCTTGGTGACACCGGTAGGCCAGCCGAAGCGCAGATTGCGCTCCCAATCTTTGGCCGAGCAGCCGGTGAGCAGCAGCGAACTGCCGATCAGCGCCAGCGTCGTCGTGATCGCGCCCCGAACAGCTCGCCTGGCACGCATGTCGACCGCCTCTCTGCGCCTGCTTAAATTCAGCTTGCTCAACGTCCACATCGCGTGGAATACCTGCCTGACATGCAGCGTATCGGAGGCCCGGCCACTCATCGGCTCCGGCCCACCCGTGCGCCGCTGTGTCACCATGTCGCCATGACCTCGCCCGCTACCGTCCTTCCTTTCGCGGTAAGCACCACCGCCATCGACGGCCTGCTGGTCTTGCAGATGAAGCAGATCACTGAACCCCGCGGAACGGTGCGTGAGCTGTTCCGGGCGTCGGCTTTCGCCGAGGCGGGTGTGCCCGCGGGCCCGTGGCCCCAAATCAACGCCACCGAGACCATTCGGGGCGCGATCCGCGGGCTGCACGGCGAGGCCATGGTCAAGCTCGTCGCCGTCGTAGCCGGGGAGGCCTTCGGCGCGTACGTCGACGCCCGCCGCGATTCGACGACCTTCGGCGCAGTCGTCACCGTGCCCCTCGTCAAGGGCACCCAGGTGCTCGTGCCCGCCGGCGTCTGCAACGGGTTCCAGTCGCTCAGTGCGGGCGGTAGCCAGTACCTCTACTGCTTCACCAGCGAGTGGACGCCGACCATGGCTGGTGTCGCGGTGCATCCGCTGGATCCCGCTCTGAACATCGACTGGCCGATCGCCGTCGACGCCACCGATCCCGCCCGGCTTTCGGCCAAGGACGCCGCCCAGCCGCTGTTTGCCGACATCGGCTGAGGCGGCACGGGACCGCAGCGGCCAAGCGTCAGGACGCAGCGACCAACGACCTCGAGCCGGCGCGCTCACGCTGGCCCGTCCGATCGTGGCAACTTCCTCAGCGATACTGGACCCGTGTGCGGTCTGATCGGATTCCTGTCCAGCGGCGGTGCGGCAGCGGCCGTTCATCCCGGCATCGACGCGTCCCTGCCCGACATGCGCCACCGCGGTCCGGACGAACGAGGCACCTGGCACGACGACGACGTGGCGTTCGGCTTCAACCGATTGTCCTTCATCGACCTGGAGCATTCGCACCAGCCGCTGCCCTACCTACAGGGCCGCTACGAGCTGGTGTTCAACGGCGAGATCTACAACTACCTCGAGTTGAGGGAACGTCTGCGCGCGGAGTTCGGCGCCGAGTTTGCCACCGAGGGTGACGGCGAGGCGATCGTCGCGGCCTACCACTACCTGGGTGTCGACTGCGTGCGCGAGCTGCGCGGCATGTTCGCGTTCCTCATCTGGGACAGCCAGGAGCAGGTGCTGTTCGGTGCCCGGGACTGGTTCGGGATCAAGCCGATGTACACCCTCACCGACGAGCGCGGCACGTTCTTCGCCAGCGAGAAAAAGTGCCTGCTCGACATCGCCGGCGCGTCGGCGGGCACCGTGGACACCACGGCCCTGCAGCACTACCTCACGTTGCAGTACGTCCCCGAGCCCGCGTCGATGCACACCGGCATCCGCCGCGTGGAGTCGGGCACCTACTTCACGCTGCGTCCGGGCGGCAAGCTGCTGCCGCGCCGGTATTTCCAGCCTGACTTCACCGCCACCACCACCCAGCCCGTCGAGCTGTACCGCCGCATCGCAGACGCGCTCGAGGATTCGGTCGCCAAGCACATGCGCTCGGACGTCACAGTCGGTGCGTTCCTGTCCGGCGGCATCGACTCCACCGCCACCGCGGCACTGGCCAAGCGGCACAATCCGAACCTGCTGACGTTCACCACCGGTTTCGAGCGCCAGGGCTTCTCCGAGATCGACGTCGCGGCGGAATCCGCCGCGGCCATCGGCGTTCAGCACATCACCAAGGTCGTGAGCCCGCAGGAGTTCATGGACGCGCTGCCGCTGATCGTCTGGTACCTCGACGACCCGGTAGCCGATCCGGCGCTGGTGCCGCTGTACTTCATCGCCCGGGAGGCGCGCAAACACGTCAAGGTGGTGCTGTCGGGCGAAGGTGCCGACGAGCTGTTCGGCGGATACACGATCTACCGCGAACCGATCTCGCTCCGTGCGTTCGACCGCGTGCCCGGTGTGGCTCGTTCGGCGCTGGGCAGGCTGAGCACCCGACTGCCCGAAGGCTTGCGCGGCAAGGACCTGCTGCGCCGGGGCGCAATCGGAATCGAGGACCGCTACTACGGCAATGCCCGGATCTTCCGGCCCGAGGAGATGGGCTTCTACCGCCGCTACGACCCGGCGGTGTCTCACACCGACGTCACCAAGGCGCACTACCTGGCCAGCTCCCACCTGGACGACACCGCTCGCATGCAGTACGTCGACCTGTTCACCTGGCTGCGCGGGGACATTCTGGTGAAGGCCGACAAGATGACGATGGCCAACTCCCTCGAACTGCGGGTGCCGTTCCTGGACATCGAGGTGTTCGACGTCGCCTCCGGGATCGGCCTGGATCAGAAGATCACAAAAGAGACCACCAAATACGCGCTGCGCCAGGCGCTGCGCGACATCGTTCCCGCCCACGTCCTCAACCGCGCCAAGCTCGGCTTTCCGGTGCCGATCCGGCACTGGCTCAAAGACGAAATGTATGAGTGGGCGCGCGACATCATCGTCTCGTCCCAGTCCGACGAGCTGATCGATCCGGCGTTCGCGCTACGCCTGCTCGACGCCCATCGCACCGGCCCGCACGACTACTCGCGCAAGATCTGGACGCTGCTGGTGTTCTTCGTATGGCATGGCATCTTCGTCGAGGACCGGATCAAGGTCGACGTGCCCGAGCCGCAATACCCCGTGCGGATCTGACCCATGCGGATTCGACCCATGCGACTGATGCCGCGATGGGCGCGTCGGGGGCCGGCGTCTGCGCCGCCTACTGCGCCCACTCCTGGGCCCACTCCTGGGCCCACCCCTGGGCCCACCCCTGGGCCCACTCCTAGGACCACCCCTAGGCCCGTCCCTGGGCCCACTCCTCCGCCCACTCTCGGCTCGACCTCAGAACCGGTGTGGGGCTACGACCCCCACGACGACGGACGACCCGATCCCGGTGAGATCGTCTGGACGTGGGTGCCGTACGAAGATGATGCGAGCCAGGGCAAGGACCGCCCGGTGCTGCTGATCGGGCGGCAGGGAACCGATCTGGTCGGGCTCTACCTCACCAGCAAGGACCATGATCGCGACGCCGCCCAGGAGGCGCACGCAGGCCGGTTCTGGATGGACGTCGGTGCCGGCGCCTGGGATCGGCGCGGCCGCCCCAGCGAGGTGCGATTGGACCGGCTGCTGGTGATCGACCCCGCCGGCGTGCGCCGCGAGGGCGCCACTATTGCAGAACCGCAGTTCGACGCCGTCGTCGCCGCGGCCCGTGCCGCGCACGCGATCGGACCTGGGTGAACGCCGGTATCCGACCCATCGGTAGTCCGTCAGCAGAACCCGCGCCCGGTAGTCATCGGCGCGGGCCAGCGGCTCAGGCCGGAAGGTACTGGCGCACCTCGTCGGCGGCCACGGCGCCGTAGGAGTCGGCCAGGCGCCGCGCAAACTCGTCACCGACGATGTCGTACTCCTGGGTGCCGAGCTGCTCCAGCACGATGGCGGCCAGCAGGTTGCCGACCTGAGCCGACCGTTCCCAGCCCAGGCCCCAGCCGCGCGCGGACAGGAAGCCCGCCCGGAATCCGTCGCCGACGCCGGTGGGATCGACCTTGGCCAGTTCCTGAGCGGCCGGTACGTGCACCGGCGCGAAGTCCTTACCGACGATCTCGACGCCTTTGCTGCCCAACGTCGTTACCCGCACCTCGATCCGCTCGGCTATCTCCCCCTCGGACAGCCCGGACTTGCTCTCCAGCAGCTCCTTCTCGTAGGCATTGGTGAACAGCAGCTGCGCGCCGGTGATCAGCTCCAGCGCCTGCTCGCCCGACAGCCACGCCAGCTGCTGAGACGGGTCGGAGGCAAAGGCGTAGCCGCGCGCTCGACACTCCTGGGTGTGCCGGCGCATCGCCTCGGGATCGTCGGCGCTGATGACGACGAGGTCCGCGCCGGTGGCGGTGACGACGGGCCTGAGCTCGATCGTGCGGGCATCGCTCATCGCACCGGCGTAGAAGGACGCGATCTGGTTCATGTCGGCGTCAGTGGTGCAGACGAAGCGGGCAGTGTGTTTGTCGGGCGACACGTGGATGTGATCGCAGTCCACGCCGTGGCGCTCCAGCCAGGAGCGGTAGTCGGCGAAATCGCTGCCCACGGCGCCGAGCAGCACGGGACGTTGACCGAATTGGCCCATGCCGTAGGCGATATTGGCCGCTACGCCGCCGCGGCGAATCACGAGGTCGTCGACGAGGAACGACAGCGACACCTGGTGCAGCTGATCAGCCAGTAACTGGTCGGCGAATCGGCCCGGAAAGTGCATCAGGTGATCGGTGGCGATGGATCCGGCGAGGACGGCAGGCACGTCGGCTGAGGCTACCCGACACCGGCGACCAGGCCGTGCTTCGACCCAGCCGGTGATCCAACTGCAGCCGGGGCATGCTTACAGGCCGGCGCACAAAGGCGCCGGCCTGTAAGTCAGTACTACGTGGGCTGAGCTCAGCCGCAGAAGGAGTTACCGCACGCGCAGCCGCCGCCGGCGTTCGGGTTGTCGATCTCGAAACCCTGCTTCTCGATGGTGTCGGTGTAACTGATCTCGGCGCCGCCGAGGTACGGCGCACTCATGCGATCCACGATCAGCGGCACACCGTCCTGGTCGATCTGGACGTCGCCGTCGAGCACGCGCTCGTCGAAGAACAGCTGGTACTGCATGCCTGAGCAGCCGCCGGGCTGAACGGCGATGCGCAGGCGGAGGTCGTCGCGGCCTTCCGAGGCGAGCAAATCTCGCACCTTGACCGCAGCGTGCGCGGTGAGTGTGACGGTGGTGGTGTCGGCCGGACCTTCGACGATCTCGGTGACCTCGGCGGCGGTGGTGGTGTCCTGAACGGTCATGACGCTCCTCTATTCGGCGTGCCTCGGCCTGCGGAAAATGCTCACGTGCCGGCACCTGCAGTGGTGCTGACTAAGTGTGACGTCGGGCGCTGCGGTGGTATTCCCGCCGCGCTGTGAACGCTGCATGCAGTGGATCTGGAGTGAGGTTGTTCCGCTCTTCACTGTACCCAGCGCACCAGGTTCGGTCGGCTCAGGACAGAGTGATGACCCCCGCTGATTCCGATACAGGCACGGGCACCAGATTTGTATTGGCCGGACCGTGCTGCACTACGCCGGCGGCAGTGAACGTCGATCTGTGACAGGGGCACACGAAGCCGCTGGATGCCGACTCGAACGTCACCGCACATCCCTGGTGCGGGCAGGCCGCGTCGAGGGCGGTGTACTTGCCCGCGCTCAACTGCAGCACCCAGACCGGTTTGCCGGTCACCGGGTCGTCCACCTGCTTGGCTCCGCCTACCGGCACATCGGCGGCTTTGGCTAGAACCTTCTTTGCCGCCGCAGACGTTCGAGCAGCAGACGTTCGGCCACCAGCCGTCGGCGCTGTCGTTGCCGCCGATTCCGGCGCTGCCGTCGACGTTCCTGCCGGCGCTGCCGTCGTCGCGCCGGTGCTCGAGGCGGGCGGCGAGCCAGCCGTTGATGGCGTGAGCGGGCTCGCCGGGGTTGATCCCGCAGCGGGCACACCTCCTCCGGCGGTGACCTTCGACGTGCCGCGGGCCAGGGCCGCTCCGGCCACCGCGATCAGCCCCGCCCCGGCGGCGATCCCGGTCAGGATCGCCCGCCGGGTGCGATCGACCGGCGTTGCTCGTAGCCGCGCGTCGGCGGCCGTCTGTTGCCGGTTCGACGCGGCCAGCCACGCATCGGCCGACCAGGGCGTAGCTCGCGACAGCAGCAACGGAGTGAACGCGAGCGCATAGCCGATGTCGGCGCCGGTGTACCACGGATCGGCACCCCAGCTGACGGTGAGAAAGAGCGACAGCGAGAGCACGATGCCGCCGAGGGCTGCGATGCGGTGGAAGAGACCGGCGATCGTGCCGATGCCCACCGCGATCTCGCCCAACGCCATCACGATGCCGAACACCGCCGAATGGTCGACGACGGGACCCAGCAGCGACCCCACCGGGCTGGCCGACTTCACCGCGACCACGGAGGCGTGCATCGACAGCGGGGAGGAGTCGTCGAGGAACGTCCGGTCGGCGATCTTGGACAGCCCGGCGTAGAGGAACACGACGCCGAGAAACGCACGCAGCGGCAGCAGTGCCGACAGCGGATCCTGGCGCCAGGGGCGCACGGCGAAGCGCTCAGCCATAACGTCGGTCCCATTTCCTCGATGCCGCGCGAGCGGTGTTCATACAGGATCCTGGGCCGAGCTGAGAAACACCTGTGCCTACCGCTTGGGCGGACGGCAGCGTTCCGTTACGGGCTCCGCGCCTCGCTCCTTCGTCGCTCGATGCTCACCCGCTGCGCTTTCTACGGGCTCCGCGCCTCGCTCCTTCGTCGCTCGATGCTCACCCGCGGTAATCGGCGCCTGGTGCAGCTAACCTCTCTCCCGTGAAGGTGCCTCTGCTGCGAACGAAGTCGAATCCCGAGCCTGAGTCGGTTGCGCCGTCGGCCGGCACCGCCCCCGACCCGCGAGCGGCCGACCAGCGCACGGCCGACCAGCGCGCTGCGAAGGGGCGGCCGACTCCCAAGCGGCGCGACTCCGAGGTGCGCCAGGGTCCGGTTGCCCCGGCGCCCAAGACGCGGCGCGAAGCACTGGCGCGCCAGCGCACCTTGGCCAAGACAGCCCAGAGCTCGCCACGGGGTGGAGGAGCGACCGCACTGACCGCCGCCGAACGCCGACAACGACTGCAGGCCGGCGATCCGGCCTACCTACCTAGGCGCGACGCCGGTCCACTGCGGGCGTTGGCCCGCGATTACGTCGACTCCCACCGCATGTTCTCCAACCTGCTGTTGCTGCTGTTTCCCATCAGCTTGCTCACCGTGCTCGCTCGACCGCTGGGTAGCCATGCGATCGGAGCACTGAACTTCGTGGTGGTGGCACTGCTTCTTGTCGTCTTTGCCGAATGGGTGTTCACCGGGCGGCGCGTGCTGGCCATCGCCAAGGAACGCGGCATCGACCCGGGCCGCGACGGCGCGCTGCAGATCGGCGCCTACGCGGGCATGCGCGCGTATCTGCCGCGGCGGTGGCGCCTGCCCCGAGCGCGGGTCGGCAGAGGCGCCAAGATCTGAGACCGGCTTGCTAGACATGTCGGCGCTACCCGTCGGCCGGCCGCATACGCAGATCCCCGGTGCGGTTCTATAGGAGCATGAACTTTCGACGACTCGGCCAGAGCGGCCTGTCCATCAGCGAGATCGCCTACGGCAATTGGTTGACCCACGCCGGACAGGTGGAGGAGGACGCCGCGCACGCGTGCGTACGTGCTGCCCTGGACTGCGGAATCACCACCTTCGACACCGCCGACACCTACGCCAACACCGGTGCCGAAGCCGTGCTGGGTCGCGCCCTGCAGGGCGAGCGGCGTGAATCGCTGGAGATTTTCACCAAGGTCTTCTTCCCCACCGGGCCGATGGGCCCCAACGACCGTGGCTTGAGCCGCAAGCACATCTTCGAGGCCATCGACGGATCGCTGCAGCGGCTGCAGACCGACTACGTCGACCTCTATCAGGCCCATCGTTACGACTCCTCGACGCCGCTGGAGGAGACGATGCTGGCCTTCGCCGACGTCGTTCGGGCGGGCAAGGCGCTCTACATCGGCGTGTCGGAATGGACGGCCGACCAGCTGCGCGACGCCGCCGTGCTGGCGCACGAGTTCAAGGTCCCGCTGGTGTCCAACCAGCCGCAGTACAGCATGCTGTGGCGCGTCATCGAACCGCGCATCGTGCCGACGTCGCGCGAGCTGGGAATCGGCCAGGTCGTGTTCTCCCCCATCGCGCAAGGCATCCTGACCGGCAAGTACCAGCCAGGAGCCGCGCCGCCGGCGGGCTCGCGCGCCACCGCCGAAGGTGCCAAGGACTTCATGCAGCGCTTCTTCGAGCAGCAGGGACTGCTCGAGGCGGTGCAGAACCTCAAGCCGATCGCCGAGGAGTTGGGGCTGTCCATGGCGGCGCTGGCCGTGGCCTGGGTGCTGCAGAACGACAACGTGTCAGCGGCGATCATCGGCGCCAGCCGCCCCGAACAGGTGGTGGATAACGCCAAGGCCGCCGGGGTGAACCTCGAGGCCGAGGTGCTGAGGCGGATCGACGAGGCGCTGGCCGGGTTCATCACCACCGACGCGCCCAGCGCCTGACCGGCGCCAGGGCGTGCTCGGCCTGGGGTGATCGGGCGGCGGCGCCAGCCGAGTAGCAGGGTCAGTCGGGCAGCAGGCTCATGTCGTACACCGCGGTTGTGCCGTCGATCAGGGCGACTGCGGTGACGCCGGCCGCAGCCCACCGGCGCCAGTGCTCGCCGAGGTAGGTCTCGGCGTCACCTTGGGTCGGGAAACTTGCCCCCTGCGCGGTGGCGGCGAGTGCATCGGCGTCGGCTTCGGGTGCCACCTCGACGTCGGCACCGAGCTCGGACGGCGTGACCTGCCAGTGGAACGCCACCGACCACTTCCTCTCACTCGGACAAGCGGTGCCATCGGGCACCGGATGGGGCGAAGCTACCGCGTTCTGCCGGCCGAGGCAGCCGCGACGGACCGCTGGCAGACCCGGCGCTCTACGCTGCCGGAGTGACTGCGTCGTCCTCGCCGGATTCCGAAACCGACGCCGCCGACGCTGAACCCGTTGAACGCTCTGTGGCGGAAGAACAGTTGTCCGTGCTCGAAGCCGCGGCCGCGGAGATCGGCTGGCCGGACTTCGAGGCCGAGAACGGCGCGCGGGCGCTGCTCGGGCGGTTGGAGGTTCCCGCCGTCGCGCTGGGCCGCCTGCAGGAGCTCGTCGTCTGGCTCGCCGGTGCCCAGACCCGCTGTCCCCCGCTACCTCCGAGTCGGGTGCGCGTCGTGGTGTTTGCTGCCGACCACGGCGTTGCGGCCTCAGTACAGCCGGCGTCCGTTGACGCCAATTCATCGTCCTCGACGTCGGCCCGAGCGCGCTCGCTGGCCGCCGGTCGTGGCCCCGCCGCGGTCTTCGCTCCCTTGGTAGGCGCCGGAGGCGCCGGCGTGCGGATCGTGGACATCGGTCTGGGCGACGACGAGCCCGGCAGCGATCGGGTGCGCCGCGCCAGCGGACGCATCGACCACGGCGACGCTCTGACCGTGGCCGAGGCAGAACAAGCCGTCGCCACCGGCGCGCGCATCGCCGACGAGGAGGTCGACGGCGGCGCGGATCTGCTGATCGCTGCGAGCATGGGAGCCGGCGCGGACATCGTCGCCGCAGCGCTGGTGTCGGTGCTGACCAACACCGAGCCGGTAAAGGCGCTGGGCTTGGACAGCCGGCTCGACGATGCGACGTGGATGCAGGCGATGGCAGTGGTGCGCGACGCGCACCGCTTCGGCGCCGAGAGCCGGTACGACACGCTCGAGCTGCTGAGTCGCATCGGCGGTGCTGACGTCGCCGCAATGACCGGCTTCCTGCTGCGCGCCGCCGCCCGCCGCACGCCGGTTCTGCTTGACGGGCCGGTGGCGTGCGCGGCCGCCCTGGCAGCGCGTGACGTGGCACCGCGCGCCATCCGGTGGTGGCAGGCCGGGTCGTCATCGCCGGTGCAGGCGCATCGGTTGGCGCTCGAGGAGCTCCAGCTCCACGCCCTGTTGGAACTGGACCTGGACTTCGACCAGGGCGTCGGCGCGCTGCTGGCGGTACCCCTGCTCACCGCGGCGGTGCACGCGGCAACCGATCTGAGCGCCGCACCGGCCTCAGCGGACGTGTGAAGCGACGAATGGCGGCTTGACTACGCGGGCGGGGATCCGCCGACCGCGCACGTCGAGCTCGACGGTGTCCTGGGCGCTCAACCCGGCCGCGGCATCGATCAGGGCCAGCCCGATGCCACATTTCAGCGTCGGCGAGAACGTGCCCGACGTCAGCACACCGACCGGCGATCCGCCCGCGTCCAGCACTGTGTCGTGCGCTCGCGCGATGCCCCGGCCCATCACCTGCACGCCCCACAGCGTGCGCTGCGGACCGGCCGCCCGCTCAGCTGTGAGGGCCGCCCGGCCCCAGAACTCCGCCTTGTTCCAGCCGACGGCCCAGCCCGCGCGAGCCTGGACGGCGGTGATCGACATCGAGAGGTCCTGCCCGTGCAGCGGATATCCCATCTCGGTGCGCAGCGTGTCCCGCGCGCCGAGACCCGCGGGCCGACCGCCGAACTCGGCTACCGCCGCCGCGAGCGCGTCCCACACCGCACCGGCGTCCTGCCAGCGTGGAACCAGCTCGTAGCCGTGCTCGCCGGTGTAGCCGGTGCGGCAGATCCGCACCGGCCGGCCGTCGAAGTCGCCGTCGAGGTACGCCATATAGGCAAGATCGGCAGTGTCGGCAGAATCCATCGCACGGTCGGCGCCGGTGAGCAATCCGAGGCGCTCGAGCACGTCGCGAGATCGAGGGCCTTGCACGGCGAGCACGCCGTAGTCCTCGTGCCGGTCGCGCACCTCGATTCCCGGCGGCGCAGCGGCGCTGAGCCGGCGCACCACCTGCGCGGTGTTTGCCGCGTTGGGTACGAGAAAGACCTCGATGTCCGAGACGAGGTAGGCGATCAGATCGTCAACGGTTCCGCCGGCCCAATCGTCGCAGCACAGCGTGTACTGCGCCTGACCGGCAGATATCCGGTCGAGGTCGTTGCTCAGGCACCGGTTCAGGAACTGACGCGCACTCTGCCCGTCGATAGACGTGCCGGTGACGTCGGCCTTGCCCAGATGGGAGACGTCGAACAGGCCGACCGCGTTACGCACCGCGGCGTGTTCGGCCAGTACGCCACCGCCGGCGTACTCGATCGGCATCGACCAGCCGCCGAAGTCAGCCATCTTGGCGCCCAGAACGAGGTGGCGGTCGTGCAGCGGCGACCGGCGCGGGCCGGTGCTGCCAGTGCTGTGCGACGAGTGCGCGGTCATGGCGGGCACGCTAGCGCGTAGCCATGAAGCGCGACGTCGACTGCCCGGCGCGAGACGCTGGGCTGGGCGACGCCGGCCGACGCCAGGCAGCTACAACGAACGCAGATACCGCTCGGTCGCCGCGGACTGCACGAGTGAACCGACCGGGCCGGCCACTCGGGTCAGCAACGTGCCCGGGCGCGAGAACGCGGTGATGGTGAACACGATGGAGCCGTCGTCGGCGCGGTGCAGCGCGAACGCCTCCTCACCGATCTCCGGATGTCCGGGCAGCGTGCCGTAGGCGAACGCGCAGAAATTGGCCTGCCGGTCGAGATAGACCACCCGTACCGGCGCACGGACCGAGACCCGACCGAGCCCGAAGCTGAGCACGCCGACACTGCCTTGGGCGATGACGGCCGACGAGACGCGCACGCGCAGGCCGGCTCGATCGGGCACCTGCCAACTCAGCAGTGCTTCGACGGCCGATGCCCAGGTGGTTTTGGCATCCAGCCGGCGGCTGCGGCTCAGGTGCCGGTAGCCCGCAGGCAGCGTCGACGATGGCCGCGCGCCGGTGGCCCCATCGCCGACGCGAATGGCGTCGGCATCGCCGGCGCGAGTAGCGCCGACTTCGGAGTACGTCAGCGGCGCCGCCTCCAGTGACCCAACCTCCGCTGACGCAAGCAGGCGCACTGTCATGCATCGATCCTGACATCCCGAGGTCCCGGTGTCGTGAACAGGTCGGTCCTGCGTCCATCTCGCGCCGCTTGACAGGTGCTGCGTACCGTCGCCGCCATGTCTGCTACCCGGCCCACTCGGTCCCGGCCCGTCCTCACCGTGCTTGCGCCCGACGCGCGCCCTGCGACCGGCGTGCTGATCGTCGCCACACACGCCGTAGACGGAGTCGCGGTGCCCGCCGCCGGCTCGGCACCCGCAGACGACGCGCTCGGTGGCCGGCTGAGCGACGCCCTGCGGGCCGCCCGGGCAACCGGCGCCGCCGAGGAGATCGTACGAATTCCTGTGCTGGGCGGCGCCGCCTCGTCGGTGCCGTCGGACGGAACTGGGCCCAGCGGACCAGAGTTAGTGGTTGCGGTCGGCTTGGGCACCGAGGTGGATGGCGGGCCGGACCAGGAGGTCGTGCGCCGCGCGGTCGGGGCAGCGGTCCGCTCGCTGGCCGGAGCGGACACCGTCACCCTCGGCGTCGGCGACCCGAATGACGTGTCCACGACCTCCGCCGCGGTCGAGGGCGCCGCGCTGGGCAGCTACGCGTTCACCGACTACAAGTCCGCGCCCGGTCCGACGCCGGTGGCCACCATCCGGGTGCTCGCGGCCGACACGGCCGAATTACAGGCCGAACTGAAGCGGATCACAGTGGTGGCCGGCGCGGTGGCGACCGTGCGCGATCAGGTGAACCTGGCACCGGCGCAGCTCTACCCGGAGTCGTTCGCCCAGCTCGCTGCGCAGGCCGCCGAGCAGGCCGGCTGCGAGGTGGAGATCCTCGACGAGGCCGCCTTGGCCGAGGGCGGCTACGGCGGCTTGCTGGGCGTGGGCGCAGGGTCGTCGCACCCGCCCCGACTGGTCCGCATCAGCTACCGGCCGTCCAACGCCCGGACCAAGGTCGCCCTGGTGGGCAAGGGCATCACCTTCGACAGCGGCGGCTACAACCTCAAGGTGCCGAACCCGGTCACCATGAAGTGCGACATGGCCGGCGCGGCCGTGGTGATGGCCGCCGTCGTCGCCGCAGCAGGACTGGAACTGCCGGTCGAGGTCACTGCCTACGCAGCACTCGCGCAGAACATGATCTCGGGCAGCGCGTACCTGCCCTCGGACGTGCTCACCATCCGCGGCGGCACCACCGTCGAGGTCGCCAACACCGATGCCGAGGGCCGTCTCGTCCTCGCTGACGCCATCGTGCGCGCCACCGAGGACAAGCCGGACTACCTGGTCGAGATCTCGACGCTCACCGGCGCGCAGGTAATCGCATTGGGACCGCAGACGGCCGGGGTCATGGGCTCGACGCAGCTGCGCGAACAGATGGTGCGCGTCGCCGGCGCCGTAGGCGAGTCGATGTGGCCGATGCCGCTCCTGCCCGAACTGCGCGCCGGCCTGGACTCCCCCGTCGCAGATCTGCGCAACGTCGCACCTGACCGGGCCGGCGGCATGGTGCGCGCTGGGCTGTTCCTGGCGGAGTTCGTTCCCGACGCATTGCCGTGGGTGCATCTGGACATTGCCGGACCAGCCTGGAACGACGGCGCCGCCCGCGGCTACACGCCGACCGGCGGTACCGGCTACGGCCTGCGCTCGATCGTCGCGCTGCTGGGTGAGCTCAGCGCCGGGGCTCCGGCGGCCGAGATGTGAACGCGTCCGACGCGCGCACCTGCTCCTCGGCGTCGGCCATCCGCCGCCACAGGCTGCGATACGCCCGTCGGCGCAGCCGTTCGGTGTTCGACGCCACCCAGGCGCACAGGATCGCCAGTGGAAGCTCGAGCAGCACGGCCGACAGGCAGGCCTCCATCCGAGCGGTGGACGTGGCCGCTGACGTCACGTCCATCCAGGCGTCGGTCACCAGCAGCACTGCTGCGACGGTGGCCAGTGGCTCGGTCCAGGTGGAGCGGCGGTGTGCGGCCAGGGCGGTTCCGCTCAGAGCCGCGAACATCGCCGTGTCGAAGCCGACCCACGTCAGCGCGTAGTGCGCCGAACGCGCATGGTTGGGCAGATCGAAGGCCAGATAGACGATCCAGGGAGCCAGGCCGAGTGCACACACGGCTGCCAACACGCCGAACCACCCGGGTAGGGGAAGCGCGCCCGGCGTCAGTGGATCACCGGTGACCGGGCTGGCGTTGACGTGTGCCGCGTCGGGCGCGGTGACGTGTACTGCCTCCGGCGGGTTGGCATGTGCCGTTTGCGGCAGGTCGAGCTGTGCCGCGTCCGGCTGGTCGGTCTGGGCCACTGCACCATCACCTCATAGAGCAGATATCTCCCGCGCCGCGATCGCGCTCGCGGCGCTGGCATGAGTAACCGGCGGCACGAACGACGCCTGGGAGCACCTGCATTCCCGCGAACGCGTGAACAATGCCAAGATGGAACGGTTTCCACGGTACGTGCCTGCGGTGTTGTGACTTGGTGATGCGTCGGCCCCGGTGTGGGCGTCACAACGATTCCTCGGGCGCGCCCGAACGGACACCGACGCGCCGATCCGCGCAAGCGACACAGCACCTGAATGACACAGCGCACGAAATGACACAGCGCACGAAATGACACAGCGCACCAAATGACACAGCGCACTGAATGACACAGCGCCACCTACATGACAGAGCACCCAAGTGACACAGCAAACTTGGATACAGACAGACTGAGGAGACATCAACTCGTGAGCGAGACGCAGGCCGACGTAGTCATTCTCGGCGCCGGCAGTGGCGGCTACGCCGCTGCATTGCGCGCCGCTGAGCTCGGCCTGAGCGTGGTGCTGGTCGAGAAGGCCGAGGTGGGCGGAACCTGCCTGCACCGCGGCTGTATTCCGACCAAGGCGCTGCTGCACGCCGCCGAGGTCGCCGACAGCTCGCGCGAAAGTGAGACCTTCGGCGTCAAGACCTCCTTCGAGGGCATCGACATGGTCGGGGTCAACAAATACAAGGACGGCGTCGTCGGCGGGCTGTACAAGGGACTGCAGGGGCTCATCAAGAGCCGTGGCATCAACGTCATTCAGGGCGACGGCCGACTGAGCGCGCCCAACACCGTGTCGGTGGGCGAGGACGCCTACGTCGGCAAGTCGGTCATTCTCGCGACCGGCTCGTACGCCCGCACCCTTCCCGGACTGGAGATCGACGGCCGGCGGGTGATCACTTCGGATCAGGCACTCAGGCTCGAGTCGGTGCCGGCCTCGGTTGTCGTGCTGGGCGGCGGCGTCATCGGCAGCGAGTTCGCCAGCGTCTGGAAGTCCTTCGGCGCCGACGTCACGATCGTCGAGGCGCTGCCGCACCTGGTGCCGTTGGAGGACGAGGACAGTTCCAAGTTGTTGGAGCGCGCGTTCCGCCGTCGCGGTATCAAGCAGAAGCTGGGCGCCCGCTTCGCCGGGGTGGAAACGTCGGAAACCGGCGTTCGAGTCAGTTTGGAGAGCGGTGAGACGCTGGAAGCCGAGCTGCTTCTGGTCGCGGTAGGACGCGGCCCGACATCAGACGGTTTGGGTTATGCCGAGGCCGGAGTCACGATGGAGCGCGGCTTCATACCGGTGGACGAGTTCTGCCGCACCACGGTGCCGGGCGTCTACGCCGTCGGTGATCTGATTCCCACCCTGCAGTTGGCGCATGTCGGCTTCGCCGAGGGCATCCTGGTGGCCGAGCACATTGCCGGACTGCCGGTCGTCCCGATCGACTACGCCGGCGTTCCGCGCATCACCTACTCCGATCCCGAGGTCGCCTCCGTCGGTTTCACCGAGGCCCAGGCGATCGAGCGGTACGGCGCAGACAAGCTCAAGACGTACACCTACGACCTCGCCGGCAACGGCCGCAGCCAGATCCTCAAGA
The DNA here is from genome assembly GCA_964236495.1 of uncultured Jatrophihabitantaceae bacterium. Lineage (GTDB taxonomy): Bacteria > Actinomycetota > Actinomycetes > Mycobacteriales > Jatrophihabitantaceae > CAXSBR01. Next base: position 101,170 of record CAXSBR010000002.1, read on the forward strand.
CCAAGGGTGCGGTCAAGCTGATCTCGGTCGTCGACGGACCGGTGATCGGTGTGCACATGGTGGGCGCCCGGGTGGGCGAACTGATTGCCGAAGCCGAACTGATCTACAACTGGGAAGCGCTGCCCAGTGACGTCGCTGTGCTGCTGCACCCGCACCCCACCCAGTCCGAGGCGCTCGGTGAGGCGCACATGGCGCTGGCCGGCAAGCCGTTGCACGTGCACGACTGAGCCCGCCGCGCGGCGCCACATACCGTCTGCCGGGAACCCACCTGCGGGCGACGTAATTCAGCCAGCATCGATCGAGGAGTAACGATGAGCGTCTCTGTGACCATGCCCCGCCTGGGCGAGAGTGTCACCGAAGGAACCGTCACCCGCTGGCTGAAAGCCGAGGGCGAGCGCGTCGAGCTCGACGAACCGCTGCTCGAGGTGTCCACGGACAAGGTCGACACCGAGGTTCCCTCACCGGCAGCCGGCATCGTGCAGTCGATCAAGGTGGCCGAGGACGAGACCGTCGACATCGGTGTGGAGCTGGCGATCATCGGCGACGGCGCACAACCGGCTGCTGCCGACGCCCCCCAATCCGACAGCGGCGGGTCAGGCGAGGTTGACGCCTCAGCGGCCGATGTCTCCGCAGCTGATGCCTCCGCGGCTGATGCCTCAGCGTCAGAGGCCCCAGCGGCGGATGCTCCGGTGGCTGATGCCCCAGTGGCCGATGCCGGGTCGAACGGCCCGGTGCTGACCGACCCGGTAGCCGATGTCGTGGCCGATGCTGCGGTGGAACAGCAGCCCAGTGACTCCGACGCTCCCGCGCAGACCGCTGACGACATCGCCCCGGCCGACGGCACCGCACCCGAGCCCACGCCTCCCCCGCAGGCCGCCGCGCAGCAGCCTGCACAGGCACCGGAGGCCTTGGCAGAGTCCGGGACTGCGGCCGAGGAGGACGACGAACCAGCCGGCGCCTACGTCACCCCGTTGGTGCGCAAGCTGGCCAGCCAACACAACGTCGACCTGTCCTCGGTGCAGGGCAGCGGCGTCGGTGGCCGCATCCGCAAGTCCGATGTGCTTGCCGCCGCGGACAAGGCAACGGGTGCAACGAGCGCCGCATCGACGGCAGCAAACGGCGCAAGCTCCGCACCGACCGCGGCGGCGGCGGCGGCGGCGCCTGCACCTACTGCACCCACTGCACCAACCGCACCCACGGCCACTCCGGAGTCCGCCATCGCAGCGCAGCAAGCACTGCAGCCGGCTCAGCCATCAGCCCCAACGCCTGCGCCTGCGGCCACCTCGGCGCCGGCCTCAGCCCCTCCGACTGCGCCGACAGCGCCGACTGCGACGACAGCGACGACAGCGCCGACAGCGCCGACTTCTCAGCCGGAGCCGGCGGCAACGCCCGCCGCCGGCACCGCGCGGGGACGCACCGAGAAGCTGTCTCGGCGTCGCGCCCTCATCGCCGCGCGGATGATCGAGTCGCTGCAGACCTCGGCGCAGCTCACCACGGTGGTCGAGGTGGACGTCACCCGCATCGCTCGGCTGCGCGCCACCGCCAAAGCCGGCTTCGAAGCCCGCGAAGGCGTGAAGCTGACGTTCCTGCCGTTCTTCGCGCTGGCCACTGTGGAGGCGCTGCGGGTCCACCCCGGCATCAACGCCTCGATCGACACCGCGGCCGGCACGGTGACCTACCACGACGGAGTCAATCTCGGTATCGCAGTGGACACTGACTCCGGCCTGGTCGTACCCGTCATCCAAAGCGCCGGGGACCTGAACCTCGGTGGCCTGGCGCGCAAGATCGCCGACTTGGCCACGCGCACGCGCACCAACAAGATCGGTCCGGACGAGCTCAGCGGCGCGACGTTCAGCATCACCAACACCGGCAGCCGCGGCGCGCTGTTCGACACGCCGATCTTCACGCCGCCGCAGGTCGCGATCCTGGGAACCGGTGCGGTGGTCAAGCGCGCCGTTGTCGTCAGTGACCCTGACATCGGCGAGACGATCGCGGTCCGGTCGATGCTGTATCTGGCGCTGTCCTACGACCACCAGATCGTCGACGGTGCCGACGCCGCCCGATTCCTTGGCACCATCAAGGAACGGCTGGAGGGCGGTGCCTTCGAGAACGCGCTGGGCCTGGGCTGAGAGGCAGCGCCGCGGACTTGCCCTCTGGCGGTGCCGGCGACCGTGCCGGCCGGCCTGTGCCGTCGGCATCCACTGAACCGTGATCCCTGTGGCTCGCGAGCGTCCTGACCTTTTGCACCTTCTAAGCCCCGAGCACACCCTCTGACTCCCCAGCACCCCTCTAGCTCCGAGCACCATCTGACTCCCTATACCCCCTTTGACTCCCGAGCACCCCCCTCTGATCCACTAGCACCTGAAAGCAGGTTCTGCGCAATGCTGGTAGTACTCAACGGAGCGTCGGGCCTCATCGGGTCGGCTCTCAAGTCTCGGCTGCTCGGAAACGGCCATCAGTTGCGAGTGCTCGTTCGTCGGGCGCCGACGACGGCGGACGAGCGGCAGTGGAACCCCGCCGCCGGCGAGCTGGATGCCGCGCATCTGGCCGGCGCCGACGCGGTAATCAACCTTTCTGGTGCGGGCGTCGGCGACCATCGCTGGACCGACGCCTACAAACAGACCATCCTCGACAGCCGCCTGCAGCCGACGCGACTGCTTGCCAGCACTCTTCAGGACCTTGGCCCGCAGGCGCCTGCGGTACTGCTGTCCGCGTCTGCCGTGGGGTATTACGGAGACACCCGCGACCACGTCGTCGACGAGAGCGCGGCAGCAGGTTCGGGGTTCCTCGCCGACGTGTGCCGCCAGTGGGAGGGTGCGACGGCTGCCGCGCAGGGCACCACCCGGGTGGTTCATCTACGCACCGGGTTGGTGCTGTCGTGCGCCGGTGGCCTGCTGCTGCGACTACGTCGCCTCGTCGACCTGGGCGCCGGCGGCCCGCTGGGATCGGGACGTCAGTACCAGCCGTGGATCTCCATCGACGACCAGGTCGGGGCGATGGAGTTCCTTCTGGAGTCAGCCGTCCGTGGGCCGGTGAATTTGACCGGCCCCGACCCGGTGACCCAGAAGCACCTGATCCAGACGCTGGCGCGCGTCCGCTCCCGCCCGGCCATAGTGCCGGCGCCGGCGTTCGCGCTCCGACTCGCATTAGGGCAGTTCGCCGACGAGGGAGTGCTGACCGGGCAACGGGCCGTACCCGCGGTGCTGTCGGCGGCGGGATACAAGTTCGTCCATCCGACGCTGGAAGGCGCATTGCGCGCGGCGCTCGCCTGAGCCGTTCGCGCTCGATCAATGCGCGGTGCGGTACGCGCCCTCTCGGGCCGGTGCCGTGCTGGGCCGGCTCAGCGTTGCGCGGACTGTTGTAGGCCGGCGATCCGATAGCCGGCGCTGGTGTCCACCAGCTGGATCGTCAGCGTGCTGGCCGGCACCGGTGCAGTGTGCTGCGACGCCGCTGCCGGGCAGCGCAGCACACCGGCGGCCAGTGACGCAGCCGCCGTCACCACCGCGCCGTCGCGGTTCACCTGGGACCGCAGCACCCGGTACCGGGTTCGCAGTCCGGTCGCGGTGCAACCGGGCCGCAATGCCCGGCGCAGCACAGCAGCGTCCTGGCTGCGCAACGGACCGGCGATGTACACCTGCGCCAGCTCACTCGGGTTCGCGGTTGCGAAGGCATGCTCACGGTGGACGTCGAGATCCGCGAGCACCACCTGCCAGTCGACCACGCCGGCGGCGGTACTCGGCGTAGCTGTCGACGTCGCAGTCGCCTCTGCTGGAACCTTGGCCTGCGCCGAGATTGTCGATGTCGCGCGAGGCTCCGGCGGGATAACCGGAGGCGACGTGGCCGCGGCCGCCGTCGTTGTGGTCGGCAACGTCGCAGACGGCAACGCCGCGGGCGCCGTCGTCGCAGTCGGCGACTTCGCCGACGACGACGGCCCATGCGCGGCGCCTCCTAAGACCGGCGGACGCCATCCGGTCACCAACACCGTGCCGGCACAGGCCGCTGCCACCGAGAGGCCCGCACCGCCAACCAGCCACCGCCGTAAGCCGGTCCGCTGGCGCGATGGTGCTGGTGGCGGCGCAGAACGCACTCGCGCTCGGACCTGGTGCGTCAGCGACATCGCCGCGGCTCGGTCGGCTCGGTCGGCTCGGTCGGCTTGGTCGGCTTGGTCGGCTCGGTCGGTTCGGTCGGCTCGGTCGTTGCGGCCCGTCCGCTCGATCGATGCCTGCCCGAACCGGTCCTGCGCGCGCCTGGCGTCGACATCAAAGACTTCGGGACGAGCGAAGTCGGGACGAGCGAAGTCAGGACGCTCCAACCGCAGATCGGTGGCTATCGCCGAACGCCTGCGCGCGGCGCGCGGCGGGCGAGCCGACCAATCCACGGCCGACGCCGATGCGGCACCGTGTCGCGGCTGGTACGCAACCTCGGCTGAATGTGGTGCGCCGTGGTTGCCATCAGCGTCAGCATCAGCATCGCCGGCATCGGTACCGACAGCGCGCAGCTGCCCGGCTGCAAGCTCCAGCGGAGCCGGCGTAGCCGCATGCCGCAGATCCAGCGCAAACTCCGCGGCTGTCCCGCGCGCATGGGGCAGCGCCGACAGCCCGCGCCGCACAACGGCGGCGACCTCCGCGGGCACGCCTGCCAGCGCGTCGTCGAGTCCTGCGATGTCGCCGAGCGCGGCCACGTCGACCAAACTCTGCGACGTCGACGCGATCCATGGCGGCCTGCCGGTGAGTGCATGCAGCGCAGTCGCGGCGAGCATGAAGACGTCACTGGGCGTACCCGCCGCGCCGCCGTTGGCTACAGCGGGATCGAGATAGGCCAGCGTCGCGTGCGGATCATCGGTGTTGCCGCACATCGACGCCACGCCCAGATCGGCCAAGACCGGCTGGCCCTGCGCGGTGAACAACAGGTTGGCCGGGGAAATGTCGCCGTGGACCAGCCCCTCCTCGTGCAGGTAGGCGACCGCGGCAGCGACAGGTGCCACCGCCGTCACCAGCTCACCGACGGTGATCCGGCTGCGCCGCTCCAACAGCTGGGCCAGGCTGCCACCGGCTGCGTAGTCGACCACCAGAATCGCCTGGTTGCCGTCGGACACCAGCTCGTGCAGGCGCAGCAGGTGCGGATGGTCCAGCGCCGACAGCAGCGCCGCCTCGGCCCGTGCGGAGCGATGTGCGGCCGCATCGGTCACTGCCAGCACCTTGAGGGCCACCGGCTCGCCGGTGCGCAGAACGCGCCCCTGCCAGACCTGCGAGGTGGCGCCGTAGCCGATCAGCTTGTCCGCGGCATACCCGGCGATCTTCCACGCAGGCTTCGACGAGCTGGACCGTCCCATGCGCCGATCGTCGCAGAAACCGGCCCGGAACCTCGGCGGTTGTCCACAGGGCCGCTCAGCGCTCAGCTTTGCGCGTCGGACAGTCGTCACAGCGCCGACACAACGACGCTGCGAAGCGCGAAGAGCACGTCGACAAGCACTCCGGACTGGCTGCGATGCCCAGCAATCTATGGTGGCCGATCTAGGGTGGCGAAGTGCCTGCCGACCAGCCCACCATCCTGGCCACCTCCGGAGGCCTCGTGCCCGGCCGGCGTACCCGCTACGAACTCGGGCCGCTCACCGAGTACGCGATCGAACTGTCCGGCGCGACCGGGCGAGCGCCGAAGGTCTGCTACCTGGGCACCGCCGCCGGTGACAATCCGAGCGGCATCGCGGAGTTCTACAACGCCGCTGGCCTGCGCGGTCTGCAGGCCTCGCACCTGCAGCTGTTCCTGATGCCCAACGTGGACGACATCCGCGAGCATCTCCTCGGCCAGGACGTTATCTGGGTGTTCGGCGGCAGCGTCGCGGGCTTGCTGGCGATGTGGCGACTGCACGGCGTCGACGAGGCGATGCGTGACGCGTGGCAGGCCGGCGTCGTCCTGACCGGGGTCAGTGCCGGCTCGATCTGCTGGCACGACGGCGGCACCACCGACTCCTTCGGCCCGGACCTCAAGCCCATCACCAACGGCCTCGGTCTGGTGCCCTTCTCCAACGGCGTGCACTACGACTCCGAGGAGCAACGTCGTCCGCTGTTCCAGTCGCTCATCGCCGAGGGCACGCTGGGCGCCGGCTACGCCACCGACGACGCAACTGGCGTGCTATATCACAACGCCGAATTCGCGGGCGCATTTACCGAACGCGACGGTAAGTCCGCCTATTACGTCGAGCGTGGACCCGACGGCAGCGCGGTGGAGACGCCGTTGGACACCGTCCGATTGACCACTGGCACGCGAGGCTGACCGGCCGGCCGGTAACACACGGCCGACGCACAGCTCGCCCGCGTAGGGTCGTCGATGTGGTTGCGCCTACTGCCCCCGCGCCGATGACGTCCGCCCCACAGACGTATGTGCAGATCGTGCGCGGCAAAACCGTCGACTACGCCACGGCGTGGCAGCAGCAGCGAGACTTCCATGCAGCGCGCGTCGACGGCACCGGGCCGGACACGGTGCTCCTGCTCGAGCATCCGCCGGTGTACACCGCGGGCAAGCGCACCTATCCCGGTGAGCGTCCCGTCGACGGCACCCCGGTGATCGACGTCGACCGTGGTGGAAAGATCACTTGGCATGGGCCGGGCCAGCTCGTCGGCTACCCCATCCTCGCTCTTCCCGACCCGATCGACGTCGTCGCCTACGTCCGCCGGCTGGAGGCGATGCTGATGAGCGCCTGCGTGGAGCTCGGCCTGCGCACAGCGATCCGGGTACCGACGCGCAGCGGCGTGTGGGTGCCCGCCGACGAGCGCGGCCCCGAACGCAAGGTGGCCGCCATCGGAGTTCGGGTGTCGCGCGGAGTGACACTGCACGGCTTCGCGCTGAATTGCAATCCGGACCTGACGTGGTTCGATCGGATCGTGCCCTGTGGAATCGCCGATGCCGGCGTCACCTCGCTCAGCGCCGAACTCGGCCGCGACATCGGCGTGAACGAGGCCCTGCCCATCGTCGAAAAGCACTTGCCGACTCTGTGGTCGTCGGCTGTCCGGGTTGCGGCCTGAGCCGGCGATGAGTCGTCACGCCGACACCGGTAGCGCCAAGACCGTTCGAGTCTCCGACCTGCGCCACAGCGGGTTGCCCGACGCCAGCGACAGCGACTTCTTCCGCGGGACCTCCACACCGATCCCGGCCACCGCGGGAAGTGACACCACCCAGCTCCTCCCCGCTGCTTCGGCGGTGCCCGGTGGCCCGGAGACCGAAATGATCCCCCGCGCCTACGCAGCGCCGCCGGGGCCATCACGTGTTTCCGCTGCCGATGACACGATGCTCATCCCGGCGGTACCCGACCTCTTGCCCCGTGAAATGCCTGGCAGTGCCGAGAGCGCGCCGGTAGGCGCGACGGCGAACGCTGCGCCGATGCCCGCGTCGGCAGAACACCGCTCGTCCACAGTGGGCATGTGGGCCGGCGTGGTCGTGTTCTGGCTGCTGGCGATGCCGATCGGAGTGATGAGCGCCGTCATCGTCGCCGGACGCCGGGCGACGTTGTGCAGTAAATCCTCGACAGGCTTCGGCTGCACCTCCACCGGGTCGAGCGTGGGCGTGGTGCTACTGGTGATCGTGGTGGCCCTCGTGGGCACGGTGAGCGTGTACGCCTACGACGTCCGCCACCATGCCCGCCGCTGGCTCGGCGGCCTGGGCATCGGCGTGGCTGTGTTGGCTGTTCTCGGCCTGATCGCCTGGCTTCTCGTGCGCACCATCCAGTGACCTGCAACGCGCCAGTAAATACAACCCGCTGAGTACGCTCGGAACGGTGACCGGCCCCGTTACTGAGTTGACGAATCCGACGTCTGGCGACGTCTCGCCCACCGCTTCGGCACCGCGCCGTCTGCTGCGCATCGAAGCCCGTAACGCGCAAACGCCGATCGAGCGCAAGCCGTCGTGGATCAAGACTCGCGCCGCCATGGGGCCCAACTACACCGATCTGCGCGGGCTCGTTGCGCGTGAGGGTCTGCACACGGTCTGCCAGGAGGCCGGCTGTCCCAACATCTACGAATGCTGGGAGGACCGGGAGGCGACGTTCCTCATCGGTGGTTCGCAATGCAGCCGTCGTTGTGATTTCTGCCAGATCGACACCGGCAAGCCCGATCCGTTGGATGTCGACGAACCACGCCGGGTAGCCACCAGCATCCAAGCGATGGGCCTGCATTACGCCACCGTCACCGGCGTGGCCCGCGACGACCTGGCCGACGGCGGCGCGTGGCTCTACGCCGAGACGGTGCGCCAGATCCACGCCGTCAACCCGGGCACCGGCGTCGAACTGCTGATTCCGGATTTCGACGCCGACCCGGCACAGCTGGCCGAGGTGTTCGGTTCGCGGCCCGAGGTGTTGGCCCACAACGTGGAGACGGTGCCGCGGATCTTCAAGCGCATCCGGCCGGGCTTTCGCTACGAGCGCTCGCTGTCGGTGATCACCGCGGCCAGGGCTGTCGGACTCGTCACCAAGTCGAATCTGATCCTGGGCATGGGCGAGGAACGCGCCGAGGTCAGCCAGGCGCTGCAGGACCTCTACGACGCGGGCTGCGAACTGATCACGATCACGCAGTACCTCCGTCCGTCGCCGCGCCACCTTCCGGTCAGCCGCTGGGTGAAGCCCGAGGAGTTCGTCGAGCTCAGCGAGGAGGCCGAGGACATCGGCTTCGCCGGCGTGCTCAGCGGACCGCTGGTGCGCTCGTCGTACCGGGCCGGCCGGCTCTACCGGCAGGCGATGGACGCCCGCGTCTGAACGCACCGATGCAGGCGGGTCGCTGCCGACTTGGGTAGCCGCGGCAGGCATGCTGAGCCCTTATCCTGATACCCATGAAGACGTCGGCACTCAAGCCGGGGCGCACTGCCCGCGTGAAACCGCCCAAGCTGTCCCGGGAGGACAAGGCCGCAGCGCGCACCGCGCGCCGGGCGCAGCGGCGCGAGACGTTCAGCTCGATGGGTCAGGCGTTCACCCTTACCCGCAAGAACGACAACAAGCTGATCCCCTACCTGGTGCTGGCCTTCGTGGTGGCCGCTGCGGTGGTGTACCTGCTGGCCGTACTCATCACCAACCATCTGTTCTTCTTCATTCCGCTGGCCGTGGTCGCCGGCCTGCTTGCGGCACTGTTCGTCTTCAGCCGTCGGGCCCAGACCGCCGCCTACTCCCAAGCCGACGGCCAACCCGGCGCGGCCCTGTACGTCCTACGCAACCTGCGCGGCGCGGACTGGAAGACAACCGAGGCCGTCGCAGCGACCCCTCAGCTCGACGCCGTACACCGTCTCACCGGTCGGCCCGGATTGATACTGGTCGGCGAAGGTTCACCCCAGCGGGTCATTGGGCTGATCGCGCAGGAGAAGCGACGCCTCTCGCGCCTGATCGGCGACACGCCGATCTACGACGTCGTGGTCGGTAGCGAGGAGGGCCAGGTTCCGCTGGGCAAGCTCAACGGGCATCTGATCCGGCTGCCCAGCAATCTGAGCAAGGAGCAGGTCGCGGTGCTCAACCGACGTCTGGCTGCTCTGCCGGCGACGCGCATTCCGGTGCCGCAGGGACCGATGCCGGCGGGGGCAAAGATGAACGCCAGCCAGCGGGCGATTCGTCGCCGCGCCGGCTGAACGCTCACAGCCACGACGCCGCGGGGGTCCATATGATGAGCGATCCGCTGCGCTCTGCCTCCGGCCCCAGCTCTGGTTCGGACACCGTCGCGCAACTGCCGGGCTCTGGCCCGGGTTCGGTGGCCGGCATCGGGCGGCGAGCGATGGCATTTGCTGTCGACGCACTGGCCAGCAGCCTGATCGCCGCTGTGTTGGTGACACTGTTCGAGGCCGGACGGCACCATTCGGGCCCCGGCGGTTCTCTGCCCGGCACGTGGAGCGTCGTGCCGCTGGCGCTGGATTATGTGCTCGGGCTCACCCTGCTCGGCCAGACCGTGGGCATGCGGCTGCTATCCCTGCATTTGATCCGCACCGACCGACGGGCCCCCATCGGCCTGTACCGCGCAGTCCTTCGCACCGTTCTGTTGCTACTGCTCATCCCGGCAGTCGTGCTGGACCGGTTCCACCGTGGCCTGCACGACCGCGTCACCGACACCGTCGTCGTCAACTCCCGATGAACTCCGGTGGATCCCTGGTGAATCTTGGACGATCCATCGGAACCCAGGCTGACCTGCCCCTCGCCGGCCCGGGTAATGTCCGCGAAACGGCCGAGACACCCGGCGGCAACGGCGTCGCCTTACCGTGTGTCGGTCCCAGTGCCGGCGTCGTGGAGGACCCATGTTCAGCAGCTCCGAGGAAGTACTGAGCTACATCAAGAACGAGGGCGTCGAATTCATCGACATCCGATTCACCGATCTGCCCGGTGTGCAACAGCACTTCAACGTTCCCGCCTCGAACTTCAACGAGGACTCCTTCACCGAAGGCCAGATGTTCGACGGCTCGTCCATCCGCGGTTTCGCCTCCATCGACAAGTCCGACCTCAAGCTGATCCCGGACCCGGCCACGGCCTACATCGACCCGTTCCGCAAGGCCAAGACGCTGAACATCAACCACTCCATCGTCGAGCCGCGCACCGGTGAGCCCTACGACCGCGATCCCCGCTCGGTGGCCCAGAAGGCCGAGGCCTACCTGACCTCGACGGGCATAGCGGACACCGTCTACTTCGGCCCGGAAGCCGAGTTCTACATCTTCGACGAGGTGCGCTACGAGTCCAAGATGAACGGCGGCATGTACTTCGTCGACTCCGAGGAAGGTGCCTGGAACACCGGGCGCGCCGAGGAGGGCGGCAACCTGGGCTACAAGACGTCGATCAAGGGTGGGTACTTTCCGGTCTCGCCCTACGACCACTTCTCCGACATCCGCGACGAGATCAGCACCGAGTTGATGGCGGCCGGATTGCAGCTGGAGCGGGCCCACCACGAGGTCGGCACCGGCGGTCAGCAGGAGATCAACTACAAGTTCAACACGTTGACCCACGCTGCCGACGAAATCCTGCTGTTCAAGTACATCGTCAAGAACGTCGCCTGGCGCAACGGCAAGACCGCGACCTTCATGCCCAAGCCCCTGTTCGGCGACAACGGCTCGGGTATGCACTGCCACCAGTCGCTGTGGAAGGACGGCGAGCCGCTGTTCTACGACGAGTCGGGCTACGCAGGCTTGTCCGACATCGCCCGCTGGTATGTCGGCGGCTTGCTGAAGCATGCCCCCTCGGCGCTGGCGTTCACCAACCCGACCGTCAACTCCTACCACCGCCTCGTTCCCGGCTACGAGGCGCCGGTCAACCTGGTCTACTCCGCCGGCAACCGTTCTGCCTGCATCCGGGTGCCCATCACCGGCACCAGCCCGAAGGCCAAGCGCATCGAGTACCGCGTCCCGGACCCGTCCTGCAACCCCTACATGGCCTTCGCCGCGATGTTGATGGCCGGTCTCGACGGCATCATGAACAAGATCGAGCCGCCGGAGCCGGTGGACAAGGACCTGTACGAGTTGCCGCCGGACGAGGCCGCACTCATCCCGCAGGTGCCTGGCTCGCTGAGCGAGGTGCTCGACAGCCTGGAGGCCGACCACGACTACCTGCTGCAGGGTGGCGTGTTCACCGAGGACGTCATCGCCAACTGGATCAACTACAAGCGCGTCAACGAGGTCGACCCGATCCGGCTGCGCCCACACCCGTACGAGTTCGATCTGTACTACAACATCTGAGCTTCACAGCGCTGTTCCTCAAGCTTCGACGAAGGCCCCTGGCAACCGGGGCCTTCGGTCGTTGCGGCGATCTCGCGTCTGCGCTGTTCGGCGCGGGCAGACGTGGTGGCTCTTCACGAGGGCCGTCGCTTGGGCGCCGGGACATGCGCCTGGTCATCGCCACCGGCGAGCCTGTTGGACTACTGCCGATCGGTACTCCGAACTGGTGCGGCAGCGGGGCCGCCTAGCGCGTAGGCGTCGTCGATGTGCAAGCCGGCTCCGGTCCACGTGCAGGCGCGCAGGTCGAGCACGACGCTGTCTGCCTCGGACCCGACGGCGTCGGCGCCGATGCCCAGAACGTGACCCGCGCCCGCCGCACGGCCGGCGCGGATGCCGGGAACGCTGTCCTCGATCACGACACAGTCAGCGATCGGTACGCCCAACCGCTGCGCTGCTAGCAGGTACCCCTGCGGCGACGGCTTGCCAGCACTCACGTCCTCTGAGGTAACGACGGCCGCCGGCAGAGCCAGTCCGGCCGCGCTCATCCGCGCCCGCAGCAACGGCAGCGCGGCGGACGTGACCACGGCCCAGCTGTCGTCGGGCAGCGTGGGCAACAACGCGAGCGCGCCGGCCATCGCCGGTGTGCCGGGCGCGTCGTCGAGCTCGAGATCGTCGATGGCAGTCACACCGGCCGGCCGCCGCGCCTCGGGCAGAAACAGCGCGACGGTCTCGGTCGAGCGGCGACCGTGCACGCCTTCGAGCACCGCCGCCGGGTCGAGTCCGTGCTCGTCAGCCCACCGACTCCACGCCCGGTTGCCGAACATCTTCGAGTCCACGAGCACGCCGTCGCAGTCGAAAAGAATTGCCCTGCACCCGATGTCCCAGCCGCCCGTCACGGCACCCAGTCTAGGAATCGTCGTGAACAGCGCCCTCCGCCGCCTTCAGCGGTGATCCGAAGACGGTGCTGCCGATTTCACGGTGCGTCTCAACGTTGGGCGCGGAACAGGTAGATGCCGAGCACGAATCCTTGCACCGCCGTCGACTCACCCGACATCATCACGCGCGCGGTCGACGTGGTGCCCGTCTCGATGAAGACGTACCCGACGTTCTCGAGGCGCCAACCGAAGGACTCGATCTGCCCGAGCAGGTCTGGGCGCCCGGTGTGTTCGACCGTTCCGGTGGCCTGGCCCCAGGACGCGTTCCCGTCCAGACGACTGACGTTGATCTGGGTCTGGAAGAACGCGGCGCCGGCAGCGGCGGCGGCTTCGGCCTGACCGACCGGTGAGGCGGCGTAGTCCTGCGCTGCCTTGGCCCGCGCAGCGTCGCTGCGGCGCCGTTCCTCTTCGTCGCGTTCGGCGGCCTTCTCTTCGTCGGTTTTACCCCACGCCATGACTGATCCTCTCGACTCGGTTCGGGCGGCTACTTGGTGCTGCTTCAGTTCGAGGCGGTAGAACGGGTACCCGTGACTCGCGACGCGTCGCACACTATGCCGCCAGCTCGCTCGGCGGCTCATGCGGGCTGAATGCGGCGTTGTCACACTGGAGATATGGGTGAGCGTTTGCTCGGGGGACGGGTGACCGGGCCGGTACGGGTGGGCAACGTGGTGCATCGCCGGCCCGTTCGACCGAACCCGAATACAGAGGCTGCGTTGCGCTGGTTCGAAGGCGCCGGGTGGTCGCCGAGCACCTCGCCTGATAGCCAACGGATCCGACGGAGAGCAGACGGTGACGTTCCTGCCCGGGCGGGTGCCCTGGCAACAGCCGGTCCCGGCTTGGGCCGCCAGTGATGATGCGCTGGCCGGCGTCGCCCGTCTGGTGCGGAAGTTTCACGACCTGACCGCCGGCACGGCGCTAGCGGGCAACGCCGAGGTCCTGTGCCATCACGACCTTGCCCCCGACAACACCGTCTACCGCAAAGCAGGTAACGGTGGGCAGCCGTACGCGTTCATCGACTGGGACGGTGCCGGCCCCGGCCGGCGCATCGAGGATGTGGCCCATGTGTGCTGGATGTGGCTCGACCTCGGCCCGACTATCACCGACGTCCCCGCCGCCGCGCGGCGTATTCGCCTTGTTTTGACGGCCTACGGTGCGGCGTTCGGCATCGCCGACGTCGTACCAGTCGTCGCCTGGTGGCAACACCGCTGCTGGCGCGGCATAGAACAGCAGGCCCGCGACGGAGTCGCAGCGATGCGTGAGCTCGTCACCGACGGAACCGCTGCCGCCGTCCGCCGCGCGGCCACCTGGACCGACGACCACACCGAAGCGTTGACCCGTCAGCCTTGACACCGAGCTCAGTGACGACGCTGACCTAGCGCTTGCGTAGTCACTGAACTCTCCGCCACGCGAACCACCGTCGAGCGGACTGGCCGGTATCCCATCGGAAGGAGGGGGCCAGCCGATCTACGGTGACAGGATGCCGCTCGAGGCCTCCGACAGGTTGCTACGACGTCCGCGGCGCGTGCTCGTCGCCGGCACGTCGGGCGCCGGCAAGACGACCCTCGCGGCGCGGCTCGAACAGGTGCTGGGGATTCCGCACGTGGAGATAGACGCCCTGTACCACGGACCCGGTTGGACGCCGCGCCCGTCCTTCACCGGCGAGGTGGAAACCTTCAGCGCTCGGCCCACCTGGGTGACTGAATGGCAGTACAGCTCAGCGCGCGCCCTACTGGCCGAACGGGCGGACCTGCTCGTGTGGCTGGACCTACCTCGCGCGAGGGTGCTGCGGCAGGTAGTCGCCCGCACTGTACGTCGGCGGCTGCGACGGCAGAAGCTGTGGAACGGCAATGTCGAACCGCCGCTGTGGACGGTCTTCACCAACCCTGAGCACATCGTCCGCTGGGCGTGGACCACGCACGCCGGCAGTGCCCAGCGGATAGCCGCTCTCACTGCGCAGCGACCGGACCTGACCATCGTCCGGCTACGCAGCTGGCACGAGGTGCAGCGGTGGCTGGACGGCCCGGTGCGTGACGCCGCTGCCGTCGCTTGACCTTGTGGTGGATGACCTACTGGGCCGTCGTCGCACACGATCTGGCCATCAGCAGGGTGTCGCCGTGGTTGGCGTCGGGCTGGACCTGGCCAGTGTCGACGAAGGCCAGCTTGGCCAGAAGGTTTCGCGAGGCAACGTTCCATGCGCGGACGGCCGCGAACAACCCTTCGTAACCGCTCACAGTTGCCCGTGTCATCACAGCCTGAGCTGCCCAAACACCGGCCGGGCGAGCCGGTCGTCGCCTCCCACCGAGATGCACAACTGTGCGTCACGCGCGGTCATGAAGCTGCTCGGGATGCTGCCATCAGGTAGCACGCGGCGCGAGGGCCTCGTCGAAGGCCGGACCGGTGTGCAATCCGACGCCCCTTCGACCCGCACCGAGTCGGGGCGACCTCGGGTGCGAACACGCCGAATGAAGCTGACGCGACGGCGCGCTTCCCACGCGACGAAGATTGAATGGGCCGGTCGATGCGCGTCAATGGGCGAAGTAGTGGCGGGTTCGAAGGCGCAGCGCGGTCGGGCCGGGTTGGCAAAACCCGAGGCTTCGGTATAGCGACTCGGCCTCCGCGCTGGAGTGCACATCGACTACAGCCGCACCTTGTTCGGTCAGCCAGTCAATGAGAGCAGCATTCGCTGCGCGCGCATGACCCCGACGTCGATGGGTGCTGCGTGTCGCTACCCATTCGACGTAGCCGGTCGTGACTCCGATCCGGCGGGGGCTCGGAAGACTTTGATGCACGATGCCCACCGCACACGCGACCAGTGTCGGCTGCTGCGGGGGCTCAGCACCGTCAACGACGAAGATGCCCACGTCGTGCCACAATCGCGCGGCGAGGTCGTGCATGCACTGGCCACGCCATTCCTCGGTCGTGAGTGTGCCCAGTGCGGCGAACATCTGGTCAACCAGCTCGAGCAGAGCCGGCAGATCTTTCTCTTCGGCAGCGCGGGCAGACAGGGCCACGGGCGTAGTGAAGCACGCTTGGGCGGTAAAGCTTTTCCGCAGCCGCGTTACGGGTAGTGATGCTCGGCTAGTGCACGACCTGGGTACGGCTCGCTCGATGTGCAGACGAGCGTGACATCGCCGACGAGCTCACCCGTCGGCTAGCTGAAGCTCAGCCTGGGCCCGCTCCACGAATGACCGCATCGACGGGAACTGCACGATGCCCCGCAGCGTGCTGGCGATGGTCGCCGAGGTCGACGGCACCCCCTCCGCATGCGATCGAATGTTGACTCGGTATCACTGAGGCTTCCGTATTGTCGTACGTGTGTTCTATAGTTTGGGTATGTCCGCAGCCGCCGCTCCGCTTGTCGCCGAGCCTGTCTCGGCGATGCTGCGCCGGTTGTGTGTCGAGCCGGCCTGCGGGTGGAGCGACGCCGACCTGACCCGGCTGCGTGGGTTGAAGCCGGGCATGCTGGGCCACGACGAGTTGGTCGACCTGGTCGGTGTGTTGGATCGGCATCGGGCCGCGATCGATGCGGTGCAGGTGGCGGCGTTGGCGGTGTTGGACCGGCGCGACCCGACCGGTTTCCAGGCGGTGCGCGAGGAGGTGGCGTGCATGCTGCGGATCTCCCCGCCCGCTGCAGGTAAGCGGCTCGCCCACGCCCGTTCCCTCACCGACCGGCTGCCCGCCACGTTCGCCGCCCTCGCCGCGGGGGACCTGTCCCTGGCGCACGTCGCCGGGCTGGCCCGGATGGCCGCCTGCTGTGACCGTGCCTTGGCCGCGCACGTCGATGCCGTGGTGGTCGCTGACTCGGCGGGGGCGACCCCGCCGATGCTGGATCGGGCTGTGCACCGGGCTATCGCGGTCGCCGACCCGTGCGGGGTGGCCGATCGGCACGCCGACGCCCTCACCCGCCGCGACGTACGCGTCTATCCCGAGCCCGACGGGATGGCCACGGTGAGCGTGTACGGCCCCGCCGCCGACATCCACACGATCTACACCCGCCTCGACGCCGCCACCAGACTCCTGCCCCGCGACGATGCCCGCACGCTGCCGCAGCGCCGGTTCGACCTGTTGGTTGACGGCGTCCTCACCGGCATCCCCGCCGACGGACTCCCCACCGTGCAAGGCCGGTCCCCGCAGATCCAGGTCACCATCGCCGCCACCACCCTGCTCAGCCTGAACGACCAGCCCGCCGAGTTAACCGGGTACGGCCCCCTCGACGCCCCCACCGCCCGGAAGTTAGCTGCGGATCAGACCGGCACGTGGCGGCGGATCGTCACCGACCCAGTCAGCGGGCAGATCCTCGACTACGGCCGCACCACCTACCGCCCACCCCACAACCTGACCGACCACATCACCGCCCGCGACCGCACCTGCCGCTTCCCCGGCTGCACTGTCCCCGCACGACGCTGCGACCTCGACCACGTCCACCCCTGGAACTCCGGCGGCCGAACCAGCACGGCCAACATGACCGCCCTCTGCCGCCGCCACCACCGCCTCAAAACCGAGAAGATCTGGACATACCAACTACGCGAGGACGCCAGCGCCGACTGGGTCAGCCCAACCGGGCAGCACTACCTCACACGCCTTTAATCCACTCCGCGCAGTCTGTCTCCTGCTGCCCAGCACGAACCGAGCGATGCCGACCCGCCGCCGTTCTGAGACAAGGTGAGCGCATCGGCTGCGGCTGGGCGGCTGGGCGGCTGGGCGGCTGGGCATCGTCGTTGGACGAGGTCAGCTCAGGCGGGCTGCACCGTCACCTGGTCCTGCTCGTCTACCGACACGGCGTAGGTACAGATTGAAGGTCCGCCGCTGGACGTCTCGGCACCCGTCAGCAGGTCGCAGGAGTATCGGTGCATCGGGGCACCGCACCACCCGCCCGTCGATCAGCCCGTCGGCCGATGGACCGCCGCGGTGGGTGCACGCCGCGTCCAGGGTGCGCAGCGAGCCGTCGCGCAATCGGAACAGCGCCACCTGCGCCCCGTCCACGGCCACGGCCACGGCGCGGCCCTCTCCTACCGGGATCTCGTCGACCCTCACGACCGACCTACCTGTAAAACGCCGACCCTGTCGCGCCGACGAGCTTGCCGTCGCGCACGATGATCGTCTTGTAGATGCGTCCGACTGCGTTACCGACTGCGCTTCGCGCGCGCGTTAGTGGACCCTGCGGCTACTCCCAGCGCAGGATCGGTGGCGCCCTCGCCGTAGAACACTCGCTCGACGACCTCGCGTGCCCGCGCAGCCCTGCGGCGGTAGTCGGTGTCGACCTGGGCTGGATCGAAGCCGGCCGGATATCCCAGCGCGCGGGCCACCCCGGTCAGTTCTCGACCGGGCCCGGGCAGCTGGTCACCAGGCTTGCCGCGCACCAGCAGAATCGCGTTGCGGGTGTGGGTGGCCTGGCGCCAGCCTGCGATCAGCGCGTCGGTATCAGCGGTATCGAGCAGGCCGGCCCGCTGCGCCGCCCGCAGCGCCTGCGTCGTGTTCGGCGTGCGTAGCGCGGGCAGGTGCGCACCATGGCGCAGCTGGAGCAGCTGGGCGGTCCACTCGATGTCACCGAGGCCGCCGCGGCCCAGCTTGGTGTGCGTGCCCGGATCGGCACCGCGGGGTAGCCGCTCGCTGTCGATGCGCCCCTTGAGCCGGCGGATCTCGCGAACGTCGTCGTCGGCAATGCCCGCGCCGGGATACCGCACCGGATCGATGAGCGCGAGAAAGCGCCGGCCCAGCTCCTCGTCGCCGGCGCACGCGCGGGCGCGCAGCAGTGCCTGTGCCTCCCACGTCGCCGACCACCGCTGGTAGTAAACCTCGTAGGCGCGCAGCGTGCGCGCCAGCGGCCCGTTGCGCCCCTCGGGGCGCAGGTTCGCGTCGACGTTCACCGCCGGGTCCGCACTGGGCGCGGCCAGCAACGTGCGCACCCGTTCGGCGACCTCGCCGGCAAAGCGTGCCACGTCGATCGTCGGATCGTCGGTGCACGATTTGTAGACGAACAGCACGTCGGCGTCCGAACCGTAGCCCAGTTCGCGTCCGCCGAGGCGTCCGACGGCGATGACCGCCAGCAAAGCCGGCGGGCTCGGATACCCGCGCATGGCGGCGACGGCGGCACTAGCCAGCTCCAGGGTGACCGCGAGGGTGGCGTCCATGGTGGCGCTGAGTCCGGCCATCACGTCATCAAGATCGTCCAGGCCGAGCAGGTCGGCGCAGGCGATGCGCACCAGCTCGCCCCTGCGCACCGCGCGCACCGCGGCGATGCCGGCGGCGAGGCCGTCCTGGCGAGCGGCAGCGGCACGCATCGCCGCGACCAGCTCCGTTTCCGAGCGATGGGCGGCCAGGGCGGCGTCGTCGGACAGCAGGCGCAGACCGTCCGGGCCCGCGGCGAGTAGGTCCGCCACGAACCGCGATGTTCCGAGCAGATACGCCAGCCGATCTGCCGCCTTGCCCTCGTCGCGCAGCGTGCGCAGATACCAGGGGGTCTCCCCCGCGCTATCGGACACCCGCCGGTAGCGCAGCAGCCCGGCGTCGGGATCCGGTGCGGCGGAGAAGTCCTCGAGCAGCGCAGGTAGAAGGGCGCGCTGGATCGCCGCGCGCCGGGACAGCCCGGTGGTGAGGGCGTCGATGTGCTGCAGGGCGCGCTCGGGCTCGTCGAAGCCCAGCGCCGCCAGCCGCCGCTGCGCCTGTGCCGGGCTGAGCCGAAGCTGCTGGCTGGGCACGCGTGCCACCGCTTCGAGCAACGGACGGTAGAACAGCTTCTGGTGCAGACGACGCACCTCGCGCTGATGCAGCATCCATTCCGCGCGCCACACCGCGCTGGCGTCGCCGCGGTAGTCGGCGCGGTAGCCCATCGCACGGGCAAGCCGCGTCAGCCCGGCTGCGTCGGCAGGCAGCAGATGCGTACGGCGCAACTTCTCCAGCTGGACGCGGTGCTCGGCCGAGCGCAGAAAGCGGTAGGCGTCCCCGAGGCTGATCGCGTCGTCACGGCCGACGAAGCCGGAGTCACTCAGCGCGTCCAGCGCCGGCAATGTGCCCGCCACCTGAAGCAACGGATCGGCCCGGCCGTGGACCAACTGGAGAAGTTGGACAGCGAACTCGACGTCACGCAACCCACCCGGGCCCAACTTCAGTTCGCGGGGCAGCAGCGCAGGCTTGATGTAGTCGACGACCCGGCGGCGCATCGCCTGCACGTCGGTGACGAAGCCGGGTCGCTGGGCCGCTGTCCACACCAACGGCGCGACGGTGCTGACGTAACGCCGACCCAGCTCCAGATCGCCCGCGGCAGGCCGCGCCTTGAGGAGCGCCTGGAACTCCCACGTCTTGGCCCACCGCTCGTAGTAGGCCAGGTGGCTGGCCACCGAACGGACCAGCGGCCCGTCACGGCCCTCCGGGCGCAGTGCCGCGTCGACCTCCCACACCGCTGCGGAGCAGAAGGCGATCAGTGCAGCGGCCAACCGCTCCGCTCCCGCGCGCGCCTGCGCCGGGTCCGCGTCGTCCACCGGCTCCGCGGCGAAGACGACATCCACGTCGGAGACGTAGTTCAGTTCCCGTCCGCCGGCCTTACCCATCGCCACCACGGCCAGCCGGAACGGCGCGTCGCACGGCTTCACCTGGGCCGCAGCCACCGCCAGTCCGGCCTGCAGCGTGGCGTCGGCAAGCACAGTGAGGGCGGCAGTCGTCTGCTCCAGGGTCGTCTCGCCGGCCAGGTCGCGCCCGGCAATGGCCAGCAGCTCGCGGCGGTATGCCGTGCGCAGAGCTTCGCCTGCCGCGCGACCGGTGATCGCCGCGGGTGTGCCGCTGCTGCCCACCACCGGATTGCCTGCGTCGGCGCCAACCGCCGCTGCCAGCGCGGCGACAACCTCGGCGTCGGTTCGCGTGCAGCCCGCGCGCAGAACGTGCCAGTGCTCAGGGTGCAGAGCGAGATGCCGGCCCAGTTCGTCGGAGGCTCCCAGCACATTCACCAGCCTGGTTCGCAGCACCGCATCCGCGCACAGCTCCACGCGCAGGTCGGCACCGTCGTAGGC
Organism: uncultured Jatrophihabitantaceae bacterium; assembly: GCA_964236495.1. Lineage (GTDB taxonomy): Bacteria > Actinomycetota > Actinomycetes > Mycobacteriales > Jatrophihabitantaceae > CAXSBR01. The sequence goes on from CAXSBR010000002.1 coordinate 121,769, forward strand.
CTCGGCCAGTTGAGCGAGCGCGCGCACTGCGGAATCCGGAGCGGCGCTGCGGCTCAGAGCAGACACCACCAGTGCCGCGCCGGGATCGGGGGGAGCGTTGGTGGCGCTGTTCCACAGCGCCAGCCGGTCGTGGGTCAAGGCCGCCGCGGCGGCGCCGGGCCGGTCGAAGCCCAGCCGCGTCAGTCGTGCGACCGAACGCGCCAACCACCCGGGCACGTCGCGCACGTCGGGCGGATTGGTGCTCATTGCAGTGCGCGTAAGGGCGCTCGGCGCGCCGTCATTGCGGGTCGTCTGACGGCGGGCCGCCGAACTGTGTTGGCCCACCGAATTCCGGCGGCCGACCGAACTGCATCGGCGCACGCGCGGACTGCATCTCCATCGCGAGCGCCGCGCGGATGGCGGCCGGATCGTCAACCGGGGCGGCAGTGACGACGTTGGGGCCGCGGGCTTCCTTCACTGCACCCGGGTCGGCCAGCACGGTAGCGAAGCGCTCTGCAACCGGCTGCCACGCCTGCTCGATGAACTCGTGCGCTTCGTCCATCTGCCTCAGCAGCTTGGTCAGGTCGTAGTCTAGCAGCGCCGGATCGGTCTCCGCCCAGCGCCGGGCGATCTCCGGCGTCGTCTCGATGTGGCCTTGGATGCCCCACGCGACCCGTCCGATCCGGAACGCCTGCACGTCATACACCGGCGAGCTGGCCAGCAGCACCGCCGATGGCGGCAACGACACGATCGCGTCGTAGTGCCACTGGATCACGTCGGGGGTGATCGGCATCGGGCCGAACAGCGGATCGGTTCCGGCGGCGGCACGCTTGGCCAGGAGTTGGGCGCCCAGCTCAGGCCCCTTCGTGCCCCGCTCCACCCGGCCGCCGACGGCGACGGCCAGCAGTTGGGCGCCCAGGCAGATCGCCAATGTCGGCACGTCGGTGCGCACCGCCTCGCCCAGCAGGCCGCGCACGGCGGGCAGCCACGGTGCGACGCCGTCGTCGTAAGCCCCTGCCGCACCACCCAGCACCACCAGCCCGGAATGCTCGCTCAGATCTGGGGGCAGGACGCCGCCATTGAACGGCGTGCGGACGTCGAGACTTACACCGGCGTCGGCCAGCCACGTTCCCAGCCGCCCCACCGGGTCGTCGTCCTCGTGCTGGACAACCAATAGGGGGTGCTTAGCCATACCAGAACTCTAGGGCGGTGGGCTAACATGTTGGCGCGTGCGTTGACTTAGGGTGTGATCATGCTCCTCACAGCAGCTCCGGAGACCCGCTGGCTGAACGAGGCTGAGCAGTTGGCCTGGCGCCGACTGGCCGCCGTGCTGCTGACCCTGCCCGCATCCATGGACGCCGAGCTGCAACGCGACGCCGGCCTGACCCTGTTCGACTACCTGGTGCTGTCGACGTTGTCCGAGGAACCCGACCAGGTGCTGAGGATGGGTGTGATTGCCTCACGCACCACTTCCTCGCTGTCGCGGCTGTCGCACGTGGTGAGCAAGCTGGAGAGCAGGGGCTGGTTGACTCGTAGCCCACTTGCCGGCAATCGCCGGGTGACGATGGTGACGTTGACCGAATCTGGCCTGGTGAAGGTCACCGAGACCGCTCCCGCCCATGTCGATCATGTTCGCAACATCGTCTTCGACGTGCTGAACGAGGCTCAGGTGGACCAGCTGTCGGAGATCGGCGTCGCACTGCTGTCCAAGTTGGATCCCGACTACCAGATTCCGCAGACTCGCTGACTGCAACTCGGGTCGCGACAGCCCGCAGCTGACGCCGCGTTCACCGTGCTGGCGGCATCGGGCCCGGCTAGAGCGTCGGCAGGTACCGCCGCAGCTCGAACGGGGTCACCTCGGCGCGGTACTCGGCCCACTCGGCGCGTTTGTTGCGTAGAAAGTAGTCGAAGACACCGGCGCCCAGTGTTTCGGCGACCAACTCCGATTGCTCCATCGTGCGCAGCGCGTCGGCCAGGTTGTGCGGCAGGTCGTCGTAGCCCAGCTCACGCCGCTCGTCCTCGGTGAGCGCCCAGACGTCGTCCTCGGCACCGGGCGGCAAGTCGTACTTTTCCTCGATGCCCTTGAGGCCTGCCGCGAGCACCACCGCAAAGGCCAGGTAGGGATTGCACGCCGGATCTGGCGAGCGCAGCTCGATCCGCGACGAATTGGGCTTGGTCGGTTTGTGCATCGGCACCCGCACCAGCGCCGAACGATTGCGGTGTCCCCAACAGATGTAGGTCGGTGCCTCCACCAGCTCCGAATGAGCCGCATAGCCGTAGAGCCGCTTGTAGGAATTGACCCACTGGTTGGTGACGGCGGTGATCTCGCGGGCATGACGCAGAATTCCGGCGATGAAATGGCGCGCCGTCGACGACAGGTGCAGTTCGTCGTCGGCGTCGTAGAAGGCGTTGTCGTCGCCCTCGAACAGCGACACGTGGGTGTGCATGCCGCTGCCGGGCTGGTGGTGAAACGGTTTGGGCATGAAGGTGGCGTGCACACCGCGCGAGCGGGCCACCTCCTTGATGACGTGGCGGAACGTCATGATGTTGTCGGCCATGCTCAGCGCGTCGGCGTAGCGCAGGTCGATCTCCTGCTGACCGGGGGCGATCTCGTGGTGGCTGAACTCCACCGAGATGCCCAGCTCCTCCAGGGCGAGGATGGCCGCGCGGCGGAAGTCGCTGGCCTTGTCGTGGCTGGTCATGTCGAAGTAGCCGCCGTTGTCGATCGGGCGCGGCTCGCTGCCGTCGGTGGGCATGTTCTCTAGCAGGAAGAACTCCACCTCGGGATGGGTGTAGAACGTGAAACCCATCCCGGCAGCCTTGGCCAGCGTGCGACGCAAAACATGACGCGGATCTGCCCAGGACGGCGATCCGTCGGGCATCAGGATGTCGCAGAACATCCGCGCGGTGATGTCGCTACCGCCCGCCGATTCCGTCAGCACCTGGAACGTCGACGGATCCGGGCGGGCGAGCATGTCACTCTCGCTGGCCCGGGCGAAACCTTCGATGGCCGAGCCGTCGAAGCCGATGCCCTCGGAGAACGCGCCTTCCAGCTCCGCAGGTGCGATGGCCACTGATTTCAGTGTGCCGACGATGTCGGTGAACCAGAGCCGGACGAACCGGATCTGGCGCTCTTCCAGGGTGCGGAGCACGAACTCCTGCTGACGATCCACCGGCCCAGTGTGCCTCAGTCAGGCAACAGCCATGTGAACTGCGATATCAACACCAGCGCACACAGTGGCCTTCAGCGAAGCGCGCTACCGGCCTGCCACTGCGCCCAGGACAGCGACCAGTCGCCGTTCTGCCAGACCTGCAACGGCTTGCCGCCGGTGTGCACCACCTGCACCACGTCGCCGATCTGCGAGGTCTTGTAGAACCACTTGGAGTTCGCGGTGTTGAGGTTCAGGCAGCCGTGGGACATGTCCCGGTGCCCCTGCTGGGGAATCGTGGACTTCAGCTCATGCAGGAACACGCCGTCGGTGCTGATCCGGGTGGCCCAGTAGATCGGTTCCTTGTAGCCGCCCTTGTCCAGCGGCAGGCCGTAGGTTCGCGAGTCCATGATCTTGGGGTTGTCGTGGCCGATGACGGTGTAGGTGCCCGGCTGCGTCCAGTACGAGATCGCGCGGCCCTTGATATAGATGGTGCCGCCCTTGCCCATCGATGTGGGCATCGTGCGCACCAGCTTGTTCGAGAAAAAAACCTTGACGTGATGGGTTTTGTCGTCCGAGACCGACACATGCTTGGCCCCGATGGTGAAGCTGACCTGCTTGTCGGACTCGCCGTACAGCCCCTGGCCCACCTCGGTGCCGTAGACGTCGGCGTGGACGGTGACCTTGGTGCCGGGGGCGTAGTAGCTGCGCGGGCGCCAGTGCACGTCGCGGTCGTTCTCCCAGTACCAGGACCCGACGACGGCAGGCGTCGTGGTGACCTTCAGCGACTTCTCCGCGGCCTTCTTGTCGCTGATCGGCTCGTCGAAGTGCGCGTCCACCACCATGCCCACGCCGTACACGCCGCCGTCCTTGATCGGGAGCCCGCCGGTGGTGTCGAGGTAGGGCATCGTCAAGTTCCCAGGGCGCACCGTAGAAAAACTGGCGGACTCATGAACGGTCTTGCCGTTCGTACCCGTGGCCGTCGACGTCAGCGTGTACTTCTTGGCATAACCGAGGGTTTCGGTGGACGTCCAACGCGTCTTGTCCGCCGACAGCGCGCCGGACACGACCTTGCCGGCCTTGTTCGTGAAGCTGACTGCGGTGAGGGTGCCGTTGCGCACCTGCACCACGACGGGCTTGCTGGGATTGACACCGCTGCTGCCCGCGGCCGGCACGAGCGCCAGCGTCGCCGGTTCGGGCGGGGCGGTATTCGCCGTGGTCGGTGTCCCGGAGGGCGGGCTCGAACCCGCGTCGACGCTCGCCGTCGCGCTTGCTGAAGCGCCTGCCGAGCCGGTCGAGCCGGTGGCCGGCTTGCTCCCGCCGGAGGTGCAGCCGGCCAGTGCCGGCACTACGAGCAAACCCGCCAGGAGGGCTACACGACGACGAACAGCGGGCACGGGGAAGCCTCCAGACAAGGCGCGCGCACCACGGATTGGACGCACGGATCCTACGAGCCTTCATTGTGACCCATGCCTTGTCATCGGACGGCCGCGAACCGCCCGCGGGCTGCGAGCGTGTCCGAACTGCGATCTGCCCGCGGCTCGGGCAACGGGCAGAATTGCCCCGGTGACAACACTGCGGGTGGCGCTGGGTCAGCTCGATCTCACTGTCGGGGACCTGGATGCCAACTGCGCGCGCATAGTCGACGCCGCCCGTCAGGCTGACCAGGGCGGTGCACACCTGCTCGCGGTGCCCGAGATGGCGCTGACGGGCTACCCGCCCGAGGACCTCGTGTTGCGCTCGTCCTTCCGGGCGGCATCCAAGCGGGCGCTCACCGATCTGGCGACGACGTTGCGCGCAGCAGGGCTGGGCGACCTGGCCGTCATCGTGGGCTATCTGGACGAAAACCCACCCGGCGCGCCGGCTGGCGGTTCTGTCGGCGCCGACGGACGACGCGGCTATGCGCGTAACGCCGCCGCTTTCTGCTTCCAGGGCGAGGTGCGGGCGCGCTACTTCAAGCATCACCTGCCCAATTACGGCGTGTTCGACGAGAACCGCTACTTCGTGCCCGGAACGGATCTGTGTCTGGTCCGCTACCGCGGCGTGGACGTGGCGATGACCATCTGCGAGGACGTCTGGCAGGACGGCGGACCCTTCAGCGTCGCTCGCGAGGCCGGCGCCGGGCTCGTCGTCAATATCAACGGCTCGCCCTACGAGCGCAACAAGGACGATTTGCGGCTGCCGTTGCTGCAGCGCCGCGCCGCGGAAGCCGGCTGCCCGGTGGTCTACGTGAACATGGTCGGCGCCCAGGACGAGCTGGTGTTCGACGGCGACTCCTTCGTGGTGCGTCCTGACGGCGAGCTGCTGGTGCGCGCGCCCCAGTTCGTCGAAGGCGTGTACTGCGTTGATGTCGAGGTTGCCGACCTAGAGGTGGCCGAGCCGAGGCCGAGTTTCACCGGTCCGCTGGGCGACATGGTGGTGACCCGCGTCGATCTGGGCCTGCCGGCGGCTGAGCTGGCAGGCACTCCGCTGCGCGCCGAGGTGGCACAGCCGCTGTCCGATCTGGCCGAGGTGTGGCAGGCGCTGGTGTTGGGCACCGGCGACTACGCGCACAAGAACGGCTTTGCGTCGGTGGTGCTGGGCCTGTCCGGTGGAATCGACTCCGCCGTCGTGGCTGCGATCGCCGCGGACGCGATCGGCGGGGCCAACGTCTACGGCGTGTCGATGCCCAGCGCGTATTCCTCCGACCACTCCCGCAGCGACGCCCAGGACACCGCGCAGCGCCTCGGTGCCCACTACCGCGAGGTGCCGATCGCTGCGATGGTGGACGCGTTCGTCGACGGCCTGTCGCTGACCGGCCTGGCCGAGGAGAACGTGCAGGCCCGGGTGCGCGGCACGACGCTGATGGGACTGTCGAACCAGCACGGGCACCTCGTGCTGGCGACGGGGAATAAGAGCGAACTGGCGGTCGGGTATTCGACGATCTACGGCGACGCCGTCGGCGGTTTCGCGCCGCTGAAGGACGTGCCCAAGGGGCTGGTGTGGGAGCTGGCGCGCTGGCGCAATACCGAGGCCCTTCGTCGGGGCGAGATAGAGCCGATCACGCCCAACTCGATCACCAAGCCGCCTTCGGCCGAGCTGCGCCCGGGGCAGTTGGATTCCGACTCTCTGCCCGACTACAAGCTGCTCGACGCGGTGATCGCAGGCTACGTCGACCACGATCTGGGCCTGGCCGAGCTCGTCGCCGCCGGCTACGACCGCGAGCTGGTGCAGCGGGTTGGTCGGATGATCGACGCGGCCGAGTGGAAGCGGCGCCAGTACCCGCCCGGGCCGAAGATCAGCCTCAAGGCCTTCGGACGCGACCGACGCCTGCCCATCTCCTCCCGATGGCGCGAACGCGGCGATCTGGCGTGACGCTTCGCGTGACGCACGTCATCGACTGTTCGTGGTGCAACCGGTGAGAACCGGTGCACCATGGAGGCGTTCCATCCACCCGGGGACCGCGTTCGCGGCCTCGAGGACTCGAAACGGATGTGAGTCGTCATGCCCGATACCCAGCCCGTTCCTGCACAGTCGCTCTACGGCGGCATCCAGAACCGCCGGATCACCATCCGCGATCTCCAGCAGGCCAAGCTCGACGGCCAACGGTGGGCGATGCTCACCGCCTACGACTATTCGACTGCGCGCGTGTTCGACGAGGCGGGAATCCCCGTCCTGCTCGTGGGCGATTCGGCGGCCAACGTCGTGTACGGCTACGACTCCACCGTGCCCGTCGAGGTCGACGAGCTGCTGCCACTCGTGCGCGGTGTGGTGCGCGGCGCCCGGCGGGCACTCGTCGTCGCTGATCTGCCCTTCGGCAGCTACCGATCCTCGCCTGAGCAAGCCCTGGCCACCGCCACCCGCTTCCTCAAGGCGGGCGGCGCCCAGGCGGTGAAGATCGAGGGCGGCGAGCGGGTTGCGCCACAGGTCGAGGCGCTGGTGTCTGCAGGCATTCCGGTGATGGCACATCTGGGCCTCACGCCGCAGTCGGTGAACACCCTGGGCGGGTACCGCGTGCAGGGTCGTGGCGCCGAGTCGGCGCATCGGCTGCTCACCGACGCCAAGGCGCTGCAGCAGGCCGGCGCGTTCGCCGTCGTGCTGGAGGTGGTTCCGGCGGAGCTGGCCGCGCAGATCACCGCCGAGCTGACCGTTCCCACCGTCGGCATCGGTGCCGGCGCTTCGTGCGACGCGCAGGTACTGGTCTGGCAGGACATGGCCGGCCTGCACACCGGCGACCGTCCGCCGGCTCGCTTCGTGAAGGCCTACGCCGACCTCAGCGGGGTTCTGTCCGGTGCCGCGCGGGAGTTTGCCGACGACGTGCGCACGAGCGCCTATCCCGCGCCGGAGCACACCTACCACTGAAGCCACTTCTGCCAATGACGCCATCGAAGGCGCAGCCTCTGCCGTTACGCGGGAGCGAAGCTGACCGTGCGTGTCTGCGGATCGGCCGTCACCAGCCTAACCTCGATGCGCTCGCCCTCGGGTAGCCCAGTGCCGGTGCAGGTCGCGCGCACCGGTGGATCGTCCACCGCGATTCGGGCCGAGTCCTTGCCTGCGTCCATGATGACCGCGGAGAACGTCTGTCCCACCCGGTCCTGGAGCAGGTAGGCCTCGGCGAGATCCACCACCGCGCGGTCGACCTGGTGCGCATGCTGGTCGGCAGAGGCCATGATCTCGGGCAGCTCGGGCAGCGCGTCGCGGGCCCATGACGGCACCGGCCCGCCGGCGGCCACGGCGAGGCACACCTCGGTGCCAAACCGGTCGACCAACCGGCGCAACGGCGCGGTGACGTGGGCGTAGGTGGAACCCAGCCCGGCGTGCCCAGGGTGCAACGGCGCGGCGCCGTCGAACGCCGTGTATCCCGCGCCCCGCAGCAGCGAGGCGGCTTGGCCGATAAACGCGACGTGCCGGGGGTTGCTCCGGTCGAGGCCGGCCAGAACGTCGCCGGGTTGCGCTCCGTCGGGCCAGTCGACGTCCAGCGCACCGGCGAGCCGACGCAGATGCGCCACCGCGCCCGGATCGGGCTCGGGCAGCGTGCGTAAGAGCCCGACGCCGCCGCGCAACATCAGCTCGGCCGCGCACATGCCCGTCAGCAGCGAGATCTCGGCGTTCCACGCCTCCACCGGCAGCTGCGAGCGCAGCACCAGCCGATACCCGCCGGCGCCGTCGGGTTCCACCTGCTGCTCTGGTAGGTCGAGATTGATCGCCCGTCTGGTTCGAGCCAGGGCCAGTCGCTTGACCCCCACCTCACCCAACAGCCGGGCCGCCGGCGGAGCAGTGCCTGCGTCGAGCATTGCCTGCAGCGTTGCGTAGTCCAGTTGGGCGACGCTGTGCACCTGCGCGCGCGTCACCGATGTGGAGGTCACCGCGCCGGTGTTGTCCAGGCCGATCTGCCACAGCACCGCCGGGCGGTTCTGGTCGGGCAGCAGGCTGGCCGCGCCTTCGCTCAGCACCGGTGGATGCAGCGGGACGCGACGGTCCGGGAAGTACAGCGTTTCACCGCGGCGGCGGGTCTCGTCGTCCAGCGCGGACCCGGCAACGACGAACGCCGCGACGTCGGCGATCGCGTAGCTAACGAGGTAGCCGCCGCCGGCCGCAGCGATGTGCAGCGCCTGGTCCAGATCACGCGAACCCGGTGGGTCCACGGTCACGAACGGGATGTCGGTCCGGTCGACGGCGTCGATGTGCGTAGCGGCCGCGGCTTGCTGTGCTTCTGCCAGCACCTCGGGGGCGAACTCGCCGGGCACCTTCAGCTCGGCGCGCAGGGCATCGAAGTCCAGCGGCGCTGCGGCGGCGATGACGCGAGAGGTGGTGCTCACGGTGCCAGTGTGCCTGGCGCGCTCGCACACCGGCGCGCTGTCGCCTCGGCCCTCCCGTAGCGCTTCGCCCGGGGAGCCGATCGCTTGGCATGGCCGCCTATGGATTTTCCGCCCATACTTGACGATCTTGACCGTTGATGACCGGAGGACTCATGGCAACGCAGACGGCGTTGACACGTGAGCGACGTCGCTTTCCGGTGCCGGCCCCAGCTGCTGCCGGATTAGTGTTCGCCGCGGCTCCGCTGACGTGGTGGGCCATCGGACCTCTCGGAACCGACTGGGACCATCACGACGTAGGGCCGTTCCGTGTCGCTCCGGCGCTGCTCTACGCCGTGGGCGCAACGGCGGCGATAGCCGCCGTTGCATCCATCACTGCCGTGGCCGTCACAGCTCGCCGAGGCGCCCGAAAGTCGCGCGCCGCAATCGACGCCTCGGCGCTGTGGCTCACCATGGTGGCGTTCAGCTCGATAGCGGCCGGGTGGCGGGTCGCTACGGCCGGTAGTTCCGGAGCCAACAACGGCGGCGGCATGGCTCAACTCGGCGGACCGGTCCTCGTGGCGATGCTGTTCGTGGCTGCCGTCGTAGTACAGGCGCGGCATCGGCCGATGCGACGGGTGCAGGTAGCGGTGTTGGCAACGGTCGCCGTGCTGACAGCACCAATGCTGTGGCGTGCCGAGTCGGCGGTGTACGCCTATGACCAGTCACGGGGCAGGATAAGTCGTGCGACGTATGACAGCGTCGTGCTCGGAAGTACTCGTACGCAGGTCAGGGATCGCCTCGGCACACAGGGTGAGAAGACCGACTGGTTCTTCGGGCCGGCCCCGGAGGGGGCGGTGTGCGACTACTACGACCGATCTGAACCTGGACCTGAGTCACTAGTGTTCCGGTTCTGCTACCGCGGCACGAGGCTGATCAAGAAAGAGTCCAGCACCGCTCCACGGTGACGACGAACTTGGTCAGATCCAGCTTCAGCCGGGACTCGAACGACGCTCGGAGGCATCGGACGGTCGAGTGCAGCGGACGAGTCGACGTGTAAGCCGGGTCCTGTCTCCGATGCCGGCGAACCGGCGCCGGTGGCGGCCATCCATCTCGGCCGTACGTTGCCGCACGGCTCCAGCGGTCTACCCACAGGCTCGGGCGGGCCGCCCTCGAACGCCTGCGCAACCCGTGCACCGGTTTCCCGACGAACGAATTTCTTGACCTTGCTCCGGGTGGGGTTTACCTAGCCGTCGCGGTCACCCGCGGCGCTGGTGGTCTCTTACACGCACCGTTTCACCCTTACCGCGCGCGAGCGTTCTGCGCGTGGCGGTCTGTTTTCTGTGGCACTGTCCCGCGGGTCACCCCGGGTTGCCGTTAGCAACCACCCTGCCCTGTGGAGCCCGGACTTTCCTCGGCACGGTCACCCGGGTCTGCTTGCGCAAGCCCGAAGCCCGTGACGCAGCCGCCCGGTCGGCTCGTCCGCCGCGTGCGCGATCCTACCGAGGAATCGGGCGGCTGGTACCGGCGCGCGAGGTTGGGACAGCGTCCAGCGAGGCCTCCAGGGCCTCCCGGGCGAGCTGCGACACCGTCATTCCACGCTGGGCGGCGACATCCTTTGCGCGCTGACCGACGTCGGCAGACACGTGAAAAGACACCGTCGACGTGTCCGCGCCGGGTTCGGACGCCGCGTCGAAGTCCAGCCTTGCGCCCGCAACCCGCTCGACGTGCACCGCGGTGCCGCGCGCGGCCGCGTCCATCGCCTCGTTGGCAAGCCGGTCGGCGTGCTTGTTCTGCTCGCGCGGAATCCAGCGGAACGTCACCGAGTCGAAGGGGCGACGCAGCTCCTGCGCACGCCGGGCGAGCGGGCGCATATCGGGATGCTTGACCTGCCACCGCCCCGACATCTGCTCGACGACGAGCTTGGAATCCATCTGCACCGCCACCTCGGTGGCACCGACCTCCGCCGCCGCCTCCAGCCCTGCGATAAGGCCGCTGTACTCGGCGACGTTGTTGGTGGCCCGGCCGATCGATTCGGCGCGTTCGGCCAGTACAGTGCCCGATTCGGCGTCCATGACCACCGCGCCATACCCTGCCGGACCCGGATTGCCGCGCGAGCCGCCGTCGGCCTCCACGATCACCCGCACGGACTACAGCCCGGACTCGGGCGTGCGGATGAGAATGCGGCGGCAGTTCTCGCAGCGCAGCACGTCGTCGGGAGCGGCGCTCCGTACAGCGCTGAGTTCGCTGCCGGCCAGCTCCAGCCGGCAGCCGTCGCACCGGCGCTGCCGGAGCCCCGCAGCTCCGACGCCGCCCTGCGCCTGGCGGACCTTGTCATAGAGCGTCAGCAGATCCGCGGGCATACCTGCCGCCGCCTGCGCGCGCTGCGCGGTGCGCTCGGCGATCGCGGCGTCGATCTCGGCCGTCGCGGCATCCTTGACCGCCATCGCGGCCTGCTGCTTCGCCGTCAACTCTTCCTGCTGCGTCCGGACAGCTGCCAGCGCGGTCTCGATCTCCTCGCGCTTCTGCATCACCTCGAGCGTCTCGTCCTCCAACGTGCCCTGCCGGCGCGCCAGGCTCTGCAGTTCGTGCTGCAGGCTCTCCAGCTCCTTGGCCGGAATGCCGCCAGCATCCAGCCGCTTGGAGTTGCGCGCCTCGCGCTGGCGCACGACTTCGATGTCGTTCTCCAGCCGGCGCTGTTCGCCGGCGATGTCGCTGAGTTGGGTCTCCCACCCCACCGCCTGGGCGTGCAGTGCAAGCGCCTGCTCGGCGTAGTCGGCCAGCTCGGCAAGCTGGGGCAGCGTGCGCCGCTTGTGCGCCAGTTGGGCCAGCACCGTGTCGACCGCCTGCACGTCGAGGAGTCGCTGCTGGACGGCCGGGTCGGCAGTTACCAAGGGTGGAGCCGCCTATCTAGATGTCGGGATGTCGAGTTGTCGGTCAGTCATCGAGGACGCCACGTGCAGCGCCCACGGATCGGTGACGATATCGGACACGACGGCGTCCACCGTATCGCCGAACCGCTCGTGCAGACGCTGGGCCACCACGTGCAGCCACGGCACCTCGGTGGCCCAGTGCGCGGCGTCCAGCAACGCCAACGGCGGTCCCTCTGTGCGCTGAGTGACGGCCTCGACGGCGTTGTGGTGTCGAAGGTCGGCGGTGAGCAGAACGTCCGCGCCGGCCGAGCGGGCCGCCTCGATCACCGACGAACCGGAACCGCCCAGAACGGCGACGCGCCGGATCCGCTGCGACGGATCGCCGGCCGCTCGGACTCCCCAGCTCGTCGCGGGCAGCGTGCGCGCCACCAGCTGGGTGAAGTCGGCCAGTGTCGTTTTGGCGGGCAGGGTGCCCACCCGGCCGATACCGCGGCCGGCGGAGATCGGAGTGTGTGAAAGGAGATCGAACGCCGGCTCCTCGTAGGGATGTGCCTGCCGCAAGGCTGCGACGACGGCGTTCCGGCGGTCGGGCGTCAACACCATTTCCACCCGCGCCTCGTCCACGGTGACGATGTCGCCGACCTTGCCTACCGCCGGCTCGGCTCCCTTACCGGGACGGAAAGTGCCGGTGCCGTCGGCGACAAAGGCGCACCGGTCGTAGTTACCCAGTTTGCCGGCGCCCGCCGCCGCGAGCGCGTCGATCATCTGCTCTACGTGAGCGCGCGGAACGAACACGGCGATCTTGTCCAGCGCCGGCTCGGGAACCGGCTCCAGCGGCTCGACGTCACGCAATGCGAACGTCTGCGCCAGCGCGTCGGACACTCCCAGCGGATTGATCTCGGCATTGGTGTGGGCGACGAACGCGGCTGTGCCCGCTCGGATCATCCGGTGAACTAGTAGACCCTTGGGATGTGTGGCCGGCACGCCGTGAACGGCGGTGAGGAACAGCGGATGGTGCGCCAAGAGCAGTTGCGCACCGAGTGCGCGGGCCTGCTCCACGGTGGCGGGAACCACGTCTATGGCCAACAGCACCCGATCCACCGACTCGTGCGGATCGCCGCAAATCAGGCCCACGGCGTCCCAGGACTCGGCGTCGCGCTGGGGGTACCACTCATCGACGGCGGCGATCACGTCGGCAAGCTGGGGCACGCCGGACAGGCTACCGGCGCACCCTGCGCCCAGTAGAGTTCGCCCGACGGTGCCTGACCCGGTTCAGCGGATCAGACGGTGCACGAGCCGCCGGCACGGGCGCTTAGCTCAGCGGAAGAGCTCTCGGTTTACACCCGAGCGGTCGGCGGTTCGAATCCGTCAGCGCCCACTTCGTTCCCCGGCCCGCGCGCCTACATTGCTCAGCTGTCCACAGGCCGGCCGGTCCAATTAGGCGCACAGTGTCGGGTTTGGGACGATGTCTCGCATGGGGATCTTGGTTCGGACGCGTTCGCTGATTCTTGCGGGTTGCGTGGTCACCGGCGCGCTCACCGCCTGCACGTCTGCTTCGAAGCCGACGGCCGACGACACCACGTATCCCCCGGCCACCATGTCGACCACTGGTGTGACCAGCACGTCCGTGCCGGTGGCAGCCGCGACGTCGACGACGAGCCTCCCAACGCTCACCACGTCGGCAGCAGTGACGACCCCTCGTACTGCGACGCCCCACACCTCGGCGACAACGACAACCTCTACCGGCCGCCCCGAGGCCATATCGCCAACAGTGCCCGCCGACGTACCTCGGACCGGGCCGAACGTCACCGGACCGTCGGAGCGACCGCCAGTCATGCCCATCGAGGCCACGAAGCACACCGCCGCGGGCGCGGAAGCGTTTTCGAGGTTCTTTGTCAAAACGATCGACTGGGGCTATGCGACGACTAACAGCAAGTACATGCGGCACTATTTCGGTACGTCCTGCGCCCTGTGCGTGAAGATCTCGAGCGATATCGACGCGACCGCTGCTGCTGGCCATCACTACCTCGGCGATCGATTGCACATACTCAGCGCGAAACGAACCGCACCTGCAAAAAGTATTCAGACGACGGTGGCGATCAACGTTGACGCTTTCACCTCAGTTGACAATAAGGGAAACATCAAACAGGCGGCGCCTCCGGTGCCAGCCCTGACGCTCCGCTGTGGTCCGGCCTGGACGGCTGCCGGTTGGAAAATTTCAAAGATGGTGCGGCTCAGATGAGAGTCGTGTCTTTGACCGCGAAAGTCGCGACTTCAACGGCCGTCGCAGCGCTCATTTGTGGCTACGCGACTTTGGGTTCGCCCGCTGCAGTTGCGGTTGGTGTGCCCGCCGGCCCCGACCAAGGCTTCAACAGTTCGACAACCAGTAACGGCGTCATCGCGTCCGGCACTAAGGGAGCCCGCGGCAGAAGGCAGCCGACGGCTCCGGCATCACCTGGTCACAACGGGAATAAGGCTAAAAACTCAGACATCGTCAGCGTCACCACCTCGGATTGCAATGCACCTGGTTCCCAGCTCTCCGGCGATTGTGTTGGCCGCGTTCGGCCGTGTCCGCCGGTAAATGGCAAGCCGGTGCATTCGTTTGTCTCCGTCACGACCTATACGGCGCCGAAGCGTGTCGTTGTGACACCCTTTTGCCCAGGCGATCAAGCACCCGGGACGGTAGCCGCGCCGCCTCCCGTTACCGCCGGTGTTGTTCGCGCGTCGGTCGAGAAGTCGTTGCCGCGCCCGGTGATCGCGAGCGCTCCGCCGCCCACGGCCACCGCGTTGGTGCACGTCCAGATCATCACCTGGATCAAATCTTCGGACGGAGAGGTCCCGCTCGGATCAGCGACGCTGCTGGGACAGCATGTCGATTTCCGCGCGCACGTCACCACCGTCGACTGGGCCTTCGGGGACGGCTCCTCGGCCACGTCGAACGGCCCCGGCCAGGCGTATGACTTCGACGTCAACCCGTGCCGGTCCTACCTGTGTCCCGGCTACTTCGGCCACGTGTACACCAAGGCTGCGCAAGTCACCGTCACCGCTCGGGCCACCTGGTTCGCCCAATTCCGAGTGGAAGGCGGCGCCTGGCAGAATATCGGCGCAGTTCAAGGAACCACAGGTCAACTTCCGCTCACCATCCACAGCGCCCATACCGTCCTGGTCCGCTGAGACCGGGCGGACGGGGACGCAGCTCAGTACGTTTCGAGATATGACCGCAGACAACGACAGCCCCAGCGCGTCCCCGACCGACAGTTACGACGTCGTCGTGATCGGCGGCGGACCGGCGGGCGAGAACGCCGCTCAGTACGCGACCCAAGACAGCGACCTCACCGCCGCGATCATCGAGGCCGAGCTTGTCGGCGGCGAGTGCTCGTACTGGGCGTGCATGCCGTCGAAGGCGATGCTGCGCCCGGTGGACCTGCTCGCCCAGGCGAAGGCGTCGCCGGCCATTCCGATCGCCGCAGACGCCCGGCCCGACTTGGCAGAAGTACTGAAGTGGCGCGATGCGATCACTCACAACCTTGACGACAGCGGTCAGGTCGAGTGGGCCGACGGCATCGGGATCGACGTGATCCGCGGTCGGGCTCGGATCGACGGTGAGCGAGTGGTCACCGTCTCCACCTCCGACGGCACCACCCGCACAGTTCTGGCGCGGCAGGCCGTCATCGTCGCCACCGGCACGACGGCGGCGATCGCGCCGGTCGACGGCCTGGCCGATGCACTGCCCTGGACCTCGCGTGACGTGACGAACATGCATGAGCTCCCCACTCGGGTGGCCGTCGTCGGCGGCGGCGTGGTGGCCTGCGAGTCGGCCACCTGGCTGGCCGGGCTGGGCGCTCAGGTGACGCTGATCCAGCGGTCGGGATCACTGCTGGCCGGCAACGAGCCGTTCGCGGGCGAACTGGTGGCCCAGCAGTTGGAAAAGGCCGGCGTCGACCTGCGGTTCGACGCCCACCTCACCGCAGTGCGCCGCGCGGACGCCCAGGACACCGGGTACGGCCACATCCACGGCGGCCAGGTGGAACTCGATGTTGACGGGGAGACCCTGCACGTCGACGAGGTCGTGGTGGCCACCGGCCGCAAGCCCGCCACCGCCGACCTAGGCCTGGACGCCGTGGGTGTGCAGCCCAACGCGCACGGCTACCTCGACACCGACGACCACCTGGGCGTCGGTGGCTCGGACTGGCTTTACGCCGTCGGTGACGCCAACGGCCGCGCCCTGCTCACGCACATGGGTAAGTACCAGGGCCGCATCTGCGGCGCCGTGATCGCAGCAAGAGCGGCCGGCGAGTCCGTCGACGGACCGCAGTTCAACGCCAGCGCCGACCACGCCCAGGTTCCGCAGGTGACCTTCACAGCACCGCAGGTCGCCTCGGTAGGCCTGATGGAGTCGGCCGCCCGCGACGCCGGCATCGACGTGCGCACCGCCGAGTTCGACCTGGTAGACATCTCCGGCGCCTACGTGCAGGACCCCAACTACGTCGGGCACGCGAAGCTGGTGGTGGACCAGTCTGCGCAGGTCGTCGTCGGCGCGACCTTCGTCGGACCCGACGTCGCCGAGCTGCTGCACTCGGCCACCATCGCCGTCGTCGCACGGGTGCCGTTGAGTGTGCTCTGGCACGCCGTTCCGTCTTACCCGACGGTCAGTGAGGTGTGGTTACGGCTGCAGGAGGCGTTGCGCGCGGGCAGCTGAGGGTTGCGACAAGCCCGCCGCCACAGTGGCCCGCGCCGCTGCCAGCAGCAAGCCGCTACTGGTAGGTGACGATGTCGGGTCGCGGCTTGAGCGCCATCAGCTCGGCCGGGCTCATCAGCCGGGTGTCCTGGGTGAAGAACACCTTGAACCCGACCCCGAACCTCGGCACCGGAAAGGCAAGCTGGCGAAACACCGCTCGCTTGAGCGTCGGCGACCCCTCCCCGTCGGCGTGCAGCACCTCCTCCACTCCGGCGAAGCGCTCGATGTGGCTGCGGTCGGGCAGCATCGACGTCCGGAACTGATGGATGATTAGCAGCTTGTCGGGAAGGGAGTGAACCGCGATCAGCCGCGAGAGGTAGGCGCCCACAGCGTTGATACTTGCCGCTGACGACGAGCCGATCCGGCCGTTGCCAGGTCGTTGACCCGGCGGCACCTTCCACTCCGGATCCAGTGCCACGCTGACGGCGGGGTCGAGCAGGAACGGCTCCAACGCCTTGACCTGAGGCAGGAACTCCCCAGCGCCGGGCTGGATATCGAGGATAAGCAGCAGATGGTGCTCATGCGCCGCGGCCAGGTAGGACGCGATCTGGCTGCTGCGCACGGCGCGCGAGTACGTGCTGTTGCGCCCCGGCGAACCTTGGGCGACGGTGGCCAGTAGTTCCATCGCCGGCTGCACGGGCCGTCCGTAGCCGGCGTAGGCCTTCGCCCGCGCACTCACTGCAGCAGCGGCATGCTCAGGCGTGCCCGCGCCCAGCACGCCGAGCGCGGCCCCGTCCGGGCCGCCGTAGTAGGCGACCACGCGCAGCCGCGGCAGGATCGTCTGCCCGCCGTCGGGCAGAGGTGTCACCCAAAAGGGTGCCGACGCACTGCCGCGCGGGCGCGGCGAGGTGGCGGCGCTGGGGGTGGGTTGATGGCCCGCGGGGGCCGCTGCGCCACTGATACGCGCGGGGGACTTGGCTGCTGGGAAGACGCCGACGTGCACCGCTGCGACGACCAGAAGCACAGCGCTTACTGCCGCGGCGGCAGCCTGCTCACGCCGGATCGTCGACGGAGCGGGAGCACCAACTCCGGTTCCGGAGAGCATCCAGCGGCGTCTGCGCACTGCCACAAACTAGAGCTTCGGCGCAGGCCGGCGACTCCGGCACGCCGCCGGCGGCGCAGATCGAGTACTGTCGTCACTAGCAGTCCGCATCGAGACTGTCCGGAGTGTCGATTACCTCTGGCCCGCGGTTCGACCGGTTCACGGTCAAGTGCAGGAAAAGTAATCACTTCGCACGGGTCCTGTTCGGCGTAATCCGCCGAGTAACGATACCCGTCAGCGGAGGTAGTGAAAGGAGTTCCTCATGCAGGACGACTACGGTCCCTGGGACGATTGATCCCCCTGTTCTGGCGTTCGGCCCGGTCGCATTCAGCGGCCGGGCCGGTCGCCGTTCTGGCACCTGTCGGACGTGGCACGGCGAGCCGGCCCGACGACGTGGACAACGTGGACGACGACCCGCCTGCGTAACCTCGAACGGTGCTGACCCAGCTCCGCAAGCCCCGCTATCTACGGCTGGCTGCGCTGATGCTGCTCGTCGCCACCATCTGCGTCGCGGCGGGCACCTGGCAGATCCGACGGCTGATCGAGAAGCACGACGCGAACGTGCTGCTGCGGTCCAACGCCGAGGCCCCGGCCGCCCCGGTGCACGACGTGCTGGCCACCACCGCGACGTCTACCGCGACCACACCGACTGTGACGACACCGACCGCGACGACACCGTCTGCAACCACACCGATTGCGACGACCCCGACCGCGACGCCGGCATCGGCCGCCGCGGCCGCACAGACCCAGCACGCGCAATTTCGTACCGTCACAGCCACCGGCGTGTACGTGGCCGGCGCGCAGGAGCTGGTACGCGAGCAGACGGTCGATGACACCGTCGGTTACCTCGTGCTGACTCCGCTGCGAACCGCCGCAACTGCGGGTTCCGCCAGCACGGACCTGCTCATCGTGCGGGGTTTCCTGCCCGCACAGGGCGATCAGACGCCTACGCCTGCCGCACCGCCGACAGGCAGCGTCACCGTGCGGGCCAGGGTTCAACCCGCCGACACCGCCGACGACGAGTTCGGGCGGATGCCGGGCCAGGCTCGCCGGATCAACGCCGCACAGATGGCCGCGCGTCTGCACACGCCCGTCTACGCCGGGTACGCCGAACTGCTGGCTGGGCAACCAGGCACGGCCGGGTTGACTGTGATTCCGGACCCGGACCTGTCCAATGCCGCGGGCGGAGCGATCGAACCGCAACACGCCGCCTACATCATCCAGTGGTACCTGTTCGCGCTCATCGCTCTTGCCGCGCCGTTGGTGATGGCGCGCTCGGATGCCCAACGCGACAACGAGGCGCCCGCCCGCTCCCGCGCCAAGCTCGATCCGTGGGCCGCGTTGGATGACGACGACGGTGCACTCGAACTGACCAGCACTACCGGCGACCAGGACCTGCCGTCGCAGCGCTTGGAGCGGCAGCCGATGGCTCAGCGCTACGGTTCTGCCCGCCGCATCTGAGCCATCGGACCCCGATCGAAGATCGCACGCAGCAGTATCCGCCGCGGTGAGGGGCCAACCACCGCGGGTCAGCCCAGCGCGGCGATGGCCTTGCGCCAGTCCTGCGGATCGCGGCCCTGGCCGGGACCGTTCATCTCGGCGAAGCGGACGACGCCCGAGCGGTCCACGAGGAAGGTGCCTCGGTTGGCGAAGCCGCCGTCGGCGTTAAACACGCCGTAGGCGCTGGAGACCGCACCATGCGGCCAGAAGTCCGAGAGCAGAGGCAGGTCGAACGACTCGCGCTGGTCGAAGATCTTGTGCGCATAGCTGGAGTCGCAGCTGATCGTCACTGTCGTCAGGGTGTCGGTGGAGAAGGCGTCGGCACCGTCGCGCAGAGCCTGCAGTTCGCCGGTGCAGGTGCCGGTGAACGCGAATGGGTAGAAGACGATGAGCACATTGCGCTTGGCGAGCAGCGCAGAGAGCGTCACCTCTTCGTTGTTCTGGTCCTTGAGCGTGAAGTCCGGCGCATCGTCGCCGACGGCGATCGGAGTGGACCTGGGTTGTGCGACCTGCGCAGGGGAGCTGACTGAGGGCACGGCGGTGGCAACCTATCTGTCTTCGTTGCGGGCCCGGCCTGAGGCAGGCCGGTTGGACGCGGTGGACTTGCCGGCCCCGGACCGCCGGGGCACCAGTCGGGCCCCGGTCCAGTCCGGGCTGACCGACGCCAGCGACGTCTGGCTCAGACCCGCCACTGGCGCGGCTTCGGCGATGTCGGAGGGCTCGACGTAGCCGTGGCGGCCGCGCTTGGGCGTGAGCAGCCACACCGCGCCGTCCTCGGCCAAGCCGGTGATGACGTCGACCAGCACGTCGACGAGGTCGCCGTCGCTGTCGCGAAACCACAGCAGCGCGACGTCGTACACCTCGTCGGTGTCCTCGCCGACCAGGTTGGCAGCCAGAAAGTGCTCGATGCCGATCGACACCGTCTCGTCGACGTCGCTGTCGAAGCCGAACTCCGCGACCACCATCTGCTCGGTGATTCCGAGCTGGCGCGCGAGCTCGGCCTGGGTCGCGCCCGTGGCCGAATCCGGTCCACCTGCCGACCCGCTCAGCGCGGCGCTGCCTGCCGGCGTCGTGGTCACCGTCCACCTCTCCATGTCATTGCTGATGCCGCTGAAGGACGCACACGCCAATCTTAAGTGCAGTGCTCGAGTCCGCTGCCGACACCCGCTACCAGCAGCACGCGCCCACTGCCCATGTCATGCCTCGACCACCCATCGCGGCGGGCCACACGACAGAGCAAGATGGGCAGGTGACGACCGACCGATTCCGCATCATCACCGACGGCCTGCCCACGCAGCTGCCCGACACCGATCCGGAGGAAACCGCCGAATGGCTGGGTTCCCTGGACGCCGCCATCGATGCCGACGGTCGGCAGCGCGCGCGCTACCTCATGCTCACGCTGCTCGAGCGCGCCCGCGAGCGGCAGGTCGGGGTGCCGGCACTGCGCAGCACCGACTACATCAACTCGATTCCGCCCGAACGCGAACCGTGGTTCCCGGGCGACGAGGACGTCGAGCGCCGCATCCGCGCCTACATCCGCTGGAATGCCGCGGTGATGGTGAGCCGGGCAAACAAGCGCGTCGGCGTCGGCGGGCACATTGCAACCTATGCCAGTGCCGCGTCGCTGTACGAGGTGGGGTTCAACCACTTCTTCCGCGGCAAGGACGCCGACAGCGGTATGGGTGACCAGGTCTACTTCCAGGGCCATGCCGCGCCCGGCATCTATGCCCGAGCGTTCCTCGAAGGCCGGCTCAGCGAGCAGCAGCTGGACGGGTTCCGGCAGGAGAAGTCGATGGCGCCCAACGGGTTGTCGTCCTACCCGCACCCCCGCCTGATGCCCGACTTCTGGGAGTTCCCGACCGTCTCGATGGGCCTGGGGCCGATCGGTGCCATCTACCAGGCCCGGTTCAACCGCTATCTGGCCGCGCGCGGCATCGCCGACACCGCCGACAGCCACGTCTGGGCGTTCCTGGGTGACGGCGAGATGGACGAGGTGGAGTCTCTGGGCGCGATCGGTGTCGCGGCGCGCGAGGAGCTGGACAACCTCACCTTCGTCATCAACTGCAACCTGCAGCGCCTCGACGGTCCCGTCCGCGGCAACGGCAAGATCATTCAGGAGCTGGAGGCGAATTTCCGCGGCGCCGGCTGGAACGTGCTGAAGGTCGTCTGGGGCCGGGACTGGGACCCGCTGCTGGCCCGCGACACCGACGGCGTGCTGGTCAATGCCATGAACACCACCCCCGACGGTCAGTTCCAGACCTACACCGTCGAATCCGGCGCCTACATCCGCGACAGCTTCTTCAGCGGCGATCCGCGGCTGCGCAAGATGGTGGAGCACCTGTCCGACGACGAGCTGCGCAAACTTTCCCGCGGCGGCCACGACTACCGCAAGGTCTATGCGGCGTTCCAGTCCGCGCGCGATCATGTCGGCCAGCCCACCGTCATCCTCGCCCACACCATCAAGGGCTGGACGCTGGAGAACTTCGAGGGCCGCAACGCGACCCACCAGATGAAGAAGTTGACGACGCCGGACCTCAAGCTGTTCCGCGACCGGCTCTACCTGCCCATCACCGACGCTCAGCTCGAGGCCGACGAACCGCCTTATTATCACCCCGGCCACGACTCCGACGAGATCTCCTACATGTTGGAGCGGCGGGCGGCCCTGGGCGGAGCGCTCCCCCGGCGCACCATCCGCGCCAAGGCGCTGCCACTGCCCGCCGATCAGGCCTACGCCGCACTGCGGGCCGGCTCGGGCAACAACCAGATCGCCACCACGCAGGCCGTCGTTCGCCTGTTCAAGGACCTGATCAAGGACAAGGAGATCGGCAACCGCTTCGTGCCGATCATTCCCGACGAGGCGCGCACCTTCGGCCTGGACGCCATCTTCCCCACCGCGAAGATCTACTCTCCGCACGGCCAGGAGTACGACGCCGTCGACCGGGAGTTGCTGCTGTCCTACAAGGAGTCCACCAGCGGCCAGATCTTGCACGAGGGCATCAGTGAGGCCGGATCGATGGCCTCGCTGATCGCTGCCGGCACGTCCTATGCCACCCACGGCCAGCCGATGATCCCGTTCTACATCTTCTACTCGATGTTCGGCCTGCAGCGCACCGGCGACCAGTTCTGGCAGATGGCCGACCAGCTGGGCCGCGGATTCGTGCTGGGCGCCACCGCCGGACGCACCACCCTAACCGGCGAGGGCCTGCAGCACGCCGACGGCCATTCGCTGCTGCTGGCCTCGACCAACCCCGCGATCCGCGCCTACGATCCGGCGTTCTCCTTCGAGATCGCCCACATCGTCCAGGACGGAATCCGGCGCATGTTCGGCCCCGTCGGCCCGGACGGCGTCGGCGAGGACGTCTTCTACTACCTGACGATCTACAACGAGCCGATTCGCCAGCCCGCCGAGCCCGAAGGCACCGACGTGGAAGGCATCCTTCGCGGCATGCACCGGTATTCCACGCGCGACTCGGGCGACGGACGGCCCCGCGCCCAGCTGCTTGCCTCCGGTGTCGGCGTGCCCTGGGCGCTGCACGCACAGCGGTTGCTGGACGAGGAGTGGGGCGTGGACGCCGACGTGTGGTCGGTGACGTCGTGGAACGAACTGCGCCGCGACGCCATCGAGTGCGAGGAACACAACCTGCTCAACCTCGACGAGCCACCGCGCACGCCGTACGTCACCACTGCTCTCGACGGTGTGCCCGGGCCTGTGGTCGCGGTGTCGGACTGGATGCGCGCGGTGCCCGACCAGATCTCGCGCTGGGTGCCCGGGGACTACACGTCGCTCGGCACCGACGGCTTCGGCTTCGCCGACACCCGCGGCGCTGCCCGACGGTTCTTCCACGTCGACGCCCCGTCGATCGTCGTCGCCACGCTGGCCGAGCTGGCCCGCCGCGGCGAGGTCAAGCCCGAGGCACCGCGGGAGGCGTTGGAGCGCTATCAGCTGCTCGACGTGCGCGCAGCCGGCGCCGGCAACACCGAGGGTGCTGCCTGAGCGGATGGTGCTGGTCGACCCAACAGGTGCGAGAGCGCAGCCACGCTAGCGATACATCCGCCACACCAGGACCTCAGCTGAAGTAGCGGCCGTCGTCGGCAGTGGTGCGGTGTCGGTGAGCCGGGCGACGTCGCCTTCATCCAGCGTCCGACCATCGAGGTCGATCGACCCGTGGGTCACCTGCAGATAGGTCAGGTCGGCGACGGGCACGGTGACTGTGGACCCTGCCGCCAGCCGGATCGCCAACAGTTCGGCATCGAGCTGGCGCAACCGCAGCGGGGCTTCGCTATCGGGCGTGCCCGAGGCGACCGGCACCCAATCACCGGCGTCGAGTTGCGCGCTGAAGTCGTGCACCGCATACACCGGCTCCAGGCCTGGTACGGAGGGACGCACCCACATCTGGATGTAGTGCGCCGGCCCGTCCGGTCGGGCGTGCTCGCCGTGTGCGACGCCCGAACCCGCGCCAAGATGCTGCGCCATCCCGGCCGTCAGCACCTCGTGCCCATCCGCGTTGTCGGTGTGCACGAGCTGGCCGTCCAGCATCCAGGTCACTATTTCGACGTCGGAATGGCGATGTCGGTCGTAGCCGTGCCCGGCGGCGAGCCGGTCCTCGTTGCAGGCCTGCAGCACGCCGAAGCCCAGGTTGTCCGAGTCGTAGTACCCGCCGTAGGAGAAGCTGTGCCAGGTATCCGTCCACTCGGTCTGCGTGCGCCCACGCTCTGCCGCCCGGCGGATCTCGATGGCTACCACGGCGGCGTCCTCAGCGTCGGCGTTATCGGCACCGGTGGTGTGCCTGCGGCGGGGCGATGATCGTGGTCGCCGGCCCAGGCTAGCAGGTCCTCGACCGGCCACGTATTGACCACAGCTCTGACGACAGCGTCCACGCCGATCTCAGCAGTGCCGGCGCAGTCGGCGAGGCGGTCGCAGCCGTACACCTGCCAGCCCAGCTGACCGGGTGCGTGGGCATCGGTGTCCACCGACAGCAGGCACTGCATCTCCAACGCCAGGCTGAGCAGGCGCTCGGGCGGGTCCTGCCGCTCGGGACGGCTGTTCACTTCTACTGCCACACCGAAGCCGGCGCACGCCTCGAATACGATCTCGGCGTCGAATTCTGATTCCGGGCGCTTGCCGCCGACCAGCCGGCCGGTGCAGTGGCCCAGCACGTCGGTGTGCGGATTGGCGATTGCTGCGACCATTCGCGGCGTCATCTGCTCGGCAGGCATCCGCAGCTTGGAGTGCACGCTTGCCACCACGATGTCGAGGCGCTCGAGCAGCTCGTCGGACTGGTCGAGCGATCCGTCGTCGAGGATGTCGACCTCGATGCCGGTGAGCAGCCGGAAGGGAGCGAGCTCGACGTTCAGGCCGGCGACGATGTCGAGCTGCTCGCGAAGCCGATCGGGGCTCAGTCCGTTGGCGACGGTGAGGCGGGGCGAATGGTCGGTGAGCACGGCGTAGTCGTGGCCGAGCTCCCGCGCCGCCAGCGCCATCTCCAGGATCGGTGACCCGCCGTCGGACCAGTCCGAGTGCATGTGCAGGTCGCCACGCAGCGCTGCCCGCACCGCAGCTCCGGCACCGGCCGACAACTCCGGCGCAGCCTGCTCGGTCTTGCGCAGGTACTCGGGCTCGCGCCCGGCCACCGAGTCGGCGATCACCGCTGCCGTCGCCTTGCCGATGCCAGGCAGCTCCTGCAGCGTGCCGGCCTGTGCCCGCGCGGCCACCTCAGCCGCGCCGAGGAAGTCGACGCGCTCGGCGGCGGTACGAAACGCCTTGACCCGGTAGGTCGGTTCTCGCGAGCGTTCCAGCAGGTAGGCGATCCGCCGTAGGTCCGCCGCCGGGTCACGCATGGTCTCGACCCTATCGCCGCGCGAAGACGGCGCATGTGCGCGTGTGGGTATGCGACTGTCGCGACGAGCGACCACTGCAACAGCGTCGGCGTCGAGCAGCACGCGGCAGAGCATGCGCCGAATGCGCACTATTCTGGTCCGGTGCTCGCACTCGTGGCGCCCGGGCAGGGCTCACAGATCCCCGGCATGCTGGATCCCTGGTTGGAAGTTCCTGGCGCGCACGAGTTGCTCGCCCGGTTCAGCGACGCCGCTGGTCTGGACCTGCTCCGTCTCGGCACCACCGCGTCGGGCGACGAGATCAAGGACACCGCCGTCACCCAACCGCTTCTGGTGGCGATCGGGGTGCTGATCGCGGGCGGGCTGACGCTCAACGACGGTGTGGTCGTGGCCGGGCACAGCGTCGGTGAGATCACCGCCGCCGCGATGGCGGGCTCGCTGAGCGCCGAGGCTGCCGTCGCCTTCGCCGCACATCGGGGCGCCGAAATGGCCGCCGCCTGCGCGCTGACGCCGACGGGCATGTCGGCGGTGCTGGGCGGCGAGGCGGTCGACGTTCTGGCTGTCATCGAGGCGGCCAGGCTCACCGCGGCCAACCGCAACGCCGCCGGTCAGATCGTCGCCGCCGGTGCGCTGGACGCACTCGATGCGCTGGCCGCAGATCCGCCGGCCCACGCCCGCGTGCGCCCACTGGCCGTCGCCGGCGCCTTCCACACTCCCTACATGCAGCCGGCCGAAACCGCGCTCGCCGAATACGCCCGTGGCGTGCAGGTGCGAGATCCGCAGCTCATACTGCTGTCCAACGCCGACGGCCGGCCGGTTCGCGAGGGCGCGCAGGTGCTGGGCCGGCTGGTCAGTCAGGTCACCCGCCCGGTGCGTTGGGACCTGTGCCAGCAGACGTTGGGCAGCCTGGGCGTGCGCACGGTGATCGAACTGGCGCCGGCCGGCGCGCTCGTGGGCATGGCCAAGCGCGAGCTGCCCGGGGTCGAGTTGCTGGCCCTCAAGAGCCCGGCGGATCTGGAGCGGGCGCAGTCGCTGATCGCCGGGGTTTCCGGCGAGGTCGGCCTCGGTCCCGGTCGGATCGGGCAGGATGGGGCACAGCCCGGCCGCCGTGCCGATGCCGCGACTGCGACCGGGGGCCGCCTCGACGCTACCGACGGCACTTCTCGAGCGATGGAGCATTGACATGCAGATCACCGCACCGGTTCGCCCCGCGGCCAGCCGGCTGCTCGGCCTGGGCCACTACCAGCCGGCCAACGTCGTCACCAACAACGACCTCATCGCCCGCGGCGTCGACAGCGACGACGCCTGGATCCGGTCCCGGGTAGGCATCGAGTCGCGCCGGTTTGCCGATCCCGACGAGAGTGTCGTCGACATGGGCGTGGCCGCGGCGAGCAAGGCGCTGGCAAACTCCGGCGTCTCGGCCGCCGACGTCGACCTGGTCATTGTGGCCACCTGCACGATGCCGACGTCGGTGCCCACCGCTGCACCACAGCTGGCCTCTCGGCTGGGCATCGACTCCCCCGGCGCCTACGACCTCAATTCCGGCTGCGCGGGCTTCGTCTACGCGGTGTCCGCGGCCTCGGCCGCCGTCGAGGCCGGGCAGGCCCGCAACGTGCTCGTCGTAGCCACCGAACGCTTCAGCGGCTGGTTGGACTTCACCGACCGCAGCACCTGCATCATCCTGGCCGACGGCGCGGGCGCCGCAGTGATCGGCGCGGCCACCGAGCCCGGGTTCGGACCCGTCGTCTGGGGCAGCGTCGGCGACATGTCAGACACCATCGCCATCGACGAGAACACCCACTACTTCCGCCAGGACGGTCAAGCCGTCTTCCGGTGGGCGACCTCGTCAATTGCGCCGGCGGCATTGGAGGCTTGCCGGCTCGCCGGGGTTGAGGTCGACGACCTGTCCGCGTTCGTGCCGCATCAGGCCAACCTGCGCATCATCGAGCCGATGGCGCGCAAGCTCGGGCTGTCGGCCACAACGCACGTCGCCCGCGACATTGTCGAGTCTGGCAACACCTCCGCGGCAACCATTCCGCTGGCGATGTCGAAGATGATCGAGCGGGGCGAGATCCCATCAGGATCGCCGGTACTGCTTGTCGGCTTCGGCGCCGGACTGGCCTACGCGGCACAGGTCGTTCTCGCGCCCTGATCCGCTCACCGTCGGAAGTTCCGCCGGTGCCGACGACATCTGCCCCGATAGCGTTGCGCTGTACCTAATCACGCATCACCTGCCCATCATGTCGGTGGAGCAGCAACCAACCGAAAGGACAGCCACCCGTGGCCACAACCGAGGAGATCCGCGCCGGCCTGGCCGAGATCCTGAACGAGGTCGCCGACGTCTCCGCCGACGACGTCAGCGACGACAAGTCCTTCACCGACGACCTGGACGTCGACTCGTTGTCGATGGTCGAGGTTGCCATGGCTGCCGAGGAGAAGTTCGGCGTCAAGATTCCCGACGAGGAACTGCCCAAGCTCAAGACGGTCGGCGACGCGGTGAACTACATCAAGAGCAACGGCTGAAACCACCAGTCTGTTCGAGCACCGCGTGCACAGCAGCGTTCGCAACACCAGCAGTACCGAGCGAAGGAGAACATCATGGGCTTCGATGACATCGTCGTCACCGGGCTGGGCGCAACGACTCCGCTCGGCGGCGACGTCGCCACCACCTGGGCCGGCATGCTCGCCGGCCGGTCCGGTGTGGTGACGTTGACCGATTGGCCGGCCGACGTGCCGGTGCAGTTCGGCGGCCGGATGGCCGTGGAGCCCGGCAACTCGATTCCGCGGGCCAAGGCGCGCCGGCTGGACCGCGTCCAGCAGGCTGCGCTCGTCGCAGCCGAGGAGGCATGGCAGGACGCGGGGTTCAAGGGCGTCGCCGAGGACAACGGGCTGGAGCCAGAACGGCTGGCAGTGTCGATCGGCAGCGGCATCGGCGGTGTCGTGAGCCTGATGGACCAGCACGATCTGATGCACGCCAAGGGCGCCACCAAGGTCTCGCCGATGCTCATTCCGATGGACATGCCCAACGGGCCGGCTGCCTACGTCAGCCTGGAGTACCACGCCCGGGCCGGTGCGTTCACTCCCGTCAGCGCCTGCGCCACCGGCGCCGAGGCGATCGCGCTGGGCGTCGACCTGCTCCAGCTGGACCGGGCCGATCTGGTGCTGGCCGGCGGCGCCGAGGCCTGCATGCATCCGCTGACATTCAGCGGATTCGCCCAGATGCGGGCGATGAGCACGCGCAACGACGATCCGCAGCGCGCCTCCCGGCCTTGGGACAAGGCCCGCGACGGGTTCGTGATGGGCGAGGGAGCCGGGGTGGTGGTGCTGGAGCGGCGCGCGTCGGCCGAAGCGCGCGGAGCGCACATCTATGCCGTCGTCGGTGGCGCGGCGGTGACGTCGGATGGCTACCACATCACCACTCCCGACCCCGAGGGCGCCGGTCAGCGACGGGCGATGGTGACCGCGGTGCAACGGTCGGGCCTGTCTGCCGACGACATCGTGCACGTCAACGCCCACGCCACCTCCACGCCTGCTGGCGACATGGGCGAGGTGCGCGCCGTGGCTGCGTTGCTGGGCGAGGACACCGTCGTGACGGCCACCAAGTCGATGACCGGTCACCTGATTGGCGCTGCCGGCGCCCTGGAATCGATCATCACTGTCTTGGCGATCGAGAACGGCATCGTGCCGCCCACGATCAACTTGGACAACCCCGACGACGATCTGCGCGTCGACATACCGCGCACGGCGCGCACCATGGACGTGCCCGCCGCGATCAACAATTCCTTCGGCTTCGGCGGCCACAACGCCTCGATCGTGTTCCGCCGCGCCTGACCGCCTGAGCCTTCTGACTGCCCGCTAGCGAAGCGCCGCTCGGAGCTTCGCGAACGGTATCCAGCGCACGGGTCGCGTCTCGCGGTGCGCGATGCCACTGCGGTAGACGATTACCGGCACTCGGTGCGTCGGGGGCAGCGGATGCTTGGCTGACGACACCCGGTACAGGCCCACGTCGGAGGACCAACAGCCGAACTGTCCCATCCCAAGCGCACTCGCGCTGGCGGGCAGGGTGGCGATCATGTTCTTACCGTTGATCGCATCGGTTGGGAAGATCTCACCGAACGCCGTGCCGTCGGCAGCCGTCGCGATGTCGCCTTCCGAATAAGTCTGCGTGCTCGACCGGCCGTCCACACCACCGATCACATACGCCCGCAGGTGGTGCCGCGACACCGGAATTGACGTGCCGTGCAACACTTCACCGACGTCGACGGAGAACTCGGTTAGGACATAGGGGGTAGTGCCGCCCAGGGTTTCGACGACCGTCCTACCCGTGGGGCGCACGGTCCCGCGAAACCACGTGTGTGCCGCTGTTGATGAAACCTTCATCGTGCCTGCGAGCGGAAAGGCATGGGCGCAGCTTGCCGACACGGAGTTGGAGAACGGAGCCGAGCTCGGAGCGGGTGACGAGGGCGCCTTGACCAGCGACGACGACGACACCGACCGCTGCGAGCTGGTGAGAGAGCTACCGCAGGCGACTAGGGCGGCGGCAACGCCCACCGCCGTGATTCCGCGCGCAACCCGCATTGCGGTCCCCTCACCCGATCCGGTGTACCGGCCGTGCTGCACACCGTAGACGCCGCGGGCGTACCGCAGGCAGCCTTCAGCTCACCTGTGTCAGAAGCGTTACCGGCGCGCCGTCGCCAGCCAGACGGTAGGGCTCCAACTCAGCGTCCCACTGCGAACCCAGCAGCTCACTGATGCCGTGGGCGTATTGGTCGGCTGTGCGGGCGCGCTCGAGCAGGCCGCGCAAGCGTTCCTCGCCGACCTCGACGTCGCCGATCATGGCACGGTGAACCCCCGGCCGGGAACGTAGGCCAGCCGCTCCCTGTCAGCGCCAGCGGAAGCGCGCTGGCTGATCTCGGGGCTCAGCATCGGCCACGCACGCAGGGCGGTGGAAATCCGGGGCTTTCGAGCGTCAACACCGGCGGTAAGCGTGGGCGCGGTGGTCGATGTGGACAATCCAGATAGCGGCCGCTTGGTCGTCGATGCGGAACAGAACACGGTAGTCGCCGTTACGAGCGCTGCGTAGGTCCGCGAGTTCCCCACTGAAGACCTTGCTGAGCCGCTGCGGGTTACCGGCCAGGCGTTGGTCGACGAACGTCAACACCGCCAGCGCCACCTTTGATGGCAGCCGGGCCATGTCCCGACGAGCTGGCGGGCTCCACTCGACCTGGTAGATCAGTAGCTCACTTCACTCCGCGGGCAGGCCGAGCTGCTTGCGCAGTTCCGAACTGCTGACGGTGTCGCCGGAACTGATGGCGACGTCTGCTTCAGCAATTGACTCCCTGATATCAGGCCGGGACAGCCAGTACAGGGTTTCGTGCAACGACTCGAGGTCATCGTCGGCGTCCGACCTCGATAACTCCTGTGTCAGCTGACCTGGGTCAGCAGCGTTACCGGCGCACCGTCGCCTGCCAGACGGTAGGGCTCCAGCTCGGCGTCCCACTGCGTGCCGAGCAACTCACTGATGCCGTGGGCGTAGTCGTCGGCGGTGCGGGCGCGCTCGAGCAGTCCGCGCAAGCGTTCCTCGCCGACCACCACATCGCCGTTGGCCGAGATCATCGCGCGGTGGAAACCCCGGCCGGGAACGTAGGCGAGCCGCTCGCCGTCTGCGACGGCGGAGGAGTCCTCGGTGATCTCGAAGCGGAGCATCGGCCACGCACGCAGCGAGGCCGCCAACTTTGCAGCCGTACCCACCGGCCCGATCCAGCCGGCCTCGGTGCGCAACTGTCCGGAAGCCGCCGGCTGAGCCGTCCAGGACAACCGAGCCGGCCGCCCGAGCACACCGGCCAGCGCCCACTCCACATGTGGAGCGAGCGCAGGTGGGCAGCAGTGAATGAACACCGTGCCTCTCGACCGAACGGCCGTATGCGTCATCATCTCGCCAGCACCTCCAGAACCGGACTTTGCCTTCCCCAGCCAAGTCAGGTTCTGTGTGGCGTCGCGATGACGACGTAATGGATCTTAGTGTGACGCAAGTTGACTAGTGAAACTGTAGAGGCGTGCGGTGCCTGAAGGCAACCGAGGGATGTCCGAGCGCAGATAAACTGTGACAAACTCGCGGTGACGTTGCCCGACCGCGCATTGATAATGCATTCTTAAGGTGTCCCGACACCTCCCCCCGTGGGTGTCGGGACCTTCTTGTTCCGGCCCGGCCAACGGTTAGTGGCCCGTAACAGCGAGCCGGGACGCGTCTGGCCCGCCGACGGCGCCGTTGTCCGGCTCGCCGTCCTGCTCGAGCCTGGTCAATGTCCACGCGCTGCGCGATCCCAGCACCGACGCAGTTGCCACCGCGGCGAGAAGGCCGCCACCGACCAACAGCCTTCCAGCACCCACCTTGTCGGCGATGGTTCCTGAGACGATGTAGCCCAGCGGCAGCAGCGCCAGTGAACCCATCCAGTCCCAGGCCGATACCCGCGACAGCAGGTGGCCTGGCACTCGGGTGGCCAGCGCGGTCTCCCACCAGACCAGGTAGCACCCGAACCCCAGGCCGCCCACTGCCATCGATACGTATGCCGCAATCACGCTGAAGCCGGTGCCGTAGACGGCAATCGCAAGCGACCAGGGCACCGCACCGAACAAGCCGACCCGAATCGGATGGCGCGGGCGCCAGCGCGCCGCGACCACGGCACCGGACACCGTGCCGACGCCGAAGGCGGCATTGGTCCAACCGAACACCGCCGCACTGCCGTACTGCTCGCGGGCCACCGTCGCACCGACGACGTAGAAGGGCGCCAGCGCGGTGAACAGCGAGATCGAGATACCCACGATCGTCCACATCACCCACGGCCGTTGCCGCACCGCTTGCCAGCCCTGCGCCAGGTCTTGCAGCACGGTGCCCGATTGCACCTCGGTGCCGCGCGGGCGAGGCCGGACGCGGAACAGGAGCGCAGCCGAGATCAGGAAGGTGACCGCGTCGATGGCGAACGCGACCGAGCCACCCACGCCGAGCACCAGCAGCGTAGCCAGCGCCGGACTCGCCATCTCGGCGATCTCGCTGCTCAGCCCGCCCAGTGCCTGCGCCCGTTGGATGTCACGCTCGGGCACGGTCTGCGGCACCAGCCCGGTGTACGCGGGACGGAAGAACGCCTCGGCAGCACCGTAGAACAGTCCGATGACGACCATGTGCCAGATGCGGACGGTTCCGGTGGCGATCAGGACGGCAAGCGTGCCGTGCAGCAGCGCGCGGACCAGATCGGAGGTGAGCATGACTAGCTGGCGAGGCAGCCGATCAGCGACGACGCCGCCCAGCAGCAGGAACACCACCATCGGCAGCGCGTACGCCGCCAGCACCAGCGCCACATCACTGGGGTGGTGGGTGAGACCAGTGACGTACAGGCCGATAGCGACGACCACCAGAGCGTCACCGATGACGCTCACCGACTGGCTCAGCCAGAGCAGCCGGAAATCCCGGAAGCGCAAGGCTCGGAACATGACTCGACGGTAGCGGCGTCGGCCAACTCTTTTCCCCGGTCCTTGCGCGCCAGGACGCGCGAGAACGCTCGGGACCGAACGCTCGGGACAGCAGCGCCCTCTGGACAGGGCGCGGCTCTGCCATGCTGGATCGCGTGTCGACACCTGCCGGTACCGCGTCTCGTCCGAACCGGAGCCGGGCCGGCCGCTTAATTGCCATGGCGCTCGCGCTGTTGGCGCTGGCGTGGCTGGTCAATCCAGCTCGTATTGCACCGCTCTACGACGGGCTCGGCTTCCCCGACGAGGCCTACCGCTTCGTCGCGCCGCCGGCCGGATACCGCAGCACCGCGCCGCCGTCGGCGGCGACGCTGACCGCCGCCCTGGCCGGCAAACGCGGCAGCATCTTTGATATCGCGAGCAAAGAGGTGGGTCCGCAGGTCGAACTGTTCGTCAAGGGCAGCAGCATCGCCGCGCCGGCCAGCGCGACGGTGACCATCAATGCGGTCGCCGCACGCAGCCCGGCGACACCCACCGACGGCGCTGTGTGGGGAAACGTCTACCGCGTGAGCGCGCGCTCGGCAGGTAAGGCGGTGCGGTTGAACGCCGACCCGGCCACGAACTCCATCCGGCTCCGTACACCTACCGCACCGCCGCCGACGGCCACTATCGCCTACCTCGACGGCTCGACTTCCACCGGGTCGACTTGGCGGCGTCTGAAGACCGAGCGCATCGGTAACGACATCTGGGCGGCGCCGCTGGTGGGATCCGGCTACTACGCGGCCCTGGCGCCAGGCGACCAACTCCACTACCAGGGACAGTCCACGCCGGAGGCAGCGAAGCCGACGTCTGGAGGCGGCGGGGTCGGCGTGCTGGCGTGGATCGCCGGTGCCGGTGTGGTGCTGCTTGCCGCGATGTCCTACGCCGTGCGCCGGGCGCGCGCGGCGCACGGGACTTCCAGATGGGACCACTTCGCATGGCTAGCTGCGCCACGCCGGTGACAGCGTCTCGCGGCATCAGCCCGAGCAGTCACGTCAAAGGCGAGGATCCAACGGCGGATTGGGCTCCACGTAGGTAGCTCCGTCGGGCCGATACGTGACGTCGGTCCGGCGGCGGGAGGTGGCGAACCCGACCGACAGCGCCAGCCAGACAAGGCCCACGATCATCAGGATGACGCCGATGACGTCGAGGTTGAGCCCGCTGATGTTTCCGGTAACGCCGAAGCGCAATATCGCGCCCAGGGTGATCAGCACGAGGCATCGGCCTACCTGCATTGGTCCCCCTTCCGGCGCTGCGTCCTGGTCACCATCGCCGCGAACGCCGACCGCTTACAGTTCGTAGCGATGCCACTGATCCTGACGGCGCTCACGTGCTGATTCGAGCCCATTGTGCCCTGTCGATCACACGCGCCACAGGTCCACGCCCACACCGTGACACGAATGCGCACCGACGCCGGGTTGCAACACCGCCGGGATACGACGACGGGTGCAGCGGCTGATCGCCGCCACACCCGTCGTGTCACACTGTGCTCCGGTCCCACCGGCTGGAAGCTCGCCGGTTGCCTACCGGGCGAAGCGCTCAGCTGGAGGGCTTGGCCTCGGACTGAACGGTGTCCTTGGCGTCCTGCGCCTGGCCCTTGACGTCCTGCGCAGCCGACGTGCCCTCGTCCTTGACGGTGGCGGCGGCGTCGGTGGCACTGGCCTTGACCGACTCCACGGCCTGCTGTGCGGGCTCCTTCAGGTGATCGGCAACCTCCTTGGCGGCGTCGGTCACCTTCTCCTGCAGCGGCGCGGCGTTGTCCTTGACCTTGATCGCGGCCTGCTTCTCCCGCTCGGTGGCCGGCAGCAACGAGCCAGCCAGCCATCCGACACCCAGCGCGATGAGGCCGGCGGCCAGCGGATTGCCGCTGGCACGGTCCTTGACCGCCTGCGGTGCTCCACTGACGGTGTCGCCGACGGAGGACAGGGCTGAGCCGGTCGAGTCGCCGGCGTTGGACTTGGCGTCCGACGCTGCACCCAGCACGTTGGACTTGGCATCCGACGCTGCGCCGAACACGTTGGACGTGGCGTCCGAGGCCGAGCCCATTACGTTCGAGGCAGTGCCCATGACCTTGTCCTTGACACCTGCCACCGACAACTTGACCTTGTCGGCCTGCCGCTTGGCCACGTTGGCGGGGTTGACCGCGTCGGCGAGTTGGTTGACGTCAGAACTTAGGTTGCTGCGCGTGTCCTCGATTTGGGCACGGATCGCATCTGGATCGTTGCTCATGCTGTCTCCTCGTTTCCACGAACGGCGTCGGGGATCTTCTTGACGGTCGCAGCGGTCTGCGGCAGTCCCTTGGCTTTCTTGAGCTGTGCCCGGCCCATAGCGGCCAGCACGCCGGCAGCGATCGCCCACAGAAGGGCGACAATGAGCGCCGACCAGCCGTGTCCCATGCTGTCGCCCAACGCCCACCACAAAGCGATGGACAGGAACAGCAGTACGAAGTGACCGGCCAGCCCGGCGCCGCCGAGCATTCCGGCGCCCTTGCTGACGCGCCCGACCGTCTGCTGGAGCTCGGCCTTGGCCAGCTCCACTTCCTGGCGGATCAGGGTGGAGACGTCGCGGCTGATGTCGCCGAACAGTTCGCCGACCGAAGGTCGTGAGTCGGTGTCACCGGAGGACGCGGCGGCGCCGATGCTCGACGCCCCGCCCGAACCACTGGCACCGGCATAGCCGCCGCTGGTAGCCCCGGTCGAATAGCTGTGTGCGCCCGATCCGCTGTCAGGCTGGATCGGCGTGCTCACTTGGCCTGCTTGCCGTAGTACTGGCCCGCGCTGGCGTCAGGCTGGTCGATGACCAGCGAGCCGGGCTCAGACTGGCCGTAGCCCGTCGTCGGCTGCGAGTATCCGGTTGCCGGCTGCGAGTAACCCGGAGTCGACTGCGAGTAGTTCGGCACCGGGGGGGTGTAGCCGGCAGCGGGCGTCGAGTACGGCGCGGGAGACGGGCTCGTAGCGTGCGACTCGTCCTGCTTGGCAGCGACGAGGCCGCGGGTCATGCGTCCGCCCGCCAGGCCGAGACCGGCGGCCAGCAGCAGGAACGCACCCGGGCGCTGGCGAGCGAAGTGCTGCACTTCGGCGACGACCTGAGCCGGCTCGCGGTTCTCCAGCCAGCCCGCGATCAGCTGGGTACGGTCGGCTGCCTGGCGAACGAGGTCGCTGGCCGGACCGGGCTTGTCCGAGCTGCTGCCCATCGAGTGCAGTTCCTCGCCCAGCGCGCGGACGCCGGCGGCGAGGCGCTGCTGCTGCGTAGCTGCCTGCGTCGACAGTTCGGTGCGGCCCTGGTGGATCAGGTCCTTGGCCTGCCCAGCGGCTTCGGATGCGACGTTGGCTGCCTGCTCCTTGGCGACACCGGCGACCTGCTGGCCCGCCTGTGCTGCACCCTGGCCGACGTTGGCGGCCTGGTCCTTGGCCGTAGCCGCGGTGTCCTTCGCCTTCTGCGCGGCACCACCTGAGGATGAGTCGGTGGACGAGGAATCGCTGGAGTAACCGGTGGCGCCTGACTGCTGGTAGGCACCGGGCGTCGCACTGCTGGCGTAGTACGCCGGCTGGGAGAAGCTTTCGTCGGTTCCGTAACCGACTTCGCCGCCGCTGTTGCCGGCGTCGGAGCCGGACGGGGTGGAAGAGCTGTGGGTCATGTCAATCCTTTCATCGGGGAGAACCGTCCGTGGGATCGAAGGATTCGACGGACACGCTTCGTTGGGTGCTGATCATGCGATGCCGCAACAGGCCAGCGGTACCCGTCCACAGGCAGTCGCTGATCACGGTCAGATCACTCATCGCCGAAGCGGGAATGTCCGGGCTCTGGTTGTACCCGTCACTTAGCTCGAAGTCTCATTCTAGGGGTTGTCGATAAACTTAGGCCGACACATCGCCCGGTTGCAACGCGATGTTTTCCCGTCGGCGTTGCGCAAGGCGCTCAGGCGACCTGCTCGTCGGGCACGCAGTGCGTCATCACCAGGCCCGACACTGGACGTGAGCCGTTCTTACCCAGGTTCGTCAGCCGCTCGGACTCGGCGTTTGTAAGCGTCTGCGTCTGCAGCGGCGGCAGTTGGCGCACGTCGTCGGCGCCGATTCCTATTTCCTCGCCGACGCGCCGGCCGAGCTCGTCTTCGATCATGAACAGGTGCCAGATCATGCGTTCTTGAATGGCACGCTCGCATGAACTCAGCGCGTCCACGAGATTGGCAACCAGGTCGTCCTGCTCCCACGGCTGCGACAGCAGGTAACGCTCACCTGCCTGGGTGTAGTCGTTCGTGCGCTCAATCCGCTTGCGGGTCAGCCGGCCGGTGATCTCGGGCCCCTGCTCGTCGTGGGTGGGATAGGTTCCCTCGCGTAAACCGCCGGTGATCGAGGGTTCGTAGTTGACGTGCGGATTCGCTCCGCTGTTGTCGACGTAGAAAGCCATTTGCCCGTCGCGCTGATTGGTGTGGACCGCATTGTTCTTCGGCGCGTTCACCGGCAGCTGCAGGTAGTTCGGACCGACCCGGTGGCGCTGGGTGTCGCTGTAGCTGAATGTGCGCCCGACGAGCATCTTGTCGTCGCTGAAGTCCAGCCCGTCGACAAGAACGCCGGTACCGAAAGCAATCTGCTCACTCTCGGTGAAGAAGTTGACCGGAGCCCGGTCCAGAACCATTCGTCCGATCGGCGTCAGCGGGAAGTCGTTCTCCGGCCACACCTTGGTGTCGTCGAGTGGGTCGAAGTCGAGCTCTGGGTGGTCGTGGTCGTCCATGAGCTGGACCTGCAACTCCCACTCCGGATACTCGCCACGTTCGATGGCGTCGTACAGATCCTGGGTGTGATGGCCCAGGTTCTGTCCTTGCAGCTCGGCAGCCTGCGCTGCGGTCAGCGACTGCACACCTTGCTTGGGAATCCAGTGGTACTTGACGAGTTTGGTGTCGCCGGCTGCGTTGATCCACTTGTAGGTATTGACGCCGAAACCCTGCTGCGTGCGGTAGCTGGCCGGAATACCGCGCGGGCTAAACACCAGCAGCATCATGTGCATCGCTTCGGGGGTCTGGCTGAAGAAGTCGAAAGCGCGGTTAGCGGGCTGACGCTCGAAGCTGACCGGATCGGGCTTCTGGGAGTGGATGAAATCGGGGAACTTAACGGCGTCACGGATGAAGAAGACGCCCAGGTTGTTACCGACGAGGTCCCAATTGCCGTCCTCGGTGTAGAACTTCACCGCGAAGCCGCGCGGATCACGAGCCAGTTCCGAGGAGTCCCGACCGCCGGCCACAGTCGAGAAGCGCACCGCGACATCGGTCCGCGTGCCTGCCTGCTGGAACAACTTGGCCCGGGTGAAGCCGTCGATGGACTCGTTGCCGAAAGTGCCGTAGGCCTCGAAATAGCCGAACGCCGTCGCTCCGCGGGCGTGCACCACCCGCTCCGGAATCCGCTCCCGGTCGAAGTGGCTGATCTTTTCCAGGAAGTGGTAGTTCTCCAGCGTGGCGGGCCCGCGGGCGCCGACCGTGCGCTGGTTCTGGTTGTCATAGATCTGATGGCCCTGCCGGTTGGTCAGAACGGGGCGTTCGTCATCGACGGCGGACTGTTGCGACGCGACATCGGTCATGTGCGGTACTCCTCGGTGTGATGGCCTTCGATACAAGATGATCCGCCGCGGATGTTGTGGACGTTGTGGGCGTCGCCGTCTTCCGCGCTCACCCACCGCCGTCGAACTGGCGCGCAAAGCCGTGCGGGGGGTTGCGTCCATCTTCGCACGGCCGAGGGTCGACGGACCGACGCGAGTCCGGAGACTGTAGGCCCTGATCGGTCGTTCGTAGCCTGGCCGTTCGTAAGCTGGGGCAGTGCCCGAGCCGCTGACCGCCGACGAACTGGCCTTCCTCGCCTCGCTGTTCGACGCGGCTCGCGACGGTGACACCGACCTGCTCGCGCGGTCGGTGAACGCAGGCGTGCCGGTGAACCTCACCAACTCCAGTGGCGACACGCTTCTCATGCTCGCCGCTTACCACGTGCACGCCGACGCCGTCACGGTGTTGCTCGCCCACGGCGCCGACGTCGAGCGCGTGAACGATCGCGGCCAGACGGCCTTGGGTGCTGCGGTGTTCCGGCAGTCGGCGCCCATTGTGACCGCGCTGCTCGATGCCGGGGCCGATCCGTACGGCGGTGGCCGGACGGCCGTCGAGCTGGCGACGTTCTTCGAGCTACCAGAGATGCTGACGCTGTTGAACCGCGTTGGGGCTTGACCAGTTACCTTCGCCGGCTGAAGAGGTACGACACTGCCGACGAGGTAAGAGCCCTCGCCCGGGAGGATGCTCGCCTCGCCTGCGGCCGGAGTTGTGGATATCCACCGGTCGCCACGCAGCCACCGAAGCGGCCGGTGGATCTCCACAACCGCTGACCCGCGCGTGCCCGGCTACTGGTGGACGCTGCTGGCGAGTTCGGCGATGTCGTCGGCAGACAGGTTGACGTCGGCGACCTTCATGTTCTCATCCAGATGCGCGACGCTCGAGGTGCCCGGGATGAGCAGCACGTTGTCACGGTGGGCCAGCAGCCAGGCCAGACCTACCTGGGCGGGTGTGGCGCCGACCCGCTCCGCAACAGCCTGTACGGCGGGGTTGTCAATGACCTTCGGCATCTGCGGGAACGCAGAGCCCAGCGGGAAGTACGGCACATAGGCGATGCCGGCGTCGTGGCAGAGGTCCAGTACGTCGGCGTCGGACTGGTCGACGAGGCTGAACGCGTTCTGTACGCACACGATGTCGGCCTGCGCGATGGCCTGTTCGACCTGGGCCCGGCTTGCGGTCGAGATGCCTACGCCGGCGATCTTTCCCTCCTCGCGCAGCGCAACCATCTCGGCCAACTGGTCCTCCAGCGGTACCCGCTGGTCAGCCGGGTGCTCGTGTTCGTCCATCCGGCGCAGATTTACCGCTGCGAGCCGATCGGTGCCCAGACTGCGCAGGTTGTCCTCGACCGCCGAGCGCAGCTGCTCGGGCCGCTGGCCCGGCAACCACGCGCCCTTGTCGTCGCGGAACGCGCCCACCTTGGACACCAACGCCAGGCCTTCGGGGTACGGGTGCAGTGCTTCGCGGATCAGCTCGTTGGAGACGTCAGGTCCGTAGAACTGCGCGGTGTCGATGTGATCGACGCCCAGT
This sequence comes from uncultured Jatrophihabitantaceae bacterium, assembly GCA_964236495.1. GTDB lineage: Bacteria > Actinomycetota > Actinomycetes > Mycobacteriales > Jatrophihabitantaceae > CAXSBR01. The sequence continues at coordinate 161,276 of CAXSBR010000002.1, forward strand.
TCTACTGCCCGGCGGAGCACGGCTATCGCTGCGTCGTGATCGCGTGGTGGACCCAGCACCCCCGGTCCGGGAAGCTGCATCGCGCCGAAGCCGATGCGTTGAATGGGAAGCGATCCGAGGTTGTACGTATTCATGTCATCGACGTTAGCCACACCCGCCGAAGCACTGTTCGGCAGGCTCGAACCCGGACGTGGCGATCCACGACCACGTGGCCTCCGGTGGTGTCCCGACGACGTTCAGCAGACCTCGGCGAGCCGGCTGGTGCTACCCGGCGACGCGAGCGCTGCAGTGAGGAACGACGTCACCGTCGAGAGCAGCTGCGCCCGTGCGGCGTGGGAGCGGTACTCATGTCCCTCGCCGGCCAGCTCGAGGTATTCCACCGGCCGGTCCAGCGCGCGCAGTGCCGTCACGATCTGGCGAGCTTCGTTGATCGGGACATTGGTGTCCAGCTCGCCGTGGACGACCAGCAGCGGCGCGTCGATGCAGGCGGCGCTGCGTAACGGCGAGAGGTCCTCCAATAGTGCCCGATCGTGCCGCGGATCGCCGTACTTGGTGATGGCTGCGTCGGCGATCCAGGGCTCCGTGTCGCGGTAGAACGTCAGCAGATCCGACATGCCGCAGATGTCGACGCCCGCGGCGAACAGCTCCGGGTAGCGAACCAGCGCCGCCAGGGTGAGATAGCCGCCATAGGACCGGCCGGTGACGGCCACCCGAGCCGGATCGGCGATGCCGGCGTCGACGAGATAGGACACGCAGGAGCGGACGTCCTCGATGCCGGCGTAGCGGCCGTACCGATCGTCAGCATGGGCGAAGGTGCGCCCGAAGCCCGTCGATCCCCGCACGTTGGGCGCGAACACAGTGAACCCGGCCGCGGCCAGGCCTTGGTGGTTGGGCGAGAACACCGGGCGCTCCTGCGCCTCCGGTCCGCCGTGGAAGGCGAGCACCACCGGCCCAGGCGGCGCACCCGCGACCCGATAGAGCCAGCCGGTCAGCGGCAGCCCGTCGGCTGCCAGAAAGCGGTGCAGCTCGGGCGCGAGCAGACCGGGCGGTACAGCCGGTGCTTCGGTGATCGGCGTCCAGCGCAGGCCGGCGCGGTCGAGATGCCACAGCCGTCGGGGCGACAACGACCCTTCGACGGTGACGACCAGACCGCGCCCGTCGCGGGCCAGCACGCAGCTGCTGACGACTTCGCCCGGGAGATCGGGCACCGGCTGCCGCCGTCCTGTGGCGGTGTCGAGCAGCTCGATCTCGCTACGGCCGTCGACGTTCCACACCAGCGCCAGCACGGTGCCTGCGTCGTCGGCGTCGATCAGTTCCAGTTCGGCGTCGCGCCGTTCGGCCAGGATGCCGACCTCGCCGCGCGTTCCGTCTGAATGCACGGATACGGCAGCCAGAGCGGCTCGAGGCCGGCCGGCGTCGGTGATCAAGTAGGCGACGCAGGCGCTGGCGTTGTGCGCGTCGTCTGCGTGCGCGCTGTCAGCAGTGAGTTCGGCAAGATCTACGGCCTCAGCGTCGGCGGCGAGCGCGGGCCGCGCGGATCTCGGCAGTGGCCGCAGTAGCCCGAAGTCCGTCGATCCGGTGCCCGGATAGGGCAGCAGCGGATGGTCGGAGTCGAGGCGGCGGTCGAGGGTGACGCAGAAGTGGGCACCGCGGGTCCCGTCACGCAGCAGGAGAAAACGCTCGTCGGCGGAGACGTCCAGTACGTGCACCAGGCCGCCTCGGGCTACCGGTTCCGAGGCGCCGGTGTCGGGATCGACCAGCTCGCACCGGCTCACGCCGTCGGCGTCGGAGGGCGGCATGGACACCACGAAGCGGCGCCCGGACCGTACCCACGGCCCCAGCGTGGCGTGCTGCGACGGACCGCCGGCCACGATCTGCGCATCCGAGCCGTCGGGGCGCACGATCCACACCTGCGTCCGAACGCCCCCGCCCACAGCGACTGCAACCGACACCCACTGTCCGTCAGCCGACCAGCGCACGCCCACGACGGGGTCCTCGCTCAGCGTCAGCACCCGGGCCGGGCCCGCGTCCGGTCCGGCCACGTCGGTAACCGGCTGCACCCACAACTCAGGGTGGCCGCGACGGTCGCTGAGGTAGGCCACGGCCGCACCGTCGGGCGACAGCGCCGGAGCCCAGCTCGCCCAGCATCCGACGAGCGCGGCTACGAAGTCGTACGTCATGTGCGCGGAGGTATCCATCTCGTCGATCTAGTCGGCAGTGCGGTCCGGTGTCTAAGCACTCCGGACCTCATTCGTTCGTCGCTTCGACCTCGAGCCGTCTCGGGGCCAGCATCGCCGCGGCAAACGGATGCGATGCCGGCACGGCTACAGCTCAGAAGCTGTCCGGAGTGGGGCCGAGTATCCAGGTGTCTTTGGCACCGCCGCCACGCGAGGAGTTCACGATCATTGTGCCCGCCGAACCCACCCGGGTCAGTGCGAGATCGGCCACCACCGCCTCGTCTTCTGCAATCCCGTGCAGGTAGACGAACGCGCGCAGATCGACATGCCGCGGCTCGAGGCCGGTGCTGGTGAGCGTGGGATGCGTGGACAGATTGACCACTTCCTGGGCTATCCAGCGGGCGGGGTCCTCGGCGATCTCCGCCCGCCGCGAGTCGAGCTCCGCGACGCTGGCCACCGGACCGATCAGCACTCCGCCGCCGCCGTAGCCGTCGACGGGTTTGGTGACGAGGCTGCCCAACCGGTCCAGCACGGCAGCGCGCTCGTCAGGATCGGCGCAGCGGTAGGTCGGCACCGGGTCCAGCAGCGGCCGCTCGCCCAAGTAATAGGCGATCAGGTCGGGCAGCCAGACGTACATGCTCTTGTCGTCGGCCACGCCGTTGCCCGGCGCGTTGGCGATCGCCACCGACCCCCAGCCGGCGGCCTGCATCACCTCCGCGCCGATGGCTCGCCCGGCGGTGTTCTTCATCAGCGGCAGCTCGACGTCCAGGCGCAGATAGATGACGTCGACCCGACGCCCGCGCGCGGTCACTGCCCCGGTGCGCACGTCGAGGTCGTCGGGTGTGGTGAGGATGAAGCCGCCGCGCTCGGCCAACATCCGGTGCTCGAACCAGGCTGAGTTCTCGGGCCCGTCGGACAGCAGCGCGATCACCGGATCGGTCACAGCGGTGCACCGGGCCAGCCCGCTGCGCAGCAGACCGGGCGCGGTGTGGGCGGGCAGCAACTCCGGCGGCCGCGGCAGGTCGGGCATGACGGCGTCGAGGAGTTGCCGGCTGGCGATGCCGTAGGCCGCACCGGAGGGCACCCGCGCGTTGTCCTCGAGCACGCGCCAGCCCGCGGTCTCGTCGCGCACCAGATCGAAGCCGATGACGGTCGCGCGTACCGCTCCACGAGGCAACATCCGGCCTTCGTCGCGCCAGCCCGGCGACTCGTAGACGGTAGCGGCGGGCAGCACGCCGTCGCGCACCACCTCGCCCGGACCGTAGACGTCGCGCAGGAACATCTCGATCGTGCGCGCGCGCTGAATCAGGCCGCGCTTGAGCCCGCGCCACTCGTGGGCGGGAATGACCCGGGGCATCAGGTCCACCTGGAAGGGCCGCTGCGCGCCTTCCACGCCGAAGGTCATGCCAGCGCCCGCGGCCCAGCGGTCACGTTCGTCGAGGCGCTCGCGCAGCAGGTCGGGCCCGATCCGGTCGGTCGCCGAGAACAGCTCGCGATACAGCGGCCGGACGGTGGAACCGTCGGTGAAGGCTTCGTCGCTGAGGCTCCAGTCGTAGTCGCCGTCCTTGGCAGGCGTCGGCGCCTGTCCCGCGGTGGTGTTCTGGGTTTCTGACACCACCTGCTGCACGACGTCGGACAGCCGGCCGCGCTCGGCCAGCGCCGCGCGCTGCCGGTCAGCAGAATTGCCGCGTGCCAGCGTCGCCTCGGCCAGTTCGGACACCACGTCCCAGTCCCCCAGCTCCTCCAACTGCGGACGGACCCGCGCCACCAGCGCGCGAATGACCTCCGCTGCCGGCCGGGGCTCAGGCCGGGGGCCGTCGTCGAGCAGCGGACCGATCAGACCGCTGCGGGCCGCGCGCCACATCGCGGCGCGGTGCAGCGGCAGAGCGAGGTCGACGAAAGGCTGGTCGGCTTCGACGGCACAGGCAGCCGCCGCGACGAGCGCCCGGAACAGCCCGGCGATGAGGATGGCGTCGTCGACGATCGGGCAGGCGTCGCACACCCGCAGCTCCAGCGTCGGTACGTGCGCCGACGGCCGCACGTCGAAGTAGGCCATCTTCTTGTCGGTGATGACGCCCGAGCGGATCAGGTCGGCCAGCAGCCGGTCGTACTCGTCGGCCGATTGCAACCGACCGGTCATGCCCGAGGTGGGCCAGCGCTGCCAGATGATCGAGCGCATGCTCGAGTAGCCGGTGTCCGAGCCGTGCCACATCGGCGAACTGGCCGACAGCGCCAGCAGCGCAGGCAGGTCCCGGCTCAGACGCTGTGCGATCTGCACGGCCAGATCGCGGCTGGGCACTCCGACGTGCACCTGCGTGCCGCAAATCAACTGCTCGTCGACCAGTAGCCGGTAGTCCTCCTGCATACGGGCGAACCGGCCGCTGCTGGTGAGTTCGAAATCGTCGGCCGACGACAGCGGCGCCGTGCCCACCGCGGCGATGCCCAGCCCTTCCCGGGAGGCGACTTCGACGACCTGCCGGCGACGTTCGACGATCTCGGCGCGCAGCTCGCTCAGCGACGCACACACCGCGGTGTTGGTCTCCACCGTGGTGCGCTGCAGCTCGGAGGAGAAGTTCTCGACGGGCAGCTGCGCTAGCAGCGCGCGGGCACGGCCGGCGAGCCGGAAGGTCTGCAGGTCGATCAGGTGCAGTTCCTCCTCGACGCCCAGTGAGAATGGTCCCGCCGGCGTCGCCATGGGCACACGCTAGGACCGCTGTGTTGCAGGCGCGTGTCCGGCCCCCCTGATGCTCCCGCTCACGGTGCAGCTCGCGGGCTCGGTCAGCCCAGGCGCCGTCGTCAACTGAGGTTTACCGGGCGACGACGACCTTGACCGAGGCCGTGGCGGTCCGAGCCAGACTGTCGGTGACGGTCACGCGCGCGGTGTACGTGCCGGCCTTGGCGTAGGTGTGCCCGGCCGCGGCGGTCGTCGTGCTGGCTGTCAGTCCGGTCCCCCAGGCCCAGGCGAACTTCGTCGCCTTCGCCGCGGCGAGCGGTTCCTTCACTGTCGCGGTGAAGGTGGAACGCCAACCGGCACGCGCCGGCGCCGCCTTCACCGTCACGGTCAGCTTCGAGGACCGAAACAGTCTTGGCGACAGCGGGGAACCGACACCGGATGGGCCGTCGTAGCCCTTGGCGGCATTGCACTGGGTGTTGTTCGCGATCGTCGCGGTGCCGGTGGCGGCGAAACTGCAGTCGATCTTGCCGTAACCGAGGGTGTTGGGATTGCTGTTCGCGCCGCCGGTGCCTGCTCGAACAACGGACTGGCAGTGCGCCACGGTGTCGCCACCGCAGAAGCCGTTGCCGCCGCTGACCACGTCGTGTACGCGTCCGGTGTTGTACTTGACGTTCTCGTACACCGACCGCGCCGGATAGCGCACGCCGCCCGAACCGCCGGCCAGTGCCCACATCGCCGCGACCACCGGCGAGGACAGCGACGTGCCGCCCACGGTGACCCAGCCGCTGCCGCCGTAGGTGTCATAGACGTCGAAGCCGGTGTAGGGGTCGGCCAGCGCGGCCACGTCACCGGTCTGGCGGTGGGTGCCGCAGCCCGTGCGGGCGTAGTTGGCCGCCGCGCGCTGCCATGACGGTGCGGTGAACTTGGCGCTGCAGCCGCCACCGCTGGCGCCACTGGCGTCGCTGCTGTCCTGCGGACCGTCGCCGTTCCAGACCGTCTCGCTGGAGCGGGCGCCCGTCGTGGTGAGCGTGAGCTTGGTGCCGCCTACCGCGACCACGGTGGGCAGCGCAGCCGGCATGCTGGGTGCGTTGCTGGAGGTGTCGCCGTAGTTGAGGTTGTCCCAGTCGTACCAGCCCGCGTCGCCGGTGCTGGCGGTGACGACCACACCGGGATGGTTGAACGCAGCGGCGAAGGTGATGCCGCCCTCGACGTTCTCCGGGCCGCCGTAGGAGTTGCTGACCTCGGTGGCGCCCAGCTTGACGGCCATGTTCGCTGCGGCTCCCAGATCGGTGCCCGAATCGCTGGCGGCCTCCACCAGCAGGATCTTGCATTTGCGGCAGACCGCGCGCACCGCTTGCACGTCCAAAGCGATTTCGCCGGCCCAGCTCCTGCTGTAGGCGGGATGATGGGTCGCTGTCACTGTCTTGCCGAGTTGATCGACCTTACGGAACGACGTGGCCGTCTCGACGGCGATGCCGTAGTGACGGTTGAAAGAGTTGAGGTTGGCGCGGACGTAGGGATCGTCGTAGGCGTCGACGATGGCAACGGTCTGACCGGTGCCGCCGACGCGAGGGTCGAACTTGTAGGCGCTGGCCAGGCTCGCCGGCGCATATCCGCCCGCCGGGCCTTTGGCGTAGGTGGGGACCTCGACGCGCTGGGCGCCTATCGTGCCGGCGCGCACCGGGACGACGTGAATCGCATAACAGGACAGGTGTCCCTGCGCCGGAGCCGCGCAGTCGTGCTCGACCTTGACCCACTTCTGCGTCGGACTACCGCTCCATGCCGACGCCGCTGCCGGCTGGGCCGCCGGCGTGGTCTGAGTTGGCTGAGTCTGCGTCGTCTGTTTCTGTGTCGTCTGCGTCGTCTGGGTGAGCTGCGCCGGCTGTGTCGGCGCGGCGCTTGCGTTGGGCAACACGGCGCCGACGAGAACCACGGTAAGGGCGGCTACTCCAGCCAGGGCGGACGGGGGGACGTTTCGACGTCGGTCCATTGCGGTTCTTTCTACTCACAGATTGCAAGAGCAGTTGATCTTGCTCGCACAGTGTGCCCGACTTCTGACTTGTGCACCATTCGTTACCTTGCCGTGCTCATTCGGTGACCGCGCCGTGCGCTCTTCGTTACCGCGCACCTCATCAGCGCGCGCACGCGAGGCACCGGCTGCTGGCCGGCCGAGCGGCCAGGCGAGCAGCACCGATATCGGCTCCGCACCGTTCGCAGGTGCCGTAGGCGCCGGTATCCATCCGGGCGAGCGCCGCCTCGATACCTTCCAGCCGGGTGTCCGCCGCCTGGATACCGACCGCGAGTTGAGAGCGTTCGAAGGCGATCGTGGCGCCCTCCGGATCGTGTTCGTCGTCAACGTTCGCGCCTGCTGTGGCGGCGAAGACGGCGTCGAGGTCGGCGCGCAGATCGTGAAGAAGTTGCCGTGTCCGGGAGCGCTGGGCGAGAAGGTCCGTCCGCGCGGCGTCGTCGCGGTGAGTCACCGCTGCTGTGCCGCTCACCGTCGCTGTGCCGCTCCCCGCTGGTGTGCCGCTCACCGCTGCTGCGCCCGTCCACGTCGCTGTGCCGCTCACCGTTGCTGCCCCCCTCACCTTTTCGGCGCTGCTCACCGCTGGGCGATGTTCCACCGCTTCGGCGACGGGCCATGTTCGGCCTCGCCCTCCTCCGACGGAGCGAACACATTGCCCTCGGACGGCGCGGTGGTGCCCGGCCGGCTGAGCGATGCGAGATGCAGCAGCGGCGTCACCAGCGCGTCGTAGATCTGTGGAAGGGTCCGGAAGGCCAAGATGATCAACGGGTTGGCCAGCCCCACCGACACTCGCTTCTTGGGCCGGTCGATGCAGGCCACGATGGCCCGGGCGACCTTCTCCGGCGGATCGATGGGAATCGGCGCGCGCGGGGAACGGCCGGTGACGTTGGCGGCCTGGGTGTAGATCGGGGTGTTGACACCGCCCGGAGAGACGCTGCAAATCTTGATGTCGCGGTCGCTGCGGGTCTCGATCTGCAACGTGCGGATCAGGCCGGCTTGGCCCCACTTGGCGGTGGCGTAGGCCCCCATTTCCGGCGCCGCGATCGAGGCCAACAGCGAGCTGACGATCACCAGAGTGCCCCGGTGCTGCGGACGGAAAACGCGCAGCGCGGCTCGGGAGAGGAAGAATGTGCCGTGGATGGCGGTCTCGACGACGGCGGTGAAGACCTTTGTCGGTAGATCCTCCACCGTTCCGTACGCCATCGAGGTGGCGACGTGCGCGACGACGTCGAGCCGGCCGAACCGGGCCTGCGTCTGGGCGAACAGCGCGTCGACGGCTGCTTCTGCGCCGACGTCGGCGACGACGACGAGGACGTCCGCGGCTCCGTCGGCTCGGCACTGCGTGGCAGCGTCCTCGAGGCGGGCTTGGCTGCGGGAGGCAAGCACCACGCGGTAGTTGCGGCGCGACAGCTCGCGGGCCGTGGCCAGGCCGATGCCGCTCGAGGCGCCGGTGACGATGGCGACGGGCGCGGTGCTGGCAGCAGAAGGTGACGTCATCACTCCAGCATGCCTATCGCCGTGCCGGCGCGCTGTGCCGGGCCGCAACCGACGAGGTGCGAACGCGTGCTCGAGCAGCTGGCGCACACTGCAGGTGTGAGCACGCCCGACTTTGCGCGCCTTGCGCCGGCCTTGCGGCGCCCCGTCGTATTCGATCAGCAGTGGCGCGACGCGACCTTCATCCACTGGCCGGTGCGTCCGGAGGCGGTGGCGCACCTGTTCCCGGCCGGGTCGCGTCCCGACGTGTTCGACGGCGTGACCTACGTCGGCCTGGTGCCGTTCACCCTGGCCCGCGCAGGCTTCGGCAACCTTGGTGCGGTTCCGTATTTCGGCACCTTCCTGGAGACCAACATCCGCCTGTACTCGGTGGACGACGCCGGCCGGCACGGCGTGGTGTTCCGGTCATTGGACACGCAGCGGCTGGCGATCCTGCCGCTGGCCCGATGGGTCTTCGGCGTGCCGTACGCGTGGGCACGGATGCGTTCCACGCGTGTTGGCGACCGAGTCAGCTACGAGTCCCGGCGGCGATTCCCGGCGCGCGGCCTGCTCACCCGGGTGGTGGTCGATGTCGGCGAGGTCCTCGACCCGAGCGACCTGGAGGTGTGGCTGACCGCTCGCTGGGGGCTGCACAGCCGCATCGTTGGACGGACGTACTGGATCCCCAACGAGCACGACGCCTGGCCGCTGCACCGGGCCACCGTCGTCGAACTGTCCGACGACCTGCTCGGCGCCTCGGGGGTCGAGGTGTGCGGTCCGGCCGTACCTGCGGTGTGGTCGAGCGGCGTGCGCACTCGGTTCGGCTGGCCTACCGCGCTCTGAGCCTGCTTGAGGCCGCGCCTCGTCCGACCGGACAGTAGATCGCCTCGGCGGTGTTCGGCGCCTCGTAGTCGTTCGGGGTCATCCCAAGCACCGACGTTGCTGCTCCCGCTGCCGCTTTCCAGCCGCCGACCGCAAGTACGAGCAGCAAAGCCCACCCACCATCTGGGCGTTGCTGCTCCCGCTGCCGCTTTCCAGCCGCCGACCGCAAGTACGGGCAGCAGAGCCCGTCCGCAGCCGGCCAACGAGCCTCGCCGCCCGAGGCCGGTCCGGCAGCCCGCAAGCCGGCTTGCCTGAGCTGTGCTGCCTGAGCTGTGCTGCCTGAGCTGTGCTGCCTGAGCTGTGCTGCCCGAGCTGTGCTGCCCGCCCGCTGGCTTTGCTGCCCGCACTGCCGGTTTTCCGGCCTCCTGGCGCAAGTACGGGCAGCGAAGTCAGGCCGAGCCTCAGCCGATCCGGTTGGTGCGGTCGAATGCGACGGCACTCTTGGCCGGCACCCGCACGGTGGCCCGTCCCAGTGCATTGACGGTGACCGTCCGCCCGGAGCAGGTGCCGTGCGTGTGCACGGCGTGGATGACGTCGCAGTACGTCCCCGCCGCCATGCCCGTCTGCACCGTCACCGTCTTGGCCGTGGTGGCGTTGTTGACGGCGATCCACGCCCGCTTGCCGCGGCTGAAGGAGATGAAGTTCTGGCCGTCGTCGTACCAGTGCCGGCGTGCGGTCGTGCCGGCCTGGTTGTGCCACGCGACCATGTTGAACACCGCGGTCTGACGATCCACGCACGCCCACGTTGTGTTGCAATCGGTGTCGGTGACCATGCCGTTGGCGTCCGACGGTGGCGAGTCGTCGGCAGCGTTCCACTTGAAGCTGGCGTAGACCTGCGGCCGTCCGTAGCCGTAGGCCAACAAGAAGACGTTGGCAATGGTGTTGGTCGCGCCGTCCTTGTAGCTCAGCGCGTCACCGTTGCGCTCGGTGTCGTGATTCTGCACGAACGTCAGCGTGCGGTTGCTGGGCGGCAGTCCGGCGTCGGCGCCCCAGACCTTGAGCGTCGCAATGCTGCCGACATGGGCGTCGGGGTAGCTCTTGAACGCGTCCCTGATCTGCTTGTCGGCGTCGAGCCCCAGCACGCTACCGACCGTGGTGAACGCCTGCGGTGACAGGATGCCGGGGCCGCCGCCGAACACCTCCAAGGCCAGGTAGGGACGGGTGCCGTCCTTCGTGTTGTGCAGCAGCGCCTTGATGGCGGCCAGATCGGGCTGTCCGACGTGCTTGGCAGCATCCACCCGAAACCCCGACACGCCGTAGCGCAGCAGCTTGTTCAGATAGGCAGCGATCTTCGCGCGCACCGACGGGATGTCGGTACGCAGATCGGCCAGGCCGACCAGCTCGCAGTTGCGAACCTGCTGCAGGTTGTTGAAGTCCTCGATCCCTCCGCTGACCGAGGGGCAGTCGCCCGAATACTTGTGGAAGTCCATCGGCCCGTACAGGCCCGGGTAGTCGTAGCGCCCGAACGTCTTACCGCCGTAGGAGACGCTGCCCTGGCCGGTCATGTGGTTGATGACGGCGTCGACGTAGACCTTGACGCCCGCCCGGCGGCACGTCGTCACCATCGACTTGAACTGTGCCTCATTGCCCATCCGGCTGGTCAGGCCGTAGTCGGTGGGCTGATACACCTCCCACCACGGGTGCAGGACAGTGTCACTGCCGTTGCCCAGCGCGGTCCGCATGATCGAGTCCTGCGGCGGTGCGACCTGAACGCCGCCGTAGCCACCAGGGCCCAGCACGGTTCGGCACTCCCGGGAGATGGACTCCCAGTTCCACTCGAACAGGTTCGCGATCACGTCGCGCGACGGCCGGGCCGCTGCTGCTACGGCCGGTGCAATGAGTGCCGCTGGTGTACCGGCGGTGGCAGCTTTGTGCACGGTGTGCCCGGTGGTGGTCGCGTTTGCTACCGCGCCAGCTGACAGCAGGGCTGCGCCGGCGGCAACGGCGGTGAGTGCGACGGTGACGCGGCGTCGGCCACGCGATCCGGCGCGACGGGTGAAAGGCTGTGGGGTGTACGGACCTATAGGCATGGGCGAACGCTCCAAACGATCGGCGGATGGTCCGGATGTGACCGCTCTCCGTTGTATGTGACGTACGTCACCTGAGTCAACAGTTTGGGCAAAAAGGTCATGTCCTACGTCGCGTAGCCAAGGCCGGCGGAATGCGATCTGTCGACGACGCGGTTGAGGTTGCGCAGACACGGCCGCACCACGCGGTCGCGGCGGATCGACAGGAGCACCACATGCACGTCGGCGTAGACAGTTTTGTCTCGACGGTGACCGATCCGGTGACAGAGCGGGTGATCGGTCCCGAGGAGCGCATTGAGCACCTGCTGGAGGAGATCGCGCTCGCCGACGCGTCGGGGCTGTACTCGTTCGGGATAGGTGAGCACCATCGCGAGGAGTTCTACGACTCCGCTCCGCCGGTGATCTTGGGCGCCGCGGCCGCGCTGACGTCGCAAATCCGGCTGGGCAGCGCCGTGACCGTGCTCAGCGCCGCGGACCCGGTGCGGGTGTTCCAGCAGTTCGCCACCCTGGACCTCATCGCCAAGGGCCGCATCGACCTCATCGTCGGGCGCGGGTCGTTCACCGAGGCGTTTCCGTTGTTCGGTCTGGAACTTTCCGACTACGACGACCTGTTCGCCGAGAAACTCGACCTGCTGCTGGAGATCCGCGACTCGACGAACGTCACCTGGACAGGTCGGCACCGCCCGCCGCTCACCGGGCAGGGCGTGTACCCGCGACCTTCGCAGAATCCGCTGCCGATCTGGATCGGCGTCGGCGGCACGCCCGAGTCGTTCGTGCGCGCGGGCCTGCTGGGCCTGCCGCTGATGGTGGCGATCATCGGCGGCGAGCCGCGCCGGTTCGCGCCATTGGTGGACCTGTACCGCCGCGCCGGCGCACAGGCCGGGCACTCGCCGGAGACGCTCAAGGTCGGCTTGCACGTGTTCGGCTATGTGGGCGACAGCGTGCGTTCGGCCGCCGACGCGATCTACCCGGGCTGGCACCAGATGTTCACGAGCGTCTCGCGGGAGCGCGGCTTCCCGGCTCCGACGCGCGCGCAGTTCGACGCCACCAGCGGACCGGACGGCGCGTTCTTTCTGGGCGATCCCGACACGATCGCAACCAAGCTGCGCCGGGTGTCCGACCAACTGGGCGGCGTCGATCGGGTGTCGCTGCAGATGACGAACCCGCGGCTGGCGCATGCGGACTTGCTCCGCGGCATCGAGTTGCTGGGCAAGGAGGTGGCGCCGCAAGTGGCCGACGCGTGAGGTTGCCGCACTGTTGGCTCAGTGGCTCGATTCCTCCGGCGCATTGGTCGTTCAAGTTGCTTCGGCTTGCGTAAGACGTGGGCCAGCGGCGCGCCCGCATTGCTGGGTCGCCGGGTGAACATGGTCCCATGGCAACGAGTGAGACCCGCGACGGCGTCGCCCTGACGAACCTCGACGAGCCACTGCTCGACGACGCGGAGGCGACCAAGCGCGACCTCGTCGATTACCTCGATGTGCTCCATCGGCAGGTGATCGGTGCGCTCAGCGATCGGCCGTTGTCGGTCATTCGGGCGCTCCGCGGCCAGAAGCCGTTCATGCAGAAGAATGCGCCGAAGTACACACCGGAGTGGGTCGCCACCACTTCGGTCTGGTCCGCGGCGTCGATACGGGAGATCGCGTACCCGCTGTGCAACGACCGGCGAACCTTGCTGTGGCTCGCCAATCAACGCGCCATCGAATTCCATCCCACGTTGTTCCAGATCACCGCGCCCGATGCCCCGACCCATCTGGTGCTCGACCTCGACCCGCCCGAGGGCAGCGACTTCGGCTCCGTAGTCGCGGCGGCCGAGCTGGTCCGCCACGCGCTGGTCGACGTCCAATTGACCGGAGCCGTCAAGACCAGCGGCTCCAAAGGCGTGCACATCTTCGTACCGGTCACCGGGGCGAGCACCGAGGACGTCGCACTGGCCACCCGGGCGCTGGCAGTCCGGGCCGAGGCACTCGACCCCGACCTCGCCACGACTGCGTTCATCAAGGCCGACCGCGAGAACAAAGTCTTCCTCGACTCCACGCGGTCCGGCGGTGGCAGCGTCGCCGCCGCGTACAGCCCACGGCTCCGGCCGGGCATGCCGGTGTCGTTCCCCGTCGCGTGGTCCGACCTTGCCGTCGTGACCCCGGCAGACTTCACGCTGCACACCGCGCCAGCCCTGCTGGGCGATACCGATCCCTGGACGACGCTGATGCCAGCACCCCAGCCGCTGCCGCCAGAGCTCATTGAGCAGGGCCGCACCATCCCCGCCGCCCGGGCCCAAGCGCTGCACGAGGACCTACGGCGACATCACCGCGGCGAAAAGCGCTGACCCGCCCAGGACACTTTCGCCAGCGGCCAGGCGCCCCTCCGCGCGTGAAGCGGACAGCGAGTCATCGACGACGTCGCGTGAGCAGATGCGCGGATGCGCGCGGATCAGTACGAACGGCGTCGGTAGCGTTGTTTACGCGACTGACCTACTGCGGTGCGACGTCGAGCACCACCGGCTCCTCGCCGGGCGTGCGCAAGTCACGCAGCCGGCTGGCGTGCAGCGGTGTGGTGCGCCAGTGCGCGGTGAACGTCATCGAGCGGGTGTCGCAGACCAAGGACAAGCGGTGCGGGGTGTCGGCGAAGATTGCGTCGAGCAGCAGCGTCTCGGCGTCGGCCCAGCCGGCGGCAACGACGACCGATGCATCGCCATCACCGACACGCACCTCGACCACGTCGCCGGTGTCGTCGGCAAGGACGGCCCGTCCGCCGGTACGGACGCCGACCGAGGTGAGCCGCGCCAGGGCAGGACATGTGCCGCCCAGCGGCACGAAATCCAGGTCGATCCAGGCAGACATGTCAGGCGTCCAGGAGGTGCCGCGTTCGGGCTTGAGGGCAAGCGAGGCCAGCCGCGCGAGCAGCGCGTCGTCAGCGCTCGACCGCGGTGTTGGGTTCGGTCGCATCGCCGGCAGCAGGTGCGCGTACACGGCGTCGAGCACGTCCTGCATGTGCACCACGGCCGAGGTGATCGCCACGACCGCGTCCTGCTCGGGCAGCACTAAGCAGAACTGACCCCCGGCGCCGTCGCCACGAAAGCCGTGGCGGGACCGCCAGAACCCGAGCCCATAACCTTGCTGCCAGTCGGGGAACGCCTCGGCAGAGGTGTCGGAGTGCGCACTGCTCGCGACCGCAGCCCAGCCGCTCGGCAGCACCTGACGGTCCGCCCACCTGCCGTCGTCGAGGTAGAGCAGGCCCAGGCGAGCCACCGCGTCCGGCGTGGCGAACAGGCCGCTCCAGGCAAGGTCATCCCCGGCGGGGTACTGCTGCCACCTGATCGGTCCGGCCCCGACAGGGTCGAGCACCCGGCTGCGCAGCAGGTCCGACAGCGACGCGCCCGTCACCCGCCGCACGAGTGCGGCAATGGTCATCACCGGCGGCTGGTTGTAGGTGAACACCGTGCCCGGATCGTCCTCGACCGCCATCCGAAGGAACGCCCCTACCGGGTCGGCGGGGTCGGTCGCGAGCGCGCTCTCCCATGTCTCGTGGCGATGCCCGGTCCGCATCGAGGCGATGTGGCGCACGGTGCGTCGGCGCGCGCGCTCGGGCACGTCGGCAAGCGGGACCTCCGGGAAGTAGTCGAGCACGGGCGCGTCAAGATCTACCAGCCCGTCGCCAACAGCGATGCCCAACGCGGTCGACGTAAATGATTTGCTCAACGAGTACAGCAGCCCCGCACGGTCGAGGCGGAAGGGCCACCAGGCGCCGGCGGCAATGACGTTACGGTGCCGGATCACGATGACGCTGTGCGCCTCGATCCCCGGATGGGCCTCTAGAGCGTCGATGAATTCGGCCACACCGGCCGGGTCGACACCCTGCTCAGACGGCGTGCTGATCGGCAACGGTGCACTCACACAAGGCACGCTAGCGCGCCAGCGGCGAGAGCCGGGAAACATGCAATCACCAGGTCCTGCACATGGCGAAGGTGATCAGCTGCGGTATGCGTCTTGTCGATGATCGACGTCCAGGATGAAGACCACCTGTTCTTGCTCATCGATGCGATAGCGAACTCGGTACTCGCCTCGCCGGGCACGCCACTGCCCTGCGAACGGCGTACGCAATGCCGCGCTCACGCGGCGTGGGTTGTCGGCGAGCGGACCGAACAAGAACTCGACGCACGCCGCAGCGACCGCCTCAGGCAGGCGCTCGGCCAACTGGCGAGCCGCGCTCCGGGTCACAACGACCCGCAAGCTCACTCAGAGCCCGCCGGTCCGCTGAGCAGCGCTCGAACCGCTTCCTCGTCCAGCACTTGTCCCAGCTCGATGTCGCGTTCGGCGATCAACACCCGTGCCTGTGCCCCACGATCGCTGAGCAGCTCCAGAGTCGCCTCGAGCGAATCAAGATCCTCGGCGGCGAGCAGGACGACATAGTCACGACCGTTCTTCGTGACCTGAACACGCTCGTGGGTGGTAGCGACCTCGTCGGCAATCTCGGAGAGTCGCGCTTTGACCTCCGAAAGCGGCAGCGTCGTCATAGACCAGAATTGTAGGCTGTTGAGCTGGCTTTGCGCCGACGGCCCGGTCGCACGCCGACACCGTCATCACAGACCGTGGCGCGTGCGGCACCCTAACCGGCGTTATCGAACCGCCACAGCGCGGCCGTGCCTATGCAGATGAGCCCGTATGTAGGCCGCGTTGTCCCGGGATATGGCCCTCCAAGGTCCACGGTGCCGATTGTGCTCCTTCTTTTCACCTTCACGCCGCCCACGTCAGTCATAGTCGGCGCTGGCGATCTCGACGGAGCCTGGCCGGGTCTTCAGGCCGGCGGGAAGTGCGAGGCCAGGACGGCGTGAACCAACACAGTCTGTCCAACGCTGAGAGCCGCAGCGCCGAAGACGCCGTCGGCGACCTGAGCCGGTCGCAGGACCTCGATTTCGCCGACACTGAACGACCCGCCGAACAACGGCCAATCAGCATCGACGAAGCAGAGCATGCCGCGCACCGGCGCGACACCCCAACCGGCCATAGTCAGCGCTGCCTTGACCACCTCGACCTGCTTCACAGCGCCGGTGACCAAGCTGGAGCGGTCCCGCCGCCCGACCATCAACGTCTCGCGCCGCGGACGGAACAGGCCACCCTCCACCCGAAGGCGAGGTCGGCCGACGTACCGCTTGGCGTCGATGACGAATACCCCGCCCGGCCCAACTACCAGGTGGTCGATGTTGGCTCGCGTACCCGGGATGCGCCGGTCGTGTAGGACCCGCGCGGACCGCGCAGGCAGACAATCAAGTACGCGGCCGAGTTTTTCCTCCCCGACCGCGCCACGCTCCCACGCCCGGGTGCTCTGCGGCTCGTCGGTCAGGGCAAGGATCAGTCCACCAAGTCGGGGATGCGCCGCGCGAACTCGATTATCCCGCCTCGAAACCCGTCGCTCGAACTCGCGCTGCGCCGACGCGCCGGCCGAGCCGGTCGCCACCTCTGCAGACGCCACTGGCTCCGCAGCCTGATCCCGCGGCGGCGTGAGGGCAGTCGGGCAGGCAAGACCCTGCAGCTCGGGCGACGCCAGCTCAGCCGCAACCAGAACCGGCAGCGGACCGTCTCGTCCGTGGCTCGACGCGCAGTCGACGCACTCAACCAACTTCGAAGCCGGGTAGTACAGCGCGGCTTGCCCAACCGGAAGTGACCGGCGACAACCGCGACAGCTCCCGGCATAGCGCAGCGTGAGTCGTCTGGGCGTGGAGGTGGACGCGGACACGTCGGTACTCATCGACCAGGTGCGCACGGTTCTGAGCCACTGCCGCCCGCGGACTGTTCGTCATCACCGACGACGCGTCGATCAGGCAACACCCAGGCCATCATCGACGAAGGCGACGATCAGGCGCGCGCAGCGATTAAGCCGGCCGGTTCCCTCACGAACCAGGCGCGCCGGCCGATTGACGAGGTATGACAGCGTTCCCGCACACCTGCCGCCGGCGGGTGCGGCGGCGGTGAGCAGCCCTTGGCTGCTTCGCGCTCGCCAGGCGCAGAGCCTCGGCATAGCTGCGATCGCGGGAACGTTCCTGCTGCTGATCGGCGTGGTGATCGCCGGATCCATCGTCATGGATCGCGCCGCACAAGACACGCAACGTTCCGTGTCCCTGAGCACGGCATACCAGCATGCAGCAGCCGGACTGGCAGCTGAGCAGTCCCTGGAGCGCAAATACCGGCTCGAGCCGGGTCCGCTTCCGTTGGCCGACTACGCCGCCGCGAAACGGCAGGTGATCGAGGCGCTGGACCAAATTAAGCTCGGCACCAGCGAGGATAAGCAGCTGGCCGCGAATGTGACCGCCGAGCACGAGCAGTACGTAGTACAGGCGCGGCTGCTGTTCCAAGCGGTGGACCGCCTCGAGGAGGGCCCGGTCATCAGCGCGATCGACAGCGGTCAGGTCGATCCCATCTCCGGCGCAATGCAGACCGATGTCTACGCAGCCGCCACCAGGCACGAAACCAACGCACTGCAGCAAGTTGCCAGCTCCCGCCGCACCGGCCGGGTGATCCTCGGGTTCAACATTGCGACGTTGCTGGTCGGTCTCGGGCTGATCCTCGCCGGCGCGCTCGCGTTGGTTCGCTCCCAACGGCGCCTGCGCACCCAGCGCGACACCAACCTTCACCTCGCCTTCCATGACGACCTCACCGGTCTGCCCAACCGGGCGCTGTTCAAGGACCGCACCGAGCAGGCTCTGCTCACGGCGCGCCGATCGGGCTTGCAGGTGGCCGTGATGTTCATCGACCTCAACCGGTTCAAGGACATCAACGACACCTTGGGCCATCATTACGGCGACCTGCTGCTGGTTCAGGTAGCCCAGCGTTTCACCGACACGCTGCGCGCTCAGGACTCCGTGGCAAGACTGGGCGGCGACGAATACGCCGTCCTCCTGGGTGACACCACCCAGGAGGAAGCCGCCGCGGCGGCTGTCCTCCTCACCGAGGTTCTCCAGCAGCCATTCAACGTCAAGGACATTCTTCTCGACGTCGAGGCCAGCATCGGCATAGCGCTCGCCGATTCAGATGGTGACGTCGAGACGATTCTGCGACATGCCGACGTGGCCATGTACGAAGCCAAGACCCGGCACTTGCCATCAGCCGTCTACGAAACGACGCGCGACGACAACACGGTCGCGCTTCTCGCACTGCTCGGTGATCTGCGCCGTGGCATCACCCGCGGCGAATTGGTTCTCTTCTATCAGCCCAAGATCAACGCAATTACCGGAGCGCTGTGCAGCGCGGAGGCGCTGGTGCGATGGCAGCACCCGACGCGCGGCATGCTTGCCCCGGATGCATTCATTTCCGTCGCCGAGAACACCGCGGTCATTCATCCGTTGACTGCGGAGGTGTTGCATCAGGCGCTGCTGCAGATCCGAGAGTGGCTCCAGCGCGGCTGGACCATTCCGGTGTCGGTCAACATCTCGGCCCGCTCGTTGCAGGACCTCGACTTTCCCGCTCAGGTTCGCGAACAACTCGACGAAATCGGTATCCCCGGCGAGCTGCTGACCCTGGAGATAACCGAGAGCGCAGTGATGACTGACCCCGACCGTGCGCTCAGTGTGCTGCGAGCTCTCGACGCAATGGGAATCAGTTTGAGTATCGACGACTTCGGAACCGGGTACTCGTCGATGGCCTACCTCAAGCAGCTTCCCGTCAACGAACTCAAGATTGATCGTTCCTTCGTGATGGGGCTCACCACGGAGGCCAGCTCAGCTGTGCTGGTGAAATCAGCCGTCGACCTTGGCCACAACCTGGGAATGCACGTCGTGGCCGAAGGAGTGGAGGACGCCGCAACGCAGGACATGCTGACGGCGCTGGGCTGCGACGAGCTTCAGGGCTACTTCATCAGCCGTCCTACGTCATCGGCAAACTTTGAATCCTGGTTGGAGAAACAACCGGATCGGGTGCGCAGCGAGATAGGCGGCGTCGGCCTCGTCACTGTTGCACCGCTAAGCGGAGCGGTCACCGCGGACTACTGAAGCACCCTCGTGCGGTTGGCACGCCAGTCGGCCAGCGCTGTACGACAATGTCGGCATGACCGATCCCTGGGGCCTCGAGCAACCACCAGCGGTAAGCGACGACTCGCCGACATTGCCGCCGCGCCTTGCTCGTCTGGCCCAGGTGCAGGCAACCGGCATTGCTCTCACGCACGAGGATCCCCACGCGCAGGACGGGCCCAGTTCGCAGGGGCTACCCGAAGTTCAGGCGCTGATGCGCGAGGGTTGGCAACCACTGCACGGCGCGCCGCTCTACTGCCTGCTTCCGGCCGCCTGGCCGGCCGAGCATCGTGCGTGGGTTCCGAATCGGCTGCCTGCGGTCGGCATGGGCGGCACGACCGACACCTACTGGAGCGAGATCGTTGCGATCCCCGACGAAGACGACTGGCAGGACGACTACCCGGCTGAACAGGCGCGCGCTGTGGGCCTGCCGGAGCCACCGGCCGACCGGATCTGGCTGCTGCGCTCACCCTGGCCTCGTGTACCGGTAGCGGTGATCTACGAGATCATCTGGTCGATCGTGGAACGCACCTCCACTCCGGATGAAATAGGGGAGGTCTATCGCGTCGCCAGTGACGTCCTGACCTGGAACGAACAGCGAGCGCTGGACGCGTGCCCCGCCGACATCCGCGGACTGCTCGACGCCTGGGCAGACGCAGGTCGCGTCGGTGAGGATGTAGCAGAACTGGTCGAGCGGCGGGTGCAGCCTGCCGAATTCGACGACGCGCTCCGGCGCTCCGGACTTGACGAACCGACTCTGCTCGCCTGGCTGTCATCGCTGGACGCCTTCGTGGACGACGACGCGATTGACTTCATCAATGCGTGGCGCGCGAATGACTTACCCGGCGATCCGCCGCCCGGAGCCGATCGGTATCTCCACCGTGACCCCGTTGAGGTGAGGGTGTGGCTGGAGGCAGGCTTCGACCTCCATGCCTCGTCCCAGCTCGAGCTGGCTGGCCTCGACACGGCGATCCGCTGGCGCGAGGCCGGCTTCGACGAGGCGGACACCTACGAACTGCTTCGCTCCGACCCCGCTCTCACACCTGAAGAGGCACACGCCTTCGACGGCGCCGGCGCCGCCCGCGAGCGACGTCGCGACTGGATCTACTACGGGTTCACCGCGCCGCAAGCTGCGGACTGGGCAGCCACCGGGCTGGCTCCGGCCCAAGCCCGGTTATGGCGCGCGTGCGGCAATGTGGCCGACGACGTAGTGCCCGGGCAGCAGTTCCCGCCCCAATTGCTCGAAGGTCACCGTCGGATTGCGTTCAGCCGATCAGCAGACGGTGAACTGTCGAACTCGGAGTGGGACGAGTTGCCAGATCCGCCCGACACCCGCGGCCGTCGAGCCCGTCGGTGGGCCGGCGACGAAGACCCGTGGATCAACACCGACTGAACCCGGGCGAATGACTTTGGTGGGGCGGGTGGGGCTCGAACCCACGACCCAGGGATTATGAGGTCTTCCGCGCTCACCCTTGTGCGAATCCGCTTATTTGAAGGGATTCCTGCGTCCGCGATTTGCCTTAGCTGACCAAATCCTCGTCTGTACCGGGGACGAGTCTGGCCCGCTCGTTCGAGCCCTGCCGCTGTCGCGTCGGAGCCGTGACTCTCACCAATTAAGCATCGTCCCGGTGAGGACATTCAGCAATAAACTTTCGATGAAGATGACCGTTTCTTCCCGACCGGGCCGGTACAGGGTTGGGTGGCCACAGCGATTCCGAAGGGTCAGACGTTCGACCAACATCAGTCGAGCGTTCTTGTTCATCATTCCGGCGTCCTCGGCCAGCGTCATCCAGTTAGCCTCACCGAGGTAGAGGAAGTCGTCCTTCTTCTTAATCCGGCGATAGTTGCTTGCCCTCCCGAACCGAGCGAGATTGGCGACCTCGAAATCGTTAAGGCCGTTGGGGTGACCGGACGCCACGAGATACAGATGATCAACCGAGGCGGCCCAAACCATGAGGATGGCTGCGCGGTAGAGCGAGTTATCGTAGCAGGTGACAGCTTCAACGAGGTAGTCACGGTAGCTTGCGGGCGCCGCTGTGACGGCGTCGTTGAGGGACTTAAGCGCCTTCGCCGGCGATTGGCTCACATGATCGCTGACCGGGACCTCCTGGAGCTCTTGGAACGTCCGAAGGGAAGCTATACGCGCCCGAAGGAAGTCCTCACTCGCCATCGTCGAGGACGTACTTCCTCATGTTCTTGAAGATCTCCTCCACTGTCTCGGGGGTCGCGTCCGCGGCTATGTGGATCTCCAAGTTGGTGTGAATCGCAGGGCTGGTCCGCACATTCACCGAAGGCGGCGGAGGCGGCGTGAAGGGTGCCTGCAGGGCGGTGACGGCGTTGGCCGACGCCGCGGCGTCGGCACCATCGATCGCCGGCCCTCCATGAACGGCATTCGCGGCCGGCGCAGCAGTACCCACGTAGCCCTCAAGTGCATCCAGATCGACCCGCAGAAGATTCACTGGTCGTCCGCGGCCGATCGGTATGTACTTGCCGAGGCCTGCGGCCGCAGCAGTCCGGAAGAAGAAGACGACGGCATCGGTTAGGGCTGCATCCTTCGCACCATCGAGCTGATCTTGCTGGTGATCGTTCCAGTAGTTACCGACGTCGGTTTTGGTTGGCTCTGCACGTTTACCGTGATGTATCCACTCGAGAGTGTCGTTATATAAGGGGACGGCCTTCAGTGCGCCGCGCAGGACTTCGTGCCGCGCTGCTTCATCAGCGCGTGAAGAATCCTGACCTGCCTGAGTCAACTTGAGATTCGTGCCGTCACGCTCAAGCAAGCCGAGGTATCGAAGCGCCTCGAGCTTGCGAGCATCGACCAGTTTCGAGTCGATCGTCTTGCGAACTTTCTCGATTGGCACCCAACCAATCTGACCCTTCAAGTAGGCGGACAACGCATCGATGTCCTCGATCGTCGTCTTGATCGGTGGCGCCATCCAGTCAACCCTCCATAGTCCAGTAACAGCAAATGGTTGCACGATGAGGGCCGCCCCCAGCAACTCGACACACCTCATGCACCCTGGCGCTAAATTCGTCGTGACGCAATGGCGGAGGTTCTGAAGGTCCGAACTTGGCTCGGCAACAGAAAGCATTGCGGCTGGCGCGTGAGCGTCAGCGTGGGACGACGCGGCCCAGACCAAAGCACCGGAGACGCCTCAGGTACCGGAAGCGATGCTCAACCGACGGCCCACCGACACCCGATCGCCGACGTCTCGCGGCCGCCACCTGCGGGTGGTGCGACAGCCCCATCGAGATCAAAGCTCGGGGACGAATCCCGAAGTAGTGCTCAGCAGCGTGTCGGCAACGAGCGTGGGAGCAGTCAGGTTAACAAGCCGCTGCTCAACCTGTAAACCCGCCCCAGCCATGCGCAGCGAACACTGCGTCGAGCGGC
This sequence comes from uncultured Jatrophihabitantaceae bacterium, assembly GCA_964236495.1. Classification (GTDB taxonomy): domain Bacteria; phylum Actinomycetota; class Actinomycetes; order Mycobacteriales; family Jatrophihabitantaceae; genus CAXSBR01. Next base: position 183,922 of record CAXSBR010000002.1, read on the forward strand.
GACCCTTCGGCCAGCCAGAATTCGGTCACCCAAAGTGGCACTAACGACCCGAGTTTTCACCTGTCCCTACAGACGGGCCCTGGTGAGCGTGCAGTCCCGTTGGCAGCCGAGTGCTGCGCGCGGCGAGGAGTCGACATGGACGACGTCGGCGGCCTGACGAAAAGGGAAAACGCACGCGCCACGGGAACGATCGCGTGTTGATCGCACGCATCGCCGCTGCTGAGCGGTGGGGTCGCACGAGCGACCGAATAGCAGCAACCGAGCCGGCACGACGGGGTCTCCGCGAAGTTCAAACGCGAGGCCGACCCGGATGGCGCGCTCGCTGCGCAGCCGCGTGCGGCGCGCAGATCAGTTGATGCAGGCGCACATGCTGCGCATTTCCAGAGCGGCAGCGCAGGCGCGGCGCCGCGCAGCGAGCTAGGACGCTTGCGAGCGCAGGTAGTCCTCGAGCGCGTACCGAGCCAGCGCCGACAGGCTGACGCCTTCGTCTTCCGCGACTTTCTCCGCCTTCGTACGCAGCTCCTCCGGCACCCGGAACTGCACGCGCGGGGAATGCATCGAGCCGCCGGACAAGGACTTGCCGCCTGGGATCAAGTTGCGGCGGCGCACATTAGCGAGCGTCTCTTCGGCGATCTGCTCGGCGCGCTCGTTCGTCAGCCGCTCGCCCTGGTACTGGAAGTCCTCCACGTCAAGGTCAAGGTCCGGTCCGACAACGTAGCGTTCAGCCTTCTCCGTCATTGGCCTGCTTTCTTCTAAATGCTGTGGGCATGGCATGTATGACCGCAAGTGCGTTCGGGTCCCGGTCGTCCGGTATCGCGACGATCTCCAGTTCAACTCCGCGATCATCGTCACCGATGAAGACCAGTCGGTCGCCTGACTTGATGGGATCAACCGTGTCGACGACGAACTGAACGTGGGCCACTCCTATCTTGTGGTGACGGCCTGACCGGACAACCCTCACACGCTTCATGTCGAGTATGTCATACATGCTCGGCGTCGGGCGACGTTCACAGCCGATCGCCGCGCGCCTTGAGACGATGTGCGTCGCGCGCTCGGCCGTCCGCGGCCGACGCGGCGTAGCGCCCCACCATCTCCCGGGACCGCCAGCCGGCCAGGCGCACCAGGTCGTGCTCCTGTCCACCAGTAGCAAGCCAGTCGTGGGCGAAGGTGTGCCGGAACTGATGCGGGTGCACGGCCGGAATCCCCGCGTCTACGCAGCGGCGTTCCAGCATTTGGCGCACTCCCGAGTCGGTCATGCGCCCCTTCTTGCCGAGCCAGAACGGCGAGGCCGCCGCAGCGTCGTGACGGCCCCGGAAACGCAGATACCGGCGCAGTGCGTCGGCGGTCTTCGACCCGAACGGACAGGCCCGGTTGCGCCCACCCTTACCCAGCACGAGCGCGACCTGGTGCTCGAAGTCGACGTCCTCGACACCCAGCCCGCACAGCTCGCCGGCGCGCATGCCGGTATCGAGTAGAAGCCGGATGATCGCGGTGTCGCGCCTGTTCTCGACGGTGTTGCCCTTGCACGTCGCCAGCAACGCCGACAGCGCCACGTCGTCGAGTATCGGCACCGGCTGTTCGGGCACCGAGCGCGGGCTCATCCGTTCCATCGGTGAGCGAGTGATCTCGCCATCGTCGGTGAGCCACTTGAACAGCTGCTGCAACGAGCGGTAGTGCTTGGCCACGGTGGCCGGCGACAGGCCGCGGTCGCGCATGTCCGCTAGATACGTCTCAACGTGCTCGCGGGCGATGACGCCGGCACCGTTGGGCATGTCATTCGCGGTCAAGTAGGCGGTGAACGAGACCCCGATCGAGAGGTAGGACGCAATGGTGGCCAGCGACCGACCACGGGCTCGCAGCGAGATCCGCCAATCCGGCAACAGCCCATCCAGCGCATCCACCGGCCTTGAGGGAGCTGCAGAAGCCTTCGCCATCAACACAGTGTTCTCGTCCGTAACTCTTCTCTGCGGGACTACAAACCTCTGTTGACAAACCTGCAGGGCCCGTTTCCGTTGACGCTGTGGGGCGGGTGGGGCTCGAACCCACGACCCAGGGATTATGAGTCCCTTGCTCTAACCAGCTGAGCTACCGCCCCGGGCCTGAGGCCGCGGCTCGAGTCTGCCACTCCCGCGCCCAACCGCGGTCGTTGTGGTCCACTCGCTCGGCAAGATCGGGCAGCACCACACCGAGCGGGGCGTCCACGCGCACTGTTGCCAACGCGTCTGCCCGGGTCGCACCCGAGTTGACGATGGCGATCGGAATACCCAGCCGCGCCGCGTGCAGCACGAAGCGATAACCCGACATCACCTTCAGCGACGAGCCGAGCACTAACAGCGCATCGGCGGCGTCCACCGCGGCGAAGCAGACGTCGACGCGCTCGCGGGGCACGGTCTCGCCGAAGAACACCACATCGGGCTTGATCGGACCCACACCACAGGACGGGCAGTCGATCATCACGAAGGCGTCCAGCGCGTCGTCGGAGATGTCGACGTCTCCGTCGGGATTGACCTGTTCGATCACTGTGGCGAAGTGCGGATTGGCCTCGCGCAAGGCGCGATCGACGTCGCGGCGATCCTGTCGCTGGGCACAGTTCAGGCAGACAGTCCGGTCCAACCCGCCGTGCAACTCGAGCACATCGCGCGCCCCTCCCGCCTGATGCAAGCCGTCCACGTTCTGAGTGATCACGCGGCTGAGCACGCCGTTGCGCTGCAGCGCAGCGACGGCGCGGTGGCCGGCATTGGGAAGTGCTGCCTCGATTTGCGGCCAGCCCAGAAAGCTGCGCGCCCAGTACCGGTGTCGAGCGGCGGCATCGTGCACGAACGACTGGTACGTCATCGGCGCGGTGCGTCGACGAGCGCCGGTGGGACCCCGGTAGTCCGGAATCCCCGACTCGGTGGACAACCCCGCTCCACTGAGTACGACGACCGAGCCCCGCCCGACCAGATCGGCCAACGCCGCACGAGCATCGCGGTGCAAGGAGGGGACGACGGCGCTCACCCTGCCAGTGTGCCGACCGTCGACCAGCCGCACCGGAACGTAGGCTGGCAATAGAACACCTATTCGCCTATCCTGACGCACATGACCGCGCTGATGGCTGCTCAGGCATCGCTGTTCGACGGTATCGACGAACAGTGCGGCCCGCGGGCGCTCGCTGTCACGCGCACCGAGCTGAGCGCGGGCGCCTGGATCGATGTGCTCCCGGGCTGGATGGCTGAAGCAGGCGCATTGTTCGACCATCTCAGCGCGGTCGTGCCCTGGCAGGCGGAGCGGCGCCCGATGTACGACCGCGTCGTCGACGTTCCCCGGCTGCTGTGTTTCTACGACGAGCGCGATCCGTTGCCGCACCCAGGGCTTATCGAGGCCAAGCGCGCACTGGATGAGCACTACGCCGACGAACTCGGCGAGCCGTTCGCCACCGCCGGCATGTGCCTGTACCGCGACGGGCATGACAGCGTGGCATGGCACGGTGACCGCATCGGGCGCAGCAGAACCGAGGACACGATGGTGGCAATCCTCTCCCTCGGCACGCCACGGGCGTTGTTGCTGCGACCCTGCCAGGGGCGCGGCACGCTGCGGTTCGAGCTCGGCCACGGCGACCTGATTGTGATGGGCGGCAGCTGCCAGCGCACCTGGGAACACGCGATTCCCAAGACCAGCAAGACAGTGGGACCGCGCATCAGCGTGCAGTTCCGGCCGCGCGGCGTGCGCTGAGCGCTACCCCACCGAACTGCGTTCAGCGTCGGCAACCGGCTGGACCGGCCGATCAAGCGCTACTGCCGCGTTAGGGCCGACGCCGTCACTCGGTGCGTTGTGAGAACCAGACATTACGTGGCAAACCCGTCGAGCGCGCCCGGCGGTACCTACGATGGCGAGCCGGAAGCGAAATAGTGCCGTACGGTTGATCACACGGGGATCGATTGCAATTGCATTGACGGTCCTCGGGGGAACGTCTCGATTGCCTGGAGCTGATGGACTCGGCTCCGGCGCGGAAAACGCGGAGATTCCCCCATGGCTTCCCCCACCCTGGTTTTGTGTTCGCCCGAGAGCACGTCGTTTTCATTTGATGAGGACGCAACCGGCTCCGACAGGGCCCACCGCGACGCGGCTCATCTAAGGCCATCTCGTCTCTCGTCAGCCCCGGCCGATGTTGCGGAGGCTGAGGCAGCACGGGCTGAAGTAGCTCAGCTCGTCAAGGACAATCTGTCGTTGGTCGGTTATTTGGTCAGCGAGCGGCTTCGCAAAGTCCCCGCGCACGTCAATCGCGACGATCTGATCTCGGCGGGAATGCTCGCACTTGTGCTCAGCGCGCAGGCCTACGAAGCCGGCCGCGGGGTGCCCTTTCCGCGCTTCGCCGCCATCCGCATCCGCGGCGCGTTGATCGACGAGCTGCGGGGAATGGACTGGGCGACGCGTTCGGTTCGTGGACGGGCCCGCGAGATGGACGCGGTGCGCACCCAGCTCACCGCTACTGTCGGCCGGTCGCCCGCGCCGGCCGAGCTGGCTATGGCGATGGGCATTTCCATGGCCGAACTGGACACCATGCAATCGGACCTGGTGCGCGCCAACTTGCTCAGCCTGCAGGGGTTCTCGACCGAGATCCTGGCCGGCCTGAAATCTGAAGTGGCCGATGGGCCGGAGTCGCTGCTGCTCAAGCGTGAGCAACTGGGCTATCTCCACGACGCGGTCACCGCACTGCCCGACCGGCTTCGGTTCGTGATCTGCGCGTACTTCTTCGAGCAGCGTCAAATGAGCGACATCGCCGCCGACCTCGGCGTCACCGAGTCCAGAGTTTCCCAGCTGTGCACCGAGGCGACTGCGTTACTGCGCGACGGGATCAACTTCCACCTCAACCCCACCGCTGTGGACCGACGTCCTCGATCCCGGCGGGCAACGAACTCGCGTGACGATTACTTCAACGCCATCGCGGTTCGCAGCACGGTGGCGGGCCGACTGAACATGTCCTCACCCAACGGCGACATGCTCGCCGAGACGATGGTTGTCGAGTCGGAATTGAGCCAGACCGCGTAAGCCTGACTGCCACGGTCGTGCAGCGACCACCGGCCGTGCGGCCGGATACAACCAGAAGTTGACAACCAAGCCGGCGATGGCGCTGACGCTCTCACCCGAGCGTCAGCGCCTTTCGTCGCTCCAGTGGCGGGTCTTGCTCATGGCGTGCGAGCGCCCCAAGAGCGAACAGAACGGGATGGGATGGGATGGGATGAAGCTTGCCACCCGAAGACCGGGCTACTTTTCCTTGGTGTCTTTCTGGCTGGAGCTCAGCACGCTGGGGTTGGCGTTCCACTTCTGATCCGTTGCTCCTGTGCAATTCTCCACGACAATCGACGACCACACCTCGCTGCCAACGGGCGGTGCCAGTCCGAGACACAATGCGCCATTCATGATTTGGTACTTAGCCGAATACGGCAGCGACTTGTCGCCGTTGTAGATGGTCCACTGCTGAAGGGTCGAAGTACTGCAGGGCGTCATGGTGACGGCGACGCCGTCGGTATCCGGGCTGGTGAGGCAATAGCGGAGACCCGCAGGGGTAGTAACCGACATCTGGCCGCCGACGTAGGTTGGCGTCGCCGAGGATTGCGCGACTTGGAACTTTTGGTTCCACAGCACCGCGCCGGGGTAGGGGTTCTGCTTGCAAGGGAAGTCGATGAGGTGCGTCGTGTTGACGTCTTCGGCGGTGACGTCTAGGCATCGTCCGAACTCGTTGAAGTTAATCCATTGGGGTAGCGCCGCTGCGCCCGCGCCGACCGACGGCGAGGGCACCCAGGGTTGCGCACCCCCGGTGCAGCTGGCCACGACGACTGGCAGGCCTGCACTCTTGCCGGCTATGGTCATGCACAGGTCTGGCAAGTTGTCGTTCTTTCTCGTTCCGGGCTGTGAAGGAGCGGTAGAGGCCGACGTGGCATTGGAAGCCTGGTACTGGCCTGGGTTGCCGTCGTTGTAGCTCCACTGCTCGGTGTAGGACGCCGGGCTGCCGAGCGGTCCGCAGGCGTCGAGTTTGACCGCGTTACCCGCGGCCGCCGGTGTCGCCGCTGTATCCAGACACAACCCGCAATTGGACGGAGTACCGCGGTCGCAGCCGTTCACACCGTTGCTCGGTGCCGTCGACGCCAGTTGCAGAGTGAGATCTGTGCGGTAGGCAAACACCTGTTGTGGTGCGGGCGGGTTGCTGGTGCTGCAGTTCTGCAACATCACCGCGGTGCCCGCGGCGGGCGTTGCCGAGCCGACATCCATACACAACGAGGCGCTGGGCGGGTTTATCTTGATGACTCCGCCGAGGAAGTTGGTGTCGGCGGTCTTGAACTTGTAGGTGGACGTCAGCGTCCGGCCGGCGGTCGAGCCGTTGATGGCCGTACCTACGGTCCCTGTGGAAGTCAGCCGGGCGAACTTCGGCGTGACAGTCCCGCCCGGGTTTCCGCTCGAAGCCTGCTGGTAGGGACCGTAGCGGGAATCGCACAGCAACAGCGGACTTGGATCACCAGCCTTCACCGGTTGCAACGGATCGGCAGTCAAGTAGTCGATCCGCACGCTGTAGGCGGCGATCCCGGTCGTGTTGACCGTGCCTGAGAGCGGACCGCAAGGCAGTTTCGTACTGTCACCGATGCTGGTGGTGGCCGACACGCTGCTGCGGATCAGCCCGATCGTCACGTCGATCCCCGACTCCGCGGCGTTGAGCGCCTGGACGCGGGTGGTGTCGAACCTGGTCGTGCGGTCCTGCGTGATGATCACCGGCACGATCATTGCGCTGAGCATCATCCCCACCAGCACCACCATCAGCAGGATGGCCATCGAACCGCGCTCGTTGTCGATGCCGGTCAGGCGGTTGAACCGATGCTGCGCGCGGCGACGAACCGAGTTCCTCATGGCCGGCCCTGCTGTTGGCAGAACAGTGCGCTGGGTGGCGTCTTGGTGCTGTTGAGCGCGGTGAACGTGAAGGTGGACACGGAATTGGTGTAGGTGACTCCGTTGCCCGAGGGAGACGCCAGGTTGATCGTCAACTGTTGGTAGATCGCCTTGGCGGGCGTGAAGAGATAGAACGGCTGGGTGGTCGGGCCGGCCACCGCGGTGCCGTTGATGCCTGATGCGGTGGGCGCCCACGCCGACGGCGTAGAGGCCACTGTGTTGATCACGTTCCATGTTCGCTGCTGCAACTGCTGGGCTGCGATGTCGACGCGCACCTGCGTGCACACCTCTGTTCCGGTGTTCAGCGTCTGCATTTCCACGTACCAGTCGCCCGAGGAGCCGGCCGCGGGACTGACGCCCGGCGTGCTGATTGCGGTGGCGTAGCGGACCGTCTTGTCCAGGTTCAAGTAGGCCTGGTTGAGCTGGGACGACGTGATGTTCACCGCCTGGGCCTTGTTCTCGGAGTTGTTCATCGCCACCACTGCGCCGGTGAACATGGCCATGAAAATCGACAGCAGCGCCATGCCCACCATCAGTTCGACCAACGACGTGCCTTCGTCGGTGCGCCGGCGTGCCCATCCGGCGCGCAGGCGGACGGTTACGTGGCGCATATCTGGTCTATCGGCGGCAGCGTCGCAAAGTTGAGCGTGCATCGCCGGCTACTGCCCAGCGTGGTACTGCGCCAGGACCTGGGCCGGTGTCAGTGCAGTCGTATAGGTGGAGGCGAAAGCCAGGCTGCCGGCGAAGTAGTTGTTGCCAGCGTTCGGCCAGCCGCCGAGGTTGTCGCCGCCGATACGCCAGTAGGCCGTGCCCACGGTCTCGGCCGTCGTCGTCGTGGTGTCGGATGCAACCAGGGCGCCGTCGACGTAAAGCCGCAAGCCGGGATTGGCGTCGGTGGACGGAGCCAGCGTGCCCACGGCGTAGTGCCAGACGTTGTTGTTGTAGGCGGTGGCGCTGCTGATCGTTTTCGCGCCGTTGACGTAGACGCCGAACACCGCCTTGCCGTCGGCGCCAATGTAGATGTGCCGGTCGTACTGGCCCGACAGGCCGGTCTGGGCGTTGCCCAGCCCGATCAACTTGCCGCCGGCGACACTGGTCTTGAACCAGATACCCACGCTGAGTACCAGCGGGTTGTTGACGGCCTGCGCGCCGGTAATCGCGCCAGTGGTGCCGTTGAGTGTCACCGCCTGGGACGCCGGGGTATCGCGCGGGCACGGTCCCGCCGCGCCGTAGGTCACGCCGGTAGAGGTGTATGTGCCGGAACGGCTGTTGCCCGATACGTCGGCAGCGCTGGTGCCGCTGCCCTCGGCCAACGGGTAGGTGAAGTAGGAGTTGGCACCCAGCGCCGCGACCTTGCAGGTGAACCTCGGCACGCTCGTCGCCGGACTGGAGGCCGGCCCTGATCCGGCAGCGTTCGTGGCGACCACGGTGACGGTGTAGGCCGTGGCGTTGTTCAGGCCGGTGATCAGGCAGGTGAGGGCGCCGGTCGTCGTGCAGGAACCGCCCGGAGACGCCGTGACTGTGTAACCGGTCACCGCCGCGCTGCCGTTGGCGGCCGGAGCGGTCCAGGACACTGTTGCTGTCCCATCGCCGACTGTCGCCGTCACACCGGTCGGCGCGCCGGGCACCTGCGCGCGCGGCGTGGCCGACACCGCCGTGGACGGTGCCGAGGTGCCGAAGCTGTTCGTCGCGGTGACCGTCACCGAGTACGCGGTGTTGTTCGTGAGTCCGGTGATGGTGCAGCTCGTGGCCCCGGTGGTGGAGCAGCCGGTGCTGCTGGGACTCGTGGTGACGGTGTAGCCGGTCACCGCCGCGCCGTTGCTGTTGGTCGGCGCAGTCCAGGACAGCGCGAGGGAACCGCTGCCAGGAGTCGCCGTCACCGCGGTAGGGGGTGACGGCGGTCCACCGACGAGCCAGCTGAACGCCGCGGTAGTGGCCGATATTCCGGAGCTGTCGCGCACGGTGACGGTGATGCCGGTGGCGTTCTGCGTGGTGGCCGGGGCGGTGCCGGAAATCAGTCCGGTGTTGGGGTTGATCGACAGCCAGGCGGGCAGATTGGCAGCTGAGTAGGTGTACGGGCCGGTTCCGCCGCTGACTGAGGCGGCCAAGCTGTCCGCGGTGCCTTCCAGCGCGGTCTGGTTGCCCGGATCGGCAATGGTGGGGGCGGGGTTGACGACGACGGTGAACGGTGTGGTGACACCGGTGGCGCCGGCGCTGTCGGTGACGGTGAACGTCACGTTGGTATAGGTCTTTGCAGTGCCCGTGATCGTTCCAGATACGACCCCGCTCGAGCTGATCGAGATGGTGCCCGGACCGTTGTTCAGCGTGTAGGTGCACGGCGCGTTCGGGCAGGTGGTGCCCAGCGGGAAGCCGACGGTAGCGCCGAGCGTGGTGGTGAGTGTCGGGCCAGGAGAAGACACGGTGGGCTTGGCGAACACGGTCCAGTTGAACGCAACGTTCTGCACTTCGCCGGTGACGGTGTCGGTGGCGGTCAGGGTTGCCGATGTGGTGCCGGCCGTCGTAGGCGAGCCGGAGATGACGCCGGCGCTGGTCAGGGTGAAGCCCGCGGGCAGGCTGGCGCCGCCGGTCCACGCGAACGATCCGGAGCCGCCCGTCGTACTCAGCGTCACGGTGTCAGGTGTGCCCACCGTGCTCGTCTGCGCGCCGGGGTTGGTTGCTGCGAACGGCGGGTAGGTGACGGTCCAGGTGAACGTCGTCGTTCGCGAGTGGGTGGGCTTGGTGGTGGCGTCGGTGACCGTCAACACCACCGTGGACATGCCTACCGCGGTCGGCGTTCCGGTCACCGTGCCGCCGGCGGAGAGCGACAGGCCCCTGGGCAGCGTGTTGTTCGGGTCGGTCCAGGTGTACGGCATGCTGCCGCCGGTAGCGGTCACAGTGAGCGGTGTAATGGCAGTGCCGACCACGCTGGCCTGATTGGGCGGTTGGCTGATGAGCAGGCCCGCCAGCACCGTCCAGGTGAAGTTGACCGTCGTCGTCCGGCCGAAAAAGTCGGACAGGGTGAGGGTCAGCGGAGTGTTCGTGACGGTGGCCGTCGGCGTGCCGATGATCTGCCCGGTGGCGGCAACCAGGTTCAACCCAGCCGGCAACGTACCCGACGTCAACGTCCAGTTGACCGGCGGCGATGCGGTGTAGACCGGCTGTAGGTTCACGCTGTCACCGACCTCGGACGTGATCTGGGTCTGGTTGTTGACCGGATATGTGATCGCCGGCGCAGCTGGCGGCTGGGCGTTGAGGTTGAACAGCGGATCGTCGACGGCGTTGAGCAGCGTGGCGGTGACGTAGGTGCACTTGGTGGGCGGGCAGTGCGCGCCGGACCAGGTGACGGCGACGACGGCACGCAGATACGCAAGACCGGTCGGGTTCGACTTCAGGCAACTGGCGTCCGTCGTGCTGCCGATCGGTATGAGACAGGTGCCCAGGTAGGTGTTCACCGCGTAGTCGATCTTGTTGATTGTCTGGACCACGCCGACGGTGGGCACTGCCGCGTTGGCGCCGCCGCTGGGGGCGGTCGGGTCGCTGGCCGCAGTCATTGCCGCGAGCCAGGGCGCGACGGTGCTGGACGCGGAGCTGAACTGCGTCGACACGCTGCTCGCGTCCCGGCCGGTGAGCACGTCCGATGCAGGCAGGCTGCGCAGGGTGTCGACGCCGGAGTTGGCGATCTGCGCGGCCGCCTGGGTCGCGCGCTGCTGGTTGGTCGAGGCGACGGCGTTGACGAAGAAGGTGGTGAACGCTGCCATCACCACGCTGATAAGGCTTATCGCTACCAGGGTCTCGAGCAGAACGAAGCCTTGATCGCCTGAGCCGTCCAAGCGTCGCCGAACTGCCCGGTGCTGCGCAGGGCGGCGTCGGGAGGGGCGGAAGGGAGCTCGGGTCGTCACAACTGGAAGGCGTCGACTATTTGCCGCTGAGCAGCTTCTCGAGCGCCGCCTGCCCGGCTTTCCCCAACGGAGCCGAGAAGACGGTGAGCTGGAGCGTCATGGTGGTGCTGCCGTCGTTGCTCTTGCCCGAGATCGGGCTGAGCTGCACCGCGCTCACCAGTGCACGGCGGGAGGCAGGGGCCTGGATCGCCTTGAGGAACGCGACCTGGTCCGCGCCGGCGCCGGTGGAGACCAGGCTGACCGGTATCGACACCAAGGCCGTCGCCGCCGCGCCCGGGGCCGCACCTGGGACAGCAGCGGGAGCGCCGGCAGGTGCGGCTGCCGCTCCGGCAGCGGTTGTCGGCGCAGGCGCCGCAGTGGCCCCCGCAGTCGAGCCTGTCCCGCCTGCCGCGGCCGGCGTCGCCGCAGCCGCGCCGGCGCTGGGAGCCGCGGCGGCTGCCGCTCCCACCACCAGGCTGGTCAGCGCCACCCGGTTCTGGGTGGCCTGCTGGGACAGCTGACGGGTGAACGCGGGCAGGCCGCTGTCGAAGGGAAGTGCGGTCAAGGCCGCCCGCAGCTGGCCGCGCAGCACAGCGACCTTGTCGTTCTGCGTCTTGAGCTTGGCGTTGGCAGCTTCCAGAGCGCTGTTGTGCACGGCTGCCGCCTCGGTGTCGCTCCGGGTTGCCGCTGCTTTCGAGCGCTGCGGACTGATGGCTCCGAACCAGCTCACCAGCAGGAGCAGAGCGGCCAGGGCCGCGCCACCGGCGATCCAGACCCGCTTGTCCTGCAGCCGATTGCTCGAAGGCCGATTGGAAGGGGTCGGCTTGTCCTTGGTCAGCTTGATCTTCACCTCGCTGCCTTCTTACTGACGTCGAAGCGATGGCTGAGTGCTGCGCTGGTGAGGCCGACGGTCAGGCTGTACTGGGTACCGTCCTTGCTCGCGGCATTCGACACCGGCGTCACGTCGACCAGGCCCGGAAACGCCTTGAGCCGGTCGACATAGGTGGCCAGGTCGGTCAGTGCCCGTCCGCTGCCGCCCAGGGTGATCGTTCCGATCCGGGCCAGCCCGGAGGTGTCCAGCCCGGTGCCCGAGCCCGCTGCCGCCGCGGCCAGGGTGGAAGGGGTGAGTGTCACCGATTCCTGGTTGATCGTCATCGGCGTCGGCAGGGCGCTGCGCAGGCGCTTGAGCAGGGAAACCAGATCGACGTCGCCGGTCATCAGCGTGGCCACCTGACCCTGCACCTGGGCGACGGTGCCCTCGATCCTGGTCACGTTCGCGTACTGGCCGGCTTCCTTTTGCAGTTGCAGCGTGCGCGCGGCGACGGTCTCACTCGCCGCTGACGCCGCCGTGTTCTGCCGCTTGGCCAGGTAGTAGCCACCGGCGCAGATCAGCAGCAGCAAGGCCAGGCCACCGGCCATCAACTTGCGCAGCAGCGTCAGCTGCCGCGAATTGATCAGCTCCGGCGGGATGAGGTCGGCCGCGATGCCCCAGCCCGGCCGGGTGCTCCACAGCGTCGTCTTCGGTTCCAGGATGGCGGTCATGCCGCCGCGCCCATCGCCAAGCCCACCGACACCGCGCTGGCCGATCGCGCGGGCGCCTCGGGATGCCACTCGGTGGAGGAGTCGCGGTTGTCGATGTACTGCATCGGCGTGATCACTGCGACTGGTACGCCGTTCTGCTTGGACAGCGCCTCGGCCAGGCCGGGCAGCCGGGCCGCGCCGCCGGTGAGGGCGATCCGTTCCAGCTGAGCGCCGTCGCTGCCGGCGCGGAAGTAGTTGATCGAGCTTCGGATCTCGGCCAGCAGCGGACGGATGCCCTCGTCGAGCGGACCGGTCTCGGCGTCGCGCGCGCCGACCAAGCCGATCTGGGCCTTGGCAAGTTCGGCGTCCGGGCCGCTGAGCCGCATCCGCTCGGCGACCAGATCGGTGAGTTCCTGGCCGCCGCGGGCCAGCGTGCGCACCAGCTGCGGAACGCCGCGATTGTGGATGACGATCGTGGTCAGATGCGCCCCCAGATCGATGACGGCCTCCACGAGCAGGTTCTCCAACGCTGTGGAGCGCAGCACCGCGAAGGAGGACAGGTCGACGCGGGCGACAGTCAGCCCGGCGCGTTCGACCGCCTCCACCGCGGCCAGCACCGGCTGCCGGGGGGTGGCGATCAGCAGGCCGTTGGCGACGTTGGTGGCCGGATCGGGTTCGCCGACCTGGGCGAAATCGAGGATCACCTGGTCCAGCGGCAGTGCGATGATCTCGCGGGCCTGGAACGGCAATGCCTTGGCCCGTTGCTGGGCGGTCAGGTTTGGAATCTGCAGCGAACGCACGACCACCTGCGGATTGGCAATACCGAGAATGACGTTGGTGCAGCCGAAGTCGTTGTCTTTCCACAGCTGCTTGAGCGCGGCGGTGACCACGTTCGAATCGGCGACGACGCCGTTGACGACTGCGCCGGGCGGCAGCGGTATGGAACCGATGCCGTGCATAGTCACCGACGGCCGGCCGTCGGTGGTGCCCAGGGTGAGAATCGCGGCCCGCACCGAGGTGGCGCCCAGATCGATGCCGATCGCATGCCCGTCTCGATTGACCGGACCGATGCGCCCGATGCTGATCTGGCGGTGCTTCATGCTGTCTCCCAATTCGGTAGAGCGCTCAGGCGTGCAACAACGTCCCCGAATAAAAAGAGCCCAGTGGTCCGGCGGCGAATACCGCCAGCAACGCGCCGAGCACCATGAATGGCCCGAATGGAAGAGCTGTCTTGCCGGTTCCCCGGCCGCTGAGAATCGTAGTAATGCCGGCGAGCGAACCAAGTAGAAATGCTGCAAACGCGCCGATCAGCAGGCTGGGGTAGGAAAGGAAGGCCAGCACCGCGCCGACGATTCCGGCCAGCTTCACGTCGCCGAAGCCCATTCCGGCGGGATAAGCGAAGGCCAGTGCGAAGTAGAAACCGAACAGACCTGCCGCGCCGATTCCCGCCCGCAGTAACGCGTTCGGATTGCTGTCCACCAACGCGGCGATTGCCAGCAGTACCGCGATCACCGGATATGACGGATAGACGACCGCGTTGGGCAGTCGATGCACGTCCAGATCGATCAGGCTGAGCGCCAGGCCGATGCCGGCGAAGAACAGGAACGCCGGCAACGCGGACAGCCAGCCCAGGTGCGCCAAACGCAGCGTCACCGCGACGAACAGCACCGCGGTGCTCAGTTCCACCAGCGGATAGCGGGCGCTGATGCGCGTTGCGCAGTCCGCGCACCGGCCCCGCAGCAGCACCCAACCCAGCACCGGAATGTTGTGCCGGTTGCGGATCGGGTGCTGGCAGGACGGGCAGTGCGACGGCGGGTGCGACAACGACTGGTGCAGCGGCACCCGGTAGATCACCACGTTGAGAAACGAGCCGACCGCCAATCCCAGCAGCGCAATAGCGACGATCAGGAGAGGCATGGCGCACTCCTCTCTGGCTGTGCGTGATCGCGTCGTGCGGCGCTACAACGGTTGTCCGGCTACAACCCGCCCGGAAGGCGACGTTCGAGCGCTTCATGCCGGCCTTTCGATGAATACGTAATGTGGGCCGAAAGGCGGGTGGGGCGTCCGTACTGAGACGCCCCACCCGGGTCAGATCTATCAGGTGCAGGCGTCTCCGTAAGCGGTTTGGACGGTAGTGCTCAGAGCCACCGAGCCACCTGTCTTACTGGCGTAGCAATACGTTTTGGTCGCGCCGTTTGTGTTCGTAGCCGTGATCAAGTAGGCAGTACCGGACGGCGTGCCACCGACGTAGTACTTGAACGTGGTGCCGGTGCTCAGATTGATGCTCTGATTGGGACAGTCAGCGGCCAGCGGCACCGCGACCACGGCATTGGCCGCCTGGGTCACGCTAGCTGGATACGTGCCCTTATCGGTGGTGCACTGCTCAATCACACTGATGGCGCCACGCAGGTCGGACTTCGCCGCCGAGTCGTTGGCGCCCTTGCGATAGTTGAGGTACAGCGGAATCGCGATGGCGATAAGGATGCCGAGGATCACGACGACCACGAGGAGCTCGATCAGGGTGAATCCCTTGTCGCCCTTGGCGCGACGTTCACGGAGCTTGGACAGCGTACTGAGCATGAGAGCCTCCAAGGCTCGCGTAGGGGACCGGATCGACGGGGGTTTATCGACCGCGGGGCACTTCACCGATCTCATCGGCGCAGGATTCCGCGACTTTAGGAGTCACGGAAGCTAATTAGCTGGACTGGATGTTCTGGTAAATCGTGAACATCGGCAGGTACAGGCAGATCACCATGGCGCCGATCACGATGCCCATCAGCACGACCAGCAGCGGCTCCAGCGCCGACGTCAACGCCTCGGTGGCCGTCTCGACCTCCTGGTCGTAGTAGTCGGCCACCTTGTCCAGCATCTGGCTGGTCTGCCCGGTCTCCTCGCCGACCTCGAGCATCTGCACCACCATCGAGGGAAAGATCGGATGCTTGGCCAGCGGCCGGGAGATGGTGCTGCCGGTGCGCACCGAATCGCGCACGTCGTGCATGGCCTCGCCGATCAGGGCGTTGCCCGAGGTGCCACCGACGATGTCGAGGGCCTGGATGATCGGCACTCCGACCGACAGCAGCGTGCCCAGGTTGCGGGCCCACCGGCTGATGGCGAGCTTGGTGAACAGCTTGCCGAACACCGGCAGGCGCAGCTTGATCCGGTCCGAGCGCAGCCGGAAGGAGTAGCTGTTCTGCATCGCCCTGCGGTAGGAGCGCAGCGTCACCACCGCGACGGCGACGACCATCGGAATCACCCAGATGGCGTTGTGCGACAGCACCACCAGGATCTGGGTGGGTAGCGGCAGACCGCCGCCGAGCTGCTTGAACATCTTCTCGAAGATCGGGACGATGAACACCACGACGCCGGTGCCCATCAGCAGCGAAAAGATCAGCACGATCACCGGATAGGTGAGCGCGGACTTGATCTTGGCGCGCAGCATGGCGTCGGCCTCGTACATCTTGGCGATGCGGTCCAGCGCGTCGTCGAGGAAGCCGCCGGCCTCACCGGCGCCGATCATGTTCACCATCAGCAGCGGAAAGTGATCCGGATGCTGCGACATCGCTTTGGACAGCGTGCCGCCGCCCTGGACGTCCGAACGGACCTGCCCGATCGCGATCTTGAGCTTGGGCTTCTGGGTCTGCTCCTCCAGGATCGCCAGCGAGCGCAGCAGCGTCAGTCCCGAGGACGCCATCGAGGCGAACTGGCGCGACATCACCGCCAGGTCCTTCAGGCTGGTCCGCTTGCTGAAGCCGGGGATCTTGAAGTCGGCGTGCAGGCCCGAACCGCTGGCCGAGACTGACAGCGGAATCAGCTTCTGGCCGTTCAGCGTGATGGCCGCGGCATCGGCCGATTCCGAATCGATGGTGCCCTTGCGCGTGGCGCCGGCGGCATCGAGCGCCTCATAGGTGAAGGTCTTGGTTGCCGGCATGGCTAGAACCTGGCCAATCGTTGGAAGACGTCGGGGTCGTGGGCCAGTTCCAGCGCGGTGCTCTTGCTGATCAGCTGCTCGCTGTAGCTGTTGGCCAGGCTTTGGTCGAAACTCACCATGCCCAGGGCGCCCGAGGACTGCATCACCGTCGGAATCTGGTGCATCTTGCCCTCGCGGATCAGGCTGCGCACCGCCGGACTGGCCACCAGGATCTCGCACACCACAGTGCGCCCGGTGCCGTCTTTGCGCGGAGCCAGCGCCTGGGTGACCACGCCCTGCAGGCAGTTGGCGAGCTGGGTGCGGATCTGGCCCTGCTGGTGCGGCGGGTAGATGTCGATGAGCCGGTCGATAGTCTGCGCGGCGGACTGCGTATGCAGCGTGGCCAGCACCAGGTGACCGGTCTCAGCGGCGGTGACGGCAACCGACGTCGTCTCCAGATCCCGCAGCTCCCCCACCAGAATGATGTCGGGGTCCTGACGCAGCACGTGCTTGAGCGCCACGCTGAAGTCGGCGGTATCAGCGCCCACCTCGCGCTGATTCACGACGCACCGCTTGTGCGAGTGCAGGTACTCGATCGGGTCCTCGATGGTGACGATGTGGCCCGAGCGGGTTTTGTTGGCGATGTCGAGCAGGCTGGCCATGGTGGTGGACTTGCCCGATCCGGTCGGGCCGGTGATCAGCACCAGGCCGCGGGGCAGATGAGCGAACCGCTCGATCGACAGCGGCAGGCCCAGGTCCTCCAGCGCCGGGATCATGAACGGAATGGCTCGAAACACCGCGCCGGCCGAACCGCGTTGCCGGTAGGCGTTCATCCGGAACCGGCTCACGCCAGCGACGCCGTAGGAGGTGTCCAGCTCGTTGGTGGCGTCGAAGGTGCGTTGTTGGGCGTCGCTGAGAGCCGCGCCCACCAGTGCGTCGGAGTCGGTCGGTGTCAGCGGAGCCCAGCCCGGCAGCGGGGTCAGCGCGCCGTCCACCCGAACGCACGGCGCAATGCCGACCGTCAGGTGCAGGTCCGAGCCGCCACGACCGACCATCTCGGCGAGCAGCTGGTCCAGCGTGTCCTTGCCGTGGACGAACACGGGCGGGTCGAGCGTCTGGGTCATCGGAGAACCTTTCGCTGGGCTGGCTGGACGCGCTGTGCCGACTGGACGTCAGACCGTGACACGGACGACCTCGTCGAGCGTGGTGAAGCCCAGAGCGGCCTTGCGCAGGCCGTCGTCGCGCAACGTCACCATTCCGGCCGCGATCGCGACCTTCTTGATCTCACCGGCCGAGGCGTGCGCCAGGGCGAGCAGCTCGATCTCCTCGGTGATGGGCATGACCTCGGTGATCGCCATCCGACCGCGGAATCCTGTCTGGCCGCAGTTGCGGCAGCCGACCGGACGCCACAACGTGGTGGGCGGCTCGAGCAGCGTGCTGGGCCAGCGCGCCGGCGAGCGTTCGGTCGCGTCGGTCTCGTAGGACTGCTTGCACCAGTCGCACAGGCGACGGGCCAGCCGCTGGGCCAGCACGCAGTCCAACGCCGATCCCACCAGGAACGGTTCGATGCCCATCTCGACCAGCCGGGTCACCGCGCTGGGAGCGTCGTTGGTGTGCAGCGTGGACAGCACGAGGTGGCCGGTGAGCGAGGCCTCCACCGCCAGCTGCGCGGTGGCCCGGTCGCGAACCTCACCGATCATGAGCACGTCGGGGTCCGAGCGCAGAATCGCGGGCAGCACTGCGGCGAACGTGACGCCGGCCTTGTGGTTCACCTGCACCTGGTTCACACCGTCGAGGCGGTACTCCACCGGGTCCTCGACGGTGATGACGTTGACCTCGGTCGTGCTGATCTCGGTCAGCGTCGCGTACAGCGTCGTGGACTTTCCCGACCCGGTGGGTCCGGTCACCAGCAGCATGCCGTGCGGTTTGCGGAACGACGTCGAGAAGCGGGTGTAGTTCTCGTCGGTGAAACCGAGCTTCTTCAGCTCCAGGTCGATGCCGCTGGTGTCGAGCACCCGCAGCACGACCTTCTCCCCCCACACCGTGGGCAGCGTCGCGAACCGCAGATCGACGGTGCGCTGGTTGAGCCCGACGGTCATCCGGCCGTTCTGCGGCACCCGGCGCTCGCTGATGTCCACCCCCGCCATGATCTTCAGACGCGACACCAGCGCGGACTGCACGCCCGAGGGCACCTTGTCGATCTCGTGCAGCACGCCGTCGATGCGAAAGCGCACCCGCATGTCACCCTCGCTGGGCTCCAGGTGCAGGTCCGACGCCCGGTTCTGGATCGCCTGCTCCACCAGCGAGTTGACGTAGCGCACGATCGGTGCGTCGGCGTCGGCGGAGCTGAGGTTGGAGACGCCGGCGGACTCGTCGCTGCGCAGCGCCTCGCTCACCGAGCCGATATCGCTGTCCTGGCGCTTGAGCCGGTCGATCAGCTTGCGCAGCTCGTTACGCGCTGCGGCCACCGGATGGATCACCATGCCGGTGGCAGCTCGGATGTCGTCGAGGGCGACGATGTCGTCGGGGTCGCTGGTGGCGACGGTGAGCACGTTGCCCTCGAGGGCGATGCCCACCACGCGGTGGCGCAGCACCAGCGGCAGCGGGATCGCGGTGACTGCGACCGGATCGACGGCATAGCCGACCAGGTCGACGCTGCCGATGCCGTTGACGTCGGCGGAGGCTTCGGTCAACTGGAACTCGGTGACGATCGAGTCGTTGATCAGAACGTCGCGAATGGAGCGACCGGTGCGCTCGACGGTGTCGGCGGCGCGCTCGATCGCCTCGACATCGGCGCCGCGGCGCTCCAACGCATCGAGCAGAGGACGGTACGTCTGGAACACACCGCTCCTCACTGCCGTTATCCGATACTGCCGACCACCCGATGCGTGCGACTGCCCTACTGATCGGACGGCGACGCGGTGACCTGAGCGGTTGGCTGGGGTTTCCTCGTCTTGCGTTATGGCATACAGTCAAGGCGCGTTGATCAACTGTCCGGTCTGACTGGTTCGTTCCAGTGACGGGCAGGGTCGGAGCCGGACGCGGAACAGCGTCGGATCCGCGCTGATCAGTGTGTTGCCTGGGGGGGCGGGTTTCGTTGAGTTCTATCGATTTCGGGATGCCATGGCCGGCGCGCGGCGCGAGCCAGTGGGGACACCGGTCGACACAGATCCTGATCGGCTCGATCGTGGCGACCATCGCATTGGTGCTACGGCCACTGCCACCGGACAATCCGGCGGCCCTGCTGATACCGATGGCCCTGTTCGGGCTGGTGATCGGCAGCTGGGTGTTGATGCGCCAACACGACCGTCGACTGTGCGAGCAGTGCATGTCCTCGATGCCGCTGGATGCCTCGAACATGGCCGCTCGCCGCGGACGTCGCTTCGCCCTCGCCCATCTGGGCTCGCGCCGGCGCCTCGTCGTGGGCTACCTCGTCGTTCTGATCGGGTCCAACTTCGTGCTGCTCGACACGGCGTTGCTGCCCGCGTCGGCAAGCCGATGGCTGTGGGCGGCAATCCAGTCGACGATGATCTACTTGATCCTCGCCTACTCGACGCACCGCAAGCTGCAGCCCTGGTGCCCGCAGTGCCGCGACGGGGGCGGCGGCCTCGACGTCGACGCACCGGAGCCGGTACCGACGGGCTCCCAGCACGCCTGACCGACTCCTGTCGCAGGCCGGTCTCGGTCCGCGTGCGCGCGGTCCGTGGCGCAGCATCCGGCGGCGAGGCGGATTGCTGGATTTGCTCATCACCACCGTGACGGTGCCGAACGTAGGAACGTGCACAACCTCGCCGCTGCCCCGCTGTCCCTGCGGCGTGCTGCCGACGGCGGGTGGTTACGAGCCCGGGCGCGCGCCTGGATCAGGCGATCCCAGCTCGAGTGGAACCCTGTCGTAGGCGGACGCCTGTTGCTCCTGGCGATCGGCTTCGTTACCACGGCGACCACACCACTGCTCCGTCCCAACGGGCACAACTGGCGCGTCCTTCTCGACGTCGGCTTGGTGATGACGGGGGTGTTCCTGGCCAGCTTCGCGGTGCCCTGGCCCCGGCTGCCACGCACCGCCACATTGGCGTTCCCAATAGCGGTGTGGTCGGCGCTGGCCGCACTGGGCCTTGCTGCTGACGGCCTAGGGGCGAACTTCGCCGGAACGTTCACGCTCGGTTTCGCCTACATAGGCCTCACCCAGGCATCGAGGATCTGCGTGCTGATGCTGGTTCCGGGCGCCGCTGCCTACGTCGCGACCTGGGGCGGCTGGTCCTCCGCGCTGATCGCACGACTGCCCATCATCTCCGCCGTCTGGACCATCATCGCAGTCGTGTTGGCGGCCCTGATCAAGCGCCAGGAGGCACTGACCGAACAGCTGTCCATCGCGGCCCACACCGACGCCCTCACCGGCGTGGCCAACCGGCGCGACCTCAACCGGCGCCTGCTGTTGGCTGAGCCTGGGGACATGCTGCTGATGTGCGACCTGGACAACTTCAAAGCCCTCAACGACGCGCACGGTCACGCTGCCGGCGACCGTGTTCTCGCTGATTTCGGCATGATCCTGCAGGCGTCACTACGCGAGAACGACTACGCAGCCCGCTACGGCGGCGAGGAGTTCGCCGTTCTCCTGCCCGCCACCGACCTCGCTCGAACACACGCCACCCTGCGCCGGCTGCGCACACGCTGGGCGCTGGTGCGCCCGGGGGTGACCTTCTCCACCGGCATCGCGACGTGCCGCGCGGGCCGCGACGCCGACGCAACCCTGCAGGCAGCCGACGAAGCGCTCTACCGAGCGAAGGCCGCAGGCCGTAACCGCGACGACGATGAAGCGGCTCGGACCGAACCTCAGGGCGCTGACGCCGGGTTCTGACCGGCGCGGCTCGCTGGGTTCCTCACTCACCCGCCGGCTGTCTACGGCTCCGGGCCTCGCTCCTACGTCGCTCGATCCTCACCCGCCGGCTGTCTACGGGCTCCGGGCCTCGCTCCTACGTCGCTCGATCCTCACCCGCCGGCTGTCTACGCCTTTTCGGCCGGCAGCGGCCTGATCCGTGAGATCAAGGTCGTCGCGACGGCAATGGCAAGTTCGCGGTTGTGCGACAGGACGTAGTCGAAGCGTCGCTCCTCGCTAGGACCGCCATCGCCTAGATCGCGAGCGACCAACGTAGCAGCGAAGTGCGGGCCGACCACGGCGATATCCCACTCCTCTAACAGCGGATCACCCGGTTCGAGTGCTCCGCCGCGTACGCCGGGCATCGGCTCGCTGGGCATTCCTTTGCCCAGCGCACCGACGAAGGCGGCTGTCTCCTTCAGGTTCAGATAGCGGCGTTGGGTGCTGGCGTTGAAGAAGGTGAAGTCCTGGAAGGTGGCGAGAACAACAGTGGCCTCTCCCGACTGCATCGCCTGACGTTCCAGGTACTTGCTGAACTCGATCAGTAAAGGCTTGCGTGCCACCCGCGGAGTTCGCACCGCGGCACCCATAGCAAATGGACTTCCGTTTCGGGAGGCTTGGACGCGGCTGGCAATGACGACATCGTCACCGATGCGGGGCAGCAGTGGCTCGGGCAACTCAGCCGGACGACCCAACTTCCACCCCTGGCCCAGGGTGGCACCCAGACCTCGAGCCACTTCCAGGTGTTCCTCGTTCTCGATTCCCTCGGCGAGTACCGCTGTACCCGACCGTTCGGCCTCGGCGTTCACGGCGCACACGATCTCCGCGATCTCCGCGGTGGGCCGCTCGTGGATCAGACGCAGGTCGAGCTTGATGATGTCGGGCCGCAGCAGCGGTAACAGCGCGAGGGAGTCCCGGTTGGCGCCGACGTCGTCCAAGGCGATACCCCAGCCGCGAGCACGAATACGGGCCACCACGTCGAGCAGCTGCGTCGGATCGGTCGTCAGCGCACGTTCGGTGAGCTCGACGACCACGCGGAACGTCTCGTTCCCGCCATGGTCGTCCAGATGCGCGTCTTCGGCGAATTCGCCGAACAGGAATGCGTCGCGGGCGGTGGCCGGTTCGATGTTGACGAACAGAGTCCAGGGTGCGAACAGTTCGGCACTCTGCGCACCGGACAGCGCAGCTTTGCGACAGGCCCGATCAAGTTCGGCGAGGCGGCCACCGCGGCGGGCCGCGGCAAACAGGGCGTCAGGGCTTTCCACCAGACTGCCCTTGGGTCCGCGGGCCAACGCCTCGTATCCGACGACGGCGCCGGTAGCCAGTTCGACGATGGGTTGGTAGACGCTACGCACCGTGTGCTCGACCAGAACTCGATCCAGCGCCGCCAACTCCACGTCCAGATCGGGCACGTCCGCTGTCGAACCGGTTTGCCGTCGCAGAGGTGCCGCTGGGGCCGGGCCGCGGGCGGCCGATTGCGCCGGGGAAGAGGTTGTCAAGATTTCACTGCCGCGCTTCCTTGCACCAGTCGGAGACATTGCCGAGGAATTGCCACGTGATCTTGAATCGGCGGCGGCGGCGCCGACCTTAGCGGTATCACTCGTGGTTCTCGCCGGCACAGGCTCAGCAAAACTCCTCATGTGTGAGTGGACGCCGGCCGATAGCACGGATGTCAGCAATAGCTGGCGTTCGGCGTCGGTGTCGGGGAGGAGTGCGACCAGAGTCGATGTCACATCCCATAACGATCCTCGTGCTCACTCCTAGCGTCGGTGGCCACTTCTACGGCGAAATAATCGCCGGCCTCACTCGCGAGGTCGCTGGTGCCGGCGGCCGTATCGTGCTGGTCCAAACCTTGGACGGTGGAGTACGTCGTGACGAGGAGAGCGAGGTCAGCTCCTTCGCCACGGCCGTCGCGTGGTCCCACATCGACGGCGTCGTATCCATTACCACCGCCGTGCACTCGTCCTACCTACAGCGGCTCCGCGAAACGGACAAACCGGTGGTGCTGGCCAGCACGCGGATGCCCGACTTCGAGGCCCCGCTGGCCGTGCCGGACAACTCCGGCGGCACCTTCGCCGCGGTCGAGCACCTCATCGCGCACGGCCACACCCGGATCGGGTTCGTCGGAAACTTTGCACAGCCCGACGTGTGCGACCGCTACGCCGCGTATCTGAGCGCGCTGGAAGCACACGACCTGCGGCCCGATCCCGCACTCATGTTCGCAGCACCGAACAACGACTTCCCCGGTGGCGCGCGGGCGGCGCAGGACGTACTTGCCGCAGCGCACCGCCCGAGCGCACTTATGGTCGCCACCGATCGCAACGCCATCGGGCTTCTGCGCACGCTGAACGAAGCCGGCGTGGCCGTGCCGCGCGACATTGCAGTGGTGGGCAACGACAACATGGAGGAGGCGGCGTTCAGCTCTCCCTCACTCACGAGTATCGACCAGCGATTCGACGCGGTCGGCGCGCTGGCTGCTCAGTTGGTGCTCGCCCAGATCCGCGGCGAGGCGGTGTCCTTCGCGCCGCACATTCTGCCCACGGCGCCGCTGGAATTACGAGCGTCCTGCGGGTGCGCCACCGACGCGTTCGGCCGGGGAATCGAGGGACAGGACCGAGCGCTGGAAGCCTCGCCGGCGCAGGAGCGCAGCAACCTGAAAACCACGTTGTGCCGAGCGCTCCTGACCGGGCACAGTGCCCTCGACCAACCACTGCAGGACGCAATATCGGTGACCATAGACGAGGTTGAACGCCTGGTGTATGGCGGCGACGTCATCAAAGCGACCAACATCCAGTCCCTGACGACGTCGCTCAACGGCCTCGGGGCCCGCCCTGACGTGCTGCGCCGGATCACCGACGCGGTGATGGCCTACGTCCAGCGCGGCACGAGCACTGCGACCGAGCAACGCGTTTCCGGCGCTGACAGTGCCGACGTCTCGCAGCTGATGACGGCGTTGTGGCAACTGCAGGCCGGCGCGTTCCTGCAGCAGGCCGAGACCACCGAGGCGGCGTTGAAGGAGCAATATGTCGTCGACGCCGGACTTCTCGACGCCGCGCACTCGGACCCGCGAACCCTGGGCTGGCTCGCCACCACGCACGTGCGCGCGGGTGTGTTGGCGTTATGGAAGGGTGCGTCCGGGCGGCTGCAAGTAACGGGCACCTATGACCCGGAAGGCCTGGTGCCCGATCTTGTCGGCGCCGCTACGACACCTCGGCGTTTTCCGCCCGCGGCGCTGATCGACGCCGCGGCCGACGGCGGCGTCTGCATCGTCGTGCCCGTACGCACCAGAGACCGGGACTGGGGCCTGCTGGCCGTCATCGGCGAGATCAACTCCAGCTCCGCGCTGGAAACCTACCGCCACTGGGCGGCTCAGCTGTGTTCGGCTTTCGAGGCACAGGAACTGCAGCACGCGGTGCAGAAGAGCGAGGAGCGCTACGCCCTCGCTGCGCGGGCCAGCAACGACGGATTGTGGGAGTGGGATCCCCACGCCGGCGACATCTACCTGTCCGAGCGATGCCTGGCTCTGCTAGGACTCCGGCCGGCAGCCAAGGACGCGTTGCTCGAGCAGTGGGTGGCCTTGATACACCCCGACGAGGTGGCGCAGACCCGCCAGCACATGCGCAGCGTGGCCGACGGCGACGAGGAGACAGCCAGCTGCGAGTACCGGATCCGAACCGCCGACGACTCCTACCGCTGGGTGATGTCGCGCGCACTGGGCGTTCGCTCGGCCGGTGGTTCGGTGGAGCGTGTCGTGGGCTCCCTTGCCGACATCCACGAACGGCGGTCCCTCGAGGACAAGCTACGGGAGAATGCGCTCTACGACGCTCTCACCGGGTTACCGAACCGACGGCTCTTCCTCAGCCGGCTCGAACACGCCGTCGCACTGTGGCAGCGCTCCCAGACGCCGTTCGCCGTGATCTTCCTCGATCTCGACGGATTCAAGGCCATCAACGACTCGCTCGGACATCAGATGGGAGACCGCGTTCTGAACGCTGTCGGCACCCGCATCCAGCACGAGTTGCGCGGCGTCGACACCGGCGCCCGCTTCGGCGGCGACGAGTTTGCCATCCTGCTCGACGACACCGACGAAGACGGTGTTTTCCAGGTCGCCCAGCGTGTTCAGAGTGCGCTGGGCAAGGTCATCGAACTCGACGGCAACGAATTCACCATCGGCGCCAGTCTGGGCGTTGCCACCAGCGCGATCGGGTACACCACCGCAGAGGACGTGCTGCGTGACGCCGACACCGCGATGTATCGGGCCAAGGAGACCCAGCGCGGAGCGGTGTCCTTCTTCGACGCGCAGATGCACGTGCACGCGATGCAGGAGTTACGCCTGAACGCCGACATCCGCCGCGCGCTCGAGGAGAACCAATTCGAGGTGCGCTACCAGCCCATCGTCAACCTCGTCACCGGACGCACCGACCGATTCGAGGCGCTGGTGCGCTGGCGCCACCCCGAGCGCGGGCTGATGATGCCTGACGATTTCCTGCCCGCGATGGCCGAGACCGGGTCCATCATCGCGCTCAGCCACTGGATCATCGACGAAGTCTGCCGCCAGCTTGCCGCGTGGGGACCCGGTGTAGCCAACGTTGCCCTGAACGTGTCCGACCGCGAGTTCTGGCACAGTGATCTGCTCAACCATGTGCTGGACAGCCTGCAACGCCATCACCTCAGCCCCGACCGGCTCACGATCGAGATCACCGAAGGCGTCATCATGCGACGGCCCGAGGCCGCTCTACTCCTCATGCGTGATCTGCACGACGCCGGACTCGAACTGCACATCGACGACTTCGGAACCGGCTACTCGTCCCTGGAGACGCTGCACCGGTACCCGGTGGACGCTTTCAAGATCGACCGGTCCTTCATTGCCGGCCTGACCACCAGCGACCGCACCGAAGAGTTGGTGCGCGCCATCATTGCCATGGGCAAAGCCCTCGGTCTGGCCGTGGTCGCCGAGGGCGTCGAGACCGACGACCAGCTCCGCTTCCTCCAGCAGGTCGGTTGTGCCACCGGCCAGGGATTTCTCTTCATGCCCGCAGTATCGGGTGAGCATGCTCCGAAACTGCTGGGTCGCGTTCTCGGGCCGGACCTTCGAGGCACCCCACTGTTCGACGCCGAACCGCAGGGGTCAGCGTTGAACGGCGATGAACGAGTCCTCGCACCACAGAACGCCGAGCCGCTTGCCGAGACTCAGGCGGCGTCCGAAGTGGCCGGCTGAGCATCCGGAGGCGGTCAAGCTTGGTCGACGAAGGTCGCCCGCAGTGCGTCGTCGAGTTCGGCCGGGGCGAGAACCACGACCTGATCGTCGGCTCGGAGCACCGTGCTGCCCCGGATGGCCAACAGCGCCGCATTGCGCACCGCCAGGCTGATCCACGCCTGCTCGGGTAGATCGTGCAGATCGTCGATGCGCCGACCGTCGGCGGGCGCGCCGGCACCGATCGTCAGCCGATGCACGCCTCGGGGTTCCTCCTCCAGGCGCACGCCCAGCGCCCAGGGCTGGGGCGCCACCGTGTGCATCGGCAGCCGCAGACGCTGTGCCAACGTCGGCACCAGGCCGCCCTGCACCGCAACCGAGACCACGACGACGATCACGACGACGCCGTAAAGACGCTGCGCCTGCGCAACGTGCTCCGAGAGCAGCAGGTTGCCCAGCAGGATCGGCACGGCCCCCTTCAGCCCGGAAAACAACACGAACGCGTTCTCGTTGCGTGCCAGCCGCGCCGGCGCCAGACAGGCCCCTACCAGCAGCGGGCGGATCACCACCGCCAACAGGACGCCCAGCACGAGACCGGGCAGCCAGACGTTGCGGTGGGCGAGCACACCGACGTCCACGGTCAGGCCCAGGATCGCGAACGCCGCCATCTCCCCCAGGCTGCCCAGCGCCGAGGAAAACCGCTCGATCTCGCGCTTGTACGGCGCGCGCTCGTCACCGAGAACGATGCCGGCAACGAAGACGGCGAGAAACCCCGAGCCGTAGGCGAGGGTGGCGATCCCGAAGATCACGCCGGCCCCGAGCACAGCACGCAACGGGTACAGCGCCTCGCTGGGCAACGCCACCGTGCGCACGAACCACAGCAGCGCCCGGCCGCCGACCAGGCCGACCGCAGCTCCCACGCCCATCTGCAGGACGAACTCCAGCACCACCTGGCCCACTGCACCGCCGGTGATCTCGCCCGCGGCAAGCAGGCTGACCATGAGCGCAATACCGACCGGGTCGTTGGCGCCCGACTCGCCCTCCAGGATGGTGCCGCTACGCCCGGCGATCTCACGGTTGCCCAGCACTGAGAAGACGACGGCAGGATCGGTCGGTGCAACCGCGGTGCCTACCAGCAGCGCCAGATACCAGTCGATACCGAACAGCAGATGAAGAACCAGGGCGGCACCGCCGGCGGTCAGGAATGTTCCCAGCACACCAATCATCGCGATGGGCGCGGCCGCCGGCCGGAATCGCCGCCAGCCGATGTGCTGTCCGCCGTCGAACAGGATGGCGATCAGGCAGACAGTGACCAGCCGCTGCACCGTCTGCCCCGACGGAGCGTGCAGCATCGGGATTGCCTTGACTGCGATCGCGGCGGCCAGGAGCACCAGCAGCGGAGCGGGCACCCGTACGCGCTCGGTGAGCCGGTTGGCCAACAGCGCGAGCAGCCCGGCCGCGGTGGTGAGCAACACGAGAAGTGCGAAGCGGTGGGTCTCTGTCATCGCTTAGTTCCTCCCGCCGGTGTCGCGCCATCGGCGGTGTCTGCCAGCGCCCGTTCTGGCACCGCGCGCTCGGCTCCCGCCCGCGCGAAGTCCGCGCGTTGCGTCTTGTGTTAGAGCCACTCGTGGAAACTACGTGATCGCACCGGGCGGGTTGTCGCCCAGCGGCAGGCGCGCCAGCAGTTCCGTCGCAGCCTGGACCCGATCGATGCCGGCATTGACGGCTCGGCGGTCCAGTTCGACGACCGCGTCCGTAACGGTGCGACCGGCGCCTAGCAGCACGCCGATGGCCTGATTGATCGTGCTGGATGCCGCGACACCGGGCAGTTCGCTGACAGCGTCGACGATGCTCAGATTGTCGTCGAGCACGAAGTCGGTGAGGTGCCTGCCGGTCAGCCAGGAAAGGTCGGCGGCCATGTCGAGAAATGCGCCGGATGAGCCGGCGTAGAGGACGAGTTCTCCCAGCTCAGCCAGACCGACGCGCTCGACTGCAGGCAGCGTCAACCTCAGCGAGGACTTGGCGTCCTGCTGTCGCGCGGCGTCTTCCCACACCGCCGCGTGGAGTTGCGCGCCGCCGGCGCGCACGGTCATCGTCAGACCGAGATAGGACCGCACAGCCAGCCTGATGTCGGCCATCAACAGCAGGAGATTCTTGCGCAAATCTATTGCTGGATCATCCGGTGCGGCAGCCAACACGGTGAGATCAGCGGCCAAGGCCGCAGCGATTTCCACGTCGTCTACTTCGTTGGCGCTCCCGAGCGCAGACGTCTACCGGCGCCGAACACGGCAGGCTGCCGATGTGCGGTGAAGAACGGCCAAGGCAAGTCGGGACCCGCCCCCGTGCGACATTCTCCGACGCCAACCTTAGCCACAATGCTGTTCGGCGACGGCTGTCGCGCCGGATGGTGGTCGGACCTCGCGCTGGCTGGCTCTCTGTGTGGCGTGGGCCCGCGTCGTCTGTCCCCGCGCCGGATGTCCCGGCGCCGCGAGGTCCCGCGTCGCGCGTTCCCGTGTGATGACCTTCGGGCCGGTGTAGCGTTCGCCGAGTTGGGAACATCAGCCAGTTCGGACGCAGACCGGCCGCCCGCTGCCGGGTCTGTCGAGCGTCAGCTCATGCCGAGCATCTAGTGATCGCCCGTCTCATCGGGGCCACCACCATGACGACCCCTCTGCCGAACTGCCATGGTCCCCTGCGCGTCGCCGTCTGCCGCGCGTTGCCGGCGCCGCCTGCGCCGACGGCCACCCCATGACTTCCCCGACGATGTTGGTCAACCCGCTGCTGGTCGAGCTGATCTGCCGTCAGCTCATGACTGCGACATCGCCGGACCAGGACGTCTGCACGGTGACCTACGATCCCGACGATGCGACCCTTTGGGTGCGCCTTGTCGAACCCACCGCGACGGCCCGCGCCAGCGCCGGACTGGCGTCCTACGGACTGTTGGTGGCAGTGACCGATGCCGACACCATCCACATCAGCGGCTGGAACTGCCGTCTGCTACCCGGTCGCACCCAGCGCGCCAAGCAGTGGATTGCCAAGCTCGCAACGCCGCGGACCAGGTCGACCGACCGAGGCGCCGACGACATCGAGCCGACACCGTTGGGCGCCGGCAATGATGCCGCTCGCGCGGATCGGCTTGCCGAATCCACGATTGGCGATCCACCCAATGATCTCGCACCGGCCGAATCCACACCGCTCGATTTCCCGCCGCTGGGTTTCAGGCCGCCGAACCTCCCGCCGCAAGTGTCGAACGCACCCGATTCAGCCAGCCTGATTCACGCGATCGACGCTGCAGCCGAGATCTACCAGCGCCTACTGGACGAGCGCATCGAATTTGCCGAGTACATGCTCACGACCTACCTCACGGCACTGCAGTCGCGGTATGCCGCCGTGTCGAACCCTGATTCGACGCTGTCGGTCGCACGGGTGGCGACCGATGACCGCGATTGCGCTGACTTCGAGTCAACGTCCGGAGCTCGCGCGGTCGCGTGATAACGTCGCTAGCCGGCCGAGCAGCCAGCTGGCTGAGCAACTGGTCGGCTGAGCGCAGGAGCGGCAGCGTGCCGAGGTGGCTCAGGAACGCTGCCGCTACCTCCGCCGTCCTCAGGACCTCTACCCCCGTAGCCGCCACGACGCCAGCGTGCGGCGACGCAGCCGCTAACAGGTTCCGAAAACGTTCCGAGCCTAGGCCGGTGAGGACGGTTACCCAAGAGCCTGCCGCTTCCCGTCATCCACACAGTTGGATCAGATGCATGAGCCACATTCACAGTTATGCCTGAGCTGTGCAGCGGCACTGCTGGACATACGGATGCATGCCGAGTTGACGGGCTCGGCGGAGTTCGACACCATTGACGAGTCCCGACTTCCTCCCCGTGGGAAGCCGGGACCTTTCGTCAGACGATGGCTTTCCGCGTCCTCTGACGGGTCACCGCACAGTGGTGGCCGGCTGCCCCGTCCGACGTTTCGACGCGACGCGCGCCAAGCAGCACGGAATACCGAGTGGTCGCCGCGTGATGCGGCGGGCCAGGGCTACCCGCCTTCCAACGTTTCGACGCGACGCGCCCAGCAGGGGGCGAAACATGTGAAGTTTAGGCGGCGGCGAGCGATCAGGACCGAGATCTGCCCGCTCGAAGGCGATGAGCAGGCGGGCCGGCTAGCCCGAGCTCGTCGGAAATGGACGAGTCCGCGCACGACACGGTTACCGGCCGGGCCGACGGGGATCGGTCGAAGTCCGATTGCCACGCATCGACTGCGGCTGGTGCGCCGGCAGGCGGAGCAGGTCGCGACACTCCTGGCGAAGGGTGCGGGGCCCGACGCGCGAACGCTGCGGACGCTCTCACCGTGCACGACCCTGCATCGGACCACTCCGGACCCGAGCACAACTAGGAATCTGCGGTCGGTCATGGTGATCCGACGACGGCCCGGGAGCAAGCAACGTCAGTTGTCGACCACATCGTCGATGTTGAGAGCTGACGAGCCAGACCGAGCGTGAAGGGGGGTGGCGAAAACCTGACGCGAAGCAAGCCGGCGTCATGACGCAAAACTATTCATGTGGTGATCCCGACGGGTGCGCGGTCACCGACGCGTCCGGCACCCAGCTGGCGCTCGTGAAGGCCAACGGCGGACAGCTGGCCTCGTTCCGGACTGGCTGAAAGTCTCAGCGAGCGAAACGTTACACCTGCGCCGGGCTTCCAGTTTGCCAACGCGGTTGCTCTCAGGCAGAATGATCTTGTCCGGCTACCTCCCCCCGTGGGTAGCCGGACGTTTTACGTCTGCGGCTCCGCCGCCGTCTCGGCGGCTGGCCGTCTGACACCCCAGCGGGGGTTTCAGCGCCTCGCGTCGCAATCTTGTAGGCGTCGATCGGGGTAGAAGCTTCTGGGCACCCGCGGACGAAGCGGTGCGCTCGGTGACCGTTTGCGGACCGACTGCGAATCTGTCTCCGCGTCTGCGGATACAGTGTCGCCTATGCCAAGGTTCGGGTTCCGCACCGCCGCCGAGCTGCTGGGTGTCAGCGACGACACGCTGCGGCGCTGGGCGGACGCCGGCCGGTTCGAAACGGTGCTGGAGGCGGGCAGGCGGCGCACCATCGAGGGCGCGGTACTGGCTCGTTTCGCCGAGGAGCTTGCGACCGGCGTGGAGCGGGCCCCGGCGCGGGCGGTGCTGAGCGAGTCGGCTCGTAACCGATTCACCGGGCTGGTCACCCGCGTGGTGCGCGACGGGGTGATGGCCCAGGTCGACATCCAGGCCGGCGGGCACCGCATCGTGTCGTTGATGAGCCGGGAGGCTGCCGACGATCTGCAGCTCGAGCCGGGATCGTTGGCGATCGCATCGGTGAAGGCGACCAACGTCGTCGTCGAGGTTCCAGCTCAGCATTGAGCCGCTGCCAGCAGAGCGGCGCACAGTGATCCGTTTTCCTTGCCCGAGGTGCACGAGGGAGAAGCAATGCAGCGCAAGCTGAACGTCGGCGCCATCAGCGCGCTCGGTGCAGCCGTAGCTGTCCTGATCGCGGCCTGCGGTGCGTCGAGTACGGGCGCCGGCGCCGCGAAGACCACGCCGAACAGCGGCGCTGCCGCCTCGACGCCGGCATTGTCGGGAACCGTCACGGTGTTCGCTGCCGCCTCGTTGCAAGGAACGTTCACGACGCTGGCCAAGCAGTTCCAGGCCGCCCATCCAGGCGTGAAGATGAGGTTGAATTTCGGCGCCAGTTCGGCGTTGGCGCTGCAGATAGGCCAGGGCGCACCGGCCGACGTCTTCGCAGCTGCCTCAGAAAAGAACATGGCCCAGGTAACCAGCGCGGGCGGCGCATCGACGTCAGCCACCTTCGCCAAGAATTCGATGGAGATCGCGGTACCGCCGAGCAATCCGGCGCATGTGACGGCACTGGCCGATCTCGCGAAGCCGGGGGTCAAGGTTGCGCTGTGTCAGGTGCAGGTTCCGTGTGGAGCGACGGCGGAGCAGGTGTTTACTCACGCCAAGGTGGCGGTGAAGCCGGTGACGCGGGAGGCCGACGTGAAGTCGACGCTGGCGAAGGTCGAACTCGACGAGGTAGATGCAGGCGTCGTCTACGTCACCGACGTGAAGGCCGCCGGTGCCAAGGTGAAAGGCATCGAGATTCCCGGCGCGGTGAACGCCTCCACTGCCTACCCGATCGCGGCGTTGACCAAGGCGCCCAATCGCACCGGCGCGCAGGCGTTCACCGCCTACGTGCTCTCCCCGGCGGGACAGGCCGTGCTGACGGCCGCCGGATTCGAGAAGCCCTGACGACCGGGCTTGCGGCCGAGCCGACCGGCGCCCGCCGGCCGAGGCAGCGCGGTCGGATGACTCCGGCCGGTCGCGCCGGGCACGCTGCCAATCGTGGTCCGCTGGTGGTCGTGGTTCCGGCCGTCCTAGGAGCCGCGTTCCTGCTGGTGCCGCTGCTCGCGCTGGTGGTGCGAGCACCGTGGCGGGGCATGGGCCGGCTGCTCTCCGAAGCGCAGGTGCTGGTGGCACTGCGGCTCTCGCTGGAGTGCGCCTCGGCAGCCACGCTCGTCTCACTTGCATTGGGGGTGCCGCTGGCCTGGATGCTGGCTCGGATGCGTTTTCCAGGTCTGGGCGTGCTGCGAGCGCTGGTCACCCTGCCGCTGATTCTTCCTCCGGTCGTGGGCGGGTTGGCGCTGGTATTGGCATTCGGACGAGCCGGAGTGGTCGGCCGTTACCTCGACCGGTGGTTCGGGCTGAGCCTGCCGTTCACCACCCTGGGCGTGATCGTGGCTGAGACGTTCGTGGCGATGCCGTTCCTGGTGGTCACCGTGGAAGGCGCGCTGCGCTTGGTCGATCTCGAGCTGGAGGAGGCTGCTGCGACCCTGGGCGCATCTCGGCTGACCGTGCTGCGCCGGATCACCTTGCCGCTGATCGGCCCGTCGTTGGCGGCCGGGTCGGTGCTGTGCTGGGCACGAGCGTTGGGCGAATTCGGGGCAACCATCACCTTTGCCGGCAACCTGCAGGGCGTCACGCAGACGATGCCACTGGAGGTGTACAACGAGCTGGAGACCGATCCGCAAGCGGCAATAGCGCTGAGCCTCGTGCTGCTTCTGGTCGCGATCGTCGTGCTCGTCACGCTGCGCGACCGGTGGATACGGGTGGGCAACGCGCCGTGACCGGTAGGCGAGAGGTCAGTGGAGGGGCCGGGGGCGAGGTGGCCGTCGAGGCGTCGGACATCGCTGCCGGCCTTGTCGTCGATGCCGTCGTCGAGCGTGGCACGTTCGACCTCGATGTCGCCTTCACAGCGAAACCCGGCGAAGTACTGGGCGTTCTGGGGCCCAACGGCAGCGGAAAGACGACGCTGCTGCGCGCGCTGGCGGGCCTGACGTCTCTGACAAGGGGATCGATCTCGCTGGACGGACAGACTTTCGACGACGCCGGAACCGGACAGTTCGTGACCGCCGACAATCGGCCGGTGGGACTGGTCTTCCAGAACTATCGGCTGTTTGCCCACCTGTCCGTCCGCGAGAACGTGGCCTTTGCGCCGCGCAGCCAGGGCGCCGACCGCAGATCTGCCCGACAGTCTGCCGACGTGTGGCTCAACACGCTGGGCATTGCCGAACTCGCCGACCGCAAGCCGGCGCAGCTGTCGGGCGGCCAAGCCCAGCGCGTTGCGCTGGCACGCGCACTGGCCGCGCACCCGGCGCTGCTGCTGCTCGACGAGCCGCTGGCAGCGCTGGACGCCCGAACCAAGATCGAGGTTCGGGCGGAGTTGCGGCGCCACCTAGCCACCTTTCCGGGCCCGACACTGCTCGTCACCCATGATCCACTGGAGGCGATGGTGTTGACCGACCGGCTTCTCGTGCTGGAATCGGGGCGCATCGTCCAGCACGGAACGCCGGCCAGCATCGCTCGACGCCCGGCAACGAATTACGTCGCCCGGTTGGTCGGATTGAACCTGTACCCCGGTGTCGCCGACGGATCGTGCACGGTCACGCTCGACGACGGTGCATCCGTCGCTGCCGCCGCACTGGGCAACACAGATCCGCAGGAATCCGCGCCCGGCGTGGTCGGTCGGGTGCTTGTGGCGATCCGTCCCGCTGCCATCGCCCTGCACACCAGTGCGCCACGATCGGCGAGCCCGCGCAACGTCTGGCCCGGCACCGTCGCGGGGCTGGAACTGCTCACCGACCGGGTGCGTGTGCAGGTCACCGGCACTCCGTCGGCACTGGTGGATATCACGCCCGACGCCGTCGCCGACCTGCGCCTGGCCGAAGGGTCGCCGGTGTGGCTGTCGGCCAAGGCGACCGACATCGACGTCTACCCCGACCCGTCCGCCATTGCTCAACCACCGGGACGTGGCAACCTACAGCAGACCGCCTAGCCCGCCGCCCACACCGCCGCCGGAACCGCCCATCATCCGCTTGGCAGCCATCGCAGCGATACCGCCCAGGGCGGCCTTCATGACCGGATTGCCGCCACCGCCACCGCCACCGCCGAGCAGCCCGCCAAGGCCGCCGCCCGCGCCGCCGCCGCCGCCGAGCAGCCCGCCCAGCCCACCGGCCGCGCCGCCGCCGCCGAGCAGCCCGCCAAGTCCGCCGCCACCGCCGCCACCGCCGCCAGCCCCGCCGCCCAGCAGGCTGCTGAGAAGGTTCGGTGACTGCTGGTGCACGTTGGTGGTCATCTGCGCCAGCGACTGCGGGTCGGTCGATCCGTCCCAGCCGTGTTGCACGCCTTGCTCGTCGGCAGCGGAGCTGAGCTGCTGGCCGTACTCGGAACGCTGGTCGGGGCTCATGTTCGCCAACGACTCCTGTGCCGACTGCTGGTAGGTTTCCGGGTCGACCTCGTCGGCCACCTGCCCGTACCGTTGCGCAGTTTCCTCGTCGTCGATGCCCTCGTGCGGCGCACCCTGTTGGTAGCGGTTCACAAAGTCCTGGAAGCCGCTCTGCTGCTCTCCGCCGCCGGTCAGTTGGTCCAGCAAACCCATGCTGTGCTCCTGTTCCCAAGGCGCAAACCGTTCGCTGCGCAGGGCGCCAACTATGGCACAGCAGTCGGCGTCGCAGCAGTTGCGAACTGGGCCCGTACCTTGTACCCGTGGCGCTGTCACTGCAGGCGATCTCCCGCTTCCCGGTCAAATCGTGCCGCGGCGAGGCATTGAAAACCGCGCTTG
This sequence comes from uncultured Jatrophihabitantaceae bacterium, assembly GCA_964236495.1. GTDB lineage: Bacteria > Actinomycetota > Actinomycetes > Mycobacteriales > Jatrophihabitantaceae > CAXSBR01. Next base: position 219,343 of record CAXSBR010000002.1, read on the forward strand.
TGGAACCGTGGGGTCTGGCCGGTGACCGGCGCTGGATGATCGTTGACGACGACGGTCTGGTGATCACCGCCCGGAAGTATGCGCAGCTCGTTCTGGTGGATGCGCAGCTGCAACCGGACGGCTCGGTGGAGCTCAGCCATCCCGATCTCGCGTCACTGCACGTCGACGTTCCAGGTCCGGGTCGGCTGATGCCGGTCACGGTGTGGAGCAGCACGCTGGACGCCGCAGATGCGGGCGAGCACGCGCACGCCTGGTTCAGCAAGGTCATCGGCATCCCCGCTCGGCTTGTCTACCTCGACGATCCGATGCGTCGTCGTCCGAGCCCGGCTTTCGCTACGAGTGCAGACCGAGTGTCCCTGGCCGACGCTTACCCGCTGCTGCTGACCACGACTGCCTCACTCGACGCCCTGAACGACCTGATCGGTGCCGGGCCGCGCGCGGCCGAAGGACCGCTGCCGATGACGCGCTTTCGCCCCAACGTCGTGGTGGAGGGCGCCACCCCGTGGACCGAAGACGGATGGCGCCGGATCCGCATCGGCGAGGCGGTGTTGCGTGCGGTGAAGGGTTGCGATCGATGCGCACTGACGCTGGTTCACCCCGACACCGCGCACAAGGGCAAGGAACCGATCGCAACACTGTCTCGTCATCGGCGGTGGAACGGCACGACCTGGTTCGGTATGAACCTGATCCCTGACACGCCTGGGACGACGATCAACGTCGGCGACCAAGTGCAGATTCTCGAGTCCGTGCCGGCGCCGGACGGCCCACCGCGGTAAGCACGCCGGTAGCGCGTTCCAGGCGTGCCTGATCCTGGACCCTCAGTGAGGCTGCGTAACGACCAGTCCAGCCGCGGCAGCGGCCACCGCCAGCTCCGCGTCATAGGTGAGGATTTCGTCGGCGCCGACCCGCAGCGCAACCGCGAGGTGCACAGCGTCGTGCGAGCGCAACTGTCCCGGCAGGGCTCCGGCGGTCAGCAGATCACCGCGCGTGATATCGATCAGCGACGCCGTGTCGAGCACGACGCCAACCGAATCCACGTCGATCGCATCCGGGTGCCGGTTCGCTGCGCAGTGCAGTTCCGTGTGAAGCAACCAGGACGAGACGAGCAGACGCTCTGTGGCTCGGTCACCGGGTGTCTGCAAGTACGCCTCCAGTGCGTCTGATTCCGCTTCCTGGACTAAGAGCTTCATCGCTGCCGACGTGTCGAGGTAGCTGGTCACAAGACTCCCCGGGTGTCAGCGATCATCTCTGCGGTGGTGCGCTGCCCGATCCGCCGGCGGATGGTCGACAGGTCCGTCGCTGGTCGTCGCGCCATCCGCACCTGCCCAACGGCTGCCAGCCGAGCCAACGTGTCGCCACCAGGCGGCGAAATGAGCGCAGCAAGCTGACCATTGTTCGTCACTGAGACCGTCTCACCGGCCGCTACCGCACGCAGGATCTCTCCGCTGCTGTTCCGCATCTCCCGGTGGGTTACCGTCCGCATGTAGCACAGCGTAGCGCTGTGGTTTGCCACAGCGCCCCGGCCTTCGCCCACACTTGCGACAGGATATGCTCCTTACCTGAGGTAAGGAGTTGACATGTCATCAGCGAAAGTGACCAGTAAAGGCCAAGTCACCATCCCCGTCGAAGTGCGCCGGCGGCTCGGTCTACAGCCCGGATCGCGACTTGCCTTCGAGCGCACTGAGGACGGTGGTTTCGAGATTCATGCCGAGGGCTCGTCGATGCGCGCTCTGAAAGGAGCGGTTCAGGCGCCGACAACCCCCGTCTCGCTCGAGGACATGGATGCCGCCATTGCCGCGGGCGCTCGAGACTCGATGCAGTGATCGGCCTTGACACGAACGTCATCGTTCGATACCTCACCCAAGATGACACGGAGCAGTCCGCGCGCGCCTCGTCACTAATTGACGGGCTGACTGCGGCCGAGCCAGGCTTCGTCAGCCTGGTCGCAATGGTCGAGATGTACTGGGTGCTGCGCTCTGCTTACGGACAGAGCCGGGAGCGCTGTGCCGATCTCATCGACGGACTGCTCGACGCCCGTGAACTTCGAGTAGGCGATGACGCAATCGTGCGGACGTCGGCCGCTGCGTGCCGACAAGGGGCGGACTTCGCCGACGTGGTCATCGCCCAATTGGGCCGCGTCGTTGGCTGCGAAACCACGATGACCTTCGACCGGCGCGCGACAGGCGGCGGACACATGCGCCTCGTCGGAGGGTGACGATGCTGGACAACGGTCGCGAGCGTTGCAGAATCTGCCAGTGCCCTGGTGACGTCCGAAGCAACCACAGCCACCTCAGCAGTCATCCGACAGAAGACGAGTGGTAGATGACTGAGCATGGCTCACCAAGCCCGAAGATAGGAAAAAGGCCCAACCTTCGCGGCCCTTGCTCCCCCGACTGGACTCGAACCAGTAACCCTTCGATTAACAGTCGAATGCTCTGCCAATTGAGCTACGGGGGACCGCTGCCCACCACAAGCGCAGCATGCGCTGGTCGAACCGGGCACGATGAGGATATCGCACGGCGATGTGACAGGCTGACAGTTCGTCCAGACACCCGAGGAGCCTTTCCATGAAGATGTCGTTCCTGATCGGCGCTGCCGCCGGCTACGTTCTCGGCGCCCGGGCCGGACGTGCCCGTTACGAGTCCATCGCCGGTATGGCCCGCGCGGCATGGAGCAGCCAACCCGCCCAGAACGCTGCAGGCGTGGCGCAGGTGCAGGCCGACCAGCTGGCAACCAAGGTGCGTCACGCGGTCGGCCGGATGCTCACCCACGACGCGGCGCCGGCCAAACCGGCGACGACGATCGAGTACACGACGCCCTCACACCCGGTCGGGGTGTCCGCCGAGGACCTGCCCAGCAAGACCTTCGACGCGAACGGCGTCTGAGCCCAGGCACCCTGCTTTCACCGCTAGTCAACCGCTGGGTGCAGTTTTCGGCCTAGAGGTCGGCGCGGCGGTTCGATTCGTCCGCTCGCAGCCGGTCGATCAGCACGCTCAGCTCGCTGCGCACCGCGCTGCTGTCGGGCGTACCTGGCTCGAGCCGCGCCCACCAGGCCAGACCGTCGCTGCCGCCGACCTTGCGCGCGACGACCCGCGCCGATCCCTCGCTCAGCCGGATGAGGTGCGTCTGAACGACACTGCCCTCGACGCGTTGCCGGATGATCTTGGTCAACTTGGCCGGATCGCCCACGACAGGGACGCGGTCAGGTTGCTCGCGTAGCGGTTGCAGCGGCTCCGGATCGTCCAGCCGCACCGTCGCCGGGTCTTGGTCGACCAGCAGCAGATCGTCGGCCAGATGAGCTTCGGTCACGGCCAGCACGCCGTCGGACCAAACCACCTTGGTGATGAGATACCACAAGATCAGCCGAGCTGGATCGTCAGGCCACCACACGCCCCGATTCGTCGCGACGACGAAGCGCTGCTCAGCGTCGCGCACACCGGCCCAGGCCACGATCCGCTCGTCCGGGCCGACCACCGCCCGCACGGCGCCGGGAAGGCGCTTGACGCCTAGCATTTCTTATTCGATCGTCGCTCGATACCCAGCATCTACAGCCCCTCGATGGCGCGTTCGCCCAACAAACGATGCTGATACTCCGTCGCGACAAGTTCAGTGAACGCCTTGCCGTAGGCCTCTGGGTCCTCGAGCGGATTGGTGCGTTGTAGCCGCGACTTCAGAACATGGATGTAGCGCGCGACAGCCATCCCCTGCAGGCGCGCGAGTGCAATATGGGCGTAACGGTCGACGGTGTCAGTATTGATGTGCAGTGGCTCGACGGCCAGCGCGTGCACCATCGACCGACTGGCATCGTCGGGCAGATGCTCCTGCACCAGCTCGGTCCACTGCGGCGTCGACACAGCAGCCGGGGTGCCGCCGGCAGCCGTCATCGCCGTGCGTAGCACCTGATGCGTCGGATCGGTGAACAGGTCCGCGTCCAAGTTGTCGAATTCTGGCCCCGCGATGCCGGGGTGCTGCAACGCGAGCTTGAGTACTTCGCGCTCCAGCGCCGTCACTGCGGGCTCCAAGGCGGGCGCTTTGCCCGGGCGCTCGGCGTTTTCGGTGGCACTGCCCGAGCGGATCAGGCCCCGCACCCGACTGACGACGCGCATCGGATCGTCGACGCCCACCAGGCCGGCCAGGCGACGCGCGTATTCATCGCGCAGCGAGTGGTCCTTGATCTTGGCGACCAGCGGAACGCCGGCGTCCAATGCCGCTGCCCGGCCCTCGGCGGTGTCCAGATCGAGCCGTCCTACCGTCGTGCGGAGAACGAACTCGACCAGCGGAATGCGGCCGGCGACCAGATCGCGCACCGCGACGTCGCCCGAGGTCTGGCGCAGCTCGCACGGATCCTTGCCGTCGGGCTCGACGGCAACGAACGTCTGCGCGATGAATTTCTGCTCCTCGACGAAGGCCCGCTCGGCTGCCTTCATGCCCGCGGCGTCACCGTCGAAGGTGAAGATGACCTCTCCACGCAAGGTGTCGGAATCCATCAGCAGCCGCCGGATCACTGCGATGTGCTCGGTGCCGAACGCGGTTCCACAGGACGCGACGGCGGTGGAAACACCGGCCAGGTGGCAGGCCATCACGTCGGTGTAGCCCTCGACGACGACGGCCCGGTGCTGGCGGGCGATCTCCTTCTTCGCCGAATCGATGCCGTAGAGCAGTTGGCTCTTCTTGTAGATCGGCGTCTCGGGAGTGTTGAGGTACTTGGCCTCTACCCGATCGTCGTCGTAGAGCCGGCGCGCCCCGAAGCCCACCACATCGCCGGAGACGTCGCGAATGGGCCAGAGCAGGCGCCGGTGGAATCGGTCGATCAGAGAACCGTGCTGAGTGCGCTTGCTCAGCCCACCGGTCTCCAGCTCGGCTTCGGAGAAACCTTTGCCCAGTAGGTGCTTGGTCAGCGCGTCCCACTCGGCCGGCGCGTACCCGCAGCCGTAGCGGTCAGCGGCGGCCTCGTCGAAACCACGTTGGGCAAGGAACTCGCGCCCGACGAGCGCCTCGGGCAGGCGCAATTGATCGGCGTAGAACTCCGCCGCCAGCGCGTGGGCCTCCACCAGCCGAGCCCGCTGGCCCTGGTTACGCTGGATCGGCGCGCTGCTGCCTTCGACGTAGCGCAGTTCCACGTTGGCTCGACGGGCCAGTTGTTCGACGGCCTCGGTGAAGCTCAGGTGCTCGATGCGCTCGACGAAGCGGATGACGTCGCCGCCGGCACCGCAGCCGAAGCAGTGGAACAGATTGCGTGCGGGCGAGACCGACAACGACGGCGACTTCTCGTCGTGGAACGGGCACAGACCTTTGAGGTTTCCGCCGCCGGCATTGCGCAGGGCGACGTGCTCCCCGATAACCTCCGCAATCGGATTGCGGTCGCGAACAGCAGCGATGTCCTCGTCGCGAATCCGTCCCGCTGCCACGGCAAGCAGCGTATGCGGCTGCGCTGACGGTCGCTGGAACAGCAGTCAGCCTGGAGGTCCGCAGGGTCGCGGCGCTCAGCGCAGCCGGCGAACAGCGGTAGAGGTGATCGATCGCACTTGCCCTGCTCTCGCGTGGACAGCACACTGGAGATGTCGTTTCGGAATCGATTCAGAAAGCCTCATGACTACCTTCGCTCTGCGGCCGGCGCTGGATTCCCCCGCTGCCGCGCCGGTTCGGGCCCGCGCTGCGGTCTACCTCACCTTTGCCGCGGTGGGGGCCCTGATGGGGGCCTGGGTTCCACGCATTCCCGAAGTCAAGGCGCGCCTGGATCTGTCGGCAGGCTCACTGGGCCTGGCACTGCTCGCCACGGCCATCGGCTCGCTGGTGGCGCTGCCGATAGTGGGTCAGCTGATCCGCGTGCACGGTTCGGTGCGCACCACCCGACTGTTCCTGGCGCTGTTCTGCGCCGCCGCCGTTCTGCCCGGTCTGTCGACGCAACTGTGGCAGCTGTGGGCGCTGCTGTTCGTACTGGGCTTCCTGATGGGGTGCGTCGACGTCGCGATGAACTCCCAGGCCGTCACAGTGGAAAAGACCCACTCCCGCCCGCTGATGTCGGGCTTTCACGCTGCGTGGAGCCTGGGCTCCCTGGTCGGTGCAGGCATCGGCTCGGTGGGCATCGCTCTGGGCGCGGGCATCGTCTGGCAGCAACTTGGGGCCGCGGTGGTGCTGGGCTCGATTGCGTTGGGCATGAGCCGCAACTTCGTGGCCGACCCTGTTCAGCCGGCCGTGAACATGGCCGACGATCAGCTCACGACGTCACCGTGGCAGCGAGTGTTCGGCAGCTTGGACAAACGGCTGGTGCTGCTGGGTCTGGCGTCGATGTCGGCGATGCTCAGTGAGGGATCGGTCGGTGACTGGACGCCGGTGCTGCTGCGCGACTCGCTGCACGCGCAGGCCACCCACGTCGGCTTCGCCTACGCCGCATTCATGATTCTGCAGACCATCGGCCGCCTGGTGGGCGACCGAGTCATCGAATGGCTCGGGCGGCTGCGCGCGATCGTCTGGATGACCGGGATCGGCACGGTGGGCCTGGTGGCCGGCATGGCGACCGGCACTGTGGCCGGTACGGTCGCGGGCTTTGCGCTGCTCGGGATCGGCTTGGCCATCACCGTCCCGGTGGCGTTCAGCGCCGCTGCCGACGGCCGGGCGAACGCAGGTCCCACGCTGGCCGCGGTGTCGTCACTGAGCTACACCGGTTTCCTGGCCGGCCCGACGTTGATCGGCGTCGTCGCCCAGTTCACCAGCGTCGCCGCGGCGCTGTGGTTCGTTCCCGTCATCGTCACCGCCGGCGCGTCGCTGGCCGTGATTGCTCTGCGCGAGCCCGCGTCGGCCTAGCCGATCGCCTGGGTCGAGGTCGGGGTCGGGTTCGAAGTCGTTGGGTCGGGGTCGTTCCTGCTATGTGCCTGCATCGCTCCTGGTCCGCACGCTCACCACCAGAGCCAACCCGGCAAGCAGGAGCAGAACACCCAGCCACAGCGTCGGGCTCGGGTGCTGGTGCAGCGCTACGTAGGCGATGACGGCGGCAGCTGGCACCTCGAACAGCAGCGCCAGGCTGATGACGGTGGGGCTCGTCGAGCGCAGAACGACGTTGAACAGGGTGTGGCCGAGCAGTTGAGCCACTACTGTCACCGCCACGATCCTGACCCAGGCGTCGGCGGAAAAGCCATGCAGCCGCTGACCACCCAAGACGCACGCGACCAGCAGGGCCAGTGCGCAGGTGGTGTAGCAGATGGTGGTGTAGACGGCCGTGGTCATGCGTCGCCGGGCCAGCGCACCGACGCTGACGTAGCCCGCGGCAGCAGCGCCGCCGGTGAGTGCCAGCAGATCACCGGCCACCGCCCGCGCCGACGCCGCAACATCCAACCCGGTGATCAGCGCCGTCGCCAGCATCGCCACCGCGATCCCCCACCACGCTCGCGCAGGCAGAGAACGCCCGCGCCAGCGCGCGAGCAGCGCCGCCGACACAGGCTGGGTGGCCACCAGGGCGGTGGAGGTCGCCACCGTCGTCATGGTGAGGCTGGGGATCCAGGTCGCGAAGTGCAGCGCGAGGAAGATGCCGGCCGTCGCGCACAGCAGCCAACTGCGGCGGTCCAGGGCCACCACGTCGCGATGGTTGCGCAGCAGCGCCACCGCCCCGGTCACCCCTGCACCGAGTGCGTTGCGCCAGAACGCGATGGCCAGCGCCGGTGCCGCGGTCGCTGCGATCAGCGGTCCGGACGACGCCACACCTGCCAGCGCCACGGCCATCAGCACCGCGTCACGGGCCGGCGGCAGGGCCAGTGATTCGCTGACACGCTCCGGCCCTGAAGCACTCACCGGGGCACTGGACGGGTCTGCAGCGGCACGGGGAGCAATCCTGCCTGGTCACGCACAGGGACTGCCCGGCGAGCAACTCGCCAGCCGGCATCTGCGCGGCGATTAGTCTGCTGTCGTGACGACCGCAGCCCGCATCTTCCTCGCGCGGCTCAACGGCATCGGCGTCTTCGACCGCAGCGGCGACCACATCGGCAAGGTGCGCGAGACCGTCGCCCAGCTGCGGATCGGACGGCAGCCGCCACGCGTGCTCGGTCTCGTGGTGGAGATCCAGCACCGACACCGGATCTTCGTTCCGATGGGGCGCGTCATCAGCCTGGAAGTCGACGCCGTCGTGCTGTCCTCCGGGATCGTCAACATGCGCCGATTCGAGCGCCGGCCCTCAGAAATGCTCGTTCTGGCAGAGCTGTTGGACCGCACCGTCACCGTCGTCGAGGACGACAAGCGGGTGACCGTCGTCGACGCGGCGATGGAGCAGAACCGCACCCGCGACTGGGTGATCACCCGGCTTGCGGTGCGCAGTGGCGCGGGCAGCCGGCTGGCCCGTCGCCGCGGCCAACTGTGGCAGGTGGAGTGGGACGAGGTGGCCGGGCTCGCCCTGGCCGAGTCCGATCAGGGCACCGAAACACTGCTGTCGGTACTCGCCGGCATGCGCGCCGCCGACGTCGCCACCACGTTCCAGGACATGCCCGACAAGCGCCGCCGCGAGGTCGCCGCGGCGATGTCGGATGAGATGCTCGCCGACGTCATCGAGGAACTTCCCGACGACCACCGGGTGGAGCTGCTCGGTTTCCTGGCCGACGAACGCGCCGCCGACGTGCTGGAAGCGATGAACGACGACGACGCCGCGGACCTGCTCAGCGAGATGCCGGCCGAGGAGCAGGAACGATTCCTCACCCTGATGGAACCCGACGAAGCCGAGCCGGTGCGCCGCCTGCTCAGCTACGACGACCTCACTGCGGGCGGTCTGATGACGTCGGAGCCGGTGATCCTGCTGCCCGACGCCACCGTCGCCGAGGCGCTGGCAATGGTGCGCAACCCTGATCTGACGCCGGCACTGGCGGCTCAAGTCTTTGTCGTCCGGCCGCCGCACGCCACTCCCACCGGCCGCTTTTTGGGCACGGCACACCTGCAGCGTCTGCTGCGCGAGCCACCCTCGGCACTGGTCAGCGGCGTCACCGACACCACTCTGGACGCGCTGCGCGCGCACGCCACGTTGGCCGAGGTGACCCGTCACTTCGCCACCTACAACCTGGTCGCCGCGCCGGTGGTCGACGACAACGACCGGCTGCTGGGCGCGGTCAGCGTCGACGACGTCCTGGACCACCTGCTGCCTGAGGACTGGCGCGACAACGACCGCGACGCCGCCGCTGCCAGCGCACTGGCCGACGCCACGGCCACAGCAACCGCCGTGGGCGCCGACGGTGGCTGAGCGGCGCACGCGACTGGACACGCCCGCCGAGACGCGTCGCGGTCCCAACGTTCGCTACGACCCGGAGGCGTTCGGTCGTACCACCGAGCGCATCGCCCGCTTCCTGGGCACCGGTCGCTACCTGATGGTGCAGTCGGTCATCATCGCGCTGTGGATCATCTGGAACATCGTCGTTCCCAAGCATCTGAAGTTCGATCCCTACGCCTTCCCCTTTCTGACGCTCGTATTGTCGCTGCAGGCCGCGTACGCGGCGCCGCTGATCCTGCTGGCGCAGAACCGGCAGGACGACCGGGACCGGATCAATCTCGATCAGGACCGTGGTCAATCACGGCAGGCGCAGGCCGATGTGGAATACCTGGCGCGCGAACTCGCCGCCGTGCGCATCGCGCTGGGCGACGTCGTCACCCGCGACTTCCTGCGGGCGGAACTGGCTCGGGCGTCCAGCCTCGAACCCCGCAAGGGCGAGCGCAAAAGCGACCGCAAGGCCGACAGGCTCCAGCGCGAGGACTCAGGCCAGCCGTAGCAGTGCCGCGGTCAGCCCAGCCAGAACGACGACGAGCAGGAACGGCGCTCGCCGCCACACCGCCACCGCGCCCACCGCCAGGCCTGCCAACCGTGCGCCGTCGACATCGAGGTGTCGACCCTTTGCCAGGGCCTCGACGACGACGAGCGCTGCCAGCAGCGCGATCGGCAACAGCTCGACCATCCGGCGGACCCGAGGCCGGTTCAACACCCGGTCGGGCACGTAGTAGCCGGCTAGCTTGAGGACATAGCAGCCGGCGACGGTGAGCACCACCAGCGTCCAAGTCGATGTCATGTCCGTCCTCCGGTAGGGCCGACCGTTGCCAGCAGCAGGGCCGCGGTGGCGGCCAACACCGGAACGCCGGGCGGTGTGAAGGGAATCAGCACCAGCGCGATTGCCGCGGCGCCCATCCCTACGCGTCGTTCGATCGTCGTGCTTAGCTCCGCTCGATGCCCAGCCGGTGTGGCCCGTAGCCGCGGCGCGAGCAATGCCAGGAATGCCGCCGGCACTACCGCGTCGAGGCCGTATCGATCGGTGTTGCCCAGGGCGGAGGCGCCGGCGGCGCCGATCAGTGTGCACAGGTTCCAGAAGACGTAGACGCCGGCGAAGGTCCACCAGAAGCCCACTCGGGCCAGCTGCGGTGTGGGCTGGGCGACCGCCATCGCGGTGGATTCGTCGATCGTGCCCAGCGCGGCCAGCCAACGCCGCGGACCGCGCACCCGCAGCACCGGAGCCATCCGCATCGCGTACAGGGTGTTACGCGCACCAAGCAGCAGTCCGCCCGACACCGCGGAGGCGACCGCGCCGCCCCCGGCCAGCACGCCGACGACGGCGAACTGGGTTCCACCGGTAAACGCCAGCAGCGACAGCAGCGCCGTCTGCAGCACACTCAACCCCGCCGCGACCGACGCCGCTCCGAAGGCCGCCCCGTAGGCGCCCACCGCGACCCCCACGCCGATGCTGTCGCGGATGACCCGCGAACGGCTCGGCACGGTCACGACGCAGCACGGTACAGCGGGCGAGCATCGAGCGACGAAGGAGCGAGGAGCGGAGCCCGTAGAGAGCACAGCGGGCGAGCATCGAGCGACGAAGGAGCGAGGAGCGGAGCCCGTAGAGAGCA
>CAXSBR010000002.1:230299-340485 GCA_964236495.1 uncultured Jatrophihabitantaceae bacterium
CAGCGGGCGAGCCGACCGGCCCGCACTCCTGGGTAGGGTCGGATTCGTGACGGCGCCGAACGACAGGACCAGCCAGACGCCTGCAGGCGTCCTGCCCACCGATGCGGCCGATGTCGGGTTGGTAGTGATCGGCAGCGGCGCTGCGGGTATCAGCGCCGCGACCGGGTACCGCGACGCCGGCGGCACCGGGTCGGTGACGGTGCTGACGGCCGATGTGGACCTGCCCTACGAGCGCCCGCCACTGTCGAAGGACTTCCTGCAAGGCCGGAGTGCCGCGGCTGACACGCTGCTCAACGAGGACGGCTTCTACGCCGGCAAGGGGATCGAGCTGCGCCTGGGTGACGCCGTCACCAAGCTCGACATCGCTGCCCGCACCGTCGCAACGGCATCGGGCACTGTCGTGACCTTCACGTCCTGTGTGATGGCCACCGGTTCGACGCCCACCCGGCTGCCGGTTCCCGGCGCCGATCTGCCTTCGGTGTACCTGCTTCGGTCGCTGACCGACGCGCGGGCGCTGCGCGCGGCGGCCGAGTCGGCACGAACAGCCGTCGTCGTCGGATCCGGTTTCATCGGCTGCGAGGCAGCGGCCTCCTTGGCCCGGCGCGGCCTGGCCGTCACGATGCTCAGCCCGGAATCGCTGCCACAGGTCAATCGGCTGGGCGACGACGTGGGGCGGCGGCTCGCGTCGTGGCTGCGCAGCGAGACGGTGGCGCTGAGGCTGGGCGAGTCCTTGGCCGAGATCACCACGACCGACGCGGGCGCCACGGTGCACACCGATGTCGGCCAAAAAATTCAAGCGGACCTGGTCGTCATTGCCGGTGGAGTCACCCCAAACGTCGCCCTCGCAGTTGCGGCCGGACTGGAGATCGGCGAGGGCCGCGTCCAGGTCGACGAGCGGATGCAGACCAGCGCCGCGGGTATCTACGCCGCTGGCGACATCGCCTACGCCTACAACAGCTCCGCCGGCCGGCATCTGAGTGTCGAACACTGGGGTGACGCCGTGACGATGGGTGAGATCGCCGGTCGCAATGCCGCCGGCGGGAACGCCTCGTGGACCACTGCCCCCGGCTTCTGGTCGACGATCGGCGATCGGACCTTGAAGTACGCAGCCTGGGGCGACGGCTTCGACCGCACCGCTATTGAGGCCCATGATGGCGAGGCGTTCACTGCCTGGTACGCCCGGCAGGGCCGGGTGGTCGGCGTACTCACCGTCGACGCCGACGACGATTACGACGCCGGCACCACGCAGGTCGAGCAGGCAGCGTCGTCAACGCTGTGACGACCGATACCGGATCGCCCGCCGCCGGACCTATCGACGACAGGAGCACCGACGCCCTGCCGTCCGCCGCCGGCCCGGCCCGGTTTCTCCTCGACCGGCTGCGTCGAACTCCCGACGTCGAGGCCGCGAACCTCGTCGCTGTCGACGCCACCGACCGGTTGCTGCTCGACACCGCTGCCGACGCCCTCGGTGTGGCCGCACCGGGCGAGGTCGTCGTGATCGGCGACCGCTACGGCGCGCTGACGCTGGGCGCGGTGACGCTCGGCGCGCCCGACGTCCGCACCCATCAGGACGACCTGATCGGTGAGCTCGCACTGGCTGGGAACGCCGACCGGCTGGAGCTGCGCGACCGCTACCGCAGCGTGGCGCTGACCGTCGATGCGCTGCGGGGGGCCCATACCGTGCTGGTCCAGGCGCCCAAGAGCCTGGCCGAGTTGGAAGAGATTGCGCAGGTGCTCGCCGCCGCGGCCGTCGCCGACGCCACCGTGTTGGTCGGCGGCCGGGTCAAGCACATGACGTCGGCGATGAACGACGTACTGCGCCGCAGCTTCACCGACGTGCACGCCACGCTGGCCCGACAGAAGTCGCGGCTGCTGGTGGCCACCGGTCCACTGCCCGGCGCGCTGACGTTTCCGGTCCGGCGACGCGATTCCGAACTCGACCTGGAGATCTGCGCGCACGGCGGCGTCTTCGCGGGCACCAAACTCGACGTCGGCACCCGGTTCCTGCTGTCCTTCCTGGACCGGATGCCGGCCACTGTGACCACCGCGGTGGACCTCGGTTGCGGCACCGGCATCCTGGCCGCGCAGCTGCGCCGCCGCCATCCCGACGCGGCTGTGATCGCCATCGACCAGTCCGCCGCGGCCGTGCGCTCGGCCATCGCAACCGCAGCCGCGAACGAGCTGCCGATCGACGTGCGCCGCGACTACGACCTGTCCACTGTGCCCGCGGGCAGCGCCGACCTGATTGTGTGCAATCCGCCGTTCCACCTGGGCACCGCGGTCGGCGCCAGTTTCGCGATCAGCCCGGCGCACGCCATGTTCGCCGCCGCGGGACGCACGCTGCGCCCCGGCGGTCAGCTGTGGACGGTCTTCAACTCCTCGCTGGACTACGCGGGCTCGCTGACCCGCTGCGTCGGACCGACCCGCATTGCCGGCCGCAATCCGAAGTTCACCGTCACCGTCTCCACCCGCCGTTGAGCCTCGCCCGCTCCTGACGTCTGCTCTGCGCCCGTACGATTGTTCGACGTGCCTGCCGTAGACGAAGCTGCCCTGCGATCCGCACTGAGTGGCGTGAAAGATCCCGAGATCGGCCGGCCGATCGACGAGCTCAACATGGTCGACGCCGTGACGGTGGACGAGCTCGGTGCGGTTGCCGTGCGGGTGCTGCTCACCGTCGCCGCCTGCCCGATGAAGGAGAAGTTGACTCACGACGTCACAGCCGCGGTCATGGCCGTGCCCGGCGTGAGCGCCGTGAGCGTTGAACTGGGCGTGATGTCGGACGACCAGCGCACCGCCCTGCGCCAGCAGCTGCGCGGTGGAGCGCCGGTCAACGAAATCCCGTTCGCCCAGCCCGGCTCACGCACCCGGGTCTACGCAGTTGCCTCGGGCAAGGGTGGCGTCGGCAAGTCCTCGGTGACGGTCAACTTGGCCGCGGCGTTGTCGGCGCGGGGACTGTCGGTCGGCGTACTCGACGCCGATATCTACGGCTTCTCCGTACCTCGGATGTTGGGCGTCACCGGCCTACCCACCAGGGTCGAGAAGATGATCATGCCGCCCACCGCGCTGGGCGTGAAGGTCATCTCCATCGGCATGTTCACTCCAGGCAACACCGCGGTGGTGTGGCGGGGACCTATGCTGCACAAGACCATCCAGCAGTTCCTGGCCGACGTCTACTGGGGCGAGCTGGACGTGCTGCTGATCGATCTGCCGCCGGGCACCGGCGACGTCGCCATCTCGGTTGCCCAGCTGCTACCCACCGCCGAGCTGCTCATCGTCACCACTCCCCAACTCGCCGCCCGCGAGGTAGCCGAGCGGGCCGGCTCGATCGCGGTGCAGACACACCAGCAGATCGTCGGCGTCATCGAGAACATGAGCTGGCTCGAGCTTGCCGACGGCACTCGGCTGGAGGTCTTCGGCGCAGGTGGCGGCGAGGCGGTGGCCAAATCGCTGTCCGAGACGATGGGCACGACGGTGCCGCTGCTGGGGCAGATACCGCTGGACACGAAGCTGCGCGAGGGCGGTGACGCCGGCCTACCGATCGTGATCAGTGATCCGGCGGCCGGCGCGGCCCAGGCACTGCAGTCCGTCGCAGACACGCTGGCCAGGCGCCAGGCCAGCCTGCTGGGCCGATCCCTGGGCCTGTCCGCGGTAGGGCGGTAACCGCTTCGGCCAGGTTCTCAGGTGGCGTTGTCGTCGTAGGGAGCGGCTTCGGAGCGGCCCAGCGGTTCGACCGGCCGCAAGACCGACGACGACACCGGCTTGTGGAGATCGACGGGCATCTCGAGGTCGGGTTCAGCGTCGAGCGACGATGCTGAAGCGCTCGACCTGCGATCGTCGTCATCGTCGTCGAAGATGGCCTTCTGCAACGCCACCCGGGGATTGAGTGAGCGTAAGTCGAGATCGGCGAGTTCTGGACCCAGCTCATCGCGCAGCTGCGTACGAGCTCCCTGTGCCAGGTCCCGAAGCGTTTTGATCATGCGGGCGGCATCCTTGGCGAGCTCGGGCAGCCGTTCAGGACCGAATACCACCAGCGCGACGATCACCAGCACCGCGATCTCGAACGGGCCCAGATTGAACAGCACGCGGCCGACTCTAAACCCGCGCCGAGCCCGACGCCCGGTCAGGCATCATTTGGCGGCGTCGAACGTCAGCGTCGCCGTAAGTTCCTTGCCTGCGCGCACGTAACGCACGGACACCGCATCGCCAGGCTTGTGCAGGTTCACCGCGACGACGAGGGAATCCGAGCCGGTGATGAGCGTCTTGTCGATCAGCTTGATGACGTCGCCCTCCTTCAAACCTGCCTTGGCCGCCGCCTGCCCAGGATCCACCTGCACGAGGTAGGCACCGAGGCGGCTGCCGTCGGTGACGCTGCGCGCCTGGGCGCCCAGGGAGGCATGCACGACCTTGCCCGTCTTGATGATCTGGGTGGCTATGCCGATCGCGGAGTCGATCGGAATGGCGAAACCGAGCCCGATGCTGCCGCTCTGGCCGGTGCCGGCGTTCAACGTCGCGCCGGCCGACGGGATGCCGATCAGCTTGCCGCCGGCGTCCACGAGCGCGCCACCGGAGTTGCCGGGGTTGATTGCGGCGTCGGTCTGGATGGCGTCGATGACGGCGTCGGTGTCGCTGCCCTCACCGCCGACGTGTACCGCCCGCTGCAGTGCTGAGACGATGCCGGTGGTGACGGTGCCTTGCAACCCCAGCGGCGAGCCGATCGCGATCACCGGATCGCCCACCGCCAGCTCGCTGGACTTGCCCAGCGTCATCACCGTCAGCGGCGAGTGACTGACCTTGATGACGGCCAGATCCGAGCTCGGGTCCCGCCCGACGATGGAGGCGGTGGCGAGGGACTCGTCAGCGAACACCACTCGGATCGTGCCGGTGGTGCCCGCGACCGACACGACGTGGTTGTTCGTGAGGATGTAACCGCCACTGCCGGAACTGTCGATGACGACACCAGAGCCGGTGCCGGCTTCGTCTGCGCCCTTGACGACGATCTGCACGACCGCGGGCGAAACCTTCCTGGCTACATCGGCGACCGAACCCGGCGCGCGAGCCACCGGGGTCGCCACCTGCGCCAGCTTGACGTCCGGATCGTGCAACCGGTCGTCGCCGAACCTGGTGAGCAGGTAGCCCGCGCCGCCACCGATGCCGCCGGCCAGCAGGGCTACCACCAGCATCGCCAGCAGCGCGCGCAAGCCGAACCGGCCGTGCGTCAAGGTGGCTGCCGGCGCGTCCTTGGTGGTGTCGTCGGCGCTCTCGGGCGGGTCGGGTACGAGCTCCTCGCCGTCCTCGACGGCTAACGGATCGTTGTCGACGAACTGCGCCGGGCGACCCAGGAAATAAGCGGAGTCGGCGTTGCGCCACGGGTCGACGGCGGCGTCGGGCTTCCACCACGGCGACTGCGCCTCGGGCGCCGAGGACAGTCGGGTGCCGGGTGCCGGCTCGAAGCCGGCGGTTCCGCCCGTCGTGGGCGCGAAGGTCGCCGCTACGTCGGGCGGTATGGGAGCGGGTTGTCGACGATGCTGTGCAGGCAGCCGGTCTGCTGCCGGAGCGTCGAAGGCGTCGGCACCAGTACGTCCAAAAACCTCAGCGGCACCGGCCGGCACCGGCTGGCGTACCGCAGGCGCCGGCGGCAAAGGTTCATGTGGCTCGAAGGAACCCTCGAGCCCGTCGGGACGCGACCAGGACCGATCGGGCACGCCGGCGGGAGCGGTGCCAGCCGCGGCGGCCGCAGCCAGGTTCGGCGATGCCGACTCGACAACGGAATCGGGCGGCGGGGATTGGGTCACGCCACTGTCTCCTTGGTCGAGGCGCCGGTCGCGCACTTACGGTGCCTACAACGCCCGCAGCGCTGGAAGTACCGAGATGATGCGGATCGGCGCGCGCCGCGCAACAACCGTGCCACTGCCAGCGTACGGGTCAGCGGGGTTCGGTCAGGTTCAGAGAATCCACGACGACAAACTGTGCGCGCACGCCGCCGGCGATGTGCGACGCGCCCGGTGAACTGGACGACACCGCGGGTGCGGGAGCCGGCCTTGTCGGGGTCGCTCCGCCCGCCGAGGCCGCGGTGGACCCCAACAGCGTTACCGCGACCGCACTGACTGCCATCACGCCCAACCCTGCGCCGGCGGCTGAGCGTCGATGCAGCTCGTCGCGGTGGGTCGAGGCCGCGGCCGAGACCGGACCGGGTGCAGCAACGGCGCCGAAGTCCGTCGGCGTAGCCGCCGCGCCCGCCGCCGAACCGAAGGCAACCGTCGGTGCCTGGCACTCGGCGCGCGCGGCGGCCTGCAGAGTGTGGAAAGCGGCAAAGAGCGGCTGGTTGTCGGGCGTGAGCGCGGCAGGGGTGAATGGTGAGGGAGGCACCGAGGTCGTCGTAGGCAGGTTGCGCAACCGGTCGGCAAGGCCGATGGGCAGGCACGGCAACGGCGCGGCTCGAAGCGCCGCGCTGGCGGCACGCTGGTCGCGCACAGCCTCCCGACACTCGGTACAGCCGCTGAGGTGCTGCTCGGCGCGAGTCCGCGCGCCCTCGCGCAGGACCCCGTCGGCGAAGGCCGCGACGGCCTCGTCACTGAGGTGCGATGTGGTGAACGACGCCGACGTCAGCGCCGCGGCGAACCGCGCCATCTACAGCGCCTGCGCGGTACGAATGCCCGGGGCGCGGTGGGCCAACGCATTGCGCAGCAGAACGCGTCCGCGGTGGATGCGCGAGCGCACCGTGCCCACCTTGATGTCCAGCGTGGCAGCGATCTCTTCGTAGGAGAGCTCCTCGAGATCGCACAGGACGACAGCGGCCCGGAAGTCCACCGGCAGCGCGTCCAGAGCACGCTGGATCTCAGGGTCCAGATGCGTCTCGTCGTAGCGTTGCTCGGGGCCTGAGGACGGCGAGGCGAGCCGCTCGGCGGCATCGTCGGGCAGGGCGTCGAAACGGATCCGTGCCCGGCGGCGCACCATGTCCAAGAACAGGTTGGTGGTGATGCGGTGCAGCCAGCCCTCGAACGTTCCGGGCGTGTAGTCCGACAGCGATCGGAACACCCGCACAAATGTTTCCTGGGTCAGATCCTCAGCGTCGGCACGATCGCCGGAAAGCCGATAGGCAAGGCGGTAGACGCGTTCGCTATGGGTCCGCACGATCTCGTCCCACGAGGGCGGGGACCATGCTTGCGCTGCGTTCTCTGGCAGAGTTTGGTCGCGCACCGCATCGTCGAAGATGGCGTGGTCGCGGTTCGCGTCGTGGGTTCGGACAACGTCGCTCACCGCGGCGGAGTGCCTGACTCCTGCGCTGATCGGGGTGGACATCGCGTCACTCCTAGCTTCGGTGCCGATCGCCGACAACGTCTGCGACGGTTACTGCAACACACGGCCAACCGGTTACGTTCCCGTTGAGCCGGGCGCACCAACTACTGTCCCGGCTGGGGCTGTGCGCCAGCTGTGCCATCGGCCATCTGGGGATAAGCATTAGCAATCTCGGCTGAATAACAGCAGACCAGCAGCGGAATGACTTGAGGCTAACGCTGGCAGCGCTCGCCTTCCACCGTCGCGGCCAGGGTAAGAACGCGCCTACCCTGCGCGTCGTGCACGAATACACCGACGACGTCGCCGCGCTGTCCCAGGCCCTGGCAGCCAGCTGCCTCCTACGGCTGGAACAGCGGGCTCCGCTGGACTTCCCGCGCACCACCGACGAGCTCAAAGCAAGCGCCGGGCAGACGATCACCGCGGCCGGTATGGGCGGGGCCGCGGTGAACCTGTGGAACGACGTCTTGGCGCAGGCCTGCCTGTCGGTCGACCATCCTCGCTATCTGTCCTTCATCCCCAACGCGCCGTCGAAAGCTGCCGCGGCGTTCGACATGCTGGTCGGCGCCTCCAGCGTGTACGGCGGTTCGTGGCTGGAAGGTTCGGGCGCGGTCTACGCGGAGAACCAGGCACTCGACTGGCTCATCGAGCTGGCCGGGCTGCCGCCCACTGCCGGCGGCGCCTTCGTGCAGGGCGGAACGATCGGCAACCTGTCCGCCCTGGTCGCGGCTCGCGAGCGGGCCAAGCTCGGGCGCGACACGGTGCCCGCGCGCTGGTCGGTGTGCGTGACCACCGAGACGCACTCGTCGGTGAAGCACGCGCTGGCCGTCGTCATGGACGTCGACGTTCTCGAGATACCCGAGGACGATCGCGGTCGGATGACCGGCGCCAGCCTGCGCGCCGTCGTCGACGGCCTCACCGCCGATCAGCGCGACGGCGTCTTCGCTGTGGTCACGACCGCTGGTTCCACCAATCTGGGGGTGGTGGACGACATCGCCGGGTGCGGGGAGGTGGCCCGCGAGAACGGGTGGTGGCTGCACGTCGACGGCGCGTACGGCGGGGCCGGCCTTGCTGCGCCCAGCGTCCGGGACAAGTTCGCCGGCATCGAGCATGCCGACTCCTTCATCGTCGATCCGCACAAGTGGCTGTTCGCCCCGTACGACTGCTGCGCGCTGATCTACCGCGATCCCGGCATCGGGCGGATGGCGCACACCCAGCACGCCGGTTATCTGGACGCGGTGACGCTGGAGGACCAGTGGAATCCGTCGGACTTCGCCATCCAGCTCACCCGCCGCGCTCGCGGGCTGCCGTTCTGGTTCTCCTTGGCCGTCAACGGCACCGACGCCTACCGCGACGCGGTGGAGCAGACGTTGGCTGTCACGCGGGCCGGCCGGCGCCTGATCGACGAGGCCGAGCACGTGCGGATGCTGGTCGAACCGGATCTGTCGGTGCTGGTCTTCGAACGGATCGGCTGGGAACCGGTCGACTACTCGCTGTGGACCGACCGTCTGATCCGCGAGCAGGTCGGTTTCGTCACCGCGACGACACATCGGGGGAAGATCTGCACCCGGTTCGCGATCGTCAATCCGTTAACGACGGCGGACGACCTGGCCGTCATTCTGGACTCGATGCGGTGATCCTGCGGTGATCCTGCGGTGATCTTGATCTGCGCCATCCGATCGACCGCATCCGGCCGCCCGACGATAGGCTGCGCGCATGGCTGAAGCAATGGTGGGCGTCGAGAGCCTGGACTACGTCGAGAACCTGGCAGCCGAGGACGAGGTGCTGGCCAACGCCCGTGCCCGCGGGCTGGAACTGGGTTGCGTTCCGATCGGGCCGGCCGGTGGTGCGACGCTACGTTTCCTGACCGCGACGCTGGACGCCAAGGCCGTCGTCGAGGTCGGCACCGGCGCCGGAACGTCGGGGCTGTGGCTGCTGCGTGGCATGCGCAAGGACGGCGTGCTGACGACCGTTGACATCGAGCCCGACCACCAGCGGGTCGCCCGCGAGACGTTCACCGCCGCCGGGTTTGCGCCGGGACGGTTCCGGCTGATCAACGGTGCCGCGGGTGAGGTACTGCCTCGCCTTACCGACGGCGCCTACGACTTGGTCTTCGTCGACGCCGACAAGATCGCCTACGGCGACTACTACGAGCAGGCGGTCCGCCTGCTGCGACGGGGCGGCGTGGTCGCCTTCGACAACGCCCTGCGCGCCGGCCGCGTGGCCGACGAGAACACGCACGATGAGGGCACCGTGGCCGTCCGCGATCTGGTGCGCGCCGTCTACGCCGACGAGCGGTTGGTGCCCACACTGCTGCCCGTCGGCGACGGCCTGTTGGTGGCCGTACTGCGCTGAGCAGCCGACGTAGCCGCAGCCGCGGCTACAGCCGCGGCTACATCCACGGCCACGGCCTCGGCCACTGCCACTGCGCTTCGCGCGTCGGAGCGTCGCTAAAACTGCGATCTGACGACCGCCCGACGCGCACAGTGCAGCTGAGTCCGCCTAGCCGACAGCAGCGGCGGCCTGCATCGCTGTGCACACCGTCGCGACGACCGGGCGACGCAGCGTGACGCTGCGCGCCACCAGTGACAGCGTGCGCGTCATCGCCGGATCTACCAGCGACGCGACGCGGACACCGTCGACGCCGGCATCCACCGCCAGCGCCGGCAACACCGCTACCCCGTGGCCGGCGGCCACCGCGCTGGTCAGCAGCAGCATGTCGTCGGTCTCCCAGCGCACCCGCGGTTCGAATCCGGCCGCGCGGCAGGCCGAGCGCACCGCGAAACCGCAGGCCGCGTCGTCGGGCGGCATCACCCAGTCGCGGTCCTGCAGATCGATCAAGCGCACCGGCGAGCCGGACGCGTCCGGACCTGGCGAACCATCGGCCATGCGGGGCAGTACCGGCAGCACCGCCACCAGTGCCTCCACCCGCAGCGCCACGACGTCGACCGAATCTGGTAGCGCGATCGGCTGGTAGGCGTACTCGTCGATCACGGCCAGGTCGACGTCGTCGGCAAGCAGCAGCTCCATGCTGCGCGCGGGTTCACTCGTGCTCACCTGCAGCGTGATCCCGGGATGCTGCTCGTCGAGCGCGCTGGCGGCAGCGGAGACGAACTCCAGCGCCGCACTGGCCACCGTGGCCACCCGCACAGTGCCCGCAACGTCGTCGCCCAGGCGGTCAAGGTCGGCGCGGGCAGAGGCGAGCACGTCGAGGATCTGCCCCGCCCGCTCGCACAGGGCTCGACCGGCCCCGGTGAGCACGACGCCCCGGGAAGACCGGTCGAGCAGAGGCAGGCCGACCTCGCGCTCGAGCACTGACAACTGCTGGGAGACCGCTGACGGCGTCAGTCCCAGCGAGCGCGCTGCACCCGCGATCGTGCCGCGCCGATCCACCTCATGCAGCAGACGCAGACGTCCGACGTCCAGTAACGGCTGCATCTCCACGCTCCCGGAAGGATAGGTTTGCTTACGGTATATTGCTTTCCACCATAAGCTGTGCTGAACGCGCGTCGCTGCGCCAACGACGTCGCAGCCCTTCCGAAAGGCTTCGCATGTCTCGCACCCTGTCCTCGGTCCGCGTGTTCGGCTTGGGCAAGGTAGGTGAGCTGGTGGCCACCCTGCTCGTCGACGCAGGCTTCGAGGTGCACGCCTACGACGCCCGCGTCCGCGAGGGCCTGCCGTTTCCGGCCGACGCGCTCGATGTCACCGATACCGCTGCCCTGGCCGAGGCGCTGACCGGTTCGCACGCAGTGGTGTCCTGCCTTCCTTTCCATCTCAACCTGCCCGTTGCCGAAGCCGCCTTCGCCGCCGGCGTGCATTACTTCGACCTCACCGAGGACGTGCCCACCACGAACCGGGTCCTCGAACTGGCCCAAAGCAGTCCCCACCGCGTGCTCGCACCGCAGTGCGGCCTGGCGCCGGGTCTGATCGGCATCGTCGGTGCCTCGCTGGCCGCGCAGTTCTCCTCCATCCGCTCCATCGAACTCAAAGTCGGCGCACTCCCCCGCCACCCCACCGGCCTGCTGGGTTACGCGTTCAACTGGTCGGCCGAAGGTGTGGTCAACGAGTACCTCAACGACTGCGAGGTGCTGCGCCACGGCGTGCGGCAGATGGTGCCGCCGATGACCGAGCACGAGCGGGTGGTGATCGGTGGCATCGAGCTGGAGGCGTCGCTCACCTCCGGCGGACTGGGCACCATGTGCGAGACCTACAGCGGCCAGGTCGCACGGCTGGACTACAAGACGATGCGCTATCCGGGCCACTTCGAGCTGATGCGCTTCTTCTTCGACGAGCTGAACATGCGCGACCAGCGCGAGCTCGCCGGCCAGATCCTGGTCGACGCCAAACCGCCCGTCGACGACGACGTCGTCTACCTGCACGCCGCCGTCGAGGGCGTCGCCTCGGGTGTCGGTGACACCGCGCCCGGGCAGATGTCGCGCAAGCAGTACGTGCGGGCCTACCAGCCACTAGAAATCAACGGCCGCACCTGGCGCGCGATCTCGTGGACCACAGCAGCGTCGGCGGCCGCGGTGGTGGAGCTGGTGGCCGACGGTCGGCTGCCCCAGTCGGGCTTCATCAAGCAGGAGTCGATTCCGCTGGCCGACCTGATGGACACCAAGAGTGGTTCGCTGTTCGCGGAACTGGGCCGGGTCTGACGGTCCGATATCGCCGCCCGCCTACCCGCTCGCGGCGCCACTGCTGGCCACCTGTGGGCTCAGCTTGCCTGATCGACGCTGACAAGTAGGAGATCCGATGACTGAATCAATTGCAGCCCGAGCCCGCGTTCTGCTGGAGCGCGTCGGAGTAGATGCAGCGCTGCTCGACGGTGGCACCCTGAGCGCTCGCACACCGATCACTGGCGAGGAGCTCGCCCTCGTGCCTGCCTCCTCGGTGGACGACGTCGCCGATGTGGTCGCCGGCGCACAGGCCGCCTTCCTGCAGTGGCGCACTGTGCCCGCGCCGGTCCGCGGCCAGCTGGTCCGCGAACTCGGTGAGCTGCTGCGCGAGCACAAGGACGACCTGGGCGAGCTGGTGTCGATCGAGGCGGGCAAGATCCGCTCCGAGGGCCTGGGCGAGGTGCAGGAGATGATCGACATCTGCGACCTCGCGGTAGGGCTGTCGCGCCAACTGTTCGGTCTGACTATCGCATCCGAGCGGCCGGGCCACCGGATGATGGAGCAGTGGCACCCGCTGGGCGTCGTCGGCGTCATCAGCGCGTTCAACTTCCCGGTCGCGGTGTGGTCCTGGAACACCGCGCTGGCCCTGGTGTGCGGCGACGCGGTGGTGTGGAAGCCGTCGGAGAAGACGCAGCTGACGGCCCTGGCGTGCCAGGCACTGCTGGACGAGGCCGTCCGCCGCTGCGACGCGCCGGCCGGGCTGGCTGCGGTCGTTCGCGGCGGTGCCGAGGTCGGCGAGGCCCTCGTCGACGACGCCCGGGTGGCGTTGGTGTCTGCCACCGGGTCGACGCGGATGGGCCGGGCCGTCGGTCCCCGCGTCGCGGCCCGGTTCGGTCGCACGCTGCTCGAACTGGGCGGCAACAACGCCGCGATCGTCGCACCGTCGGCCGATCTTGACCTCACCGTGCGCGGCATCGTCTTCTCAGCGGCGGGCACAGCCGGCCAGCGCTGCACCAGCCTGCGCCGCGTTCTCGTCCACACTTCGATCGCCGACGACCTGGTCGCGCGGTTGGCCGCTGCCTACGAGTCGCTTCCGGTCGGCTCGCCGCTGGACACTGGCACGCTGGTCGGCCCGCTGATCGACGCCGGCGCCTACGACGGCTTCGTCACCGCGCTGGAGAAGGCGCAGGCAGACGGCGGCACGCTGGTGGCCGGCGGAACCCCCGTCGACGTCGGCGGTCCGGACGCCTACTACATTCACCCTGCGATCGTGCGGATGCCGGCGCAGACATCAGTGGTGCAGGCCGAGACGTTCGCACCGATCCTCTACCTCCTGACCTATGACGACTTCGAGGAGGCGCTGGCGCTGCACAACGAGGTACCGCAGGGTTTGTCGTCGTCGATCTTCACCCTCGACGTGCGCGAGGCCGAGCGATTCACCGCCGCCGACGGCTCGGACTGCGGCATCGCCAACGTCAACATCGGCCCGTCGGGAGCTGAGATCGGCGGCGCGTTCGGTGGCGAGAAGGAGACCGGCGGTGGGCGCGAGTCAGGCTCGGACGCCTGGAAGGCCTACATGCGCCGCTCTACGAATACGGTGAACTACTCCACCGAGCTGCCACTCGCCCAGGGCGTCCAGTTCGGCTGACGTCCCAGTCGCCGGCGTCGGCCTGCAGGGCGGGTCCGTGCCGGCGCCTCGGTGACTCCGCTTTGGGCGGCGCCGGCAGCGCCTCGGTGCCCTCGCTTGTGGCGGCAAAACCGCCGGAGGTCGGGGGTCGGGCAGCAGATCAGTGCAGGTCCATATCGCCGTCGGGCATGATTTTGCGGGCCACCGACGTCAGCATCGCGGGACTTCCGGTGTGGTACTGCCACGGCGGACCCTTGAGCAGGATCGCCACGGCGTAACGATCGTCGTCGGCGAAGCCGGTCGAGTTGTAATCCGACGACGTCGACCAGTCGTCGTCGTCCTGGCCCCACCCCTGCTTGATCGCAGCGTCCTCGTCGGCCTGCTTGAGCCCGAAGAACTGGTACGTGCCGTCCGAACCATGGGACTTGGCGCCGTGCATCGCGTTAGACAGCCACGGCCAGACGGCCGGGTCCTTCTTGACCGCGGAGTAGAAGCGAACCATGCCAACGGGGTGATGTGGGTGTTGCCCCACCAGCCAGATTTTGTCGGCCGGGATCCGACGTCGTCGATGTCGTAGTGCTTCTCGATCCAGGGAATCAAACTATCTCCGCCGGCCACGCGCGCGTCGCTGGGTAGTTGGAGCACCCTCGGTGTCGCCCGGTTGTGGATATCGACCGGCCGTGCAGTCGGTGCCTGCGCGTCCGGTGGATATCCACAAGTAGGCAATCGACCTCGCGTAGCCCGGTTGTGGATATCAACCGGCCGTGGAGTCGGTGCCTGCGCGTCCCGTGGATATCCACAACTGTGGCAGATCGGCTGGCACAGCGGCTGCGCCTCGGTTCCGGCGCCGCTGGCGGTACCGCCGGGCGCGCGCTCGGCTGGAACGACCTTCGTGTGCTACTGCGGTAGCCGCTTCTTCTGCGGCTGCGGCGTCTCGCCACGAGCCAGCATCGCAACGAAGTCCGCGATCCGCCGCGCTCGGGTCTCGGCCCGCTTGGCCTCGTTGACGCGGTAGTAGATCGCGAACAGGTTCGTCTTCGTGAGGACGTCGAACATCGCCTGCGCTCTCGGGTCCGCCGCGACCGCGGCAAGCAGATCGTCGGGCAGCTGCATCGTGGCGGCCCCGGCGTAGGCGCGGTCCACGCGGCCGTCGGCGGAGGCAGCCGCGAAGGCAGCCTCACCCGCGGCCTGCATCCGTCCCTCGGCCCGCAACCGCGCGATGTGACCGACGTTGCGCGCCGACCACGGACTGCGCGCACGGCGAGGTGTGAAGCGCTGGAGGTGGCTGCCCTCGTCGCGGCGGGCCACCTGCCCGTCGATCCAGCCGACACACAGCGCCTCGTCCAGCGCGGCCGCGTAGGTCAACTGCGTGACGCTGCCACCCTTGTTGTGCAGTACCAGCCATACCCCGGCAGAGGCGGAGTGGTGCTCGGCCAGCCAGACGCGCCAGGCCTGGGCATCGATCACGAGCAGTTCAGGCAGTTCGTTCACACCACGCCTCCTGATCAGCTACCCGAACCGACTCGACACGCTGCGAGGTGCGAAGAAACGTCGGACGAGCAGACGCCCACGTCGGTGTGCAACGTCAGAGGCCGACGCGGCGCGCCGCAAGCTCCAACCGGTCGTCGGGCTGCACGACGGCCAGGCGCAGGAAGCCGCTCGAGAACGGACCGTAGAACTCCCCCGGCGAGCTGACGATGCCTGTGCGCTGCGCCAACACGCGCGCGGCCGCCCAGGCGTCGCCGTCGGGAACGGTCACCCAGAGGTAAAACGCTCCGTCAGGCAGGGAGGCAGGAAGTCCGCACGCGGCCAGGATGTCTATCAGCCGCCGCATCCGATCTAAGTAGCGCTGACGCTGAACACCGACATGATCGTCATCGCCGAGGGCCACGACCGCGGCCGCCTGCACCGGCCCAGCCGGCATCAGCCCGGCATGTTTACGGACCTCGCTCAGGTAGTGCACCAAGTCCGGATCACCGGCGTAGAAGCCGATCCGGGCGCCGGCGAAGTTGTCGCGCTTGCTCAGCGAGTGCAGGGCCAGTACGCCCTGGGTGCCTTGGGCGAGGATCGTGGCGGGTGCTGCGGCGTAGGTGAATTCCGCGTAGCACTCGTCGGACAGCACAATCACTTGGTGCATACGTCCCCACGCAGCGGCGGCGGCCAGGTCGTGCAGCTCGCCGGTCGGGTTGGACGGCGAATTGACCCAGACGCACAGCGCCCGCGCGGCGTCGTCGGCAGATATGTCGTCCAGCTCTAGGTAGGGAACCGCGCGAACGCCGGCCAGCGTCGCCCCCATCGCATACGTGGGATAGCTGATGGCGGGAAAGAGCACGGTGTCACGATCTGGCATGCGCAGCTTGAGGTATTGCGGCGTCGACGCGACGAACTCCTTGCTGCCCACGCAGGCGGCCAGCTCGGTCTTCGGGTCCACCGACACCTCGAAGCGCCGCTGCATCCACTGCGCGGCCGCCTGCCGCAACGCCGGCGTGCCCGCCGACGGCGGATAGCCGCGGTAGGTGGTGCCGGCACTCAACGCGTCCACGACGGCCTGCGGCGCCGGGTCGCAGGGCGTCCCGACCGACAGGTCAACTGCGCCGCCCGGGTGCGCGTCGGCCAGCGCGACCAACTCGCCGAGTCGGTCGTAGGGATAGGGCGGCGGGACGAAGCCGTGCTGCCGGGTCACTGTCTGGGTCACCGTCATGGGGTCCTGCTCCGCTTTCCTCGTTGCACCAACCGGCGTCGAACGAGCCGACGGAAGCCGCCTCGTTTCGGTGCGTCCTCGTCGACATCGCTGGGATAGGGCACGTCGCGGCTCTGGTCGGCCGGTATCTGAGCCGGCTCCTGCGCCCGGTCCGCGGACAGGTGCTGGGCCAGCAGCTCCACCAGATGGATGCCGGTGCGCTCGCTAAGCTGCTCGAGCTGAGTGCGACACGAGAAGCCGTCAGCGAGTATTACAGCATCCTCGTCAGCCGCCCGCACGGCCGGCAGCAGCGCGGTTTCGGCCACGGCGACCGAGACGTCGTAGTGCCCTCGTTCCACGCCAAAGTTGCCCGCCAGCCCACAGCAGCCACCGACGGCGGTGACGTCGGCACCGGCCGCCCGCAGCAGTTCGGCGTCGGGCGACCAACCCATCACGGCATGGTGGTGGCAGTGCGGCTGCGCCACCGCGACCACGCCCGCCAACGACGGTGGCGCCCAGCCGGGGCGTTCGGTGAGCAGTTCGGCGACCGTCTTAAACGACGTGGCCAGTGCTTCTGCGCGCGGATCGCCGGGCAGCAGCTCGACTGCGTCCGAGCGCAGCGTCGCCACGCAGGACGGCTCCAAACCGACGACGCGGGTGCCCGCGGTCAGCGCCGGGCCCAGCACGTCCAAGGTGTGCCGCAGCTGGCGCCGAGCACCGTCCAACTGCCCGGTGGAGATCCACGTCAGCCCGCAGCATGAGGGCCGATCGGGCAGCTCGACGCGGTAGCCGGCATCTTCCAGCACGACCACCGCGGCCCTGCCGACGGCCGGAGAGAAGTGGTCGGTGAAGGTGTCGGCCCACAGCAGCAGCCGCTCTCCGTCGGTGCGTACCGGCCGGGCCTCGAACCAGGACCGGAAGGTCTGCGACGCGAACTGCGGCAGCGGCCGACGCTGGTCGATGCCGCCCACCAGCTTCGCCGCGGCCGCCAGCGGCGGAACCTTCAACCCCAGATTTACCAGCCGAGGCGCCTTGGCTGCCAGCTTCGCCCACCGCGGCAGCCAGCCCAACAGGTAGTGCGTGGGCGGTCGCAGCCGGCGCCGATACCGGTGATACAGCATCTCGGCCTTGTAGGTGGCCATGTCCACGCCGGCCGGGCAGTCCGACGCGCAGCCCTTGCAGGACAGGCACAGATCGAGGGACTCCTGGACCTCGGCGGATTTCCAGCCGTCGGTGACCAGTGAGCCGTTCACCATCTCCTGTAACACTCGGGCGCGCCCGCGGGTGGAGTCCTTCTCGTCCTTGGTCGCGAGGTAGGACGGGCACATGACGCCACCGGCAGCCGTGGTGTCGGCGCGGCACTTGCCCACTCCCACACACCGGTGCACGGCGTCGGTGAAGTTGCCGTTGTCGTTCGGATAGGCGAAGGCAAGCTGGCGGCGCAGCGCGGGGGCGGCCGGCCGGCGCAGGTCAGCGTCCAGCGCGGCAGGGCGGACGATGACGCCCGGGTTCAGCAGATCGTTCGGGTCGAAGACGTTCTTCACTGCGGCCTGCAGCGCCAGCGCGCGCGGCGAGTACATCAGCTCCAGCAGCTCGCTGCGGGCGCGCCCGTCGCCGTGTTCGCCCGACATCGAGCCGCCGTGCCGGGCGACCAAAGTCGCCGCGGCGACGACGAAGTCGTGCATCCGCCGCCCGGATCGTTCGAGCGGAAAGTCGATGCGCGCGTGCACGCAGCCATCGCCGAAGTGGCCGTAGGCCAGGGTGTCCAGGCCGTGCTCGTCGAGCAGTGCGAAGAACTCGCGCAGGTAGGCACCCAGGTGCTGCGGTGGAACCGCGGCGTCCTCCCAGCCCGGCCAGGCCGGCGCGCCCGAAGGCGACCGCCCGGCCAGGCCGGCGCCGTCCTCGCGGATGCGCCACAGTGCGGCCGCCGGTGCTCCGCTGACGACGGTTGCTTCCAGCGCGGCGCCGTCGGCCACCAGCGCGCGGGCGGCCGCGATCGCCGCGGTGGGCGTCTCACCGGCGACTTCGGCGAACAGCCAGCCTGCACCGCGTGGCAGCGCCGGTATCGCCTGTGCACCACTGCGACGCCGGATGACCTCGACGATGCGCCGGTCCAGCCCCTCCAACGCCACCGGCTGGTGCGGCAGTAACGCTGGCACGGCGTCGGCAGCGGCGGCCATGTCGGGATAGCCCAGCACTGCCAGCGCGGTGGCTGCGGGCGCCCGCACCAGGCGGACCGTCGCCGACGTCATCAGACCCAGCGTGCCTTCGGTGCCCGCCATCGTCTTGGCCAGGTTGACGCCGTTCTCGGGCAGCAGGTGCTCCAGGGAGTAGCCCGAAACCTGGCGCCCGAACCGGCCGAACTCGGTGCGGATCAGCTCCAAGTTGGCGTCCACCAGGTCCGCCAGCTCGGCCAGCATCGCGCCGTCGGACCCCGTCGCTGAGCGCAGTCCGTCCCGGCCGTAGCTTCGCGGGCTGACCACAGTGCCGTCGGCGGTGAGCATGTCCAGCGCGTAGACGTTGTCGGCGGTCCGGCCATAGGCCAGCGCCCGGGATCCACAGGCATTGTTGCCGATCATGCCGCCCAGGGTGCACCGGGCGTGCGTCGACGGATCCGGACCGAACCTCAGTCCGAACGGCGCGGCTTGCCGCTGCAGATCATCGAGGATGACACCGGGCTCCACCACAGCGGTCTCGGTGTCGGGGTGGATAGCCTGCACCCGGTTCAGGTGCTGGGCGAAGTCGAGCACGACGCCGGTGGACATTGCGTTGCCCGCGACCGATGTTCCGCCGCCGCGGGCGGTCAGCGGCGCGCCCAGCGTGCGGCAGACCGCCAACGTTGCTGCCACCTCGTCGCGATGACGCGGAAAGACGACGACCTGCGGGACGACGCGGTAGTTCGAAGCGTCGGTGGAGTACTCCGCGCGTCGACGGGTGCTGGCGTCGACCTCGGCCACGCCGGCCCGGCGCAGTGCCGCGGCGATCTCCGGCCCGGCAACGTCGGAAGTTCGAGCGTCGACACCGCCACTGTCAGTGCCGCCGACAGCACGGCCGCCACTGCCGCCACTGCCGGTTCGGCTGCCGGAATCGGCCACGATGGTCACGAGGTCCATTCTCCGTTGCCGGCAGCGGAATAGCCGCAGCCGGGTCGCCCCGCCAGTTGGGTGACGGTTTTGGCGGCGGGAACATCTCTCTACGGGCTCCGCTCCTCGCTTCGCTCGATGCTCACCCGCCGATGCGGGGGTCCTGCCGCCAAAACCGGCGGTCAGGACGGTCGGTAGTCGCGCGGATGGGTGGCCTTCATCGTCACCGACACGTTGTGCTGGTTGAAGCCCTTGAAGCCGTCGCGGCGGGCCAAGTTCTCCAGATGCGAGCCGGGCGCGCCCTCGGCGACGATCTGCGCGCCGCGCTGCGCGCTGAGCTGCCCGGCGCCGACCAACGCGTGCACCCGCTGCGGCGGCACCGGCCACCGTTCGGCCTGCGTGAATGCCTGCCGTAGGTGCGCAAATTCGCTGAACGGCTTCATGCTGCGAATGCCCCGCTCGGCGAGGTCGTCGCGCAGAGTGTCGAACTCGAACTGGCCCTCGAGGTGGTGCATGCCGGCTTCGAGTACCGATTCTCCGTGCAGCGCGCACCACAAGCCCACTGTGCCCAGGTCGGCGCCCGGGTCGTCGGCGAGGTCGGTGTGGGCGAAGTCGATTGCGACCTCGGCCGGGAAGAGATCGACGTCGGCGAAGATGACACCGCCGCTGCCGGGATGCTCGATGACCTGCGCGCCCCAGCCGGCTTCCGCGCCGGCATAGAACTGCTCGCGCATCGCGAAGCCGAGCGCATCGAGCAGGGCGATGAGCGGTCCGAACGCCGGGCGGGATGACCGGAACGTGTGGTGGTCGTTGTTGCCCCAACCGAGACCGAGCCGGTCCTGACGTGCGAACTGCAGCAGGCCGGCGGTGTTGCGGCGCTGCCAGTACTGGCGCTCCAGCTGCAGAAAGTAGGACGCAGCCAGGTCGGGCCCGACCAGCGCTACCGCCTCCCGCGCGGCCGGCAGCTGGGCGCGCACGCCGTCGGCGCCGGTGAGGGCACGCGGACGTTGCGCCAGCACCTCCCACGCCAGCGCCGCCCCGGCCCGCTGCCGTTCGTCGAATATCTGGGGCGTGAGCCCCGCAGCCCAGGACCGCCGCTCCACACCGGCGATCACCACGTCGTTGTCGTCGGCCACCACGACGCGGCGGTAGCCGCCCAGCGGCGATCCCTCGATCGCACTGAGAGACCGCTGCGCGTGGGCAAAGGCGGCCACGTCGTCGACGCGAACGCCGAGCTCGTAACCCTGCGCCACGACGACCGCGGGCAGCTGCGCGTCGGGATGGCGCCACACGCCCGGCGAGGTCTGGAAGCCGTCCTCGAACCCGGCGGCCTGCAGGTCCTGCACGCTCACCGGCGCGTGCACCGAATCCAGCCAGTCCTGAATCCGTGTCGACGTGGCGGTGGTGAGCCGGGTAACCAGCTCGGCGGCCTTCGGGCTGCGGGCCAGCGCCGCTGCGACGGCGTCGTCGATGAGGCCCTGCGCGCGCGGGTGCAGCGTCCAGTCGAAGGTCTGCAAAGTCGCGGTCATGCCTCCATTGTCATGCGGCGGCGGGCCTATTGACAACCCAATCAGCACTTACGCTCCTGTTTGACTTGATAAGTTGTACTGATGCTCGACCCGGTACATCTGCGCACGCTGAGCGCCGTCGTCCGGCACCGCTCCTTCGCAGCAGCGGCGGCCGAGTTGCGCTATACGCCGTCGGCGGTGTCCCAACAGATGTCGGCGCTGGAGCGCTCGTGCGGGGTGGCGCTGTTCGAACGGCTGCCGCACGGCATTGTGGCTACCGGCGCCGCAGAGCTGTTGAGCGGGCGCAGCGCAGACCTACTGGCTGACCTGGCTGCGGCCGAGCGGGCGGTCACCGAGGTGGCGCGGGGGCACAGCGGCGTGCTCCGGGTGGGTGCGTTTCCCACCGCAGGCGCCCGCCTGGTGCCTGCAGCGCTTCGGGCGTTCGTCCGGGAGCGTCCCGGCATCGGCGTGCAACTCGACGAGGGTGAGCCCGGCGCGCTCACCGCCTCGCTGCTGGGCGGCACCCTGGACGTTGCACTGGTCTACCGCTACGACTTGGTACCGGTGGACGACGACGCACGACTCAGTGGCGTCGAGCTGCTGCGCGAGCAGGTGCGGCTGCTCGTCCACCGAGACCATCCGCTTGCACGCGCGTCGGCTGCTCGCTCCCGACCTGTGCCGATCTCCACCGTCCGCGACGAACGGTGGGTCGCCCCGCTGTCGGGATCACCGGGAGCATTGAGCCTGGACCGCCGGTGCGCCACCGCCGGTTTCACCCCCGCAGTGGCGTTTCGCAGCAACGACTACAGCGTCGTGCGCGGACTGGTTGCAGCCGGCCTAGGCGTCGCGCTCGTGCCCGATCTGGCGTTGGTGGACGACGAGCGCGTGCGGGCGGTGACGTTGAGTGGTCGACGGCAGGCCGCGGGTCGGACGGTGCGGCTGCTGTATCGAACGTCGAATCGCAATCCGCTCCTGCCGCCGATGATCGCCGCGCTGCAGACCGCAGCGTCCGACGTGCTCGCTGCCTAGCCGAAGTAGCTGGTGAAGTATCCGGGCACGGCAACCCCGTCCAGTGCCAGGCCGATCGCGGCCCGTGCGGCCACCGGCCCGACCAGGTTGCCGGTGCCGCTGTACCCACCGCAGGCGAACATTCCGTCATCGACTTGTCCGCACAGCGCCTTGCCGTCAGCGGTGAACCCGACCGACGCCGCCCACCGGTACGTCACCGTAATCGGACGGCCCGCCATCCGCGCCGCGACGTCCTCGATCCAGCCTTGGACGGGCGCGCTCGGAGTTGTGTCGAAGGTCCACTCGTCGGCGGTGAATCGGTCCCGGCCGCCGCCCACCAGCAGCCGGCCGGCCGCGTCCTGCTGGGCGTAGTCATAACCCCTGCGGCCGTAGACCGGGCACGGCAGCCGATCGGGCATCGGCGCGGTTGCCAGCATCTGCAGCCGGGCCGTGCGCACATGCGGCGACAGCTGCGGCAGCACGACGTCGAGTCCGCCGTCGACGGCCACGACGACCAGGCCCGCCGAGATCGAGCCGTGCCGCGTCGCTACCCTGCCCGGTTCGATCGCTTTCACCGGCGAATGTTCATACAGCCGCACCGACGACGGCAGAGCGGCGGCGAGCCCGAACGCCCGTGCGACGGGATTCATCGCGGCGTTGTCAGGGAAGTAGATGCCCTTGCCGAGCTCGCCGTCATAGGCCTGCGCACGAATGCCGACTCCAGCGAGCAGGTCCAGCTCCTGCCGGCAATCCGCCCTTTCGATGGCTCGATCTCGAGACTCGTCAGCTGCGGCGGCCTCATCGGCTGGTTCCCCCGGCAAACCAGCCAGTCGCAGGGAGCCGACGCGTCGCACGACGGCGGAGCCCAGCTGGTATTCCAACCGGTCGAGCTCGGCGAGCGTCGCACGGTAGAGCGCCGCAGCGGTCTCGGAGCCCCAGCTGCGGCAAGCGTCGACGAACGAGGGCGCGCCACCACCGAGCAGGAAGCCGCCGTTGCGTCCCGCGGCGCCCGCGGCGACCCGGCCGGCATCCAGCCCGACAACGCTCAGGCCGCGGTCGGACAATTCCGCACACGCAGCCAGCCCGCTGCCGCCCAGGCCGACGACGCACGCGTCGGCAGACACGTCGCCGTTCAGCGCCCGGCGACCCGACCAGAGAGGCAGTGTGGGATCAGCATCCCAGCCAACGCTCACAGCACTTTGGACAGAAACGACTGGGTACGTTCGTGCTGCGGGTTGGACAGCACCGCGCGTGGGACGCCCGCCTCCACCACCACGCCGTCGTCCATGAACACGAGATGATCGCCCACCTCACGAGCGAAGCCCATCTCGTGCGTCACCACGATCATGGTCATGCCCTGCTGGGCAAGTCCGCGCATCACATCGAGCACCTCGCCGACCAGCTCTGGGTCCAGCGCTGACGTGGGTTCGTCGAAGAGCATCAACTTGGGCTCCATCGCCAATGCCCGTGCAATTGCCACCCGCTGCTGCTGGCCCCCCGACAGCTGCGCCGGATATGCCTTTTCCTTGCTGCCCAGTCCCACCTGATCTAGTAACCGGCGCGCGCGCTCGGCGACGACCTTCTTCTTCTCACCCTTGACCTGGATCGGGGCCTCCATCACGTTCTCCAGCGCCGTCATGTGCGGGAACAGGTTGAACCTCTGGAACACCATGCCGATGTCGCGCCGCTGCGCCGCGGCCTTCTTCGGGTGCAATTCGTGTAGCTTTTCACCCCGTTCCTCGTAGCCCACCAGCTCGCCGTCCACGTATAACCGCCCGGCGTTGACCTCGTCGAGGTGATTGATGCAGCGTAGGAATGTCGACTTGCCCGATCCCGACGGCCCAACCAGGCACATGACGGCCTTCGGTTCCACTTGCAGCGTGATCCCCTTGAGCACCTGCAGAGGACCGAAGTTCTTGCAGACGTCGCGAGCATCGACCATGAGGCGATTTGCCGGCACCGAGCGGCCGAAGAAGTCCTGGGTCACAACAATCCCCCGCCTGCCATTTCACGAGAGCCGCCGGCGCTCTGCGCCTGTGCCAGCGCCTTGAGTTGACGCGGCGTCAGCACTCGCGACGCACCGCGCGAATACTTCTTCTCCAGGAAGTACTGCCCGATCATCAGGATGCTGGTGATGGCCAGATACCAGGTGGACGCGACGAGCAGCAACGGGACGGGATGGAAGTTGACGCTGGCGATATCGTTCTGGCGACCATAGAGCTCATAGGAATACGGAATCGCCACCACCAGCGACGTCGTCTTCAACATGCTGATGAGTTCATTGCCCGTGGGCGGAATAATGACTCGCATTGCCTGAGGCAGAACCACGCGGCGCATCGTCTTCGCCCACGTCATCCCCAGCGCTGATGCGGCTTCGGATTGACCTTCGTCCACCGAGCCGATGCCCGCGCGCACGATCTCGGCCATGTACGCCGACTCGTTGATGCCCAGACCGAGGAACGCGAGGAAGAACGCCGCGCCAAGGTCCTGCAGATGAAAGTGCACGAATGACGGGCCGAACGGAATGCCGAACTTGACGTTCTTGTAGATGCTGAAGATCAGGCTCCAGAAAGTCAGCTGCACGTAGACGGGGGTGCCGCGCACAATCCACAGCACGCCCCACGACACCGCGCGAAGCACCGGATTGGACGACAGCCGCATCACGGCCAGGACAACGCCCAGCGCGACACCGAGAACCATGGCGTACACGGTGAGTTCGATCGTCGCTACTGCACCTGAAGAGATGCGCTGATCGAACAGGTACTTGCCGTACGTGGACCATTCATAAGCCTTGTTCGTCGCCGCGCCGTAGATGAACAGCGCCAGTAGCACCAGGATGAGAGCGGCAGCGATCAACCGTCCCGGTCGGCGCAGCGGAACGGCCTTGATCACCTCGGGCTTTGTTGTGTCCGAAGACGAAGTCGCCCCCCGAGTGATGGTCACCGAGACGTCAGCTGCTCGCGTCGTTGATCTTCGATGTCTTGATCTCGCCGGCGTTGACGCCCCACTTCGAGCAGATCTTGCCGTAGGTGCCGTTGTCGATCAGCGACTGCAATGCCTTCTGCATTGCCGTGGACAGCTTCGAACCCTTGGCGATGGCCCAGCCATAAGGGGCAGCGTCATAGATCGGCCCACTGAGGGCGATCTTGCCACTGGCCTGCTTGACGGCGTAGGCGGTAACCGGAGAGTCCGCGGCCATCGCGTTCACTTTGCCCAGCACCAGCGCGTTGGTGGCTTCGGCCTGACTCTGGAACTTCAACTTGACGATGGCCTTCTTCTTGGCGGCGACGCACTTCTTGCTCCGAGCCGGAATGTCGGTGACGTCCTGCACCGTCGTCGCCTGCACGGCTACCTTGATGCCACAGGCATTGTTCGGGTCCACCGACTTACCTTTAGCCGACGCCCACTGCGAGCCGGCCTTGAAGTACGTGACGAAATCGACCGTCTTCTCGCGCTCCTTGTTGTCGGTGAACGACGACATGCCGACGTCGAAGGTGCCGGCCTTCACCGCGGGCGGGATCTTGTCGAAACTGGCCTCCCGATAGGTGGCTTTGAGGCCGAGCACCTTGGCGGTGGCGTCCATCAGGTCGACGTCGAAACCGACGATCTTGCCTTGCGCATTCTTGTATTCATTCGGGGCGTAGGGAACGTTGACGGCCACGACCAGCTTGCCCGAGGTCTTGATCTTGGGCGGAAGCACGTCGGCGACAGCGGTCTGCTGCGTGACGCTGGGCACGACGACACTGGAGTTGGGGCCTGCGGCCGCACCGCCGCCCTCGCTGTTCTTGGCACAGCCGGTCAGCGCCATCGATCCGGTTGTGATCACAGCCATACCCAGCAACACGCCTCGCTTGATCGCCACAGTTCGAATCCTCCTACCCACGAGCCCGCGCGCGGTGCACGGCGGGGCTCACCTTAGCCACGGATTTGAGGCCTCCAACATCGTGCGGGTGCGGTGTTACCGAACGGCAACGGCACCGTTACTGTCGCACCG
The DNA here is from genome assembly GCA_964236495.1 of uncultured Jatrophihabitantaceae bacterium. Classification (GTDB taxonomy): domain Bacteria; phylum Actinomycetota; class Actinomycetes; order Mycobacteriales; family Jatrophihabitantaceae; genus CAXSBR01. Next base: position 256,109 of record CAXSBR010000002.1, read on the forward strand.
AGCCGTCACACCCGCGCGATTTCGCCCTTTCCGAGCACTACGACACCGGATTCGGTGACGTGGTAGCGCTGGCGATCCAGGTCCAGATCTACCCCGATGTGGGCGCCGTCGGGCACCAACACGTTCTTGTCCAGGATGGCCCGGCGGACCACTGCTCCCCGGCCCACCCGCACGCTGTCCAGCAGCACCGATCCCTCCACGTAGGCCCCACCGATCACCGTTACGTTGGGCGAGATCACCGAGTGCCGCACCGTCGAGCCGGAGATGATGGATCCGGCCGACACCGCGGACTCCTGCGCCAAACCACCCTCGACGAACTTTGCCGGCGGCAGCTGGGGCATGTTGGAGTAGATCGGCCACCGGTCGTTGTAGAGATTGAAGATCGGATGTACGGCGATCAGGTCCATGTGCGCGTCGTAGTAGGCGTCCATCGTGCCGACGTCGCGCCAGTAACCCTTGTCGCGTTCGGTCGCCCCGGGCACCTGGTTGTCCACGAAGTCGTAGACGTAGGCACCGCCCTTGTCCACCATCATCGGCATGATGCTGCCGCCCATGTCGTGGATCGAGCTTTCGTCGTCGGCGTCCTCGCGCAGCACCTCCATCAGGTCCTTGGCGGTGAAGACGTAGTTGCCCATCGAGGCGTAGGACTCGTTCGGTGAGTCCGGTAGCCCCGGCGGATTCTGAGGCTTTTCCAGGAAGCTCTTGACAGTGCGGTCAGCGGCGGCGTCGATGACGCCGAATTGCGATGCCTCTGAGCGTGGCACCCGGATACCGGCCACCGTGGCGGCGGCACCGGTGTCGATGTGCTGCTGCACCATCTGCTTGGGATCCATCCGGTACACGTGGTCGGCGCCGAAGATGATGATGTAGTCGGGCCGGTCGTCGTAGATCAGGTTCGACGACTGCAGGATCGCGTCCGCGCTGCCGGTGTACCAGCGCGGACCCAGTCGCTGCTGGGCAGGCACGGGCGTGACGTAGTTGCCCAGGATCGTCGACATGCGCCAGGTCTGGGTGATGTGGCGGTCCAGCGAGTGCGACTTGTACTGCGTCAGCACGCAGATCTTGAGATAACCCGCGTTGACGAGATTGGACAGCACGAAGTCGATCAGGCGGTAGTTGCCGCCGAAAGGCACCGCCGGTTTGGCCCGATCTGCGGTCAGCGGCCACAGCCGCTTGCCCTCGCCGCCGGCCAGAACGATTCCGAGAACGCGCGGTGAGGCAGCCATGGCGTCACCATAACTGCCTGGCTGAGAGGCTCATCACACCGCCCGGACGGTGGCCGCTATGGTTCGCCAAATGAAGGTTGCCCTGCTCACGCTGGAGTACCCGCCCGAGGTTTACGGTGGCGCCGGCGTGCACGTCGAGTTCCTGGCCCGCGAGTTGCGCAAGCTTGTCAACGTCGACGTGCACTGCTTCGGCGCCGACCGCACCGAGCCCGGAGTGCACGCCTACCGGACCCCGGTCGAGCTGGCGGGTGCGAACAAGGCGTTGCAGGCACTGGGCACGGATCTCGAGATCGCCGCGGGCGTCGCCGACGACGTCGACGTGGTGCACTCCCACACCTGGTATGCCAACGTCGCCGGCGTGCTGGCCGGCATGTTGCACGGCGTTCCGCACGTGCTGTCGGCGCACTCCCTGGAGCCCAGCCGGCCGTGGAAGGAGGAGCAGCTGGGCGGCGGTTACCGCATCTCCTCGTGGGCCGAGCGGGAGGCCTATCGCACCGCGGCCGCGATCGTCGCTGTCAGCAACGGTATGCGCGACGAAATCCTGGCGGCCTACCCGTTCGTCGACCCGGATCGGGTGCACATCATCCATAACGGCATCGACACCGAGCTGTACCGCCCGGTGTCGATGCCGGCCGTGCTGAAGCGGGTCGGTATCGACGCCTCGCGCCCCTCGGTGCTCTTCGTCGGTCGGATCACTCGCCAGAAGGGTGTCAAGCACCTGCTGGCCGCCGCCCGCGAGTTCGCACCGGACATCCAGCTGATCCTCTGCGCCGGCGCGCCCGACACTCCCGAGATCGAGGCCGAGACTGCTGCGGCCGTCGACGAGTTGACGAAAACCCGCACCGGTGTGATCTGGGTGCGCGAGATGGTGCCCCGCGACGAGGTCGTGGCGCTGCTGAGCGCTGCGACGGTGTTCGCCTGCCCGTCGGTGTACGAACCGCTGGGCATCGTCAATCTGGAAGCGATGGCCTGCGGCACCGCCGTCGTGGCCAGCGCGGTGGGCGGCATTCCCGACGTCGTGGTTGACGGCGAGACCGGGACGCTGGTCGGCTACGACCCCGACGCGCCAGCGGAGCTCGAACGCGGCCTGGCCGCGGCGATCAACGAGCTGTGCGCCGATCCAGAACGCGCCGACGAGATGGGCCGCGCGGGCCGACGGCGAGCGGTGGAGCAGTTCGGTTGGGAGGCGATCGCTGCGCGCACCCTCGCGTTGTATGAAAGCCTGCACTGAGGCCGACCCGCGGAGCCCGAGTCCTGCGCGCGGGCGCGTCGCCACACTGCAAAACCAGAGCGGCCCCGGAACGGATCTTGCGCGATCCGTTCCGGGGCCGAACCATGCCGTGTGAGGTGGTGCCACCGGTCACACCGGTTACTGCTCGAACTGCTTACTGCGTGAACTGACTGGCCGTGCCAGAACTGAGTTACTGGCTCACGCCACCGCTGCATGCAGTGCAGTGCCCAGTGCTGCGGCCTCGTCGGCGGACAGCTCTACCACCAAGCGTCCGCCACCTTCCAGTGGTACCCGCATGACGAGTCCGCGGCCCTCCTTCGTGACTTCGAGTGGACCGTCTCCGGTGCGCGGCTTCATGGCCGCCATAACTGCCTCCTCGTACGACCGGACAACCGGTCGCGTCGTTACCCGCAGCCGCTCGAGCACACGCCCGCTGGCTTCTGACACTGGCTCGCACCATTGCCGATCCGACAGTTTCCCGCCGGAACGACGTCGGGCCTTCAACGCAGACATTCGCGCAGAGAAGAACCTTGTCCACCATTGTCCAGCATCAGCGTGCTCGAACGAAATTCGGCCTCAGACCGGGTAACTGACGACGAAGCTCGGGCCCTGGACCGTCGGCGTCACCGGCGCGCCGACGCCGTTGATCACGTGGTCGATCGTGCCCGCACCGTTGAGCGAGACCGTGAGCAGGTCGTGCATGCGCACACCCTCGGTGAACGGCACCTCGAAGGCGTTGGACGCATGCAGCGTCGGGTCCACGTTGGTGTAGATGTAGCTGCCCAGGCCCCATGCCTCGTGCGTGGTGACGGTGTTGCTGACCTTGTACGCAGCCCAGCCCAGGATGCCGCCGTGCTGCCACGCGGCCTGGTTGGGTGCGTCGTAGGGCAGTTCGTTCTGGAAAAACACCGTCTTGCCGCCGTTGCCGTTCCAGATCACGTTGTACTTCTGGAAGTGCTCGACGAACAAGCCCGTCGCGGTGACGTCGTTGCCGTTGACGACGACGCCGGTGTCGGCTGTGTTCTGCGTCCAGCCCACACCGATGCCGTGATCGGCGCGCCACGACCAGATGTCGTCGAGGATGACGTGGTTGCTGTTGACTTCCAGCCCGACAGTCGCCTTTCCGGCGTGCGGTCCGCCGACGCGGAAGAACACGTCCTGCAGTCCGGTCGGGTCAGTTGCACTGGCGCCGTGTCGCGACCTGCCGTGGCCTCGGGACCCCTTGCGGTGGGTGCCCATCCGCAGCAGTGCCGGGGAGTTCACCGGACCCGCGTCGATCATGAGGCCGGCGATGTCCACACCCTTGACGTCGGCGACGGTCAGCGGCACAGCCCCGTTCTGGGCAGTGAGGGTAGCAATGCCCATGCCGAGCACGATCGTGTCGGCGTGCTTGACCTTGATGCTGCGATCGACGTCGTAGACACCCGGGGTCAGGATCAGGCTCTTGCCGCGGGCGAGCTGCTTGTCGATCGTCTTGATCGAGTTGCTCGGGCGGGCGACGAAGAATCGGCTCAGCGGAATCGACCGACCGGGTGTGTTGCCGTTGGCCCAGGTGGTGCCGGTGGAGTTCGTCGCCGCCTTGGGCACGAAGACGTTGTACTTGCCGGCCGAGTCGATGTACAGGTAGGGCTTCTCCCGGCTGGCCGGGTTGGTGTCCAGCGTCGTATACCGGTTCTTTCCCGGGAAGTCCTGCGCCGGCGCTCCCTGGACGCCGGCGAACACCTGGTTCCACACCCCGTTGGACCAGCCGCCGATGCTGCTGTTGCGGGTGAAGAACTGTTGCTGGGAACCACTGACGATGGTGGCGGTGATTATCGAGTCGGCCAGGAAGCCGCCGCTGGCGTACTGCGGCCCTGCGGTGCAGTAATCCATGAAGGTGGTGGCGCCGTTGATCGCTACCCTGCGAATGGGCGCCGCCTGCGACACCGCCCAGAACTCGGTGTTACCGCGGCACCCGCTGTCGCCGGTCGGATTGATCGTCAAGTTGGACAGCGAGCGCCAGAAGTTGTCCAGCGCGATGCAGTTGTCGGCGGTAAGGCAGCGGTTGAAGACGTTGACCTCACCGTTGATGGTGACGTCACCCGGGTTCAGGCCGAGCCCGGCGACCTCGGTGTAGTAGCCGACCTGAAAGATCAACGGATCGGCCGCCGTCCCGTACGTGCCCGGCTTGAACAGCAGCGAGTACCGCTGCGTGCCCATCTCGTTGTCGACCTGCTGCTTTTGGACGGCGTCCACAGTGGCCTGGATCTGGGCCTGCGGCATGCTCGGGTCGAAGATCTTGACGTTGGGTCCGAACGGCGACTGCGCCGTGGGGGCCGCAGGTGCGGTAGGTGCCGGGTGCGGAGCAGCAGACGCGGCGGCGGGTACTAGCAGCGCGGCGGCCAGCCCGACTGCGCTGAACACCGCAGCGCGCAGGGGCCGGCCGATGCGTCGTCGGTGTCGCACGGACGGCACCGCAGCACGGGTATCGACAGATGACATCAAGGGAGTCCCTTCGGGGAACGGACGAACGGGTGACATCTACATGTAACCGGTGAAACGAGCCGGTTACAAGACTTGCGTTAAGACGGAAAGTGTGCCGAGCCGCGGGCGGCTCAGACCGGCCGCCAGGTAGCAACCGACCGGTTGCGCTGCCGACGTACCCGTCAAGCCGGTTGGGCACGCCAGCAGGTGCTGACATGGTCGTCCACCATGCCGGTTGCCTGCATCAGCGCGTAGGCCGTCGTCGGCCCGACGAAGCGGATTCCACACCGTCGCAAGTGGGCCGCCAGCGCGACCGACTCGGCCGAGGTGGACGGTATTGCGCCGGGCGAGGTGGGGCGCACGTGCGACGCGGGTGCGTAGGACCACAGCAGGGCGTCTAGGTCGTCGATGTTCGCCCGCACGGCGCGGGCGTTGGCGATCGTCGCCACGATCTTGGACCGGTTGCGCACGATGCCGGCGTCGCGCATCAGCCGCTCGACGTCGTCGTCCTCGAAAGCACCGACCGCGTCGATGTCGAACCCGGCGAACGCGGCCCGGAAGAACTCGCGCTTGCGCAGGATGACGAGCCAGGACAGGCCGGACTGGAAACCTTCCAGCGTCAACCGCTCGAACAACGCCGTTTCGCCGTGCAGTGCACGACCCCACTCGTCGTCGTGGTAGCCGCGGTAGAGCGGCGACTGGTCCACCCAGGCACAGCGCTGACGGTCGTCGCCCGGTGATGCCAACGTCATGCGCGAGTGGGCGCCCACGCGGCGAAGCGGCGCAGGGACCGCTGGACGAAGTAGGTGAACGCCGGGCGGCTGACGGCAAACCCGAGCGCCCCGACCCGGCCCAGCGGCAGCTCCAGCTGTTCGGTCCATACGAACACGCTGGTCGACGGTCCGGTCGATTCCACCGAGAACACCGCCGATCCGCGAACCAGCCAGCCGGTGTGGCGGACCCGACACGAGCGTGGCGGATCCCACTGCGTGATGGTCATGCTGTCGGTGAAGCCCAGCGGGCCGAAGCCGGTACGCGCGGCGATCTCGTCACCGACGTCTTGGCCCGCTCCACGGCTGGGTTGCACCCGGGTTGCGAAGACCCACTCCCGCTGGCCCGGCCAGTCGGTCGCGGCAGCGAAGGTGTCGGCGGCGGGAAGCGCAACGTCTACGCGGGCGGTGAGGGTGGTGGCGACCATGGCTGCTCTCCTACTGGATGCTGGTTGGCTGGTGACAGGTCCACTGGTGGCAGATGGCCCGGTGGCGGATCCACTGGGAGCGCGTTGATCGCTGCCGGGTCGGCCAGGGATCCGGCCCGGGATCCGGCCAGAGATTCGGCCAGAGATTCGGCTGGAGATTCGGCTGGAGATAAGGCGTCGGGCCGCTCGCCCGCGACGACGCTGGACGCTTCCGGGGCGACGCTCGAAGCGCGCAGTGCAGCGATCTCCTGGTCGCGCCGATCGATCTCCGCGCTGAGCCGATCCAGAACGGCGTCGGTGTCGACCATCCGATAGCCGCGCACCACCACGGGCAGCCGCACCCGGTCGACATCGTGTGCGTCCACGTCGCCGCTGGTGGGAAGGCCGGCAGGAACTCGGTCGCGCTCGGCGACCGACACCGTGTCATCGGGCAGGACCACCACGAGCACGGACACCACGACGGCCGCGACGACCACGGCCAGCGCTCCGTAGAGGATCAACGACAGCATGTGCCGATGGTGACACGCCGCGACGTTCGGTGCCCGATAGCGCCTCAACCGGTTGCAGACGGTTCGGCCTGTGCCGACGCATTGGCCCGCACCGCGGCGTCCTCCACCGAGGTCTGCTCCGACAGCGCCGCGTCAGCTTTCACGATCATCTGCACGGCGTCGTCGACGTCATCGGTGAGATGGAGCAGATCCAGGTCGGGTGCGCTGATGTTGCCCGCCGCGAGAACCGGGCCCGAGATCCAGTCCAACAGTCCGCGCCAGTAGTCGACGCCGAGCAGGATCACCGGAAAGCGGGTGACCTTGTTCGTCTGCACCAGGGTGACTGCCTCGAACAACTCGTCCAGCGTGCCGAAGCCGCCGGGCAAGATCACGAACGCCTGCGCGTACTTGACGAACATCGTCTTGCGCGCGAAGAAGTAACGGAAGGTAATGCCGACGTCGACCCACTCGTTGAGTTTCTGCTCGAAGGGCAATTCGATGCCCAGTCCCACCGACGTACCGCCCGCCTCGCAGGCGCCCCGGTTGACGGCCTCCATCGATCCCGGACCGCCACCGGTGATCACCGCGAACCCAGCATCGGCCAGTGCGCCGCCCAGCCGGCGCCCGAGGGCGTACTCGGGGTGGTCGACAGGGGTTCGCGCGGAGCCGAACACCGACACCGCCCGGGGCAGTTCGGCCAGCAGACCGAAGCCTTCGACGAACTCGGACTGGATGCGCAGCACCCGCCACGGATCGGTGTGCAGCCAGTCGGTGGAGCCGGCGGAATCGAGCAATCGCTGGTCCGCGGTACCACCGCCGACCTGGTGGCGCCGGCGCAGCGGACCGAGCTGCTGGATCGCACGCTGCGTGGCAGCCGTTGATGCCGGATGAGGCGTAGGTGGAACGGGCCCAGGGGCAAGCGACGAATCATCGACCGGATCGGACGCGGGAATAGCACTCATCGACTCACGTTATCTCTACCTGTCAGCGTTGTAATAACAACTGTGCGCCGGATCCGGCTTACTACCAAAGGAGAAGCTCCGAATGAGTGTCAAGATCGCGATCATCTACTACTCCGCCACCGGCGGCACCCACGCCATGGCCCAACATGCCGCCGAGGTGGCTCAGAAGGCCGGTCACGACGTACGGCTGCGTCGCGTCGGTGAGCTCGCCCCCGACGCCGCAATCGACGGCAACCCCGCGTGGCGCCAGCACGTGGACACCACCGCTGCCACGGTGCAGGTGGCCACGCCCGATGACATCGACTGGGCAGAGGCTGTCCTGTTCGGCTCTCCGACGCGCTACGGCAACATCTCCTCCCAGCTCAAGCAGTACCTGGACACGCTGGGCGGACTGTGGCAGCAGGGCAAGCTGGCAAACAAGGTTTACGCAGGCTTCACTGCCGCGGCCACCGCGCACGGCGGCCAGGAGTCGACGCTGCTGGCGCTCTACAACAGCGTGTACCACTTCGGCGGCATCATCGTTCCCCCTGGCTACACCGACCCGTCGAAGTTTGCCGACGGCAACCCCTACGGCGTCGGCTTCGTCTCGGGCCAGGGCGACCAGCCCGGTGACGTCGAGTTCACCGCCATCGCCCACGAGATCACCCGCCTCACCGAGGTGGCCGAGCAGCTGAAGGCCGGCCGCGCCGCCACCGCTACCGCTACGCCCACCGCCACGATCTGAGCGCGGGCTGCGCCGTTGTGGCCCTGCGGGCGTCACCAGCTGAGCGGTTAGACCGGTCAGGTAGCTGCGCGCAGAAACCGCAACAGCACTTCTTCGGCCTCGGCGATCCGAGCCAGTTCCACATACTCTTCGGGCTTGTGGGCAAGACCAGGATCGCCGGGACCGAAGTTCACTGCAGGTATGCCTAGCGCGCTGAACCGCGACACGTCGGTCCAGCCGAACTTGGCCGTCGGCTCGCCGCCCACAGCGCGCGCGAACCGCTGCGCCAGCTCGCCGTTCAGCCCTGGGCGCGCGCCCGGAGCGGAGTCGATGACATCCACCGACCACTGCTCGAACACCTCGCGCAGGTAGGCCTCTGCATCGGCTTCGCTGCGGTCGGGAGCGAAGCGAAAGTTGACGGTGACCGCGCACGCGTCGGGAACGATGTTGCCCGCCACTCCCCCGCTGATCGCAACTGCGTTCAGGCCTTCCCGAAACGTCAGGCCGTCGACGTCCACGACTCGGGCCTGGTGTTCTGCCAGCCGAGTCAGCACCGGTGCGGCTGCGTGAATCGCGTTGCTGCCGAGCCAGGAGCGGGCGGAGTGGGCACGCGCTCCGGTGGTGTGCACCACCGCGCGCATCGTTCCCTGGCAGCCGCCCTCCACTGCACCGTTCGTGGGCTCGAGCAGGATCGCCAGGTCGGCTTGCAGTTGGTCGGGCTGCTGGTCGGCCAGCGCCTTGAGCCCGTTGCGACTGGCCTCGATCTCCTCGCAGTCGTAGAAGAGCCAGGTGACGTCGACGAACGGATCCAGCCGGTTTGAGCCGACCTCGGAGGCCGCCCGCAGCGCGAGCGCGTCGCCGGATTTCATGTCGCTCGTGCCGCAGCCGTAGAGCCGCTCCCCCTCGATGCGCGAGGGCAGGTTGGCAGCGATCGGCACGGTGTCCAGATGTCCGGCGAGCACGATCCGTTGCGCGCGGCCCAGCTCGGTACGGGCGCCGACGACGTTACCGCTGCGCCACACCGACAGCGCCGGCAGCTCTCGCAAGGCAGCTTCGACCAGGTGGGCCAGGCGCGCCTCGTCGCCCGACACTGACTCGACGTCGACCAGCGCGGCGGTGAGGTCTGCAGCGGGGGCGCTCAGATCCAGTCGTCCGGTGGTCGGCGCGCTCGGATGCGCCGTCGGCAGCGGATCGGAAGGTTCGGCCGGAGACTGGGCAACGTTCACGGCAACCGACCCTACGTCCCAGCCCTACATCGCAGCCCCACGTCGCAGCCCTACGTCCAGCCCTACGTCGATCGGTACCCTCGCCGGGTGACTGCTTCCGACCCATCCGCGCAATCACTGCCCGGTCAACTGCCCGGCGCTGCGGAGCTGCACGCCGATGGCGCGGTCCGCTCGGCGTGGGCCGATGGGCTGGCCACGATCACACAGGCCGGCGTCACCCTGGACACCTGGTATCCCGAGCCGCGCCTGGGATCGGCGCCGCAGTCAGCCACCGCCGGCGAGACGTTGAGCGCGCTGGCCGGGCCCGACGCCGAGCGCGGCGTGCGTAGCGAGGTGGTTCGTTGCACCATCGATCTGGACGCCGCGCCCGCCGACGCCGGCGACGCCTACCTACGGCTGCATCTGCTGTCCCACCGTCTGGTTGCGCCGCGCAGCATCAATTTGGACGGCATCTTCGGCGTTCTGGCCAACGTTGTGTGGACCAACGCCGGGCCGTGCGCGGTAGACGATTTCGAGATGACCAGGGCGCGGTTGCGCCGGCGCGGGCCGGTGGCCGTGCACAGCGTCGACAAGTTCCCGCGGATGACCGACTACGTCGTTCCGCCCGGCGTGCGCATCGCCGACGCCGATCGGGTCCGCCTCGGTGCCTACCTGAGCGTGGGCACCACTGTCATGCACGAGGGTTTCGTCAACTACAACGCCGGCACGTTGGGCACGTCGATGATCGAAGGACGGATCTCGGCCGGTGTGATCGTCGGCGACGGCACCGACGTGGGCGGCGGAGCATCGATCATGGGCACGCTGTCGGGCGGAGGCACAGAGCAGATCACCGTGGGTGAACGGTGCCTGCTGGGCGCGGAATCAGGCATCGGCATCAGCCTGGGCGACGACTGCGTCGTGGAAGCCGGCTGCTACATCACCGCCGGCTCGAAGATCAGCCTGCGCGACGGACGGGTCGTCAAGGCCGCGCAACTGTCCGGTGTCAGCGGGTTGACGTTCTGGCGCAACAGTCTCAGCGGCGCGTTGGAAGCGGTGCCGCGACGCGGTCAGCCGGTGGAGCTCAACTCGGCATTGCACGACAACGCCTGAGGTCTGCTTCCCTTCATGCGCCGTATCGGTATTGCAGTGCTTGTCGTGGTCGTCGCCGCGACCGGGCTGTTCTTCGGCGTCCGCGCCGCCTGGAACAAGCTGATCGGGCCGCCGGACCCGAGCTGCTCGTTCGCACAATTCACCACCACGACCGATCAGGCCGCGACGGCGTCGGAGATGACTGCTGTCGTGATCCGGCGCAAGCTGCCCGAACGCGCCGCCGTGCTCGTGCTGGCCGCGGGACTGCAGGAGTCGAAGTTACGCAACATCAGTGCCGGCGACGGTGACCGTGACTCCGTCGGCGTGCTGCAGCAGCGGCCCTCGCAGGGGTGGGGAACGGCGGCCCGGCTGGCCGATCCTGGGTATGCCACCGGCAGGTTCCTCGACCGGCTCGTCAAGAACCCGAGGTGGAAGACCGACGATCTGTCGACGGTGATCCAGAAGGTGCAGGTGTCCGCGGACGGCTCGCTCTACGGCCAGCACGAGGAGCAGGCACAGGCGATGGCGGACGCGCTCACCGGCGCGACGGCGCGGGCGATCAGCTGCTCGTTTCCCAAGCCCGACGTTGTGGCCGCCGCCCGTGTCGTCGCGGCTCAGGTGCATGCGGAGCTGGGCATTGCGACGCCGACGGTGAGCGGATCGGATATCACCGCCCCTGCCGCGTCCTGGGCAACGGCCGGCTGGTTCGTCGCGAACGCCGACCGGCTAGGCATCGATGAGGTCCGCTGCGGTGGCGCACGCTGGCAACGGGGGGAAAAGTGGCGCACCGACGCCAGCGTGGGCAAGACCGGTGTAGTCGCGGTTCTGCACCACTGAAGGCCAGCGGCGGGCGTTACTCCTCGGTCTGCGGCGGCAGTGCGGCAATCATCGGCGCGTCACTGTCGATCTTTCCGACCTTGGCCGCGCCACCCGGTGAGCCGACCTGATCGAAGAAGTCGACGTTGGCCTGGGTGTAGTCACGCCACTTCTCAGGTAAGTCGTCTTCGTAGTAGATCGCCTCTACCGGGCACACCGGCTCGCAGGCGCCGCAGTCGACGCATTCGTCGGGCTGGATGTAGAGCATCCGGCCACCTTCGTAGATGCAGTCCACCGGGCACTCTTCGATGCAGGACCTGTCGAGCACGTCCACGCAGGGTTGAGCGATCACATACGTCACGAACGACGATCCTTCCAGACTGGGTCCAACCCGCGTACCACGCACCCGAACCAGCGATCAACCGGACCCGGTGCAGTGGCTGATCCCTAGTATGCCGTGTGTGCTGACGAGCCAGCTGGTGGGGCGCCGGGTCGTCGTGCGGCGCGCGCTGGGCCCGGACAACGGCCCACCGTTCCGAGACACGCTGGGCGATCTGATCGCGCTGGACGACGACGCGGCCGCCGTGGAGACCCGCTCCGGAGTGGTGCACGTTCCGATGGGAGAAGTTGTGCTGGCGCGGTTGGTGCAGCCCTCGGCAGCCGATCAGCTGGCGTTGGAGGCCGTCGCGGCTCGGGGCTGGCAGGCAGGCACCGTCGAGGTCAGTACCGACGGATGGCTTCTGCGCGCCGACGTCGGCTGGACGAGTCGCGCCAACTCCGCGCTGGCCCTGCGCACGCCGCGGCGACCGCTTCCCGAGGTGCTGGCCGAAGTCGATACCTTCTACGCCCGCCATGGCTTGCCAACCTGCATCGCCGTTCCTCGGCCTGCCGGGGCGGCGCTGGACAGCGCCCTGGCCCGGCTGGGCTGGCGGGAACACAGCGCCGCCGACGTCCTCGTCACCCGGCTCGACTTGTTCCTGGAGCGGATAGGCAGCGCCGGACCTTCTGATGCCGCTGGCGAAGTGGCCGCCGAGCAGGCCGACGTGGGTCGGTTGGCGGGATACGCCGTCGAGGTAGCCACCGAACCGTCGCCCCAGTGGCTGCGCGCCGGCCGCTATCGCGGAGGTTCACTGCCCGACGGGGCGGCCGCCCTGCTGCGGCGCCACGATCGCGCGCTGTTCGCCTCGATCTACGACGGTTCCGACGGTTCCGACGTGCCCGTCGCAGTTGCGCGCGGCGTCGTGGACGACGACTGGCTGGGGGTGACGGTGCTCGCTGTGGACCAGGTGCACCGGCGCCGTGGTCTCGGCACGGCGCTGCTGCGCACCTTGTCCCAGCGAGCGGTCACAGCGGGAGCGACGCGGGCCTACCTGCAAGTGGGCACCGACAACGGCACGGCCGCGCAGATGTACGCGTCGCTGGGATGGCACCGAGACCACTCCTATGCCTACCTGGTGCGCTGACGCGCGACGCCGATCGTCGTGCGGCCCGCGGTCCCAGCAGGCGCCGGCGCCTGACTTCGCTCGCGACCAAGGCCGGCATTTCTGGACTGGTTCGGTCGTTGGACGACATGAGCGCCGCGTCGCTTTCTCACCGCGTCCGTCGCACTCATGCCCGACCGTATTCCGACAAGCAGCCCCTACCGAGGAGATGCCCCAATGAGTCACCCCGCCGACGCCAAACTGCTCGTCATCGGCTTCGACGACCAGATCAAGGCCCGCGAGTTCCTGTTGACCGTCGCCCGCCTGCGCAAGCACGACGAGGTGCAGCTGCACGACGCGGTCTTCCTCGACCGCGGGCTCGACGGCGACACCAAGGTCACCGAGACCACCGACATCACCCCGGGCAAGGCGGCCCTGGGCGCCGGGTTCTGGGGGCTGCTGCTGGGCACCGTCTTTGCCGGCCCGTTCGGCCCGGCCATCGGCGCGGCCACAGCTGCGGGCGGTGCGCTGGTAGCCAAGCTGCGCGACACCGGCATCACCGACGAGAAGATCGCCGAGCTGCGCTCGCAAGTCCCACCCGGACGCACCGCGCTTGCGCTGCTGGTCAGCCACATCTCGATGGCCGATCTGCAGCGCGAACTCGTGCGCTTCCCCAACGCCACGCTGGTGGAGACCGATCTGCCCCCGGCCGCGGTGTCGGCGGTGCAATACGCGCTCGCCGAAGCCAACCGGGATCCGTTCAGCGCCGCCGCTTCCGGGCCGGGCTACGTCGCCCAGTAGGCGGCTGCGCCGATGCGGCGGGCTCTCCAGAGGCAAGGGGCTGTGCAGCTGCGGCGGGCTGTGCAGCTGCGGCGGGCCGTGTAGAGGCAGGAGGCTGCGTGCGTGCGCGGGCCGTCGGCGGTCGGTTGCGAGCCAACTCCGCTGACTTCCCGGGCGGCTGCAACAGTGCAACCGCCACTGCTTCTTGTTGTGCGTGCTGTGCTTGCTGTGCCGATAGACGCCGCCGGTCGACGGCCAGCACCGTGGCGATGCCGGCCACCGCGCCCAGCACCAGCAACGCGTAGGTGACGTACACCAGCGGCGCCGAGCCGACCAGCAGCACGTCACCCTCCGGTCGCCCCTGCGACAGCACGATGACAGTGACGATCCAGGCGATCACCGGCAGCGCCGCACCCAGAGTGCGGCCGGTGGCGATGCCGGCCAGAATCGGTACGCCCACCATGGTGGCCACCGCCAGCGCCACTGTCACGGGCACGACGACGGTGCCCACCCGCACCGGAACGAGCAGGACCTCGACCACTGCGGCGAGGACAGCCACCAGCACGAAAAGCAGTTCGCCGACGAAGGCCGCGAACGGCGGCGGCGGCTCGTCCTGAGGGCTGCCTTTGGCGGGGGTCACGCCGCGACGCCGGCGAACAGGTCGGTCTCGCGGCCCTCAGCGTCGAACGGGCCCGAGCGCATTCCGCGCACCAGCCGGAAGTGCTCTCGGGCCGTCAACGGCAGGCCGACGTTATTCGACAGCGCGTAGAAACCATCTCGCACCGTGATCTGGGTGGCATGCGCCCGCATCGCGGTCATCTTCGCCGGCAGATGGTCCGGCGCATCGATCACGGTGGTGATCTCCTCGTCGGCCAGCGCGCCAGGAACGTCGGTGCCGGCGGCGGGAATGTCGAAGCCGGTTGCGGCCGCAGCGGGGTCGGCCAGCCCCGCCTGCAGCGCCGATGCCGACAGCGCGGTCCAGTACAGCTTGGGCACCGACCAGGGAGTCTGACCGCTCTTTAGCGCCGGATCGGCTGCAGCCTCGACTGCTGCCGTCGTCAGCCGGTGAGCCAGAATGTGGTCGGGATGGCCATACTGGCCGTCGGGGTCATAGGTGACGACGACGTGTGGGCGCACGGTGCGCACGACGTCGACGATCAACCGCACCGCGTTGGCGAAGCAATCAGGATCCGACGCAGCCCGCCACAACGCGCGCGCATCGCCGTTAGCTGCCGTGCCGATCATGCCGCTGTCGCGAAAGCGTCCGGCTCCGCCCAGAAACCTGTGGTCGGTCACGCCCAGGGCGTTCAGTGCGGCATCGAGCTCGCCGATGCGGTAGCCGCCCAGCTGATCGCCTCGAGTCCACTCCAGCCCGGCCAATCGCGGCACGAGGATCTCGCCGCATTCGCCCAGCGTGCAGGTCAGCAACGACACCTCAACACCCTGAGCGGCGTAATAGGCCATCGTCGCGCCGGTGCCGATCGTCTCGTCGTCGGGGTGGGCGTGCACCAACAGCATGCGACGGTCATTCCCAGTGATGCCCACGGCGGCCAGATTACCGAGCCTGTCGGCGGGCTCCCGGTAGCTCACAGCCCGGACGCTCGACTGCAAGAACCGCTCAACTGCGAGGATCGATCAGAGGACGGCCACGTTCTCGGCGTAGTGGCAGGCCGTGGGATGACCGACGTCGCGTGGCTCGGCCAGCGGCTCCTCGTTGATGCACTTGGCCTGCTCGGGCTCGGTGAGTGCTGCGAACTTGAAGCAGCGGGTGCGAAACCGGCAGCCCGACGGCGGATTGGCCGGACTGGGCAGATCGCCGTTGAGCAAGATCCGGTGCCGCTCCCGTTCACGTTTCGGGTCCGGCAGCGGAATCGCCGACAGCAAGGCCTGCGTGTACGGGTGCGCCGGGGCTCCGAACAGCTCCAGCGTGGGAGCGATTTCGACGATCTTGCCCAGGTACATCACAGCGATGCGGTCGGAGATGTGGCGGACCACGGACAGGTCGTGGGCGATGAACAGGTAGCTCAGGCCCAGCCGGGCTCGCAGGTCGTCGAGCAGATTGATCACGCCGGCCTGGATCGAGACGTCCAGCGCCGAGACCGGCTCGTCGAGGATCAGCATTCGCGGCTCGAGCGCGAGGGAGCGCGCGATGCCGATGCGCTGGCGCTGGCCGCCGGAGAATTCGTGCGGATAGCGCTGCGCATGCTCGGGATTGAGGCCCACAAGGCCCATCAGTTCGCGCACTCGGCTTCGCAGTGCGTTGCCCTCGACGACCTTGTGGATGACGAGCGGTTCGGCGATGATGCGCTCCACCTGCATCCGAGGGTCGAGCGATGCGTAGGGATCCTGGAATACAAGCTGGATCTGGCGCCGGATCGGGCGCATCTTGGCGCGCGACAGGCCCTTGAGTTCCTGTCCCTCGAACACAACGCTGCCCGACGTAGCGGGCTGAAGGTTCAGGATCGCGCGGCCGGTGGTCGACTTGCCACAGCCCGACTCCCCCACCAGACCCAGCGTCTCGCCGGAGTTCACCGAGAACGAGACGCCGTCGACGGCCTTGACGTTGCCGATCGTGCGCTTGAGGATCCGGCTGCGGATGGGGAAGTATTTGGTCAGATCGGTGACCTGCAGAACGGGCTGTCCGGCGGCGCCACCGACCGTCGCGCCGACATCGGACTTGGTCAGCGAGGTGCTCATACCGAGCCCTTCTGATCGTCGGTGCCACTCCACTGCGAGGCAGCGGCGGGACGTGCGAACGGTTCCACCGGCTCCTGCGTGCCGGGCGACTGCAGATGCGACGAGCTGATGGCGCTGCCGCCGTCGCCGACCTTGCTCTCACCGTCGGCGCCACCAGCCGGCGAAATGTCGGCCGGAAGCACATCGTCGGAGGCGGCTGCGTCGAAGACCTGACCGGCCTCGCGGCTGTCCTGGCCGATCAATTCGTCGGCGCGGATGCACGCCGCCCAGTGCGGACTCTCGCCGTCCACCTGCTCCAGTCCCGGCTCGGCGGCATCGCAGGCGTCGACGTGCAACGGGCAGCGCGGTGCGAACGGGCAGCCCGGCGGAAGGTTCTGCACCGAGGGCGGGGTACCGACGATCGGCGTCAGCCGCTGCCTGCCCTCGACGTCCAAGCGGGGCAGCGAGTTGAGCAGACCGACGGTGTAGGGCATTCGCGCGCGGTAGAACACGTCGTCGACCGACCCGACCTCCACCGCGCGACCGGCATACATCACCAATACCCGGTCGGCCAGGCCGGCGATGACGCCCAGATCGTGCGTGATCAGCACCAGCGCGGCACCCGTCTCGTCCTGCGCCGCTTTGATCGCTTCTAACACCGTTGCCTGCACCGTGACGTCCAGAGCCGTCGTCGGCTCGTCGGCGATGATGACGTCGGGATTGTTGGCCATCGCAATCGCGATCACCACGCGCTGGCGCATACCGCCGGAGAACTCGTGCGGATAGCTGTCTACCCGCTCGTCGGCATTGGGTATACCGACGATCTTGAGCAGCTCGACGGCACGCGCACGGGTCGCCTTGCGAGACATCTTGCTGTCGTGAACCCGCAGGGTTTCGGCGATCTGCGCGCCCACCTTGTAGACGGGGTCGAGCGACGTCATCGGATCTTGGAAGATCATCGCAATGTTCTTGCCGCGCACGGCCGACATCGCCTTGTCCTTCTTACCCAGCAGTTCGGTGCCGCGGAACCGGACCGACCCGGAGAGGTGCGCGTTGGCTCCCAGCAACCCCATGACTGCCAGCGAGGTGACCGACTTACCCGATCCCGATTCGCCCACAATGCCGAGGGTCTCGCCGCTGCGCACTTCGTAGCTGACGCCGCGCACTGCGTTGACCCCAGATCGAACGCCGCCGAACCGGACGCTCAGGTCGTCGACCACCAGCAGCGACTCTCCCGCGGCATTGCGCACGGGTCGCGCCGTGGGTTCCTCTGCTATGTCGGTGAGCGCTGTGGCACCGGAGTTCCTTGATGTGGCCATCAGTCGCGCACCCGGTTGTGACGCGGGTCGAACGCGTTGCGGATTCCTTCGCCCATCAGATTGACCGCCAACACGATTATGAGAATGAGAATGCCGGGAAAGTAGAACAACCACGGACGGGTTTCGGCGGCGTCCACGCCCTTGGAGATGAGCAATCCCAAAGAGGTGTCGGGGGCCTTGATGCCATATCCCAGATACGTGACCGAGGTTTCGGCCACGATCGAGGACGCTGCGAACAAGGTTGCGAACACCAGAATGGTGCTCAGCGTATTAGGGATCATGTGCCGAAAGATGATGCGAAAGTTGCTGGCGCCCATGGCGTGCGCGGCTTCGACGAACTCCCGTTCGCGCAGGGACAGGAACTGCGCGCGGACCAGGCGGCTCAGGCCCATCCAGCCGAAGATCCCGAAGATGACACCCAGACCGGGCGCGGTGTTGGCGATGCTGAACCGGGACGCCGCGACGATCAGGATGACGAGTGAGGGCACCGTCAACATGACGTCGACGAAACGCATCAGCAGGTTGTCGGCGAACCGGCCGAAGTAGCCGGCTACCGCGCCGACCGAGATGCCGATCACCAGTGCGATCACTGTCGACACGACCATCATGACGAAGTCGCGCTGGGTTCCGCGCATGAGCCGTGACAGCAGATCGAAGCCGGTTTCGTCGGTGCCCAGAATGTGGCCTTGAGTGCCCGGCGAGACCGACAACGCCTTGACGTCGCCGAAGTTGTACTTCCACTTGTAGAAGTGGGGGTAGATGTAAGAGAGCAGGACCACTCCGAAGAACACCACCGACGCGGCCATGGCCGTCGCCGAGTGGCGGTAGAGATCCAGGGCCTGGCGCGCCTGCGACTTCGATGGAGCGCCGAATTCGTCTCCCCCGACACCACCGGTAGGAACAGCGAGTTCGATTTCCGACGGTTGCACGGTCACGCCGAATCCTCCGTCCCTCGTGTGGAAACGCTATGCGTAGCGGTAGTCGACCGCAGAGCGGTAGCCGAGTATGCGCTGGCGGCGCAGCACACCCTGGCGACTGTGCAGCGGCGGTGGCAGCGGCTCATCATTGCAACCGGATGCGCGGATCGAGGGCGGCGTACAGCAGGTCGGCCAGGAAGTTGAACAGCACGACGAAGACGGCCGACACCATCACCCAACCCACCACGGCGTTGACGTCCTGGCTGCCGATCGCATTGTTCAGGTACTCACCCATGCCGTGCCAGACGTACACCTTCTCGGTGATGATTGCGCCACCGAACAGCGCACCGACGTCGATGGCGACGATCGTTGTCAACGGAATCAATGCGTTACGTAGGCCGTGACGCCGGACAACCACTGGCCAGCGCACACCTTTCGCGCGCGCGAGTCGCATGTAGTCGGCTTCCAGCACGTCGATGGTGGCTGCACGCTGGTAGCGGATCCATCCCGACGTCGTCAGCAGGGCCAGCGAAACCGTGGGCAAAATGATGTGTAGGAGCTGGTCCTTGCGTATCTCGCTCTTGGTCCCGTAGGTGTTCAGGCCCGGCGAGATGTTGCCGATGGTATAAAAGCTTGTTCCCAGGTGGTTGTTGCTCTGGATCGCCACCTCTTTGATCACGGCGGCAAACCAGAACGTCGGCAGCGCGATCAGGATGAAGGTCAGAATGGTTACTACGACGTCGATCGGCTTGTCGTGCCGAACGCCGGAGATGACGCCGAACACGATGGCGATGATGACAGCCACGAGGATTGCCACAATCACCATCTTGGACGTGACTCCCAGCCGCGTGCCCAACGCCCCCGACACTGAGGCGTTGTTGATGTCGTTACCGAAGTTGAACCGGATGAACGCCACGCTATGGAAATCGAAGCGAATCAAATGCGTGAGCCATTTCCAGTACCGCACAATAACTGGCTGATCCAACCCCAGTACGCGGCGCTGCTCGGCGAAGAATGCCGGCGTCTTGGGCGGGTTGGAAGCACGAAAACGCGCTAGTGGGTCGAACTGCAGGGCGCAGAAGAAGAATACGATGAACGACGACGCCAATAACACCAACACACTACTTAAGAGTCGTCGGACAGTGAAAAGCAACAACTGCGTCCTCGATCCGTCATCGGGTCAGGTGAAGATTGGTGCCGGTGGCCACCGCGTCCGTTGTCCTAAGCAGCCGAGTTAGACGTGCGGCGGCCTCGAGCCCGCTCATGCCGGACCCGAGGTGCAGGTCCGGCATGAGCGAGCGCGCGATTGCTACTTGGTCGCGAAGGAGTCGTTGTTCCACAGCGGCCCGGCTTGGGTGCTGTTGTCTGCGATTCCGGTGAAATTGTTGTCGTAGGCCAGCAGCGTGGGCTTCTGGTACAGCGGCAACGTGAACATGTCCCCCCACAGCTGGGCGTCGGCCGTGTTGGCCAGCGCAATCTCCTGGGTGGGCGTGCCAGCACTCGCCATCTTGGTCAGGGTCGCGTCCACGGCCTTGTCGGCGCCGTGGCTGTAGTTCTGACCCTGCGCGCCACCCTGTGCAGCCAGCGACTTGTAGATGGAGTTGTTCGACGACAGCGACGGTCCGGCCACCCAGGCGAACAGCGCGATCTGGAAGCCGCCCGCCTCGAGGGAGTCGGGCTTGGTCTTGTCGGCAAAGATATCGGCAGTGGACTTCTCGGAAACGCCGATACCGACCGCCTGCAGCTGCTGCTTGAGCAGCTGGATCGTAGTGTCACGCAGCGGGTTGCCCTGGGTGGTGGTGATGGCGAACTGCAACTTCTTGCCGTTGATGGCGTAGATGCCGTCCGAGCCCATCTTCGCACCGGCTGAGGCCAGCAACGCCTTGGCCTTGGCGACATTCTGAGTTGCATACTCGCCGCTGTGGTCCTGGTAGCCGGGCTGGCTCGTCACCAAGAGCCGGTTGCCCAGCACGGAGGCCTTCGAGCTGAACTTGCCGACCGTGGCCGACACGAGCGCCTTGCGATCGATGCCCAACGCGATGGCCTGACGCACTGCCTTCTTCGACAGCAGCGGGTCGCGGGTGTTGAAGTCGAGGTGCTCGAAGGACGGGCCGAAGTTGATCGACGTCGTCACGTTCGAGAGCTTCTTGAGGTTGTCGACGAGGTCGAGTTGCGGCTGCGGGTAGGCCATGTTGACCTCACCGTTCTGCAGCGCCTTGACGTTGGTGTCGGAGTCCGAGCCGATGTTGGTGTAGACGATGCGAGCCAGCTTGGGCTTCGAGCCCCAGTACATCGGGTTCGGGACGAGAGTGACCGTCTTGCTGGCCACGTTGATGTTGGAGGGCTTGATCAGCCAGGGACCGTTGGTCGCGCCGACCGGCACGCCGGCCGCGATCGGCCAGCCCTTGGTGATGGCTGCGCAGGTGGCCGCTGGAGTGCCCTTGTCCATGACGTGCTTGGACAGCAGCGGTGTGCTGCCCGAGGCGCCGGAGAAGAGGCCCTTCCAGTCTGCGAACGGCTGGTTCTTGAGGAAGGTGAACTTCACTTCCTTCTGACCGACAGCGGTAGCTTTCTGGATCTGGTCGGTGCCCACGGTGCCCAGGAGCGAGGCGCAGCCGCCCTTCTTCGGGTCCTGTGACTTCGTGGCCTGGTAGGTGAAGATGTAGTCGTCGGCGGTGATCGGCTTGCCGTCGTCCCACACGGCCTGTGGATTGATCTTGACGTCCACCACCTGCTGCCCCGCGACCACCGATGACGTGGCGGTGCCCTGGTCGGGGTCGGGCACGTAGGTGATGTTGGGAGCGAAGCGGAACAGGCCGTCGCCCACGCGTCCGGTCATGTCGGCGACCGAGGTGACGTTGCCTGCGGCGATGTAACCGAACAGGTTTTCCGGGAAGTCGGAGCCCTCGCCGAAGATGAGCGTGCCCTTGCCCGAAGCCTGGTTGTTGGTGTTAGCGGTGCTGCTGCTGCTGCTGGTGGCACCGGTGGTGGCACTGCTGGTGTCGCTACTGCTGCTGCCGGTGGCGGAACTACCGCTGCTAGCAGTGTTGCTGCTCGATGATCCTGAGCCCTTGGAGCTACTGCCTGAACATGCCGCGACGCTGAGGAGAAGCGCTGTAGCTCCTCCGATCACCGCCACGCCTTTGTAGGCCTTCATAAAAGACGTCCTCCCGAAGTGGTCGACCCAGAACGGTTCGCTCTGAGACATGTGCAGTCAATGCCAGCGCCATGGTGGCTGGCAAGAACCATGGCTGATCGTGACCCACTGTTTACTACATCGTGGCTGAGCCGTACCAGGCGCCCCGGTTGAGCGCAGTCGCAGCTACCCGCGGTTCCGCCCGCGTCGGTCGGCGTCGGTCGGCCTTGATCAGCGTCGGTTGAGCGTCTCTCAGCGGCTGTCAGCGTCGGTCGGCCAGGAAGGGATAGCGCGCTCGCACGTCGCCCACCTGCACCGGATCCACCTCAGCGCTGAGCACGGTCTGAACGTGAGCAGCCTCGGCCAGGGTGCGACCCAGCGGATCGATGACCGCCGAATCGCCGACGTACTCCACGCCGTCGCCGACACCGACACGGTTGGCGCCGATCACGTACGCCTGGTTCTCGATGGCACGCGCGCGCAGCAGCGTCTGCCAGTGCGTGCGACGCGCGGCGGGCCAGTTCGCCACCACGACGTAGCAGTCCGTGTCGTGCGCCAGCGCCCAGAACTCGTCTGCGAAACGAAGGTCATAGCAGACGAAGATGCTGGTGCGCAGACCGTCGACATCCACGGTGAGCGGCTTGCTGCCGGCGCGGTAGTGCTGATGCTCGCCGGCGTAGCTGAACGGGTACATCTTGTCGTAGCGCTCGGTGTGCCCGTCCGGCGCGGCCAGCACAGCCACGTTGACGGCGCCGCCGTCGTCGCTGTGCTGGGCGATCGAACCCAGCAGCCAAGCATTGTGCATGCGCGCCTTCGCCACGAGCCACTGCTCGGTGGAACCACCGGGCGCTTCGGCGATCAGCTCCGGGTGCATGGAGAATCCGGTGCCGAACATCTCGGTCAAGACAATCAGCCGGGCTCCTGCGTCCGCCGCGCGAGCGACGAACGGTTCGAGGCGTTGCGTCGTCGTGGCGGCGTCCTGCCAGGCGATGTCGTGCTGCACCACGGCAATCTGCACTTCCGAATCCTTTCTCGGTGCCGCCGGTCTAGGTGTCTGGTTCCAGGTCGGTCCTCGATCTGGCAACTGTCCGGAGACCCGCTGCTGTGCGACGGTAGCCTTTGGGCGGGCTCAACAGCTACAGGCGGTTATGGGCGCGGATTTGACAATCGATCGAGGGCGCTGCGCAGCACCTCGGGCCGCTTGCAGAACGCAAACCGGACGAGAGCGTCACCCCGGTCGCTGTCGTAGAAGACGCTGCTGGGAATAGCCACTACCCGGCTGGTCAGGGGCAGGCGTCGGCAGAACTCGACGGCGTCGGCGTGCACGTCGACGGTGGCGAAGTAGGTGGCTCGCGGTTTGATGACGTTGTAGCCACGCTCGGTGAGACCGGTGCACAGCAGGTCACGCTGGGTGCACAGCCGGTCTGCTGCCGCCGCGAAATAGCTGTCGGGTAGGGCGAGGCCGGCGGCGACGGCGGGTTGAAATGGTCCGCCGTTGACGTAGGTGAGGAATTGCTTGACTGTGCGCACCGCGCCGACGTAGCGCGCCGGCGCGCAGACCCACCCGATCTTCCAGCCCGTCACGCTGAATGTTTTGCCGGCGCTGGAGATCGTCAGCGTTCGCTCGCGCATGCCCGGCAGCGTCGCGATGGGCACGTGCACGCCCTCGAACACCAGGTGTTCGTACACCTCGTCGGCGATCACGATCAGATTGTGCTGTTGAGCAAGGTTGGCGATGTCGGTCAGCTCGGCGCGTGTGAAGACCTTGCCGGTGGGGTTGTGCGGGGTGTTGAGCAGGATCGCCTTCGTGCGGCTGGTCACTGCAGCTGCCAGCTCGGTGGGATCGAACGTCCACTGCTGGCTGTGTCGGTGCAGCGTCACTGGTCGGCGCACGCCGCCGGCCAGGGCGATGCCGGCGGGATAGGAGTCGTAGTAGGGCTCGAAGACGATCACCTCGTCGCCGGGCTCGATCAGGGCGAGCAGTGCTGCGGCGATGGCCTCGGTGGCGCCCGCGGTTACCAGCACCTCGCTGTCCGGGTCGTATCGCAGGCCGTAGAAGCGCTGCTGGTGGGCAGCAATCGCCTGGCGCAGTGCGGGCAGCCCCGGCCCGGGCGGGTACTGGTTGTGCCGGCCGCTGTCGATGGCGTCCTTGGCGGCCTGCAGCACCTCGGGCGGGCCGTCGGTGTCTGGAAAGCCCTGGCCCAGGTTGATCGAGTCGGTCTGGATGGCTAGTGCCGACATTTCGGCGAAGATCGTCGTGCCGAACCCGCGCATGCGCTGCACCAGCGGCCCGTTATTCACTCGGCGACCCTATCCGCCGACCGTCTTCCAGCCAGTACCGTCTCCGCAGCTTTGTCCCGCTGCGTGCCGTTACCCGGGCCAGGATCGGTACGCAGCGGGACGAAGCAGACTGATGTGGACAGTGGGCGAGGTTGTCCACAGACCAGTGCGCAGACGTATCGCGCGCACCGCGGGAGGCAACCTTGGACGTTATGCGCTGCCTACCACCTCCGGCGGCTGATCAATTCGGGGCCTTCACGACCGAGCAGGCTGAACTCGCCGGCTGGACTCGTCAGGCGCTCAGCCGAGCTGCCGTCGCCGGCAGGCTTCAGCGCTTCTCTCGAGGCGTATACGTCCAGCCGGTGGTCGGCGGCGATCGCGTAGATTCCGCGCGGCGGCGGGCGTGCACGGCAGGCGTCGCGGCCGCCCTTGGGGTCCGGGGCGCAGTGGTGAGCCATCGAAGCGCAGCTCTGCTTGCGGGGTTGCCCGTCCTGACGATGCCGGTAAGGCCGTGCATCACCATCCGGCCGCCAGGCAACGGCGACACCCTCGCGGCACACCTGCACCGGGCCCGCCTGCTCGACGACGACGTCGTGACGACCGGTTCGGTGCGCCGGACCCGGCTGAGCCGGGCCATCGTGGACATCGCGCGTGAGCTCGGCGCCGAGGAGGCGGTGGTAGTGGCCGATGCCGCGCTGTCGCGGTACCTGACCAGCCGTGCGCAGTTGGATCGAGAGCTCGAGAGTCAATCGAACTGGCCACGAATCGCATCGGCCCATCGAGCAGTGCGTTTATGCAGCGCGCTGTCGGAGTCACCGTTGGAGTCGGTCAGCCGAATCCGCATCGTCGAATCAGGCCTACCCGAGCCCGAGCTGCAGACCGAGCTCGCGGATGTGCACGGACGATTCGTCGGTCGCGTGGACTTCTACTGGGACCGGTTGGGCGTGGTCGGTGAGGCCGACGGCATGGGCAAGTACGTCAGCGCCGATGTATTGCGCGCGGAGAAGGTCCGACAGGAACGGCTGGAGGAGTGTGGTCTCACGGTGGTGCGATGGGGGTGGCGCGACCTCGCCGACGGTGTACTGAGACGGCGACTGCTTGCCGCCTTTGCCCGTGCCGGGCGAAGCGCACCAGCCGACCGGCGCTGGCGCCCCAGCGGTTCCGCCGGCTGATTGTCCCGCTGAGTTCCGCTTCAGCCTCCAAGGAGGTCCGCCGGCTGCTCATTGTCCCGCTAGGTTCCGTTTTCAGGGTCCAAAGCGGAACCCAGCGGGACGAAGCCAACGGGGCCAGCCACTGCGAGCCAACGCCGGCAGCTGGGCCGTCGGGCCCGTCAGGGAAGCAGGCGCTAGCTGAGAGTCGCCTTGTGCCGGTTGTTGCGGGCCCGTGCGCGGTCGGTCTGCAGCAGCGTCACCTTGCGGATCCGCACCGTCGCCGGCGTCACCTCGACGCACTCATCGCCGCGGCAGAACTCCAATGCCTGCTCCAGCGACAGTTCCCGGTGCGGGATAAGCGGCACCAGCAGGTCGCCAGAAGACTGGCGCATGTTGGTGAGCTTCTTCTCCTTCGTCGGGTTGACGTCCATGTCGTCGGCGCGGGAGTTCTCGCCCACGATCATGCCCTCGTACACCTCGATGCCGGGCCCGACGAACATCACGCCGCGCTCCTGCAGGTTGGCGAGCGCGAAGCCGGTGGTCGGGCCGCGCCGGTCGGCGACCAGCGAACCCGACGGGCGCAACCGCATCTCCCCGGCCCACGGTGCATAGCCGTCGAAGATATGGTGCAGCAGGCCGGTGCCCCGGGTGTCGGTGAGGAACTCGGTCCGGAAGCCGATCAGCCCGCGGGCGGGTACGACGTACTCCATCCGGATCCAGCCGGTGCCGTGGTCCACCATCTGCTCCAGTCGGCCCTTGCGCACGGCAAGCATCTGGATGATCGCGCCCTGATACTCCGAAGGCGAGTCGATCGTCAGCCGCTCCATCGGTTCGTGCACCTTGCCCTCGACCAGCCGGGTGACCACCTGCGGCTTGCCCACGGTCAGCTCGAAGCCCTCGCGGCGCATGATCTCCACCAGGATCGCCAGCTGCAGCTCACCGCGGCCCTGCACCTCCCAGGTGTCGGGCCGTTCAGTGTTGACGACGCGGATGGACACGTTGCCGATCAGCTCGCGATCCAGGCGGTCCTTGACCTGGCGCGCGGTGAGCTTCTTGCCGCTCTCGCCGGCCAGCGGCGAGGTGTTGATGCCTACCGTCATCGAGATCGACGGCTCGTCGATGGTGATCACGGGCAGCGGGCGCGGATCGTCAGGATCGGCCAGAGTCTCGCCGATGGTGATGTCGGGGATGCCGGCGATGGCGATGATGTCGCCGGGCCCGGCCGACTCTGCCGGCTCGCGGGTGAGCGCCTTGGTCAGCAGCAGCTCAGTGATTCTGACCCGCTCGATGGTGCCGTCGGCGCGGCACCACGCCGCCTGCTGACCCTTGATGATGGTGCCGTTGTGCACGCGGCACAGCGCCAGCCGACCCAGATAAGGCGAGCTGTCCAGGTTGGTGACGTGCGCCTGCAGCGGCGCGCCCTCGGTGTAGGACGGCGCCGGGATCGACTCCATGATGGTGTCGAACAGCGGCTCGAGGTTCTCCTCCTGCGGCATCGTGCCGTCCTCGGGACGCTTGAGCGACGCGCGGCCGGCTTTGCCCGAGGCGTAGACGATCGGGAACTCGATCTGGTGTTCGTCGGCGTCCAGGTCGAGGAACAGCTCGTAGGTCTCGTCGACGACCTCAGCTATGCGGGCGTCGGGCCGGTCGACCTTGTTGATCACCAGGATGACCGGCAGCGACAGGGCCAGCGCCTTGCGCAGCACGAAACGCGTCTGCGGCAGCGGCCCTTCCGAGGCATCGACGAGCAACACGACACCGTCCACCATCGACAGCCCGCGCTCCACCTCGCCACCGAAGTCGGCGTGACCGGGCGTGTCGATGATGTTGATGGTGATCATCTCGCCGGTGGGCCGCTTGTGCTGCACCGCGGTGTTCTTGGCCAGGATGGTGATGCCCTTTTCCCGTTCCAAGTCCATCGAGTCCATCACCCGGTCGTCCACCTCGCCGGTGTCGGCCTGGTGCGAGGTGAACGCACCGGACTGCCACAGCATCGCGTCGACGAGGGTGGTCTTGCCGTGGTCCACGTGGGCCACGATGGCGACGTTGCGCAGGTCGTCTCTAGTAGGCACTTCTCAAGTCCTTCAATCAGCGGATCGGTACGAGGGGGGCGCTCAGCGCGCGTCGCGGTTGTAGGATTCGCGGGCGGGCCGGCGAGCAGCGGGCCGGCTGGAGCGCCCGGCGCTGAAGCCGCTGGCACTGTGCGAGCTGTCGGACCCGAAGCCGGAGCTGCCGCCGGAACTGGTGCTGTAAGAACGGCCACCACCGGAACTGCCCGAGCGGCGCGGAGCCGAGGCCGACCGGCCCCCACTTGGGCGCGACGAGCCCGAAGGACGCGACGCAGTCGACGAGTGCACCGACACGGGAACGCCCGAAGGCTGTTGGGCACCGGTCAGATCAGTCAGCTTATCGTCGGCCGAACGCACACTGTGGTGCGCCGCGTCGACCGACGCCTCCGACAGCAGCTTGCGGATCGGGCGCTCCTGATCCGGCGTAGCCAGTACCACGACGGTGCCACTGGCGCCGGCGCGCGCGGTGCGACCGGAGCGATGCAGGTAGTCCTTCGACTCAGCCGGCGGATCGACGTGCAAGACCAGGGAGATGTCGTCGACGTGGATGCCGCGCGCGGCGACGTCGGTGGCGACCAATACCGGGACGGAACCGTCCTTGAACGCGTCCAGAGCCCGGGTGCGCTGGGCCTGGGAACGGCCACCGTGCAGAGCACCGGCCGCGACGCCGACCCGACCGAGTTGCTTGGCGAGCCGGTCGGCGCCGTGCTTGGTGCGCACGAACATTATGGTGCGGCCGTCGCGCGAGCCGATCCGCGCGGTGACGTCGAGCTTGTCGTCGGCGCCGACACGCAGGACGTGATGGGTCATCGTGTCGACCTGCGCCGTGGACGAGGCGACCGCGTGGGCGGCCGGGTTGGTGAGGAACAACGTCACCAGGGTGCCGACCGCGTTGTCCAGAGTGGCCGAGAACAGCAACCGCTGACCGGTACGGGGGGTCTGGCCCAGAATGCGCTTGACCGCAGGCAGGAAGCCCAGGTCGGCCATGTGGTCGGCCTCGTCGAGGACGCTGATCTCGACCGAGCGCAGGTCGCAGGCGCGCCGTTCGATCAGGTCTTCCAGCCGGCCGGGCGTGCAGACGAGCACGTCGACGCCGCGTTCGAGGTGGGAGATCTGCTTGCCGATGGGCAGTCCACCGGCGACGAGCCGCACACTGAGACCGAGCGCCTGACCCAGCGGCGTCAGTGCCTCGGTGACCTGCATGGCCAGTTCGCGGGTGGGCACCAGCACCAGAGCGCGCGGACGGCGGACCTCGGCCCGGCCGCCCTGCAGACGAGCCAGCAGAGGCAGCCCGAAAGCCAGCGTCTTGCCGGCGCCGGTGGCCGCACGCCCGAGCACGTCCCGCCCGGCGAGCACGTCGGCGATCACCGCAGCCTGGATCGGGAAAGGCTTCGACACCCCACCGCGGGCCAGGGCGTCGGTGAGTGTGCGCGGCAGGCCCAGCTCACCGAAGGTGGGCTGGGTGGCGGGATCGATCGCTTCCTGATCGACCTCGTTCCAGTTCAAGTCCAAGGCGGCTGAGGGCGCCTGCGAGCGCGCCGGCGCCGAGACGCGAGGCGAAGGGCTGGCCGGACGACGGCTGACAGGGCGGTCGGAGGTGCGAGCGGGCGTGCGGGTGCCATTTCGGCCGCTGTTGTTGGGTCGCGCGGCAGTGTTGCTGCCAGAGTTGGAGTGAGAAGAGCGGGTACGAGCAGGGTGAGACACTAGCTACCTTGATTCCTTCGAAGGCGGCGCGCCACCCGCAGCGCCTACCGGCATCCGCACAACCCACACGTGGGCCGGGAGCCGGTGGTCACCGTTCGAGGAACGAGCCCGACGCAAGACGGCGTCGACGATGCAGGCGTTGGTGCCCGCCGATCGTGGTCCCCAATGCGGCATACCTTCGGCGAACGAACACCGTTCGCGCAGCTCTGAGGACGAGCGATGTGCCCAAGTCTATGTCATCGCGTCTTCGACGGCACTGTTCGACGGTGTGACGCGCGTCGGGCGGGCGACCGCGGGCGCGGGCGGTGCAAGCACCCGGAAGGTCAGGCCCGGCGGCGCAGGCGGGATGGCGCGGGCCAGCGCAGGCGGGATGGCGCGCTTCAACCGCCTGGGCGTCACGGCGGGATGGCGCGCTTCAACCGCCTGGGCGTCACGGCGCGCATGATCATGGCCTGTGCTCTCCGCCATGGAAGATCCGTCAGGACCGACAGCTTGGATGGTGCCCGTGCCTCCCTCTTTGCCGCTCGCCCCAAACCCCGGCCGCACGGCCGCAAACCCCGGCCGCACGGCCGCGAGCCGCTCCCGCACGGCCGCAAGGCGCTGGCGCTTTGCCGCTCGCCGCCGCTCTGCCGCCTGCCGCCGGGTCGCGGTGCTGTGCATCGTCCTGGCCGTTGTCGCAACCACGGCGGCGTGTGGCCGGTCCGCCAAGCCGAACCAACCGCGCGACAGGTCGTCGACCGCGGCCACTGCTTCGGCCACCACCGGTTCGTCGGCGCCTTCAGCCAACGCGACATCTGTCAAGCCGGGCTCGTCATCCACTGCGAGCGAGTCAGCTCCACCGGTCCATCAGCGCGGACCGACGAAGCCGGCAGTGACGACGCGCGAGGGCATGTGGTGGGGAGTCGACTCGTCAGGCCCGATCACCGCTGCGGCGCTGGACAATGTGCGCGACTGGTACCGCGGCGCCCGCCCGCAGTTTTGGGGGCGCTACGTCAGCGGACACTATGCGATCAGCGCGCACGAGCTGGCCTATGCGCGCAGCAAGGGCATCTATGTCTATCTGCTGGTCAACGACCACAACTGCTCGCAGTGCGACGGAGGCAGGGACGTCTGTGGGCACGACCGCACCGCCGCCCAAGCCCGCGCCGACGCACTGGCCGCGGTGGCGGCCGCCAAGGCGGTAGGTGTTCCGGCGCGCGCGGTGCTGTTCAAGGACATCGAGCAGATCAGCGGCTGCTCCGGCGAACCGACGGCCCGCTACCTCGACACCTGGTATCGCACACTGCGCGGCACGGATTTCCGCACCGGCTTCTACGGCAACGCGCATCGACAGAGCTTCGACTTTCCGCGGGCGTACTGCGCCGTCGTAGCGCGCGACAGCGCATTCCGAGACAACGTCGCCCTCGACATGAACGAGGACGAGCCACAGCTGGGCGCCCCGCGGGACACCGTCGGTCCTCGCAACGCACCGAAGTTCGCGCCACTACGACCAGATTGCGCCCCCGCCGACGCAGTACAGCTGTGGCAGTACGGCGAGTCGATCTCGCCCGACAACTACACCGACATCGACCAGGCTCGTCCGGGAATCGAGGGCCTGCTGGCGCCGCAGGGCGGCGTGACCGGCGGCTGAGTCGTTCCTGCCTGGTAGCGGTTGCGACCGTCATGCGCCTTGCCTTGACCGCGTGCCTGGTATAGGCGGATTGACGCGCACGCTCAACTGGCACGTCAACGGCGGACGCGCTCAGTACGCTGGCGAGCGTGACGAATCAGGTGGAAGCGGCGCGTTCGCATGGCAGGTAACGCGACGTACCGGCTGGACAACACCGCGGTGCTGTCCGTCAGCGCGGTGGAAGCACCTGAGGTGGTCACCTCAGCCTCGATCGATGAGGCGCTGGCTGCCACCCTCAAGCGGGTTCGGCTGCGCCCCGGACTGTTCGAACGGCTGGCCGGCATCCGCGAGCGCCGATGGTGGCCCGAGGACGTCAGCTTCGTCGACGCGGCAGTGCTGGCCGGGCAGAAGGCCATCGACGAGGCCGGTGTGCATCCCGCCGACATCGGCCTGCTCATCAACACGTCGGTGAGCAAGGCCGCGCTCGAGCCGTCCGCGGCCGTCGGGGTGCACCATGCGCTGGACCTGCCGACCTCGTGCCTCAACTTCGATTTGTCCAACGCCTGCCTGGGCTTCGTCAACGCGATGCAGCTGGCCGGCCTGATGATCGATGCCGGGCAGATCGACTACGCGCTGATCGTCGACGGCGAGGGCAGCCGCGTCACCCAGCAGCGCACGATCGCGCGCCTCAACGGTCCGACGACGACGTCGGCCGACGTCATCGCCGAGTTCGCGACGCTGACGCTGGGCTCGGGATCGGCCGGAATGGTGCTGGGCCGGCGTGATCGCCATCCGTCCGCGCATCGCCTCGTCGGTGGCGTCTCGCGGGCCGGCACCGAGCACCACAAGCTGTGCGTCGGCGATCTGGACATGATGCGCACCGACGTCAAGGGCCTTTTCGACGCCGGTCTTGCGCTCTCGGAGCAGACGTGGAAGGAAGCCGGCACCGAGTTCGACTGGGTGGATCTGGACATGTACGTCAGCCATCAGATCTCGCAGGTGCACACCGATGCCATCTGCGCCACGCTGGGCATCGACCCGGCCAAAGCGCCGCGGACGTTTCCGACCTACGGCAACATCGGACCGGCCTCGATCCCGTTCACGCTCGCGCTCCACGCCGACGAGCTGAAGCAGGGCAGCCGGGTGGTGTGCATGGGCATCGGCTCGGGCTTGAACACCTCCTGCGTCGAGCTGGAGTGGTGACGGGCGAGGATCGCAGCGAAGCAGTTCGTAACAGCTTGGCGCGGCTGCCTCCGCGGCTGGACGGGCTGGATCCGCGCTGGTCGCGGCTGGTTCCGTTAGTTGACGCCGACGGCGTGCCGCGCACGTTCCACGTTCTGGACTCGGCGGGTGCGGCACCGTCGGACGCGCAGTGGCGCGGAACGCTGCTGTGCGTGCACGGCAATCCGACCTGGTCCTATCTGTGGCGCCGGCTCGTCGCCGCGCCGCCGCCGGGCTGGCGGGTGCTGGCCGTCGACCAGTTGGGCATGGGGTATTCCGCCCGACCGGCTGGGATGCGGCGGCTGGCTCAACGCATCGACGATCTGGGCCGGCTGACCGACGCGCTGAACATCAGCGGCTCGGTGATCACCGTCGCCCACGACTGGGGTGGAGTGATCTCACTGGGCTGGGCGGCCGCGCACCGCGACCAGCTCGCCGGCATCGTGTTAACGAACACCGCGGTGCACCAGCCGGCTGGCTCCGAGGCGCCGACGCTCATCAAAGTCGCCCGCACAGCAGGGCTACGGCAGCTGATCTGCCAGTGGACACCCGGGTTCGTCGTCACCGCCGCCGGCCTGAGCCGGCCGGCGCTGCCGCGCGCCACCCGACGGGGCCTGGCCGCGCCGTACCGGATGCCGCGACGCCGACGCGCGATCGCCGACTTCGTCGCCGACATTCCGCTGAACGCCGGCCATCCCAGCGCCGCCGCCCTGACCGACGTGGAGACGGCCCTGCCGGCGCTGGTCGATGTGCCGACCCTGCTGCTGTGGGGGCCGCGCGATCCCGTGTTTTCCCGCCGCTACCTCGACGACGTGCACGCCCGGCTGCCCGGTGCCGACGTGCACCTGTTCGCTGGCGCGTCGCATCTGGTGACCGAGGACCGGCCCGAATACGTGCAGGTCATCGCCGACTGGGTGCGCGTGCTGCCCGAGCACCGAAGGAACTCGACCGTGGCTTCCGCAAGCGCAGAGCCGCCGCGGGCGTTGGACGCCGCGTTGATGGCGCGGGCCACCGCCGACGGCGCCGGCGTGGCTGTCGTCGAGCCGGGCAAGCCAGCTGTCGACTTCGCCGAACTCGAGCAGCGGGTCGCCGCGCTGGCCGACGGGCTGCGGCGCATCGGCGTGCAGCGCGGGGACCGGATTGCGATGTTGGTGCCACCGGGCGTCGACTTGACCGTCGCGGTGTACGCGAGCTGGCGGATCGGCGCGGTAATCGTGGTCGCCGACGCCGGGCTAGGTCTGCGCCGGCTCGGCGCTGCGCTGCGCAGTGCCGGCGGGCATTACGTGATCGGCTCGGCTAAAGGTCTGGCCGCGGCCCGGGCGCTGCGGGTGCCCGGAATGCGCATTCTGGTCGGAGCGGCACCGACACCGTTGCAAGGACTGAGCGGGCTGGCGTCGCACACCGTCGCCGAACTGAGCAGTCCGGCGGTCGCTGGCAGCGCGCAGTCAGGGCCAGCGTTGTCATCGCCGTCCACGGCCCCCCGTCCGCCGTTGACGGCCGCGCCAACGCCGTCCACGGCCCCGCCACCGCCGTCCACAGCCTCGCCATCCCCGCCACCGCCGTTCGTTCCGCTCACCGCCGCACCGTCGGCCACCGACGAGTGCGCCGTGGTGTTCACCTCGGGTGCCACCGGCCCACCTAAGGGCGTCGTCTATCGAGTCGGGCAGCTGAGGGCCCAGATCGATCTGATCGCCGCGACCTATCAGCTGACTTCGAACGACCGGCTGGTCGCGGCCTTCGCACCGTTCGCGCTCTACGGTCCGGCCTTCGGTATCGCCTCGGCGGTACCGGACATGGACGTCACCGCACCGGCCACCCTCACCGCCGCGGCCCTTGCCGACGCCATCGCGGCGGTGGATGCGACGGTCGTGTTTGCCTCCCCCGCAGCACTGCGCAACGTCGTGGCCACCGCCGGCGCCGTGCAGCCGGCGCAACACGAGACTCTGAGCCGTCCCCGACTGGTGATGTCCGCCGGCGCACCGCTGACGCTGCCGCTACTGCGCTCGGTCGCCGATCTGTTCTCCGGCGCGCAGATTCACACGCCCTACGGCATGACCGAGGCGCTGCCGGTCACCGACGTGAACCTCAACGAGCTGGAGGAAGCCGGCGACGGTGTCGGTGTGTGCGTGGGACGGCCGGTAGCCGGCGTCGACGTGGGCATCAGCGCGCTCGACGACACCGGCGCGGCTCCTTCCGCGCCGCAAACCCTGGTCGACGTGACGGGCGAGGTCTGCGTTCGCGCCGCACACGTCAAGGACCGCTACGACCGGCTGTGGTCCACCGAGGCAAAGTCGTCGCGCGATGTCGGTTGGCACCGCACCGGTGACGTCGGCCATCTCGACGCGCAGGGCCGGCTATGGATCGAGGGACGGCTCGTCGACGTCGTCACCACCGAGCAGGGTCCGATCACGCCGGTGCCGGTGGAGAACCGCTTGCTGGGCGTCGAGGGCATCAGTGCCGCCGCTGTGATCGGCGTCGGACCTGCCGGTGCGCAACAGGCCGTCGCCGTCGTCGTATCCGTCGGAGCGCCGGCCTCCGCCGGGCGCCGACGGGGCCGTCT
Source organism: uncultured Jatrophihabitantaceae bacterium (assembly GCA_964236495.1). Classification (GTDB taxonomy): domain Bacteria; phylum Actinomycetota; class Actinomycetes; order Mycobacteriales; family Jatrophihabitantaceae; genus CAXSBR01. The sequence goes on from CAXSBR010000002.1 coordinate 290,333, forward strand.
GCGGCTCGCACTGGCGAGAACCGAATTGGCCGCATCGATGCGAGCGGCGGCCGGCGTCGAGCTCGCCGCGGTGCTGACCATGACGGCACTGCCTGTCGACATCCGCCACAACTCCAAGATCGACCATCCGGCGTTGCGCCGAGCGGCTGACCGATTTCTGGCCGGCCGCCGATGACGTCGGTACTGGTCACCGGCGCCAGCGGCATGCTCGGGCGCGCGGTCGCCATGGCGCTGATCGAGCGCGGCGACGAGGTCACCGTGATGCAGCGCGGGCCCAGCACGCTGCCCTGCCGCGAGGTGCGCGGGGACATCGCCGACCGAGCGTCCGTTGCAAACGCGGTGCAAGGCCAGGACGCGATCGTGCACCTCGCCGCGAAGGTCGACGTCACCGGCCGCTGGGCGGACTACCGGCGGATCAACATCGACGGCACGCAGAATCTGCTGGACGCAGCGCGCGATTCCGGCGTGGGTCGCTTCGTCCACATCTCCTCGCCCTCGGTGGCACATGCCGGCCAGCCGCTGATCGCCGCGCCCGCGCAGCCCGCCGATCCGCACCGGGCGCGCGGGCACTATGCACGCAGCAAGGCCGTCGCCGAAGGGGCCGCGCTGCGCGCCGACGGCCCCGACCTGGCCGTAGTTGCGCTGCGACCGCACCTGGTCTGGGGTCCCGGGGACACCCAGCTGATCGGCCGCGTCGTCAACCGGGCCCGAGCGGGCAGGCTGGCGCTGGTCGGCTCGGGCGCCGCGCTGATCGACACCACGCACGTCAACAACGCCGCCGACGCAGTGCTCGCCGGGTTGGACCGGTGTGTGCGCGCCGCTGGTCAGGCGCTGGTAGTCAGCAACGGCGAGCCACGGCCTCTCGCCGAGATCGTGGCCCGGGTATGCGCCGCGGCAGGGATCGATCGGCGGCTCCCCCGAGTGCCGTATGCGCTGGCCTGGACCGGCGGCGCTGCGGTGGACGCGCTCTGGGCGGTGCGAACACGCACCGGCGCGCCGGGCGAGCCGCCGCTGACCCGCTTTCTGGTGAACCAATTGGGCACCGCGCACTGGTTCGCCCAGAAACACACCCGCACCGTGCTGCAGTGGCAGCCCCGCACAAGCCTGGAGCAGGGGTTCACCGACCTCGCCCGCTACTACTCCACCAATTGACTGGCCGACTACACGCTCCATCGTGAGTCGGGAGGCTGAGCGAGTTGACGGCGGGCTCGAGCGATGATCAGGACGCCGTCGCGACGGGCCTCTCTACGGCGAGGCTCCGCTGACCGGTCGACTGCCATGCCCGTCGCGCTCCCGCCACAAGCCAGGCACAGCCCACGAGAATCAGCACAGCCACGATTCCGTCGAGCCAGAAATGGTTTCCCGTAACGACGACGATGATCGTCATCAGCGCGGTGTGCACGGGCGCAATGTAGCGCCAGCGGCTCGGACTGGTACGCCAGGTGTAGTAACCGATGAGTACCGCCCACGCCACATGCACCGAGGGCATCGTCGACAGCTGGTCTATTGCGAGGCCGTTGCTGTACACCGACTGGTGATATTGCAGCCCGGTGTCGACGATGCCGGGCAGCATCCGCGGCGGCGCCACCGGAACGAGTTGCACAATGAGGCAGCCCAGCGTCGTCCAGGCCATCACCTGCCGCACTGGCCGATACGCAGTGCGGTGTCGAGCGAACAGCCAGATCAGGAACAGCAGCATGGTCGTGAAATGCATGGCGGCGTAGTAATAATTTGCGCCCTGCACGACCAGCCGGTGGCCCAGGACGAGGTGTTGCGTCGTTGCCTCCGAGGGCAGCGGCAGGTGTCGTTCGAACCGCTCGATCCACCGCGCCCGCGCAAGAGCTCCGGTACGGCTCACTCCTGAGACGGCACCGGCCACCTGCCACAGTCCGTACAGGAACCCGATGACCGCAACCTCGCGGGCGAAGGCGGCAGTCGCGCGTATCGATTTCGACGAAGATGCTGACCCCAGCCCGCCAGCTGCGGCCACAACGGCGGCAGCTTCCCAGGAGTGCTGCCAGTTCATACCCACCGTCTGCACGGCGACAACTATGCCGGGCTCATCAACAGACCTGCCGACGGCGACCTTGCAACGGCGAACAGGCCCTGAAGCGGGGGTGGCGGCGCCTGGCTGATGCCGGGGCGCCGCTAAGTCGCGGTCGCTGCGGAAAGCCGATGTGGTCTGACAGGGCCTTCCACGCGCGATCGAAGAGCCGGCCAGCCGTCGGACGATGCACTGGCCGGCGCGCTCGCCGGCGCCGACCGACCGCTGCCGCTGAGCTGCTTCGGCGCCGCCTGGTGCCGCTAGGACCGATCGCACGATCCGGTTCAGGCGAACAGCGGTGGTAGCGCGAACAGCAAGATCGTCGACCAGGTTACGTGCGTGAGGATCGGCGCCAGGACACCCCCGGAGGCCCGCCGTTGCAGGCCGAGCACCAAGCCCAGAGCGAGTGCTGCGAACACCAGCATCGGATTGCGGGTGGCAATGGTTGCCACCGCGTAGACCACTGTCGAAATGACCACCGGGTTCTTGCGCCCGATTGCTGCGAACAGTGCGCCGCGGAAAAAGACCTCCTCCGCCACGCCGTTGACCAGAGTGACGGCTGCGATCCCGATCGCCGAGCCCTGCCGGGCGTGGGCAAGCACGCTCTGCACGAAGTCCCGCAGCGGTGCGATCTCGCGCACCACCAGTGCACCCACGACGAACATCGCCCCGGCCAACAGGCCGGTGACCACCGGCGTGATCAGTGGACGACGCAAGGTGCCGCTGAACGGGATGTAGCCCAGATGCAGCGGTCCCGACAACAGGCCGCCCACCACCCAGGTCGCAGCCACTGCCAGCGTGAGCGGGTAGAAGGCGAAGCGGCCGGGCTGCGTCGACAGCGACACGCCGAGCAGTACCGCGCCGATCACCAGAACCACCGCCACGACTGCGCGCCGGCGCCGGAAGTCGGCGTCGGACTGCTGATGATTGCGGGGAGCCTTCTCGACCAGCGAGGCGGCGAACGCACGCTCGACGACGCTTCGCCACGCTGTCATGCCTGCACGGCGGTCATCGTGGCGGCGTCGAGTCCGGCGCAGAGTTCAGCCCGGCGGCCGTCGTTGGAACGCGCATCAGCGCTGCGCTGCGGAATCGGCCGAACCCAGCTGTGCAGCCCGGTCGGTGAGCGCCAGTCGCACCGCGTCGTCGTAACCCATCGTCGGGCCTGGCACGACGTCTTCGATGCCGCGCTCGCGCACCACCACCTTGGTGGTCATCGAGTCGACCAGGGTTCGGGCCGTCGCGGTGTCGACGTCGGTAACCAGTGCAAGCCACGCCGAGGACAGGCGCGGAGTGAGCAGTGGAACGCTGATGTTGGGCAATTTCTTGCCCTGCACGGCAGCGGCGCGCTGCATCATGTCGATGTAGCGCAGCACCTCAGGGCCGCCGATGTCGAAGGTTCGTCCGCGCGCAGCGGCGGGTTCCAGCACGCCACTGAGGTAGCGGATGACGTCGGGCAGCGCGATCGGCTGCGTCTCGGTGTTGACCCAGCGCGGAGTCAGCATCAGCGGCAGGTGATCGATCAGCTGGCGGGTGATCTCCCATGAGATTCCGCCGTGGCCGACGACGACGGCGGCACGCAGCACGGTCACCGGCACGCCGTCGGCGGCGAGCAGGTGTTCCACCTCGCGCCGTGAGCGCAGGTGTGCAGATAGATCGTGGTTGTCGTCACCGAGCCCGCCGAGATAGACGATCCGCTCGAGCCCGGCATGCGCTCCGGCGCTGGAGAAGTTGCCGGCCGCGGTCGCATCCATGTCCTCGAAGTCGGCAGAGCCCAGTGAGTGCACCAGGTAGTAGGCGGCGTCCGCGCCGGCCATCGCTGCTTTCAGGGAACCGAGGTCGGACACGTCGCCGGCAACGGCGGTACCGGCGCCCTGGTAGGAGTCGGGCTGTCGGGTCATGGCACGGACGTCGTAACCCGAAGCGGCCAATGCGGTGCACAGGTGCGAGCCGACGAAGCCTGATGCGCCGGCGACCAGAACGGTCTTAGTCTCAGACGTGGACATGGTCATGGCCGTCGTCGATTTAGCATCCGGTGCTGGCCTTTCGTGGTAAGCCGAAGTCGAGGTGTGGCGCCTCGACCCGTCGCTTGTAGTGTAGCCATTGATCGAACGCTCAAGGCCAGTCAACAGATCGGCCTCTCGCCCACCACCGCCTCCGGGCAGAAAAGAGATGTCATGACCGCAACCACACCCTCCGTCACAGACCAGCACACCACCAGCTTCGTAGATCTTGGTCAGCAGATGTGGGCGTACCTCACCGGCGCGCAGGCCGCGATCAATTACGAGTTCGTCGACATGACCGTCGAGGTGCCTCGCGAGACCGGTCCCGATTCACCGCGCGCGACATGGAAGCTCAACGGCACTCTGCGCATCACCACGGCGGACGCTGCAAGTAAGCAGTGACGTCGTCGGGGTTCAGGCCACCACCCGGCCCGGCGCTCGACGTCCAGGCCGCGTTGTCGCTGGAGATCGACGGGCGGGCCGCGTCGATCACCGGATCCGGCGACCGGCTGGTTCTGCACCTCGACTCCCCCGGGCACACGCTGCACGCGGCGCGGGGATTTACGTCGTCGGCAGCCGTCGGCGGGGTGGCTAACATGCTGAGGGCCGCTGGCCTACGCCTGGACGTCGAGGGTGCACACGGCCGGTTGCTGTCCATGGGCGCCGGCATCGATTCTTTACTAGGCCGCGTAAGCACAGGTAGCCGTTCCGTTTCGGCGGGTTCACCACGGGCGGTGACCTATCTCGCCGCGCAGCTGCTGCGGCGCGTGGGGGGCCGTCGACAGAGCGCAACCGTTGCTGGCCTCACGGGCGCAGGGTTGATTGCAGCAGCACTGGTCTCGGCACTGAGCGGACGGCATTCGCGCGCTGACATACCAGGCAGGAACAGCCGTACCCGGTAGCGCCTGTTCGACCAGCACCGTTGCCGCGACCCGAACTTCACCGACGGACACGTCGGGCGCCGGCCCGGACGGCCTCGAGGTGGTCGGTAAGCGAGAGGTCAGCCCGGCGACCTGATCCGTTCATGTGTTCTCCATCTGTGCGCCAGCTGAGTTGGCCAGGGTGAGGTTGCGCGACCCGGTCCCGCGAGTCGCTCGAACCCCACAGGAGCGTTCATGCGTATCTGGCACCGCCCGGCACTCGCTGCCACCGCGATTCTCGCCATCGCCAGCAGCAGCGCCGCCACCGCGTCGGCGTCGCCCCAGCACGACCGCGGCCACAAACACTCGGATTACACCTTCGCCGTCATCGGTGACATTCCCTACGGCGATGCCCAGATCGCGGCGTTCCCGAGCCGGATCGACCAGATCAACGCCGATCCGGCGGTGCAGTGGGTCGACCATCTGGGTGACATCAAGAACGGGTCGTCACAGTGCAGCGACGACTACTTCCGCTTGATTCGCAGCGATTTCGACCGGTTCCAGGACCCGCTGGTCTACACGATCGGTGACAACGAGTGGACCGACTGCCACCGTCTCAACAACGGCGCCTACAACCCGCTGGAACGCCTGGCCACCGTGCGGAGCCTGTTCTTTACCGATCCCGGCCGCACGTTGGGCCAGCACGCGGCGAGGGTGGACTCGCAAGCCGACCAGGGGCTGCCGGAGAACGTGCGCTGGCAGCACGCCGACGTGTCGTTTGCCGCGGTGCACATCGTGGGCAGCAACAACAGCCTGGCGCCGTGGACGGGCAACACCGCTCCTACTCCAGAGCAGACTGCCGAGGTGCTGGCGCGCACGGCGGCCGACATCCAGGAGATCCACGACACCTTCGCGAAAGCTCGGGCCAACCGCGACCGCGCCGTCGTGCTGTTCACGCAGGCCGACATGTTCGATCCCACCGTCACCCCGTTGAGCTACGCCGACTACCACGCCTTCACCCCGATCGTCGCGGCGATCGCCCGGGAGTCAGCGGCGTTCGGCAAGCCGGTGTACCTGTTCAACGGCGACAGCCACATCTACAACGCCGACCGGCCGCTGGCGCCAGGGTCGAGCTGGCTGTCGTTCTACGGCGTCGCTCAAGCTGCGCCCAACCTGCAGCGCGTCACTGTGGACGGCTCAGCCAACGCCAACGACTACCTGCGCGTGACGGTCAACCGGCATGGATCCGACGTTCTGGGCTGGACGCGGGTGCCGTTCACCGCCTCCTGAGCGGCGTCCGGTCGGGCCGGTACCTAGCGACGTGATCGCTACGACATTCTGTCCCGGCCGGCGTGCGAAGCTGTCCGCCCGCCTCGCGGTGTAGTCGAGGGGCTCTGATCCACATCGAATTGACGCGTGCGGTGATCGTAGGTAACTTAGCGAAATGTCGTTCTAGAGCGTTCATTCTAGGGTTCCTGCGAGGGTTGTGCGCAAGCGTCAGGTGCACAGGAGACGAGGTCGAATGACGGCGAGCGAGACCGAGTCCGGAGTGCTGCAAAAGGCCTTCGACGTGCTGGCCACTTTCTCGCCTGCTCGTGACGCGCTGAGCTTGAGTGACATCTCCCGTCGTAGCGGACTGCCGAAAACCACGACGCACCGGGTGCTGCAACAAATGCTGGCCGTCGGCGTCGTGAACCGCGAAGGCAACCGTTATCACGTCGGTCAACGGATGTTCGTGCTCAGCAGCCCTTCCCGCGAGGCGGCTGTACGTGAGGCGGCGCTGGGCGACCTGAGCGAGCTGCACCGCACTTGCGGCAACACCGTCCACCTCGCGGTCTTGAGCGAGACCAACGCCTTGTATCTCGAAAAGCTCGATTCACGCGCCACCGTAGCTTCTCCATCGTTGCCCGGAGGTCGCGTTCCGGCACACTGCACCGCGGTCGGTAAGGCGTTACTGGCCTACCGTTCGACACGTGAAATCGATGCGGTCTGCGCCTCGGAACTCGTCGCCCGGACCACTGCATCCATTTCGACGGCATCGGCGCTGCGACGAGCGTTGACCCAGATCCGCCAGGACGGGTTTGCGACCGACGACGAAGAAGCGGCGCCCGACCTGCGCTGCGTCGCCGTGCCCATCGTCGTCGGCAGGCACGCGGTAGCCGCTATCTCGATTGCGCACGCCGCGTCGCGGCCCTTGCCATCAGGATCGACGTCCCTGCTGCGGCACACGGCGGGCCGGATCGGCCGCAAGCTCACGACAGTGATCCAGACCAGCACGGTCACCACAGGCCTGGGCGCACCGGCCTGATGGTCGCCGGCAACACCCGCCCACGGGGCAGCACCAGAGACGAAATTCTTGACGCCGCGGAAGCGTTGATGGCCGACCGGGGGTACGCAGCGACTTCGATTGCCGCCGTGTGCGCCACGTCGAATTTTCCAGTGGGTTCGGTCTACTGGCATTTTCGCGACAAGGCAGGGCTGTTGGCCGCGGTGATGGAACGGGGATCTCAAGAGTTTTTTGCACAATTGCCTACCGCCGCGACGCTAGAGGGCACACCGCGTGAGCGCTTCGACCGGTGGTTCGACGCCAATACTGAGCTGCTCGTTCGCCGTCCGCCGTTTTTGCGTCTACATCTGACCTTGTGTCTGGGTGAGCACAACGAAAGCCCGACCCACGACACCCTCGAGAGGGTGCGGACCATGGCACGCGGGCGTATCGCAGACGCATTGCACCCGTGGGTCGATCAATTCCATCCCGATAACAGCGTCGAGATGTCGCGCAGCCTGGCCGCTTACATGCTGGCAACGGTCGACGGCGCCTTCATCGCCCAGCACGCGGACGGCGCCTGGCTGGCAGGGCTGCTGCAGATCCTCCATGCGTCGTTGGTCAGCGCCGTCCAGCACAGCCACTGACATCGGTCGCGCCGGGCAGCCCGGTGCGGCGGGAGTCTTCCAGTCGCTTCGCCGCTTCGACCACGCCTTGGCGAGACGTCGCAGGGATCACGATCGACCGTCCTCGGTCAGGTAGTCGACGACCAGCTCGTTGAACAGTTGCCACTGTTCCCACTGGGGCCAGTGTCCGGCGCCCTCGACGTACTCGAACCGACCCCCGGAAATCCTTTCGGCCATCTGCATCCCGGCTGCGGCAGGACCGCTGGGGTCGTTCGAGGTCCAGACGACCATCGCCCCGTTCGGGACGGCGGACAGATCGGCATCGACGATCATGTTCCGTCGTCGCACCTCGGGATCCTGGAGGCACAGGATGTGTCGCATCGACTCGGCGAACCCCGGCTGGGCGTAGATCGCCTGCCGAATCGCGACCAGCTCGTCGGTGACCGTAGCCGGGTCGGCCATCAGCCACTCGAGACGTGCCCGGATGCGCTCATCGCTCGGGTCGTCGGCGGCCGCCTGCGACAGCGATCTGATCCGTTCCATGACCTCGGGGCGGGCCATCGTGCCGCCCGGCGTGTTCAGCACCAGCCTCCCGGTGCGTTCGGGGTAGGCCGCAGCGAACTTGACCGCGACCCAGCCGCCCAAAGATTCACCGTTGAGGTGCGCTTGGTCGATCCCGAGGGCATCGAGCAGGCCGGCGAGATGGTCGACGTAGTCGGGAAGTTGCAGGTCGGTGTCTGCGTGGGTGGTGTAGCCGTGGCCGGGGTAGTCGTAGGCGACCACGCGGAAATGCTCGGCCAGAGCGGGGATGTTGTGCGCGTACGCCTCCAGGTGGCCGCCGGTGCCGGCCAGCAGGATCAAGGCCGGCGCGTCCGGCCGGCCGGCCTGCAAAACGCGGGTTCGCCACCGCCCCACCTGGACGTAGTCGATCGAGTGGCTCGTTGCCGACAGGGCTACCCACACCGGCATGACAGACGGCCCGGTAGCAGCGGTGGATGCGTCGGTCACGGCGTAGCTCCTTTTCCAGCGTGTCTAGGAGTTGTTCATGGTGGCCGGGCAGCGTGACGAGCTGGTGCGCCTGTTCCGGAGGTTGGAACACGCAACTAGGGACCAGGCAGCCGGGTTCGCTCGGTGCAGCCGGAGCAGCGACATGCGCCTGATCCGTCGTTCCGACCATCGGAACTCCGCGGCGTGCTGACGGTTCCAGTGGGTCACTGTGGATCACCATGCTCGTAATCGACAAGATCTGGAGGAACGCATGCCCGTTGCTCTCGTAACGACCTCGCATACGCCGCTCTTGCATTACACCGAGCCGGCGGAGGGAGTCCGAGATCGGGTCGATGGCGCGTTCGACGACGCCCGGCGCTTCATCGCCGACTTCGCACCTGACCTGATCGTGCTGTTCGCGCCAGACCACTACAACGGCTTCTTCTACGACATGATGCCGGCCTTCTGCGTCGGCGCCGCCGCACAGTCGATCGGCGACTACGGCTCCACGGTCGGACCGCTGCGTGTCGACCGCAGCGCCGCCTACCTGCTTGCACGTGCGGTGATGGCCGCCGACGTCGACACGGCCGTTTCCGAAAACATGTTTGTGGACCACGGCTTCGTCCAGCCGTTGCAGGAGCTGGTCGGCGGTATCGACAAGATCGACACGGTGCCCATATTTATCAACTGTGTCGCCGAACCACTGGGCGCGCCGCGCCGGGCCATCGGGCTCGGTGCGGCGATCGGGTCGGCGTTGGCCGCAATGGACCGGCGGGTGCTGCTGCTCGGTTCGGGCGGGTTGTCGCACGACCCGCCGGTACCGCAACTGGAAGGCGCGCCGCCGGAGGTCGCGGCCATGTTGATCTCTGAGGGTCGTCACCTCAATCCGGAGCAGCGCGCGGCGCGTCAGGAACGGGTGATTCGAGCCGGTCGGGAGTACGCGGCCGGGACGTCGACCATGCAGCCGCTCAACCCGCAATGGGATCAGCTCGTCCTGGCGACGCTGGCAACGGGTGACTTCGAGCAGATCACGTCCTGGACGACGGAATGGTTCACCGAGCAGGCTGGGCATGCGGCTCATGAAGTCCGAACCTTGATCGCGGCCTATGCTGCCCTCGCGGCCAGCGGACCCTACGAGGTCACCTCGTCTTTTTACGAGGCGATACCGGACTGGATCGCCGGCTTCGCGGTGACCACCGCCCGGCCCGTGACGGTGGCCGCGCCCGTCTGAGGTGCGCCAAGCCGTACGCGGCCGGCAGGCGAAGGAGCACCCGAGGCTAGGGAAGTGTTTCTTTTCGGGCCCGCTCGAGCATCGCGATGTTGCGCAAGATGTGGTGGCGCATATGTGTTCGAGCCGTGTCCGGGTCCGAACTCGCAATAGCGTCGATTATCAATTCATGCTCGTCGTGGCGCTCGCCGACCTCGTCGGCAATCGGCGAATCGAGCGCCGATCCGTTGATCAGCAGATCCGACATGTCCCACATCTGCCTACTGGTGCGTCGGTAGACCGAGGAGTGAGCCATTTCGAGTACCACCGCGTGGAACTCCCTATTGATCACTCGGTAGCGACCCGCCCGCTCCGCCTCGTCGGCCAGCGACACGAGCCGCTCCATCCGCGCGTTGACCGCTTTCAGCGACTCCAGCTGCGTCGACGTCCGTCGTTCGGCGGCGGCCGCTGCAGTTTCCACTTCGACACTCGCAAAAACTGTGAAGAAGTCGGCGATTTCAGTGTGGTTGTACACCGGGACGCGACACCCCACCTGGGGGATGATCTCGATGAGCCCGTCGCCCGCGAGACGACGCATGGCTTCCATGATCGGCTGCTTACTGGTACCGAAATCTCGACGCAAGGTCTCGACCTGGACTAGGTGTCCAGCCGGCCACTCGCCGCCGAGCAGCCTCTCCTTCACCCCGTCGTACACGTACGAGCCGAGTCGACGCGCTTCGCCGCTGACCGTTCTTCCCGCTTCGTAGGAAGTCACGCTGGCATTCTAGCTGGACCAGCTCTGAGAGGTTGCATTCTAGCATTACACTGCTGGCATGCAGATCGACGAACCTCGGACGGACTTCGACACAGACGTTCTCATAGTCGGGACGGGTCCGATGGGCGCGACGACCGCGCTGTCGCTCACCGACCAGGGCGTCCGCGTTCATGCGGTCAACAAGCGGAACTGGCTGGCCGACACCCCCCGAGCACACATCACCAACCAACGCGCAGTGGAGGTGCTCCGCCGGCTCGGCGTGGAAGACGAGGTCGCCAGTCGAGCGACGCCATGGAACTGGATGGGCGACATGCCCATCGCCACCAGCTTCGCCGGAACCGAGATCGCTCGACTCCGAATGTGGGGGACCGGCGAGGACCGGACGAGCGATTACCTCACCGGTAGCCCGTGCACACCGCTGGACATCCCGCAGCCGTACTTGGAACCCATTCTGATCAACGCTGCAGCCCGCGGCGGTGCCCAGATCTCGTTCAACACCGAGTACTTGCGCCATGAGCAGGACGCCGAGGGCGTCACCGTCAGCCTGAAGGATCGGATCTCGGGCCACGAGTACACCCAGCGCGCCCGCTACCTCGTCGGAGCCGATGGTGGCCGCTCCCAGGTCGCCGAGGACATCGGGCTCGATTTCGACGGACACACCGCACGCGGCGGCCACGTGTATGCCGAGTTCCGCGCCGACCTCAGCTCCTACGCAGCCCACCGGCCGAGCATCCTGTACTACTTCGTGAACCCGGTCGGCGCCGTCGGTGAGATCGGTTTGGGGCTGCTGCGCATGATCCGACCGTGGGACCACTGGGTCGCCGGCTGGGGTTTCGACCTTGCCGATGGCCCAGATCTTCGCCCCGACAACGCGTTGACCCGTATCCGCGCTCTCGTCGGCGACCCAGGTTTCGAATGCGAGATCACCTCGATCGCGCCCTGGTACGTCAACCAGCAATCCGCCCGCACCTATTCGATGGGTCGAGTGTTCTGTGGCGGCGACGCGGTGCACCGCCATCCTCCGTCGAGCGGTTTGGGGTCGAACACCTCCATCCAGGACGCGTTCAACCTCGCCTGGAAGCTTGCCCACGTCATCCACGGGTTCGCCACCCCGGAGATCCTGGATTCCTACACCGCAGAGCGCGAGCCGGTGGGCCGCGGCGTCGTCGCCCGGGCCAACCAGTCCCGGCGCGATTTTGCCCCACTCAAAGCGGCCCTCGACACAGCGGGCGCGCCCGATCGGGCCGCTGCCGTCGTCGCGAAGGTCCGGGACACCTCCGCCGCCGGGGTGCGCACCCGGGCGAGCATCCGCGACGCCCTCGCGCTGAAGAACTTCGAGTTCAACGCCCAGGGCACCGAGCTCAACCATCGCTACCGCTCGACTGCGGTACTCGCCGACGACCACGGTGCACCGGAGGTGTGGCAGCGCGATCCGGGGCTCTACCTGCAGGCGACCACCCGCCCGGGAGCGAAGGTTCCGCACGCCTGGCTGGTGAACGAACACGGCCGCCGCATCTCCACGCTCGATATCGTCAGCGGTTCCACCTACACGGTGCTGACGGGCCTGGCCGGCACGGCTTGGGTGGCCGCCGTCCAGTCGCTCGACCTGCCGTATCTGCGCAGCGCCGTCATCGGCGCGCCGGCTGCCGCGGACCTCTACGGCGACTGGGCGCAACGCAGCGAGATCGCCGAGGCCGGTGCGGTGCTCGTCCGGCCCGACGGTGTTGTTGCGTGGCGCAACTCCGCAGCGCAGTACGACCCGGCGGCCGCCCTAGAACTGTTGGCGGCAGCGCTCACCCGGGTACACGGTGTCGGTGTGGACGCCGGTAACAGTGCCGATGTCGCCGAACCGGATCACTTTCCGAGGCCGACGTAGACCGTGCCAGCAGGGGTGTAGACCCTGCCGTCAGGACAGAGCACTCCGGGCGGCCTGGGTGGCCGAGAGCACCTGGTCGTTCGCGTCCGGGCCGCCCACCGTCACCCGGATGCCCTCCCCGGGGAAGGACCGAACGAGGACACCGTGCTCGTCGAGTATTTCGGTTACCCGAGCGGTGCTTTCGCCGGTGCGGAGCCAGACGAAATTGCCCTGCGACTCGTGGATCGGCCAGCCCTGCTGTTGCAGTCCGGCGTGCAGCCGGTTCCGTTCCGTGGAGATTTTGTCGACGCGCTCGGTGAGTTCGGCCTCCGCGTCCAAAGAGGCGATGGCCGCGTGCTGAGCCAGGTCAGTGACGCCGAACGGGACCTTGACGCGGCGCAGATTGGCAGCGACATTGTCAGGCGCGATCGCGTACCCGATGCGCAGGCCCGCCAGGCCGTACGCCTTGGAGAACGTGTGCAGCACTGCGACGTTCGGATAAGTGCGAAAGAAGTCGATGCCCAGTGCCGTATCGGCGCGCCGATTGAAGTGCAGGTACGCCTCGTCGATCACCACGAGTACATCGCTGGGCACGTGGGCCATGAAGGCGTGCAGCTCGTCGGTGGTGACCACGCCGCCGGTCGGGTTGTTGGGGTTGCACACGAAAATCAGCCGGGTCTGGTCGGTGATCGCGGCCGCCATGGCGGGCAGGTCATGGCGCTCGTCGGCGGCAAGCGGAACGGGCACGGCCGTTGCGCCGGCGATCTGCACGAGGATCGGGTATGCCTCGAAGGACCGCCAAGCGAAGATGACTTCGTCGCCGGGCCCTGCGCTGGCGTTGACGAGCTGAGCCGCCACCTCGACCGAACCGGCACCGAACGAGAGTGCGGACGCCGGCACGTCGTAGCGCTGGGCCACCCGCGCCTCGATCTCGGGCGCCGCCATGTCGGGGTAGAGGTGGATGCGGTCGAGCAGACCGCTGAGCACGGCAGTGACCGACGGGAGCGGCGGGTAGGGATTTTCGTTGGACGAAAGCTTGAACACACCGGCGTCGACGGCTGATCGACCCTGCCTGTAGGCCGGAAGGCGATCGATGTCGGCCTTCTGCTTCACTGCCATGCTTTCGTCTCCAGTCGTGGTGCTGCTCCGCTGGTTGCCTTCAAGTTCACTACTGAAATGCTAGCATCTCAACCCGTCCACGGAGGAGCCGATCAACCATGCTCGTACCAATTTCGACCTTGCGTACCGACGTGCATCGTGCGCTCATTTTGCAGGGTGTACCCGCCGACGAAGCCACCATCGGTACCGAGCTCTGTCTGGACTCAGAGCTTCGTGGCCACCGATCCCACGGCATCCGCCTGCTGCGCAACGTGGCAGCCGAATATGCGCGCGGCTCGGACCGCCGCGCAGCCGTCTCGATCACGCACCCCACGCCGACCTCGGCGCAGGTTGACGGAGCCTTCCACCTGTCGTGGTATGTCCACAGCGTTGCAGTCGACCTGGTGGCCGAGAAGGCGCAGCAGATGGGCATCGCCGTCGTCAGTGTGCGTAACGCAGGTGTCAGTGGCGCGCTCGGATACCTCGCCGAGCGTGGCGCGCGGTCCGGGCTGGTCGTGATCGCGCTGAACAGCACACCGCTGACGGTGGTCGCGCCCGGCGGATCAGTCCCGATGCTGGGCACCAATCCGCTGGCCATCGCCATTCCGCGGTCCGGGGGAAGTCCGCTGGTGCTGGACATGGCCACCTCGTCGATTGCGTTCAACCAGGTTATGCGGCTGCGCGAGACCGCGGGAACGCTGCCACCCGGGGTCGCCTCCGATGCCGAGGGGCAGGTCACGACGGATCCATCCGCGGCTATCGATGCAATGTCCGGGCGCGGGCGCATCCTGCCCTTTGGCGACCACCGCGGCTACGGGTTGTCGTTGATGATCGAGCTGCTGGTGTCCGCGGCCGTCACCGGCCGGTCGGCGAGCGCGAAGCGCGGGGCGGTTGTGCTCGAGCCCTCCGATTTCGGCGGGCTCTACATCGCCTACCAACCCGACCTCGTCGGCGATCCCGACGCCGCCGGCGAGGCAACCGAAGCCTTGATCGCCGAGCTCCTCGCGAGCGGTGCCCGTGTTCCCGGCGAGCAAAGTCGCCTGCGCCGCGAGGAGTGCGAGCGCCGCGGCGAGGTCGATGTCGATCAAGAAACCCTGGACTTCCTGCAGACGTTGCTCGACGGATAGCGGTACCACCTGCCCAGTGCCGGCTGCATCCCGTATTCGGAGGCATGCTTGCATGCTTGCATGCAAGTGTTAGGCTCCGCCCACAATTCGGTTCGCTGAAGCTGCTCGAGACCGACCGAGGCTCTGCACGCCGATGAGGTCCATACCAATGATTGGCGCGGAAGGAAACCAATGTCTCTGAATCTGTCCCACGCGGCAGTAGTTGCCGTTCACTTCGAGAACGACATCGTTCATCCGGACGGAGCCCTGGCTGGTTTCGGTTATCCGGCCGGCGCCGTCGAGCGCGGAGTCATCCCCAAGGCCGCAAAGCTGATCGCCGCAGCGCGCGAGCACGCACTGCCGGTGGTCTTCACGCGAGTCGGTTGGGACGCTGGGCACTCGACCCTCGTCGCGAACAGCCCGCTTATCCAGACCGTGGGAAATCTCAAGTGCCTCGTCAACGGGACGTGGCAAACCCAGATCATCGACGAGCTCTCCCCCGCAGACGGTGACATCACCGTCACCAACGAACGGGTGAGCGGGTTCGTCAACAGTCCCCTGGACACGCTGCTGCGCAATCGGGGCATCGACACGCTTCTGATCTTCGGTGTGTCGACCAACCTCTCCGTGGACAGCACAGCCCGTCATGCCTCCGACCTGGGCTACAACGTGCTGCTGGTCGAGGACGCCAGTTCGACCACGAGTCAAGAGGCCCATTCGGTTGCCGTCGAGACGCTGCGCCTGCTGCTCACCGATGTCGTCACCACCGAGCAGGTCATCAAGGAACTAGGGGCCTGAAGCCCACTGCACAGACGCTCCACCCGCTCGACGAGCGTTTTGTTTTCTCTACGACCACCACCGAAGCGCGCAGTTGCACGATCGGCCCGGTTCTCTTGGCGGAAGGAACGAAGATGGCGAATGACAACACAACCTTGCGCAGTAACGCGCTCGGAGTAGCGGGGATCGTCTTCCTCGTAATGGCAGCGGTCGCGCCCTTGACCGGGGTGGTGGTCGTGGCTTCGCTCGCGATTGCTCTTGGCAATGGGGGCGGCGCCCCCGCGTCCTTCCTCATCGTCGCAATCGTCCTGCTCTGCTTCGCAACGGGCTATGCGCAGATGTCCAAGCAACTGGCCAACGCCGGCGGTTTCTATGCCTTCGTCGTCAAAGGACTGGGTCGGATCAGCGGTCTGGTGGCGGGCCTGATCGCAACCCTTGGTTACAACTTCATCGTCGTCGGTGCCATCGGCACGAGTGGTTTCTTCACGCAAACAATCATCGACCAGCTCACCGGATTCAACATGAACTGGTACATCTGGGGCCTGCTGTCGATCATCGTTGCGTTCTTCATGGCCCGTACCGGCGTCGATTTCAGCTCCAAGGTGCTCGGCGTCTCGCTCGTTCTCGAGGTCCTGATCCTGGCCGTCTTCGACATCTCGGTGCTGGTCCAAAAAGGGTTCGACGTCCACGCTTTCAGCCCCGGGGTGATCTTCTCCGGGTCACTGCCGATCGGCCTACTGCTCGCGGCGACGGGATACCTGGGCTTCGAGGCGACTGCACTCTTCAGCGAGGAGGCCCGCAACCCGTTCAAAACCATTCCTCGTGCCACCTATACGGCGATCATCTCGATCGGCATCGTGCTGGGCTTCACGTCCTGGGCCGTCGTCAGCGCGACAGGCGTGAAACAAGCCCAGGCAACCGCCGTGGAGCATCTGCCCAACGGCGACCTTCTCTTCGCGCTTTCGACCCAGTACATCGGCTCGGCCATGACCAAAGTTCTGGAAATCCTGCTTCTACTCAGCCTGTTCGCGCTGCTGCTCGCGTTCCACAACTCGGCGACGCGATACCTGTACTCCCTGGGCCGTGCTCGCGTCCTTCCGCACGCACTGGCCCGCACGCGTGACAAAGGCGCGCCCCAGCTTGCCGGGATCGTCAACGCGACCTTCGCGGCCGTCGTCGCGCTCCTGTTCCTCATTGCCGGTCTCGACCCGATTCTGAACCTGGTTCCCGCCATGCTCGGTTTCGGGACGCTGGCAATTCTCGTGCTGCAAGGGCTCGCCGCGCTCGCGATCATCGTGCACTTTCGACGTGCGCACGACCCTCGCTGGTGGAGCACTTTCGTCGCGCCGGGAATCGGCTTCATCGGGTTGCTCGTTGTCGTTGTCCTCGCGGTGTTCAACTTCGACGTGGTGGCCGGCACCAAGAACACAGTCATCCTGCTCACGCCGCTCCTGCTCGTTCTCGCTCTGGTGGGCGGAATCATCTACGGGGCTTACCTGAAGAAGTCCAAACCGGCTGTGTACGACGGTCTCGCGACCGACATCGAGAAGTTCAACGCCCACGCGGTACAGCAAGCCGAAGCCCCGCCGGCAGGGACGTTGATCGCCGAATCGTCGTAGTGACCCGCGCGCTGCTGCTGTCCGACACCGACCACGCTGGTGTTTTGCCGGGCTCGCACTGCCCCAACCGCACGGAGCCATCACCCACCATGTCCGTTTGGATGCCGCCGATCTCGCGGTGATGGTGCGCGTCGGTCAGACGTTGAAGCGGAACTCCACTACGTCGCCGTCGGCCATCACGTAGTCCTTGCCTTCGATGCGCACCTGGCCACGGGCCTTGGCCTCGGCCATCGAGCGGGCCGCCATCAGGTCGTCGTAGGACACCACCTCGGCCTTGATGAAGCCGCGCTGGAAGTCGGTGTGGATCACGCCGGCGGCCTCGGGTGCGGTGGCGCCGACCGGGATCGTCCAGGCACGTGTCTCCTTCGGCCCGGCGGTCAGGTAGGTCTGCAGTCCCAGCGTGCTGAAACCGACTCGCGCGAGCAGGTCCAGACCAGACTCGTCCTGACCCATCGACTGCAGCAGCTCCAGCGCCTCGGCCGGCTCCAGCTCGGCCAGATCGGCCTCGGTCTTGGCGTCGAGGAAGATCGCCTCGGCCGGCGCCACCAGCGCCCGCAGCCGGTCGGTGAACCCGGCGTTTCCCATTTCGTCGGGATCGACGTTGAACACGTAGATGAACGGCTTGGCTGTCATCAGATGCAGCTCTGCCAGCGGCTCGGGGTTCAGGCCGGCGGCGAACACCGTCTGCCCGGACTCCAGCACCTTCTGC
The DNA here is from genome assembly GCA_964236495.1 of uncultured Jatrophihabitantaceae bacterium. Lineage (GTDB taxonomy): Bacteria > Actinomycetota > Actinomycetes > Mycobacteriales > Jatrophihabitantaceae > CAXSBR01. The sequence continues at coordinate 308,262 of CAXSBR010000002.1, forward strand.
GCCTCTTCCACCGCGGCCAGCGTCGCCGCGGCCTCCTTCTTCAACCGGACATCCTTCTGCAGCCGCGGCACCACCTTTTCCAGCGTCTGCAGATCCGCCAGCATGAGCTCGGTGTTGATGGTCTCGATGTCACCTGCTGGGTCGACGCGACCGTCGACGTGCACGACGTCGTCGTCGTCGAAGGCGCGGATCACCTGGCAGATCGCGTGCGCCTCGCGGATGTTGGCCAGGAATTTGTTGCCCAGACCCGCACCCTCACTCGCGCCCTTGACGATGCCGGCGATGTCGACAAACGAGACGGTCGCCGGAATGATCTTGACCGAGTTGAAGATCTCGGCCAGCGCGCCCAATCGCGGATCCGGCACACCGACGACGCCCACGTTGGGTTCGATCGTGGCGAAGGGGTAATTCGCCGCCAGCACGTCGTTCTTGGTCAGCGCGTTGAACAGGGTGGACTTGCCGACATTGGGCAGGCCGACGATGCCGATAGTGAGAGCCACAGGCTGGAGTCTAGGAAGCCGGCGTCAGACGGCCGCTCACACGCAGCCAATCACTTGCGCCCACGCGCCCACTGCATGCCCCAGCCATAGGCCTCGTCGATCAACCGCTGGCCGCCGTCGAAGTACTTCATCTCCCGGTTGACGGTCAGGTTGGTTCCGCCGTTGATCAAGGCCACCGCGCACATCCGCGCCTTGCCGGCCGTCTCGTCCAGCCGCACCTCGACCGACGGACCAGCCGGCGGCGACAGTGTGACCACTGCTTGAGCTGCGTCGAAGGTCGGCGCGCCCTCGTAGATGCATGCAAAGACGAGAACTCGCCGGATCTCGGCGGAATGGGCGAGGTTGATGACGAGATCCTCGCCGCCGGCGTTCGCACCGGAGCGGTCGTCGCCGTTGAGCCAAATGTAGGGCGGCGCGTCCAGCGATCCGAAGGTGCCGCCCAACGCCTGTACCACACCCTTGCTGCCGTCGGTCAGTTCCCACAGGCAGCCCAGGTCCAGATCGATCCCGCCCGAGCCGGCTGCGGCGAGCCGTTTGAGAAAACCGCCGCCGGTCGGCGCCGCCGGGCGCGCAGTCCAGTTCAGGTTGACGTTCATATGGCCGCTCTGCTTCACCAGCGACACACTGGGCTTGGCCTTGGTGAGGCTGATCGATCCCGACGTCTGCGCTGCGGGCGAGGCAGGTGCCGGGAAGGCTGGTGCTGCAGAAGGCGGCTGAGGGAAGGCCGGTGCCGGTGGTACGACCGGCGCGACCCCCGCCGCCGCTGGCGGTACAGCAGCGGCGGGACGCTTGGTGTAGTCGATCGCCATCAGACGCCAACCCCGAAGTCGCTGGCGATGCCGGCAAGTCCGGCCGAGTAGCCCTGACCCACGGCGCGGAACTTCCACTCCCCGCCATTGCGGTAGAGCTCTCCGAACAGCATCGCTGTTTCCGAGGAGGCGTCCTCGGTGAGGTCGTAGCGCGCGATCTCCGCACCGCCGGCCTGGTCGACGACGCGGATGAAGGCGTTGCGCACCTGCCCAAAGCCTTGCTGGCGCGCCTGGCCCTCGTAGATGCTCACCGCGAAGACGATTTTCTCCACCTCGCCGGGAACCGCGGCAAGGTCGACCTTGATCGTCTCGTCGTCACCCTCACCGGCACCGGTGAGGTTGTCGCCGGCGTGTTCGACAGCACCGTCGGGTGAGGTCTTGTTGTTGAAGAACACGAAGTGACGGTCCGAGGGCACCTTGCCGGTGCTGCCCAGCATCAGAGCCGATGCGTCGAGGTCGAACTGCTCGCCAGTCGTCGTGCGAGCGTCCCAACCCAGACCGACGACGACCGCCGTCATTCCCGGCGCTTCCTTGGTCAGTGAGACGTTGCCACCCTTGCTCAGGCTGACTCCCATGTCAGTTCCTTTCGATCGGTGCGAGAACCCGGCACGGATGTGCCGGCTCGAAGTCGGTGTAGTGGCCGCCGCCGGTTTTGGCGGCCAGAACATCTATGCGCTGTCGCGGCGCCAAAAGCGGTCGCTCGTTCAGGTGCCGACGGGCAACTCGGCGGGCTGCCGGTCATCGTCGGCCTTCCGTTCGTCGATGGAAGGCGATTCGGGCGGCGCGGGACGCGTCAGGCTCAGGATCACCGAGCCGGCGAGCACGGCGACGATGACGGCCAGGCTAGCCAACGACGGGATCTCCGGGATGGAGGAGTCGATCACCTTGTGCCCGGCCTGCAACACCAGCTTGACACCGATGAACGCCAAAATGAGCGCCAGGCCCTTGGACAGCAGGTGGAACTTCGCCAGCAAACCCGATAGCAGGAAGTACAGCGCCCGCAAACCCAGGATGGCAAAGGCGTTGGAGGAGTAGACGATGAACGCGTCGTCGCTCACCGCGAGCACGGCAGGCACGCTGTCCACGGCGAACACCAGGTCGGCGGCCTCGATCGTCACCACTACCGCCAACAGCGGCGTGGCCACCCGCCTGCCAGCCTCCCGGACGAAGAACCGAGTACCGGCGTACTCCTCGCGCACCGGCACGACCTTGCGCATCAGCCGCAGCGCCATGCTGCTGCCAGGGTCGTAGGCGTCGTCGTCGTCCTTGAGCAACTTATAGGCGCTGTAAAGCAGGATCGCGGCGAAGACGAACAGGATCGCAGTGAACTGGCTGACCACTGCCACACCGGCGGCGAGGAAGATGCCACGGAACACCAGCGCGCCGATGACGCCGAAAAACAGCACCCGGTGCTGGAAGGCCGCGGGCACTTTGAAGTAGCCGAAGATCAGCGCGAAGACGAAGAGATTGTCGACCGACAGGCTTTTCTCCAGCAGCCAGGCGGTGGTGAATTCGATGCCGGCGTCGCGGCCCAGAGTGAAGGCGAGCACGACGGCAAAGATCAGCGACAGGCCAACCCAGATCGCACTCCACCAGGCGGCTTCCTTGAATCGGATGACGTGGGCGCCGCGGTGGGCGAGCAGGTCGATCGCCAGCATGGTGACGACCACGGCGGCGAAGGCCGCCCAGGCCCAGATCGGAACGTTCACGCAGGACTCCTCGACGTTGTCGGACGAAGTCGTTTCCGTCCTGGCTTCCAGTCTCGGGGTGACAAGGTGCGCAGGCAAAGTTGTTATACGACCACGTTGGAGCCGGTTGGTTGCGCGGTTCGCGCAAGATGGACTTCAAGCCTGGGCCCGAGCTGTGCGCTCAGGACTGGTGCGGCCAGTCGAGCAGCTTGGCTCCCAGCACGGCTACCTGCAGGGCGAACCGATCGTCGGCTTGCAGGGGATCGTGGCCGGTGAGGTCGCGCACGCGGTCCAGCCGGTAGTTCACCGCCCGAACGGACAGGTGCAGCGAGCGCGCCGCCGCTGCCGAGTTACCCCCGGCGGCGAAGAAGGCGCTCAGCGTGTCGATCAGCGGCGCAGCCCCGCCGCGGGCGTCGCGGAGCGGGCGCAGGGTGCTGGCAACGAGGTCGGCCAACCCGGTGCGGTCCTGAAGCAGCACGCTGTAGACGAGCAGTTCGCGCGCGTCGACAACCGGCGTCGCGAGGCCCAGGCGTGCGGCCAGTTCGAGCGCGTTCCCGGCCTCCCGGTAGGACGTCGCCACGCCGTCGGCGCCCGTTCCAGGTCGCCCGACGCCCACTTGCCATGACGTCGTGCGAGCGCCTTCCACCCCGACGGAGTCCGCCTGCGCTTCCAGTGTGGCGGTCAGCGTGCCTACCACCTCGAGGATGGCGGCCGGATCCGGCGCCGGGAAAACCACCACCAACCGGCCCTGTTTGCTGGCCAGTAAAGCCTGTGCGTCACCCTTGCGGCCCGCAACGGCACGCTCCAGAACCGCCAGCAGCGGCGCGGCGTCGTCATAACGGCGGTCGGTCTGGACGACCGCGACAGCATGCGGCCCGGACAGGTCGAGGCCGAAGCCGGTGGCACGGTGCAGCAGACCCACCACGTCGGCGGCACCGTTGAGCAGGTCGTCGACGAACTCCCGGCGCGCCGCCTCCTGCGCGCGCACCAGTGCTCGACGGGCAAGCTGGTAGCCCTCGGCGAGCACGGCAACGACGTCGTCCACCGCGTGCAGCATGACCTCGCCAGCGGTCACCACGCCGGCCGGGTTACGGCCGGCTTCGATCACCGGCGGTAGGTGCCGCCACAGGCGCCAGCCGGCCGACAGGTAGAGGTCGAGCAGCGCGCGCAGCGCCACGCCCCGGCGCGCGGCCTCGTTGCCCAAGTTCCGGTAGCGATCGAGCTCGGCGGGCGACACCGGCCGGCCGGCGACGACGGCGGTGGCTACCACCGGCAGGAAGTCGCCGAGCAGGTCGACCGGCACGCCGCCCGCGTCGTCGGCGCCGGCGCCGGCGACCTCGGCGAGTATGGAGTCGGCAACGGCGGGAGCCGGAACGGCGCGATCAAGGCGATCGGAGTCGTCCATCGCCGTTCCAGCTCCCTCCGCTGCGTGGGGCGGATCTTATGTTGGGCTGCGTCTTGTGCACGCCGGGCAGCAGTGCCGCATTGCGTCGGCTGATTGCCTCCGGCACGGCAAACCTCAGCCGGCCGCCAGACTGCGGCAGGTTACGCACTGCGCCGCAGCCGGCAACACCTCCAGTACTTCACTGGGAAGCGGGTCGCCACAGCGCACGCAGACGCCATAGGTGCCGTCGTCGAGGCGCTGTTGCGCGGCCTGCACCTCGGCCAGGGCTTGCCGAGCTCCCCGCTCGATCGTGCGGGTGATCAATCGGTGCGCCGGACTCATGTCGGCACTCGCTGTCGGCGCTTGCCGAGCTGACTCCAGGCCGGCGATCTGATCACGTCGGAATGCGGCCTGTTCCTCGAGCGCGGCGCGCACGTGCGCGCGCTGTCGGTGCGTGAGCGCAGTGGCAGTGCGGGGTAGTGCAGTCATCGGATCTCCTCACAGACGGTAGGAGGCGACGTCCCGGTGCGGGCAGACAACACCAGGTACGCACCTGATGGATCGCGAAGCTCAGAAGACCGGTGGGGCACGCGGTTGGGTGGCCGGCGACGCCATCGCGGACGCGAGGGACGCGTCAGTCGCAGCCCTGCCGAACTGCACGGTTGCCAAATGCAGGCGATACCAGGCGGCGTCGGCTACGACTTGGGACGTGGGGGTTGCCACGTGAGTGCGCGGGCCGACTGCAACGGTGGGAGCGATCGCCTTGACGCCGACGGCGTGGGCCCCCACAGCGCCCGAACGGGTGCAGCACACCGACCCGCACGGAGCCAGCACCAGCAGCAGCAGCGCGAACATCGCCGCCGCGCCCAGGCTGCGCAGCGAACGCAGACGCCCCGTCATGGTGGATCAACGGTTCCGACGACCGTCGGGTTCCGGCAAAACGCTGCGGCGGGCGCGTCGCAACGAAAATTGTCACACCCCGGTGCCAGCCTTTCCCCATGGATGTTCTCGCTGTTCTGCTTGCGGTGCTGACGCTGCTGGTCGGAACGTTGATCGGTTGGCTGGCGGCATCGGCGGCATCGTCTCGCGCCGCGCGCTCGGCCGGGCTCGAGCTGGCTCAGGCGAGCTCCGAGGCGACCAGGCTGCAGGCAGTGCTGACGTCGGAACGGCAGGTAACCCAGACGCGCGAGGCCGACCTGCTCCGTGCCGGGAGCGAGCGGGAAGACGATCTGCATCGCGCTGCGCAGCTGCGTGAAGCCGACCTGGCCCGGATGGACCAGCGCCTGCGCGAAGCGTTCGGCAGCCTGTCGGCCGAGGCGCTCCAGCGCAACAACGAAGTATTCGTCGCGCTGGCCGAGTCGAAGCTGACCGCCGCGCGTACTGCTGCCGATACCGATCTGGGCCAACGCCAGAAGGCGATCGAGACGCTGGTGGATCCGCTGCGCTCGACGCTGGACAAGGTGCAGGAGCAGATGTCGACGGTGGAGCAAAGTCGGGCCGGCTCGTATGCGACGTTGATGGAGCAGATCGCCACGATGCGCCAGAGTTCCGAGCAGCTGCGCGTCGAGACGGCCCAGCTCGTGACAGCGCTGCGCGCACCGCAGGTTCGTGGCCGGTGGGGCGAACTTCAGCTCGAACGCACCGTCGAAGCTGCCGGCATGGCCGAGCACATCGACTACGTCAACCAGCCCAGCTCCTCCACTTCCGAGGGCGTTCTGCGTCCGGACATGGTCGTGCGGCTGGTGGGCGGAAAAAATGTCGTCGTCGATTCCAAGGTCGCCTTCGCCGGCTATTTGGAGGCGATGGAGGCCAAGGACCAGCGCACCCGCGACGCCCGCCTGAAGGCGCATGCGCGGCACCTTCGCGACCACATCGATGCACTGGCGGCCAAGGCGTACTGGGAACGCTTCGAACCGTCGCCGGAGTTCGTTGTCTGCTTCGTTCCCGCTGACGCATTCCTTGACGCCGCCCTGCGCGAGGAGCCGGGTTTGTTCGAGCACGCCGTCTCGCGCGACGTCATCCTCGCTACGCCCTCCACCCTGGTGGCGTTGTTGCGCACGGTCGCCTATACCTGGCGCCAGGACGCGCTGGCCGCGGACGCTGCCCAGGTCCACAAGCTGGGTCGCGAGCTCTACCAGCGGCTGTCCACGATGGGCTCGCACATCGACAAGCTGGGACGTTCGCTGGGTTCGGCTGTCGGCTCGTACAACAACGCGGTGTCCTCGCTGGAAAGTCGCGTGCTGGTCACCGCACGCAAGATGAGTGATCTCAAGGTCGTGCCTGGGGAGCAGGAGATCCAGGCGCCGCGCCAGATCACCGAGTTCGCCCGCTCGGCGCAAGCCGCTGAGTTCGCCGACTCCAGGGTGGTGGCCTTGGCCAAGCCCAAGGCGCTGGTGGAGCAGGCCGCGCTGCTCGATCCCACCGGAAAGACCGGAACATGACCGATACGCGCCGAGCCCGCTTGAGCCGGCCGGCGGCAGGGCAGCCGCCCGACTATTCATCCGTCAACCTGGGTGGGCGGTGCTGTTGGCAGCCGCGTCGTGCGTTTCGCGCCCTTGGTGCGAGCGGACGCCGGTAGCGTGACGTCTATGTCCGCGCCGGAATGCCTCTGCCGCGGAGTACGACCATGACGCCAAGCTCATCGGTGCCGCAGAGACGGCCCGACTCCGACGGCGGCGCGCCCGACGAAGGCTGGGGCGACCATTCCTGGGCACAGGCACCGGAGTTCGCGGCTGTAGATCAGGTGTCGGAACGCACTGCACAGCGGGCTCCGTTGTCCTCATCTCCGCCTCCTGCCGGCCGCCTACCGACGACTGCCGGAGTCCGGCCTCCACCGTCGCCCCGCACGCAGTCGCCGACACCGCAACCCACCCGACTGCAAACCCCCGCACCGACACAACCTCCACGGTCGGCGGGCGAGGCGTCGGAGTTTCAGCGGGCCGGCGCACAGTCGGGCAATGGCGGCTCGTCGGCATTCGACACCGAGCGAGGGCCAACCCGCGCCGCAGCGTCGCGCGGATTACCTGCGCTGGCTGCGCTACTCGTGCTGGCGGCCTGTCTGGCGGCAGGCATCGTCGTCGACCAGGTCGTCGGCTCCGGTGCTGGCCTGCGGATCGGACTGATCGTCGGATCGTTGCTGGCCGTGCTGCTGGTCCGGTTCCGGTCGCTGTTTGCCGTGGTCGTGTCCCCGCCGCTGGCATTCATCGTCGGGTCGGCGGCGGAACTGGTGGTCAAGTCCGGCGGCGTGCCCAGCCGTACCGACCTGCTGGGCTTCGCCACCGGGTGGTTGGTCTACGGCTTTCCGACGATCGCCATCGCCACTGCAGCCGTACTGATTGTCGCCGGTGTGCGCCGAGCGCTGGCAGGCCGCTCGCGCAGGCTACGAGCCCCTGCCGGCGTCGGGTTCGCACCTACCGGATAGTTCTTCGGGCTCGCCTACGTCGGACAGTGTGGGTCACCGCATGCGTCGCGTAACCGCCGTGACGAGCACCGCCGCGCACGCTGCAGCATCCCTTGCTGCCCAACGCGCGGCTGTATGCGCGCTTGCAGCGTGCCGCTGTTCGCGCACGTCAGCTCGGGCGGCCCGCCATTCGCAGGCTGCGCCGAAGCTCCTGCGGCAGCGCGAACGTCAGCCGCTCCTCGGTGTGGGCGACCTCCTCCACAGATCCGAATCCCCGCTCGGCCAACCACGCCAACACATCGTCGACCAAGATTTCCGGCACCGACGCACCCGAGGACAGACCCACCGTCTGAACCCCCTCCAGCCAGGCCGGGTCGATGCCCGCGGCGTCGTCCACCAGAAACGCAGTTCGAGCACCTGCCGCCAGCGCCACTTCGACCATCCGCACCGAGTTCGACGAGTTCTGCGATCCGACGACGAGGAACAGCTCGACGTTCCCGGCGATGGCCTTGACGGCGGCCTGCCGGTTCTGGGTGGCGTAGCAGATGTCGTCGCTGGGCGGTGAGACGAGATCGGGATAGCGCTCCTGCAGCGCCGACACCGTCTGCATCGTCTCGTCGACCGACAGTGTCGTCTGCGACAACCACACCACGCGCTGCGGATCCCGCACCTCGACCGAGGCCGCGCCGGCCACCCCGTCGACGAGGTGGATGTTGTCGGGCGCCTCTCCGGTGGTACCGACGACCTCCTCGTGGCCCTCGTGGCCGATCAGCAGGATGTCGTAGTCGTCAGCGGCAAATCGAAGAGCTTCGTTGTGCACCTTGGTCACCAACGGGCACGTTGCGTCGATGGCCTGCAGCGACCGCGCCGCGGCCTCGGCGTGCACGACCGGTGCCACGCCATGGGCGGAGAACACCACGCGCGACCCCTCGGGGATCTCGTCAGTCTCCTCGACGAAAATGGCACCGCGGGCTTCCAAACTGGACACGACGTGCTTGTTGTGCACGATCTGTTTGCGGACGTAGATCGGTGCTCCGTGCAGTTCCAGCGCCAGCTCCACGGTCTGCACCGCCCGGTCCACGCCGGCGCAGTAGCCGCGCGGCTTGGCCAGCAGCACCCGCCGCTCAAGTGTCATACCCCGATGATAAGAACGAACACGCCAGGCCGGAGTGGTCTGGCTTACAGCTCGTGCGGCAGTCTGGACACCATGCCTATTCTTCCTGCTCCCCTTCGCGCGTACATCGGCCTCGTGGCGACGGCTGTGGAAACTGCACAGGGGCTGATCCAGCGCGCTCCCGAGCTGCCCGTAGAGGCCGTCGGCAACACGATGCAGCTGTCGATGAAGGTGCAGCAGCGGTATCAGGAGTTGGTCGCCCGGGGCGACGAGCTGCTCAGCCACCTGATCGGCGCACCGGCACAACCGCCGGGCTGGGCGACCTTCGATGAGGAGGAACCCACCGACGGTGCTGGCGGTGCCGAGGGTGGTGCTGATAGTGGCGGCGCAGAGAGCGGCTACAACGCCCGTGCATCCACCGTCAGCGCCGACGATCTGGCTCTCGACGTCGACGCTCCGAGTGCCTCGGCGCCCGCGGCCTTCTCTGTGGACAGTGCAGGCGAGACCACCGTCGACGCCTCCGCGGCCGCAGTGTCCGACGACGATCTCGTCGTTGGCGCCCTCTCTGACGAGCCCTCCCCTGCCGCAGTGTTCGACGACGACCCCGTTCCGGCGGCCGTCTTCGACGACGAAGTGGACTCGGCGCCGATGGTGACGCACGGCGATCCGCTGTTGGCCGAGACTCCGGTGCTGACCCTGCCGACCAAGAAGCCCGGGCGCCGGACCTCGGGTGCTCCTCGACGCCGGCTGCCCACTGCGCCCTCAGTCCCCCCACCGCCCACTGTGCCGAGCGCGTCGCCGACCGTGCCCAACGCTTCTAGCGAATCGTCGGATAGCCACGATTCGGCGGCCGACACCGCAGCCTCGCACGATGTGATCAGTGCCCTCAGTGCCGCCTCGCAGACTGCGGACAGTCTCGACGGTGACGAGCTGACCGGACCAGGCAACCCTGCACCGGCCGACGTCGACACGATGGAAGCGATACCGGTCGAGGCAGTGATGGCCGAGCTCGCCGACGCAACGCCGGCTGCTCCGGTCCCCCCGGCGCGCAAGACGGCCGCCAGGCGCCCGGCACCGGCCCGCCGCGCGCCGCGACCGCGCCCAGGAAGCGGAACATCCGACGGTGGTTCCGCCACGAGCGGGCCAGCTGGGGGGGGCCAGCCGCCTGTCGACCCGGCCGTTGCACAGCCGGCCGAGCCCACCGCCGGTGCATCGGACGCGGACGCCGCGCCGATGTCATGACTCGGGCGACTGCACAGATTGCGTTCCGCCACCGCACCTCGGCAATGACTGGCACCGCCGCGCCGGCACCCAGACGCTGAGCGATGGCAGTCCAGTCCTCACCGGAGAGCCCGCTTCCGCTCCGGTCGGTGTCCACGATGATCGCTTCGTGGGTTGCCCGCCTGGGCGAGGTGTGGGTGGAGGGCCAGGTCGCGCAGCTCACGCGTCGTCCCGGCGTGTCGACGACCTTTCTCACCCTGCGCGACACCGACGCCAACATCTCGATGACGGTGACGTGTCCGCGCCACTTGGTCGAGGCGGCCGGCGTGATCGAGGGCGCGCGCGTCGTGCTGCGGGCTCGGCCGGACTTCTACGCCGAGCGCGGTGCGCTGAGCCTACGGGCGTCCGACATCCGTCAGGTCGGGCTCGGGGAGCTGCTGGCGCGCCTCGAGCAACTCAAACGCCTGCTCGGTCAGGAGGGCTTGTTCGCGCCCGAACGCAAGCGGGCTCTGCCGTTCTGGCCGCACACGATCGGGCTGATCACCGGTCGGGCGAGTGCGGCCGAGCACGACGTGGTGGAGAACAGTCGCCGCCGCCTGCCCGGCGCCCGCTTTCGCATCGAGCACGCGGCGACGCAGGGACCGTCGGCCGTCGCCGACATCGTGGCCGCGCTCAAGCGCCTTGACGCCGAGCCCGAAGTGGAAGTCATCGTCCTTGCCCGCGGCGGCGGCAGCGTGGAAGATCTGTTGCCGTTCTCCAACGAGACCCTGCTGCGTGCTGTGGCCGCGTGTCGCACGCCGGTCGTCAGCGCGATCGGACACGAGACCGACGTTCCGCTGCTCGACTTCGTCGCTGACGTCGCCTGTTCCACTCCGACGGCCACCGCACGCCGCCTCGTGCCGGATCTGGCCGAGGAGCGCGCCACGCTCAGCGACGCCCGCAGGCGTGGACGACGGGTGGTGCTTGACCGGGTCGAGCGCGAACGTGCCGCGATCAGCGACGCGCCCAGCCGGCTGACAGCCTCGATCACCGGCCGTCTGCAACGCGGGAACGTGGAGCTGGCCGCCTCACGCGAGCGGCTGCACCGACTGTTGCATACGCGCCTGGACAGCGCGCGCGCCGACGTCGTGCACGTTCGAGCCCGGGTTGCAGCGCTGTCGCCGCTGGCGACGCTGTCGCGCGGCTACGCCGTTGTCATCGACGCCGACGGGGTCGCAGTGCGCGATCCGGCGCACGTCGACGGGCCGATGACCGTCTACGTCGAACGCGGCTCGTTCCCCGTCGTGCCGGCGTGAGCCGCCTGAGCCTCGCGCCGGCCCCTGTCAGTGCGGGGCAGCCCAGCCGGCAATTGACGCCGCCGCTCAGTTGGCAGCCCAGCCAGCAGCCAGTCAGGGCCAGAGCACAGGCAGACGGGCCGAATCGTCATAGGCACGGGATAGGGTCGCCTGCGATGGCTACCTCACCTGGCGCGGCGCTCGACGCTGACAACACCGACAACCTGACCGGCGCAGCCGACCCCGGTGATGCTGCGGCCGCCGGCCTGTCGTACGAGGCTGCGCGCGCGCAGCTCCAGGACGTGCTGCGTGCACTGGAATCGGGCGGTCAGCCGCTGGAGGAGTCGCTGGCGCTCTGGCGCCGGGGCGAGGAGCTCGCCGACATCTGCCAGCGCTGGCTCGATGACGCCAGCGCCCGCCTGACCGAGGCGATCGCGGCACGGGAAGATCAGTCGTCGGCGCAGGCCGAGGATCGGAGCCAGTAATGAGCAGCCAACAGGAACGGTCGGCAACTGCAGTCAGCAATGAGCCGCCGCGGATGAGTAGGCAGCTATGAGTGACGTCCCCCGCGGTCATCTGCCACCGGAACTGGCGGTCAACGCGGCAGCACCGGGGCGCAACCTTGCAATGGAACTGGTGCGGGTCACCGAGGCGGCCGCGGCAGCGGCGGCCCACTACGTCGGGCGCGGTGACAAGAACGCCGGCGACGGCGCTGCGGTGGACGCAATGCGGCGCCTGATCAACACCGTGTCCATGCGCGGCACGGTCGTCATCGGCGAGGGCGAGAAGGACCAGGCGCCGATGCTCTACAACGGCGAGCAGGTGGGTAACGGCACCGGGCCTGAGTGCGATGTCGCTGTCGATCCCATCGACGGCACCACCTTGATGGCCACCGGACGCCCGAACGCGGTGGCCGTTATCGCCTTGGCCGAGCGCGGCTCGATGTTCGATCCGTCCGCGGTCTTCTACATGGACAAGATCGCCACCGGCGCAGAGGCTGCCGACGTCATCGACATCACCGCTCCGGTGGCCGAGAACGTCCGCCGGGTCGCCAAGGCCAAGCACAAACCAATGGCCGACGTCACCGTCTGCATCCTGGACCGCCCGCGCCACACCGCGACCATCGAACAAGTTCGCGCCGCCGGCGCGCGGGTTCGACTGATCGGCGACGGCGATGTCGCCGGTGCGGTCATGGCCGCGAGCCACGGCACCGGCGTCGATCTGATGCTGGGCGTCGGCGGCACTCCCGAAGGCATCATCGCCGCGGCCGCGCTGACCTGTATGGGCGGCGCGATCCAGGGCAAATTGGCTCCCACCGACGACGCCGAACGGCAGAAGGCCCTCGACGCGGGACTGGACCTCGACGTCGTGCTCACCACTCGGGACCTGGTGCGCGGCGAGGACGTCTTCTTCAGCGTCACCGGAGTGACCAACGGCGATTTGATCCGGGGCGTCCAGTACCACGGCGACTCGGTCACCACCCACTCGATCGTCATGCGCTCGAAGTCGGGCACGATCCGCACGATCGAATCGGTGCATCGACTGGACAAGTTGCGCGCATACTCCGCTGAAATCTGAAGCGCACAACGCTGGGGCACCCGATTCCGACGAACGACAGGTTCCGACGTCCCACGTCGATCTCCCGGCCCAGCGGTGCAGCCGCCAGATGCCTGCTGACCGTCACCGGCCGGGTAATCGGATGCTGAACAGTGCAGCACGTCATCACCCACCTGCGCTCTGCTGATCGCAGGCAGCGGCGCGCGTCGGCTGAGGCACGCACCACAGAATGGCGACCCACGGCGGCGACGCTGCCAGACTTGCCGCCGTGAGCATCGATCCCGCCGACAGCGTGTCCGCAGTAGCTGATCAGTCTGGTCAGGCCGAGCACTCTGGGCAGCCGCAGCAAGCCGAGCAGCCTGAGCAGTTTGGTCAGCCTGGCGAGTACCGGATCGAAAAGGACTCGATGGGCGACGTCCGCGTGCCCGTCGATGCCAAGTGGCGCGCCCAGACTCAGCGGGCTGTCGAAAATTTCCCCATCTCAGGGCAGCCGATCGAGGGCCAGCTCATCGCCGGCCTGGCGTTGATCAAGGGCGCGGGCGCGCGCGTACGCGCCCAGCGCGGACTTCTCGATCCCGCCAAGGCGACGGCGATCGCCGCGGCAGCGGCCGAGGTCGCCGCCGGCCGGTGGAACGACCAGTTCCCGATCGACGTCTTCCAGACCGGCTCGGGAACGTCGTCGAACATGAACGCCAACGAGGTGTTGGCCTCGCTCGCCGCCGAACGGCTGGGCACCACGGTGCATCCGAACGACGACGTCAACGACCCATTGTCGTCCAACGACCAGTTCCCGTCCGCGATCCACGTCGCTGCTACCAAGGCGGTACTCGAAGACCTCGAGCCCGCGCTGGCGCACCTAGCCGACACCCTGACTGCCAAGGCGGACGAGTTCGCTGGCGTGGTGAAGTCCGGTCGGACCCACCTGATGGACGCCACGCCGGTGACGTTGGGGCAGGAGTTCGGCGGATACGCAGCCCAAGTTCGCTACGGCATCGAGCGCCTGGACGCTGTGCTGCCGCGCGTGGCCGAACTACCGCTGGGCGGTACCGCGGTCGGCACCGGCATCAACGCCCCGACCGGGTTCGCCGCCGCCGTAATTGCGCTCATCGCCGCGGAGACGGGGTTGCCGCTGACCGAAGCGCGTGACCACTTCGAGGCCCAGGGCGCGCGCGACGGGCTGGTAGAGCTGTCCGGCGCACTGCGCACGATCGCCGTCGGGCTGAACAAGATCTCCAACGATCTGCGCTGGATGGGCTCGGGACCGCGTACCGGCCTCAGCGAGATCGCCCTGCCCGACCTGCAACCGGGCAGTTCGATCATGCCGGGCAAGGTCAATCCAGTGCTCTGCGAAGCCGTCTGCCAGGTCGTCGCCCAAGTGATCGGCAACGACGCAGCCGTCGCGTGGGGTGGGGCGGGCGGCAACTTCGAGCTCAACGTGATGCTGCCGGTGATGGCACGCAACGTGCTGGAGTCGATCCGGCTGATCGCCAACGTGTCGCGCGTGTTCGCGGATCGGTGCGTTGCCGGCATCGTGGCCGACGTCGAGCGCTGCCGCGAGTACGCCGAGTCCTCGCCCTCGATCGTCACGCCGCTCAACCACTACGTCGGCTACGACGAGGCAGCCAAGATCGCCAAGCAGTCGCTGGCCGAGCGCAAGACGATCCGCGCTGTGGTACTCGAACGCGGGCATGTCGGCAATGGCACCTTGACCGAGCAGCAGCTCGACGCCGCACTCGACGTGCTCAGCATGACCCACCCAAAAGCCTGAGCCATCGTCGCTTTGGCGACGCTACCGACAGTCACGCTAACCGCTGGCACGCTTCGTCCCGCTGGGTACCGGTTTGCACCGCAAAAGCGGCACCCAGCGGGACAAACAACTGGCCTCGCTGCCCGACGAAGGGTCGGCCCAGATCCGGCGTTGTCCGTCGCCGCTTACAGCGGCAGGTCCTCCAGCATCTCGGTCACCAGCGCCGCGATGGGCGAGCGCTCCGAGCGGGTCAGCGTGACGTGCGCGAACAGCGGATGCCCGCGCAGAGCCTCGATCACAGCGGCAATGCCGTCGTGGCGGCCCACCCGCAGGTTGTCGCGCTGGGCGACGTCGTGGGTCAGCACCACCCGCGAGCCTTGTCCCATCCGCGACAGCACGGTGAGCAGCACGTTCCGCTCCAGGGACTGCGCCTCGTCGACGATGACGAACGCGTCGTGCAACGAGCGGCCGCGGATGTGCGTTAAGGGCAGCACCTCGATCAGCTCGCGGGCGACGATCTCCTCCATCGCCTCCTTGCTGACCAGCGCGCCCAACGTGTCCAACACGGCCTGCGCCCACGGCGCCATCTTCTCGCCCTCACTGCCGGGCAGGTAGCCGAGATCCTGGCCGCCGACGGCGTACAGGGGACGGAACACGACGACCTTCTTGTGCGCGCGCCGCTCCAGCACCGACTCCAATCCCGCACACAGCGCGAGCGCCGACTTGCCGGTGCCTGCCCGCCCGCCCATGGATACGATGCCGATGTCGGGGTCCAGCAGCAGTTCCAGCGCGACGCGTTGCTCAGCCGAGCGCCCCCGCAAGCCGAACGCGTCGCGGTCCCCGCGGACCAGGCGCAGCTGTTTGTCGGGCGTCACGCGTGCCAGCGCCGATCCGCGCGGCGAGTGCAGCACCAGCCCGGTGTGGCACGGCATCGCCGCCGCGCCGCTGAGTTCGGCGTGGTCGACGGGATCGATCACCGACATCTCGTAGAGCGCGTCGACGACGTCGGCACCGACCTCGGCCTCGGCCATGCCCGTCCAGCCCGAGTCGACCGCACTTGTCACCCGGTATTCATCGGCGGCCAAACCCACCGACGCCGCCTTCACCCGTAGCGGCATGTCCTTGGTGATCAGGGTGACGTCGCAGCCGTCGGCGGCCAGGTTCAGCGCGACGGCCAGAATGCGCGAATCATTGGACTCGATCCGGAAACCTGAGGGCAGCGTCGCCAGGTCGCAGTGGTTGAGCTCGACGCGCAGGGTGCCGCCCTCGCCGTTGACCGGCACCGGCTGGTCCAGCCGTCGGTGTTCGATCCGCAACTCGTCCAGGGCCCGGAGCGTCTGCCGCGCGAACCAGCCGAGCTCCGGGTGATGCCGCTTGGCCTCCAGCTCGCCGATCACCACCAGGGGCAGGACCACCTCGTGCTCGCCGAAGTGTCCCAGCGCGCCGGGATCGGACAGCAGTACCGACGTGTCCAGGACGATGGTGCGCCGGTCGGCCGAACCATCGGGCTGGTCGACGTTCCGGGCCGCGAATTCAGGGCGGGGCAGGGCGGGTCGGGACGAGACAGCGGTCACGGCAATCTCCTGACGGGGTCTGGTCTGCGGCTCGACGCGGCCTCTGCGCGTCGTCGCCGGATAAGCGCTCGATGCAGGGTCAAAGAGATATCCCGACGTGGGGAACCGTTACAACGCCCGCCACAGGGGCGCAGGCGGCTGCGACGCGAGCGACGACGGCGATCGCTGCGAACGCAGCGCAGGCCGGCGAATGCACCGCTGGCGGCGAGCACCGTGGGAACCTCCCGGTCAACGGCCCCGACAGGATCGGGTGCCGTTGCCGCGGACTCTAGGTTCGACCCCGCCGGTTGCACGTGGGACACGCCAGGCGAGATCGGCTGTTCACCTCAGTCGCGCGCGTGCCGCCGGCAAGCGTCTTGCCGGCTCACCGCCGGTCACCGCCGGCGCACTGAGCCGTACCGGCGTCGCCGCCTCAGCCCCCGAAGCGGCGTTGCCGCTCGGAGTAGTCCCGCAACGCGCGCAGAAAGTCGATCTTGCGGAAATCGGGCCACAGCGCGTCGCAGAAGTAGAACTCCGAGTTCGCCGACTGCCAGAGCAGGAAACCTGACAGCCGCTGCTCCCCCGATGTACGGATGACGAGGTCCGGGTCGGGCTGGCCCTTGGTGTACAGGTGCTCGGCGATGTGCCCGACGTCGAGGTTCTCGGCGATGTCCTCCAGCGAGGTGCCGGCCTCGGCGTGCTGTTGCAGCAGTGAGCGGACCGCGTCGATGATCTCGCGGCGACCGCCGTAGCCCACGGCCACGTTGATCCGCATTCCGCTGCGCTCGGCGGTGCGTTCTTCGGCTTCGGTGAGCGCCAGTGATGTGCGCTCGGGCAGCAGATCCAGGGCGCCCACGGCGGTGATGCGCCACGGCAGGCCCGGCCCGGACAGCTCAGTGGCCACGCCCTCGATGATGCGCAGCAGCGGCTCCAGCTCCGACCTCGGACGAGTCAAATTCTCCGTGGAGAGCAGGAACAACGTGACGTGCTCGACGCCGGCCTCGCGGCACCACTCCACCAGATCGCCGATGTGGCTGGCGCCGACGCGGTGTCCGTGGTTGACGTCGTCGAGCCCCATCGCCCTCGCCCAGCGCCGGTTGCCGTCCAACATCACGGCTACGTGCACAGGGTGCTGACGCCCGTTCAGTTGCCGGCGCAGTCGCCGTTCGTACAGGCGGTAGACCGCGTCCTGAACGCTCACGCGCTGACCCTATCCCTGCCACGGAAGGCGCTCCGGTCGCCGCTGGCCGGTGGGCACCAGTCGAGGTAGCTTGACCGGCGTGAGCAGTGCCGACCTGTCTACTGCGCACGCTGGCAGCGCCGATCCCGACGGCCGGGCCGGCACCCTGGCCGACATCAAGCCCCGCGCGCGCGGCTGGCTGCACACCTACGCCGCCCTGGTGTCCCTGGCCAGCGGCGCCACGCTGATCTCGGTCAGTTCTGCCCTGCGCGGGCCGGCGGCCGGACTCAGTACCGCGCTGTACTCGCTCACGCTGACGCTGATGTTCGGCACCTCCGCGCTGTACCACCGCTTCGGCTGGCAGCCGCGCGCGCACCAGCTGATGAAGCGCCTCGACCACTCGATGATCTTCGTTTTCATCGCCGGCACCTACACGCCGATCACCGTGCTGGCCCTGCGCGGCAGCGCCCGACCCGTCCTGCTTGCCGTCGTCTGGGCCGGTGCACTGCTGGGCGTGGGATTGCAGACGCTGTGGCCCGACGCGCCGCGCTGGCTGTCGGTGCCCTGCTACGTCGGGTTGGGTTGGGTGGCCGTGTTCGCTTTGCCCGAGCTACTGACCAACGGCGGCGTGGCCGTGTTGACCTTGGTGGCCGCCGGTGGGCTCGTCTACACCCTGGGTGGCGTCGTGTACGCGCTCAAGCGGCCCGATCCGGTGCCCACGGTGTTCGGCTACCACGAGGTTTTTCACCTGTGCACGCTGGTCGCGGCGCTGTGTCACTACATCGCGATCTGGCTGATCGTCTTTTCCTAGCGCTGGCTCGTCGGCGCCTCTCGACGACGCGGGCGGCGGCTCAGAACGTCAGGCGCACCTTCGTCGCCACCCGGGAGTCCAATGCGGCGTAGGCGTCGGTGATCTCGGTGATGGGTAGGACCAGATCCACCAGCGGATCAGGCTCCAACGTGCCGTCCACCACAGCCTGCAGCAGCATCGGCAGGTAAGCCCGCGCGGGCGTCGTGCCGCCCGACAGCGTGATGTTGCGCTCCCATAGCCGCGTCATGTCCAGGCGCTCGACGGGGTGCGGCGTGCCGACGTGCCCGATCTTGCCACCGTCGCGCGCGACGGCGATGGCAGTGGTCCAGGACGACTGCGACCCCACGCATTCCAGCACCGTGCGCGAGCCCCCGGTTCGGGTGATCACGTCTTCGACCGCGTCAGCAAGGCCGACGGAGGCGTCGACGGTCTCGTTGGCGCCGAGCTCGAGTGCGGTTTCCAGCCGGTCGGGGTGATGGCCGATCACCAGAACGTCCTGCGCGCCCAGATACCGCGCGATCTGCACCGCGCCCAGGCCCACTGCCCCGTCGCCGATGATGACGACGTTGCTGCCCCAGGTAACGCCGGCCGAGATCGCGGCGTGGTAGGCGGTGGGCACCGCGCAGGTGAGCGCCAGCACGCTGGCCGGGTCGGTGGCCAGCTCGGCCGGCACGCGCAACAGCGTCGAGTCGGCCAGTGGCACCCGCACCCGCTCACCGTGGGCGCCGTCGTGGCCGGGCTGTCCCCAGCGCCCGCCGTCGACGCAGGACGACGTCAGCCCGATCCGGCAGTGGTCGCAGGTGCCGTCCGACCATCCCGGCGGTGCCAGTACGAGGTCGCCCGGACGCAGGGCGCGTACCTCGGTGCCCACGGTATTCACCACCGCGACGAACTCGTGCCCGGTGCGGGTGCCGATCGTGCCGCCGTATCCGCGATAGGCCCACAGATCCTCGCCACAGACCCCCGCGGCGACGACGTCAACCAGAACATCCGTGTCCTGCTCCAGCTCCGGTTTGGGCGTCGATTCGAGCCGAACGTTGCCAGGACCGTGGAAGACCGCCGCGCGCATGCTCGGACCCTATCGGTCCGCCCGCGCCCGCGCGGATCACCTTCGCCGGCGACGGCGGGAACATTCCTTGACGAGTTCGCGTTTTTCAGGATGTAATGAAGTAATAAACAACCGGAGGTAATGAAATGTTTTCCGAAAGCAACGACGAAGCATCGAGCCGTGGACACCGCGGTTCGGGTAGGCGAGGCGGTCCCGGTGGTGAAGGCGGACCGGGTGGTGCCGCCGGCGCGGGTAGTGCCGCCGGCGCGGGCGCTGAAGGTTCTGCGAGTGCAGAGGAGCGAGACCGTCCACGCGGCGGACGCCGGGGCGGACCTGGCGGCCACGGCTTCGGCGGACGCGGCTTCGGCGGACCCGGTATGGGTCGCGGGCGTGGGCCGGGCTTCGGCCGCTCCGGCGGCTGGCAGCAGGCAGATCTGCCGTCGGCGGCCGACGCGACGGCCTGGTTCGCCGGGCGCCTGCCCAGCGACTGGTTCACCGGCGCGCCCACAGTGCGAGTCGACCGCGAGGAGATCCACGTGATCGGTGAGCTCGCCGCTCCGGAGGGCACCGACACCTCGCCCGAAGCAGCGGCCGCAGCGGCTGCGGGGCGCATCAGCCGGTTCCGCGAGGAAACCCGCGAGGACCGCATCGCCATCGCTTTGGAGGCCGAGGGTCGCTACGGGCGCAAGGTCGCCTGGGGCGCGCGAATCGGCGAAACCGAGCAGCTGTTCACGCATCTGGCGGTCCCTGTGATGACGCGGCTGCGGCAGTCCGAGCGACAGGTGCTCGACACCCTCGTCGACGCCGGCGTCGCCCGGTCACGCTCTGAGGCGCTCGCCTGGTGCGTCAAGCTGGTCGGCGAGCACACCGACGACTGGCTCACCGGCCTGCGCGAGGCGATGAGCGAGGTCGACAAGTTGCGCAGCGAGGGCCCCGGCCTGTAGTTGCGGCAGTTCACCGCCACACACCTAGGCTGCGGCTCAGCTCCGGATCGAGCTGAGCCGCACTGACCGGCGTCGGATCCACCCGGCCCGGTCACCCGCTCAGCTGCGCGCGCAGAGCCGATTCGCCGGTCACGGGAAGCTGGCAGACCATGGCGCGACAGACGTAGGCCGTCGGCTGGCCGTCGTCCAGCGGCCGCTGCGCCAGCAGCTCGACGCCGTCGGCGTCGGGCGGTCCGGCCACTACGACCGCGCCCGGCCCGCGCAGCCGCCACGCCAGCGAGACCAGCGGTTCCGTCGGCACCGGCAGGGGCTGGCTCGTGGCCACCGCGATCTGCACTGGGCCGGCCACCAGCCCCTCGGCCGCGGCCAACGCCCAGCCCAGGCTGCGCGGGTGCTGTGCGCCGATAGCTCCCGCGACGCCCAGCGCAGCCTCACTCGCATCGCGGTGTCGCTGCGATCCGGTCAGTGCGGCGTAGGTGAGCAGCGCCATTGCCACACTGCTCTGGCCCGAGGGCGTCGCGTTGTCGGTCGGGTCCCAGGGCCGCCGGATCAGCGTCTCGGCGTCGTCAGCGGTGTCGTAGAAGTGACCCGCGACTGCTGGTATTGCCGGTGTCGCGGCGGCGCCCGCTGTGTCTCCCGTGTCTGCCGTCCCTGCGGTGCCCGCAGCAGCGGAGTCGGTGAAGCGGGTCAGCGCCACCTCCAGCAGTTCTGCGGCCAGCGTCAGCCAACGCCGGTTTGCAGTGGCCTGGTGGAGCAGCAGCAGTCCCTCAGCCAGGCAGCCGTAGTCGTCGCTCACGGCGGCAGACGGGCCGGCGACGCCGTCGCGCGAGGTGCGCACCAGGCGGCCGTCGCGCAGGTGCACCGCGGCCAAGAGCTCGGCACAACGCGTCGCCGCGGCCAGCCAGTCCGGCCGCTCGCGCAGCATCGCGGCTTCGGCCAGCGCGCCCAGCGCCAGGCCGTTCCACGCGGTGACGACCTTGTCGTCGCGCCCGGGCTGGGGTCGCTGCGCGCGCTCGGCCAGCAGCCGCGCCCGGATCGACGCCCACCGCGGCAGGTCATCGGGGTCGGTGCGCAGTTGCAGCGTCGACGAGCCAGGCTCGAATGTGCCCCGCGGCGTCACCGTCAACAGCTTCGCTGCGAAGTCGCCGTCGTCCACGCCGAGGACGTCGACCAGCTGTGAGGGCGTCCAGGCGTAGGTCAGCCCTTCCACGCCCTCGGTGTCGGCGTCCAGTGCTGACGCGAAGCCGCCCTCGGGCGTGCCGAGGTCGCGGATCAGGAACTCGGCCGTCTCGTCGGCGATCCGCGCCGCCAGCGGCGAGCCGGTGCGCCGGTACCAATGCAGGTAGAAGCGCAGCAGCAGCGCGTTGTCGTAGAGCATCTTCTCGAAGTGCGGCACCACCCAGTCGGCGTCGACGCTGTACCGGGCGAAGCCGCCGGCGAGCTGGTCGTACATGCCCCCGCGCGCCATCGCCTCGCCGGTTTGCTCAACAACGTCAAGCGACGCCTGCGCGCCGGTGCGCTCGAAGTGGCGCAGCAGGAACTCCAGCGGCATCGCCGGCGGAAACTTCGGCGCGCCGCCGAAGCCGCCTCGAACCGGGTCAGCCGAGCGGGCCAGCACTGCCGCCGCCTCGTCCAACGCAGCCGCGTCCGGAGCGCCCGACGACGGCCGAGCCGCACTCGAGGACAGCGCTGCCACGATCTGTTCGCTGGACTCGATCAGCTCCTGGCGCCGGTCGCGCCAGGCCTCGCTGACCGCGGTGAGCAACTGCCGGAACTGCTGGGGTGGGAAGTAGGTGCCGCAGTAGAACGGCGCACCGTCGGCGGTGAGCAGGCACGTCATCGGCCACCCGCCCGAGCCGGTCAGCGCCTGGGTGGCCTCCATGTAGACGGCGTCGACGTCCGGGCGCTCCTCCCGATCCACCTTGATGCTGACGAAACCGGCGTTCATCTGCTCGGCCACTGCAACGTTTTCGAACGCCTCGTGGGCCATGACGTGGCACCAGTGGCAGGCCGCGTAGCCCACGCTGAGCAGCACCGGAACGTCGCGACGGCGGGCCTCGGCGAACGCCTCGTCCGACCAGGGCCACCAGTCGACGGGGTTGTCCGCATGCTGGAGCAGGTACGGGCTGGTGGACTGAGCCAGGCGGTTCATGGCGACCTTTCCCTCCAGCGGCGGCGCTACGACATCTACATCGCCGCCGACATCGATACCGACATCGACCGTACCGAGGAGTCGACCAAGCACGCGGCCCGACTGCTGCGTCAGGTCGACCTCGCGGCCGAACCGTCGACGAGCATGGCTGAACCGGTGCCGTCGACCCATTTCGGTGGTCGATGTGAGAATCTGCCCTGGGCGGACACTACGAGGCATGGACCCGACGGATCGCTTCACGGCGATCTTCGACGATTTGGCGCCGCGGGTCTATGCCTACGCGCGGCGCAGCTGCGACGCGGCGAGTGCCCAGGACGTCGTCGCCGACACTTTCCTGATTGCGTGGCGCCGCCGGGGCGATCTGCCGGCCGAGCCGCTGCCGTGGCTGCTGGTGGTTGCCCGCAACACGCTCGCCAACCGCCGGCGGCACCAGCTGCGGCAGGACCGCCTCATCGAGGCCGCCGGGAGGTTGACCGTCCTGGCCGGTCCGGCCGCCGCCGCCGAGCAGGCAGTGGTCGACCGCGACGCGGTCCTTGCTGCCGTCGCTCAGTTGTCCGACCGCGAGCGGGAGGCGGTGCTGCTCGTGGCGTGGGACGGTCTGCGTAACGCCGATGCCGCCAAGGTCGCCGGCTGTTCCACCCGCGCGTTCGAAGTCCGGCTGTCCCGGGCCCGCGCCCGGATCGGACGTGCCCTCGCCGAGCCTGTCCCCGCCGACCGACACTCCACCGACCGAGCCCGTACCGATAAGACACCACCGATCACTACTAGGACGGTGCACTGATGCCACTATCCCGCGATGTCCTCGACGAGATCGCAGCCTTCGCGCCCGACCCCCGTTCGCTCGCCGACGCCGAATGGCCGGCCGACGACCGCCGCTGGCTCCTCGCCGATATCACCGGCCACGCGCTTGCGGGCGACAGTGCTGCGTCGGCGGCCGAGCGGACGCTGCAGCTGCCACTAACCCCATACACACCCACGCCTGCCAGGCACCGCTGGACGCTACCCGTGGCCGCCGCCATCGCCACTGTGGCCGCGACGGCCGGCATCGCGGCCGGTGTCCGCGGCACCGGCCACTCGTCAAACGCCGGCGGACCCGGCCCCACGTCGCGCGCCAGTGCGTCGGCGCTCTCAACGCCGTTCAAGCCGCCGAGCGGGCTCTCCACCAAGGTTCCGACCGGACGCTTCTACTACCACGTCGACCGCTCAATTGATCTGGATGCGAAGGGAAAGGAGAAGCCCGGGACGGCCGAGCTCAACCGGACGTGGATCGACGGGGACGGCAATACCGTCAGCGTGCGTACTGGCCCCCAACATGGTTGTCAGCGTTTCCCCCGCTCGATCTTCGACCACCCGACTCGCGCGTTCTTCGCCGCCATGCCCACCGACGTCACCGATTTGGCGGCGTACCTGCGCTCGCACGCGCAAGGCTCCTCGTCCCGGGACGAGGCGGTGTTCGTCGAGGTCGGCGACTCGCTCAGCATGTACGGCGGCCTCGCATCCCCGCGGCTGCGCGCCGCCATGCTGGCGGTGCTGAGCCGCACCCCGGGCGTTCGCGTTTTCCTCGAACAGAAGGACTACCTACGCCGCCCGGCCATTCGGGCGGACTTTGTCAATCAGCTGATCCGGCCAGGCGAGATCCAGTCCTACTACTTCGACCCGACCGACTTCCGCTTCCTCCAGGCAAGCCGCAGCCACAACAGCCAACCCGCCGCGACCTCCAAAGGTCCGTCGCGCGCACCCAGTGGTGCCGACGATCCCGAGCAGTCGCGCGGCGGCCACAAAAACCCACCCTCGACCTACAACAGTCCGTCGCCCGCATATACGGCCGCCGCACCCAGTAGTGCCGACGATCCCGAGCAGTTGCGCACCGATGGTGTCGACGTGGTCATCGACGAGCGGATGGTGCAGAAGCTGCCGGCAGAGGCAGCGTCCTGTCACGGCTCGCTGGTCGATCGGCGCGTGCCTGTCCCGGCTCCCCCGTCCTGACGGCAAGTTACGACGCCCCAAAATCCGGGCCCGACCGTCCCGTACGACGCCGCGCCCCAGCGGAAATGAGTCACCGGGCAGGCCACACGGCAACCAACACCCAGCGCCACCGCCCGGCTGATCGACGCCGCTGGCGCCCGGTACGGTCACCTCGGAACTGGCGAGTGCGACAGAGGTTGCCGTACGAGACGATTGTCGCCGACCCGGCGCCACGCCTGCGTCGTCAGAACATGTGTTCCCGATGATGGAGATCGACACGCCGCCGGGTGTTCCTGTACTCGGATCGGGCGGCACGAGGCGGATGGACGTTTCAGGTCCGAGCTGGGGAGGGTCGATGTGCGAACGGCGGCCCTGGTGATCACTGTCGGCGCGTGCGTGCCAGTGAGTGCCTGCAGCACGTCGTCTAGCTTCAACGGCCTTCGAAGATCGGACAACACGCACTCACAGCGGGAAACATGATGACCCGCATACGGGGACCGCTTCCAGCAAAGCAGCTGCCCTCCAACTCACCTGGCAGATGCCCGACACGCCCATTCACGCGGTTGCCGCGAGGGGTTCGACGTGGGGGTGTAGTGACGCTCACGATCGAAGTCACTGAGCCTTACGCCGGCTGGCGACCGCAGCCGCCTCAGTGTCAGGCCTTGGCGTGGTGGCGGACAGGACGAACAACTACGGGGTTTACCTCGTGGTCCTCATCGCTCTGATGCCCATTGGCGTGATCGCACCCATCGCATTTCTTGTGGTGGCGAGTGTGCTGACCTTGCTTTTCGGTGACGGTTCCGGGCCGGAATGGCAGTCCGCGTTACTAGCCGCCGTCGCGTTTGGTTGCGCCGCAATCGCCAACGTGGCAACAATCCGAGCGTTCACTAGCTCAGCCATCCGATGCCGACGTCGCCATCGACAAGCCGCCCGCTGAACTGGACTACTCGATCGTCTGCCTGCTTCACAGAAAAGGTTGCTTCAACGGCACCCTCCGCAATGCCTTGCCGGCCGGTCCACCGCCACACCGGATCGTTCGTCGACGCTTGGGCTGGCGCGAGCCCGTGCAGGCTGTCCCATCGGACCAGATCGCCTCGTTGGCGGCAGAACCGCTCGCCTTCGTGTGCACGGTGCGTCCTGACGGCTCGCCGCACCAAACTGAGCCCGCGTCCTCATCCCGCTCGTCACCACTCACTGGCTAGCGCCGCGGGGCTGAGCCGAACGACGTTGGCTGTGACACAAATTCGGCCTGGCCTTCGGTCCGCGCGGCGTGAGCAACCGCTACGGCGTCCTGGTGGCTGAAGTGCGCGGGGCGCGCGCATTCCACGCGCCGTCTTCATGTCAACAGCAGGATCCAACTGCGTTATGGCAGTACGGGGCGGCCGGCGGATCGCCAGATCACCCGTTCGTCGTCGACGGTGCTAACCATGTGCAGGATCTGGTCGTCGGTCAGGTCATCGGTGACGCCAATTTCCGCTTGACGCACGCCCGTGGGGGTGGCAATTGTCAGCATGATCTTGTCGTACCCGAGCCAGGCGGCGGCGTCCAACAGCCGGAAGGCGACCGGTTGAGCGCCGCGCCAGGAGATCATGTCGAGACTGAACAGGCTGTCCCTACGCCGACGCAACTCTCGAGCGAGCAGGCGCGCACGCGTCTCCCAATGCCCAGTCGAGGCCTGACCGACGTCGACCGCGTCGAGGTACTGCCGGAGGTCGAAAACGTAGCTGGCGTCAATAGTGGAGCGCGGCGACGTCAGGTCAGGCTCCCAGAGAACGTCGCCGCCGCACCGGTGGACCTGAAGCCACAACGAGTCACACCCCGACTCCCCACAGCCGCAGATACCCACCATCGCCGGACGAGGTGACGCTGTGGGCAGCAGCGACATCGAATCGGGAGGAAGCAGGTCAACCGGGTCAGGCGGGTCGAAGGCCACCCGCTCCCGTACCGGCGACCGCAGACGTCTTGACCGGACGCGAAGTGGCTGCTGCAACTGGAGCAGATCGACTCCGTCGATGCTGATCAGCGTCGCCGAGGAGCCGTCCGTAATTGCTGTCGTAATGGCCAGCTCGTGCCGGCGTGACCCGTTCACAAGCTGGCGGTGACATCCGATCCATGTATACGCATGGGCCGCACAGTAAACCGCCCATCTAATAGGCACAATCGCGACGTCCCACGAGGTTGCAGTGCCACCTGGGCGGGCCATCTCGGCGCCGCACCATCGGTAACACGTCAGCTGCTTCCAGTGCCTGATCGGCCCGGGCGCTCTTTCCGACCCAGTCGACACTCCTACCCGGCGAGGTGTTTCAGACAGCGATGACCGGAGTCGGATGGCCGTGCAGGCGGTGCGGGTCCGGAAGGCGCCGGCGGCGGTGCATGTGCACCAGCACGAGCCCACTGAGCAGCGCTGCATAAATGCACCACACCGAGTCGAAGGCCTCGACCAGCAGCAGCGCCACGACGACCAGCCCCACCAGGTTCAGCACCCCGAACAGCACGATGCTCCGGTACCCCGACATCAGGGCCGGGCCGACGACGGCGACGACGTACAACACCGCCCACAGATCGCCGTTCTTCACGCCGGTGGTGTAGCCGAGGGCATGCTGGTGCTCGGTCACGATGACGGGTGTCGTCAGCAGGGCATACAGGAGATAGCAGCCGACGACCGCGCCCACCGCGACGAAGGGGGCGACGCGTAGCCGGGCCCCGCGAGGTTCCAGCAGCAGCACGGCCACGGGCATCAGCACCGGCAGCACCGGCAGCGCGAAGAGCAGGTACAGCAGCGCCGCGACCGACTGCGCGTGCGCGCTTACGTGTCCGTCGATCCCGAGCCAGACGACGGCCTCGACGAACTGGTGGAGTGCAAACAACGCAGGCAGTAGCGCAAATAGCAGCTCGCGTCGGCTCCGCACCTCACGCACGGACGCGGCGGCGACTGGCAGAAGCACGACACCTGCCGTCAGGTCCGCCTGGACCGAGAAACACATTGCGTCGTCCTCACGTCAGCCGGCCGGCACGCCACAGAGCCGCTGCGCTGCCGCACCACGTTAAGCCGCTTCACCTGAGAGATCTCCGGCACGGGTGGCAAGTCTCCGGTTCCCAGCAGGTCAGGCTGCGAGGGTAACCGCAGAGCGAGACAAGCGGTGTACCCAGGCACGTCGCCCCCATTCAAACCTGCTCGGCCCGAGCGCGCCGGGCCTAAGCTCGCAGCCATGACTGACGTCGACGTGGCGCCCGAAGCTACGGTCACCCCCGAAACCACGGTTACGCCCGAGGCGGTCGGCGGGCCGGCCGGCGAACTGAACGCCGGACCGAGCGCCGCGCCGCAACGGCAAACCGCACACGACCTCGGCATGTCGCAGGAACTGCGCACGTCGCTGACGTCGAACTGGTCTGAACCGCTGCCGATCGCGGCTTCGGCGCGGGCTGACGGAGCTCAGTGGAGCGCGCAACGCCGCCGGCGCCTGTCGCAGGCGCTGCCCGGCCGGCGGATCGTCGTTCCGGCCGGTGTCCTCAAGACGCGCGCCAACGACACCGAGTACGCCTTCCGCGCCGACAGCTCGTTCACGTGGCTGACCGGGGAGACCGCGGCCGATGCCGTGCTCGTACTCGAGCCGAGCGCCGGCGGCCACGAACCCGGTCATGACGCGACCCTGTACCTGCGCGAGTATGTCGGCCCTGGCGACATCGCCTACTTCACCGACCGGATGCGCGGCGCGATCTGGGTGGGCGGCGTGCCGGGCGTCCGAGACACCGCCGCACTGCTGGGGCTGCAGGTGTGTCCGTTGAGCGACTTTGCCGCCGCCATGGCTGCCTCGGATCGCTCTCGCGACGTCGTCCTGCTCAGCGGCACCGATCCCGACGTCGAGGCGCTGTTCCCGGGCGCCGACACCGATGTCCTCGGACAGGTGATCGACGAGCTGCGGTTGGTCAAAGACGAGTGGGAGCTGGCCCGATTGCAGGAGGCCTGCGACGCCACGACCCGCGGTTTCGCCGACATCGTGCGCGAACTGCCCGCCGTGTTGGCCGCCGGCGGCGAGCGGGGCGAGCGGTGGCTGGAGGGAACCTTCTGGCGCCGGGCACGCTACGAAGGAAACGACGTCGGGTACGGGTCAATCGTGGGCGCGGGCGTGCATGCAACGACGCTGCACTGGTGGCGCAACAACGGGCGCATCACCGACGGCCAACTGCTGCTGGCCGACATGGGTGTGGAAACCGAGCAGCTGCACACCGCCGACGTCACCCGCACGATGCCGGTCAACGGCAGCTGGACGCCCGCCCAGCGCAAGATGTACGACGCGGTGTACGAGGCGCAGACTGCTGGTATCGCCGAAGTAAAAGCGGGCGCCGATTTCTTGGCCCCGCACCGGGCGGCGATGTGGGTGCTGGCCGATCACCTGCACAGCTGGGGCGTGCTGCCGGTGACGGCCGACGTCTCCTGCAATCCCGATCCGGAGGCACCCGGCGCCGGCCTGCACCGGCGCTACACACTGCACTCGACGTCGCATTCGCTGGGCATCGACGTGCACGACTGCGCCCGGGCGCGGGCGGAGACCTACGTGAAGGGCAAGCTCGCGCCCGGCCATGTGCTGACAGTGGAGCCGGGGCTGTACTTCCAGTCCCATGACCTGTCGGTGCCCAGCGAGCTGCGCGGGCTGGGTGTGCGGATCGAGGACGACATCGCCGTCACCGACTCCGAGCCACTGAACCTGAGCGCATCCCTGCCGCGGGATCCAGACGAGCTGGTCGAGTGGATGCGCACCGTGCAGGCCAGCAAGTCAGAGTTCTGATCAGCCGAGTTCCGAGCGAAGGCGCGGCTGGTGGTCGATCCGGGCGCCGATCTGGTGCTGCGTGGCGTGCGAGGACATCCGCACGGCCTGGTAATACCGGCTGCGGAGCTGACCGAGACGTTCAGCCGATCGTCAGGCCCGGGCGGGCAGTCGGTCAACACCGCCGACAGTCGGGTCGAACTGCGCTTCGACGTGCAGGGTTCGACGATGCTGCGTGAGTACCAGCGAGACCGAGTGCTGACCGCGCTGGCGCATCGGCTCGTGGACGGATCGCTGGTGATAGTTGCCTCCGAGCATCGCTCGCAGCTGCGCAATCGCGCTGCGGCCCGAGCTCGGCTAGTAGATCTGCTGGTAGAGGCATTGCAGCCGCCTGCGCCCAAGCGCCGCAGCACCAAGCCCTCGCGAGCGGCGATGCAGCGCAGGGTGGACGCGAAGAAGCGACGTTCAACGGTGAAGCAGGGGCGCGGCCGGGTGCCGCCCGAGTAAGCGTCGTCAGAGCTCGCCGAGTGCGACGATCGGCGTCTCCACGCAGTCGGCGACGAACCGCGTAAACCCGACCGCGGTGGCACCGTCGCAGACCCGGTGGTCAAAGGCGAGCGTCAGCTGGCTCACCTTGCGTACCGCCAGTTCGCCGTCGTGCACCCATGGCTTGTCGACGATCCGCCCAATCCTCAGGATTGCTGCCTCCGGGTGATTGATGATGGCCGCGGATCCGTCCACGCCGAAGACGCCGTAGTTGTTGACGGTGAAAGTGCCGCCGGTCATCTCCCGCGGCGTCAGTGTGCCGCGCGTGCCGACTCGGTGCGGGCGCTGATCGCGGCGGACAGGGCGCGCAGGGACAGCCGATGCGCGTTGGGAACCACCGGTACCACCAGCCCGCGCTCGGTCTGTGCCGCGAAACCGAGGTTGATCGACGGGAGGACGACGATCTCGTTACCCTCGACGTGCGAGTTCAGCTCCGGGTAACGACGCAGACCCGCGGTCGTGAATCGGGCGATCATGGCCAGCACGCTCACCGGCCGCTCTGGATCCCTGGCGTTGAGCTGGGCGCGCGCGATCATCAACGGGGTGGCATCGACGTCGACCCAGACCGTGGCCTCGGGAATCTCACGGCGCGAGCGGCTCAGCTTGTCTGCCACTGATTTGCGCACACCGGTGAGGGGAATCCGTTGCGGCTCCCCTTCGGACGGCGGCCCTGCTACGCCGCCGGAGTCGAGCACCGGTGATGCGAACGGACCTACGTCAGCAACGGCACGTTCGACGTCACTACGCAGCACTAGGCCGTGGGGTCCACTGCCGCGCACCGCCGCGACGTCCACCCCGGCGTCGCGGGCCGCCTTGCGCACCAACGGCGAGATGACCGCGGCGCGGATGTGAGGCGAACTGACTGCGGACCAGTTGGGTAAATATTTGGTGGCCCAAACTGGTAGCGTGAGCTTCGCTAACTAGACGGTTACCATAATGCGACCCTGAAGGAATGTCATGACGCAGAGATTCAGCCGCGACGACCTAGTCGCGCGTCTTGTCCGCGCCGGTCAGCTCGAAGTATCCGGCGACGCCCCCGACGAAGTAGCTGACTACTTCGCTCCCGCCTTCACCTTCCACGGACCGGGCGGTTTCGAATCCGACTACGCTGGCTTGGCCAGTTACTTCGAGTCGCTGCGGGCAGCGTTTGATGACCGCTCGATCCGCCGGGGAATCGTGCTAGTGGAGAGCAATCAGATTGCCTGCCAGACATGGATCGAAGGCACCTTCGTCCACGAATTCACTCAATCCCCGATGGGGCCGGTCGCACCCAACGGCAAACGAGTCATCTTCGACCTCATCAACATCTTCCGCGTCGACGACGAGGGACGACTGGTCGAGGAGTACGTGGCTACGGACAACCGGAACGTCCTCGAACAGCTCGGCGTCGCCGGCTGATCTTCCCCGACGCGGCAGCGCCTGATGGGCATTCGCGCTGACCAGGCCGCAACGACTCGCCTGAAACTCCTCGCCGCCGCCCGTGAGGAGTTTCAGCGTGCGGGCTTCGCCGGCGGGCGAGTGGACGCCATCGCCGCTACCGCAGGTGTCAACAAACGACTCATCTACGTGCACTTCGAGTCCAAAGCTGGCCTGTTCGACGCCGTTCTGGCAGACAACGTCGCCCAAGTCGCGACTGCAGTGCCTTTCACCCCCGACAACCTGCCCGACTACGCGGTGCGCCTGTTCGACTACTGGATGCACAACGCGTCGGCCGTGCGCCTGTTCTCCTGGCGCAACATCGAACGCGACACCGCGCCGGCCTTCGAAGACACCACCTACCGCGACATGATCGCGCAAGTGGCCGCAGCTAAGTCGACCGCAGCGTCCGGGCTTCCAGCCGACCACCTTCTCGCCCTCGTCTTCGCGGTACTGCTGGCATGGGCCATTCCCGCCGACGTGTTCCAAAGACCAGGTGACGACGAACTTGCCGCACGCCGGGCAAGCATCCGCACAGCCATCGAACGGCTACTCTGCAGCGACCGTCCTAGCCGGACCAACACCAGCTGACGCTCGGGTGACAACTCCGCGACCACTCCGTGAACCGTGTGAACCGGATGGTTCCTTGACACTTCCGCCGCTGTCAGAAACTCATGTCAGCCCCACTAGCACCACAGGTCACAGCGAGCTGCACGTGAGTTTCTGACGCACCCGGTAGGGACCGAACCTTTACGTCTAGAAAACGATCGTTGCCGACACCTGCCCGCCGATTCGAACGGTGCGCTTAGATCTTCAGCCTCGAGAGCTAGTCCTGTGGGGTATCACTGCGCGGGCCATCAAGCCTTGTTTTATTCCACTGGCGGCACCACTCAAAGCCGGCAAGGATACCTATCGCAAGAGTCCCTATGCCAAGCACTCGACCGAACGCATGAGCGCGCGTCAAAATCTGATAGGTGCCCCAGAGGATGAAAAAGATAGAGTAGATGAGCCCAAACTTTCCGTGCCCTATCCTCATTGACCCAGCTTATCCGTGCCCCGCCCGAGAGCTAACTGAGCGGCCGGGACTGTCCGCTTGTCGACGCCGAGCCAATACTGACCCCCTGACGCCGATCGAATCTTGACCCCCTC
>CAXSBR010000003.1:0-304645 GCA_964236495.1 uncultured Jatrophihabitantaceae bacterium
ACACCCTGCCCGGGCAGATGACGTAGATCGGCGGCGTGCGGGTGAGCATGGTGCGGACCTGCACCGGCGAGGTGTGGGTGCGCAGCACCAGGCTGGCGGCGTGGTCTTCAGTGCCCCCGTTGGGTGGTGTGACGAAGAAGGTATCCATCATCGAGCGGGCGGGGTGGTCGGCGTCCATGTTGAGGGCGTCGAAGTTGAACCATTCCGATTCGATCTCGGGGCCCTCGGCGACTTCGTAGCCCATCGCGACGAACAGATCCTCTATGCGCTCCTGCAGGGTTGTCAGCGGATGCCGCGCGCCGACCGGCCGGCGGTCGAAGGGCAGCGTGACGTCGACGGTCTCGGCGGCCAGGACGGACACATCGCGCTCAGCTTCGAGTTCGACTTGGCGGGCGACGTGTTCTGCCCGCAGTTCACCGCGAGCCCGGTTGACCCGCTGGCCTGCCTCCGAACGTGCTGCGGGCGGCAAGGCTCCGATTTCACGATTGGCCAGCGCCAACGGACTGCGATCGCCCAGATGAGCGACGAACGCGTCGTGCAACGCGTCGAGGTCTACTGCGTGCGCCAGCGCTGAACGGGCCGCGGACAGCGCTGCGGCGATCGCCTCGTCAGAAAGCGCCGCGACGCGCTTGGGGTCATATGGGTCGTTCGCGCCGGACATGAGCCGGGACCTCCTGCCGTGTTCGAACTAGCTCGTCGGTCGATGGGACACGCGTCGAGCAACCCGCCGGCGCCGCCGACGAGCCGCACCGTCAAGCCGTGAGTGGGTGAGTGAGCTGTGCCCGCTGAAGTTGTGCCGGCTGTGCCTGGGTCTACGCGATCAGGCTTCGGACTTGACCTCGACGTCGGATTGGCCGCGCGCGGCCAAGGCCGCGGCCCGGTCGGCCCGACGCTGGGCGACGATCTTGGTCGCCTCGTCGATGGTGGCGCTGTCCAGGGGGAGGCTCGCGACCTCGTCCACACCGTGATACTTGGCGATGTAAGTATCGAGCTGAGGACCCGACTCCCAGGACGTGATCAGGCAATAGCGCGGCTGGTCACCGGGGTGCCACACCGCGTGCCAGAGCCGCTGGGTGTCCACGATGAGCTGCGCGCCGGCGGGCAGCGGGATACGCGACTCGGTCGACGGGTCGTCACGATCTTCCCGCAGGATCATCACCGAGTCGGGATTGTCGGTCAGGTTGAAGAAGCCGCGGACGATCCAGCCGGTGCCCTCAGGATTGAGACGGTTGTTGTCGTCGCGGTGCAGGTTGTAGATGCAGTCGGAATAGGCGTTGGGCTGCAGTTCGATGACGCGGCACCGGCCGACGTTGGCGCCGGGCTCCTGCGCGCGCCTCGTCAGCCGCGGAGCCAGGGCGACGTTCTTTTCCACCCAGACGCCGTCCTTGTCGGTCTTGGGTGGGGTGTGGTTCCAGAAGCCGTTGCACTCCATGTCGCCGTAGGCGCTGGCCAGCGGAGCGAAGCGGGTTTCACCCGAGGACTTCCAGTCGACGTACTCAATATCGGTCCACTCGTCCTGATCTTGCGACTGGTCGTAGCGATCGAGCACGACGTAGCCCGTTTTGTCGAACTCGGCCAACTTGACGTACTGCGCGGTGGGGTCTGTGGCGGTGAGGGTGTCCACTGCGATCTGTCCTCTCTGGGTACTGGGTGTCGCTGGGTGCCGCTGGGTGCCGATGGCAGTGCGCGATGAGCGCCGTCGCACGGTGGGTAAGGCTATCCCGCGGGTAGTTCGAGGGCGTCGCGCGCCTCGCCGGAACCGTGTTGGGCACGGGCGCTGGCGTACAGGCACACTGCGGCAGCGGCCGCCAGATTCAGGCTTTCGGCGCGACCGTAGATGGGAATGCGCACGGTGCGCTGCGCCCCGGCCAGAACGTCTGCCGGTAGCCCGCGGGCTTCGTTGCCGAACAGCCAGGCAGTCGGGACGGCGAGCTTTCCACCGGTAGCCAGTCGGTCGAGGTCGTTCTCGGCATGTCCAGACGTGGCCAGCGTGTGCAGCCCGGCTGCGTGCAGCGTGTCCAACAGCGCCATCAAAGCGGTGGGGCCGACGTCGATGCCGCCGGCAACGACGGGCAGGTGGAAGATGCTGCCCGCGCTGGCGCGCACGGCCTTCCCGCCGAACGGGTCGGTACCACCGTGAACGACGAGCGCGTCAGCGCCTGCAGCGTCGGCCGTACGCACGATCGCGCCCAGATTGCCAGGCTCGTTGGGCTCGACGAGCACCACTAGCAGCCGGGGACCCGCTGCCACGACGTCGGCAAGCGTGTGCCGAGGCAGCCGACAGATCGCGACTATCCCCTGCGGCGTCACTGTCTCCGACAGCGCCGCCGCAGCCTTTTCACTGATCTGCGCTATAGCGACCCGCGCGTCGGCCAGGATCTCGGCGTTGCTCTGCATCGCGTCGGCAGTGGCGAACAGCGCGACCACCGCGCCCGGAGCGGACAACGCCTCCCGAACAGCTTGCGCGCCTTCGGCGAGGAAAAGCCCGGCCTCGTCGCGGGCCCGTCGACCGGTGAGTCGACGGGCCGCGGCGAGCCGGGCGTTGGTGTCGCTGAGCAGCAGCTCAGGCTGCCGAGACGTCGGCGTCGACCGCGAGTGCGGGATCGGAGAAGAGGACCTGATCAGCAGCGTCGGCGTCGCCAGAATCAGCGTCGACGGGACCGCCGATGCCTACCGCGTCGACAGCTTCCCGCGCGACCGCAACTAGCGCGGCGAATGTCGCCTCGTCGCTGACAGCCAGATCGGCGAGAACCTTACGGTCGACCTCGATCTCGGCCAGGCGCAGCCCCTGGATGAACCGGTTGTAGGTCATGCCGTTGGCGCGGGCGGCGGCGTTGATACGCGCGATCCACAGCTTGCGGAAGTCACCCTTACGCTTTTTGCGGTCGCGGTACTGGTAGGTCGCGGAGTGGAGCAGCTGCTCCTTGGCCTTGCGGTAGAGCCGGGAGCGCTGTCCCCGGTAGCCCGAGGCCGCCTCGAGGGTGCTCCGGCGCTTCTTGTGGGCGTTGACCGCCCGCTTTACGCGTGCCACGAAAAGGTCCTTACGTCGGTGAATGAGCTGGGCCGTACGGGTAATAGACGCTAACGGCGCCGGGCCCAGTGCGGGAAGACTGGATCGTCAGAAGGAAGCGGTTGGCGAGAGGCCGGATCAGATGCCGAGCATGCGCTTGACGCGCGGGGTGTCGGCCGGTGACACCGTCTGGGTGCCGGTGAGACGCCGGGTGACACGCGAAGGCTTGTGCTCGAGCAGGTGCCGCTTTCCGGCCCGCTCGACCAGAAGCTTGCCGCTGCCAGTGATCTTGACGCGCTTCTTCATCCCGCTGTGAGTCTTGTTCTTGGGCATGACGTGATCCTTTGCTGCGATGGCCCGCGCGAGGAGAACGATCCCGCGGGTCGTACTGAGTGAAGCGACCTCGACAAGCGATGCGTCAGACGGCGATCTGACTCAACCGACGGCTTGCTCTTCGTCGACCTTCGTACGTGAGGGCTTGCCCACCCGGTGCGGTGCTACCACCATCACCATGTTGCGGCCGTCCTGCTTGGGTGAGGACTCGACGAAGCCCAGTTCGGTGATGTCCTCGGCCAGACGCTGCAGCAACCGGAACCCGAGTTCGGGGCGGGACTGCTCGCGACCGCGGAACATGATCGTCACCTTGACCTTGTCGCCGGCCTTGAGGAACCGCTCGACGTGACCCTTCTTGGTCATGTAGTCGTGCGGGTCGATCTTGGGCCGAAGCTTCATTTCCTTGATGACCGTGAGCGTCTGGTTGCGACGGTTCTCGCGATCCTTCTGCGCGTTCTCGTACTTGAACTTGCCGTAATCCATGAGCTTGCACACCGGTGGTCGGGCCATCGGCGCGACCTCGACCAGATCGAGATCGGATTCAGCGGCAAGTTCGAGGGCCTTGCCGATCGTCACGATGCCGACCTGCTCACCTTCGGGTCCGACGAGACGAACCTCCGGGACGCGGATGCGGTCGTTGATGCGGGGTTCCGAGCTGATGCAAACCTCCAGGGTTGCGCTGGGATGAACCCGCTCCGGACGAGCGGGATCCTGCGGTTGTCCGGTGCCACTGCCGTGCCGAGGTAGGAACTGTTGTGCACTGTCGTTGCTGGACGTGCTGTGACATGCAAAAGCCCCGGGCGCGATCACGCACTCGGGGCCAGCCTTCCCACATCCTCGCAACCATTGCAGACGCCACCAGCTGAGCCGGAGCACCCACGAGGCATGAGACCATGCCAATGGTCGAAGGCGTAACCCCACCACTTCAAGGCGGTGCGGGTGGGAAGCCGGTGTCGCTGGCTTCCGCTTGCTCGTCCGGCGAGTGAATCGGCATTGCTGCCGACCCTGGTATCGACGGACGGGTCGCAGGTGCCAGGGTATCAGTTGTGAGCGAAACCCAGCCACCTCCGGAACCACCGCCCGCGCCACCTTCTGCGCCACCGCCCAACCCGCCTTCTGCGCCCGCGCCCCGGCCACTTCCCGACGCGACCGCCGTCGGCTCCGACGTCCGAGAGCTGGCGGAGATCCCGGCTGTCGAAGTGATCACCCGGGCGGCGGTCATGTTGATGAGCGCAGCGGCAGAAAAATTGGGCTTGTCCGAGGACGGCACGCAGTACGAGGACCGGGACGAGGCGCGCCGGCTGATCATCGCGCTGGCCGGTCTTTACAGCGCCGCAGCCGAGGATCTGGGCGCGCACCGGCAGCCGATTCGCAACGGTATCCGAGCGCTGCAGGACGAGTTCCACAGCTCCGCTCGCTACCCCGATCCTCCCGGGCAGGGGCCGGGCGAAAGAATCCTGGGCGCCCGCCGCCCGCCTTCGTCGTAGGCCAGCGGGCCCCGTGAGCGCCGGCGCGTCAGTGCTGGGGAGTTATCGACTCGTGCCGGGCCCGGGCATGCAGGGTTCGAAGATCACGGATCACCTGCACGGCGGTACCTGGATCGGCGCGTTGCACCGCGTACAGGCTGATCGTCTCGTCGGCGGCCAGCATCAGCCGGGCCCACCGCCACTTCGGGCGCAGTTCGACGGCCTGGACGAGGTCCCACGGCACGCTCTTGTAGGCACCGACGATGGTGCGGACCTGGATCTCGGTCTCGTCGGCTCGTATCCGAGGGCGGGTGGGCAGCCAGAACAACCCTGCCACCGCCAGACCGACGAGGAAGATCGCCCATTCGTCGCCACGGCGGAAGGTGAATCCGTCGTTGGCCGATGGCAGCAGCAGAGCTGAGACGGTGAAACCGACCGCGACGAAGACCACTGCCCCGGCACAGATCAGGCGCAGCCGCTCGGGCCGCGCACTGACCAGCCATGTACGCGAGCTTCTCGCAGCGGTGCTGCCGGCAGTCGCGGCGGCGGGCTGGGCTGCGGACCGGGTGCTCATTCAGACCTCTTCCAACGATGCGACGTGCGCGGATCATGCGAGAAGTTCCATGTGCACGAAAACCTGCTGCAGCCGGCACAGCCCTGCCAGCGGGCACGCCCTTCACAGCCGACAAGCCCTCACAGCCGCAGGTCCTCATAGCCGACAAGCGTGGATGCTGGTGACCAGGATGCCGCGCGCACCCAGATCCCATAATGCATCCATGATCGCGTTGGTCTGGACGGCGGGCACCATCGCACGCACCGCGAACCAGCCCGGCGTGTGCAGCGGCGATACCGTCGGCGACTCGACGCCCGGCGTGATCGCGACGGCCTGCTCGACGAGATCCTCGCGCACGTCGTAGTCCATCAGCACGTACTGCCGCGCGATGATGACACCCTGCAACCGGCGCACCAGCTGGTTGACGGCGGGTTCGTCGCCGGTGCTGGCGTGGCGGATCAGGACGGCTTCGCTGTGCAGCAGGGCATCGCCGAACACCTCCAACCCGGCGTTGCGCAGCGTGGTCCCGGTTTCGACTACATCGGCGATGGCGTCGGCGACGCCCAACTGGATGGCGGTTTCCACCGCGCCGTCGAGCCGGATCACGTCGGCCTTCAGGCCCTTGTCGTCGAGGTAGCGCGCCAACAGCCCGGGATAGGCGGTCGCGATCCGCACGCCGTCGAGGTGGGCGATCTCGGTGAGGACGCCGGTGCGGGCAGCGAAACGGAAGGTCGAGCGCCCGAAGCCCAGCTTGATGACCTCCTGGGCATCGGCGTGGGAGTCCAATAGTAGATCCTGACCGGTGATACCCACGTCCAGCCGACCGGAACCGACATAGACGGCGATGTCGCGCGGGCGGAGGAAGAAGAATTCGACGTCATTAGCGACGTCGGTGAGCATCAGCTCGCGCGAATCGGTGCGCTGGCGGTAGCCGGCCTCGCGTAACATCTCACTCGCCGGCTCGGACAGCGACCCCTTATTCGGTACGGCGATGCGCAGCACGGCTAAAGGTACTCATAGACGTCGGCAGGGCGCAGGCCGCGGGCGAGCATCATCACCTGCACGTGGTACAGCAATTGGCTGATCTCCTCCGCGGCGCGCGGGGCGCTCTCGTGTTCGGCCGCCATCCACACCTCGGCGGCCTCCTCGACGATCTTCTTGCCGATCTCGTGCACCCCGGCGTCCAGGCGGCGCACCGTGGAGGAGCCTTCAGGACGGTCACGGCGCAGGGCGTCGAGCTCGGTGAACAATTCGTCGAAGGTCTTCATGATTAATGAGCATTCTAAGTGTCGGCGCATCGCCGGTTGCGGGCGTCACAGTCGCGGGTGAATTGCCGAGCCTGAACAGCGTGCTCGGCCGGCTAGGAGGCAGCGTCGGCCTGGTAGTTGACCGCATGCTCGTACTCGACGTCAGCCACTCCGACTCCACCGACCCCGAATCCGACGACTTGGTGCTCTGCCAGCCGCCGTGCCGACGCGCGTAACCGGGTCAGCTCCGATGCTGGCAGCGCGGCCGCCACCCGAGCACGCAACCCCTGGCGGTAGGCCACGATCGCGGCGTCGGCGGAACGCGCGCCCTTGTCGGTCAGCACCGCGAGCACCACGCGACGATCTGCAGCCGAGGGCTTGCGTTCGATGAGCTCTGCGGCCTGGAGCCGGTCGGCGAGCTTGGTGAAACCACCGCTGGTCATACCCAATCGAGCTGCGAGTAGATGCATGGACAGCCGACGGTCCTGGGCTGTGCGCAAGGCAGACAATACGACGAAGGCAGCGGAGCTGACTCCACTCTCGCGGTAGACATCGGCGAGCACCGCATCTTGGGTGTCGGCGACGCCGGCGACGACGTCGGTCCAAGCATCGACCAGCGCGTCGACCAGCTCATCGGCCGTCTCGGCCGCATCTGCTGCCGCGGCCGCCTCGCTCGCCTTGCCTGCCAGACCTGTCAGGGCCGGCTTGCCACCCCCGGACCGTCCGCCCACGTAGCTCTCCCACCAGATAGAGAAGAATTCGATACCTCAACCGTCACATACCATCTCATACTCCCACCGCTTCGTAGCTGGGATCGGCGAACTTCTCCCGGCCGACGATGCGTCGCCAGGCGAAGAAACCGTAGATGACCAACACGCCGTAGACGCCGTAGAGAGCGGCCGACGGGTAGTACTTGGAGTGGATGAGCTCGGGCACTCCGACGACGTCGACTGCGATCCAATAGAGCCAGAACTCGATCCAGCCACGGCCCATGGCCAGCGTGGCCAGCGCGGAGCCGACGAAGATCCACGAGTCGGCGAAGTAATACCAGGTGGGGGCGGGGAAGCCGGCGCCGATCTGCTTGAACACAAAAGCCAGTACCAACACCGCAACCAACGCGACGGCGATGGACAGCACCCGCTCGCGCGGAGTGGACCAGCGCGGCCGCACCGCGGGGCCGGCGCTGATGCCGCTGCGATCGGCTTGCCGCCGGTTCGCTCGCCATTTACTCCAGCCGTATGCGCTGACGACGATGAACAGGATCTGCCTCCCCGCCTGACCGAGCAGTGGTTGGGTGTTGCCGCTGAACGCGGTTCCGATGAAGACGGTGAACAGCAAGACATTGCCCACGATGCCGACCGGCCAGGCCCACACCCGCCGGCGCAGGCCACCTATCGCCGATGCCATGCCGAAGGCGTTGCCGATGATCTCGCGCCAGGTGATCTGATGCCCGCTGATCGTCAGGTGCGCGTCGAACGCCGACTGAAACAAACTCATGTTGGTGCCTTCCCGGGGTAGGCACTCCGGGGGTTGACGATGGGCGCGAGAAGCGTGGCGCGACGGCGCTCAGCGCGACGGCATGGCCGTCTGCTCCGAACCTCGAGCCACGATCGGGCACATCGGCGTGCTGCCTCCCATCCGGACTTTCACCGTCGGTCCCGGAATTTCACCAGGTCAACCGGCCGCCGGCTGCGGTCGGGTCGCGGACTGTCACCGCCGGTTCGGAATTACACCGACCCCGGAGCACGCTTTGCTGATGTTGCTGGATAGATCTTTATTGCAGGATTCTTACTTTGTGGTACTGCCGCCTTGTCAACTGCCTGCAGTACTGCCACCAGCGTAGCGGCGTCGCCCGCTCAGCGGGTCATCGCGGAGCGAGCAGCGGCCCGCAGCGCGTCCACGGCCTTGGCGGGCTCCTCGGCGCTGTAGACGGCCGAGCCCGCAACGAACACGTCGGCCCCGGCCTCGGCGGCTTGGGCGATCGTGTCGGCATCGATGCCGCCGTCGACCTCGAGGAACAGCCGCAGATGCCCAGCTTGGACCAACTGGCGGGCGCGACGGACCTTGGGCAGCACCTCGGCCTTGAACGACTGCCCACCGAAACCAGGTTCCACTGTCATGATCAGCAACGTGTCGAACTCACGCAGTAGTTCCTCGTAGGGCTCCAGTGGGGTGCCGGGCTTGAGACTCAGCCCGGCCAGCGCGCCCGCCGCGCGGATCGCGCGGGCGGTCTGCACCGGATCGGCGGCGGCCTCGGCGTGGAAGGTGACGTTGGCCGCGCCCTGCTCGGCGTAGCCCGGCGCCCACCGGTCCGGATCGTCGATCATCAGGTGGCAGTCCAGCGGAAGTGCGGTGGAACGCAGCAGGCTGGCCACGACCGGGGGCCCGACGGTCAGATTGGGTACGAAGTGGTTGTCCATGACGTCGACGTGGAGCCAGTCGGCGTTGTCGACCCGCTCTGCTTCCGCGCCCAGATCGGCGAAGTTCGCCGACAGGATGGACGGCGCGATCATCGGCTCGGGCGCGGAAGCAGACACAGCGGCAGACACAGCGGCGAGTGTATGGGTCGGCCTCAGCGCCGGCGCAGAATCGCGATGTACATGGCGTCGGTGCCGTGGCGGTGCGGCCACAGCTGCACCGAAGGCCGGTTGCCCAGCTCCGGTACGCCGGGGAACAGGGGGCGGGCGTCGACCTCGTCGACCGCGCCGTCGTCGAGCACAGCCTGCACCACGCCGACGGTCTCCGCCACGTGCGGTGAGCAGACGACGTAGGCAACGACACCGCCGGAACGGGTCAGCGCAACTGCGGTGCGCAGCAGCCGGGTCTGCAGCTCGACCAACGGCACAACATCGGCGGCTGTGCGCCGCCAGCGCACCTCGGGGCGCCGGCGCAGCGCCCCCAGGCCGGTGCAGGGCGCGTCGACGAGAACCCGGTCGTAGCCGTGTACCGGTGCCGGCACGGCGCCGGCGTCGCCCACTGAGACGTCGACGTGCCAGAACTGCGTCGCCTGTCGCACCAGCTCCGCGCGGTGCGGGTGCAGCTCGTTGGCATCCAGCGTCGCGCCGACCTCGTGTGCCAGGCCGGCCAGCAGTGCCGCCTTGCCGCCCGGACCGGCGCACAGATCAAGCCAGCGCTCGTCGGGCCCGTCGAGGCGGACACCGGCCAACGCCAGCGCGCACAGTTGGCTGCCTTCGTCCTGCACGCCGGCGCGACCGTCGCGCACTGCCGACAGAGCGGCCGGGTCGCCGCCTTGCAGTACGACCGACAGCGGCGAGTAGCGGCCGGCGATCGCATCGGGACCGGCCTGCTCGAGCAGCTCTCCAGCAGCGATACGGCCCGGTCGCGCCACCAGATTTGTCCGGGGACGGGTGTCGTCTGCGGCCAGCGCGGCTTCCAGCTCGTCGCGGCGCTCGTCCAGAGCAGCGACGAACGCCTCGGCGATCCAGCGCGGGTGGGCGTAGCGAGCGGCCATCTCGCCCAGCGGGTCATCGGGATGCAGCAGGGAAGACCATTGGTCCCACGTGCGCGCCGCGACCTTGCGCAACACCGCGTTGGTCAGGCCGGTGACCCGGACGTTACCTGTCGTGCGGGCCAGTTCGACGCTCGCTGATACCGCTGCGTGCGCGGGAACGCGGGTGCGCAGCAGTTGATAGGCGCCCAGGCGCAGCAGGTCCAGCACTTCGGCATCGAGCTCGGCGAGAGGTTGGGTCAAGCAGTCGCCGAGAATGGCGTCGAGGGTGCCCTGCGCGCGCACCGTTCCGTAGCCGAGCTCGGTGGCGAAGGCGGCGTCGCGTTCGTCGAGGTGCCTTTTTCGTAGCAGCGCAGGCAAGATCAGGTTCGCGTAGGCGTTCTGCGAGCTGACCGCGCGCAGCAGCTCGAAAGCGACGGTGCGGGCGGGATCAGCTGGAGTGGGAGGCGGCGTTCCGGCCGGCCTTGCCGGCCCTGCCGACCCGGTCGACGTGCGCCGCTTCGCCGGGCGGCGGGGTGGCCTGTTCGGGCCGGGCAAGGCGTCAGCCAAAGGAATCGTCGGGGGCCAGGTGCGCGCCGCGCGCCCAATCGCGGGCGACCATCGGCTTCTTTCCAGCCGGCTGCACCGTGCTCAGCGCGACCGCGTCGGTGACCGTGCCGACCTCGACGTCGGTTCCGACCCGGATCTGCCCGGCCGGCAGCGCGGAGCCGACGGCGACACGAACCGGGCCAAGCTTCAAGCGCTCGCCGCGCCACATCGTCCAGGCGCCCGGCGCCGGAGTGCAGGCACGAATCCGCCGGTCGATGCCTAGCGCGGGCGCGGCGAAGTCGATCCGCGCGTCGT
Organism: uncultured Jatrophihabitantaceae bacterium; assembly: GCA_964236495.1. Taxonomy (GTDB): domain Bacteria; phylum Actinomycetota; class Actinomycetes; order Mycobacteriales; family Jatrophihabitantaceae; genus CAXSBR01. Next base: position 10,922 of record CAXSBR010000003.1, read on the forward strand.
CGGTGGTCAGCTTGGGCGCGAAACTGACCCCGTCCTCGCTCTGGTCGCGCGGAGCGATGTCATGGTCGTCCAAGGCGTCCAGGGTTGCGGTCAGCAGGCCCGCGCCGGCGATGGACAGTCGGTCCAGTAGGTCTCCGGCGGTGTCGTGTGGTAGCACCGGATCGGTGGTGACACCGAAGACCGGCCCGGTGTCCAGGCCTTCTTCGATCAGGAACGTCGACGCGCCGGTGATCTCGTCGCCGGCCAAAATCGTGTGCTGCACCGGCGCAGCGCCGCGCCAGGCCGGCAGCAGCGAGAAATGCAGGTTGATCCAGCCGTAGCGGGGCAGGTACAGGATCCGGGTAGGCAACAACGCACCGTAGGCGACGACCGGCGCGCAATCAGGTGCCAGCTCGGTGAGGGTGGCGACGAAGTCGTCGTCGCCAGGTCGACGCGGCGTGTGGACGGCGATTGCGTGCGCGTCGGCCAGCTCCCCCACCGGCGACCGGCGCATGACCCGCCCCCGTCCGGCCGGCGCGTCAGGACGGGTGAGCACGCCGACGACCTCGTGACGGGGCGAGTCGATCAACGCCTGCAGCGAAGGCACGGCGGCGGCAGGGGTGCCGGCAAACAGAACACGCATCAGCGGTACCCGGGCTCGACCACGGCAGCGAGTCTACGAAGCTTCCATTCCTCGGCAGTCCGGCGGCGGATGCCGATGCCGGCAGGCACGCACCCGGGCTGTGCTCGATCGGCCCAGCCAGCTCGATCGGCCCGGCCGGAGACGGGGTGCCGATCGGCGGCGAGCTGGTTTCAGTGCGGGCTCAGCTTGACCACCGGTGCAACGACGCGCACGCCGTCGTCGATCCATTCCGCCTCACGGATGGCGCGCAGTGCGGCCCTGCGGGTGGCGGCGTCCAATCGATCGACGAACAGAATGCCGTCGAGGTGATCGGTCTCGTGTTGGATGGCGCGGCTCAGGCGTGCAGTGCCTTCGACGGTGACCGGATCGCCCCACTGGTTCTGGCCGTGCGCGACGACGTGTTCGCGGCGCCGGCAGTCGAACGTCAATCCCGGAATCGACAGGCAGCCCTCAGGACCGTCCTGTTCCTCATCGGTGGGAAAGTGCAGCACCGGGTTGACGAGGTGACCCTGCTCGTCCTCGCTGATGTGGTAGGTGAACACGCGCAGCCCGATGCCGATCTGTGGCGCGGCGAGCCCCGCGCCGGGCGCAGCGAGCATCGTCTCTTCCAGGTCGATGACGAGCTGGCGCAACTCCTTGTCGAAGACGGTGACCGGGTCGGCAGCTGTGCGCAGCACCGGGTCACCGAAAAGCCTGATGTTCTGCGCAGTCACCGCTCCAGGGTAGGAGACACCGCGGCTTGCTCATCGACTGCGGCCCGTTGGGCGACGTACGCCGGGTGCCAGGCGCCGCCGCACCGGCGTCCGCAGCGTTAACGGTCGCCGCGCCGCGATTCCGGCAGCAACGTCAGCCCAGTACTGCGGGATCGAGGACCACCCGCACCGACGCCGCGTCCTTGCGCGCGGATCGGATCGCCATCGCCTGGCGCAGTGCCGTCGCCAAGGCCGATCCCTGCTCGCGCGGTGCGCGCACCAACAGCCGCTGCTCGTCGCCGGCCACCGGAACGGGACCGATGAACTCCGCACCGACGGGCAACGCGAGCGCGGCCATGGTGTCGCGCAGCGCGGTCGACGTGCCGGTGAGTGCCGCCATCCGGGTGGCGGGTGGAAAGCCGAGCTCGCGCCGGTCGGCCAGCTCTCGCTGCGCCGACCCTCCCGGATCCCACCGGATCAGCGCCTGGACGGCGGGCACGGCCGCGTCGGCACCCACCACCACTGAGCCGCCCGCGCGTACCAGCGCGGCGGCGTTCATCCATCGGCGCAGCGTTTCCTCACCGGCGCGCAGGTCCATCCGATCGAGCAGTGCCCATCCGTCGAGCAGCAGGGCCGCACCGTAGCCGCCCTCGGCGAGCGGCTCGGCACCGGGCGTGGCGACCACCAGCGCAGCGGTGCCGGGAACGGACTCGAGCACCGCTTCCCCGCCCGACGTACGGACTGCAGTGCCGGGAAAGGCTCGTCCCAGTTCCTCTGCCGTACGCCGCGATCCAACAATTTGAGCACGCAACTGCCGCCGCCCGCACAACGGGCAGGCCCATGCCGTTCCCGGCCGTCCGCACCACCGGCAGGCGACCTGCCCGCCGGCGCGGGTGATGACCAACGGGCCTGCACAGGCGGTGCAGCGGGCCGGTGTCCGGTCGGTTCGGCAGGCCAGCGCGGGAACGTATCCGCGCCGAGGAACTTGGATCAGGACCGGCGAGCCGGCGGCGAGCGCGGCGCGCGCGGTGCGCAGGGCGAGGTCGGGCAGGCGCGCCGAGGCAGCGCCGGCATCACCTGCCTGCTCCCGGTCGTCGCCGACCGCGTGCACAGTGGGCGCTGCCGTGCGCACTGAAGTTCGCTCGGCGACCGCCGATCGCGCCCAGTCCGTCTCGACCAGGAGCTGCGCCTCGGCCGTGCGGGCAAAACCACCGATGATCATGGCTGCACCCTGCTGGGTCGAGCGCAGGGCCAGCACGTCGCGGACATGCGGGTAGGGCGCGCGGGGTTCGGCGTGCAGGTCATCGCCGTCGTCCCAGATGGCAACCAGTCCCAGGTCGGCAACCGGTGCGTAGGCCGCGGCCCGAGTGCCGATCACCGCTCGCACGGTTCCTCGGCGCACCGCTGTCCAGTCGCGATAGCGCCGGGCGGGGCCGGTGTCGGCGGACAGGGAGACCCACGCGTCCCTGCCCAGGCAGCGCGTCGCCGCCTCTGCCAACCGGGCGAGGTCGCGCGCGTCAGGAACGATGACGAGTGCACCGCGGCCGCCGGCCAGCGCAGCCTGCATCGCCTCGGCAAGCCGGAGCGGCCAGTCCTCACTCGGCAGCGCCGACCACACGCACCGCGCCGGACGCCCCGCCGCGGCCGCGGCCACCAACGCCGAACCGAACCGGTATCTACTCCAGCCGACCGGATCCGGAGCTTCCGGCGCCGGCGCGACCTCCAACGAGGCAGCGGCCTGCGCGCGGGCATGTCGAGCGGGTACGCCTAACCGCACGACGTCGACGAAGCTGCCCGCCCACCTGTCCGCCACCGTCCGGAACAGTCGGGTGGTATGCGCAGTGAGCACCGGCTCGGTGCCCACGACCCGTTCGATCGCGGCCAGCCGGCCGGGATGGTCGCTGACCATCGCGCGTTCGAGCACGTAGCCGTCGACAAGACGGCCCGAGAACCGTACCCGCACCCGCATGCCCGGCTGGACCAGATCGTCGAACTTGGGCGGCACCTGATAGTCGAAGAGCCGGTCCAAGTGCGCCAACGCAACGTCGACCATCACCCGGGCCACCGGCAGCGCGACCGCAGCATCCGAGCTCGACGGCGATGCCGACGCCGTGCCGGGCACGCGCTGCCGGCGAAGCACGTCGACGGTCGAGGTCATGGGGCAGTCCTACCAGTGGACGCCGACAATTCCGCCTGCGCGCGGAGCCGGGCTACTACCGAGCCCGCACGCAGTCGCGGTCTGCCAGCCGACTCAGGCAGGCGGCGGTCAGCCGTTGACGAGCTTCGCGAGCTGCTCGGCCCGGTCGGTGCGCTCCCAGGTGAAGTCGGCGTCCTCGCGGCCGAAATGCCCGTACGCCGCGGTCGCTGCATAGATCGGTCGCTTGAGATCCAGGTCCCGGATGATGGCGGCCGGGCGCAGGTCGAAGATCTGGGTGATTGCGTCTGTGATGGCATCGACCGAGGCGGTCTCGGTACCGAACGTCTCCACGAACAGACCCACCGGCTCAGCCTTGCCGATCGCGTAGGCGATCTGCACCTCGCAGCGGCTGGCCAGCTTGGCCGCGACCACGTTCTTGGCCACCCAGCGCATCGCGTAGGCCGCGGACCGGTCCACCTTCGAGGGATCCTTGCCCGAGAACGCACCACCACCGTGGCGGGCCATGCCGCCATAGGTGTCGACGATGATCTTGCGGCCGGTGAGGCCGGCATCACCCATGGGGCCGCCGATGACGAACTTGCCGGTGGGGTTGACGAGCAACCGGTAACCCTCGGTGTCGATGTCGAGATCGGCGAGTTCGGGCTCGACGACATGTTCGCGGATGTCGGGGGCGAGCAGCGTGTCCAGGTCGATGTCTTCGGCGTGCTGCGAGGAGATGACGACAGTATCCAGCCGGACGGGCCGGTTGTGCAGGTACTCGATGGTTACCTGGGTCTTGCCGTCGGGGCGCAGGTAGGGCACGATGCCTTGCTTGCGAACCGCCGACAGCCGGCGGGCAAGCCGGTGCGCCAGCGCGATCGGCAGCGGCATCAGTTCTGGCGTCTCGTCACTGGCGTACCCGAACATCAGGCCTTGATCGCCCGCGCCCTGATGGGCGACGGCGTCCTCCTCGCCCTCGATCCTGGACTCGTAGGCGTTGTCGACGCCCTGGGCGATGTCGGGTGACTGGGAACCGATCGACACCGATACTCCACAGGATTCGCCGTCGAAGCCCTTGCGGGAGGAGTCGTAGCCGATGGCGAGGATGCGGTCGCGCACCAATTTGGGGATGTCGGCGTAGCCGCTCGTCGTCACCTCACCGGCGACGTGGACCTGGCCGGTGGTGATCAGCGTTTCGACCGCGACGCGACTGGACGGATCCTCGGCCAGCAACGCATCCAGGATCGAGTCGCTGATCTGGTCGGCAATCTTGTCCGGATGACCTTCGGTGACGGATTCGGACGTGAAGAGGCGGCGGCTCACGGGGCTCCTAAGGTCACGGTCGGAAAAGATACGACGTCAACGCCAGCGCGCAACCACGCCGCCGACGTACATCGGGCCTGAGTCTATCGGTCGACCCCGGATAGCCTGAGTGCGACGACGGCGTCGAGAATCGCGGCAGCGACGACGGCCTTGGCCGCGCGCGGAATCTCCACGGCGGCACCGGTACGCGACAGCAGGGTGACCTCGTTGTCCGGCCGGCCGAATCCGTGCCGCGCACCGACCTCGTTCACCGCCAGCAGGTCACAGCCCTTGCGGGCCAGCTTCTGCCGTCCGTGCTCGAGGACGTCGCCGTCGCCATCGCCGGTCTCGGCGGCGAAGCCCACCAGAATCGGGGTGGCTGCAGGCCCGCGCGCGACGACGAGTTCGGCCAGAATGTCGGGATTAGCAACGAGCTCTACTGCAGCCGGCGAACCGTTTTTTTTGATCTTGGAGGCCGTCGGGGCGGCGGGGCGGAAGTCCGCGACGGCGGCCGCCATCACTACGACGTCGGCCTGCGCCGCGGCCGCATGCGTCGCGGTGCGGAGCTCGAGTGCCGTCGACACCCGCTGGACGTCGACGCCGCTGGGATCGGGAAGTTCGGTGTTGGCAGCGATCAGCGTGACGTGCGCCCCACGCAGTGCGGCCACCGCAGCCACGGCGTACCCCTGCCGGCCCGAAGACCGATTGCCCAGGTAGCGCACCGGATCCAGCGGCTCGCGGGTGCCGCCGGCGGTGACAAGCATTTTCGCTCCCACGAGGTCACGTTCGATGCCCCGGTGCAGCAGCAGCTCGGCCAGTTCGGCGATCTGCGCGGGCTCGGGCAGTCGGCCCGTGCCGGTGTCGGATCCGGTGAGCCGACCGCTGGCAGGCTCGACGACGCACACTGCGCGCGCACGCAGGCGGGCGACGTTGTCCACGACGGCCGGGTGCTCCCACATCTCGGTGTGCATGGCCGGCGCCATCAGCACCGGGCAGCGGGCGGTGAGCAAGGTGGCAGTGAGCAGGTCGTCGGCCAGGCCGTTGGCGGCCCTGCCGATGAGGTCCGCGGTAGCCGGTGCGACCACGACGAGATCGGCGCTGCGGCCCAGGGCCACATGTGCCACGTCTACGGCACCGTTCCAGACTTCACTGTGCGCCCGCTTGTGCGACAGCGCCACCCACGTGGCGGTGCCGACGAAACGCAGCGCCGCGGCAGTGGGTACCACGGTGACATCGTGGCCCGCCTCGGTCAGAAGTCGCAGCAGTGCCACGGCCTTGTAGGCCGCTATGCCACCGCCGACGCCCAGGACGATCCGGCGACCCGTAGTGGCGGCGACGGCCGTCCTGTCGGGCTCAGACACGGCCATGTCAGCCCAACGCGTGCTGTCGCACTCAGCTCAGTTCGGAATCGTCGGCGGTCGTCTCGGCCGAGTCGACGGCAGCGCCCTCCGGCGGTGTGTCGGTGCTGTCAATGCCGCCTACGCCGGCGAGGCTGTCAGCGCCGTCGACGGTGTCGAGGCCGTCGATGCCGTTGAGGTCGGGCACGCCGCCCTCGCTGCCCGGCACCATGGGCTTGAACTCGACGAGGTCGGCGTTGATCTCGCGCAGCGCGATCGACAGCGGCTTTTCCTGCGGTGCGGTGTCGACCAGCGGGCCGACGTACTCCAGCAATCCCTCGCCCAGCTGGCTGTAGTAGGCGTTGATCTGCCGAGCACGCTTGGCCGCGACGATCACCAGCGCGTACTTCGACTGGGTGCGCTCGAGCAGCTCGTCGATCGGCGGGTTGATGATGCCTTCGGTGCTGCTGGTCATCGGTTGTCCTTCGTAGCAGTGGGTAGCTAGGGCGTTGTGGTGAGTCGCAACTGCTGCGTCTGCAGGCGACTCAGGCACACGCAGAATCGATCAATCTTACCAATTGCTCGGCCGCGCGCTCGACATCGTCATTGACCACTACTACGTCGAACTCTGCGACGGCGGCCAATTCCTGCTTCGCGCGCTCCAGCCTGGCGCGCACATCCTCACCGTTCTCGGTGCCCCGACCGCGCAGCCGGTGCTCCAACTCCTCGTGCGAGGGCGGGCTCAGGAAGACCAGCTGGGCGTCGGCAGTCCGGGCTCGGACCTGCCGGGCTCCCTGCAGGTCGATCTCCAGCAACGTCGGGTTGCCCGCGGCCAGCCGCTCCTGCACCGCGGCGCGCGGCGTGCCGTAACCGTTGCCGGCGAACTCGGCATGCTCGAGCAGTGCGTCAGCGGCCACCAGCTCGTCGTACTCGGCGCGGCTGAGGAAGTGGTACTCAATGCCGTCGACCTCACCCGGACGTGGCAGCCGGGTCGTCACTGACACCGATACCCAGATGTGCGGATATCGGCGCCGTACTGCCGCCACGACCGTGCCCTTCCCCACACCGGAGGGCCCGGAAAGCACTGTCAGCCGCTCCGCCATCGTCGCGACGTTACCGCTTGGGCGATCTTCAGATCGTGTGCGCCTGCGTAGACGCAGGCGGTTTTACGATCGTGGCGGTACTGGGGAGGCTACCGGCGACAGGCGTCGACGGACTTGCCGTGTCCGGCCACAACTCCAGTCGGTGGTCTATCCGTTCGTCGGCTGGTACGGCGAAGACGGACTGTCCAGGACTGCAGTGACGATCAAGTTGTCGACGTAGCTGCGTCGGGCTCGATCGAAGTTGCCGGTACAGGTAACCAGTTTCAGCTCCGCTAACGGCGTCGGCCCGTACACCTTGTCCGTGGGGAAAGCCGCCTTGTAGAACTCCTGCTTGCCTGAAACCGTGAACGACAGCCGACTACCCGTGCTGGTCACGACCACGACGTGGTCACCGACACCCAACTTGGTCAGACGGTAGAACACCGCCGGCCCCTGGTAGGAATCGATGTGTCCGGCGATGACCGCCGGACCGACGTCGCCGGGACGGACGCCGGCGGCGAACCACCCGGCCTGCTGCCACTTCGGCGGTGACTGCAGACTGCCGTCGGCGAGCAGGTGCAGCGGATATAGCGACGTGTGCACGCCGATCTTGTCCACGATCAATTCCACCGGCCTCCCCGCGCTGGGCGCTGTGGTGGGCGCATCGACGGGTACCTGCAGGGTCGGAGTCGCCGTGCTGCCGGGCGCCCCGACGGCGGTTGACGGTGCACCCGTCGGCGCCGCCGCTACGGCGCCCGTCGCCGGCCGGGTCGATGTGACGCTGCCGGTGCTGACCGTACTGACGGTGCTGGCATTGCTTGCACTGCCTCGGGTGCCAGAGGAGTTCCCGGCGTTTACCGCCACGATCCCTGCGACGACGACGGTGACAACCGACGCTGCGCCGATCGCGCCACGACGGCGCGTCGACTGCGAGCCACCGCGGTGCCGCCCACCGTGTGCGTCAGCCGTAGCGGGTGCCGGTCCGCGTTGCCGCGCGGAAGCGGTTTGCGGAGTCGGCGTAGCTGCCCGGTCTTCGCCTGGCGGCTTGGCGTCGAAGCGATGCGGGCGGAAGTTCCGCCGCCTCACGCCGCGATGGACCCGGACCGCTCGCGGCGGGGACGCTGCTGCGAACGGCGGTTGCGCGCCGACCGCAGACCGGTTCCAGCCACACCCGCCATAAGCAAGGCCACGAGCCAGCTCATGGGGTGCCAGCCGGCGCCTCCACCGGAAACGAACGACGTAGCCGTACCGCCGCCACCGGCGTCGATCGGGCCCTTCGGCATCGCCGAGGGCGCTGCGGAATCGAGCAGGCTGCGCACGGTGATGCCGCCGTCAGCGGCATCGAGCACCAATACCGACTGGCTCTGACCGGCTGCCACCTGCACTGTCGCTGAAGCCTTGACAGCGGAATCCACGTCACTGGCGGCGGCCAGGTTCCAGGTTCCTGCGGGCACGTCGCGGTAGCGCGAAGCAGTAGCGAAGCGGGCGTTCTCGATGATGGTCGGGCCCGACACGGCCTGAACGGTAACGCTGGAAGCGCGACTGGCAGCCTGGATGACCCGAACCCGGCCGTCGCCCGCCGGCGGCGTGCTGAGGTCGTCGGCCAACACAATTCCGCGAACGGACGAACCGGCGCCTACGCCAGCCACCGTGTACGCCTTGCCTGCGCGCGCGTCGAGCGTCCAGCTCAACACGGCCGGACTACTGGCCGCAGCGCCGTGCTTGCGCACCGACACCGTGTACAGGCCGGTCTTGATCTGACGGTAGGGGCTCACCGCGCCGTAACGCACACCGCTGAGCCACTGCTTGGACGTGGTACCGGTGAACGATCCCAAGTAGAGGTCGACGCCAGGCATCGTGGGCGCGAAGTGCGCCGCGCGCAGCTCGGCGTAGGCGCTCGTCGCGCTGTGGCCCGTTGCGCCGGCTGCGGTCGCAGGGCCGGCCAGAAAGACGCCGGTCCCACCTATCAACGCTGTAGCCGCCAGGAAGTGGCCGGCGCGGTTGTGCGCACCCGGGCGACCGGCCCGTGCCGCACCGGTTCGCAGTGATGTTTCGACGGCCGTTGTGGTGTCTACGTTCATGAATTTCCCCGCTCTGCTGGTATCTAGTAGTCGTACGACAAGCTGATCGCGCCCAAGCGCGGCGTAACTCTGCGTGCGCTCGTGATCGTCGGCTCAGCTCACCGGCATCGCCGGAACGCCCCGCACCGGAAATTGGACGGTCAGCTGCGTCGGTTTCGCCGACTTCGTGCTCTGAGCGCGGTACACCGCCGGCAGCGCGTAGACAGTCTTGCGCGCCTTCGCCACATCCCCGACAGCGACGACGACTGTGCGAATCGGCGCCTGTGCGCGTCGCTCAGCGTCGGACTGCGGCGCTGCGTCGAGCCGAACGTTGCCGTTCTGCGTCAGCAGTGCGAGAAGGGTTTCCGCGCGTAGGTCGATCGAGCCCTGCTCGATCGCCGGGCGAACGTCGGATGCGACGGTGAGCCGGGAGTTCAACGCCAACTGACGACCGGCCGCCGACCGGGCCTCACGGTTCCTGCTCATCATCCGCGCCAGCGCCTTGGCGTCCAGGCTCTGCACCTGCGACACCGACGTCGCGTCGGAACCCGAGCCGAAGACTGCTACCGGAACTGACTTCGCCAAGAGGGCTTGCAGTGCAGGCAGGGCTGACGGTGTGTGCGTGATGACATATTTGACGCCGCCTGCAATTTGCTGGCGGTCCCGCGGAGCGGATACGCGAGTGAACCCAACCCGTGTCAGCGCGGCCGCCGCAGATGGGTCGGCGGCGATGGAGTCACCGCGATCTAGATTGGACTGCATCCATGCGACGGCATCGCGTTGCGCTCCGACCACTTTGAGCGTTGCGGCTGCCGAGGCGGCTCGCGCCGAGGTAACGGAAGCCGAAGGAAAGACGTAAGTCCCCTCGTCGGACGAGTGGTTGCCGCGGCCGGCAACAATGAGCATGAGCGAAGCGACAAGCACTGCTGCGACGCCGCCCGCGACGACGACGAGCTTTCCGTCATAGAAGGCTCGCCGGCGCCTAGGCTCTGTAGAGGGCGGGTCAAGTAGGACCTTGTTGACACCGGTTGGTGGAGCTGAGTGCTCCACAGTCACCACCTTGCGGTAGGCGCGCACATCCTTTTCCACCGCGGAGTCGACTAGGGAAGGGCTGGTATCGCCCACAGAGAGCCGCTTGTCTGGAGGCGGAGCTACGCCGATCGGGTCGATCACTTGCGTCTCGTCTATCGGCGGGGCTACTGGTTCCCGGTGCGATTGCTCTGCCTGCTCCAACCCCTTCGGCTGGCCGGTCCCCCACGCGGGCCGTCGTGCTCCAGCTGATGCGACAGCCGCCACGGGGTCTGGTTCGACTCGGGCAGCAGGAAGTGGCCGGGGTTGACCTTTGGACGAAGTCGACTCTGTAGGAAGGGAACTGCCCAGCATCGACACAGCTGTGCCGGCAAGTCGGCGCAACTGGCTGGCTGCAAACCGTCCACGACGGGAGACGGCGACGGCGACGACAGGCGCTTCCGTGCGCACCAGCTGGCCGAGGCTCTTGCCCAGCACGTCGACCGGCTTGGGCACAGAAATCCTGTCTGCGGGACGCTTGGGCGTTTCGCGCGCGCTCGGCGCAGACACTGATTCCAGCGCGCTGTTCGAACGTGCCCGACTCTCCGACTCGACGTCGTGCAATGTGACATCGGGCCGCAGCGCTGTCGCCACGGCAACTACCTCGGCCCGGCGAGAGCGCGATCCAGGTTGCCGCAAGCCGACGCGCAAGGGCAGGAAGATGCCACGACTGGAGGACAGTCCAGCGGCGATCCGGCGAGCTCGCGGCGTGAGCGTGCGTGCGGGCGCAGGGCGTCGCAGCGGGCTCGGCATCGACCTGCCCGCTACCCGTCGCCGGCGAGCCAGCCGGGTCGCGGTGAGTCCGACGGCGGGAGCGCGATGGCGACGGCCCAACGCGAGCGCGGCCCATGAAGCGCCCTGTCGGGACACCGTCGGCAGGGAGTCAGGGGCCACAGGGCCTGTAACACCGATGATTGCGGCATGGCACAGTCGCGGTGCACGCTGGTGGGAGCGCCGCCCAGCAGGTGGTGCCGTGCGCCGCACAGAGGGCAGCGCAGAATTGTCAAGCCGTGGCACCGTGCGGACCCCCGTCCCTGACGCACGCCGTGCTTTTGCCAATCTTGCTGTTACTCGAAGCTCGGTTGCTTTCGCCGTCAGCACCGTAACGCAAACCGCACCAAACCGCATCTCGATCAACAAACCGCGCAATGGCGGAGGATCACCAAGGAGGCGGAACCTCAGCGGCGCAGAAAAGCGAACTCCTCGACGAGGCGGTGTGCTGCCGCGGCAACCGCTCTGCCGTCCGGACCCGCCTGGAGCACTTCGCGCGAGACGCTGGGCAGTACGCAAGCCAGGCCACGTCCGAACAGGCGCGCCACATCGGAAGCCGTGCCGCCCTGCGCGCCGATACCCGGCACCAGGTACGGCCCGTTCAGGTGCGTCAGATCGATGGGCAACATACCGGCCTCCGACGGCCGAACTGTCGCGCCGACGACGACGCCCAACGAGCCGATCGGGGTGGCGGCGCGGTTGCGGGCGGCGAGGTCGTCCACCACGCTCTGCGCGACCGTCGGGCCGGTCCGCGTGACCGCCTGCTGGAACGCCGGGCCCTCCGGATTGGAGGTGAGCGCCAGCACGAACACGCCGGCCTGAGCGGCGTGGGCGGCGTCGAAGGCAGGCTGGAGGGAGCCCATCCCCAGATAGGGACTGAGGGTTATCGCATCCACCGGCGCGACGGCGCGGGCGCCGAGGAAGGCATCGGCGTAAGCCGCCATCGTCGAGCCGATGTCGCCGCGCTTGACGTCCAGCAGCACCAGCGCACCCGCCTCCCGACACCGAGCGATGGTGCGCTCGAGCACCGCGATACCCGCGGAACCGAACCGCTCGAAGAACGCCGACTGCGGTTTGACGACCGCCACCTTCTCGGCCAGCGCGTCAGCGCAGGTGAAAGCGAAGCGCTCGAGTCCGGCGACGTCATCGCTCAGACCCCAGGCGCGCAGGAGGGCAGCGTGCGGATCGATGCCGACGCACAGGGATCCGCGGGCGGTGAGCACGGCGTCCAGGCGCGCGCCGAACGTCACGCCAGCTCGCCGGTACTGGAACCGCGCCGGCGGATCTGCTCCTCGACGGACAGGTGGGCGAAGCCGACGGCGCTGGCAAGAGACGGGAAAGCTCGCTCGGCCAGGGCCTGCTCTAGCTCGGCAAGCACCCGGACCGGCGCATGCGGATCGCCGAAGACAGCGGTACCGACCGACACCGCGGATGCACCGGCCAGCACGAACTGCAGGGCATCCAGACCGCTGCCGATGCCGCCCATACCAAGAATGGGCAGCCCGGGCAGGGCCTGGTGGACCTGGTAGACACAGCGCACTGCCACCGGACGGATGGCCGGGCCGGACAGACCGCCGGTGACGCCCCCCAGCGCGGGCGCCATCGAGTCGGTGTCGATCACCAGTCCGAGCAGCGTGTTGACCAGGCTGACCCCGTCCGCGCCCGAATCCGCGCAGGCGCGCGCGATCGCGACGATGTCGGTGACGTCCGGGCTGAGCTTGGCGAAGACTGCAACCCGAGGATCGGCCGCGCGGCGGACCGCGGAGATCACGCGCGAGGTCGCGCTGGAGTCGCAGGCGAACACCTCGCCGCGCTTCTCCACGTTCGGGCAGGAAATGTTGACCTCGATGGCGGTGACGGCGTCGTTGCTGAGCAGGCGCCGGGTCAGCTCGACGAAGTCGTCGGTGCTCGATCCGGCGATCGACACCATGGCGCGGGCACCCCGGCGTGCGAGCCAGGGCAGGTCCTCGCGCAGGAACGCATCGATGCCCGGACCCTGCAGCCCGATGGAGTTCAGCATGCCGCTGGGTGTCTCGGCCATCCGCGGCGTTGCCCGCCCGGAGCGCGGGCGCAGCTGGATCGACTTGGTGACCACCGCGCCCAGGGCGGACACGTCGAAGAACTGGTGGAGCTCCCGGCCTGCCGCGGCACATCCCGAGGCCGTGAGCACCGGATTGGGCAGGGTGAGTTTCGGCCCCATCGTCGCGGTCATGTCGACGGTCGGGCGCGGCGGCGCCACTATCTGTCTCACTGCGTCACCCGATATCACTGGGTGGACCTCAGCAGCGGCAAGCCCATCGCGTCAGCCCCGACGAGATCGGCCGGCAGCCGCCCGACGTCCTGCCAGCGCACGGCCGCTCCGTCGAAGACAGGACCTTCCACGCAGGACCGCACGAACCGGGACCGGCCGTCGGACCCGCGCACCGGCAGCACGCACGTCATGCAGACGCCGATTCCGCACGCCATCGATTCCTCCACCGCCACCTGCGAGGCGACATCGGCCGTCGCTGCCACCTCAGCCACCGCGCGCAGCATCGGCATCGGCCCGCAGGCGTAGACGACCTTCGCGCCCACCCGTGCGATGGCAGCGGGCAGCGGATCGGTGACCCGGCCGCGCTCGCCTGCGCTCCCGTCGTCGGTGGTGACGACGACCGAGCCGACCGTGCGGCGCACGACCAGTTCTCCGAACAGCCGGCTCGCGGTCGCGGCACCGATGAGAACCTCGACCGGCGAACCGGCCGCCAGCAGTGCGCGCGCGAGCGGCACCAGCGGCGCCGTGCCGTACCCGCCACCCACCAGCACCGCGCCCGAACCCGGCTCAGGCAGGGTGAACGGCTGACCCAGCGGTCCCACCATGTCGAGAATCTCGCCCGGTCTGCGCTCCACCAGCCACTGTGTGCCCGGGCCGTGCGCAGCAACGACGAACTGGATCGTCCCTGCGTAGTCGCCGGCCGCAGTCGCGTCGTAAAGCGCAAAAGCGCGGCGCAGGATCATCGACGTCCGCGGGCCGCCGACCGCGACGGCCACGAAGTGACCGGGACGGAAGTGCTCAGCCACGCCGGGCGCGACCACGGTGAACTGCAGGTACTCCCCCATCCGCGCAACGGCGAAGATCTCGCCCTGTTCCTGCACCGGGCGGATCACCGGCGCACCGGCGCCACTGCTCACGTCTGCCTCGGTGCCCGTCATCCTGCCGCGCCGGCCGTCAACCGCTGCATTGGTCGCTCTTCGCTCACTGCGCTGCTCGCTCTGTGAACCAACCCGCGAGGTCGGCGTGATACTCCTGCAGCGACTTCACTCCGACTCCGCCCTGGATCAGCTTCTCGATCCCCTGCACCGCCGCGGCGGCTGCCTGCACGGTGGTCAGGCACGGCACACCGGCGCCCACGCAGGCGGTGCGGATCTCGTAGCCGTCGACGCGGGGCCCGGAGTTGCCGGGCGAGCCGAACGGGGTGTTGAGCACCAACGCGATGTCGCCGCGGTCGATCGCCTCCACCACGTTGCCCGGCCCCTGAGAGAACTTGCCGACGACGGCTGCGGGCACGCCGTTGCGGCGCAGCACCTGCGCGGTTCCCGCAGTGGCGAGGATGTGAAAGCCGAGGTCGGACAGCCGCTTGACCGGAAAGATGGCCGCGCGCTTGTCCCGGTTGGCCACCGACACGAACACGGTGCCGCTGACCGGCAGCGGGCCGTAGGCGGCGGCCTGGCTCTTGGCGAACGCGGTGCCGAAGACGGCGTCGATACCCATCACCTCGCCGGTGGATTTCATCTCCGGACCGAGCAGGGAGTCGACGTGCTCGCCGGTGGCGGTGCGGAAGCGAGCGAAGGGCAGCACCGCCTCCTTGACCGCGATCGGGGCGTCGTCGGGCAGCTGACCGCCGTCATGACTGGTGGGCAGCATGCCCTCGGCGCGCAGCTCGGCGATGGTGGCGCCCAGCGCGATCCGCGCGGCCGCCTTGGCCAGCGGCACCGCGGTCGCCTTGGACACGAAGGGCACCGTCCGGCTGGCCCGCGGATTGGCCTCCAGCACGTACAGGACATCGCCGGCCAGGGCGTACTGGACGTTGAGCAGCCCGCGCACGCCTACCCCCTGCGCGATCGCCAGGGTGGAAGTCCGCACCCGGTCGATCTCGGCACTGCCCAGCGTGATCGGCGGTAGCGCGCAGGCCGAGTCCCCGGAGTGGATGCCGGCCTCCTCGATGTGCTCCATCACCCCGCCCAGATACAACTCGACGCCGTCGTAGAGGGCGTCGACGTCTATCTCGACGGCGTCGTCGAGGAATCGGTCGACCAGCACCGGATGCTGGGCGCTGATCTCGGTCGACCGGGCGATGTAGGACTCCAGGTTCGCCTCGTCGTACACGATCTCCATGCCCCGCCCGCCCAGCACGTAGGACGGGCGCACCAACACCGGATAGCCGATCGAATCCGCGGCCCGCTTCGCCTCGGCGAACGACGTCGCGGTGCCGTGCTTGGGCGCGGGCAGCCCGGCGTCGGCGAGCACCCGGCCGAAAGCGCCACGATGCTCGGCCAGCTCGATCGCCTCGCGCTGCGTGCCAAGAATCGGCACGCCGGCGTCCTTGAGCTTCTGCGCCAGACCCAGCGGCGTCTGCCCGCCCAGCGTGCAGATCACGCCGGCCACGGTGCCCGACTGCTGCTCAGCGTGGACCACTTCCAGCACGTCTTCGGCGGTCAGCGGCTCGAAGTAGAGCCGGTCGGCGGTGTCGTAGTCGGTGGAGACGGTCTCGGGATTGCAGTTGACCATCACGGTCTCCAAGCCCGCCGCCCGCAGCGCCATCACCGCATGGACGCAGGAGTAGTCGAACTCGATGCCCTGGCCGATCCGGTTGGGTCCGCTGCCCAGGATCAGCACCTTGGCCCGCTCCCGCTGCGGCGCGACCTCGGACTCCTCGTCGTAGGTCGAGTAGTGGTAGGGCGTCGTCGCGGCGAACTCCGCAGCGCACGTGTCGACGGTCTTGTAAACCGGCCGGATACCGGCGCGATGGCGCAGTGCGCGCACGCCGTCCTCCCCCGACAGTTCAGGGCGCAGCGCGGCTATCTGGCGGTCCGACAGCCCGAACCGTTTGGCTCGGCGCAGCAGCTGCGGGGTCAGGGCGTGCGCGTCGCGGACCTCTGCCCCGATGCCGGTGATGAGCGCTATCTGGTCGACGAACCAGGCATCGATGCCGCTTGCGGCGGCGATGTCTGCGACCGACGCGCCGGCCTGCACCGCCTGCTGCACTCGGTAGAGCTGACCCTCCAACGGCGTGCGCAGCGCGTCCAGTGCCTCCTCCATAGAGAGGGCAGGGGCCGCGCCGTCGGTCCAGAAACCGGCGGCCTTGGTCTCCAGCGAGCGCAGTGCCTTGCCCAGCGCCTCGCTGAAGTTGCGCCCGATGGCCATCACCTCGCCCACACTTTTCATGTGCGTGGTGAGGACCGGATCGGCGCCGGGAAACTTTTCGAACGCGAACCGCGGGACCTTCACCACGACGTAGTCCAACGCCGGCTCGAAGGCGGCTGGGGTCTTGAGGGTGATGTCGTTGGCGATCGCGTCCAGGGTGTAGCCCACCGCGAGCTTGGCCGCGATCTTGGCGATGGGGAAACCGGTCGCCTTCGATGCCAGCGCGCTGGAGCGCGACACCCTCGGGTTCATCTCGATGACGATCATCCGCCCGGTCTTCGGGTCGACGGCGAACTGGATGTTGCAGCCGCCGGTGTCCACGCCCACGGCGCGCAGCACCGCGATCCCCAGGTCCCGCATGTGCTGGTACTCGCGGTCGGTCAACGTCATCGCCGGGGCGACGGTGACCGAATCGCCGGTGTGCACGCCCATCGGGTCGAGGTTCTCGATCGAGCAGACCACCACGACGTTGTCGTTGCGATCGCGCATCAACTCCAGCTCATATTCCTTCCAGCCGAACACGCTCTGCTCGACCAGCACCTCGTGCACCGGGCTGGCCGCCAGCCCCCGTCCGACCATCTCGCGCACGTCGTCCTCGGTGGTGGCAAGCCCGGAGCCCGCGCCGCCCATCGTGAAACTAGGCCGGATGACGACCTTGTGGCCGACGGTCGCGGCAAAGGCCATTGCCTCGTCGAGTTCGTGGCAGACCAGCGAGGACGGCGTGTCCCCGCCGACGCCGCGCACGATGTCCTTGAACTGCTGGCGGTCCTCACCGCGCCGGATCGCCTCGATATCGGCGCCGATCAGCTCCACGCTATACTTCTCCAGCGTTCCGTTCTCGTGCAGGGCGACTGCCAGGTTCAGCGCCGTCTGCCCGCCCAGCGTGGCCAGGATCGCGTCCACGGCAAAGCCCGCGTCGGCTTGCGCGGCGAGCACCTTCTCGACGTAGTCGGGCGTCAGCGGCTCGATGTAGGTGGCGTCGGCAAACTCCGGATCGGTCATGATCGTGGCCGGATTGGAATTGATGAGGCTGACGCGGTAACCCTCCTCGCGCAGCACGCGGCACGCCTGGGTGCCCGAGTAGTCGAACTCACACGCCTGGCCGATGACGATCGGGCCGGACCCGATCACCAGGATGTGGGAGATATCCGTGCGTTTAGCCATGCGAGGCTTCCTGTTCCGGCGTTGTTGTATCGCTCGGGCTGACTCGAGAACGGCCGACCACCCTCCGGGCGGGGGCCGCCCGTCGAGGCGCCGCCGGCGGACAACTTGTCATCGGCTCTTCGCGCGAGCTCATCGCGCGAGCAGCTCGACGAAGCGGTCGAACAGGTAGGCGGCATCGTGCGGGCCGGCCGCCGCCTCCGGGTGGTACTGAACGCTGAACACGGCGACGTCGTGCGCGCGCAGGCCCTCCACGACGCCGTCGTTGAGCCCGACGTGGCTGACCTCGACGGCGCCGAAGTCGGTCTGCGTCGGTGCGTCGATCGGCGCGTCGACGGCGAAGCCATGGTTGTGCGCGGTGATCTCGACCTTGCCCGTACGCCGGTCTTGCACCGGCTGGTTCATCCCGCGGTGGCCGTAGCTCAGCTTGTAGGTACCGAAACCGAACGCCCGGCCCAGCAGCTGGTTGCCGAAGCAGATGCCGAACACCGGCGTTCCGGAGGCCACCAGGTGTTTCACCGTTGCCACCGCGACGTCGGCGGCCTGTGGATCGCCGGGACCGTTGGACAGGAACACCGCGTCCGCACCGACGGCCTGCACCTGCTCGGCGGTGGACGTCGCCGGCAGCACCACCGTACGGATGCCGCGCTGCGCCATCCGGTGCGGAGTCATCGCCTTGATGCCGAAGTCCAGCGCGGCGACGGTGAAGCGGTGCTCCCCCAATGCCTCGACGGTGTAGGGCCGCGCGGTGGTGACCTGCGCGGACAGGTCGGCGCCCACCATCGACTCGGCAGCAAGCACGCGCTCGCGCAGTTGGTCGACGTCCGGACCGGATGACCCTGCGCCCGAGGAACAGATGACGCCGCGCATGGCACCGCGCTCACGCAGATGCCGGGTCAGTGCGCGGGTGTCGACGCCGCTGATGCCCACCACGCCCTGGGCGCGCAGCGCGTCGTCCAGGTTGCCGGTGGAGCGCCACGACGACGGTCGCGGCGAGGGGTCGCGCACCACGTAGCCCGCGACCCAGATGCGCTCGGACTCCGCGTCTTCGCCGTTCATGCCGGTGTTGCCGATGTGCGGCGCGGTCTGCACCAGGATCTGGCGGTGGTAGGACGGGTCGGTGATCGTCTCCTGATAACCCGTCATGCCGGTGGCGAAGACGGTCTCGCCGGTGGTCTCCCCAGGCGCGCCAAAGGATTCGCCCCGGAAGGCACGCCCGTCCTCGAGTACGAGGATCGCCTCAGTCATGTGCATGCCCGTTCATGTTCTTGCCGGCTCATGTGCTTACCGCCATTGTGTCCAGGGCGTTCACCCAGGCCGGATACACCGACTTGTCGTCGGCGCGCAGGCCGGTGTCGAGCTCGGTGGCTCCAGCTGAGCCACCGATGGCGCGGTCATCGGGAAGCCGCCAGCGGATGATCAGCAGACCGCCGGGACCCAGCACCTTGCCGGCCAGGCCCGCGCCGACGCCCGCACCGACGATCGTCTCTGCCGGAATGAACACCGGCGCCGCACCGGTCCGGTCGATGAGCACGCCGGCGGCGGTGAGCGTCGTCACCGCGTCGGCCCGTACGCCCAGGTCGCGCGCCACAACGCGGTCCTGCCAGCGGCCGGCCGTGGTGCTGCCGACATACAGCCCGGTCATGGGGTCCAGCAGAGCAACGCCCGGATCGGCCGGCGACGGCGGGAGCGGGGCCACGTCGTCCTGTCGACGCCCGCGGTTGAGCCAGCCCCGACGCATGCCCAGCAGGCACAACGCGAACACCAGCAGGCACGCCAGCACCAACAGCGCGCGAATCATGCCGACACCGCCTGGGCAGTGCTCACAGCACCGGCAGCGCTGATAGTGCCGGCTGCGCTGCCGTCCGCTCGGTCGGTGCCGGGCCGGGCGTCGCCGACGGTAGTCAGGCGGCTGTCGAGCACGGTGAGCCGGCCGCGGAACACCGTGGCAAGCACGCGCGCGGGCAGGGTGCGACCGGCGAAGGGGGTGTTGCGCGACAGCGACGCAGAGGCAGCGGCATCCACCGTCCAACTCGCGTCCGGATCGACGAGGGTGAGGTTGGCCGGCTCGCCCGCCGCGATCGGACGGCCTTGGTCCCGCACGCCACCGATGCGGGCAGGGCGCACGCTCATCCGGTCGGCAACCCCGGCCCAGTCCAGCATGCCGCTACCCACCATCGCCTCGGCGACTACACCCAAGGCCGTCTCCAGACCCAGCATGCCGAACGCGGCGTCGGCGAAGGCGTGATCCTTGTCGTGACTGGCGTGCGGCGCGTGGTCGGTGGCCACCGCGTCGATGGTGCCGTCGGCAAGCCCACGGCGCAGCGCCTCGACGTCGTCGGCCGGGCGCAACGGCGGATTGACCTTGAACACCGGGTCGTAGCCGGCCAGCAGGTCGGTGGTGAGCAGCAGGTGGTGCGGCGTCACCTCGGCGGTGACGTCGATGCCCACGGCCTTCGCCCACCGGATCACCTCGACGCTGCCGGCGGTGGACACGTGGCAGACGTGCAGCCGCGAGCCGGTGTGGCGGGCCAGCAGAACGTCGCGGGCGATGATGCTTTCCTCTGCCACGCCGGGCCAGCCGGCCAAACCCAGCTTGCCCGAGAGTTCGCCCTCGTGGGCGCAGCTGGCCGAGTCCGCCAACCGGGGGTCCTGCGCGTGCTGAGCGACGACGCCGTCGAAGGGCTTGACGTACTCCAGCGCCCGACGCATCAGCCGCGCGTCGTCGACGCAGTGACCATCGTCGCTGAACATGCGCACCGCGGCGCCCGAGCGCGCCATCAACCCGATCTCGGCCAGCTGCTCGCCGCGCAGGCCGCGCGAGACCGCCCCCACCGGGCGGACGTCGACCAGACCGGCCCGCTGGCCGAGACGCTCGACCTGCTCGACGAGCTCGGCGGTGTCAGCGGCCGGGTCGGTGTTGGCCATGGCGTGTACGCAGGTGAACCCGCCCAGCGCCGCGGCCGCGGAACCGGTCGCAATGGTCTCGGTGTCCTCGCGGCCGGGCTCGCGAAGGTGGGTGTGCAGGTCGACCAGGCCGGGCAGCAGCACCGCGCCGTTGCCCTCCACCACCACGTCATCGATGGGGCCCTCGCCGTGCAGGCCCGTGCCGACATCGGTGATCAGCCCGTCGTCGATCCGGACATCGACGATCGGGCCGCCTAACGGCCGCACACCCCGGAAAAGAAGGCTCACGACGCGGCCCTGCTCAGCTCCGGCGCGGCGGCGGCCTGACTTACTGCCCCCACGGTGCTTACGGCCTGCCCGCCGAGGAAGTGGTAGAGCACCGCCATGCGCACCGAGACACCGGCGCGGACCTGGTCCAGCACCAGGGAGCGGGGGCCGTCGGCGGCCGCAGAGCTGATCTCCAGCCCCCGGTTCATCGGTCCGGGGTGCAGCACCGGCACGTCGGCGCCGAGCAGGTCCAGCCGGCGCGGACTCAGGCCGTAGCCGATCGCGTACTCGCGCTCGGTGGGAAAGTAGCCACCGGCCATTCGCTCGCGCTGAACGCGCAGCATCATCACCGCGTCGACTCTGTCGACAGTGCCGTCGCCACGCTGCGGGCCGCCGGAGAGCACCTCGTCGAGGTCCCAGCTGACAGCGCACGGCCAGGTGTGGACCGCCGCCGGCATCAACGTCGGCGGGGCGACCAGCGTCACCCGCGCGCCCAAGGTGTGCAGCAGCAACACGTTGGACCTGGCCACCCTGCTGTGGGCGATGTCGCCCACGATCGCGATGTGCCGCCCGGCCAGTGGGCCGATGCGCTGGCGCAGGGAGTAGGCGTCCAGCAGCGCCTGGGTCGGGTGTTCGTGGGTGCCATCACCGGCGTTGATCACCGGGCAGTCGACCCACTCGGCGATGCGGGCGACCGCGCCCGAGGCGTTGTGGCGCACCACCAGGGCGTCGACACCCATCGCTGCGACGGTGAGCGCGGTGTCACGCAAGCTTTCACCCTTGCTCACACTGGAGCCCTTGGCGCTGACGTTGATCACATCCGCGGACAGCCACTTGCCGGCGATCTCGAACGACGAGCGCGTGCGGGTGGAATCCTCGAAGAACAGATTGACCACCGTGCGCCCGCGCAGCGCCGGCAATTTCTTGATCTCGCGGCCCTGGATGGTGGCCATCTGCTCGGCCGAATCGAGAATGTCGGTGATGTCATCGGCGCCCAGGTCGGCCGCGGACAGCAGGCTGCGATTCATTCGGGCCCCTGTGTTTCCGGCACTTGCGCTTCGGGCTCCTGGACGAGGACGGCATCACGGCCGTCGGTCTCCGCGAACAGCACGTGCACGCTCGCCTCTAGCGAGGTGGGCAGGTTCTTGCCGACATAGTCGGCGCGGATGGGCAGCTCACGGTGCCCGCGATCGACCAGCACGGCCAGGCGTACCGCGCGTGGACGGCCCAGCTCGTTGACGGCGTCCAGAGCCGCACGCACGGTACGCCCACGAAACAGCACGTCGTCGACCAGGATCACGACCGTGTCGTCGATGCCGGCGGCGGGCTCGACCGTTTCGGCAAGCGGGCGCATGCCGCCATGGCGCAGATCGTCGCGGTACAGCGTGGTGTCCAAAATGCCAACGGGAAGGTCGCCACCGCCGAATGCGGCGATGCGATCGGCCAGCCGCCGGGCCAACGGAACGCCGCGAGTCGGAATGCCCATCAGCACGGCGTCTGTCGAGCCGGCCAACTTCTCGATGATCTGGTGCGCCATTCTGTCCACGGTGCGCGCGACATCGGTCGAGCCGAGGATCTGGCGGGCGTCGCCGGGCCGAGGCTGCACCGAGAGGTGGGCAGGAACGGCCTCGAGCAACGGCTGTGGAAGGGGTTCAGCCACGTAAGTGCGGATTCGTCATACGACCTCAGTTCGTCCTTGGCCGCCTCACGGGACGGCCGTTAAAGGAGCGTTCGAGCCAGGGTAACCGATAGCGCTTATCCACCGATGGGTGCCGGCGACGCTCAGCGCGGCGCGGGAGCCTCGACTGTGATTCCTACGGGCTCCGGGCCTCGCTCCTTCGTCACTCGATCCTCACCCGCTGTGCTCTCCACGGGCTCCCGGCCTCGCTCCTTCGTCGCTCGATCCTCACCCGCTGTGCTCTCTACGGGCTCCGCTCCTCGCTTCTTCGTCGCTCGATCCTCACCCGCTGTGCTCTCTACGGGCTCCGGGCCTCGCTCCTTCGTCACTCGATCCTCACCCGCTGTGCTCTCTACGGGCTCCGGGCCTCGCTCCTTCGTCACTCGATCCTCACCCGCTGTCACAACAGGTCGATTGCGTACCAGGCGTCCCAGCACGCCGTTGATGAAGCGCGGCGACTCGTCGGTGGACAGGCTCTTGGCAAGCTCGACGGCCTCGTCGATCGCCACGGCGTCAGGCACCGTGGCCCAGAGCAGTTCGTACACCCCCACCCGCAGGATGGCGCGATCGACGTCGGGCATCCGCTCGATCGTCCAGCCCTCGGAGTACTCACTGAGAAGGGCGTCGATCCGGCGCCGATTGGTCGCGACGCCTTCGATCAGTTCAATGGTGTAGTCGTTCACGGGCGGGTCGGCCATCGCCACCCGCTCCGCTACGACGGACAGGGCGTCCGAACCGCGCAGATCGCTCTCGTAGAGGATGTCGACCGCGCGCTTACGTGCCTTTGTTCGAGCCACCACCTCAGCTCACGCGCCCTTCGGCGGATACGGCAGCGTCGACTGGCTGCGCGGCGTAGATCGGCGGAGCACTGTCGACTGGCAGGACAGTGTCAACTGATGCGACCGAGGTAGCGTCCGTCGCGGGTGTCGACCTTGACCTTCTCGCCGGTGGAGACGAACAGCGGCACCTGGATCTCAGCACCGGTCTCCAGCGTCGCGGGCTTGGTGCCGCCGGTGGACCGGTCACCCTGCAGGCCCGGATCGGTGTGGGAGATGACCAGCTCGACGCTGGTGGGCAGCTCGATGAACAGCGCGGTGCCCTCGTGGACGGATACGGTGACCTCGGCGTTGTCGAGCAAGTAGTCGGCGTTGCCGCCCACGGTCGGAGCGGGAACGTGCACCTGGTCGTAGGTGTCGGCGTCCATGAAAATAAAGTCGGTGCCTTCACGATAGAGAAACGTCATCGCCCGCTTGTCCACGCTTGCCGTCTCCACCTTGGTGCCGGCGTTGAAGGTGCGGTCGACGACCTTGCCCGACATCACGTTCTTCAAGGTGGTGCGCACGAACGCGCCGCCCTTGCCCGGCTTCACGTGCTGGAACTCGATGATGGTCCACAGCTGACCGTCGATATTGAGCACGAGCCCGTTCTTCAGGTCGTTCGTCGTTGCCACGAGGTAGTTCGTCTCCTGCATCGAATCGAGTGGGCGCCGCGCCGATGGCGTTGCCCGGCAATCCTACGGCGACGCCGCGACTCACTCCGCCGTGCTCGAACGGCGCCGTCAGGTGACCCGAAGGCGGCGGAAACTCAACGCGCCGTCTGAGGAGCTGCGCCCGACGTGCAGATAGCCCCCATGCGAACCGCCGTCGTCAACCACGATCGAGTGCGTGTGATCGTCGCCAAGGCGCCAACCGATCGTGGTCGGACCTACTTCCAGAGTGAAGTGCATCCAACCACCTTCGGCCGGTGCCGATGTCGGCACCGGCGATGCGAGTGGGATGCCTACCGTGCTGCCTGCGACGTGCCGGTACAGCTCCAGCGAGCCTGTCGCGCGCTGAACTGCGTGATACCCACTTGTGAGCCCCAGCCGGTCTTGGTAATAGCTGTCGTCTGCGTGGCCGAAGGCGAGGCTGAGGTTGGCTTGGCGATCCGTGGGCAGCTGATCCCAGCGGGCGTCGAACTGAACGGTGTAGCGAGTTCTATCAACCCCGATCGGCCCCAGCTGACCCAGACACAAGAAATGCTGGCCGATACCGTGCCCGGCAAGCGTCAGCGCACCGTCAGCGCGCCACGTCGGCGCGAACACCGGCGAGCTGGGGTCTCGGCTCAGCTGGCCGGCGGTGATGGCGCCCGAGGCCCAGTCGTCAGAGTGGGCCGGCGCGATGCGTCGTCGGCTGTAACCAACACTCGACGTGATCACCCCGGCCACCCCGAGGCTGAAGAAGCGATCGGCCTCAGCCCGCCGATGCACCGGATACACCCAGGTCGGCACTGCCGTGTCGACGGCGGCGCGAACCGTCGCATCGGGCAGGGCACCGGTGCGGTCGGTCGTCGGGATGACCAGACAATCTCGCGCGCGGTCCAACCTTGCTGCCACAGAGTTGATAGTCGTGCTCGACAGGTCACTGGACCCGAGGTAGACGAACAGTGGATATCCCGCGGCCTTGGCCTGGTCGATCTTTGCACTGGTGTAGAAGAGCTTGATCACCACCGACTTCTGCAGTCGGTGCTGGGCGACCATCGCGACCAGCGCGTCGTAATCCACATCCCGTTTCGGCTGAATGCACAGCACCGCCCGGGCGCCGAGTCGCTGCAGCACGTCGTCGAGCCGCGGAACCGGCGTCAGCGGTGCACGTGACCACCTGGGGCCGAGCTGCGGTTGGGTGACGCCGATGTCAGCCAGGACTGAGGACGGTTGATCCGCGATCACTCCCCTGCCCGTCGTCGTCCGGTTGTACGTGAGGTCGTGCATACAGATCAGGACGCCGTCGGATGTGGAACTGGTACTGATCTCGATGGACTGCGCACCCCAACGCAACGCCGCCTCGTATGCCGGCAGCGTGTGCTCAGGCAGCACATCGCCGGCGCCGCGGTGGGCGACGAAGTAGTGCGTTCCCCGCCTGGCCCGCCACTGCGCGACGGTGAGCGATACGGCGCGATGGCTGCGCTGATACCACACCGAGCCACCGGCTACAGCGCCCGCAGCGCCGACGCCTGCGCCGCTGAGCACTGCACGCCGAGTTACCGGTCGATCTTTGAAGTCCACTGGAGAACCTACGTCAGGTCAGTTCGATCCGGTGCCAACCGCGGTGGCGGCGCCCGAATCGTCGGCGCTGTGCCCGGCATTGAGACCGGAGTTGTCGCCGGCGCTGGCGAGGAAGGCCAGCGCGAGAACGTAGCCCTGCACTCCCAGCCCGACGATGACGCCGCTGGCGACTGCGGACACGTAGCTGTGGTGCCGAAAAGCCTCCCGAGCGTGGACGTTGCTGATATGCACCTCGATCAGGTCCGCAGTGCGCATCGCCGCCGCGTCGGCCAACGCGACCGAAGTGTGCGACAACGCCCCGGCATTGAGAACGACCGGCAGGTGCGCGTCGGCGGCCTCATGCAGCCAGCCGATCAATTCGGCTTCGGAGTCGCTCTGGCGCACGTCGACATCGAGGCCGAGTTCACGCCCGCCGGCGATGCACAGCGCTGCCAGCTCCGCATAGGTAGTGGTGCCGTAGATGGCCGGTTCCCGCGTGCCGAGGCGCCCCAGGTTGGGGCCGTTGAGCACGAGCACGGCAATGGCGACACTGTCGGGCGTAGATCCGGTCATCGCGACACCTCCGAGTAGGCGGCCGCCAGCACGGCTGGGTCGGGGGCATCCACGCTGCCCGGTCGCGCCAGGCCGTCGAGTACGACGAACCGGACCTGGTTGCCGCGCGCTTTCTTGTCGATCTTCATCGATTCCAGCAGTGCGGGAAAGGCGTCGGCTCGGTAGCGCGTGGGCAGGCCCAGCGATTCCAGGATGTGGCGGTGCCGATCGGCGGTGGCGTCGTCGAGACGGCCGAGCAGCCTGCCCAGTGCGGCGGCGTAGACCAGCCCGATGGACACCGCCGCGCCGTGGCGCCAGCGGAACTTCTCCGCCCGCTCGATGGCGTGGCCCAGGGTGTGGCCGTAGTTGAGGATCTCGCGCCGGCCCTGTTCGGTGAGGTCCTGCGACACCACCTCGGCCTTCACCCGCACCGAGCGCTCGATCAACTCCGCCTCGACTGCGCTGCCCGGCTGTGCCGCGGCGACGGGATCGGCTTCGATCAGCTCCAGGATCGCCGGATCAGCGATGAAGCCGCACTTGACCACCTCGGCCAACCCGGCGCGGTAATCGTTGGCGCCCTGCGTCTGCAGCGCGGTGCGGTCGCAGAAGACGGCCACGGGCGGATGGAACGCCCCGACGAGGTTCTTACCGCTGTCGGTGTTCACACCGGTCTTGCCGCCCACCGCCGCGTCGACCATCGCCGCGAGCGTGGTGGGGATCTGGACGACGCGGATGCCGCGCAGCCAGCCCGCGGCCACCCAGCCGGCCAGGTCGGTGGTGGCGCCGCCGCCCAGGCCGACGACCACGTCGGAGCGGGTAAGACCGATCCGGCCGAGCACATCCCAGCAGAAACCGGCGACGGCGACGGTCTTCTGGTCCTCACCGTCGGGCACCTCGACGACGTGGGCATCCAGGCCGCCCGCGGCCAGATCGTCGCGGATTGCTTCCGCGCTCTCGCGCAGCGTCGGCGGATGAATGATCGCAACGCGGGTAACCGCGGCTCTACTGCCGTCGGTGGCGTGCAGGAAAGTGCTCACCTCGCCCAACAGGCCGGTGCCGATGACGACGTCGTAGGGCTGCGCGCCGTCGACACGGATACGCACCGGTTCGACGGTCGAGGTTTCGCCGACAGCCGACGTTGCGCCGACAGCCGAGGTTTCGCTGACGGTCGAGGTTTCGCTGACGGTCGACGTTTCACTGACGGTCGAGGTTTCGCTCATAGCCTTTCCTCGCTGCTCAGGGCAATCTCTACTAGTTCGTCGACGACGAAGCGCAGTGGGCGCCCGCCGCTGAGCACGCGCGCGTTACTCACCTGTTCGTACAGCGGACCGCGCGTCGCTGCCAGCTCAGCCAGGCGTTCGGCCGGGTCACCATGCAGGAGCGGGCGACCAACGCCGCCTCGCACATAGCGCAGCGCCGAACCCGCAGTAGTGACAAGGTAGACAATACGGGCCCCGCTGGTGATCAGCGAGGCTCGGGTCCGGTCCGACAGCACTGCGCCGCCGCCCAGGGCCAGCACGCCGACAAAATCGGCGAGCGCCGCTGCAATTGCCTGTTCCTCGAGCGTGCGAAACGCCGCCTCGCCGCGCGCCGCGAAGATTTCGGGCACGCTTGCGCCGGCAGCCGCCTCGACCAGCGCATCACTATCGGCGAAGGGAAGGCCTAGCCGCAGCGCAGCCCGGCGCCCGGCGGTGGTCTTTCCCGACGCCGGCAGGCCAATCAGGACCAGCGCCGGAGTCAGGGCCGGCGTGCCCGGCCCGGTGGTCACGACGTCCCGGCTTCAGGCGCCCGGTGCAGCGGCACCCCACTTCCCGGGCCGCTGCGCAGTCCACGCTCGTCGAGACGATCGAGATAGGCCAGCGCGTTGCGGCGCGTCTCGGCCACCGAGTCGCCGCCGAATTTCTCCAGGGCGGCATCGGCGACGACGAGGGCAACCATCGCCTCGGCGACGACGCCCGCGGCGGGCACGGCGCACACGTCGGAGCGCTGGTTGAACGCCACCGCCGCTTCACCGGTGGCGGTGTCCACCGTGGCAAGCGCCCGCGGCACGGTAGAGATGGGCTTCATAGCCGCGCGCACGCGCAGCACCTCACCGGTACTCATGCCGCCTTCGGTGCCACCGGCGCGCCCGGACAGGCGCCGGATAGCTTCGCCGTCGCGCCGGCCGATCTCGTCGTGGGCGGCCGAACCGCGGATGCGGGCCAGTTCGAAACCGTCGCCGACCTCCACGCCCTTGATCGCCTGGATGCCCATCAACGCCGCAGCCAACCGGCTGTCCAGCCGCCGGTCCCAGTGCACGTGGCTGCCCAGGCCGGGCGGCAGTCCGTACACCAACACCTCCACGACGCCGCCCAGGGTGTCACCGGCTCTCTTCGCCGCCTCGATCTCGGCGATCATCGCCTCCTGGGCGCCGTCGTCGAAACAGCGCACCGGAGAGGCATCGACGGCGGCCAGATCGTCCAAGGTGGGCAGCATTCCGGGCGGAGCCGTCGCAGCGCCGATGCCGACGACGTGACTGAGCACGCGCACGCCCAGAACCTGGTGCAGGAACGCCTTGGCCACCGCGCCGAGGGCCACCCGGGCTGCAGTTTCACGGGCACTCGCGCGCTCCAGCACGGGACGCGAATCGTCGAGGTCGTACTTCTGCATGCCGACCAGATCGGCGTGGCCGGGCCGGGGGCGGGTGAGCGGTGCACTGCGCGCCTGCGTGGCGAGCGCGTCCTCGTCGACGGGATCGGCGGCCATCACCGTCTCCCACTTGGGCCACTCGCTGTTGCCCACCCGGATCGCCACCGGACCGCCCATCGTGCGCCCGTGGCGTACACCGCCGGTCAGTTCCACGGCATCGGCCTCGAACTTCATCCGCGCGCCCCGCCCGTACCCCAGCCGGCGGCGAGCCAGTTCGGTCGCGACGTCGGCGGAGGTGATCTCGATGCCGGCGGGCACGCCGTCGATTACGCCGACGAGTGCGATGCCGTGCGATTCACCAGCAGTTATCCATCTGAGCACGCCGTGCAGTCTCCCAGAGACCGGTGGTCACGAAACGCGGCGGTCGTGGACGCACGCGGCTCGCCAGGTCACGAGCGCCCGGCTCGGGTCAGAGGGCGTTCAGCGCGACGCCGACGTGCGCGCGCAAGGCTACCGCCATTGCTCCTACCGGCGCCGGTCGCCCCGTCATCAGCTCGACCTGCGCAGCAGCCTGGTGCAAAAGCACATGTGCACCGCTGATCGGGCGACCGCCGGCGGCGGTCACCGATCTCGCCAGCGGCGTGGGCCAGCCCGCATAGACGGCATCCAAGGCGACGACGTCGCTCCGCCATGGCGTGTCCAGCACCGCCTCGGTGCCTTCAGCAGGAACCGTCGACACGAGCAGCGCACAGGAGCGCAGCAGGGAGCCCGCCGCTGCCATGGCGTGCACGTTCAGTTCCATTCCGGCTCGAGCGGCCGTCCCGGCGGCGTGTGCCGTACGAGCCGGATCACGCACGACGACCGCGGCGGCGTGGAAACCCAGCTTGCGCAACGCAACCAGAGCCGCCTGTGCGGTACCGCCAGCACCGAGCACGACCACCGGACCGCGCCGTTCGACCTCCGGCGCGTTGATTCCGTGTATCTGCAGGGTTGTGGTCAGGCCGTGAACGTCGGTGTTATCGGCCCGCCAACCGGTGCGCCCGGGCAGCAGCGTATTCGCCGCGCCGACGAGCGCGGCAGTGCTGCTGACGTGCGCAGCAACGTCGAGCGCCGCCCGCTTGGCCGGCATCGTCACCGCGAAGCCGACGCACTCCGGTCCGGCGCCCGCGACCAAGGCAGGCAGTCCATCTGCGCCGCAGTCGATGCGATCGAAGGTCCAGCCGGCGAGCCCGAGGGCTGCGTAAGCCGCGCCGTGCAGTACCGGCGACAGCGAATGCTCGATGGGACGGCCGAGCACGGCGGCCCGGCGAGGCGCCTCGACGGAACGCGCGAACTCAGACGAACTCGGGTTATCCGACGGACTCGCGGCCTCCGACGAACGCAGGGCCTCCGACGAACTCAGGTGCAACCCCACTTGTGGATGACGCACTGCTCGGACGCCGCCTGGAATACCTTGGGATCATTGGTGAACAGCAAATGCCCGGCGGCGTCCTTGCTCACGAAGTACAGCCAATTGCCTGGCGTGGGATGCTGGGCCGCCCGCAGCGCCGCCTCGCCGGGATTGCCGATCGGCGTCGGCGGAAGGCCCGGGTTCAGGCGCGTGTTGTAGGGCGATTTCTCCTTGTACGTCGCCGTCCGTGGATCCTTGCCCTGAATCTTCAGGCCGTAGGCGGTCGTCGAGTCGAAACCCAGGTTTATGTGCTTGGCCAACCGGTTCAGGATGACGCGGGCCACGCGGGGCCGGTCGGCAGGGAATCGAGCCTCGGCCTCGACCATCGACGCGATGATCAGCAGCTGATAAGGGCGCAGCCGCAACGAGGCGGCACTGCCAAGCAGGTTCAGTTTGCGAGTCTCGGCCTGGAACTGCGTTGTCATCTCCTGCAGGGCATCGGTGGCAGTGACGTCGGGGTCGAACTGGTACGTGGCGGGAAAGAGGAATCCCTCCGCCGACTTGGCGCCGAAGGCAGCGGGCACGCCGATGGCGGCAGGGTGCTTGGACGCCGCAGTGAGCGAGGCGACGGTGAGTCCAGTGGCTTTGGCGACGGCGGCGAGCGTCGTCGGTTCGATCATGCCTTCAGGAATCGTCACATTTTTCACCAGCCGGGCCCGAGGGTCGAGCAGGAGCTTTACCGCCGCGGCACCGGACATATGGTGGCGCAGGGCAAACCAGCCGGACTCGAAGTTCGCGGACTTTCCACTCTTGTCGGCTGCATCCACGAAGGCCTGCGTCGAGGCGATGACGTCGCGATCGTGCAGGGTCTTGGCGATGTCGCGCGAATTGTCGCCGGGCTTGACCCGAACAGTCACCTGGCCAGTGCCCGCGCCTGAGTAGTTGGCGGCGGGCTTGATCGAGCGCAGCGCGCTACGGGCGACGGAGACGCCGGCAAATGCGACCGCCACGATCACCAACACCGCAATGACCGGGATGATCCGGCCGCGCCAGCGCCGCGACGCCGACCGCTGTGCGGCACGCCGATGCCCACCGGACCCGGACCCGGTAGGCGAAGACCGGTCGATCAGCTCTGTAGCTCGGTTCGGGCCGTCGTCGTTGGGGTCG
Source organism: uncultured Jatrophihabitantaceae bacterium (assembly GCA_964236495.1). Lineage (GTDB taxonomy): Bacteria > Actinomycetota > Actinomycetes > Mycobacteriales > Jatrophihabitantaceae > CAXSBR01. Next base: position 42,166 of record CAXSBR010000003.1, read on the forward strand.
ACCGGGTGTTCTGACCAGTGTGTCGCCGGCGTGTCGAACAGGCTCTCGACGAAGTCGGGATCGGTCTCGCGAGTGGGGGCGGTCAGCGAGCTGTGCCGTGCTGAATCAGCAGTCACTAGTCCTCCGTGCCTAGGCCTGGCTCTCCTGGGTTCCGCTGCGCGTCAAGGAATCCCTGCAGAATTTGCGCCGCCGCAACCTGGTCCACGACCGCTCTTCCGGCCGCTCCCCGAATCCCTTGGGCACTGAGGATACGCATGGCCGTGACCGTACTGAGACGTTCGTCGGCGAAACGCACCTCCGACGGCGAGATGCGGGCTTCGATCTCGGCGGCGTAGGCACGCGCCATCTGCACACTCGGACCTTCCGTGCCCGCCAACGTCGTGGGCAAGCCGACGACTACGCCGACCCCCTCGTACTCGGCCAACAGCTCTTCCAGGCGGTCCAGGTCGGTGCCCCGCTTGCGGTCGCGCTTCAACGTTTCCAGTGGAAAGGCAAGCAGACCGGTGGCGTCACTGCGGGCGACGCCGACGCGCACGGTGCCTACATCGACGCCGAACCAGACGCCCGGCTGCTTACGCTCGCGCGGGGTAGGAGTCGCGGCGTCAGCGCTGGGCAACGGCGGCGCGAACGGCGTCGAAGGCGGCACCAGCCAGGCTCGGGTCGCCGCCCGCACCCTGGGCCAGGTCGGCCTTGCCGCCGCCGCGAGCACCGAGTACCGGCGCGAGTACCGCCGCCAGCGCGCCAGCGTTGAGTCCCCCGTGCTGGCCGCTTCGATTCACCGCCACGATGAAGTGGGCGCGCCCGTCCACATCGGACACGGCGACCACCACGCCGGGCTCGCTTTCGGCAAGCCTGCCGCGCACCGCCATCGTCAACCCGCGCAGGTCGTTGCCGCTGACGCCGGCCGGGGCCGCAACGAGCGCCAGCCGGACGCCGTTGACCACTTCCGCGGCCTGCGCCAGCTCCCCAGCCGAGCTCAGCACCTGCGCCGCGCGTATACGCTCCAACTCCTTCTCCGCCGTCCGCAGCCGGGTAACCAAGCCTGCGACCCGGTCGGGCAGCTCCTCGGGGCGAGCCTTGAGCTGATCGGACAGCGCCGTCACCAGAGCACGCTCGGTGGCCAGGAAGCGCAGCGCCTCGATGCCCACAGAGGCTTCCAAGCGGCGCACGCCCGAACCTACCGAGGACTCCCCCAGCACGCTGATGGCACCGATCTGCGACGCGTGCGCCACGTGGGTTCCACCGCACAGCTCGCGCGACCAGGCACCGCCGATATCGACCACGCGAACCTCGTCGTCGTAGGTTTCCCCGAACAGCGCCAGAGCACCGATCTCGCGGGCCTGCTCCAACGGCAGGTAGCGCACCTCGACGGGAAGGTCATGGCGCAGCGCCTGGTTGGAGACTTCCTCGATGTCGGCGCGCACGCGCGCGTCCAATCCGGAACCCCAGGCGAAGTCCAGCCTCAGGTAGCCGGGCTTGTTGTACGAACCGCTCTGCAGTGCCGACGGGCCCAAGACCTGCCGCAGGGCCGCGTGCACGATGTGGGTGCCCGAATGCGCCTGGCGCGCCGATGTCCGCCACTCCGGGTCGACCTCGGCACGAACGGGCTGCCCGACGGTGAGCTCCCCTCGTTCCACCGTGGCTCGGTGGGTGATGAGTCCTTTGAGTGGGCGTTGCACGTCGGTGACGCGCAGCAGGGTGCCGTCCTCGCCGCGTAAAACTCCCTCGTCAGCAACCTGACCGCCGGACTCGGCGTAGAACGGCGTGCGGTCGAGCACGACCTCCACCGTGTCGCCGGCACTCGCTGCGGGCACGCCCTGGCCGTCGCGCAGAATGCCCAGCACGGAGGAGTCGGTAATGAGGTTGGTGTAGGCGAGGAACTCCGTCGGCCCCTGCCCGCGCAGCTCCCGGTAGACCGGGTTGTTCGCGTGTGCGCTCTTGTTGGCTTTGCTGTCGGCCTTGGCGCGCTGACGCTGCTCGCTCATCAACCGGCGGAAACCGTCCTCGTCGACGCTCAGCCCCTGCTCGGCCGCCATCTCGAGGGTGAGATCGATCGGGAAACCATAGGTGTCGTGCAGCTGGAACGCCTTTCTCCCGGACAGCTGGGCAGGCCCGACCGTCTCGGCTGCCGTTGAACCGTCCACCTGCTCGGCCCCCGACTTCACCTCGGCGATTGCTGTGTCCAGGATCGCCGTGCCGGCTGCCAGAGTCCGGCGAAAGCTTTCTTCTTCGGCGTAGGCGATCATCGCGATGCGCTCGAAGTCCGTACCGAGCTCCGGATACGCCGGCGCCATACAGTCGCGGGCGACGGGCAACAGTTCAGGGAGCGCCGGACGGTCGTACCCAAGCTGTCGCATCGAGCGCACCGCGCGGCGCAAGATCCGGCGCAGCACGTATCCGCGACCTTCGTTGGAGGGTGTCACGCCGTCACCAATGAGCATCAGCGCGGTTCGGGTGTGATCGGCAATGACGCGCAACCGGACGTCCTCGGGAGAAGTCTGGCTGGCGGCATGCCCGGAGTGCTCGCCATATTTTGTGCCGGTCAGCTCGGCCGCACGGAGAAGAATGGGCGCAGTCTGGTCGATCTCGTACAGGTTGTCCACACCCTGCAGCAGCACCGCCATCCGCTCCATGCCCATACCGGTGTCGATGTTTTTGGCGGGGAGCTCGCCGAGGATCGCGAAGTCGCTCTTGGACCCGCCGCGGTTGGGCCCGCGCTCGTCCTGCATGAAGACGAGATTCCAGAACTCCATGTAGCGGTCCTCGTCGACCGCTGGGCCGCCCTCGCTGCCGTAGTCCGGACCGCGGTCGTAGTAGAGCTCGCTGCAGGGCCCGCACGGCCCGGGAATGCCCATGGACCAGAAGTTGTCGTCCATTCCCCGGCGCACGATGCGCTCGACAGGCAGCCCGATCTGCCGATGCCAGATGTCGATGGCTTCCTCGTCGTCGAGGTAGACAGTGGCCCAGATGCGCTCGCCGTCCAGACCGAAGCCGCCGTCGTCGACGGACTTCGTCGACAACTCCCAGGCCAGCCTGATCGCATCAGCCTTGAAGTAATCGCCGAAGGAGAAGTTGCCGTTCATCTGGAAGAACGTGCCATGCCGGGTGGTTTTGCCGACCTCCTCGATGTCCTGCGTGCGGATGCACTTCTGCACGCTGGTGGCCCGCTTCCACGGCGCTGCCTGCTGACCGATGAAGTAGGGCACGAACTGCACCATGCCGGCGTTCACGAACAGCAAATTGGGGTCGTCGAAGGGCAGCGGTGCACTGGGCACGACAGTGTGCCCGTTGCGCTCGAAGTGGCCGAGGAAGCGGCGCTTGATCTCCGCGGTGTCCATGACGTCAGCTCGCGATCTTGTCCGGTCGTGCGGTGTGGGTGAACAGGCGCAGCTCGCCTGAGGATCAGCGAAGGCGTGCAGGCGGGCGCGTCGCCGTTGGCGAGATTACCGGGTATCGCCCCGTGGGCCGCCCGGTTTAGCAGGCCCGGCGTCGTCCTGACCGGCTCGCGAGCCGGCCGGCACGCCACGCACGATGCCCCGCAGCGCTTCAGCCCGTTCTGCTACCGCCCGTTCGGCACCCCGTCCGGACGGGCGGTAGTAGCGGCGGTCCGCGATCTGCTCCGGTGGGTACTGCTGACGCACGACGCCCGCTGGATCGTCGTGCGGGTAGCGGTAGGTCTGGTTGTGGCCGAGTCTGGCCGCACCCGCGTAGTGGCCGTCGCGCAGATGAGCCGGGACCGATCCGGCCGCACCGGCCTTCACGTCGCTCAGCGCCTCGTCGATGGCGATCAGCACGGCGTTGGACTTCGGCGCGAGCGTCAGATGGATGGTTGCCTGGGCGAGGTTTATCCGCGCCTCGGGCATGCCGATCAGCTGTACCGCCTGTGCCGCGGCGGTGGCAGCTAGCAGCGCGGTCGGATCGGCCAGGCCGATGTCTTCCGACGCGTGCACCACGAGCCGGCGGGCGATGAATCGCGCGTCCTCGCCCGCGGTGATCATGCGCGCAAGATAGTGCAGGGCGGCGTCGACGTCCGAGCCTCGGATCGACTTGATGAACGCGCTGATGACGTCGTAATGCTGGTCGCCGTCGCGGTCGTAGCGCAGCGCCGCCTGGTCCACCGCCTGCTCGGCGGTAGCCAGATCGATCGTGTCGGCGCCCGCTGCCGTAGCGCTACCAGCCGCGGCCTCCAGAGCGGTCAATGCCCGGCGAGCGTCGCCCTGCGCCAGACGGACGAGGTGCTCGCGGGCGTCACGCGCCAGGGCCACGGCGCCGTTGAGTCCGCGTTGGTCGGCCACCGCCCGATCGACCAGGGTGGCGATGTCGTCGTCGGTCAGCGAATTGAGCGTCAGAAGCAGGCTTCGCGAGAGCAGCGGCGAGACGATCGAGAAGAACGGATTCTCTGTTGTTGCGGCGACAAGTGTGATCGTGCGTGCCTCCACCGCGGCCAGCAGTGAGTCCTGCTGGGTCTTGGAGAAGCGGTGGATCTCATCGAGGAACAGCACCGTCTGCCGGCCCGAGTAAGGCAGGTCCCGTCGGGCCTGTTCGATGACCGCACGCACCTCCTTCACACCGGCGTTGAGGGCCGACATCGAGACCAGCCGCCGGCGCCCGGACGCCGACACGATCGACGCGATGGACGTTTTTCCTGTACCTGGTGGGCCGAACAGGATCAGCGACATCGGCGCGTCGCCCTCCACCAGGCGACGCAGCGGCGAACCGGCCGCGAGTAGGTGCTGCTGGCCGACGACTTCCCCCAGCGTGGTCGGTCGCATCCTGGCCGCCAGCGGCGCGCCCGGGTCGTGGGCTGAGCCGCGGTCGGGCTCGCCGCCCCCGCCAGTGCCTGCCAGGTCGGTCTGGACATCGAACAACGACGGCCCACTCACCCGACGACACCTCCCACGGCCCGCACGGTTTCCAGAGTGTCGGCTTCGGCCGCGGTCTTGTCGTCGCGATAGCGAAGCACTCGAGCGAAGCGCAGAGTCAGGCCGCCGGGATAACGCGTGGAGCGCTGAAGGCCGTCGAACGCGATTTCCACTACCTGTTCGGGGCGTATCTTGACCACCCAGGTGCTGTCCACCACAGGCTGCAGCGCCAGCTCGGTGAAGCGCTGGGTCTGCCACGCCAGGATCTCGTCAGTCATTCCCTTGAAAGTCTTGCCGAGCATCACGAAGCCGCCGGTGTCGGAGTCACGAGCACCTAGGTGGATGTTGGACAGCAGGCCTTGCCGCCGGCCACTTCCCCACTCCACCGCCAGCACTACCAGGTCCAGGGTGTGCCGCGGCTTGACCTTGATCCAGCCGGCGCCGCGGCGGCCTGCTTCGTAGGGCGCGTCCAGTGCCTTGACCACGACGCCCTCATGACCGGCGGCCACGCAGGCGTCGAAGTGCCGCTGCGCGGTGTCGGTGTCCGCGGTGATCACTCGCGACACCCGGTTGGCCGGCGGGAGAACAGCGTCGAGCCGGCTCAATCGGTCAGCCAACGGCAGGTCCAGCAGGAGGTCGTCACCGAGTGCGAGCGCGTCGAAGAAGAACACGGACAGGGCGGCGGCCGTCTCGTTGCTTGTTGGTACTGCGCCGGGGGAAGTAGCCGTCCGCGACGCCGTGTCCTGGAATGCTCGTGGCCGGCCGTCCGAGCCCAGTGCTATCACTTCCCCGTCGAGGATGGCCCGATCGACAGGCAGGCTGCGAACGGCGGCCACCACTTCGGGCAGCCGGCCGGTGACGTCGTCCAGACTGCGGGTGAACAGGCGCACGTCGGTGCCGGCGCGGTGTGCCTGGATACGGATGCCGTCGATCTTGACGTCGACTGCAATCTCGGTGCCGACACCGATCTTGGCGCAGGCGGCTCCCACATCGGGGGCACTCGAGGCCAGCATCGGGCGCACCGCCCGGCCGACCTGGAGGTCGAACTCGGCTACACCGTGCGAGCCATGCGTCAGCGCAGCTACCGCGACGGGACCACTGCCACCGGCCAGCATGACAGCCCGCCGCACCTGACTCAGCGGCACGTCGGCCGCGACCGCCACCGCGTCCACCATCGCCGAATCCAGCGCGCCCTGCCGGATATCACCGCCGATCAACCGGCGCAAGAAGTTCTGCTCCTGCTCCGTAGCGGCCGCGAACAGCGCCGCCACTGCTGCCGAGCGGGCAACGCCCGAACCAGGACCGGCGAGCTCGCTGATCATCTCCAGGCGGCTGTCGACGTCGGCCACCGACAACGACGGCGCAGTGGCTGGATTGGTCATGGCGCGCAGCGCTGCCGAGCCGATCCCGGTGCGGCGTTGGCGCAGCTCGCCGGCGAGGTAGGCCGCCACGATCGGGATGTCGTCTCCGGTGGCGTTGCGCAGCAGCGTCACCAGCGCGTCGCGTTTGGCCAGCCGCGAGCGCGTAGCAGCGACGGCCTGCGACGTGGCGACGACCTCGGCAAGCAGCATGGCGTCATTCTTACCTGCGCCTACGACAGAACTGCCCCCGCCAGAACCGGCCGACCCGTGCGGCCGCCTTGAACCAGTGCAGCGTTCGCCACCGCCTATATGGCCAACACTGCACTCGTCGCCCACGGACCGACCGCGCATCCACTCTTCACCGTTGTTCCGGCATGGACGGACGAAGATCGGTCCTCTGGCGACGCTGTTTCTCATCGTCGGTCTTGCTGGGGCGGGCAAGACGACCCGGGCCATGCAACTGGCCACTGAGCACGCCGCGCTTCGCCTGACTCCGGATGAATGGATGATCCCGCTGTTCGGCGAGCCTGAAGCGGGTGGACGGCGAGACGTTCTGGAAGGACTGCTGATCGGGCTTGCGTTAGAAGCACTTGGGTTGGACAAGAGCGTTGTTCTCGACTTCGGGCTGTGGGGGCGCAATGAGCGGTCGGCGCTGCGTTGGCTTGCCAACTCGGTCGGCGCATCGAGCCAGGTGGTATACGTCGCAGTGGATCGCGCCACTCAACTCGACCGCATCCGTAGCCGTTGGACCCGCACTCCGGGGCAAACGTTTCCCATGTCCGAGACGGACGTGGACCGGTGGCGAGCCCAGTTCGAAGTGCCAGACGCAGCCGAGCTGGCCTCAGCGTCGCCGCCACGCCCTCTACGGGCTCCGCTCCTCCCTCCTTCGTCGGTCGATGCTCACCCGCCGCCACCGCCGGCGGGATGGCACAGCTGGCAGGACTGGGCCGCTGATCGATGGCCCCGGCGACCGCCTGACTGACGTCGCCACCTTCGAAGTCGACGTCTATGCCTCCATCGGAACAGAGATGCCTGAGCCTGGCTCTGATCTGCTTGGATAGTTTGATGCTGCGGATTGCCTTCCACGAGCCGCGGATCCCCGGAAACACGGGCAGCGCGATCCGCACGTCGGCGGCGACGGGTTTCGAACTGCACCTCATCGACCCGCTGTTCGACCTCTCCGATGCCAAGCTGCGCCGAGCCGGCCTGGACTACCACGACCTGGCCTCGGTGACCGTGCACACCGATCTCGCCGCCGCCTGGGCGGCGTTGCTACCGGCCCGGGTCTTTGCGTTCACCACCCACGCAACCACGATCTACACCGACATCCAATATGGAGAGGGTGACGTGCTGTTGTTCGGACCTGAGCCGACCGGCCTGGCCGCCGACGTTCTGGCTGACGAGCACATAACCGAGCAGGTGCGCATCCCGATGTTGCCGGCGCGCCGCTCACTGAACCTGTCCAACGCAGCCGCCATCGCCGCCTACGAGGCGTGGCGCCAGCTCGGCTTCGGCACAGGGAGAGGACGACTAAGTCAGCCCTAGCTCCGAGCTTGCCGGCCGAATCGGGAAACGCTGCCGGCCAATCGAAGCTCGGTCTCGGCACTCAACGCGCCGCGGTCCAGCCACACCGATGCCAGCGCGGCCCGGAAGGGTGCTGACGACGCCGCGTTGCTCAGGATGTCGTCGACCAGCAAGTCACCGTGCCGGTGGATCAGCTCTTCCAGCGGACCTACGCCTACCGCGAGAAACTTGGCCGGGGACGAGGCGGCTCCGGCCAGCGCCACGAGCAGGGCGACGGTGGCCGGCCCGCCGTTGTCGACGGCATCATCGACCGCATTGCGGCCACGCTGGGCGGCACTACGTTCACCGCCCTCGACGGCCTTGCCTTCGACACGGCTACCCCTGGACAACCGGTGGTAATCCCACTATCCGGTGACTACCTCGATGACGGGGTAATCATCCTCATCGGCACAGTTGTCAAGGCCGTCACCGCTGGTCAGGGTCCACAACGCTTGCTCGTCGGAACCTGCGAATTCCACAAAGGCCGCGGTGTACTGATCGGTGAGTTGCTCGTCGTCCACGGCTTCTACTTCATGTCCTTCGTGTCCTCGGGCTTGAAGTCGATCCCTGCCTCCGCACGCTGGGTGGGCGTGATCTCGGCCGGCGCGGACGTCAACGGGTCGTAACCGCCACCGGTCTTGGGAAACGCGATGACATCGCGGATCGAATCGGTGCCCGACAGCAGCGCGCAGATCCGGTCCCACCCCAAGGCGATTCCACCGTGCGGGGGCGCTCCGAAGGCGAACGCGTCGAGCAGGAAGCCGAACTTCTCCTGCGCTTCCTGCTGACTCAGGCCCATAACCGCGAACACCCGTTCCTGCACGTCGCGGCGGTGGATACGGATCGAGCCGCCACCGATCTCGTTGCCGTTGCAGACGATGTCGTAGGCGTACGCCAACGCGGATCCGGGGTCGGTGTCGAAGGTGTCCATGAACTCGGGCTTGGGTGAGGTGAAAGCATGATGCACGGCCGTCCACGCACCGTCGCCCACAGCGACGTCACCGGCCGCGACAGCGTCCGATGCAGGCTCGAACAGGGGCGCATCGACGATCCAGACGAACTTCCACGCCGAAGAGTCGATCAGGTTCAGCCGCCTGCCGACCTCCACGCGGGCAGCACCCAGCAGCGCCCGCGACGAGGTCACCGCACCCGCGCCGAAGAACACGCAGTCTCCAGGTTGGGCGCCGACGTGCGCAGCCAGGCCGGCGCGTTCGGCGTCGGAGATGTTCTTGGCCACCGGCCCGGACAGCTCGCCGTCCTCACCGATCAAGACGTAAGCAAGCCCGCGCGCGCCGCGTTGCTTGGCCCACTCCTGCCAGGCATCAAGCTGCCGCCGCGGCTGGGCCGCACCGCCGGCCATGACGACCGCGCCGACGTAGGGAGCCTGGAACACCCGAAACGGCGTGTCCTGGAAGTAGTCGGTGCACTCGACCAGCTCCAGGTCCAGCCGCAGATCGGGCTTGTCCGACCCATAGCGGCGCATCGCTTCGGCATAGGTCATCCGCGAGATAGGCGTAGGCACGTCGACACCGATAGTGGCCCAGACTGCCGTGAGCACCTGCTCGCCCAGAGCGATGATGTCGTCCTGGTCGATGAAGCTCATCTCGATGTCGAGCTGAGTGAATTCGGGCTGACGGTCGGCGCGGAAGTCCTCGTCCCGATAACAGCGTGCGATCTGGAAGTAGCGCTCCATGCCCGCCACCATCAACAGCTGCTTGAACAGCTGCGGCGACTGGGGCAGGGCATACCAGCTGCCCGGCCGCAGTCGTGCGGGCACAAGAAAGTCACGGGCACCCTCGGGCGTGGACCGGGTCAGCGTCGGCGTCTCGATCTCGACGAAGTCCTGTGCCAGCAGCGCGTTCCGCGCGGCAGCATTGACCTGCGACCGCAGCCTAATCGCGCGAGCTGGGCCTTCACGGCGCAGGTCTAGGTAGCGGTACTTGAGCCGGGCCTCCTCCCCCACGGTGGACTGCTCGTCCAGCGGGAACGGCAAGGCTGCTGACGGGTTCAGCACCGTCAACGATGTCGCGTCGACCTCTATCTCACCCGTCGCGACTCCTGGGTTGGCGTTGCCTGCCGGACGCAGGCGCACGTCGCCCACCACCGAAACGCACCACTCCGCGCGCAGATCGTGCGCGACGGCGTCTTCGCGGATGACGACCTGAACCGTGCCCGAGGCGTCGCGCAGGTCGATGAACGCCACGCCGCCGTGGTCGCGGCGACGCGCCACCCAGCCGGCCAGCGTGACGGTGCTGCCAGCGTCCGTCGCGCGCAGCGAACCAGCCTGACGTGTGCGTATCACTAGTCTCTGTTCTCCTTGAACCTATGTTCGGAATCGCGGGTTGGTGTCACGCTAGCTGCATCCCTAGCTGTGTTCGCCGATGACACTTAGGGCAGTTCGGCGCCAGCCGTCGAGAAGTGTTGGTAAGTCAGCAATCAATTGGATCGCTTGCCGGATGACGAGGATATGCGGTCGCATTGGCTTCGCAAACGCTCCGACCATATCAAGTTGAGCTTGCATGTCGGCGAGTTCGTCGAAGTCCACTCGGCCAGCATCGGCTGCCGCTACCTCACGGAGGAACTCAGCTAGAGCTTCGCGCACTGCTGCCGAGTCCCGGCTCGCCCCAAGTAGACCGTCTACCGCTCTTGAAACCTCATTAATAGAATGCTCTAAGGTCCGCAAAGCTCCGCTCACCGTTTCGGTCTGAGCTGATACGGCGGTGGCAACACGGCGTGTCCATAAAGCAGCACTTTTCGCAGACGATCCACCAGATGGCGGTGGGACGGTGCCCATAATCTCGATCCATATGGACAAACTCGTAGTGAGCTGGTCAATCTCCGCTGGGACACGCTCGCCGAACGTCTCGACGTTAATGAGAAGCGTGCCGAGGTCTGGTCGGTCATCTTGATCCGAGTGGTGGTCAACGGCCTCAGCGTCGGGCTTGGGCACGAGGGCTCGTTCCAGTGCTTCCCCAAGTCTCGTGGTCAGGTGCACCAATGCCGCGGAACGCGCCACGCCTTCCAGCAAGCGGTTCGCCGTCCAATCCTCATATTGTGCTTTCTGTAGCGCAACCACGACCTCGTCAGTCGCGCCAGTAGCGTCATTTAGCAACTCTCGCGGCATTGTCCATACTATCGGCAGAACAAAATCTAGGTGGCCGCCAGCGCTCGCCTTCGACCGAAAATCGAGTAGCTCCCGGCGACACTCGGCACGGCGCAGGTAAGTTGGCGTCACTACTGGGACCAGGAATGTTGCACCGTCGATTTCATCGTCGATGCGCTGACGCCAAACTTCGCCCCACTGAATATTCCGGTCAACGAATATGCGAACCGTCTCTCCAGTCTCTGACTCGAACATCCTCCCCAAATCCACGGCGAGTTGCTTGATGGCTCCGCCCCACGTGTCGTCGTCGCTATGGGCGTAACTAAAAAAAATCGCTACTTGACCCGGCGTGGCAGGTAGTTCATCACTAGCTGGTTTCGGTCCTCGATTAGCCATCTTGGTGTCCACCCTCCGCTGCCGGTCGTCCCAGAGTCCAGCCAGTGGCACGGCCCAGATGTCCCTTTCGATCGGGTACAGCTCATCACCGCTGTAAACAACAAAGCCGCGATGAAAATTCTTGCTCTGCTCGCGAAAGGACCTTATCCCTGCGAGATCGCGTGAGCGGATCGAGCTAGTCAACTTCACTTCGATCGCAACTTGGCGATTCAAGCCGTCGACAACGACCAGGTCAACCTCGTGTTCGCCACGGCTATCACGCCAGTAATAGTAATCATAATCTTCGCTGCTGAAGCTGAGGTCGGACCTGACCTCATGTACGACAAAGCTCTCCAGCACACTGCCCAGCAGCTCACGGGTCGGTTCAACCGGCGAGCCTGCCGCCCACAAAGCAAGACTGCTGTCTGCGACATGGATCTTGGGTTGAGCTTTCGTTGCACCCCTAGCTGATCCTCTCAGTGCAGGTAACGGTTCGATAAGGTAAACCGATTCCAGCCGACTGAGGTAACGGCCAACAGTTTCTGCTTTTATATTACCCAGCGCGCTAGCGATGTTACTGTTATTTTGGATATTACTTGTCAAACTTGCAACGTCTCGGAACACTCGCTCGGCAACCGCCCGGTCGAATCGACCGAGCGCGTCGTTACCTATCACGCGGTGTACCCGTTCGGCGATATCGGGTGCACGCGGAGTTCCCGGCGACAACGCACGGACAGGATAACCGCCTCGTTGCAGAATTCTCAATAGTCCGTCCGCGGATGTTGACGGAAATGTCTTTCTCGCCAGTTCACTGGTAAAAAATAAGTCTTCAAGGACGCTGCTGTCGACGCGCATCCCATTGATTTCGCGTTGCGTCATAGGGCGCAGAGTAAGGGTCGTCGATCTACCGGCTAGGGGGTCGAGGCCACCCAGTGAGTCCGCAGGCATCTCAGCGGACCCGGTGAACACTATCGATCCACGATTGCCAGGGACGTCGACAAGTCGTTTGGCCGCAACGAGGAGGTCCGGACAGAGCTGCGCCTCGTCGATCGCGATCGGCCGCTCCTGTGAAGTTAACCAGCCGAACGCGTCCGCCTGCACTTCGGTTCGAAGGCGTGCGTCGGTAAGTTCGGCGACGCGCGACAGGTCTCCGAGACGGACAAGGTGACTACAGAGCGAGGTTTTACCGACTGCCCGGGCTCCGCGCAGGACAACAATCGGCGAATGAGATATAGCTGCAGTCAACCGCTGAGTAAGGCCGCGCTCGCGATAGCTGGTGCTGATCGACTGACTCATGGCCCAACCCTACCACGGATCCGTATAGTTTCGCCCTAGTGGGGTGGGATCCCGCCCTGCTAGGGCGCAGGATCACGGAGCAGGTGAGCAGTTGCCGGACGCGCGTCAATTGAAGGTGGCAGCCAACCCAAGGGATCGGCCGCCTGCTGAACGCCAGTACGGATATCGCGCACCTCGTGTCCCGAGCTGAGATGCCGGGCGTCGCCAAGTTCTAATCGGTCAGCATCGGCGGCGGGAAACCAGACGAACGGGATGCCGCGACGCTCGGCGAATCGAATCTGCTTGCCGTACTTCTGCGCGGCGGGCGACACCTCGGTGGGCACGCCGCGCGCCCGCAGCGCGGCCGCGACGGCATCGGAGGCGCCCCGCGAATCTTCGTCCGCGACGGCGACGAGCACCGCCGAGGGCACCGACCGACTGGCGATCAGCTCGCCGCGGGCCAGCAGCGGCACCAGCATGCGCGTGACGCCCAGGGAGATGCCCACGCCGGGATAGGTTGTGCGGCCGTCGCTTGCCAGCGAGTCGTAGCGGCCACCGGAGCAGATCGAACCCAGGCTCTCGAAGCCGGCCATGCGCGTCTCGAAGACGGTGCCGGTGTAGTAGTCCAGCCCGCGGGCGATGCGCAGGTCGGCCTCCACGGTGACCCGCTTGGACACAACGTCGGCACAGCCGGCGACGACGGTCGCCAGCTCGGCCAAGCCCTCCTCCAGCAGCGGATGCGTCACGCCGAGGGCCTGCACCCGCTCGACGAACGACGCGTCGGCGGTGCGGATCTCGGCCAGGGACAGGCACCGGTCGGCCTGGTCGGCAGACAGGCCGGCATCCTCGATCAGCAGCCGCCTGATTGCGTCGGCGGGCAGCTTGTCCAGCTTGTCGATCGCACGCATCACCGCCGCGACGTCGGGTGCGCCGACGCCAGCAAAGAAGCCTTCCATCAGCTTGCGGTTGTTCACCTGCAGACGCAGCGCGGGCACAGGCAGCGCGGCCAGCGCCTCAGCCATCACCCGCGCCACCTCGACGTCGTGGTGGAAGGGCAGCACATCGCGCGCGACGACGTCGATGTCAGCTTGGGTGAACTCCCGGTACCGGCCCTCCTGCGGCCGCTCGCCGCGCCACACCTTCTGAATCTGGTAACGGCGGAACGGAAAGTCGAGCCTGCCGGCGTTCTCGAGCACGTAGCGGGCGAACGGCACCGTCAAGTCGAAGTGCAGGCCCAGACCGGCGTTGTCATCCTCGGATTCGGCGTGCAACCGGCGCAGGACATATACCTCCTTGTCGATCTCGCCCTTGCGCAACAACTGGTCCAGCGGTTCGGCCGCGCGCGTCTCGACCGAAGCGAACCCGTGTAGCTCGAACGTCGCCCGCAGTTGATCGAGCACCTGCTGTTCCACCATGCGCTGTGCCGGCAGAAGCTCGGGAAAGCCGCTGATCGCCCGAATACGTTCAGCCATCAGCGCACGTCTTTCAGGTACGGATTCGTTCGCCGCTCACGTCCGACAGTGGTGGACGGCCCGTGCCCCGCATGCACGACCGTCTCGTCGCTGTGCGCGGCGAGAACCCGGCGCAGAGAGGCCTCCATATCGACGTCACTACCGCCGGGCAGATCCGTGCGCCCGACCGACCCGGCGAACAGCAGGTCGCCGCTGAACAGCAGCGCCTCGTCCGCACCGCCCGCGCCGTCGAAACCGAACACCACCGACCCCAGGCTGTGCCCGGGCGCGTGTTCCACCCGCAGCGTCAGACCGGCCAACTCGAGATCCATCCCGTCGGCAAGCTCCCGCACGTCGTCGGGTTCGGCCATGGTCAACTCGCTCAGTCCGAATATCCCCCAGCCCTCGGGGCCGCCCAGCCACGTCCATGGGTCGGTGAGCTGCGCGCGGTCAGCGGGGTGGATGTAGGCGGGCACATTACGAGCCTGGCAGACCGGTACGACAGAAAATGTGTGGTCCAGGTGACCGTGGGTCAACAGCACCGCTATCGGATGCAGACGGTTGTCGGTGATGATCTCGCTGAGCTGATCGCCAACACCCACACCCGGGTCGATGACGACGCACTGCTCGCCCTTTCCCGGAGCCACCACCCAGCAGTTGGTGCCGGCGACCTGTGCCGGAAAGCCTTCAACGAGCACAGCCGAACACAGCTTCCTTTCGAGGATGGACGGTAGAAAGCCGATTGGAGGAAGGTGACGACGCGGGTGGGGACCTGATTGGAAGCGGTGCACAATTCAGCCATGCCCGCCGAAGGATCAGATGCCACCCGCCGACCCGATGCCGCGCAACGATCCGGCTCAGCTTACTGGCGTCTGATGAACGCGCTGCGCCGCCGCTGCGGGCGCCTGTTCGACATTCGGCTGAGCTATCTGGGGTCGGCCGCGTCGTCGAGTCGGCCATGGTCGGAAACCCTCAGCCAAGAAAAGTACGAAACTGGCAGGAAGGAAGGTGCCAGCAAGGTAGGCCGCCCGCTCAGGTAACTCTTGAGCGTCGCTGACCGGCCCCACTCGGCCTCGCCCGTAGACTCTCGCGCGGATCATGTTCGCAATACCGAGAGGACTCTCCCCCTGTGGCGACGACGAACAAGCAGCGCCGTGAAGCGGCCCGCCGAAAGCTGGAACGCCAGCTCGAGGCACGCCAGGACCGCGCCCGCCGGCGCCGCAAGGGCAACGTGATCGCCAGCATCGTCGGTGCCCTGGTCGTGATCGGAGTCGTCGCGGCGATTCTCATCACGTCCAACAACGGCGGCAAGAAGTCGACCACCGCATCGTCGACAACCCCGGCCCCCACCGCCACCGCGACGACCGCGCCGGCGTCGCCATCGGCGACCAAGCCCAAGGTCGCCCACACCCCGCTTCCCACTCGGAAGGCCGCCGTGATCGCACGGGCTCCGAAGAAGACGTCCGGACCGTGCGGCTACACCGAGGACGCCGCGACCCTCAAGAGCGGCACCGCATTCGATGTCGGCCTGCCGCCGGACTCGAAACCGACGCCCACGGCCACCCGCACCGCTGTGTTCGCGACGAACCTGGGCAACATCACCGCCACGCTGACCGGCAAGAGCGCGCCGTGCAACGTGCAGAGCATCGCCTACCTGATCGGCAAGAAGTTCTATGACGGCACTGCGTGCCCGCGCTCAGTCAACAGCGGCATCTTCGTGGTGCAGTGCGGCGACCCGTCGGGCACGACCGGCGGCGGGCCGAGCTACAAGGTCAAGGACGAGAACCTCAAGACGGTGACCTACCCGGCCGGCTCCATTGCGATGGCCAACTCCGGCCCGAACACCAACGGAAGCCAGTTCTTCTTCATCACCAAGGACAGCAGCAAGTCCCTGGGCAAGAACTACACCGTCATCGGCCAGGTCACCAAGGGCCTGAACGTGCTGCAGAAGGTGGCCGCCAGCGGTGACGACGCCAGCAACCAGGCCGGCGGCGGGCGCCCCAACACCGACCTGATCTTCAAGACGGTCCGCCTCACCGCCTGAGAACAACTGATATATCGAGAGCCTGCCCTGGCGTGGGCTCGATATATCGGGGCGGACGGAAGGACCGCTGGCGAGCTCAGCTGGCGGCGTGGATGCGGTAGGCGTCGTACACGCCTTCCACATTCTTCACCGTGCGCAGCAGATGGCCCAGATGCTTCGCTTCTGCCATCTCGAAGGTGAACTTGCTGACGGCCACCCGGTTGCGGTCGGTGTTCACCGCCGCAGACAGGATGTTCACCCGCTCCTCGGCCAGGCAGCGGCTGATGTCGGACAACAGCCGGTGCCGGTCCAACGCCTCCACCTGGATGGAAACGACGAACAGCGACGTGGACGAGGCGTCCCACTCCACGTCGACCAGGCGGTCGGGCTGGGCCTGCAGCGAGGCCGCGTTGGTACAGGACAGCCGGTGCACCGAGACGCCACCGCCGCGGGTGACGAAGCCCAGGATGTCGTCGCCGGGCACCGGCGTACAGCAGCGGGCGAGCTTGGCCCAGACATCGGTGAGGCCCCTGACGGTGACGCCGACGTCGCCGCCGGAACGCGACCGACCCGGTACCGACAGCGGCTTGGCTACCTCGGCGAGATCTTCGGCAGCACCCTCGCGTCCACCCAGCGTCGTCACCAGACGCGACACCACCGACTGCGCAGACAGCTGGGACTCGCCCACCGCCGCGTACAGCGCGGTGACGTCGGCCAGGCCGAGGTCCGCGGCCAACGCGGCCAACGCCTCGCCGCCCAACAGACGCTGCAGCGGCAGTCCGGCTCTGCGCATGGCCTGAGTCAGCCGCGTCTTGCCCGACTCCACCGAGTCCTCGCGGCGCTCCTTGGAGTACCACTGCTTGATCTTGGTCTTGGCCCGCGGTGAGACGACGAAGCCCAGCCAGTCCCGCGACGGACCGGCGGTCTCGGCCTTGGACGTGAAAACCTCGACGGTGTTGCCGCTGTCCAACTTGCTTTCCAACGCCACGAGTTTGCCGTTGACGCGCGCGCCCACGCAGCGGTGCCCCACCTCGGTGTGCACGGCGTAGGCGAAGTCCACCGGAGTCGATCCCGCCGGCAGCGACAGCACGTCACCGGCCGGGGTGAAGACGAAGACCTCCTTGGCGCCCAGGTCGTAGCGCAGCGTGTCGAGGAACTCCTCGGGCGGCAGCGCCTCGCGCTGCCAGTCCAGCATCTGGCGCAGCCACGCCATCTCATCGGACCCCGCGCCCGGGCCGCCGTCGATGCCGCTGATCTCTTTGTATTTCCAGTGCGCGGCGATGCCGTATTCGGCGGTGTGGTGCATGTCCTCGGTGCGGATCTGCAGTTCGACGGCCTTGCCGCCAGGCCCGATCACCGTGGTGTGCAACGACTGGTACATGTTGAACTTGGGCATCGCGATGTAGTCCTTGAAGCGGCCGGGCACCGGCTGCCAGTTCGCGTGGACGACGCCCAACGTGGCGTAACAGTCACGCATGGACTCCACCAGGATGCGAATTCCGACCAGGTCGTGGATGTCGGTGAAGTCGTGCCCGCGCACGATCATCTTCTGGTAGATCGAGTAGTAGTGCTTCGGGCGGCCGGTGATACCGGCCTTGATACCGCCCTGCTTGAGATCCTGGCCGACCCGGTCGATGACCTCTTTGAGATAGGTGTCGCGCGAGGGCGCGCGCTCGGCCACGAGGCGGACGATCTCGTCGTAGCGCTTGGGATACAAGGTCGCGAACGACAGGTCTTCGAGCTCCCACTTAATCGTGTTCATACCCAACCGGTGGGCCAACGGGGCAAGCACCTCGAGGGTTTCGCGGGCCTTGCGCTCCTGCTTGGCCGGCGGTAGGAAGCGCAGAGTGCGCATGTTGTGCAACCGGTCGGCCAGCTTGATGACCAGCACCCGCGGATCGCGCGACATCGCCACGATCATCTTGCGGATCGTCTCGGCCTCGGCAGCAGCGCCGAATTTGACCTTGTCCAGCTTGGTCACACCGTTGACCAGGTGGGCAACCTCGGAGCCGAATTCGGCGACCAGGTCGTCGATGGTGAGCTTGGTGTCCTCGACTGTGTCGTGCAACAACGCCGCGGCCAGCGTGATGGAATCCATGCCCAGCTCGGCCAGGATCATCGCTACCGCGAGCGGATGGGTGATGTAGGGGTCTCCACTCTTGCGCAGCTGGCCCCGATGGTGGAACTCGGCTACGTCGTAGGCGCGGTGCAGGATGCGGATGTCGGCCTTGGAGTGTGCGTCACGATGCACCGCGACGAGCGGCTCCAACTCCGGGCGATTGACCGGTGTGCGGTTGGGCACGATGCGCCCGGCCAGCCGGTCTCGCACGCGGCGGCGCTGGGCAGCCGATCCGGGCGCAGCCGATCCGGGCGCAGCCGGGACGGGCCAAGCCGAAACCTGCGCAGCCGAGACCTGCGCAGCCGAGACGGGGCCGGCCTGCGACGGATGGCGCGACACTGAACTGCCCGACCCACTGGATCGATGCCCGGCTACGGGATCTACCACATCGGTCTCGGGCACAGCGGGCGTCACGATGTCACTGCTCACGCGCACCTCCGCTTACCGGAGAAGAACCGGAATCTCGCCAGTGTAGGCGAGCCGATCGGGAACTTCCCCTGACAGCCTCAACGCGCAGCCGGGCTCAACGCTTTCCACGCCGGCGCGGTGTGGGCCGGTTCGTATTCGGCTTACCTGAGCCGGATCTGCCGATGGCTGTGCTGCCACCCGCCGGCCTGCTCCCCGCTGCCCCCGCTGCCCCGCCTCGCGTTGGTGGGCGCCCGGCTGCTGTGTCGCCGGTCGGCGAAGGCGCGCTGGTGGGTGCAGTCGCGTCGGTCCTCGTGTTCGACGTGGCGTTGGGGTCGAACCGTGTAGCGCCACCAGAGCGTTGCGGGCGAGCGCCGGGCCTAGGCGCGGGCGCAGGTGATCCCCCGCGGGCTCCGGCTGCGGCAAGCACACCCTTGGGGTCGTTGCTGCGGGCGGCCTCACTGGCGCGCTTGGCCGCGACCCGCTTGGTCAGGTCGCGGTAGACCGGCATCCGTTCGGTGAGTTCGACGACGATGGGCGCGGCCAGGAACAGCGACGAGTAGGCGCCGGTGGCAAGGCCCACGAACATGACCAGCGCCAGGTCCTTGATCGTGCCCACGCCGAGCAGGAATGCACCGATGAACAGCAGCCCCGCTACCGGCAACAGTGAGATCAACGACGTGTTGATCGAGCGCATCAACGTCTGGTTGACCGCCATGTTCGTGCCCTCGGAGAACGTCATCCGCGAGCCCGCAGTGAGGTCCTTGGTGTTCTCGCTGACCTTGTCGAAGATCACGACGGTGTCGTAGAGCGAGAAACCCAGGATGGTGAGCAGGCCGACGACCGTCGACGGAGTCACTTCGAAGCCGATGATCGAGTAGACGCCGGCGGTCAGGATCAGGTCGTGCAGCAGCGCCACGATGGCCGCGACCGCCATCCGCGGTTGGAAGCGGATCGCGATGTAGATCGACACGACGATCAGGAAGAAGATCAGGCCCTGCAACGCCTTGCGGCTGATGTCCGAGCCCCACGTCGAGCTGACAGTGTCCTGGCTGATTCGGTTCGTCAGCTTCAGGTCGGCCTGGATCTTGTTGCGCAACGGCTGATCGTCAGCGCTGGCCGTGCCGGAGGCCGGTGCCTTCACGACGAACTGACGGGTGCCGCCGCTGCCGACTTCCTGGACGCTGTCGACGTTCACCTTCTCCTTGGTGAACGCGTCCTGCACCTGCTTGACCGTCAGCGACGTCCCGGTGGCCGGAACGCTGTATTGGGTACCGCCCTTGAACTCGATGCCCTCGTTGAACCCACGCAAGATCATGCTGGCGATGCAGATCACCAGGATGACGCCGGACAGGGTGTACCAGCGACGGCGGTGGGCGATAAAGCCGTAGTCGGTTTCGCCGCGGTACAGCCGGCGCATGCGGGCGCGCAGGCCGGTGCGCTCGGCAAACACGCGCGGTGCCGCGGTCTCGGTCATCAGGATTCGTCCTCGGCTGCGGCGGAAGAGGGGTCGGCCGCGCGAGAGCGGATCCGGGTGCGGCGGGCGGCCGCGCGCTGGGCCGCGGAGGTGGGCGTGGGCTCTGCGGCCTGGACCACGTGCGGCACTGGCGGCGCGGTCAC
Organism: uncultured Jatrophihabitantaceae bacterium; assembly: GCA_964236495.1. Classification (GTDB taxonomy): domain Bacteria; phylum Actinomycetota; class Actinomycetes; order Mycobacteriales; family Jatrophihabitantaceae; genus CAXSBR01. The sequence continues at coordinate 62,323 of CAXSBR010000003.1, forward strand.
GTCGTCAACGACGTCGACATTCGGCCTGCCGAGCTTCGACATGTTGACGTGGTCGTCGACACCGGCGTCGACCGGGCGCGCATCAGCCGCTTCGAAGGCTGGCTCGTCGTCGTCGTCGGATGGCAAGGTCGTCCGTCCTGCTCGCGACCGCAACCTGCCGAACAAGCCCCTGGCCGGCTCGTCCGCCACCTCGTCAGCGATATCGGTGTCGGTGTCGCTGTCGTCGGCGTGGCCGTTGTCACTGACAGAAACCGCAGTCGCACCGCCGTGGCTGGTAGCCACGTCGTCGCCGGCCTCGACCGCCGGAGCGATCACTACGTCTTTGCGGTCAACGGCGGTTCGAGCGCCGTCTATCTCGCGGGGGTGGCTGTCGCTGTCGGCTTCAGGCTTGGGGACCCGGACCGCTCGTCCGCGCCGGGCCGCGGCGCGGTAGGCAGCACTGGCCCCGATCGCGGTGGAGGTGCGCTTGTCAGCACCTGGTGCAGACGCGAAGCCGGTGGCAAGCTCGGTTGCCGGCGCTTTGATCACGTCGCCGAGGTCGGCCGAACTGTCCGCCGCCTCGTCGGCAAGCTCGCCTGCTGCATGGCCGTCTAGTTGGTCATCGACACCTGGTTCGCGTTCCAGCACCGCGGCGCCCAGCGCAGTCGCACCTGCGCGCCGGCGCGGCCGGGACGCATCCTTGGCCGGCCGGAGCGTCGGAACGACCGCGGGCCCGCCGGTGCGCACGGAGTTGAGGCCGGTGAAGCGCGGGGAACCGAAGGCACGGCTGCGCGAGAGCAGCGATACCAGCGGATGGGTGAAGAGGAAGACGACGACGAGGTCCAGGATCGTGGACAGGCCCAGTGTGAAGGCGAAACCGCGCACGTCGCCGGCGGCGAAGTAGTACAGCACCGCCGCGGCCAGGAACGACACCGTGTCCGCAGAAAGAATGGTGCGCCGGGCCCGGGTCCAGGCCCGCGGCACTGCTACCCGCATCGACCTACCGCCGTGCACCTCGTCCTTGAGTCGCTCGAACAGCACCACGAACGAGTCCGCGGTGATACCCACCGCGACGATGAAACCCGCAATGCCGGCGAGTGTCAGCGTGAAGCCCATCTCGCGCCCGAGCACCACCAGCGCGCCGTAGGTCAGGACGCCGGACACCAGCAGCGAGGCAATAGTCACCAGGCCTAGCGCGCGATAGTACAGCAGCGAGTAGATGACGACGAGGAACAGGCCGATACCGCCGGCAAGCAGGCCGGCGTGCAACTGACCGGCACCCAGGGTCGCCGACACGTCGGAGTTGGTCAGCACGGCAAGGCTCAACGGCAGCGCACCGTACTTGAGCTGATTGGCCAGCTCGGTGGCGGTCTTTTGCGTGAAGTCGCCGCTGATCAAGGTGGCAATTCCGGAGATGACGGCCTGGTTGTGCGGTGTGCTGACCACATCGCCGTCGAGGGTGAAACCAACGTATTCGGCGCACGGCGTCGTCGCAGCCGAGCAGGACTGCAGTGGCGGCACGGTGCCCGGATCCGAGTGGTGCGCGCCGGTGTACTTCGACCAGGCCTTGTCGCCGGAGTCCTTCAGCGTCAGGCTGACCTGCCACAGCGAGGACTGGCTGCTGGGTGCCTGCACGCCGGCGGTTTGGATTTGGCTACCGGCAACGATCACGGGTCCGAGGAGGTATTTCAGGCCGGAGCGGTCGCAGGCCGCCAGCGGCTGACCCGGTATGTCGTCGGGTTTTGAACCGCACTTGAACCGCTGCAGCGCTGCGGCCAGCTGTGACTGCTGGGTCGTAGGCAACGCGTTAAACTGCACATCGGTGGTGGGCAGGGCGAAGCCGAGACCGGTGAACGGGTTCTGCACCTCGGGCTGCACCGGCGCCGCCGACGGCGTCGGGGAGGCAGACGCCGCTGTCGACACCGCAGGCGCCTTTGCTGTCGTCTTCGTGGCTGGTGCCGGCGTAGCAGCGGTGCTGCTCACCGGTGCCAGCAACGGCTGCACCAGCCCGCCAGCGGCGGTCGACGTGGCGGTGGTGGGAGCAGGTTTGCCAGTGGTGGTAGCAGGTACGCCCGAGGGGACCGACCCTGGCGGCGCGGTGCTGCCCGAGGCAGCGGGCGTGCCACTGGGCGTGGGCGCGGTCTGCGGTGGAATCGGCGGGAACATCAGCGGGCGGAAATTCAGCTGTGCCGATTTTTCGATGCCCGACAGATCGCTGTTGTTCTTGCCCGGCACCGAGATGACGATGCGGTCCTGACCTTCCTGCTGCACCTCTGCTGCGGACACGCCCTTGCCGTTGACGCGGTCGGTGAGGATGGCGCGGGCAACTGCCATGCTGGCGGGGGTGGGAATGCCACCGCCAGGCTTCTTGGCCTGCAGCACGATCTGCTTGCCGCCCTCGAGATCCAACCCGAGCTTGGGCGTGTGCCGCTGGCCGGGCAGGAACACCAGGCCGAACAGAACGATAAAAATGATCAGCAGCGACAGAAAGTAACGCCCGACGCGCAGCGTGGCGGCGGTGGGTGGCACGAGGGTGAACTCCTTGGCACGTCGTCGACCGGCGAAGAGCGCCGGCACCGGGGGCATAGAACTGCGGCGGAGACGGACAGATCGGCGGATCGAGCCCTCAAGGCCGCGATCAACCTGGCCGAACACCGGCAGTGCGCCGCCCAGCGTAGGCGATCAGCGTCGTCAGGCGTCATGAACGGCGTCTTTGCGGGCAAACTTTGGGGCGATTTGCCGGCGAATAGCCTCAGCCGCCCGACGGCGCCGGCTTACTCCCGCCCGACTTCTGAGGCGGCGTGGGCCCGAAATGACGTGCCGTCCGTGCCGGCGGTGTCGGGCTGGATGGCTTTGCGGTAGCGCGGCGGCAGAGTGGCGGCATCACGCAGTGCGGCAAAAGCCCACCGCACCTCCACTCCCGGCGCGATGGCGAGAATGACGGTGTCATCGGAGTTGATAGCCACGACCGATCCGTACAGCCCTGACGTCGTCATCACATGACTGCCTACAGCGATATCACGGCGCAGCCGAGCGTCCACATCGGCGGCTCGACCTCGGGCGCGCCGAACGTAAATCAACAACGCAACGATGACCACAATTGCAATAGCTTCGATTAAGTATTTCATAAGACCCTCACAGTCAGGCAATCTGCGGTACCGCAGCGCCATTGCCGAGGGTACGTAACAAAGACCTTCAACTATCGAACAAGGGCAAAGTGAGATCGGGCTGTGACGTGTTGTGTAACGGCGGTGTGAGGCCGAGGTGCCGCCAGGCGGCCGGAGTGGCCATCCGACCGCGCGGCGTGCGCGCCAGCAGGCCGGTGCGGACCAGAAAGGGTTCGGCTACTTCCTCGACGGTTTCGGCTTCCTCGCCGATAGCGACGGCAATGGTGGTCACACCCGTCGGCCCGCCGCCGAATCGCCGGATCAGGGCGTTGAGCACAGCGCGGTCGAGCCGGTCCAGGCCCAGGGCATCTACGTCGTAAACGGCCAACGCGTCGTGGGCGACGCCCACGGTGATGAGGCCGTCCGCGCGCACTTCGGCGAAGTCGCGCACCCTACGCAAGAGCCGGTTGGCGATGCGTGGAGTGCCCCGCGATCGGCCGGCGATCTCTGCCGCCCCGGCTGCGGTAAGCCGGGCGCCCAGAACACGCGCCGAGCGGTGCAACACCTGCTCCAACTCCTGGTCGGTGTAGAAGTCCATATGCCCGGTGAAGCCGAACCGATCCCGTAGCGGGCCGGTGAGCCGGCCGGAGCGGGTCGTCGCGCCGACCAGGGTGAACGGCGCCAGATCCAGTGCGATGGCAGTGGAGCCGGGGCCCTTGCCGACGACGACGTCGACGCGGAAGTCCTCCATCGCCATGTAGAGCAGTTCCTCGGCCGGACGCGCGATGCGATGGATCTCGTCGATGAACAGCACCTCGCCCTCGGTCAGGCTGGTGAGCAGCGCCGCCAGGTCCCCGGCGCGTTCGATAGCCGGGCCGCTGGTGATCCGGATCGGAGCGCCCAGCTCCGCTGCGATGATCATCGCCAGGCTCGTCTTGCCCAGCCCTGGTGCGCCGGCCAGCAGCACGTGATCGGGTGTGCGACCGCGCTGCCGCGCGCTGGCGAGCACCAGCTCGAGCTGTTCGCGCACCTTCGCCTGGCCGACGAACTCGCTCAGATCGTGCGGGCGCAGGCTGGCCTCGACATCTTTCTCGCCCGCAACAGCCAGCGGTGTGACGAGGTCCTCCGATTCGCCGTCCCCAGGGAGGTCTCTGCCGTCGCCGGATTCAGCGCTGCCTGCGCTCATCAGGACCGCCCCAGCAGCTGGATGCTCCGGCGTAGCAGCGTGGACAGATCCGGATCGGTGTCCGAGCCGACCTCGTCGGCGATCACGTCCAGCGCCTGCGCGGCCTCCTTGCCGGTGAAGCCGAGCCCGGCGAGCGCGCGCTCCAGCTGACTGCGCCACGGTGCGGTCGGCACAGCACCACTGCCGGCACCGGCCGCGGCCTGCGGGCTGTCCAGCGCACCGATGCGGTCGCGCAGCTCGAGCACCAGACGCTCGGCTCCCTTCTTGCCGATGCCGGGAACAGCCATCAGGGTGGGTAGATCGCCGGTGACCACCGCGCGCCGGATCTCGCGCGGCGCATGCACGCTCAGGATCGTCTGGGCCAGCCGGGGGCCGACCCCGTTCGCGGTCTGCAGCAGTTCGAACAGCGCCCGCTCGTCGTCGTCGGCAAAGCCGTACAGAGTCAGCGAGTCCTCGCGCACCACCAGGCTCGTCGACAGCCGGGCGCTCTCCCCCAGCCGTAGGCGAGCCAGCGTGCCCGGTGAGCACGAGACGGCCAGGCCGACGCCGCCGACCTCCACCACGGCACCGTCCGGTCCGAGGGCGGCAACCAGGCCGTGCAGGCTGGCGATCATCGACGGCCCCGCGCAGCGACGCCGGCCAGCTTTTGGGCGGCCACTGCGGCCTGCAAGCGGCTCTGCGGACCGCCCCGCCAGATCTGGCAGATGGCCAGCGCCAGCGCATCGGAGGCATCGGCCGGCTTCGGTGCTGTATCGAGTGCGAGCAGGCGCATCACCATCGTTGCGACCTGGGCCTTGTCCGCGCTGCCCGAGCCGGTCACCGCCGCCTTGACCTCGGTGGGAGTGTGCAGCGCGATCCGCGCACCGATGCGGGCGCCGGCGACGATAGCCAGCCCCGACACCTGCGCGGTGCCCATCACCGTGCGCACGTTGTGCTGGCTGAACACCCGTTCGACGGCCACCACATCGGGACGGTACCGCTGCACGAGCGCGCTCAGCTCGTCGGCGATCGCAGTGAGCCGCGAGCCCAGTTCGGCGTCTGCCGGAGTCCGCAACACGCCGACATGAACCAGCTCCAGCCGACGGCCAGGCATGCCGTCCACAACGCCGACGCCGCACCGGGTCAACCCAGGGTCGACACCGAGCACCCGCACCGGCCACACCTCCGCAGACTCGCAAACATCGAACTGACGTTCGACACTCTACGATCGGGCGATCGCCTGGCTGCCGTTCGACACGCACAGCAGGCCTGTCATGGCGGCGAGTGCGCCTACTCGACGGAGGCGAGCACCTCGTCGCTGACGTCGTAGTTGGCGTAGACGTTTTGCACGTCGTCGCTCTCTTCGAGTGCATCGATGAGCCGGAACATCTTGCGTGCTCCCTCGGCCTCCAGCGGCACCTGCATGCTGGGCACGAAGGAGGCGTCGGCGGATTCGTAGTCGATGCCTGCCTTCTGCAGCGCAGTGCGGACCGCCACCAAATCGGTCGCCTCGCAGACGACTTCGAAGGTGTCACCGAGGTCGTTTACCTCCTCGGCGCCGTCGTCGAGCACCGCCGCGAGCACGTCGTCCTCGCTGAGATCGTTCTTAGAGACCACGATGACGCCTTTGCGGGCGAAGAGGTAAGCCACGGAGCCGGGATCGGCCATCGCGCCACCGTTGCGTGACATCGCGATGCGCACCTCACCGGCGGCCCGGTTGCGGTTGTCGGTGAGGCACTCGATCAGCACCGCGACCCCGTTCGGGCCGTAGCCCTCGTACATTATTGTCTGCCAGTCGGCGCCGCCGGCCTCCGCGCCCGAACCACGCTTGACCGCGCGTTCGATGTTGTCCAGTGGCACGGAGGTCTTGCGGGCCTTCTGGATGGCCTCGTACAAAGTGGGGTTACCGTCGACGTCGGGGCCACCCATGCGGGCCGCAACCTCGATGTTCTTGATCAACTTGGCGAAAAGTTTCCCCCGTCTGGCGTCGACGACGGCTTTCTTGTGTTTCGTCGTCGCCCACTTGGAGTGGCCGCTCATCGATTCCCTCTCGACTCGTCCGTCTGCGTCACCGCGTGTCTGTCACAGTGCGTCGCCACCAGCTTGCGCTTGACGCACCATCGCACAGAAATAGCGGTGCATCCGGGGATCGCCGGACAGCTCCGGGTGAAAAGACGTGGCCAGCAGGTGCCGCTGCCGGACGACGACGACTCTACCGGCGGCCGCACCCGCTCCCACCCGGGCAAGAACAGTCGCTCGCGGCCCCACCTGCTCCACCCACGGCGCCCGAATGAAGACCGCCGGAAAGGGCTCGCCGCCGATGTCGTCGACAGTGATCGGTTCCTCGAAGGAGTCCACCTGCCGGCCGAAGGCATTGCGGCGCACCGTGACGTCGAGGCCTCCGATGCTCTGCTGATCGGGCGGGCCGTCGAGGATCCGGTCGGCGAGCAGGATCAGGCCGGCGCACGATCCGTAGGTAGGCATGCCGGCGGCGATGCGCTCGCGCAGCGGTTCCATCAGCTCGAAGGCGACGGCAAGCTTGGCGATGGTGGTGGACTCACCGCCGGGCATCACCAGGGCGTCGACGCTGTCCAGCTCGGCGCGTCGACGAACCGTCACGGCGTCGGCGCCGGCGTCGGTGAGCGCGTGGAGATGCTCGCGCACGTCGCCCTGCAGCGCCAGCACGCCGATGCGCAGGCCGGCGCCGGGCAATGCAGAGTCGGTACCGCCGTCGCCTGCCCGCGCGAAGTTGGGATCCGGAGCCACGGCAGACAACAGTATTCGGCCACAGTCACTGCGCTGGCTGTCTACGCGCTCCGGTCCTCACTCCTTCGTCGCTCCGATCCTCACGCGCTGGCTGTCTACGCGCTCCTCGTCGGTGGCTGCGGGGGTTGTGATGCGCGAAGATGCATCGGTGGACACCGACGTCGTCGCCGACGCAGACGACGCATCGGCAGCCGCACAGCCGCCCCCAGCGGTTCACGGCGCCGCCTCTGCGCTGCCGCCGGTTGCAGACGATGCGGCGGCGCGCCGCGCGGCACACACCAGCGCGGTTCGCGCCTGGACCCGGTATCTCGTCGGACTCACCGTGATCGTGGCGCTGATCGCCGGCTGCGCGGCCTGGCTGTGGGAGCGCGGGGAGTACCGCCACGCCCACGATCACCCGGCAACCGTCGCTGCCAAGGAGTTGCCTCGAACTGCGCTGGCCCCGACGCTGACGGGCGCCTGGCATTCTGCCGACCACGCGGTCCTCGGCGATGCCGTCACCGAGGACGTCGCGATGACCTATGGCGGTCGCACGGTGACCGGTCGCGACGCGCGCACCGGCGCGGTGCGCTGGACCTACACCCGCACCGACCGCCGGCTGTGCTCAGCGGTGGTGCAGGAGGCTGTCGTGATGGCGATCTACGCCCACGACGCAATCTGCGACGAGGCCACCGGTCTGGACGCCACCACCGGCAAGCGAACCTGGACGCGCACGCTGCTGGGCGAGGGCAGCTTCCTCACCGTCACCGGCAACCAGGGCTATTACCTGCTCGTCCGGTCGGCATCGGTCAACCTGGTCCATGCCGGTCAAGGCCTGGCCGGGATCGACGCTTGGAATGACATCCTGGAAGCCGGCTGCCGCACCCGTAGTGCCGTTCTGGGCAGCTCCGGCGTGCTGATACGCAGCAGGTGCCCCGGCGGTGACAAGATCATCTACCGCAAGCTCGACGGTGACAAGCGAGCATGGACGATCCCCGCAGGAGGGCGCAGTTCGGTCGCAGCCGACAGCGTGCTGCTAGTGCTGTCCGCCGACGGACGCGCGCTGGAGGCGTTGAGCGCCAAGAAGGGCGCGGTCACCAGTCGCGTGCCGCTGCGCTCGCCCGCCCGGCCCGCCGTGCAGCCTCGCGCAGATCAATTGTCCGACGTCGCCACCGAGATCGCGGCAGTCGCCGGCGGGGCAATTGGGCTTTCCACGGCCGACGCACCCGTGGTGCGCTGGCAGGTACCGGCTGGGCTGCTCAACGTCACCGTCGACGACGGAGTTCTCACCGCGCGGACCGGCTCGGTGTATTTGGTTGCCACCGATACCGGACGCCAGCGCAGGGTTTCTTCCGTCGCGGGTCTGCATGCCGGAGCCCGGCTGTGGTCGATGGGCGGCGGTCTGCTGGCCGACTCGGCAAGCGGCGTGACCGGCTACCGCTGAACCGCCGGCGCTGCTCGTACCTCTGGCGGGGCGTCCGTGCCGCGTGTCCCCTGATGCGGCGGACGCCGGCTGGTTGGCAGCGCATCCGCCGGCCTGGCACTGTCGAAGAATGACCGACGACGGATATTTCGGCCCGCACAGCGTCACCTGGCGGGTGATGGCCGAACCGGTCACCTTCGTCGGCGGCCTGCGGGCGCTGCTTCTGCAGGCGTTGCACCCGGAGGCGATGCGGCTGCTGGCCCTTAACACCCGCTACCGCAACGCGCCCTGGACACGGTTGCAACACACCGGGGAGTTCGTGGGCACGGTCACGTTCGCGCCGAAGGACGACGTCGACGCGGCAGCAGCGCACGTGCGGGCCATCCATCACAAGCTGGGCGTCGACAAACCCGATCTGCTCGCCTGGATCCACGCCACCGAGATCGACTCGTTCCTCATCGCCGCCCGGCGGGCCGGCGCGGGCATCAGTGCGGCTGAGGCGGACGTCTACGTCGCCGAACAGCGGATAAGCGGGCGACTGGTGGGTGTGCCGGAATCACTGTTGCCGACATCAGTAGCCCAGCTACGCGGCTACCTGCGCGCCATGCGACCGCAGCTGCATCTGACGCTCGAAGCCGTCGCCGGCGTGCGGTATGTGCTGGCGCCACCGATGTCTGTGCCGCTGCAGTACCGACTGCCGGCCCGGCTTGGCTGGAGCTCGCTGGCCGGCCTGGCCGTCGGCCTGCTGCCGCGGTGGGCGCGGCGGATGTACGGGCTGCCGGGTCTGCCGCCGGTGGACCTGGCCAACGCAGTTGCCCTGCGCGCCTTGCGCGTCGCTGCCGGCGCGGTTCCTGCGCACCTTCGCCAGGCACCGGTGCAGCAAGCCGCGCTGGCACGCGCCGCCGCTGTCAGCTGATCGTCAGTAGACGTCGGCACGGGCGCTGTGCCGGCTGTGCCGTGATGAGACCGCGCGTCAGAAGCTGCCACCGTCACCGCCACCACCGCCGCCGCCGGAGTCGCCGAAACCTCCGCCACCGCCCCAGTCGCCACCGCCACCACCGGAGTCTCCAAAGCCGCCGTCACCGCCCCAGCCACCGCCGCCGCCGAAGCCGCCGTCACCGCCCCAGCTGCCACCGCTGACATCGCCGCTGCCGTTGTTGTCGTTGTTGTCGTCGTTGCGTTCACCGGCTTGGTAGCCCTGGTCGTAGCCGGCGCCGTATCCGCCGCCACCGAAACCGCCGCCGAACCCGCCATAGCCGCCGTAGCCGCCATAGCCCCATCCGCCACCACCGATCATGGAGCCGATCAGCATGGTCTCCCAGAACGGGTAGTTGTACCAACCGCCTGCATAGCCCATTCCGCCACCGAAGTAGTAGGGCGCGCCGGGGGTGTAGGCGGGGTAGCCGTTGTACTGCTGGCCCTGGATCGACACCTGCTGCGGGGCAGTGAGCTGCTCTCCGCGCGGTTCGTCAGCCAGCGGAACCGCCGGGCCCTCGGGGAGCTTGAGCAGTTTGCGCGTCGACTGAGCGGCCTGCAGACCTTCCAGTACGGTGCGGCGGATCGCGGCCCATTGCGGCAGCGTGGTGGCCGAGGCAATCTGAGAACCGGCGGAGTTGTAGCGCTCCGAGGCGTCGGCAAGTGCCTGGCGGGCAGCGTCGTCGGTGCCCGGGTCCAGCGAGCCGACTTCGTTGGCGAGCCGGTCGTAATAGGGCATGACACCGGCCTTGGCGTCGTTGAGCTCCCGGGCGGCACGACGACGCTTGCGCAGCGACAGTGCACCGATGGTTGCTGCGCCGAGAGCGCCTAGCCCCACGATCCAGGGCCAGACCGACCCGCCGCTGCTGTTGGAGGAACTACTCGCAGTGGTTGAGTTCGAGGTGGTGGAACCGTTGGCGCAGGTGTTTCCGTGCTTGCGCGGCGACGTGCTCGCGGCGCGGGCGAAGGCGACCAGGGTGGCGGTGTAGTTGCCGTTACTCATCTCCGAGCTGTGCGTCTTGATTGCCGACGCCATCAGCTGGTTGCCGTTGCAGATCACATTGGAGCCCACCCGGTACTGGTTGCCGGAGAAGACGACCAGCACGGCCGAGCCGAGCTGAGGACCTATCGTGTTGCCGATGCTGCCGAGTTCGGCGTTGGACTTGCCTTCCTTGAATACGGCCACCTTGACCACAGTGCCGAACGACGACTCCAGCGCGGACTTGTTGACCGTGACGGGATGGCCCTTCACCGTTGCGCCGCTTTCGACGTAGCTGGGCAACGTCTGCAGCGTGGTGACGGCGTCGCTCACCGGGTCGGCGTAGGCGGGAGCGGCAGTCAGTCCCACCGTCAGGACAGCGGCCACCATCAGCCAGCGACTCAGAGACCGTTGCTTCATTCTCATACCGTAGCGGCAGTGTGGCGCGTGACCCGGCTGTCGCGACGTCGCAGTAGCGCTCAGCCCACCAACAGCTGGGAGCGCACCGGCTCGACCAACGCCTCGAACGACGCGCGCGATGTGGTGCATGCCGCGATCGGCGTCGTCTTGTTGCTGCCGTGATAATCCGATGACCCGACCGGCACCAGCGCCAGTTCGGCGGCGACCCGCGCGAGCTGCGTGCGGGCCGCGGCATCGTGGTCGGGATGGTCCACCTCGATGCCGCGCAGGCCGGCGTCGCGCATCACCTCGATACCGTCAAAGGGAACGTGCCTTCCTCGGCGCAGTGGATGGGCGAAGACGGTGACGCCACCGGCAGCGCTCACCATCTCGATCGCGTCGAGCACCGGGATGTCGGCCTTGACGCGGTAGTACGGCGACGCCGAGCTGATCAAGCCGGCGAATGCGGCGTCCACGCTGGGTTCCACTCCTGCGTCGACCAGAGCGCGGGCGATGTGCGGACGTCCGACGGTGCCACCGGCCGCCAGGCGCTGGACCTGCGCCCAGGTGATCGCGATGCCATCGGCCGCCATCGAGTCCACGATCCGCTCAGCTCGCACCAGCCGGTCCTGCCGCACCGTCGTCAGCCGTTCTGCCAGCGGCGCGTAGGAAGCGTCGAATCCGTACGCCAGCAGATGCATCACCACGGGCCGACTTCCCGCCGCCTCGTACTGACACGAGATCTCTGCTCCTGGCAACAATGTCATGCCGGTGGGCAGCGCGGCAGCGGCAGCCGGCCAGCCCGCCGTGGTGTCGTGATCGGTCAAGGCGACGGTGTCGACACCGGCTTTCTGGGCCTGCGCGAGTAGCTCGGCGGGGGTCTGCGTGCCGTCAGAGACTGTCGAGTGGGTATGCAGGTCGATCGACACGCCCCCGACCCTACGAGTCGCCGCCGTCAGTAAGTTGCGGCAGCGTCGCTGTTCCGGCGACGCTCAACGGGTCCACCGCACCGTGCACCGGCATCGGCGCGCTCAATGAAGGGACGCCGCCGCCGAACAGCTGCTGGGACAGCCGGTGATAGAGCCGATCGGGATTGCGGACGTACTCGATCCGACTCAGTGCCTGGTGCTGGCCGGCCGACTCCATCACGAAGGTGCCGTAGCCCAGCACCCGTCCCAAGAGATCGCGCTCGTAGGTCATGTCGGTGACCTTGATCAGCGGCATGACGGCAAGCCGCTTGGTGAGCACGCCGGTGACGAGCAGTACCCGCTTGTCGGTGACGGCCACGTGCTCGTAATGCCACTCGGCGAGCAGCCAGCCGAACCACGCTGCGGAAAAGAGGTAGAAGAACGTCGCGATGGTGGCGACCGCGCCTGACGGCCCCGCCTCCAGAATGAAGGCCCACACCGTCCAGGTGACCGCGATAGCGATGCCCTGAGGTGCAAGGAGCGCCCAGTGTCGATGAACCAACGCGACAAGTACTTCGTTGCGGATCAAGTACTTGTCGATCTCCGGGGTGCGCGACGAGGGCGCGGGCATCACCATGACGTTGCCAGCCAGGTTTCCAGATTGGCCATGCTCATCACAGCTTCTTGAGGAACTCCGAGAACTGATTGAAGCCGTCGCTCAGACCGTGGCCGATGGAATGCACGATGGACGCCGAGTCGTCGGGATTTTTGAGGATGAAGAAGATGACGAACAAGACGGCCGCCACGCTGACCACCTTCCTGGTGTCCATCGCCACTCCGTTCTCGTCTCGATTAGCCTGCGTGCGCAGGGAGGTTGCGGACCGACGGCGCCTTCGGCCCGCTTCCCGTCCTGCAGCCGGCTCCGGATCATTGATACCGCAGCAGGCCGTACGCGAACGGAAGCCGCGCCGACACTGACTGCTTCTACGCACCACCGCTCGCTACGACGAGCCCGAGTGGAGCAGACTGGCCACGCCATGCCCACAATGCCGAATTTCCCCATGCCGAATTTTCCACTGCCGAATCTGGCGCTGCCTGAGTCGTTGCGCCAGCGACCACCGCGCCGTCAGTCCCCCGTGTCCGGGCTCGCGTTGACACCGAGTGGCGACCAAGAGACCGAAACCGCGATCGTGGACTGCGCGGTCTACCGCGACGGCTACCGGGTTGCGGGCATCAACACCTGGTCCCAAGCCGTCGACGAGGTGGAACGCGCGCGTGGCGGCTTCGCCTGGATCGGTTTGCACGAGCCGACCGAAGATCAACTGTCTGGACTGGCTGCGCGGCTCGGCCTGCACCCGCTGGCCGTCGAGGACGCCGTGCACGCCCATCAACGTCCCAAGCTCGAGCGCTACGGCGACGACGTCTTCGCCGTGGTCAAGACGGTGCACTACAACGACGACGACAGTGTTGCAGTCAGCGAAGTGGTGGAGACCGGCGAGGTGATGGTGTTTCTCGGTCGCGACTTCGTCGTCACTGTGCGCCACGGCGTGCACGGTGAATTGCACGGGCTGCGGACGTCGCTGGAAGCCGATCCGACGCTGCTGGCCCAGGGACCGTCGACAGTTCTGCATGCCGTTCTCGACCACGCCGTAGACGGCTACCTCACCGCGGTGGCAGCTCTGCAGCAAGACGTCGACGAGATCGAGACCGCCGTCTTTCGCGGCGACGCGCGTGCGTCGCAGACCAGCCGGATCTACCTACTGAAGCGCGAAGTCGTCGAACTGCGCCGCGCGGTGGGCCCACTGACCGAGCCACTGCGACAGCTGGCCGAAACGTCGATGCCGCCAGTCGCGGCGAGTGTGCGGGCGTACTTCCGCGACGTCAACGACCATCTGCAGCGAGTGGTCGACCAAGTGCTGGCCTTCGACGACCTGCTCAACACTTTGGTCGCCGCGAACCTGGCGCAGGCCGGGGTGTTGCAGAACGAAGACATGCGCAAGATCTCGGCCTGGGTGGCGATTGTGTCCGTGCCGACGATGGTTGCCGGCATCTACGGCATGAACTTCGACAACATGCCCGAGCTGCATTGGCACTACTCCTACTTCTGCGTACTCGTGCTCGTGGCAGTGGCGTGCCTGTTCCTGCACCGGGCCTTTCGGCGCAGCGGCTGGCTGTAGCTTCGCCACTTGCGCCGAGATGCCCGGTGCAGGCGCGAGCGCCCGGAAACAAGACGCCCGTCGTACACTGCTGACTTCTACGGGCTCCGCTCCTCGCTCCTTCGTCGCTCGATGCTCACCCGCTGTGCGCCCGGAGCTATCCGCGGAAGCTGGCCGAGATCTGCTGCTCCGCGGAGGCATAGCTGGTGCCGGCGCTGTTGAGCAGATGGCCGATTCCGACCAACGCCTCGTTCATTCCCTTGGCGTTCTTGTCGAACTGGTCGTACAGAGACGTGAACTGGGCCGACGCCGTTCCTGACCAGTCAGCGCCGAACAGCGGCGTCAGCTGACCCTTCAGCGTGTGATGGGAACCCGAGACATCAGTGGCCGTGCGGTGCACGTTGCCCGACAATGTCTTGAGCTGTTCCGGCGTGACCTTGAGCATGGTCGTCCTTCCATTCGGTTCCGGCCCTGCGATGGCAGAAGTCGGCGTAATCGGCTAGCTGGCGAACGCACCGTATGCAGGCGCCGAGCCTTTTCCGGGGGCCGAATGCCAAACTGTGGATAACTTTGCGTTGTCCACAGGCCGGCGATGCCAGGACCCGAACACAGGCACGATCAAGCTCATGCGGACCAGACTGACGCTCCGGGCCAGAAGCGGCCTGCTGCGCGACGTCGAGATCCGCGGTCCCTACGGCACCACCGTCGCCGACGTGCGCGATGCTTTCGCCGTCGCCGTCGGTCGAGTTAGCGCACCGACTCGGTCGGATAGCAGTCCCGAGGTGTGGGCCGGCAGTCGTAACTTGCCGGCGGCTGCATTGCTCGGCGGGCCGGGCCTGCGAAGCGGTTCCGTCGTCGGCCTCGACGAGCCGGGTCCGCGCGATCTCGTGGCCCAAGCCATCCTGCGACTGCACATCGTTGGCGGTCCTGACGCCGGAACGGTGTATGCCCTGCCGCGCGGCACCGTCACCGTGGGTCGTGGAATCGACTGCGACGTGCGCCTGAGCGACGCCGACTGCTCCCGCGAACACCTGGAGTTGGCGGTGACGACGGCAGGCATCTCCGTGCGCGACCTGAACTCCACCAATGGCACCTGGTTGGTGCGCGACGACGGATCGGACCCAGAGCCGGTCGAGGAACATCGACCGATCTCGGTCGGTCAGTACGTGGCCATCGGGAGCTCTGTGCTAAGTCTGGCCACAGTGACGACGCCCGCTGCGGCAACGTCGCTGGCACAAGACGGAGCCCAACTGGTCAACCGTCCGCCCCGACTCACCAGCGGCCCGGCGGCGCACGCAGTGGAGTTCCCGGCGGCGCCCGGGTTCGGCTCCGCGCAGGCGTTGCCGTGGTTGGCGGCACTCATACCCGCCCTGGGCGGCGGTGCGCTGGCATGGTTCATGCACAACATGCAATTCCTTGCTTTCGTACTGCTGTCGCCGGTGTTGATGCTGGCGACGAGCGTCAGCGAACGGCTCAGTGGTCGACGCAGCCGGTGCCGCGAGCGCAGTGACTACCGCCGCAAGGACAGCCAGGCAGGTGCCGACGTGCTTGCCCAAGCTGCGGCAGAGACGCGGTTGCGGCGCCAGGCGCATCCCGATCCAGCCGAGCTGTTGCACGTGGCCGCCACGCCGTCGGCCCGGATCTGGGAACGTCGTCGGCTCGACAGCGACTTTCTCGACATCCGCGTCGGATTGGCCGACCGGCCTGCCTGGTTCGAGGTCCGCCGTGGCTCGGTGCGCGTCGATCCGCCGCTGTTGCGATCGGTTCCGGTCTGGACCAATCTGGGTGACGGCGCGCTGGGCGTGTGTGGTCCGCGCGCGTTGGTTCTAGGAGTCGCGCGCTGGGCACTGACTCAGCTGGCCTGCCTGCACTCACCGGCCGATCTAGGGCTGGTGGCTTTTCTCGACGACGGCGACGAGCCCGCCTGGTCGTGGTTGCGTTGGCTACCACATCTGGGCGGTTCGGCCGGCGAGCGCGAAGGCAGTCTCGCCCGGTCGGCTGAGCAGCGGTCAGCGCTGCTCAGCCGGCTGCTTGCCCGCGTTGATGCAGCGCCCCTGCACGATCGGCGGCCGTGGACAGGTCCTTGGACCGTAGTTCTCGTCGACCGTGCGTCGACGCTGTCCGACACCCCCGGTCTCGTGCGATTGCTGGCCGAAGGACCGGCGGTCGGAATCACCGCAGTGTGCCTGGACGACGAACAACGCCGGCTTCCGCCGTCGTGTGCGTCGGTGATTCGGCTGACCGGTGAAACAGGTTCCCGCGTCCAGCTTCGGGTGGCGTCAGACTCCGTTCACGCTCGTTCGCGCAGCGAGGTGGGCGACGGTGACAGCGGGCCGCCATTCGATGGAGTCGAGGTACTCGCAGATCAGGTTCGGCCCAGTTATGTCGATCGGCTCGCCCGCGCACTTGCGCCCCTGGCTGATCCCGGCTCAGACGTGGTCTCGGCATTGCCGGGCGCGGTGCGGCTACTGGATTTACTTCAAGTCCAGGACGTGGAGCCCGAGCAAATCCTTGCCCGCTGGGCTCGCAGTGACGGGCGCGCGCGCACTGCGCTCGGAATCAGCGCCGAGGGCACCTTCTCGATCGATCTGGGCCGTGACGGCCCGCACGCACTGGTCGCGGGCACTACCGGCGCCGGCAAGTCGGAGCTGCTTCAGTCGATCGTCGCCGGATTGGCAGTCCATTCCAGCCCTCAGGACCTGCAGTTCGTCCTGATCGACTACAAGGGAGGTGCTGCGTTCGCCGACTGCGCGCGATTGCCGCACACCGCCGGATTGGTGACCGATCTGGACGGCCATCTGACCGAGCGCGCACTGCGATCGTTGGAAGCCGAGCTCAAGCGCCGGGAGACGCTGTTCGCTCAGGCGGGCACAGCCGACCTGGCCGGCTACCGCGCCAGCGCGGTGCACCGCTGCGATCCGCTGGGGCGGCTCGTGTTGGTGGTCGACGAGTTCGCCGCCCTTGCCGAGGAGCTGCCCGACTTTGTCACCGGCATCGTCGGCATCGCGCAGCGGGGGCGATCGCTGGGCGTGCACCTCGTCCTCGCCACCCAGCGCCCCGCCGGTGTGATCAGCCCCGAGATCCGGGCAAACGTCGGCATGCGCATTGCCCTGCGGGTAACCGATGCCGCCGAATCCAGCGACGTTCTGGGAACCGACGACGCCGCCGCGATCTCCAAGTCCACGCCGGGACGCGCGATCGTGGCAATCGGCACGACGTTGTCGCCAGTGCAGATCGGGCGCATCGCCGTCCCGGTCGACGTAGACAGTTCGCGGGTCGATGTCGTGGCACTCGATGCATGGGGGGCGCCGGTCGCCGCCGAACGACCTGACCTAGGCGATGCCACCACCGATCTACAGGTTCTGGTGAGCGCTCTCCGGCTCGCCGCCCGCAACCAAGGACACCCCGCGCCGCAACGACCGTGGTTGGAACCGCTCGGTGCAATCGTCGACGCAGGAGCACTCGGCGATCCGACGCGCGCGCGATCCAGCATCGCCATAGGCACTCGTGACGTTCCCGGGGAGCAGGCGCAGCGGCCGGTCCTGCTCGACCTAGGACAGGGACAGACGATGTTGCTGGCCGGCGGCGCACGAAGCGGCCGTACGTCGGTTTTGCGCACGCTGGCCGCGCTGGCCGCTGACGCACTGCCGGTGTCGCAGGTGCACATCTACGCCATCGACTGCGCCGGCGGAGGGCTGCGGGTACTCGACGCACTGCCGCACTGCGGAGCGGTGGTCGGCCGCGACGCAGCGACCAGCGTCTCGCGCCTGCTCCAGCGGTTGAGCGCCGAGGTCGAACGCCGGGCGCAGCTGCTGGCGGCGGCCGGCGTCGGAACAACGGCCGAGGCACGCGTCCATGGACTGGTTCTCCCCACCATGATGCTGTTGCTCGATGGCTGGGAAGGGTTCACCGACGCCGTGCAGGACGTCGACAACGGCGACGCCGTCGAAACGCTGCTGGCTCTGCTGCGCGACGGCGCCGCTGTCGGCTTGTTCGCCGTTATAGCCGGAAACCGGGGAGCTCTGGCCGGCCGGCTCGCCAGCGCGGTATCCCTTCGGTATGTACTGCACCTGAGCGATTCGGCCGACTACGCGATGGCCGGGCTCTCCCGCAAGGCCATACCCACTTCGATGCCGCCCGGACGCGCGCTCGACGCCCTGGATTCCTCCGAGCTGCAGTTCGCCGTCTTCGGTACTGATCCGTCGACGGCCGCGCAGAACGCTGCCGTCCTCGCTATCGCTCAGCGCGCCCGGCAGCGCGTCGGCGACCCTGCTCCCGGTAACCGGCCGATGAAGCTTCGTGCCCTACCTGTGCGTACTCGGCTGGCGGATCTGTACCCCCACGTTGCCGACGTCGACGATGGACACTGTGCTCAGCGACGCGCTGGAGCGGTGCTGATCGGCGTCGGCGGGGACGACGCAACTGCGCTCGGAATGGACCTGTTCGCGACCGCCGACGCCGGGGACGCGCGTGTGCTGATTGCCGGGCCGCCCAGGTCAGGCCGGTCCACCGTTACTCAGACGATGGCCGCGCAGCTGAGTGTTCAGGCGCTCGAGGACATGCTGACACTGGTGTTGGCCGCGGGGCCGCGTTCGGGCCTCCGGCGCTGGGCCGCTGCCAACGGCCTTCCTGTGCTGGCTCCTGACGGCCGTGACCGCGCCGACGTGCAGGAGGCTTTCCAGCCGCTATTCACTCGCGCCAAACCCACAGTTCTGCTGATCGACGACTGTGCAGCTTTCCTCGACACGCCCGTCGGGGATTGGCTTACCGAGCTCATCCGGACCGCACCCGTCGGAATGGCCGTTGTGGGCTCGGGTCGCAGCGACGACATGGCCATGGCTTTTCGGGGAGTTGCCGCCGAGCTCAAGCGGGCTCGAACCGGCGTCTTGCTCCAACCCGGCCCCGGTGACGGTGACGTGTTCGGGATCAGCCTGCCGTTGAGACGTCCGGTGATGCCCAATGGACGAGGGCTGCTGATGGCGCCCGGCGCCGTCTTTCGCGCCGCTGCGCATTCCGATTTCCGCGCCGCGGCACGCGCCGACGCTGACCTCGCGTCGAACCTGGGCAGCACTGTGGACGCCGAGGTGTTCGACGACACCGAGCCGATACCGATCCAGATTGCGCTGTAGTCCTCGTCGAGCCCGCGACCCATGGAGTCCGGCGACCTGTCCCTCATCGACCGTGAGAACGATTGGCCGTAATGGTGGACGCCCAACCCGTCCCCGGCCCATTTCCTGAAGATGCCGGCGGTCTCCCCCAACGCCTGCGTCAGCCCATGTGCGGATAGCTGTGGTCTGTCGCCGACACGAAGGTCTCCTTCACTACCCGCGGCGACACCCACCGCAACAGGTTCAACGGCGAGCCGGCCTTGTCGTTGGTACCCGACGCCCGTGCTCCGCCGAATGGTTGTTGGCCGACCACCGCGCCGGTGGGCTTGTCGTTGACGTAGAAGTTGCCGGCGCCGAATCGCAGCGCTGTCGACGCCTCATCGATCGCAGCCCGGTCCCGAGCGAACACCGCGCCGGTCAGCGCGTAGGGAGAAGCCGAGTTCAACTGGCTGAGCGTGCTCGAATACGCCGCGTCGTCATACACGTGCACGCCGAGGATCGGCCCGAAGTACTCAGTGGCGAAGATGTCGTGCACCGGATCGTCGGACTGGAGCACGGTGGGACGGACGAAGAATCCGTCGCTGTCGTCGCAGGTGCCCCCGGCGAGGATCTGAACCGACGGGTCGGTGCGCGCGGCGTCCAACACCGCCGCAAGCCTGCTAAACGCGCGGGCATCGATGACCGCACCGCCGAAGTTGGTGAAGTCGGTGACATCGCCGTAAGTGAGCGACTCGGTGGTTGCGGCAAGCTGATCGCGCACGCCGCCCTCCCAAAGCGAACGCGCAACGTAGGCCCTGGACGCGGCCGAGCACTTCTGCCCCTGGTACTCGAACGCGCCGCGAACCAGTCCGGTCACCACTGCCGCCGGATCGGCCGACGGGTGCGCTATCACGAAGTCCTTGCCACCGGTCTCGCCCACCAGCCGCGGATACCCGGCGTAGGAAGCGATGTTCTCGCCCACGGTCTGCCACAGGCGCTGAAACGTCGCGGTCGACCCGGTGAAGTGGATGCCCGCCAGTGCACGCGAACTCAGCGCCACCTCACTGACGGGCTGACCGTCTCCGGTCAGCAGATTGATCACACCGGCAGGCAGTCCTGCCTCCTCCAACAGCCGCAGCGTGTAGTACGCCGACAACGTCTGGGTCGGCGAGGGCTTCCACAGCACTGTGTTGCCCATCAGCGCAGGCGCACTGGGCAGGTTGCCGCCGATGGCGGTGAAGTTGAACGGCGTGATCGCCAGGACGAAACCTTCCAGCGGGCGGTAGTCCATCCGGTTCCAGACGCCCGCCCCCGAGATCGGCTGGTCGGCCAAGATCTGCCGGGCGAAGGTGACGTTGAAACGCCAGAAATCAGCCAGCTCACACGCTGCGTCGATCTCGGCCTGCTGTGCGGTCTTGGACTGCCCGAGCATGGTGGTGGCGTTCATCGTGTCGCGCCACGTCGTGGACAGCAGTTCGGCCGCGCGCAGGAACACGGCAGCACGCTCGTCGAAAGCAAGCTCGCGCCATGCCGGCGCCGCAGCGAGTGCGGCGTCGATGGCGGATTGCGTGTCGTCGGCAGTCGCGTGGGCCGAGACGCCCAGCACGTGGCGGTGGTCGTGGGGCGCGACGACGTCGAAGCGTTGACCGCCGCCCATGCGCTGCCGACCCCCGATTGTCATCGTGAGTTCGGCTTTTTCCGCGCCGACCGCCTTCACTCTGGCCTGCAGCGACGCCGTCTCAGCCGCGCCCGGCGCGTAGGAGCGGATCGGCTCGTTGACGACGGGCGGTACCACGGTGACGGCGTCCATGACGACAATCCTCCCTGGCGTGCAGAGCTTTACAAAGTCGGCGTCATCCTGATTCCAGGTCCAACGTCGCCAATAATGCCGACAGCTCCTGGGGGGCGTACCAGGACAACTCGAAGCCTTCGGCGTCGTCGACGACGTCTTGAGCACGTGCACTGCCCAGGTCGGCTTCCAACACCACTGACGCCGCGCGTGCGATCGTGGCTTCGGCGTCAGCGTCGTCGAGATGGACCGCTGCCAACGCGTCGACAGTCAGCCCGTCCGCCACTCGCACCACGCCGCGATCCACCTCGTCGCGGACCTCCACCGCCGCGTCGTCGACGTCGAAGGAGAGCACCACCCGGCGCCGCAGTGCCGTCGGATCGGCATCGACCATCCGCAGCGACGCCCGCACCGCCTGGCCGCTGGCCGCGTATTCAAGCTCGTCGATGTCCTCGTCGACATACCATTCCCGGATTCCCGGCGTCACGGCGAACGCGGTCATGTGGTGGCCGAAGCCCTGTTCGAGGCCGGTGCGCAGCGTGGCCGTCGTCGCCGGCAGGTAGACCCTCACAGCTGATCCTTCCGCGTCGCCGGGGGTGGCACGATGCGCGTGGCCCGCTACTGCGGGGGTGGCGCGATGCGGGCCAGTTCTACCAGAACAGCCAACTCGGCTTCGATGGCCACCGCGAGCCTATCGATGTCAGGCACGGTGGCGCGATCGGCGTTGAGCCCGTAGAACATGCCACCGTCGTAGGACAGTAGGCCGATCGACACGCTCTGACCCGCCGGCAGCGGAACAACAGGCACGATCTCTTGGACGCGGGCGCCGCTGAGGTACAACGGATGCTGCGGGCCGGGCACGTTGGACACCACGACGTTGAACAGCAGCCGCGACATGGTGTTGACGCTGCGTGCGGCCAGAGCGTGCACCGGTGCGGGCGCCAAGCCGGCAAGTGTGATGGCGAAGGTCGCCCCGGCGGACTGGTTGCGCTGCTTGTGCCGGCGCATCGCCGCGGTGACCGTTCGCAGCCGGCTCAGCGGGTCGGGATCGGCGACCGGTAGATCGACGAAGTAGGTGGACAACCGGTTGCCCAGCTCGCCCGCAGGTCCGGATCGCACGCTCAGTGGCACCAGCGCGCGAACACCTCGACGGGGCACTCGATCGCCACGCTCGAGCAGCCACCGCCGTAGCGCACCGGCGACGACGGCCAGCACCACGTCGTTGACGGTGCCTGCGCACAAGCGACGGACCTGCCGGTAGTCCTCGAGGCGGGTTCGCGCTACGCCGATCAGCCGATCGCTGCCGATTCGGGCATTCAGTGTGCTGCGTGGAGCCGGGCGAATGGTCGTGCGCACCGCGGCGGCCAACCCGACCGTTGCGCGCACCGCTGCCGCGGGCATGCTCGTGCCTCGCAAACGCGGGTGATCAGGCACAGCCGCCGGTGCCGCCGCAGCCTCGGCTGCCGGTGCGGCCTGTGCTGCAGGTCTGCTGTCGACATTCGCGGTGGACTCCAGAATTACAGCGGTGATATCGGCTGCGCCGACCCCGTCCACCATCGCGTGATGAGCCTTGGTGACGACCGCGAAGCCTCCGTCAGCCAGGCCTTCGACCACCGTCAGCTCCCACAACGGCCTGGTCCGATCGAGGACCGAACTCTGCAGATCAGCGACCAACCGGTAAAGCTGCGAGCGCGAACCCGGTGCCGGCAACGTCACCGAACGCACATGGCGACCGATGTCGAAGTCCGCATCGTCGACCCAGCCCGGCGCACCCAGCGTTCGCAGCGTTCCCGGCATCCGCGGTGCCCACCGAAGCTTCTGCCGATAGCGCGGGGCGCTGCGCAACCGCCTATCCAGAACCTTCACCAGGTCGTCGAAGTTCACGCCACCGGGCGGGGCGTCGAGAACCGCGACACCGCCGACGTGCATTGGCGTCCTCGCGCTCTCGATGTGGAGAAACGAGACGTCCAGCGCGCTGAGTCGATCAGTCGACCGATCACTAGGCCGATCGCTGGGCCCATCGCCCGACGGCCCATCGCCGGTGGGCCCATCGCTGAACGGCCCTTCGCTGAACGGCCCATCGTTGGAGGGCGTATCGCCGGAGGAAGTATCGCTGGAGGGTGCATCGCCGGCGGACCGGCGTGACGCAGGCCCGGGAATGCGGTCAGTCACTACTCGATCTTCCTCCGCAGGAGCGTTCGCGCTGTCGTTGGGCGCGGTCTGCCCGCTGAACCGGCCGGTCAGCGTCGAATGGCGCGCCGACGGCCGACGCGTCGACGCGTGCTTCCAACCACCTCGCCGCCGTCGGCCACCGCTGCGGCCAACTCGACCAGCCCGCGGCGCAGACCACTGTTCGGTCGGACCTCGGCGAGCGTCTTGCCAGTGCTCAGCGCGGCGTCCACGGAATCCAGGTCATAGGCGAGCAGAGCTGCCGGTGACCGGCCGGCGAAGCGTTGCAGCGCCGCGGCCAGTTCGGTTTCCGGTTTACCGGGGACAACACCCGAGCGCACTCGATTGAGCACCACCCAGACGGGCGCCTCGATCTCGGCGTCGCGCAGCTCAGCCAGTCCACGCACGAGCCGCTGCAGTCCGACGGGATCGGCCGAACCGACCGCAAGCACCAGATCGGCGCAGGCCAGCGCAGCCAACGTCGCACCGTTACGACGCGGCGCGAGGCTGTCGTAGCTGAGCTCCTCGTCGGATTCGAGGGCGAAGCCGCAGTCGACAACGGTGTACTCGGCGAGTCCGCGCGCGGCCGCGAGGACGGCGTCCAACGCGCTCGGGCGCAACTCCGGCCAGCGATCGGCCCGCGGAATACCGGTCAACACCCGCAGGTTCGGACCCAGCTGCCAGGCCAAGCCGGCCAACGACGCGGCGTCGAGCCGGGTGGCAGAAGCAGATCGGCAGGCGGCTGCCACTCCCGGCGACTCATCCAGTAGGCCCAGTACCGCGGCGACGACGCCGCCGTAGACGTCGGCGTCCACAAGGAACGCCGAGTGCTGCTGGCGTGCGAGTTCGTCGGCAACGCCCACCGCCACGGTGGTGCGACCGGGAGCGCCGGTGGGCCCCCAGACGGCCACCACCGAACCGCGCTGCCCGGCTGGTACCGACTCACTCGCAGTGCCCGTCGGCGCGATGACGGCGGAAGTAGCGGCGACGGGATCGCCGAACGCGCGCGTGGACGATGCAGCTGAGCCGCCGACTGCCGTCGCCTCCTGCACCGCGGCCGCGACCACCGAGGCGAACACCTCCGCGCTGGCATCGGCCGGCACGACATGGCGCACACCCAGCACCGCCAGCGCCTGCTCCGCGCGGCCGTCGGACCGCTCGACGACGCCGACCGGCACGACATCGGCGGCGAGCAGTCGATCGACGGCATCGGCATCGAAGCGGCGCAGATCGGCCGACACCAGCGCCGCGCTAGCCAGGCCGGCAGCCGCCATCGACAGCAGTTCCACGACGTCGACGCACCGTCGCACGACAGTCACGTCCGGCGAGGTCTCCAGCGCGCTGATCACCGTGCTTTCCCACTGCGCGCCGCCCAGGGCGGTGAGAACGGGCAGCTTCACGCCGAGCCGGTGGGGCGTTTGCAGGAAGCCAACGAGGGCAGCGCGTCGTTGGCTTGTGCGTTGGGTGCGCCGCTCAGGACGCCGATGCGGATGATCGCACCGTCGATACCCAGCGCGCTGAACACTCGGGCGGCCAGCGGCTGGCTCACCCGAACGACGACGCCTTCGGACGAGGTTGCCGAGAGCCCCGACCCTGCGTCGCGCACCGATTGCACGGCGACATCGCCCAGTACCAACACCGCCTGGCAATACGTGGTGGACACCCACACGCCGATTCGTTGGCCCCGCGCCAGCTCCGGCGCGTTCTCGGGGCGAACCGAGATCGGCACGGTGGTATCGGTGGTTGCCGCCGCGCGCACCGCGGTGCGTGGCAATAGCTCACCGGCGCCCAGTGGCCGCGTCAGTGCCCGGCCCACGGCGTCAGTGGATACGGTGACGTAGCCCGGCGCGCTCGCGCCCAACTTCACCCGCTCGGTGTGCACGTCAGCGGCCGTCACAATGGTGCCCGCTGCCAGGTCGTGCGACATTGCCAGCACCGGCTTGGTGGAGTCGGCGCGCGACACGACCACAGCGCCGAGAAGAACCGACCCGATCACCAGTAACAGCCCCAGCAACAGCCGAGCGTCGAACCAGGTCGGAGTGCGCAAACGGCGCGCAACGGGCGAAGCGGTAGTCACCCGCCCATCGTGCCGCACATTGATCAAATTATGTAATCGACGCCGACTCGCTGTGGATAACCGCAGAACCGGTTTCGGGCGCTGGCACACTGGACGCTGATCCGTCCTGGCCGTGTTTCCGGCCCGTGGCGGCCGGTTTCGGCTTTGCGCCCGGAGGAGGTCAGTGCGAATGCCACCTGAGCGGTTTCTCACTCTGGCCGACGTTGCAGACGTCCTGAACATCAGCGCGTCGCAAACCTATGCCCTGGTGCGCAGCGGCGAGCTGGAGGCGATCAAGATCGGCGGTCGCGGCCAGTGGCGCGTGGAGCGCGAGAAGTTGGAGAGCTACATCGGGCGCATGTACGACCAGACGCGCCAGTTCGTGACCACCCATCCCTTCGCCGACGCCGAGGACGCTCTGCACTGAGCGAGTCCGGCAACGGCGTAGTTGCTGGCAGCACACGTGCCAGGTGGCCTATACCTGTCGGCGCAGAACGCTCAGTGCGGTGAAGGGCACTACGTTCACCTCGCGCACCTCAGTGCGCCGCCGCAGCTCGCCGATGCCATGCGCTGCGACCTCGAGGTGATCGGCGCCCACCCGGTCGACGGTTCCCTCCACCGCGCTGCCGTCACTGAGGTGCAGACGGACGCCGGAACGGTCGCGAGCCACCGCGCGCAACACGCTGGCCAGACCGAGCCTCGATCCGACTCGTGATCGTGCGTCCGGTGCCGCGGACAGCCGCCCCAGCCCGGACACCGTCAGGACGTGCGCCAAGGCGATCACGGCTTCTCGTCCAGACCCTTCGTCGACGAGCAGCCAAGTAGGGCCGACCCGGGCCACGACGCCCAAGACGCGCACATCGCCCGCGGTTCGCACCGCGACCGTCGTTCCCACGCTGGGCAGCAACCGGTCGACCATCGCCACCCGGGACAGCTCCGCGCGGGCCAGCTCGTCGACCTCACCGGCACGCTCGCGCACAGCCAGCGCGTCGGATTGGGCTTCGAGATCGGCGAACAGCTGATCCCACCTCATGGATTGATCTTGGCACGCCTTCGTTCAGGTGTGACTGCAAACCGACTTGACTGGCCGCTAGCGCAGCTGATTGAATGCAAACGTACGCAAATGAAAGGATGGAGGCACCAGTGCGATTCGGTTCTGCAACAGCGATCACGACGGCCATGGCAGCCGACGTCAGCACGCTCGTGCTGACCACTCCAACAGCGCGCCGGCTTCCAGGACACCTGCGTGACGCTCATCAGTGGCTGGCGCAAGCAGGAGCGGACGGTGCTGCCGTCAGTCTCGCCGCGGCCGCGTTGTGGCTGATTGCACTCTGGGTTGGGATGGCACTGCTGTGTGCGGTCGCCGCCAGCGCGCCCGGTCGACTTGGATCGGCGGGCCAGGCTGTGGCCCGCCGGGTAATGCCGCGGGCTGTGCGGGTCGTCGTGCTGGGCTCGATCGGCCTGGCCGTGGCCGGCAATCCGGGTTTTGCGCAGGCAAGCACGAACGGTCCCAGTGCCGGATTCAGCGTCGGCGTGAGTGCCGGCCACACCACCGCCGGCGACAGTGCCGGTGGCGGTGGCGGTGGCGGTGGCGAATCGGCCCACGCCGACGACAGCACCGGCGTTGCGGCGTCCGTGCAGCTGGCATCGCTCAGCCGGGCCGGCAATGTCGCCATCGGGTGGCCACGAACCGATGCGTCGACAAGTGCCACTCCACGCATCGGCTGGCCTGCGACGCCGGCGACACCCGCGGCGCCGTCGCATGGCAAGCCGTCCCGTCACCCGGCTCCGCAGCGGCGTAGCCACTCACGCCCCGGGGGGCCAGTGACCGTAGCTCCCGGCGACAGCCTCTGGCTGATCGCCGCGCATCGACTGGGACCTACCGCGACGCAAGCCGAGATCGCCGCTGCCTGGCCCGAGTGGTATGCGACCAACCACGTAGTAATCGGACCGGATCCGAACCACATCGAACCCCGACAACTGCTCAGCACTCCACCCGACTCCGTACCCGATCAGAAAGGCGCATCGCGATGACCGTTGTTGCCCAGCCCCTGGAGAACCCGCCGCGCACCGAACTACCGCTGCGTTCGGTGGGTGGCTGGCGGGTCGAGCCGGCTCCTGCCCGCGAGCCCCGCTTCGACGACGAACAGCCGCGCCGCCACCTCAGCCTGGTCACCACGAGCGCGCCGCAGCTTCCGTTTTCCGGCCCGAACGGCGCCATTGCCCCGGTACGCCGGCATTCCGGTACCGGCGTGTGCGCCGACTTCTTCGACGCGCAACCCACCGGCCGGCAGGACCTACCCGACGCCGAACGATTCGGCCGACAGCTGTTCACCGGGCTACTCGAAGTCCTGGCCGGACGTCGCTCGGCGAGCCAGCTTGCCCCGCTGACCTCACCGGGCATCTACGCCGGCATCGTGCGTGATGCGCTCGGCAACGACCGGCTCGGTTGCGCAGGCCGCCGGCCTGCCCTGCAGTCGCTGCGGGTCAGCGAGCCCGCTGACGGTGTCGCCGAGATCAGCGGGGTGGTTCGAATCGGCGCACGGTGTCGCGCGCTGGCCGCGCGAGTCGAAGGTATCGATGGACGGTGGCGCTGTGTGCGGCTGCAGATCGGCTGAGCTCGTCGTCCCGTCCCGTTCGGCGCGCCGGGCCAGGCCGGATCGGATCGGATCGGTCGGTCGGTCGGTCGGTCGGTCGAGTGGATCAGGTCGGTCGGTCGGTCGGACGGTCAGTCGGTCGAGTGGATCGGATCAGCGCTTGCGCTTTGCCTTGGCCGAACGGTTGCCGCGACTGCTCCGATTGGCGCTCGGGCGGGCCGGAGCGCGGCGGGCGGTAGCGGCTGCTGCGGCAGCATCGGTGGTGCCCTCGTCCCCCACGGTGACCTCAGGTGTGTCAGAACCGAGCTCGGGCGCGCTGTACGTCAGCGGTGCACTGGACTTGTGGCGGTCCAGACCCGGTGCCGTCACGTGCGGAGGGTCATGGTCGTGGGCAGCGTCATGGTCATGGTCATGGTCATGGGCAGAGTCGTGACCAGCGTCAGCAGCAGCGGGCTCGCTCGTCTGCCCGCCTGCGATCCGCTCCACTGCAGCCAACAGCGCCCCGTCGGTGCCCGGTTCAGACTCGGCGCCGCCTGCAACTCCAGCTTCGATGGCTTGGGCATCGTCGGGCCCGGCAACTGGCTCTTCCAGCTCTACTTCCAGGTTGAACAGGAAGCCCACCGACTCCTCCTTGATCGCCTCCATCATGGCGGCGAACATGTCGAAGCCCTCACGCTGGTATTCCACCAGCGGATCGCGCTGACCCATTGCCCGTAGGCCGATGCCCTCGCGCAAATAGTCCATCTCGTAGAGGTGCTCGCGCCATTTACGGTCGACGACCGAAAGCAGGACGCGCCGCTCGAGCTCGCGCGTCACATCGGGGGTGAGATCGTCTTCGCGCTGGTCGTAGGCGGCCTGCGCGTCGGCGCGAAGCTCCTCGATCAAAAAGTCACGGGTCAGATCGTTGCGCGCACCGCCGGCGGTGTCGATGGCCTCGTCCACCGTGACCGAGATCGGATACAGCGTCTTGAGCGCCGCCCATAGCTGATCGAGGTCCCATTCCTCGGCGTACCCGGCTGCGGTGGCGCCGTCGACGTAGCCGGTGACGACATCATCGATCATCGGCCGGATCTGGTCGGACAGATCCGCGCCGGACAGAACCTTGCGCCGCTCCTCATAGATGACAGTCCGCTGTTTGTTGAGCACCTCGTCGTATTTGAGGACGTCCTTGCGAATCTCGAAGTTCTGCGCCTCCACCTGCGACTGCGCCGACGCGATCGACTTCGACACTTGCTTGTACTCCAGCGGAGTGTCCTCGGGCAGGCGCAGCATGTTCATCATCGCAGCGATCCGCTCGCCGTTGAAGCGGACCATCAGGTCGTCGCCCAACGACAGGTAGAACCGGGACTCCCCCGGGTCACCCTGCCGGCCCGAACGCCCGCGAAGCTGGTTGTCGATACGCCGGGAGTCGTGCCGCTCGGTGCCCAGCACGTACAGACCGCCCAGCTCGACGAC
This sequence comes from uncultured Jatrophihabitantaceae bacterium, assembly GCA_964236495.1. Taxonomy (GTDB): domain Bacteria; phylum Actinomycetota; class Actinomycetes; order Mycobacteriales; family Jatrophihabitantaceae; genus CAXSBR01. Next base: position 91,312 of record CAXSBR010000003.1, read on the forward strand.
TTCCTCGTGCTCCCGAGCAACCTCGGTCTTGGCTTTGTCCAGCGAGTCGATCCACGCCGCCTCGTACTCCTCCGGCGTGTCGGCCGGCGTCAGCCCGCGCTCGCGCAGCGCGTCGTCGGCCATGAATTCGGGGTTGCCGCCCAGGATGATGTCGGTGCCTCGACCGGCCATGTTCGTGGCCACGGTGACTGCCCCTTTGCGCCCGGCCTGGGCGACAACGGCGGCTTCCCGGTCGTGCTGCTTGGCGTTGAGGACCTCGTGCGCTATGCCTCGGCGCAGCAGGAGACCCGACAGCAGTTCTGACTTGGCCACCGATGCGGTGCCCACGAGGATGGGTTGGCCCTGCTCATGGCGCTCGGCGATGTCGTCGACGACGGCGGCGAACTTCGCATCCTCGGTCTTGTAGATGACGTCGGTCTCATCTGCGCGCACAGAAGGCATGTTCGTCGGAATCGGCACGACGTCGAGCTTGTAGATCTGGTGCAGTTCGGCAGCTTCGGTCTGGGCCGTGCCGGTCATGCCCGAGAGCTTCTTGTACAGCCGGAAGAAGTTCTGCAATGTAATGGTGGCCAGCGTCTGGTTCTCCTGCTGGATGACCACGCCTTCCTTGGCCTCGATGGCCTGGTGCATGCCCTCGTTGTATCGGCGCCCTGCCAGCACCCGACCGGTGAATTCGTCGACGATGAGCACTTCACCCTCGCGCACGATGTAGTCCTTGTCGCGCCTGTACAGCTCCTTGGCCTTGAGCGCGTTGCTCAGATAGCCCACCAGCGGCGTGTTGGCGGCTTCGTAGAGGTTGTCCATGCCCAACTGGTCCTCGACGAACTCCACGCCCTCCTCGCTGACGGCGATCGTGCGTTTGCCCTCGTCCACCTCGTAGTGTTTGTCGCGCTTGAGTCGGGGAGCGAGCCGGGCGAACTCGGAGTACCAGCGCTGATTTTCCTCGGCCGGCCCACTGATGATCAGTGGGGTGCGGGCCTCGTCGATCAGGATCGAGTCCACCTCGTCGACGACGGCGTAGGGGTGCCCGCGCTGGACGAGGTCGTCACCGGACCACGCCATGTTGTCGCGCAGGTAGTCGAAGCCGAACTCGTTGTTGGTGCCGTAGGTGATGTCGCAGTTGTAAGACGCGCGGCGTTCCTCGGGCGTCATCTCGGACAGGATCTTGCCCACGCTCAAGCCAAGGAACCGGTGCACTCGACCCATCCAGTCGGCGTCGCGGCTGGCCAGATAATCGTTGGTGGTGATGACGTGGACGCCGTTGCCCGCCAGCGCGTTGAGGTACACCGGCAGCGTGGACACCAGCGTCTTGCCCTCACCGGTCTTCATCTCAGCGATGTTGCCCATGTGCAGCGCGGTGCCGCCCATCAACTGGACGTGGTAGTGGAACTGACCCAGCGTGCGACGGGCCGCCTCGCGCACTACGGCGTAGGCCTCGGGGAGTAGGTCGTCGAGGGTCTCGCCCTCGTCCAGACGCTCGCGGAACTCATCGGTTTTGGCGCGCAACTCCGCATCGCTGAGGTCGACGAAGTCATCCTCGAGCTTCTCGATGTGATCAGCGATGGACGCGAGATGACGCACGACACGGCCTTCGCCGGCGCGCAGCATTTTGGAGAACAGAGCCACGGCGGCAATCGTACGGCCAGGGTCTGACGTTTCGCCCAGCGTTGCAACACCGACCGGCCTCGTCGCCACCTTTGCAATGCACCGGGCAGCGCACGAGGCGGCGTGCCGGCGGCGTCCCCGGCGGCGCTCCTGCGGCGCTCCTGGCGGCGCTCCTGGCGGCGTCGAAAAGCTAGGGCACTGCCCTGCGGGTGGTGCAGAATGCGCGCTGTGGCGTGGTGGACAGGTCGCGATCTCTCCGACCTGGTGCTGACCGGGCCCCGGCTGACACTGCGCCCATGGCGAGCCCGCGACGCAGAAGTTGTCTATGAGGCGATGCAGCACCGCGTAGTGCATGAGTTCGGTGGCTTAGCTCAGCATCGTCGATCACCGAACCGGCAGGTACGCCGGCGACATAACGCTGCGGCTGTCGGGACCTCCCGGCGTAGGACTGGTGGGCTACAGCAGCCATCCGGCGTCCCGCGGGCGCGGGTACACGGCTCGCGGTTTACGGCTTCTGTCGTGCAGGGCGTTCACTCCGGTCGATGGCCGGCTGCCCTTCAACCAGTTGCAACTCGGCGCCAAGATCGGCAATGTCACCTCGCAGCATGCGGCCCGCTCGGGCGGCTCACCGAGGACGGAGTGCACCGCGCTCGTCTGCGCAACTCCGACGGCTCGCTCAGCGACTAAGCCTGCTTTGCCCTGCTGGCACCGTTAACCAACTGACGCAAAACCCGACCCACTATCGGGCTCAGGCAGCGCGGCCGAGCCCTATCGGCTGTCCGGCCTGCGCAGCGGAGCGGTGCGAGACAGTGGAGGTCGAACGCAGAGGCGCTACTACGGCGGTCGGGCGCCCGGCGAAGAACGCCCGCATCCGAGCCCAACCAGTGACTGCCCCCGGCGCCGGTTGCATTGCCGCTGGCGTGAACGAGTCGAGCAGCGGCGTTGCGCCGACCCACGCGCGGCACCAGTTCAACCCGGGTTGCCCGAATCGATGCTTGCCTGCGTATCTGCCAGCTGCCATGGTTGTTCTCCCGCTCCTGTGGCGTTTCGTCCGCCGGACCGTGCTATCGGCGCAACAGTACAAAGCGTAGGCAGAGCTGCATCGGCCGCCGTGCAGGCGCGCCGCCGACCCACCGCCCTCGGCCACCAGTGCCGCCGGACTAGTCCTGTCGGCCGCCGGACTACTCCCGACTACTCCTGGGCGCCCAATCGGATGACTCCGTAGTCGTAGGCCTTGCGGCGGTAGACGACACTGGGCAGGTCAGTGGCCGAGTCGTGGAAGAGAAAGAAGTCGTGGCCGACGAGCTCCATCTCGTGCAGCGCCTGGTCCATGCTGATGGGCTCGGTCGAGTGCATCTTCTCGCGCACGATCCGGCCGGGACCGTCTCCGGCGGCGTCCCCGGCATCGGCGTCGACATCCTCGGGCGCGGGAGCCTCCAGAACCGCTGTGCCGACCGACGTGCCGGTGGCCATCGCCAGCGATGTCGGGTTGTGGCGACCGTGGTGCACGCGGCGCCGATCCGCGGCGTGGCGGAAACGGCGCTCAAGTTTGCCCACGGCGATGTCGAGCGCGGCGTAGAAGTCGTCGGCGCACGCCTCGGCGCGCACGACGGGTCCGGGAACTCGGCAGGTGATCTCGACCCGCTGGCAGACGTCGGACTGGCGAGGGTTCCTCTCGTGCAGCAGTTCGACGTCCGTCCGGATGATCTTGGCGTCGAAGCGTTCGACCCGCCCCAGCTTCTCTGCAACGTGCGAGCGGAAGTGGTCGGGCACTTCGACGTTGCGGCCGCGAACGACAATTTCCATGAGACCTCCTACGCAATCGATGCATCGCCCAACTGAGCGGATGCGGAGCGCTCCAGCGCCGGTGGTACCTCTGCGAACCGGCGGTAGTGGTCAGATGAACGTTATCTCGCGAGTACCTGCGAAGCCAGGTTTTAAGCCATGGTCGGGCGACGGTTGGCGCGCATAGACACAGTTGTGGCGAAACTTCCTCGCACCTGCGACGAGCGCCCCTGAAACGACACCACGTGAGACGACCGCCGCCTGCGACGACCGCCACCGATACACCACCACCCGACCACGCGGCATCTACTCCGACGCCCTCATCGGCTTGCTCGGCGAGCCGGACGCGGCGTGAGAGCGATGACAGCAGCGCCTTCGATTGCCCATCCGCTGCGCTCCAGCGTCCGGGCCGCCTCCTGCAACGTCGCGCCGGTGGTGAACACGTCGTCGACGAGGATGGCTGATACTCCTGCAGGCATGGGTGCAATGCACCGGAAGAGCCCGTTAATCGTCGACCGGCGCTGCGCTGCATCCTGAACGCTGGCATCCGCACGGCCAGGGCGTGCTCTCAGCGCGCACACCACGGTTCGGTCCGTCGGTGCAACTGCGGCCACGGCCAGGCGGCGCATATGGTCCCCGCCCCGCTGCGCCGCGGCGCGCGCCGTCGAAGGCACCGGAATCAGGACCACCCGACGAACGGCGCACCGATCGGCTAGTGCGGCATCGACCGAGCCGCTCAACGCCGCGGCCAACGGCCCCAGCAGGTCCCGTCGGCGCCGGTCCTTGAAGTGCAGAACACCCGCTCCCAAAGGACCGCGGTAACTGCCCGAGGCATGAACTACGCCGACGCCGGGCAGCAGCCGGCTCTGCGGCTGACGTCGAGCACAGAAAGCGCACAGCCCCTGTCCCGGGCGGCGGCAGCCCAGGCATCGGCGGGCCAGCACCAGATCGAGGACGTCGGCGAACACACCACCAAGTCAACTGCGCGGCGGCGCGTTGGAGCATTGCTGGAGGGATCTGGGGGCAACATCGCCCGCTTTCCACAGGGCATTGCTGCCGCGCCGTCTGCGTGGTAGGTGCTCGTACGTCGAGCCTGACCCACAGGCGAAGGCGCAGCGCGATCGCTAGGGCGATCAGTTGCTGAACTGCGGCGCCGTTCCGATGGGGGGTAAGCCGCCGGTGCCCGCCGGCTCCTCCCACAGGCCGATGCCGCGCTCGTCACGCCAGAGCGTGCTGCCGACCGAGACCCACGTGACGACCACAGGCGAGTCGGTCGGCAGGCAGGTGATGTAGAGCGGCGGTCCGGGGAGGTCTTCGACGGGCAGCGGCTGGGCACCCGATCCGTCGGCTCGCACGGACCAGATCGCGAAGTCCGGTGAGGTCGGCGGGCTGTCGATCAGGCGCAGCGCGAGCGCACTGATCCACGTGAGGTCGACGCTGTACCAGTTCGCCGGCGTTATTCGGCGCAGGTCGACGACCTGCACCGATCGTCCGGTGCGCGAGACCTGACCCACCCACACCGCCGAGGAGGTGCTTGTGCGCAGCACCAGCGCCACCCGCGCGCCGTCGGGACTGAAGCGAACACTGGCCACCGAACCAGGCAGCGGGAGCCCGCCGGTCGCGGTGTAGGGCACGTTGGCTACCCCCGCGCCCACCGCCCGAACCAGCCGAGGGCCGACACCGACCCACACTTCAGCAGCGCCCGAAGTGGTCCAGTCCGGGCGCGAGGAGGCCGCCGAAGGAAGTCGCAGCAGCCGGACGGATCCGTCGCTGTTACGCACCACGAGCGTCTTGCTGTCCCGCGCGATTCCGGCCAGCGCCCGAGCCCCTCCCACGACAGCTCCCGTAGCCACCGACTGCAGGTGGTACCGGCCGGTGCCGAACTCGCCGGCAATAGGCCGATCGTTGGCATCGACCACCGCACCGTTGCGCACGTAGAACACCTGCTGCACGCGACGCGCCAGCAGCGGTGCGAAGGCAGGATAGGTGCTCGGATCGAACTTTTCGGGCACACCGCGGGGCGTACCGAGGACGTCGGCGAGCTGCAGCGGCCTGTCACCGAAAGCCGGGTACATCGTGTAGGCCAACTGGGCCGCGATGCGCCCGGTGGTTCGCGCGTCGGACTGATTGATGCCGGGCAATTGGACGGCCACCGTCGAAGCGCCCAGCGTCACCTTGGCACGCCCGGTGTCCAGGTCGCTGGAAACCTCGTTGTGGCGGACGGCGGCAGCCTGCGGTCCGGCCTGTGGACCGCCGAGAACCTGGCCGAGCAGCCATGTTGCCAAGGATTGTCCACTAAGTGCGGAGTAACGCAGATCGGGCACCAGCCGCGTCTCGTCCTGGTTGTAAAAGTAGATCGGGCGCAGCGGATAGGAGGCAGCGAAGTCCTGCTGGCGCAGGATCAGTCCCACCGGCGGTTGTTTGATCCGCCAACCGGCCGCTGTGCGCGCCATCTTGAAGACGAAGGGCTGATCACTGGCCGAAGTCGCCGTCGCCAGCGCGGGACTGTAGACGCCGTCGTTGTCCAGCTTGCCCACCACCTCTCCGGTGACGGTGACGGTGTGCGTCACCGGATCGGGATTGGCGACGTGGTACCCGGCGTCGGCAGAAATGATGGTGGCCGTGCTGGAGTTCCAGGCGGTGCGGGGCACCAGGAATTGCTTGGCTTCCTGATGCAGGTCGTCGGTGCCGGCGTTGGCGCTCAGGAACTTGAGCACGATGTGTCGCGGATCGTCCGACGGCGCCGGGGAGATGGTCGGCTGGGGGGCGTTCGCGTCGGTCTGACCGACCGTGGTCACGATCTGGGGAACCGATGACGACGGCACGCCCGAACATGCAGTCGCAGTCGTGGCAAGTACTGCAGCCACGGCAAGCAGGAGCCGCCGCCTTCTCACGATGAACCGCCGGCACTGGACAACCGCACGGGGGCACTGGCCACGACATCGGCGTCCACGCCGTCGCGTGCGAGGCTGTTCGACTTGGCGGCGCTGCGTGCGGTGACAGTCGATTCAGTCGCGGCGGGTAGTGCGCTACTCGATCTCGCGCTGCTGGCAGCGGCGCCGCTCGACCGCGAGCTCCTCGTCGCGATGCCCTCGGCGAGCTGGACAGGGGGCAGACCGTCCTCGGCGTCCTGGCCGGGATTGGGTTCCAGCGGACCGGGTCGATTGGGCAGCACGCTGCCCGCCCGCAGCGGTACGGTCAGCCGGAACAGCGCACCGTGGCCTCGTTCGCCCCAGGCCTGCAACCAGCCACCGTGCAGGCGCGCATCCTCCAGGCTGATCGCCAGGCCGAGCCCGGTGCCACCGGTGAGCCGGCTCCGCGACGGATCGCCGCGCCAGAACCGGTTGAACACCAGTCCGGCCTCCCCCGGGCGCAGGCCCACACCCTGATCTCGCACCGACACGATCGCTGCGGTGCCGTCACTGGCGATCCGGATGACGACAGGACGGCCCTCGCTGTGGTCGATGGCGTTGCCGATCAGATTGCGCAGGATCCGCTCGATGCGGCGTGGATCGACGTCGGCGAGCACGGGGGTGAGAGCCGCATGCACCACGACATCGCACCCCTTCTGTAGCGCCAGGTGCCGGGTGCCGGCGACGCTGGAATCGACGATCGTGCGCAGATCGACGGTCTCCACTTCCAGCCTGGCCACCCCGGCGTCGTAGCGGCTGATCTCGAGCAAGTCGCCGAGCAGAGCTTCGAAGCGGTCGAGCTCTTCATACATCAGCTCCGAGGACCGGGCCAGATCGGCCGGGAACTCCTCACGGCGCGCGTAGATCATCTCTGCGGCCATCCGCACCGTGGTCAGCGGCGTGCGCAGCTCGTGCGACACATCACTGGTGAACCGCCGCTGCAGCCTCGACAGCTCCTCCAGCGCCCGGAACTGACGTTGCAGGCTGCTGGCCATGTCGTTGAACGATCCCGCGAGCACCGCCAGCTCGTCGGTGCCCTGGACGGGCACGCGCTGGGTCAGGTCGCCGTCGGACAGCTTGCGCGCAGTCTGCGACACCGTCCGCACCGGTCCGACCGCCTGACGGGTGACCAGCACGGCGATGATGGCGATCAGCAGCATCAACCCGATGCCGGCGACCAGAACCGTGCGCTGGACCAGGTCGATGGTCTGCTGTTCGGCGGTGAGGGGAAAGATGTAATACAGCTCGAATGATGTCGACGGCGCGGTGACCAGCTGTCCCACGATCAGCGCGGTGGTGGTGCGGTGCTTGCCCGGCGGGCTCACGGGCGCGTATTGCAGCGCGAGGTAACCCTTGCGCACGGTGTCGCTCAGTGCGCCAGGCACGGGCGGCTGGTTGGGGAAACTCGTCTGCAGTACCGGCGCCGACGAGCGGATCGAGGTGTAGTAGAGCCCGGTGTCGGGTCCGCCGTCGTCACTCGGTGCCGGAAACAGCTGCTGTAACACCGTCAGCGCACCCAGCACGTCACCGGCCGAGACGCCCTGCAGATTTTGCAGCGCCACCGTGCGCCCGGTACGGGCCTGCACCAGCGCACTCGAGCGCTTGGCGGTGAGCACGCCGGCACTGATGCGGTTGGTGAGATAGACGCCGATCAGGAACACGAACACACCGGTGACGAGCAAGGTCGTGACGCCCACCCGCAACTGCAGGGAACGTCCCCATGCGCGCCGAAGTCGCCCCGGCAGCGCGGCCACGGCAGTGACGGGCGAGCCGCCACCGAGCCAGTGCTGGTAGCCCAGGGCAGCGACATCGTCGACGGAGTCGGCGCGCGCGGGCGGCTGGCGCCGCAGAACGTTCACGCCGCCGGCACTCCCCGCTGCCCGGTACCGGCCGCACTGCCTCTACCGGCCGCACTGCCTCGACCGGCCGCACTGCCTCGACTGGCCGCACTGCCTCTACCGGCCGCACTACCTGTCACGTCAGACCTGCCTTGTAACCCACGCCACGCACCGTCAGCACCACTTCAGGGTTCTCCGGATCGCGCTCCACCTTCGAACGCAACCGCTGGACGTGCACGTTGACCAGCCGGGTGTCCGCAGCGTGGCGATACCCCCAAACGTGCTCCAGCAGCACCTCACGGGTGAGAACCTGCTTCGGCCTGCGCGCGAGCGCGACGAGCAGGTCGAACTCCAGCGGCGTCAGCCCGATCTGCCGGCCCCCCCGGGTGACCTGGTGGGCCAGCACGTCGATGGTCACCGCGTCTCCGGGCGGTCCGATGGTCAAGGTCTCGGCGGCCGAGTCGTCGTGCTGACGCAACCGAGCGCGCAGGCGGGCGACCAGTTCCTTGGGCTTGAACGGCTTGAGGACGTAGTCGTCGGCGCCCGATTCCAGGCCCAGCACCACGTCGACGGTGTCGGTTTTAGCCGTCAGCATGATGATCGGCGTACCGGAGACGGCGCGAATTGCGCGACAGACCTCGATACCGCTCTTGCCCGGCAGCATCAGGTCCAGCAGTACGACATCAGGATCGGTCTCTGCGAACGCGGTCTCGGCCTCAGACCCGTCCAGTACGAACGAAGGCTCGAAACCTTCGGCGCGCAACACGATGCCGAGCATCTCGGCCAGAGCGGCGTCATCATCGACGACCAGAACACGAGGCTTCATAGCTGCCATGGTGACAGAGAGCGAGTCAATTCCGGCGCCAGAACCGTTTAATTCGGCCGAGTTCGCAAGGCCGACGACGTCCACCGCGTCGTGATCTCGCCGCCGATCTGCCGGTCAGCGCAGATTTGTGCAGAATCGTGGGCGGGACGAGACTTTGCGGTGCGCTCTCAGACGGCCGCGACGGCCTCGCGGGCTGCCTGGCGGGCCAGCAGGCGTTCGCGTTGCTCGACGAACCGGTTGGCCTGGGCGTCCAGATCGGTCATGAACGCGGCCAGCTCGATGCGCGCCTGCTCGCCGTCCGGACCCAGATCGGCGCGCTCGAACACGCGCCAGAACTTCAGGATGGGTGCCACGACCTCGTCGTGGTGCAGGCGCAGGTCGTAGATGCCGGCCTTGGCGATGGTCACCGAGTTGCGCTGGAAGTCGGTCATGCCCGCGCCAGGCATCTCGAAGCCGACCACCTCGTCGCGCACCGCCTGCATCGTGGCATCCGGTGCGCGGTCGAACGCGGCGGTGACGAGGTTGCGGTAGAACACCATGTGCAGGTTCTCGTCGACCGAGATGCGTGCCAGCAGCTGCTCGGCGATCGGGTCGCCGCTGGCCCGCCCGGTGTTGCGGTGGCTCACCCGCGTCGCCAGCTCCTGGAAGGAGACGTAGGTGACCGCCTGCAGAGCGGTCTTCTCACCGGAGTCGTAGCCCGCGATCATGTGCTCCATCCGCAGCTGCTCCAGCCGGACCGGGTCCACGCCGCGGGTGACGACGAGATAGTCGCGCAGAGCGATCCCGTGCCGTCCCTCCTCGGCCGTCCACCGGCCCACCCACTCACCCCAGGCGCCGTCGCGCCCGAACCGGGTGGCGATCTCGCGGTGATAGCTGGGCAGGTTGTCCTCGGTGAGCAGGTTGACGACCATCGCCGTCTTGGCCACCGGGCTCAGCGCGCTGTCCTCCGGCCGCCAGTCCTCACCTTCGAGGAACGCAAAATCCCGCCCGCGGCTCCAGGGGATGTAGTCGTGCGGCATCCAGTCCTTGGCCAGCTTGAGATGGCGCTCGAGGTTCTGCGACACGACGGGTTCGAGTTCGTAGAGCAGGTCGGAATTGACCTTTGCGGTGCGCTCGTCCACAGCTGTCATACTGCTAACCTACGCTACCGTAGGTTGGCGCCCCGTCGATCGTGACGAGCTACACGTGCGCTGACCGCTCTTCGCGGTTTCGGCGGCGCGAGCATGCCGGAGATGTCTGCGCCGCCAAAAGCGGCTCGGACGTGCTCGGCGCGCGAACTGTGGAAACCTGCGATAGCGTGCCGCTCAGCGAGATCGACCAACCCCCACCGGAGGACGACCATGGCTGCCCGTCTACGTGCACTGACCGCCGCGACGTTGATTACTGCGTCCTGCGCGGTGGTGCTGAGCACTCCCGGCATCGCCGACGCTTCGGCCACCGGGATCTACAAGAACTGCACGACGTTCCACACGAAGTACAAGCACGGCGTGGGCCGCTCCGGAGCGCACGATCACACCAGCGGTACGCCGGTGACCAACTTCTACAAGAGCACCGCGGTCTACAACACCGCGATGAAGAAGCACGCAGACCTGGACCGCGACCGGGACGGAATCGCCTGCGAAAAGCGGTGAATCCGACGCCGCGGTGCGGCCTACGCAGAAGGGCCCCGAACCGTTACGGGTTCGGGGCCCTTTTCTGTGTGCCGATCGGACTTCACGGCTATCGCGTCAACCGCCGTCGGTTTTGGCGGCCCAGACACGTAGGACGTGTCTACGCCGCCAAAAGCACAATCAGTAGCGGTACCAGTCTGACTTGAACGGCCCGTGCACATCGACGCCGATGTACTCGGCCTGCTGCTTGGACAGCTGCGTCAGCTTGGCGCCGACCGCATCCAGGTGCATCCGAGCAACCTTCTCGTCGAGGATCTTGGGCAGTGTGTAGACCTGCTTGTCGTACTCGTCGGACTTGGTGAGGATCTCGATCTGAGCCAACGTCTGGTTGGAGAACGAAGCCGACATCACGAAGCTGGGGTGGCCGGTGGCATTGCCCAGGTTCAGCAGCCGGCCCTCGCTCAGCACGATGATCGAGTGTGCGGGCGACCCGCCGGTGGCGGGGAACGTCCACTCGTGGACCTGCGGCTTGATCTCGGTCTTGACGATGCCGGGTGTCCGTGCCAAGCCGGCCATGTCGATTTCGTTGTCGAAGTGGCCGATGTTGCCCACGAGCGCCTGGTGCTTCATCTTGGCCATGTCCTCGGCCATGATGATGTCCTTGTTACCGGTGGTGGTGATGAAGATGTCGCCGGTGTCCAGAACATCCTCGAGCCGGGCGACCTGCAGGCCGTCCATGGCCGCCTGCAGCGCGCAGATCGGGTCGACCTCGGTGACGACGACGCGCGCACCCTGACCGCGCAGCGATTCCGCGGAGCCCTTGCCGACATCGCCGTAGCCACAGACGACAGCCACCTTGCCACCGATCATCACATCGGTACCGCGGTTGATGCCGTCGATGAGCGAGTGCCGCACGCCGTACTTGTTGTCGAACTTGCTCTTGGTCACCGCATCGTTGACGTTGATCGCGGGGAACAGCAGCGTGCCGGCCCGGGCGAACTCGTAGAGACGGTGGACGCCGGTGGTGGTCTCCTCAGTGACGCCCTTGATGGGCGGGGCCATCCGGGTGAAGCGGGTGGAGTCCTTGGCCAGCGAAGCGCGCAGCGTGTCCAGGATGACCCGGTATTCCTCGGAGTCGTTGTCGTCGGCGGAGGGAACCGCGCCGGCTGCCTCGAACTCCACGCCCATGTGGATGAGCAGGGTGGTGTCACCGCCGTCGTCGACGATCGAGTCTGGGCCCGAGCCGTCGGGCCAGGTCAGCATCTGGTCGGTGCACCACCAGTACTCCGCCAGCGTCTCGCCCTTCCAGGCGAACACCGGAATACCCTGCGGGTTTTCCGGCGTGCCCTCGGGGCCGACGACGACCGCGGCGGCGGCGTGGTCCTGGGTGGAGAAGATGTTGCAGCTGACCCAGCGCACGTCGGCACCGAGCGCGGTGAGGGTCTCGATCAGGACTGCGGTCTGCACGGTCATGTGCAGCGAGCCCACGATCTTCTTGCCCTTGAACGGCTGGGCGGCGCCGTACTCCGCGCGCAGCGCCATCAGCCCGGGCATCTCGTGCTCGGCCAGAGTGATTTCCCGACGGCCGAACGCGGCCAGGTCCAGATCGGCGACCTTGAAGTCGCTGACCGAGCCCAGACTGTCAGCGGTCAGGGTGTCGCTCGGACGCTCGGACGTCTGACTGTCGGCGCTGTCGATGTCGGGGGCGGAGGTGGTGGGGGTCGAGACGCTGGTCACGTGCTCTCCTTCGGTTGGTGGGCGGTTCATCGGGGTTGGATGGGTCAAGGATTGGGTGGAAAACGGTTCGGGGTCTTCGGCCGTCAGGCGCCGGTAGAAGCTGGCTTGCGGCGGAGCACTGGAGCGGTGCAGAGCGCCGAACCAGCGGTCCACCGACCGGGCGAGATCGGGTTCGGTACGCATCCGGAGCTCGAATGCCACGTCGGTGATGCCCAGCCCATGGCCGTCGATCAGGTCTTTGAGCTGGCGAAGCCGGTCTATCTGGCGCTGGTCGTAGAGCCGGTGACCGCCAGCAGTGCGCAGAGACGTCACTAGTCCGGCTTGCTCGAGGTAGCGGAGCATGCGCTGCGACCACCCGGTGGCGGCGCCGGCCTGCGCAATCGTCAAATTCATCTTGGCCAACCTAACACACTTGTGTCAGATTTCGCCAGTGCCCCCGCTGCTCGCCACGAAGACGGTTGAGGCTTTGGCTGCCCCGCGCACCGTCACCGCGTCCGTGGCCGGCCCGAAAACGGCCTCGCCGCGACCCAGCTCCATGCCCTCGCCCTCGCCCTCGACCGAGGAGAGGGTCGCCGCACCGTCGACGCAAAACAGGATCTGCGGGCGCCCCGCCGGCCGGTACGCCTGCTCCTGAAGGGTGAGTTGCAGCCTGGCCAGTACAAAGTCCGGGCACCGCTGCGGGTAGATGCCATCGGTGGACGCACCGGTCGGCTCGAGAACCTCGGGCACCGACTCGGAGAACTCCAACAGCTTCACCAGCTCGGCGACGTCGACGTGTTTGCGGGTCAGTCCGCCACGCAGCACATTGTCGCTGTTAGCCATCAGCTCGATGCCGGTGCCGTGCAGGTATGCGTGCAGGTGCCCCGCGCCCACGAACAGCGCCTGACCCGGCTCGAGCCGGAACAGGTTCAACAGGCTTGCCAGCACGACGCCGCGGTCACCGGGATAGTCGGCGCCCAGTTGCACCAGCCAGCCACTCTCGCTTGCCCAGGCACCGTCGGTGCCGGCCAGCGGTTGCGCGGCGCCGGTCAACTCCTCGACCAGCGCGCCCACCGCGTCGGGCGGCAGCGTCAACAAATGGGTCACCACGTCACGGATGCCGCCGTCGGCCATAAGACGCTCGCTCAGCGCGAGTAGCCCCGGTGCGCCCAACGCGGTCCAGAACTGCACCGTCGACGTCACCGGCCGAAACCCGCAGAGTCCCTCGAAGCGACTCAGCGCGCAGATCATCTCCGGCTTGTGGTTGGCGTCCTTGTAGTTGCGCTGCGGAGAGTCCAGTGCGATACCGGCCGCGTTCTCGGCGGCAAAACCATCTTTGGCCTGGCGCGCGCTGGGATGTGCCTGCAGGCTCAGCGGCTGGTCGACGGCGAGCATCTTGAGCAGAAAGGGCAGCGTCGAACCGTAGCGCTGCGCCACCTGCGGCCCCAGGAAGTGCTGCGGATCGTCGCTGATCAGGTCTGCCAGGCTCCGCTTCGCGGGCTGGTCGGCGTGTGACGGCGCGCCGCCGGTCGCGGTGGCGCTGACGGCATCGACGACCAGTGACGGCGCGGCACTGTGCGCACCCATCCACAGCTCGGCGACGGGCTGGCCGTCGGCGGGTACACCGAGCATCTCCGGTATTACGGTGGGCGAGCCCCACTCGTAGTGGCGAACCGGGCTGTCCAGGCGATACAGCGTCATCGGTGCGCCCTCCGGTGCACGTCCGGTTCGAGATACATCAGCGTCACCTCGGGCACCGCTGCACGAACACGTGCCTCGGCCGCGTCGGTCTCGCTCGCCACCGCCTCCAACGTGCTGATGGCCGGCATGGCGATCTTCGCAGCCACCATCAGCTCCTCCGGACTCAGGTACAGCGTGCGCAAATGGATGACGCCCTCGATGGCGCCGCCATGCAGCTCGCGCTCGATCAACGCCTGCACCTGCGGCGTCGCGGACTCCCCCAGCAGCAAGCTCTTGGTCTCCACGACGAGCACGCCTGCCACCAGGATCAGCAAAGCGCCGATGCAGATGGTTCCTATCGCATCCCAGATCGGATTGCCGGTCAACTCGGCCAGTCCGACGCCGGCCAGCGCGAGCACCAGACCGATCAGCGCGGCGGAGTCCTCGAGAAGTACCACGGGCAGCTCAGGCACCTTCGACGTGCGGATGAAGCCGGCCCAGCTCTGATTGCCCTTGACCGCTCGGCTCTCGCCCAGCGCCGTGCGCAGCGACAGTCCCTCGGCCACGATCGACACCAGCAGTACGACGACGGCGATCAGCGGGCTGTCCAGCTCGTGCGGATGCTGAAGCTTGTTGATGCCCTCGGTGAGGGCGAACAGGCCACCGGCGCTGAAGATGACAAGTGCCACCAGGAAGCCGTAGATGAAGCGTTCGCGGCCGTAGCCGAACTGGTGATGGGCATCGGCATCGCGCCGCGCCCGCCTGGCGCCGAACAGCAGCAGCACCTGGTTACCCGAGTCCACCACCGAGTGCACGCTTTCGGCCAGCATCGACGTCGACCCGGTGAACGCGAAGGCGATGAATTTGGCAACGGCGATGCCCAGGTTGGCGGTGAGTGCGGCGACCACCGCCTTCGAACTGGAGTGCGCGCTCATCGTTGATCCTGTCTCGGCCGGCCGAGACCCGAGTTCGGGCCGAGCCCGGGATCGATACCCAGGCCCAGTGCGACGTAGGCGGCGACGAACTCACCCAGCAGGCTCTGCTCGGCGTAGGCGGCCAGAGCGCCGGCAGCTTCGGGTACCACCTCGCTGTAACGCACACCGGCGCTCTCGGCCTCGGTCCGCACTGCGGCAGCGGAGCGGGCGGTGGCCAGTTGCAGCACGTCCGGGGCGTCGTCGTGATCCTCTTGCAGCCCTCCCGGCGCGCGTTCGGGTGCCGGCGGTAGGGGCGGCGGGCTGAACGTCAGCAGCCGACGCACCGGGCCTGAGCTCTCCACCCGGTCACGGAAGAAGTCGGCCGGCCCGACGCCTGCACCGCCGGCGCCGGAGCGGGCCAGCATCAGTGCCTCGTCAAGGCAGTCGGGCAGTGCGAGAGCCAGAGCGCCGCGGCCGGCCACCTCATTGAGTGCCTGCGCGGTTCGTCGGGCGGCCAAGCTGGGCAGCGGGCCGCAACCGAGAACCACCGCGTCGGTCTCGGCCAGCTCGATGGCCAGCTGCTTGGCCTCGTTGGCGTACACCTCCGACACCAGTCCGCACCGACGGGCCAGGGCGTCCAGGGCGTCGGCGACGTCGAGCAGCACCGACTCGTCGGTTTCGCCGACGTGCAGCGCGGCGCAGGCCAGCAGCAGCGGCGTAGCGACGGTCCAGAACAAGGTGCGCGCGGGGCCGTCGGGGTCGAGATCGACACGGATGGCGCGCCCGGCACCGGCCGACACCGGCGACGTGATCGGTGCCACGAGCACGACTTCCAGGCCGCGCCGGTCGGCCTCGGCCACCAGCCCGGCCACCCGCGGATGCATGCCGTCAATGCTGGTGGCCAGCAGCACGTCGGCCGGGCCTGCCCAGCCGGGCAGCGCAGCGCGCTGCCACGGCAGCACCGGCACCGCCGCTGCGCATATCTCGACGATCAGATCGGTGACGCACCCTGTGTACTGGTCGCTGGCGATCAGGATCGAGCGCGGTCGCTGCGCACTCCCCAGCCGGGACAGCCAGGTTGGCGCGGCCGACACGCCGAGCCGGATCTGGGCTCCGGCCGTGGCGATCGACCACAGCAGGCCTGCGGTGTCACGTTCCCGCAACACCTCTGCCGAGTCGAGCACTGCTGTGATGTCGCCCCCGATGTCGCTGTCGCCGCCGAACAGCTCCTCGAAACCGTCGGACGCGCTCACGATGTGCCGGCTGCCGCGGGCACGCCGATGCCGTTCGGGCCAGGGGTGGCGTCGTCGGTGAGCAGTACCGGAATGCCGTCGCGGATCGGATAGGCCGTCTGGCACACGGTGCACAGCAGAACCGGGTCATCGAACCGGACCTGCTCGACCAGCGGCGCGTGGTCCGGGCTCGGGCAGGCCAGTATCGCCATCAGGTCCGGGCTCAGCGGCACGATCAACTCCTTCCGACGGACGGACTTGCGTCGCGAATGATGGCCAGTGCCTCGTCTCGAACGGCGGCCAGCGTCGTCTCGTCGGGAGCTTCGACGTTGAGCCGAAGCAACGGCTCGGTGTTCGACGAGCGGACGTTGAGCCACGCTCCGTCGGCCAGGTCGAGGGTCAGGCCGTCGAGCTCGTCGAAGGCGGTGATGCGGTCGGCGAAGGCTGCCCGCAGCGCGTCGACCCGCCCCGCCGCGTCGGTGACCGTCGAGTTGATCTCGCCGGAATCGCAGTAACGGGAGTAGGGCGCGACCAGGTCGGTCAACGACCCGTCCTGCGCACCGAGGGCCGCCAGCACGTGCAGAGCCGCCAGCATGCCGGTGTCGGCGAACCAGAAGTCGCGAAAGTAGTAGTGCGCGGAGTGCTCGCCGCCGAAGACCGCGTTCGTCTCGGCCATCTCGGCCTTGATGTAGGAGTGGCCTACCCGCGTCCGGATCGGCCGTCCACCGTGCTCGCGGACGATCTCGGGCACTGCGCGCGAGGTGATCAGGTTGTAGATGATCGGCGAGCCGGGCGCCTTGGCCAGTTCCAGCACCGCGACCAGACCGGTGATGGCGCTGGGCGAGATGGCCTGGCCGTCCGGGCCGACGAAGAAGCAGCGATCGGCGTCGCCGTCGAAGGCCAGGCCGATATCGGCGCCCTCGCGGACCACCGCCTTCTGCAGATCCACGATGTTCGCCGGCTGCAGCGGGTTTGCCTCGTGATTGGGAAAGGTGCCGTCCAACTCGAAGTACAGCTCGACGAGTTCGACGGGCAGCGCGGGTAGCACCGTATCGCCGAGCACGGCAGGCACCGTGTAGCCGGCCATGCCGTTGCCGGCGTCGACCACGACCTTCAGCGGGCGGATCGCGCTCAGGTCCACCAGCTCGCGCAGGAACTGCGCATAGGGAGCGAGCAGGTTGCGCTGAGATCGGGAGCCGCGCCGGTCGCCGGCCGGGATCGTCTGGGCGTCGAGATAGGCCTGCGCGGTGTCGCGCACCTCTATCAGGCCGGTGTCAGATCCCACCGGCACCGCGCGCGCCCGAAACATTTTGATGCCGTTGTAGTCGGCCGGGTTGTGGCTGGCGGTGAACATGGCCCCAGGTAGCTCGAGGCTGCCGCTGGCGTAGTAGAGCAGGTCGGTGCTGGCCAAGCCGATCTCGACCACGTCGGCACCACGAAGCTGGGCACCGTCTGCGAACGCTCGCGACAGCCCCGGTCCGCTGGCGCGCATGTCGTGGCCGGTGAGGATGGTGGTGGGCTTCGTGGTGGGCATCGTTTTTGGCTCGGTGCCTGCGCTGTTGCCGACCAGATCGGCGAAGGCAGCCCCCAATGCGCGCGCTACTTCCTCGTCGAGCTGCGTGCCGACAAGGCCGCGGACGTCGTAGGCCTTGACGATGGCGGCGAGATCAGGCATGTCAGAGACCCTACTGAGTGACGCCGCCAGCACGGAGCCGGCGCCGCTGCCGAACAGCTCTGGTG
The DNA here is from genome assembly GCA_964236495.1 of uncultured Jatrophihabitantaceae bacterium. Classification (GTDB taxonomy): domain Bacteria; phylum Actinomycetota; class Actinomycetes; order Mycobacteriales; family Jatrophihabitantaceae; genus CAXSBR01. The sequence goes on from CAXSBR010000003.1 coordinate 109,170, forward strand.
CGCCCCGCGCGGCGTTGCATTCGCACCGCCGCGACGTCGACGAAGCGCTGTTCGCTCAAGCGCTTCGCGCGGTACTCGTTCAGCGCTATCGCGCTGTTCTCAATCAGCGCTACCGCGCTGTTCTCAATCAGCGCTATCGCGCGGCGTTCTTGAGGAACTGCTCCACGTGCTCACTGCTCTGATCACCCGCGTAATACCCACCACGCACATGGCGACGAGTGGCAACCTCGGCAGTTGCCCTCGCCGCGGAATGCCAGAGGTAGGCGTCGTGCAAGATGACGTCGCCCGCCTCGGCGTACACCGGAATCTCGCCCGGGATCGCCTCGAAGCGCAGCGGCATGTCGAACGGAGCCGGCGTGTCGGTGTAACCGCCGAAGGGCTGAGCCGAGTCCGGAACGTCGATGTTGTTGATGTTGCGGTACGGCGCCGGTGTGGCCCATCGATGACTTCCCGGGACCACGCGCAGGAAGCCGTTGTCCGGTGACGTGGCGTCGAGATGGAAGGTGAATGCCGTGGACGGCCAGATCTTCAGGCTGGGTCCGGCCTGCCAGTCCGAATGCCAGCCGATGCGCGTGTAGCCCGATTCTTTGCCCGGTCGGGCGTCCTGATAGACAACTCCGAACTGGCTGGCGTCGCGCATCCAGCAGGTGCGCCCGAGCACCCGGTGCAGTGCGGCCATCAGGTTCGGATGGGTCGCCGCCTCGTTGACCGCCGGTGACAGTTCGTTGATGAATTCGACGTAGTTGGCGAACTTGTCGGCCTTCGCGGCCTCGTCGAGAAACACCGTCGACCCGTAGCGCGGCGGCAAGTCGCGTGCGACGACCTGGCGCTGCGCCTCGACGCATTCGGCTTCCATCCGACTCATCAGCTGCTCTCCGAAGATGCCGCGCAGGATCACGAACCCGTTCTCGTGATAACTCAACTCCAGGGCGTCGAGGGTGGCCTCGTCGAAGCTCGACCGTCCGTCCGGTACGTGGAAAACAGCAGCTTCAGCGGCTGGTCGCAAGGTCATGAAGAGGATGCTAGAGCCGCCACAGGGGCGGCTCGGACCGTGTGAGCCAGTGTTTACCAGGCCGAAACGCAGTCGATCGAAATCCACACCGTGCCGGGACGGACAGGGCGACATCGTCCGAACCCATGAGCCCGACCGACCTGCGCGCTGACTACTCGGGTGCCCCGGCCACGCTGATCACGACCGCACTCGCCGAGGTGAACGAATGGCTGGCCACCTCTGGCACACCAGCACCGCCGGTAGCGGCAGCTGACGGCCGTTGACCGACGGCCTTGACAGCCCACAGCGCGCCAGGGCCGCTGGGGCGCCGGCCATTTGGCAGTGAAATCCAACGGAAACAAGCGGATTCACTCCGGAAACCGGCGGCCTCTATTTTCTGTTTCCAAGCAGGTTCTGACTGCGCGGGTCTGAGCCCGACCGGTCAACTCGCGGTGCAGGCCCAGCGGTGCGCGTGCCCTTTTCCCGTCGTCGAGCAACCCAGGAGCTACCCATGACCTCGCAGTCCGAGCAGCACCCCGAAAACGACAGCGAGCACGCGCTCGCCCGCCGCTCCGTGCTCCAGATGGGCGGACTCGGCGCGCTCGCGCTCGGCTCGGCTCCACTGCTGGCGGCTTGCGGGAGCAGCAAGAAGGCATCGAGCGCCGCAGGGACCGCCAGCAGCAGTGCCAGTTCCTCGGCGGCCAGCGCGTCGGAATCTGCGTCTGCATCGACGAGTGCGACCGGTGCGGCGACCAAGAACTTCGGATCCGCGTCGGTGCAGTTCTCCTGGATCAAGAACATCGAATTTTCCGGTGAGTACTTTGCCGACCAGAAGGGTTACTACAAGAGTGCCGGATTTTCCGGCGTCAGCCTGATCGCAGGTGGTGCCGCCGGCACGAGTTCGGAATCCGCGGTAGCCACCGGAAAGGCATTGGTCGGCCTCACCGCGCCGACGATCACCGCGCCGGCCATCCTCAAGGGCGCCAAACTCAAGACGATCGCCACGACGTATCAGAAGAATCCGTTCTGCATTGTCTCCGTCGCCCGCAAGCCGATCCCCAGCGTGCAGGACATGAAAGGCAAGAAGATCGGTGTGCAGGCCGGCGGCAACACCACGATCTTCAAGGGCCTGCTCAAAGCCAACGGCATCTCCGAGTCGGAGGTGAAGATCGTTCCGGTGCAGTACGACCCCACCGTCGTCACCACCGGTGAGGTCGATGGATTCATGGCCTACATTACGAACGAACCGATCCTGCTTGCCGGGAAAGGCTTTAAGCCCACGACATTTCTGTTTGCCGACTACGACCTGCCCTTCGTGGCAGAGACCTACGTCGCCAGCGACGAGAACATTGCCAAGAACCGCGACAAGCTCAAGGCGTTTCTCGTGGCAGAGATCAAGGGCTGGACCGATGCCGTCGCAGCACCCACGCAGTCAGCAACCTACGCGGTGACGATGTACGGCAAAGATCAAAAGCTGGCTCAAAAGGAGCAGGTCCTCGAGGCCACCGCCCAGAACCGTCTCATCGTGTCGGCCGAGTCCATCAAGAACGGCTTCGGCACCATCAGCGATGCACTGATCGCGGCCAATATCAAGGCACTGGCCACCACCGGAGTGACGATCACCGCAGACAAGCTGTTCGATATGTCGTTGATCAAGGAGGTCTACCAGGAGAACCCGGAGCTGATCGCCTCGTTCGCCAAAGCAGCAGCCACCGTCAAGACTGCCTAGCCACAACCGCGAGGAAGTCATGTCGCCTTCGATAGCCATCGCGAGAACCAAGACCGCACCTGTCCGGGCGACTGGCTCGGGCATCACGCTGCAAGGCCTGGGCAAGACGTTCAGCCTGGGCCGCAAGTCCGTCGTCGCGTTGGCCGACACCGACCTGAGCACCGACAAGGGACAGTTCCTGGCGCTTCTCGGCCCGTCGGGCTGCGGGAAATCGACGATTCTCAGAATCTTGGCCGGTCTGGAGACGCCGAGTTCCGGTCTGGCCTTGGTCGAGGGCAAGACGCCCGACGAGCTGCGCGGCCAGCACGAATTGGGGATCGCCTTCCAGGACTCGGCCATGCTGCCGTGGCGCAGCGTGGAGGCCAACATCCGGCTGCCGTTGGAGGTGTCGGGCACATCGGTGGACGCGGCGTTCATCGCCGACCTGGTCCGTCTGGTCGGGCTGCAGGGCTTCGAGAAGGCCAAGCCGGCACAGCTGTCCGGTGGCATGCGCCAACGCGTGTCGATCGCCCGCGCGCTGGTGGTCAAGCCATCGGTGCTGCTGCTCGACGAACCGTTCGGCGCTCTGGACGACATGACCCGGCAGCGACTGAACCAGGAGCTGCTGCGCATCTGGTCGGAGAAACCGGCCACCACGCTGATGGTCACCCACGGCATCGCCGAGGCGATTTTCCTGTCCGACGTCGTGGCCGTGATGAGCCCGCGGCCCGGCCGGGTAGCCGAAGTGGTGCCCATCGACCTGCCCCGACCGCGGACCCCGGACCTGATGCGCACGCCGGAGTTCCACGCCTACCACGACCAGCTTTCCGAGCTGCTGTTCGGTCTGGGCGGCGCGGCAACCGGGGACCACTGATGACGTCGGCGGTCCCGGCGACGGCCGGCACAGCGTCGCCTGATCCTGGTGACCGGGGTAGCACGCCCGCAGTCGTGCACCGACTGCACCTGAGCCGGCTGCCGTCGTGGTTCGGCGGCCTCGTCGGCGTGGCGCTGATCGTGCTGGCCTGGACCATCGCGGGCCTGGTCTTCAACGCCCACGGCGCCATTCCTACCCCGGTCGCGGTGATCCGCCAGTTCCGCGCCGACGGGTGGAACTTCTACTGGTCCAACGTCAGCGTCACCACGCGTAGCGCGTTGATCGGTTTCGCGTGGGGAAATGCAGCGGCCATTGCGGTGGCCCTGCTGGTGCTGCTCATTCCCGCACTCGAAGCCGTCGCCACGCAGTTCGCCGTCCTCTCCTATTGCATGCCGCTCACTGCCGTCGGCCCGATCATCCTGGTCGTCTTCGGCGGCCGAACTCCCTCGGAGTTCCTGGCCGGCATGTCGGTCTTCTTCACCACCCTGATCGGTTGCCTGCTCGGGCTCAAGGCGGCCGACAAGACGTCGCTGGATCTGGTGCATGCCTACGGGGGCAACCGGCTGGCCGCCCTGCGCAAGGTGCAGATCATCGCAGCCCTGCCCGCCATGTTTGCGGGCATCAAGATCGCCGCGCCCGCCGCGCTGCTGGGCGCCATCATCGGTGAGTACCTGGGCGGAGTGGACCGCGGCCTGGGCGTGGCGATCACTGCGTCCCAGCAGACCTACGTCGTACCGCGCACCTGGGGCTTGGCGCTGGTGTGCGGTTTCGTCGCGGGCGTGGGTTACGTGATCATCGGCGTCGTCGGGCGGCTGATCACGCCGTGGGAGCAGGCGTCGACCGCAGCTGTGCCAGTCGTAGCGACGGGGCAGGCGGTATGACGGCCACTGCGACCGGCCGAGCGCACGGCGTCCTCGGTTCGCCGACCACCGGCGACCAGCGCGGCCGACGAATCGCTCCATCGACGGCATCGGCCTTCGCGGCAACCGTGTGGGCGCTGGTCTGGCCGATCCTCGTGGCCGTCGCCCTGGTGATCGCCGGCTGGGTGCTGTTCCTGGCCGTCTTCCACGTGGACTCCTCCGTCGGCAAGAGCCCGTTGGACGTCGCGGCCTACCTGTTCACCAACGCCGACGCCGGCGCCAATCGCCACGTGGTGTTCGGCCTTTTGGGTACGACGCTGCACGATGCCGCGCTCGGCTTCGTCGGCGGACTGGCCGCGGCGCTGATCGTGTCGGCTCTGTTCGTGCTGTTTCGCTCCGTCGAGCAGGCATTCATGCCGATCGCCTTGCTGCTGCGCTCGGTTCCGCTGGTGGCGATGACGCCAGTGATCCTGCTCATCTTCAAGCGAGGTAACGCCGGCATCGCCGTCATCGGCGGCATCGTGGTGTTCTTTCCCGCCCTGGTCAACATCTCCTACGGCCTGCGCTCGGCGCCACGGCACACCACCGACCTGGTGATGGCGTACGGGGGTAACAAGTGGACGGTGATCCGCAAGGTGGCCCTGCCCTCGGCACTGCCGGCAATCTTCGCCGCGGCCCGCATCTCGGTACCTGGCGCGCTGATCGGTGCGCTGATCGCCGAGTGGCTGGCGACGGGCAAGGGCATCGGCGGAGGCATCCTCAACGCCATCGGTGGCTTCGACTACGACCAGGTATGGGCCGACATCGTCGTGCTCACCGGCGTCTCGTTGGTGCTCTACACCGTCGTCGGCGTCATCGAGTCACTGGTGCTGGCCAGCTACGGACCCAACGCCGGCCGGGGCAGCGGGTGAGCATCGACCGACGAAGGAGGGAGGAGCGGAGCCCGTAGAAAGCACGGCGGGTGAGTCGTGACCGGCGCGCGCCTGGAACCCGGGGAAGCTGCGGCCGGCGGTCGGTAGGCGGCGCGAAGGGCGTCGAGTTGAGTAGCGGCGGTGGCTGCGTCGTCAGCGAGCACGGTAAGTAGGACGGCATGCTCGCTGAGCTGCTGGGCGGCCGCCCGGGGCGAGGCGATCACTGTGCGCGCGTCGATCTGCGGGCCGACGAGCAGCTCGCTGGCCATCACGGTGGCGCCGGCGAGCAGGCTGGGCGATCGCTGGGCGTAGGCGTCGCTGAGGTCCAGTGCCTGACGGAGCAACGGCGCGCCTGCGACCGTGACGTCCCACGTGATCGTCGCCGAGCCGGCCGGGGCGCCCGCCCGGCCCAGCACGACCGTCTCACGCCAGGACACCGTCGCGTCCACGGCAAGGTCGATGCGCACACCGAGGTCGACCCGGGCGCCGGCGCAGACGATCAACGGCCCGGGGTCGGCGGTGAGCTGCGCACCGCTGTCCAGGCAGACCTGGGTGCGCACGGTGCTGCGCCGACCCGCGGCCCGGCCCTGCGCGATCATGGCTCCGGTCGCGGCCAGCCGGGCTCGAGCACCGGCGCGCAGGTGCAACGACAGCGTGAGGTCGTCACCGGCCAGCGGGCCGGCCGCTGTGCCGACGAGGCACAGCGCGCAGACCTCGTCGTCGTCGTCGTGAACTCGGCGCAAGGTCAGAGGTGGTTTGCTCGCCAGCACCTCGAGGCGCGCGGGCGCGGCGACCACTGCCCGGCTGTGGCTGATCATCTCGGCGAGACGGTCATACCGCCACGAACGACGCACTGATCTCGCGCACCCAGTCGGCCACCGCATTTACGCCTGCCGGGTCGACCAGCGATGTGAACAGCGTGGGCAGCTCGCCGCGCACGGCCGCCGCGTCGCGTGCCATCACCGTCAGGTCCGCACCAACCAGAGGCGCCAGGTCCGTCTTGTTGATCACGAGCAGGTCCGACCGGGTGATCCCCGGTCCACCCTTGCGGGGCACCTTGTCACCGCCCGCCACATCGATCACGAAGATCTGCTGGTGCACCAGGCCGTAGGAGAACGTGGCGGTGAGGTTGTCTCCACCACTTTCCACCAACACCAGGTCCAGATCGGCGAAGTCGGCCTCCAGCTCTTCGACGGCGTCGAGGTTGGCGGTGATGTCGTCGCGGATCGCCGTATGCGGGCACGCGCCGGTCTGCACGGCGCGGATACGTTCGACGGGCAGCACGCCGGCTCGACGCAGGAAGTCGGCGTCCTCGGTGGTGTAGATGTCGTTAGTGACGACGCCGATCGTCAACTCGGCCGAGAGAACCCGGCACAGCGCCGCGGTCAACGCCGTCTTTCCACTACCTACAGGACCGCCGATGCCGATCCGCGGGACGCGCGCGCCGACCGGGCCCCTCGGGCCGGCCGAACTGTTCGGGCTGGTGGGGCTGTGGACGCCGCCGGGCCCGCGCGGCAGAACCCCGACGTGGTCGTCGTGGACGAGCTCGCTGAAATGTGCGGGTGGACGCAGCCAGTCAGGACGCAAAGAGACGCACCTCCGTGGTGATGTGGTAGTCGGCGAGCAGGTCCAGGGCGGGGGCCGCGTCGGCAGGCAGATCAGCCGACGCCGGATCGGTGGCGATCAGGTCGGCCGCCTCGCGGGCGAGACGGTCGATGTGCGGGGTGAGCTGCGCCAGCATCCGCTGCACGGCGAACGGGTCGAGCCCGAGCAGGCGCACCGCGGCACTGGCCGGCGCAGTACAGGACGACAACGCCGCCGCCCGCGCAGCCAGCTCGGTGTTGCCGTCGGCGATGGCCACGCCCGCGCCCAGAACGAGCGCGTGGTGCGGCGCCGGGCGGGGACAGCCGGCCCACGGCGTGCGCAGGTCGACCTGCGGCGCCATCGCGGACACCAGTCTGCGCAGCCCGCTGCCCAGCTGCCTCGAGGACGCGCGCATCGCCGGCGACGGCGTGCGCGCCTGCAGTTCCTGATCCAGTTGCGCCCACCGATCGCATTCTGCGGCTTCGGTCCAGAGTCGACAGGCGTAGGCGGCGAAGGATGCCGCCACCCGGGCGTTGGTACGCAGCCGGGCGCGGCAGAAGTCCTCGACGTCGTCCACCGTGCGCAGGTCGGCGGCGGCCACGGTGGCTTCCATCCCGCCGGAATGGCTGTGCCCGCCCGCCGGCGCCCGCGAGTCGAGCAGGAGCAGGAGCAGCGCGTTCATCGACGGCCCCAGGCGGTGGGCCGGACGAGGCGGGTAGTCGGCATCAGAACAGGAAATAACGCTGTGTCATCGGCAACGACGCCACCGGCTCGGGCTCGATCAGCTCGCCGTCGATGCGGACCTCGAACGTCTCGCTGTCCACGTCGATCGTCGGCAGTGCGTCGTTCTCGGGCAGGTCGGCCTTGCTCAGGCGGGACACGTCCTTGGTCGCCAGCAGCGGACGCTCGGAGTTCCACCTATCGCCTAGCCCAGCCTCCAACGACATCGCCGAGACGAAGGACCGGCCCAGCCGAGCCGGCAGCGCACCGTAGGCGCCGAACATCGGCCGTGGCAGTTGCGGCTGCGGCGTCGGGATGGAGGCGTTCGCGTCGCCCATGTTTGCCCAGGCGATGACGCCGGCCTTGAGGACCAGGTGCGGACGCACACCGAAGAACGCCGGCTCCCAGAGCACCAGGTCGGCCAGCTTGCCGGGTTCGATCGAACCGATCTCGTCGTCCAGACCGTGGGTGACCGCCGGCGCGATCGTGTACTTGGCGACGTAGCGGCGGGCCCGGTGATTGTCGGCACCCCCTCCCGAACCAGCACCGCCAGCACCGATGCCGTCGCCGGGCAGAGCGCCCCGGCGCAGCTTGTTCACGTGCGCGGTCTGCCACGTCCGGATGATCGTCTCGCCGATGCGGCCCATCGCCTGGGAGTCCGAGCCGATCATCGAGATCGCGCCCAGATCGTGCAGCACGTCCTCGGCCGCCATCGTCGAGGGGCGGATGCGGGACTCGGCGAAGGCCAGATCCTCGGGCAGCGACGGGTTGAGGTGATGGCACACCATCAACATGTCCAGGTGCTCGTCGAGGGTGTTGCGGGTGTAGGGCCGGGTCGGATTGGTGGACGAGGGCAGCACGTTGGGGTGCGCGGCGACGCGGATGATGTCGGGTGCGTGCCCGCCGCCGGCGCCCTCGGTGTGATAGGTGTGGATGGGTCGCCCGGCGATCGCTCCCAGCGTCGACTCCAGGAAGCCAGCTTCGTTGAGGGTGTCGGTGTGGATGGCGACCTGCACCCCGGCGTCCTGTGCCACGCTCAGGCAGGCGTCGATGACCGAGGGCGTGGTGCCCCAGTCCTCGTGCAGCTTGAATCCCGCTGCACCGGCGCGCAGCTGCTCGGTCAGCCCCTCGCGGCTCATGGTGTTGCCCTTGCCCAGCAACACGACGTTGACCGGCCACTCGCTTAGTGCGCCCAGCATCGCCTCGATCCAGAACGCGCCGGGCACGACGGTGGTGGCCTTGGTGCCCTCGGCCGGGCCGGTGCCGCCGCCGATCAACGTCGTCATCCCGGCGGCGAGTGCGACCGGAATCTGTTGCGGCGCGATCATGTGGACATGGCTGTCCACGCCGCCGGCGGTGAGGATGAGCCCGTTGCCGGCGATGATCTCGGTGGACGGGCCGATGACAAGCTCGGGCGTGACACCGTCCATCGTGTCGGGGTTGCCGGCCTTGCCGAGGGCGACGATGCGCCCGTCGCGCACGCCGACATCGGCCTTGATCACACCCCAGTGATCCAGCACGACCACGCCGGTGATCACCAGATCCGGCGTGCCCTGCGCCCGGGTGGCGACCGACTGGCCCATCGATTCGCGGATGACCTTGCCGCCGCCGAAGACGGCTTCGTCCCCGGCCAATGGCCCCGGCCCTCCGCAGCGGTCCTCGGTGACCTCGATGAGCAGGTCGGTGTCGGCGAGCCGAACCCGGTCGCCGACGGTCGGGCCGTACAGGGCGGCGTACCGGCGCCCGGACAGCTCAGCCATCCGCATCTCCCACCGCGTCTCCATCGCCGGCATCGACCTCGGCGTCGAGGTCGAGGTCGACGTCGAGGTTGCCGGCGTATTCCGGGCGCAGGCCGGGAACGGTGCGTCGTCCGGCCAACGCCACCAGGGACACATTCATCGACATGCCCGGCTCGAAGCGCACCGACGTGCCGGCCGGAACGTCCAGGCGGTAGCCGCGGGCGGCCGCGCGGTCGAAATCCAGTGCCGGGTTTACGGCACCGAAGTGGTAGTGGGAGCCGACCTGGACAGGCCGGTCGCCGGTGTTGATCACCCGCAGTTCGACGCGCTCTCGTCCGACGTTGAGCACGACGTTGCGGTCTGCGGCCAACACTTCGCCCGGGATCATCGGATCGGTCCGTGGATGGTGACCAGTTTGGTGCCGTCGGGGAAGGTCGCCTCGACCTGCACCGTGTCGATCATCTCGGGCACGCCGTCCTGGACGTCGGCACGGGTGAGGACGTCGCGTCCGCTGGTCATCAGCTCGGCCACGGTGCGACCGTCCCGTGCCCCCTCCAGGACGTAGGACGTCACGATGGCCACCGCCTCGGGGTAGTTGAGCTTCAGCCCCCGCCCTCGCCGGCGCTCGGCGACGTCGGCGGCCAGGGTGATCATCAGCCGCTCCTGCTCGTGCTGGCTCAACCGCATGTCCTGCAAGTTAGAGCAGTCGGATTGCGCGCGAGTAACGCGGTTCGGCCGGCTGGTCGCAGTCATCAACTGCGCCGGGCCGGGCTCGGCGTCGCGCGCGCCGGTTGCCCACTCAGCTCGGTGAGGTGACGGCGCAGTGCGTCGTCGGCGAACATGGCCGCAAGACTGGTCCGATCCAGTTGACGCAACGCCGCGTCGTCGAAGCCGAGTGCCGATCGCAGGACGGCTCGCTCCGCAGACATCGGTGACTGGGTCTGGACCGGATTGTCGTCGCCGAGCACGAGCGGGATGCCGGCGTCGCGGAAGGTCGCGGCCGGATGTTGGGCGGGAGCGGCGATGGCGCCGGTGAAGAAGTTCGAGGTGGGACAGATCTCGATGACGACGCCGGCGTCGGCCGCCCACCGCATGGTCTCGGCATCATCGGCGATGTGCGCGCCGTGCCCGATCCGGCTGACCCCCAATATCTGCACGGCTTGCCGAGCTGCGTGCGCCGGCGCGGCCTCAGCCGCGTGGCAGGTGAGGCCCAGTCCTGCCGCCGACGCGATGGCGAAGGCTTCAGTGAACGGCGCCAGGTCCGGGAACCGCAGTTCGTCTCCGGCCAGGTCGAAGCCGACCACCCCTTCGCCAGCGTGTCGTGCAGCCGCAACGGCGACCGCCGCATTGGTATGCGGATCGTGGTGGCGCAGCGCTGCGACCACGAGCCCGGCGGGCAGACCCGAGCGGCGCGTTCCTTCCGCGACTCCGTCGCAGACTGCCCGCACCACGTCGTCGAGGTCGATGCCCGCGCGGGTATGAGTGGCAGGACCGAACCGTAGCTCGAGGTAATCCACCCCGTCGGCGGCGGCGTCCTCAACGGCTTCGCAGGCGATCCGCTCAATGGCTGGCACGGTGGCGAAGAAGGGATAGCTGGCCGCGACCTTGGCCAGGTAGACCGTGAGGTTCGCCGGGCCCTGCAGTTGCAGCGCCCGCGTCCAGTCCTCGTCGGTGCGCACGGCGGTGCTCAGTCCCAGCTCGGTGGCCAGCTCGCTCGCCGTGGTCGGGCGTAGCCGTCCCTCGAGGTGGCTGTGCAGGTTTATCAGCATCGGCGGGTCAGAGGTCCAGCGCGACGGCGGTGTCCAGGGCGGCCTGGATGCTGCGCCGCCAACCGTCCTGCAGCTGGGCGTAGGTGTCGCCGTAGAGGCTGGCGCCACTGACGAGATTGCTGGAACAGGCGCAGATCATGCCCGCCCGCAGCCCACGCAGCCGCGCCACCACGTACAGCGCAGAACTTTCCATCTCGACGTTGAGGATGCCCAGGGCTTGCAGCGTGGCGATCCACTCCGGGGTCTCGGCGTAGAACGCGTCGTCGCTGGCGTTGATCCCTGAATACGCCGCCGTACCGGTGCCGGCCACCACCTGCTGCGCCGAGCGTTGTAGATGCTCGGTGATCTGTACGTCGGGAACCGCCGGGAAGCCGGGATGGGCGTACGCCGCGGTGGTTCCGTCGTTGCGCAGCGCACCCTCGCTGACCAACAGGTCACCGGGCGCCACATGATCTTGCAACGCCGCGCTGCTGCCTACCCGGATGAACGACGTCACCCCGACCCGCGCCAGCTCCTCCACCGCGATCGCCGTCGACGGGCACCCCATCCCGGTCGAGGTCGCGGTGATCCGCTTACCCCGATACATCCCCGTCATCGTCCGGTGCTCACGCTGGTGCGCCACCTCGACCACGTCGGTGAGGAAGTCCGCGACCAGCGGCACCCGGAACGGGTCTCCGGGCAGCAGCGCCACGCTGCTCACCTCACCGGGCGCGATCCCGATATGGAACTGCCGCTGGTTCAGACCCACCGCTGACTTGTCGACGAGCTTCGAAGGTGGGATCTGGGATTGGCTCATGCAGCTCCTCGGTAGTGGTTGGGTCGGGTCGGCATGGTTGACGACGGCTTCGACGAACCGTGGCGACCGTTGGGTCAGCTGAAGAACTCGGCGCGCTCGACGGTGCCGCCCAGCAGATCGGCCCACCGGTCGGCAATGACGTCTCGGGCCGGCTCGGCGACCGCGCCCAGGACTCGAAGACGGGACAGGCCGCCGTCGGGGTAGATGCCCAGGCGAACCGTCGACACTACCGAGTTCGACGCAATGGCCAGCCGGTGCTCGGTGTCGGCCAGCAGCGCCGTGCGCTCGAGCAGCACTTCGCCGGTGTCGGCGTCCGACAGCGCCGCCCAGCCCGGTGCGTTGCCCACGAAGCGCAGCGTGTCGACGATCGCGTGGTGCAGCACGCCGGGGGCAGCCAGGCGCACCGTGAGCCAGTCGTTACCGTCGTCGCGTCGGCGCGCGGTCTCCCAGCCGTCGGACATCACGCTCGCCCGCCCAGGCGCCAAGACGTTCGCGGGTGAGGAATAGAACATGTTGCTGCAGTCGGCGATCCGCCCGCCGTGCAGCGTCGCGGCCAGATCGACGCGCCCGCCCAGCACGCGCGGGTCGGGCACCACCTCGGCGTAGACGCGCAGCCGGGCCACGCCGCCGTCCGGGCGGATGATCAGCTTGACGTGGGTGACCAGCCGATCCGGCCCGTCGACCTCGACGACGTTCGGGGAGTTCCCGTCGAGAGCGGTGTGCTCGATCAGCGGCGTCCAGTCGGCGGCGAGCAGATCGTCCACGCTCGGATGGTCGAATAACGCCACCCCGTGCACGGCGGCGCCGGGCGGGAAGTTGCCGCGGAAGAACGACGTGTCGACGTTGACGCCGCGCACGATGGCCGGAGCGGCCAGCCGGATGATGACGAAGTCGATTCCGGGCTCGCGGCGGCGGCGCGTCTCCCAGCCGTCGTAGACCTTGCCCCGATGGTCGAAGGCGTCGGGGTCGTGCGTGGCCGGGCCGGTGCGGATGAGGTTTGCCGCGGCGGCGAAGAACTCGTCGTTGGCGTAGCGGACCGATCCGCCCAGCTGCGCCGAGGCCAGGTCGGGCAGGGCGCGAAAGTCCCGGGGACCGTTCACGGCCGCACCATCATCCCCGAGCGATCCGGGCCGTCGAGGTCGATCAACCGTCCGCCCAGCCAGGTCTGGCGCACCGCCCCGCGCAGGGTCTGCCCGGCGTAGGGGGTGATCGGGTTGCGGTGCCGCACCTTCGTCGGGTCGACGACGAAGGTGTCGTCGGGTGCCAGCACGCAGAAGTCGGCGCGTCGGCCGACCTCGATCGCGCCCCGGTCGGGCAAGCCGATCAGCGCGGCGGGCGCAGCCGACATCCACTGCATGACCCGGTCCAGGCCGATACCGCGGCGCGCCGCTTCGGTCCACACGATGGGCAGGCCGAGCTGCACTGACGCGATGCCGCCCCAGGCCGTTGCGAAGTCACCGGTGTCGAGTCGTTTCGCGGCGACCGTGCAGGGCGAGTGGTCGGACACGACGAGGTCGATCACGCCGTCGAGCAGGCCCTGCCACAGCAGGTCGCGGTTGGCTTCGTCGCGGATCGGCGGGCAGCACTTGAACTCGGTGGCGCCGTCGGGGACGTCTTCGGCGCTCAGGGTCAGGTAGTGCGGGCAGGTCTCCGCCGTCACCGGCAGGCCCTCGGCCTTGGCTGCGGCTACCAATGCCAGCGATTCGGCGGAGGACAGGTGCACGATGTGGGTCCGGCAGCCGGTGCGTCTGGTCTGCTCGAGCAACCCGGCAATGGCCGTGGTCTCTGCCGCGGGCGGCCGGGACCGGACGAAGCCGGCGTAGCCGCGTCCGTCGGGCGCGGGTGCCGCGTCGATCACGCCTGCATCCTCGGCGTGCGCGATGAGCAGGCCGTCGAACGCAGCGATGGTGCGCATCGCGAGGGCGAGTCCGCCGGCATCCAGCGGTGCGAACTCCTCGACGCCCGAGGGCAGCAGGAAGCACTTGAACCCGACGACGCCGGCATCGTGCAGGGCGCGTAAGTCGCCGGCGTTGCCTGGTACCGCGCCGCCCCAGAACGCGACGTCGACGGCCAGTTTGCCCTTCGTCGCGGCCTGCTTGGTCCGCAGTGCCGCCACGTCGATCGTGGGCGGAATGCTGTTGAGCGGCATGTCGGCGACGGTGGTCACGCCGCCGGCGGCGGCCGCAGCGGTGGCCGTCGCGAAGCCCTCCCACTCGGTGCGGCCCGGCTCGTTGATGTGGACGTGGCTGTCGACCAGTCCGGGCAGCAACACGCGGTCGTCGTCGATGTCGACGGTCGTGTGCGCCCGGCCCGTCCAGTCGGCCTCGATGCCGGTGATGACCCCACCTTCTACCAGCACGGTGGCGGCGCGCACGCCGTCGGGCGTGACGACCCGCGCGGCGCGCAAGGCGGTGTCAACGGTCAGCGGTTGGTCGGATGGCTGCGTCACGGTCTCCATCTCGCGCTGTTCTGTCCGGGGCTGTTCATGCCGGCCGGGTTGTGGCGGCAGGTGCTGGAGGTGCGAGTGTGGCACGGCGGCCAGACCACTGTGTTACGTCACTGTGTACGTCGATGGCAGCATGGTCACGGTGACCGAATCCGGGACCGTCAGGTGGTTCGACGGCGCGCCGGTCGACCAGGCCACCGCTGCCCTCGAGCCCGTCTGTGCAAGCTCGCGGTGGGTCACGGCGTTGCTGGCCGGCCGGCCGTACGCGTCGCTGGCCACGTTGAATGCCGCCTCCGACGCGGCGCTGGACGCGCTGCAGTGGGCTGACCTGGAGCAGGCGCTGGCCGCGCATCCGCGGATCGGCGAGCGGGCGGCGGGCGATTCGACCGAGGCACGCTGGTCGCGCGCGGAGCAGTCGCGGGCAGCAACCGACGCCAACGACACCGCCGAACAGCTGCGGGCCGGCAACGTCGACTACGAACAGCAGTTCGGGTTCGTCTTCCTCATTTGCGCCACCGGCAAGGACGCCGGCGAAATCCTCAGCCGGCTGCGCGACCGGCTGGGTAATCCCGTCGAGGTCGAGCAGGAAGTGGTGCGAACCGAGCTCAAGCAGATCGTCGCGCTGCGCCTGGCTCGCAGTTTCCGATGACGCGGCAGCGTACGAGTGCGGCAGGCTGGACCTCGTGAGTATCTCCACGCACGTGCTCGACGCGGCGATCGGCCGACCCGCCGCGGACGTACCCGTCCGTCTGGAACGACGCTTCGGCGATCAGTGGCATGAGGTGGCCCGCGCCAGCACCGACGCTGACGGCCGCATCGGCACTCTGACCGCTGACGCCGAGGCAGGGCTCTACCGAGTCAGCTTCGATGTCGAGGGCTACGCCGGCGACGAGGCGTTCTACCCCGAGGTGACGGTGACCTTCCGGATCAGCGACGCCGACGCCCACCACCACATTCCACTGCTGCTCAGCCCGTTCGCGTACTCGACCTACCGGGGCAGCTGAGGCGAAATCTGACCGAAACCCGCACCAACGATATTGCTGGTGCGGTCTGCATTTATGTTGTGGTCGCAGTGGTCGCAGTGGTCGATCGGGCTGGAGGTGACGCGAGTGCTGGTGATCGAGAACGGCTACGTCGCCACCGTCGACGCCGGCTCCACCGAGCACGCCGGCGGCCACCTGGTGATCGAGGGCAATCGCATCGTCGCCGTCGGTGCCGGACCCGCGCCGGCGGAGTATGCCGCCCGGCGCGCCGACGTCGAACACGTCGACGCCACTGGCCTGCTGATCACCCCCGGGCTGGTCAACACCCACCATCACCTGTACCAGTGGATCACCCGCGGATACGCCACCGATGACACACTCTTCGGCTGGTTGACCACGCTCTATCCGGTCTGGGCGCGCCTGGACGAGGAGCTGGTGCACGCCGCGGCCGCGGCCAACCTGGCCTGGCTGGCGTTGAGCGGCACCACGACGACGACGGACCACCACTACGTCTTTCCGGTCGGCGCCGGTGACCTGCTGGCGGCCGAGATTGCCGCGGCGCAGCGGGTCGGGCTGCGGTTCCACCCGACCCGCGGCTCGATGAACCTGGGCCGGTCCGCCGGCGGGCTGCCGCCAGATTCGGTCGTCGAGGACCACGACGCCATCCTGGGCGCAACCGAGGCAGCCATCGACCGGTGGCACGACCCGTCGCCGGACTCCATGCTGCAGATCGCGGTGGCGCCGTGCTCGCCGTTCTCGGTGACCGCGCAGCTGATGCGCGACTCGGCCGCGCTCGCTCGATCCAAGGGCGTGCGCCTGCACACCCATCTGGCCGAGACCGTCGACGAGGAGGACTTCTGCCGCGAGACCTACGGCCGCACGCCGACCGAGTACGCCGAGGACCTGGGCTGGCTGGGCGAGGATGTCTGGCTGGCCCACGGCGTGCACCTGGCCGACGACGCCATCGACCGGTTGGCCGCCACCGGCACCGGGGTGGCGCACTGCCCGACGTCCAACGGCCGGCTCGGCGCGGGCATGGCCAACGTCGCCGGACTGCTCGCCGCCGGCGCGCCGGTAGGACTGGGCGTGGACGGCTCGGCGTCCAACGAGTCGGGCCGGATGGTCGACGAGCTGCACCAGGCCGTGCTGACAGCTCGCCTGCGCGGTGGACCGCTGGCCCTCACGGTGCGCCAGTCGTTACGCATGGCCACTCTGGGTGGGGCACGATGTCTGGGCCGCGACGCTGATCTCGGCTCGCTCGAGGTCGGCAAGCTGGCCGACGTGGTGCTGTGGCGGGTGGACGACCTGGGCGGTGCCGGCATCGCCGATCCGGTCTGCACGCTGGTGTTGGGTAGTCCCGGCGTCGAGCGGGTGATCGTCGATGGAGCGGACGTAGTGCGCTCGGGACGGCTGGTCACCGCCGACGTATCGACGTTGCGCGACGGCGCGCGGCGGGCCAGCGCCCGGATCGCCGGGCGCTGAGGCGATGGACCTGGACACCGTCACCGACTTCGTCGCCGCCGACACCGCCACCTGGCGCTCAGGCGACGCGTGGCTCGGCGGCGGAACGTGGTTGTTTTCCGAGCCCCAGCTCGACGTGCACCGGCTGCTCGACCTGACCGCGTTCGACTGGCCGCCGGTCACCGAGACAGCGCAGGGCCGACACATCGCCGCCACCTGCACGCTGGCGCAGCTGGCCGCACTTCCCCAGCGCTGGCCCGCAGATGACCTGATCGAGCCGTGCTGCGTCGCGCTGCTGGGCTCGTTCAAGATTTGGCACACCGCGACCGTCGGCGGCAACGTCTGTCTGGCGCTGGCGGCGGCGCCGATGATCTCGCTGGCCGCCGCGCTGGACGGTGTGGCCACCTGCGTGGCCGTCGACGGCTCGGTCCGCGACGTCGCCGTGCTCGACTTCGTCATCGGCGCCGGGCGCACCGTGCTCGAGCCCGGTGAGTACCTGCGCTCGGTGTTTCTGCCCGCCGCAGCGCTGGAGTGTCGCACCGCGATGCGCACGATGTCACTCACCCCGGTGGGCCGGTCGGCGGCGGTGGTGATCGCCCGGCTCGACCCGGGCACCGGCGCGGTGGCCGTCACCGTCACCGCATCGACCGACCGTCCATACCAGCTGCGCTTCGCGTGCCTGCCCTCGTCCGACGAGGCGCTGGCGGCTCTGGACGAGGCGATCCCTCGGTACTACGACGACGTGCACGGGTCGCCGCGGTGGCGGGCGGCGATCACGCAGCGGATGGTGGCCGAGGTACTGGTCGAGCTGGCGACACCGCTTCCGCCGGCACAGACCTTTCCGCCGGCAGCGGCCCGGCCGTGAGCGCGGAGCTCGCTTCCGCAGCGCCCGTAGTCTCGCCCGGGGTCGACGAAGCGGTACACATCAACGGCGTGCCGACCGACGTCGTGCCGCGGCCGGGGCAGTGCCTACGCACGTACCTGCGCGAGAACGGGGCAGTGGGCGTCAAGAAGGGCTGCGACGCCGGTGACTGCGGCGCCTGCACGGTGCACGTGGACGGCGCGGCGGTGCACAGCTGCGTCTATCCGGCGGTGCGCGCCGCGGGCCGGTCCGTCACCACCGTCGAAGGCTTGGCCGACGAGAGCCCAGCCGTCGAAAGCCCAGCCGACGGCGACCAGCTGCACCCGGTGCAGCAGCGCTTCCTCGACGCGCAGGGGTTTCAGTGCGGCTTCTGCACAGCCGGCTTCCTGATGACTGCCGCCGCGCTGGAACTGCCGGCCGATCGGCACCAGGCGTTCAAGGGCAGCCTGTGCCGGTGCACCGGCTACGCCTCGATCACCGACGCCCTCGACGGTGTGCACCGCACCGACACCCACGGCGCCGGACGCGCCGGGGCCGCCGCCCCGTCGCCGGCCGGGCGCGACATCGTCACCGGACGGGCCCGGTTCACCCTCGACGAAGCCCCGCCCGGGGTGGCGGCCGCCCAACTCAGCCACATGACGCTGCTGCGCTCGCCGCACGCGTACGCCTACATCCGTTCCATCGACGCAGCACGCGCCCTGCAGGTGCCCGGCGTGTTGGCCGTGTTCACCTACGCCGACTCCCCCGACGTGCACTACTCCACCGCACGACATCAGAACGTCGACGACGACGCTTACGACACGCTGCTGCTCGATCGCACCGTGCGCTTCGTCGGCCAGCGGGTGGCTGCAGTGGTCGCCGAATCGGTCGGCGCTGCCGAAGCTGGTGCCCGGGCGATCGAGGTCGACTACGAGCTGCTCGATACGGTGCTCGATCCGGCGCTGGCGATGATCCCCGGCGCACCGCTGGTGCACGGCGACAAGACGATCGCAGCTGGCATTGCCGACCCGGCCCGCAACATCGCCGCCCAGGCGTCCGGCGATCTCGGCGACGTGGACGCCGCGTTCGCTGCCGCCGACGCGGTCTATGAGGCCACCTTTTCCATCCAGCGGGTGCAGCACGTGCACATGGAGACGCACGCGACGATCGGCTGGCTCGAGCAGCCCGACGAGCTGAGACAGCGCCGGCTGGTACTGCGGACCAGCAGCCAGACGCCGTTTCTCACCCGCGACGCCGTCGCCCGCCTGTTCGATCTGGACCCGACACAGGTGCGCGTGTTCACCGGCCGGATCGGCGGTGGCTTCGGCGGCAAGCAAGAGATGTTCACCGAGGACATCGTCGCGCTGGCCGTGCTGCGCCTGGGCCGACCGGTGCAGCTGGAGTTCACCCGTACCGACCAGTTCGTGGGTGCCGCGACTCGGCACGCCATGCAGGTGACGTTGAAAGTCGCCGCGACCAACGACGGCCGGCTCACCGCACTCTCGTTGCACACGATCGCCGACACCGGTGCCTACGCCAACCACGCCGCCGGCGTGCTGTTCCATCACTGTGGCGAGGCTGTCGCCCTCTACCGGTGCGCCAACAAGCGCATCGACGCCTACTCCGTCTACACCAACACCGTGCCCGCCGGGGCGTTTCGCGGCTACGGCCAGTCCCAGGCCGCGTTCGCCATCGATTCAGCGATCGACGAGCTGGCCCGCCGGCTGAACCTGGACCCGGTGGAGTTCCGGCGGCGCAACGTGGTGCGACCCGGCGACGCGCTGACGTCGCTGAGCACCGAACCCGACGACGTCGACATCGCCAGCTACGGCCTGGAGCAGTGCCTGGACCTGGTCCAGGAATCGCTGCGCCGCAGCAGCGGCCAGCACGTGCCCGACGGCGACGGCTGGCTGGTGGGCACCGGTGCTGCGGTGACGATGCTCGACACCGTTCCGCCCCGCGGGCACCACGCCCACGTACGGATCGGCCAGCGACCGGGCGGCGGTTACACACTGCGGGTCGGTACTGCGGAGTTCGGCAACGGCACCACCACGGTGCACCGCCAGATCGCGGCAACTGCACTGGCTTGTCACGCCGACGACGTGCACGTCGAGCAGGCCGACACCGACTCCGTCCGTCACGACACCGGTGCCTACGGCTCGACCGGCGTAGTGGTTGCCGGCCAAGCCACGCTGCTGGCCGCGCAGGCGCTGGCCGGGCTGATCGCCGAGCACGAAAACGAACCCACTGGCGCGCTCCTGGCAGCCGACGGCTTCAGTGACGGCTCGCAACGCTCAGTAGCGTTCACCGTGCACGGCTTTCGGGTGGCCGTGCTGCCGGCAACCGGCGAGATCCGCATCCTGCACAGCGTCCAGGCCGCCGACGCCGGCACTGTGATCAATCCTGCGCAGTGCCGCAGCCAGATCGAGGGCGGCACAGCCCAGGCCATCGGTGCGGCGATGTACGAGCACGTCGACATCGACGAACGAGGCGAGGTGACCACCCGAACGCTGCGCGGCTACCACATCCCGTCGCTGGCGGACGTGCCGCGCACCGAGGTCCACTTCGCGGCCACCTCCGATCCGCGCGGGCCGCTGGGCGCCAAGCCGATGAGCGAGCAGCCGTTCAACCCGGTGGCACCGGCACTGGCCAACGCCGTGCGCGACGCCACCGGTGTGCGGATCACCGCACTTCCACTGAGCCGCGACCGCGTCTGGGCAGCCCTGCAAGCAGCACCGACCACCACCTGCGAAGGAGCCAACTGATGGTGTCACTGGGCAGCAACGCCTACGGCAAGGCCGAGGTCCGCGTCGTGCACGTCGCGCGCGGCGACGACGGCGTGGACACGCTGTCGGACTGGAACGTCTCCACCAGCCTGTCCGGCGCGTTGGACGCTGTGCACCTGACCGGCGACAACGCCAACGTGCTGACCACCGACGCGCAGAAGAACACCGCCTACGCCTTCGCTCAACGCCTGGGCGGCATCGAACCTGAGGCGATGGCGCTGGCCTTGGCCGAGCATTACGTGACCACGCAGGAGCCGATCAGCCGGGCCCGGGTAGCCATCGACAGCTACGACTGGGACCGCATCGGTGCCGGCGCGCACTCTTTCGCCCGCTCCGGGCGCAGTACGGGGCGCACCGTCGTCGTCCAGGACGAGACCGAGGGCATCAGCGTCGTGTCCGGCCTGGCCAACCTGGTGGTGATGAACTCCCGCAACTCGGAGTTCTGGGGCTTCGCGCAAGACGAGTACACCACGCTGGCGCCCACCAACGACCGCATCCTGGCCACCGAGGTGACTGCGTGGTGGCGCTACCGGCCCGGCACGGGCGCCGACACCGACTTCGCCAAGGCCAACGCCACCGCGACGAGCGCGCTGATAGACACGTTTGCCGGCACTTACAGCTACTCGCTGCAGCAGACCCTCTACGCCATCGGCACCGCCATCGTCGAGACCGTGCCCGGCCTGTGCGAGGTGAAGTTGACGATGCCCAACAAACACCACTTCCTGGTCGACCTGAGCCCGTTCGGGCAGGCCAACGACAACGAGGTCTACTACGCCGCCGACCGTCCCTACGGCCTGATCGAGGGCACCGTACTGGCCGACGACGCACCGCCGGCCGGGCTGGCGTGGACATAAGCGTGGACGTAGCCGCGGGCAACGACGAGGTGCCATCGGCGTTTCCGACCAACGAGCTGGCGTTCTCAATCGACCAATTGGCGCGCTGGGACAACGATCTGGCCGCCGACGACGCGGCCTACGCCGCCCACTACCCCGGTGTTCCGCCGGCGGGCGTCGTGCACACCGTCTACCTACCGGCACCGGCGTTCAAAGCAGGTGTCGTCGGCGACTGGGGCGCCCGGGCGATCGCGGCGATCGACGAATTCCCCACGCAGTGGACGGCGGTGCTCACCGAACTCGACGCCGGCCGCGGTGACGTCGAGCGGCTCGACGCGCTCACCCGAGCGAAGTTGGCCGCCGAGCCCGTCGAAGACCTGCGAATCGACTTCGAGGACGGCTTTCGGCCTCATCGCGGCACTGCGGCCGACGACGCCGACGAAGATGCCCAGGCGCTCCGCGCGGCGGCGGTCGTGGCGGGCAGCGCGTCGATGCCGCGGTCGTGGGGGGTGCGCATCCGCAGCCTCGCACCCGACACCCGCCGACGCGGTCTACGCACGCTCGACCTGTTACTGGCTACAGTGCTGGCCGCGGCCGAACTGCCGCCGGGATTCGTGATCACGCTGCCCAAGGTCACATCTGCCGAGCAGGTTCGGGTGTTCGTCGAGGTGCTACAGACCCTGGAAACAGCCCACCGACTGACGCCACGAACGCTGATGTTCGAGATCCAGGTGGAAACACCGCAAACCGTGCTGGGCATCGACGGACGGGTACCGCTGGCTCAGATGGTGCGCATCGGCGCGGGGCGCGTGACCGGCCTGCACTTCGGCACCTACGACTACTCGGCCAGCCTGGGCATCCTGGGCGCGTATCAGGATCTGCGTCATCCGGTGGCCGATTTCGCCAAGTCGCTGATGCTGTTGGCCGCGGCCGAGACCGGCGTGCGGGTGTCCGACGGCAGCGACAACAAGCTGCCTCTCGGCGACGGGCCCACGGTGCAGGCCCGGTGGCTGCGCCATGGGCAAGGAGTGCAGCGGGCGCTGCGGCAGGGCATCGGCCAGGGCTGGGATCTGCACCCGGCGCAGCTGCCCAGTCGGTTCGCGGCCACGTTCGCGTTCTACCGCGACGGCTGGGTCGACGCTGCCAGCCGGCTGGCGGCCTACGACGCCGGCCGTCCGACACCCGATGGCGTGTTGGACGAACCGGCCACCGCCTTTGCGTTGGCCCGCCATCTGGATGCCGCACTGGTCTGCGGCGCGGTCGAGGAAGCCGAACTGAGCGCCACCAGCGGACTGACCGCGCCGGTGGTGCAGCGTTACCTACACCGGGGCGCGGTCCCCCGTCGCTAGCCGGCCGATGCCGACCGAGTTACCTCCCAGCACAGCGCGGCCGCCGGACCGGCTGCACCCTGGAGCACAGGGTGCAGCCAAGTTCGGCTGCGTCCTCAGCTGCCGCCGGCGTTGAGCGTCACCGTGATCGGCTTGAAGCTCGACCCGGTGGTGTCCTCGTTGTCGGCTTTCAACGCGGCGAGGGCCTTGACGGTGTAGGCGTTCGTATACGCCAAGCCCTCGGGCGCCTTGGTCAGCACCGTCTTGCCGTCGCTGTTCTTGGTACCGGACGCGATCTTGATTGTCTGGGCCCATGCCGCCGCGTTCACCGTGCCGATTCCCTGCGCGGACGGCCAGATCAGCTTGTTCACCTCGTTCATCTGCCACAGCTGGTGGCTGGCGCCCAGCTTCGAGCCGCTCTTGACCACGATGTCGCGGCACTCCTGGGCGTGGGTCGAGCAGTAGATCCAGCCCTGGTAACTGCCCGTGAGCAGCTTGACCGTCGTCGCCTGGTACTTGGCGTCGGACTGCAGTTTGGTTGTGTCGGCCCAGATTGCGTCCTGCAACATGGCGACTCCGTCGGTCTGCCAGCTGATGACGTTGAAGTCGTCGGGGGTGTAGAGCTTGCCGGTCTTGGGATTCTTGGCCTCCAGCACCTGGGCGTACTCGTTGTACTTCATGGCTTGGGCTGCGTCGATGTCACCGTTGAGCAGGGCCTGCATGTCGAACTGCTGTTGCACCAATTTGACGTCCGAGGCCGGGTTCAGCCCGGCCTTGGTCATGCCCGCGAACAGTTCGAACTCGTTGCCGAAGCCCCAGTTGCCGACTTTCTTACCCTTGAGCTGGACCGGATCGGTGATGTTCTTGGCCTTGAACGACACCTGGGTGGTGCCCGAGCGCTGAAACACCTGACCGACGTCGGTGATCTTGGCGCCTGCCTCGCGCGATTGGAGCGCCTTGGGCACCCACGCGATCGCGAAGTCGGCGTTGCCCTTGCTGAGCACGTCCTGGGGCACGATGGTCGGTCCGCCCTCGAGCAGGCTCACGTCTAGCCCCTGCTTCGTGTAGAAGCCCTTCTCCTTGGCCACGATGTAGCCGGCGAACTGGGCCTGGTTGACCCACTGCAGTTGCAGTTTGACCTTGGTCGGCGCGGTGGACGTTTCGGTCGAGGTGCTTGCCGAGGTGCTTTCCGGGGTGTTCGCCGAAGAGCTTGCCGAGGTGCTTGCCGAAGAGCCGGCCGTCGCACTGGAAGATTTCTTGGAACTGCTGCAGGCGGCCAATCCGAACGCTGCCGTCAGCGCTAATGCGACCGTCGTCACTAGCTGTGTGCTGGTCTTTGCCACAGTTGGTTCTCCCGTTCTCGATGTGTCCGTTTTGGCTGGTGTCCATACTCGGGCGGCCGTAGGTGACCTGGGCAGCCGCGCCGCTGCGACCCGTCGATTGCGTTGGAGTTGTGAATGGTCGCCGGTGGTCACCCGGCCGTCATTCGGCTGAGACCACTCGCGAGCGCATGGCCAGCCAGTCGATCAACCCGGCGACAATGTAGAAGATCAGCCCGAGCACCACCGCGCCCAGAACGTAGGCCCAGGCCAGCGGCGTGTTGCTGGCTGCCACCGCCGAATTGATCTTCGGGCCCAGACCCTGTTGAAGGCCACCGAAGTACTCGGCGACGACGGCCGAGATCACGGCCAGTGAAGCCGCGATGCGCAGGCCGGTGAAGAAGTAGGGCAGCGCCGAGGGAATCCGGATCGTGCGCAGGGTGTCGGTGCCCGACGCGGCCAGGCTGGCCATCAGCTCGGCGTGCACGGCCGTGATCTGGCTCAGCCCCCGCACGGTGTTGACGAACACGGGAACGAACACACTGACGACGACCACTATTCGCCGCGGCACCGTGGACGTGGTGTCGAACATGAAGTTGAGTAACGGAGCGAGCACGACGATCGGCATCGTGGCCAGCGCCGCGGCCAGCGGAGTGATCAGCTCGTTGACGATCCGCAGCCGGGCCGCGATCGCGGCGGCGACGAGGGCGAGCACCGCCCCGACGACGAGCCCCACGAGTGCGTTGCGACCGGTGTTGGCTGCGGCCGAGGCGATGTTCGAGGCCGAGCCGGTGAGGGCGGTCCAGATCGCGCTCGGGGCGGGCAGCACGATGGACTGGATGTGGCGCCAGCGCACCAGGCCTTCCCAGAGCAGCACGACGACCGCGCCGAAGACAATGGGCGGCACGATCGCGCCGGCCAGAGATCCTGACTGCTGCAGCACCGCACCTGATCGCCCGACCGAAGGCACCGAGGTCGCCGTCGTCACAACGCGCCCTGAGCCGGGCCGACGGGACCGGCGGTGGCGACTGGATCGGCTGTGCCCGTGCCGGTTCGCAGAGCCTCGCGAACAGCGGTGATGGCGGCGAAGAACTTCGGCGCCTCCCGGGTTTCGAACGTGCGCTCACCCAGGTCGACTTCGACAATGCTGCTGATTCGGCCCGGTCGCGGTGACATCACCACGACCCGGTCGGCCAGGAAGACCGCCTCGGGAATCGAGTGCGTTACGAACACGACCGCGGCACCGGTCTCGGCCGCGATGCGCACCAGCTCGGACTGCATCCGCTCGCGGGTCATCTCGTCGAGTGCGCCGAACGGTTCGTCCATCAGAAGCAGAGCGGGTTTCTCGGCCAACGCGCGCGCGATCGCCACCCGCTGCTGCATGCCACCGGAAAGCTGCTGCGGGGTGCGATCGGCGAAGTCGGCCAGTCCGACGAGGTCCAACAGCTCGGTGGCGCGTCGTCTGCGTTCGTCTTTTCCGACGCCGTGCAGGCTGAGCGGCAGTTCGACGTTGGCCAGTACGGTTCGCCAGTCGAGCAGCCCGGCCGACTGGAAGGCGAAACCGTAGTCCTGGTCGAGACGGGCCTGGCGAGCAGTCTTGCCGTTGACCGCAACGGTGCCAGATGTCGCGGCCAGCAGGTCGGCGATCACGCGTAGCAGCGTCGACTTGCCGCATCCCGACGGCCCGATAAGGGCGACGAACTCGCCGCGACCGACGGAGAGGTCGACGTCGGCCAGCGCGACGGTCTCCGAACGGCGACTGGTGAACACCTTGCCGACGCCGACCAGTTCGACAGCTGCCTCGCTCATCGAGCCGACCCCACCTGATACTTGCGCAAACCGAGATCGACCAGGCCGACGATGGTAGCGGCGATCAGGCCCATAACGGCCGCGCCGATCACCGCGGTGTACAGACGCGACGGATCGCCGGTGCTGGCTTGGGAGTAGTCGAGGATCAGTCGACCGATGCCGCCGCGCGCGCCGATCGAGAACTCGGCCACCACCGCGCCGACGACCGCAGCCGCCGCACCCAGGCGCAGCGCAGGAATCAGGAACGGCACCGCGGCGGGGGTCTTCAGGCGGCGCACCGTTGCCCACCAACCGGTCGCGTAGGTGCGAAACAGCTCGGTATGAATCGAGGACGGCGCCTTGAGCCCGCGCAGCATTCCCACCGATACGGGGAAGAAGGCCAGGTAGGCGGCGATCACGCAAACCGACATCCACGGTTGCCAGTCCAGTGAGCCGATGCGCAGATCCGCGCCCCACCCTGTCACCAGCGGCGCGAACGCCACGATGGGCACGGTCTGACTCAGGACCACCCACGGCAGGATGGCCCGCTCGGCGAGGCGGAACCGATCCATCACCAGAGCGAGCGCGACACCGACCACGACACCGATGAGCAAGCCGCCCAGGGCCAGGCGCAAGGAGTAAAGCACGGCCGATGCGACCGAGGAGAACACCGTCGAACTACCGGCCAGCGACACCTCCTGATGGCCGAACTCGCCGAAAATCGTCCACAGGTGGGGCATGGCCGCATCGGTGGTGCGCGGCAGGAGCGGAACGCCTGCGATGGTGACTCCCTTACCGGGACCGATCTCCTTGTACCCCTCCCAGGCGAGCGCAACGACGAGCAAAGCCAGCACCACCCTCACTGCGCGCCGGACGTAGCCGGCCCAGCGGGTACCGCTCACGCTGCGTCCCTGCAGTCGGTCAAGGTCCTGGCTCATGTTTCGGCCTGTTCGGCCGGATCGGCACTGCGCCGGGCGAGCGGATCGTTTCCTATCTCACGGTCGTCCCGCTTGGCGCCTGTGAAGTAACGGTTGCTTCGCCGGGGTTTGCTCCACCCGAAGCCGGGGCCGGCCGAGGCCGCCTCGCGCGCCACCGAGCCGTGCTTCTCGCTCATCGAAGCGTGGTCACCCGTCCAGGTCGTCTGGGCACTCGCCGCGTGAACGATCGTCATGAGCGGGGCTTCCCTTCGTCGAGTGCGCCAGGTAGACGGGTGATTGTCGACGGTCTCGGTTTCTTCCACATTTCGCTGGACGGACTCCTTCTTCCGACCTCACCGCGCTGGATCGTCGCGCTGAATCGTCGCGCTGAATCGTCGCGCCAGAGGCGATCGCGACGCGCCGAGCATGCAGACCCACTGGCCGCGTCACCGGCACGGTGTACAGCGAGAAGGCACTGCGTCAAGGCCTGGGCCGAGGTTGAGACCGACCTGCGCCCGGCCCAGCCCAGCCCGGCCCAGCCCACAGTCGGGTCAGCGCGGCGGAACGACGCGTAGGTGGTTGCGGCGCCCGGTTGTTCCCGTCGCGGCGCCCTCGCGGTAGTCGGGCTCCACACGGGCCGCCTCGCGCACCGCGTCGGCGAGCGCCTCCAAATCGTCGGCGTGCGGAATCGGGGCGGGGAACTCGCCTTCGTGGCGCATCACGGTCCAGCCGCGCGGCACGGTGAAACCGAGCGCATGCTCCTCACACAGGTCATAGGAGTGTGGCTCGGCGAACGAGGCCAGCGGACCGACGACGGCGGTGGAGTCGGAGTAGATGTAGGTCAGCGTCGCCACGGCCGAACGCGAACAGCCGGTGCGCATGCAGCGCCGCACTATCATGGGCGTCGCTCTCCCGTCGGCCCCGCTTCGGGACGTGTTCTCGTTGTGCGCCCTGTGCCGAGCAAGTCGGATATGGTCGGCTTGAAAGCGTCGATGTACTGGGGTCGACGCTCGCTTCCACAGGCACCCTATCCGCCGCACATCCGTTCGCCGGGCTCGACACGATCGGATTTGCGTGCCAGTGCACGGACCATTCCGTTCGTGCTCTCTGCAGGCGCGGACAGCGGTACCGGCGACGCAGCCGGACTAGGATCGCGGCTTATGAGCGCCCGCCGAGATCGCCACGGCCGCGGGCTGCGCACCTCACTCGCGCCTCGCACGGTGCCCATCGCGCACTCCCCGACCGAAGCCTTCGACGCCGCGATCCTCGATGCGCTGGAGCACCTCGAGGCGCACGGTCTGAGCGAGTTGGCCGACGTCGAGTTCGCTGTCGAAGATGTGCCTGACGTGCCGGGGATCGCCGGCGGCTCCGACGTGCTGGCCGATGCCGGAGTGCCACTGGCGCAGGCGCATCCGCGCGGGCTCGGTGGCGTAAGCGGCCCGCTGGTGGTGCTGTACCGCCGACCGCTGGAGTCGCGCGCGCTGGACGCCGAAGATCTGGGCGCTTTGATCGAGAACGTCGTCATCGACCGAGTGGCCCACCTGCTGGGCCGCGATCCGGCCGATCTCGATCCGCACTACGACGACCGCGACGACTGATCGACCCACCGCCCGGTATTACGGGGTGGCTCGCTTCTGGTCACCCACACTCATATTCAGGGCTGGGCGACCAGGACCGGTGCAAGCGGGACCCACGCGACCGGGACCACGCAGCAGAGATTACGCAGCCGGGACCACGCACAGAGGCCAGAGGTGCCTGCACCGCCCGCCGACCTGAGCAGCGTTCCTCGTTTTGACCTGTTTCGTCCGATAGCGCTTCGCCGTATCAACATGCGCGTTTGACCTGCAACTTTAGGCATCGGTTTGCCGTATCAATCTAGGGGAGTTCTGATGCCACGCGGTCGTCCAAGTCGTCAGACGATCTTCGAACGGTTTGCGATTGGTCTGGACGAGCTGCGCCAGTTCGGCGGACTGCCCACCCCCGACGAGGCTCGCGGAATCCGGGACGACATCTGGCCTCGAGGCGCACAACTCGACCGCCCTCGAAGGCAACACCCTTGTACTGCGGGAAGTCGAGAAGCTGCTCGAGAACGGCAACGCGGTCGGCGCCAAGCCGCTGAAGGACTACCTAGCTCATCGCCAACCGGTGGATCTCCCGTATCTCGGTGATAGTCACTAGCCTGTCCGAGACGCGGCTGCTGACGCCGAGGATGAAACGCCGATCCTCGAGATGCCGATGCCATCTGGTCGGCTGCTTTTGGTCACCCACACTCACATTCGGGGCTAGGTGACCACAACCGACGCCCACCGAGTTACAGGAGTGATCAACCGCTGCGGAAGTCGTCGATGTGCACCCGGTACATGCTCTGAACCAAGATCGGGTGGAAGTGCAGGAAGCCGGGCACGGCCGGCGGCGCCAGCTGGCGGTCGACGCAGACGGTGAAGTCCGCGCCGGCCTGCAGCGAGGGCTGCTCGGCCGGTCCACCACAAGACGTGGCGTCCCCGGCGACGTAGTGCACTACCGGCGTTGCGCCGTAGTGGGCGTCGTCGAAGGCAATCCTCGCCGCAACCCGCGCTCGGGCGAGCGCGTCGTCGACGTTCTTGCCGGCGGCGAAGGCGCGGCCGGCATCGCGGGCGGCATTAGTGACAGCCAGCTGCGCCTGCTGGACGGTTGCCACCGTGACCACCAGATACACCAACGGAACCATCATCAGCACCGCGGCGAACACGAACTCCACCACCGCACTGCCTGCATCTGAACCCACCCGCGCGCTGGAGTAAGCCAGGTGACGAGCCGTCCGCCGCCCGCCGCCCGGCGCATCGCGTGCGCGGTTTTGGCGGCGCAGCATCGTATGGATGTCTGCGCCGCCAAAACCGCGCGGACAACGGCCGGACCCGGGTGTAACGGCGGCAACCCGTGCGCAGCTCACGGTGCTTCTTGCAATGAGTGTGCGGTGACGTGGATGCTGCTCAGCGCAGCGAACGGGAGCAGTATCGAGCGGATCCGCCCGCTGCACTGCACCTCGACCACGGCCAGGCCCGACTGCGCATCTTGCTGCGCCGCCGCGGTGCACGGCACTTGAGCGCCCAGCCGGCCTGACAGACCGGTCGCGATCAGTCCACTGGCCCGCGCCGAACCGTCCTGCGGCTGCGCGCCGGCCACCGCCGCATACCGAGCGCCGTCCGCCGCACTTGCCTCCACGACGTTGCGCACGTAGAAGACGGCCGCAATCTGGAGAACGGCGAACAGCAGGAACACCAGCAGGATCGTGATCATCACGAATTCCACGACCGCGGCGCCGCGGTCGCTGCCCGCCGACACCGTGTAGCGGCGTCGCACCGAACCCGACCAGCGGGCGCGGACGTCGGGAACGGTAAGCGTGGGCACGCTCGGGTAACCGGTCGCTAGCAGGGCCGGCCCTATTGGGTGCCGTCGGTGACGGTAGTCATCGCGTGGTCCAGCGCCTGGGTGATCTTGCCCTTGAAGGCGACGAAGATGACCACCACGAGCCCGGCCGTCATCACGGTGACCATCACCCAGCCAGGGACGTCGCCGCGGTCGGGTTCCTGGCCACGTGCACGCCGATACGACGTGATTGCCCACGCTGCGAACAGGTCCAGACTGATCATTGTTTCCTCCGTGTGGTGGTGCGGTGGGTGCCCGTCACGAGGTGAGCGAGACGAGGGTGAGCAGCCCCGGGTACAGCGCGAACAGCACTGTCACCGGAAGAATCAGGAACACGACCGGAGCCATCATTGAGATCTCCTTCTTGCCGCCGGCATCGAGCAGCGCTCGCTTGCCCAGTTCTCGCACGTCGGCGGCTTGGGCGCGCAAAACGTCGGCCAGCGGCGTACCGCGCTCGATCGCGACGACGATGCCCTGCAGGAAGCGGGAGAACGGCTCGAAGGTGGTGCGCTCGGCAACGGTGCTCAGCGCCTTGGTGATGGGCGTTCCCGAGCGTGACATCGCCATCGCGGCATCGAGTTCAGCGGCGAGATGGCCACGGGTGAGGCGGCAGACCCGGGTGATCGCGTCGACGGGTGCCTCGCCGGCGACGACGGCCAGCGCGAGCAGATCGGCGACGACGGGGAACTCCGTCAGCATCGCTTCCTTGCGCTGCGACACGCGGTGGGAGAGCCACCAGTCGCAACCCAGCACGCCGGCAACCAGGCCGACCAGGGCTGCCGCCCCCGCCAGTAGCGGATCGGTATGCCCGCGCAGAAAGGTCAGGACGGTCAGTCCGAAGCCACCGGCCAGCAGACCCACCGCGCCCCAGACGACCTGCTCCAGGCGAAACTCCTCCAGCGTCGTCGGATCGCCCAGGCCACCGAGCCGGCGGCGCACCGACGCCGAACCGCCCACCACCCGATCGACCAGTCGCACCGCGTCCCCGACCACCGGTCCCATCAAGCGGCGCGCGACAACAAACGGCGCGCTGGTGGCGCTGGGTTGCGCCAGCAGACGTGAGGGCAACGGCGCGTCGGCCAGGTAGGGCGCGATGCGGTCCTGCAGGCGGACGGCACGCATCGGCGGCGCGGCGCGAACCGCGACGATCACACCCAGTGCCACGAGCAGACCGATGAGGCCGCCCAGCCAGATGGTGCTCATCGCAGCACCCGAGCTTCTACCGGAAGGCGGCCTATCCGCAGCATGATGCGGTAGGCGGCGAAGCACACAACGGCGCCGATGACGAGCACGATCGTGCCCGCAGCGGTGTTGTACGCCTGCAGCGTCGTGGACTGCGTGCCCAACAGCAGCAGCACCAACCAGGGTGCGGCGACGGCGAGTCGGGCGGCGTTGACGATCCAGCCCTGCCGCGTTTCCAGCTCCGAGCGAGTGCGCGCATCGGCGCGCAACAGTTCTGACAGCGTGCGCAGCACACTGCCCAGGTCGCTGCCGCCGACCTCGCGGGCCACCCGCAGCGTCTCGCAAACACGGTCGCCCACCGGATCGGCCAGATCGGCCTTGAGTGAGTCCAGGCACGAGGCGAACCGCCCGCTGGCCCGGTAGGCCGTGCCGAAGCGGGCGAATGCGGGCTGCAACGGTTGCGGCCCGCGCACCGCGAGCGCTGCAATCGCCTCGGGCAGCGACATCCCGGCCCGCACCGCCGAACCCAGGTTGTCCACCGCCTCGGGCCACAGCTCGCGCAGAGCGACCAGTCGGCGCTGCTGCATCCGCGAAACGATGACCACGGGCAGGAAGAAGGAGAACACGCCGAAGCACAGCGCAACCGACAGCGCGGAGGTGACGGCTGCAATAACGACGAACACGAACAGCGCGCAGATGATCTGAGCCGCCACCAACTGCGCCGGACCGACGCCCTCGATGCCGGCCTGGCGCAGCATGTCTTGCCGGCGCGCCATCCAACCGTTCGTTCGCTCGAGTTTGGGCGGGTCGGGTTGCCGGCTGCGCCACACCAGCAGCATCCCGACACCGGCGAGCAGACCGATCAACGCACCCACGTCAGCCCTCGTTCTCGGTAGAACCACCGGTTGGGTGCGCCGCGAGCGGTCGTTCCGGTCGAGCGGGTTCGCGCGAGCGCTCGGCCGGACCGTGCTGAGCTGGACTGTGCCGGGCAAGATGCCGGGCGGGGTCGTGTTGCACAGCGGCGGACGGTTGCCACGGCCGCCGCTGCACCCGACCATCGGGGTCGCCGTCTTCTCGATGCCGGAGGAGAGAGGCAAGATCCGCGCCGATGGCGTCGAAGCGGTCGGCGTGCGGTGGAAAGCCGTCGGCCCGCGTCAAGCGGTCGTTGCGCATGCTGAAGATGTCCGAGGTCTCGATCGTGTCGCCCTCGACGCGACCGGTGACGCCCACGATCTCGCGCACGCGACGCTGCCCGCCGGCGTCCGAACGCAAATGGACGACGAGGTCGACGCTGGCGGCCACGGTGGGCACCACGAACGCGGCCGAGATGTTCTCACCGGCCAGCAGCGGCAGCGTGCACATCTTGACCAGCGCCTCGCGCGCGGAGTTCGCGTGCAGCGTGCACATGCCGGGCAGGCCGCTGTTCAGGGCGACCAGCAGGTCCATGCACTCCTCCTGGCGCACCTCACCGACGACGATGCGCGACGGACGCATCCGCAGCGCCTCTTTCACCAGCCGGCGCATCGGGATCTCGCCGCTGCCTTCCAGGTTGGCCTGGCGCGTCTGCATGGCCACCACGTCGGGCAGTGGGATCTGCAGTTCGAAGACTTCCTCCACCGTCACGACGCGCTCGCGAGCCGGAATCGCGGCGCACAGAGCGTTGAGAAGCGTCGTCTTACCGGCTTGAGTGCCACCGGCGACGAGGACGTTGAGGCCCGCCGCGACTGAGGCTTCGAGGAAGCGGGCCGCCTGCTCGGTGATGGTGTCCAGCGCGATGATCTCGTCCAGCGACGCGACGCCGAGGATGAATTTGCGGATGTTGACCGCCATGTGCGACCGCGTGATCTGCGGAATGACCACGTGTAGGCGCGAGCCGTCGGGCAACATGGCGTCCACAAACGGCGTGCTCAGGTCGATGCGCCGCCCGGAGGTGCGCAGCATCCGCTCGACCAGATCGGCGACCTGGTCGCTGGTGAGGATGATCGTGGTGAGTTCGGACCGGCCGCGGCGGGCGATGAACACCTTGCCCGGCTCGTTGATCCAGATCTCCTCGATCCCCGGGTCGTCCATCAGCGGCTGTAGCGGTCCAAGGCCGGCCACCGCGTCCAGAACTGCGCGCCCGGCGACCTCGGGATCACCCAGCGGCGGCAGCGTCGAGGTAACCGCGCGGTTCAGGTACTCGGTGACAACCTCGTCGACGAGGCGCTGCACGGCCTTGAAGTCCGACGCAGGATCCAGCCCGCGGCGACGGACCAGCTCGCGCACCTCGTCCTCGACGACGAGCACCGCCGACGTGCCGTACGCAGTATGCGCTGCCATGACCATGCCCCCGAATGCTCACTGCTGTCATGCGCATCCTGGTTGAAGCGGATATGATCGACAAAGCGTACGTGACGATCTATCACCTGGAGACCAGCCTGTGGATAAGTCGACCGACAAGGCCGGGCTGACTGTACGAGCGCAGCGACAAGGCCATGTCAGCCGAACAAGCGACGGCGCCAGGCCGGCGCCCAACCGGCTCGGCTACCCGAATTCGGCTAACCGATCACCTGTCGTCGGCTGGAGATCGCCAACGACAGGTGAACCACAACGGGAAAGGCTCGCCCCGGCGGTCAACGAACCCGACACTCGGTCGCATGGCAGTTGGCGCTGGTGGGTCGCCTGCACTGCGGGCGCCGGTTGCGATTAGCGCCGTTGCATCTGTCGGACCTCGGCGCCGGCGTCATGAGGCTCACTTTCTGACCTTGCTCGCCCGGACACGCCGTCTGGCAGTGCCACATGCTCCGACTCCGGCGGGGCCGCTTGCCACCCGCGCCGCGTCTCACGGCGCGAGCTCCCTTCAGCTTCACCGAACCGCTGCGACGGCCCGAT
The DNA here is from genome assembly GCA_964236495.1 of uncultured Jatrophihabitantaceae bacterium. GTDB lineage: Bacteria > Actinomycetota > Actinomycetes > Mycobacteriales > Jatrophihabitantaceae > CAXSBR01. Next base: position 143,282 of record CAXSBR010000003.1, read on the forward strand.
GACACGGTCTTCCACCAACGTCGTCAGTGGCCTGCGCGCGTGGTCCCTAAAGGAACACAACGACCGAACTTCACGTTTGCGGTTCACCAGATCAAGTAGACAAACATCGCTATCTGGGTAGACTAGTCCAAGTCGGGGCAAGTACTTGAACACCAGTCCACGCTACTTGAGCGCTATCAGCGGTAGCTGACGAAGCTCAATGGCAGTCGCTCGGGGCCTTTGCAAAGGTACTCATGGTCAACGTCGGATACCGTGAAGAAGTCGCCCGATTTGTAGTGCGGCGCCGTGCCCTTTTTAGGGCCGACTGGATGCCACCTTTTTGATCGTAGTCTAACTTCCCCTCGACCCTTGTAAGTTGTCAGCTACGAACGATGTCTCAACTCTGCCCAGGGCACTATTCGGGGACCGATTTTAACGCTCTTGGATTCTTCATCCCTCCCTGTTGCGCTAACCCCGAAGGAAATAATGAAAACAGCCCTGCTTGCAGTCTGCGCGCTTGCCTCCGCCGCATGCATGACTGCTACGCAACCAGCACAAGCCCAATCTATTTTCACCCAATCCGTCCTGACCGCCGATGTGTCGGGCTATACTGCGTCATTGTCGACAACAGTCACTGCAAGTACAGCCACCGTTGTACATAGCTACAAGGTCTGCGTACGAAACAGCTCCAACGGCTATCTAGACCTTCCGGCGACAAGGGACGTAGAGATACCAACCACCGGACGCGTTTACAGTGGCGCCCAGATTTATCCCGTCGGTTCCTACCTCTACTTCGCCTGCGCGCAACGGACGGACGGGAGTTGGTGGAACGGAGCAACGAAGGCATTCAGCGTCCCGAGTCAGGCGACAGCCCAAACTCCTACGACGATGCCGGTGGGCAACCTACCCGGCTGGACTCAGACTCTCGCCCAGGACTTCAACACCAACTCGACAATCGGGAGTTTCCAGAACACGTACGCGTCGACGTGGTGTGGGTACGCGGCTGGAACGAGCGGTGTTTACTACAACGACAGAGTCATCTCGAGTCAGAACGGCCTGATGGACTTCAACCTCGACGGAAAGCTCGGCGGGGCTGGCTCGTTTGGAACGCCGTCGACCTGTTGGGGTGCCAAGTATGGACGGTATAGCGTCAGGTTCAAAGCCAGCGGTGCGAGTGGATACGGGGCAGCCATGATGGTCTGGCCCAGTTCTAATGTCTGGGGCGACGGTGAGATCGACTACCCTGAGGGTAATCTTGACGGCACCTTCGCAGTATTCCAGCACCCTACGAACTGTTCGGATTGCAGCGCCAAGGATTGGTTCATGACGGGCGCTGCCTTTGCCGACTGGCACATAGCGACCACCGAATGGACCAGCACCGGTGTGAAATACTTCCTTGATGGAAGCCTGATCAAATCGACGACAGCCTACAACCCGAACACCAACCACCGCTGGACTGTTCAAGTGGGTCCGCACAGCTCTACCGCGCAAGCAGGACATCTATACATCGATTGGGTCTCGATGTACTCGCCGGCGGCCTAATCCCGGCTGGCCCGGTCTGACCGCACGACGGTAACCGCGTACTTGTCGGCGGTGCCCCCTCCGAGGAGCACCGCCGCCGTACGCACCGGGCCGAGGAACTCGCGATCTGCCGATAGTGGTCGCCGACGCCGACAAGTGCATCAGCGACAAGTGGCAGGGCAAGGCGCCCGTCCGGATTGCTCCGGGCGGGCGCCTCTGTTTCGTCGCTGCGCGGTGGTGGTAAGCGTGTCATTGGCGACGCCGCACCCGGCGCATCAACGACGCCAAGTTCCCACGCCTGAAACGTCTCGCGGACTTCACGCCGACGCCGTCCCGACCATCCAGCCCCGTGACGCTCGGACACCTCGCCGCCGGGCACTACATGGACGCTGGCGAACCGGTCGTGCTGCTCGGCGACTCCGGCACCAGCAAGAGCCACGTGCTCATCGGCCTCGGCCTCGCCGCCTACGAGTGAACCGTCCCCGGTCTGGTGACTGTGCGAAGCTACGGGAGAGTGGTTGTTGGGCCAGCACCGAGGAAGGATCCGAACGAGTTACGGGAGCGCGCGGGCCGCCTGGTCGCCGAGTCCGTGAGCAGGACAGCGGCCTGTCGCTGAACCAGGCCGTGATCCGGATTGGACGGCGGACCGGGGTCAACGCCGACACGTTGCGGGGGTGGGTGAAACAGGCGGCGATCAACCGGGGTGAACGGCCTGTGGCAACAACCGCCGATGGCGCCCGCATAAGGAGCTTGAGCGGGAGAACCGCGAGTTCAAACGCGCCAACGAGATCCTGTTGGCGGCGTCGTCGTTCTTCGCACCCGAGCTCGACTGAGCGTGTGCCGTGGTGATCGCGTTCGTCGACGACCACCGGGACCGGTTCGGTGTCGCGCCGATCTGCCGCGTGCTCAGCGAGCATGGCGTGCCGACCGCACCGAACTCCTACTACGCCCACAAGAACCGGGCCCCCTCGGCGCGGTCTGAGCGTGACCGGCGGGTGCTGGCCGGAATTGAACGGGTCTACGCCGACCCGGCTATCGGGCGCGGCCTCTACGGGGTGCGCAAGGTTCACGCCGTGCTGGGCCGCCAAGGCGGTGTCGACGGCCGACCGGTATCGCGGCGCCTGGTCGAGCGGCTGATGCGCACCGCGGGCCTGCAGGGCGCCCGCCGTGGGCGGCGGTTCGTCACCACGCGCGCCGACACGTGGGCTCCGCGCCCGCCGGACCGGGTGCGGCGTGAGTGCAGCGCCACCGCCCCGAACCGGCTGTGGGTGGTCGACTTCACCTACGTTCCACCATGGGCGGGGATTGCGTTCACCGCGTTCGTCACTGACGTGTTCTCCCGCCGGATCGTGGGGTGGCGCACCGCGACGTCGATGCCGACCGGCCTGCCACTGGACGCGGTGGAGATGGCGATCTGGACCCGCCAACGCACTGGACACACCGACAAGCAAGGCCGCCTGCCCGGACTCATTCAGCACAGCGACGCGGGGTCGCAATACACCGCTATCCGCTACGCCGAGCGGCTGGCCGACGCCGGTGCGTTGGCATCGATCGGGACCTTCGGCGATTCATACGACAACGCGATGGCCGAGTCGGTCATCGGCCTTCACAAGCTGGAATGCGTCCGCCGCGACGGGCCGGTGCGCACCGTCGATGACCTCGAGCTCGCCACCCTGAACTGGGTCCACTGATTCAACGAACAACGCCCGCACAGCAGCATCGGCATGGTCCCACCGGCAAAGTTCGAAGAGCACTACTACCGTCAGATCAACTTTCAAGAGCACCCGCTCCGGGGAGAACTAGCCAGTCACTAAACCGGGGACGGTTCACTGGTTGGGTTTCGTCCCAGTCTCGCCGCACCCCACCGGCTGCACCCGGCCTTGTTGATGTTGCATGGCTGAAGGGTCGCGGAGCAAGATGGGTTCGCTCTTCACCGCTTGGTGTAGGTCTTCCGTTCCTCATGTGCAGGTGAACGAATTGGCGTCTTGTTCCGACCCGGCCATCCCGCGGGAACACCGGCCGCCCCTGAGTGGTGACGGCGTGTGCGATCGACCCCTATGTCGACGAACATCCCCTGGCGCACGGCTAATGACCACCGTCAGCGGGCCAGATGAACCGACCATCCTTGAGTTCTCCGACCACGCTGCGCGGGCTTGAGCGCCGCCCCCGTGTCGAGTGGGCGGGTTTCCTGGGCAGTCGCGCAGTACAACGCTGGCCGCAGATTTCTATCACGATCGGATGACGAAGGCTGCAAATGCGGTCATCCGCGACAGGCACACGAGCACTACCGATCAGGCACCGAGTGTTCCCTGTGCAGCGAATGTCACCGCTATCAGCGAACGGCATATTCACGCCGGTAGGAATCCTGTGCAGCGCCTCGCCCGGCGTGGACGACGACAACTGGTCAGCGCTGGGCGAGCGCGCCTTCATGTATCTGTTGGCCACGGCGCCGCTCTCCGCTGTGGTTTTACTGGCGGCCCGTCGTTACCTGCCCGCAGTCGGAGCTGCCCTTACTAGCGGCGGTCGGCATGGCGGTCGCCTCGCCCTCACACTCCGACCCGCCTGCCCGCTCGGACGGCCCGTCCGTACTCGTATTGACCTCGAACCTTTGCCTTGGTTAGGCCGACCCGACCGAACCCAACCTGATACGAGGGACGCAAGTGAGGAGTCGGGAGCGGGCCTGACACCCACGTATGCGGCCGACAGTCGGATATCGCTTTTCCTTGATATCGATCACTTGGTGGTCATCGAGGCGATACCCAGCCGACCCATCACTGTGTCAATTGATGGGTTCGGCCACCGCGGTCTGCCAGCCCGCGTCAGCCTTCCGGACAGCTGACCCACTGCTGCCGAGCCGTCGATGGCCGGCCTCGTTCGGCGCCGGCCATCGTCGGCCCATCTAGCTTTGTGCGTCGATCGTAACCCAGTCGATCAACACATGCCCCTGGGTACTCGCATCAGGCCGGATACCGGTCGTGGCCGTCTGGAGCACCCAGTGCATTTTGGTGGTCGGGGAGTTGCCGGTTGTGGCGAGAAGTTTGCCGTCGAGGATGTACTTGATCTGCCCCGGCGTCCATTCGACGGTCGTGGTATGCCAGCCGCTGGCGAACGCCACGTTCGTATTGATAATCGCGCAGTTCTTGGACGGATCGTTGATGCAATGCGTGTAACCGTGAATCGTCCCGGAAAGACCACCCTCAGGGAAATCGACCTCACCCTCATTCCAGTTGCCGGAATCCGGCCACAGCAACCAACCCAGGCCGAAATGCGCCAATGAGTCCGCCTTGAACCGGACCGAGTACCGACCGTAGGTCTGGCCGCCCCACTTCCCATTGACCAGAGGTACGGGTGCGGCTCCCAGCGGAACCCCGTTGCTGGTGTGGAGGTACATGTCGAGGGCCCCGTCGTGCACCGAGATCACGTGGCCGGGATCGAAAAGACCGATACCGCGAAAATCATGGAATCCGTCGTAGCTCGTCCACCGGGCACCGTACGCAGCGCCCGGGAACTGACCCATCGCCTGGGCGGTGTTGAAGTCCTCGGCGAAGACCTGCTTCCAGCCGCCAGGCGCGCCGACCGGCATCGTCGATCCCACGACGGTGAAGGTGTTCGCCGCTCCGACGTTGTACCAACCGTCATTGAGCTTGACGCAGGCGAAGTAGGTGTAGGTTCCGGGCGCGAACGTCTTGCTGGCGGTGAACGCATTTCCGATCGGCGCCAGGAGCGCGTTGGTCATCTTCGGGTAGTCAAGGTTGTTCCCCGACGCGGATCGCACGCAGACTCCGTATCGGGAGGCCGTCGTTTGTGGCGAGGCCGACACGTCAGCCCAGGTCGTTACGGAGCCACCGTGGACCGACGCCGACAGATTGTTCAGCGTCAGCAACGGCGTGGCCGCGACCGCCGTTGCGGCCTGGCTCATGGCTGTCGCGGCCAGGCTCATGGTCGTGACCAGGCCGGCCGCCGCTACCCATCGTCGGTACCGGCTACGGCCGGGAGACCGGGCCGGTGAGCGCGCCGGTCGATCAGGGGCGGGGCTGATCTCCGGCCGACGCCTTCGATGCTTTGCAGTCGTCGGAGTTGCGGCAGGGACGGTCATCCTGTTCCTCCTTGTTGGGGATTTCTGGATATCGACGCCTGTTCTGATTGCCAGGGTCTCTGATTGCCGCGGCGCGGCGCGAACGAGTGCCTGGAGCAGCCATTACGAACTCATCGAGGCGTCGTTAGTGTCTGCACCCGCGCAACACACTGTGTGGATTTGCCGCAATTGACGGCTGCGCGCGACACCCGCCCAGCGGTCACAACGCCTGGGCGGGTGTCGTCCAGGTAGGCGGCATCAAGCCGAAGCGCGGAATACCGACGGATAGGGGCGGCTCGGGCGGAACGACGATGATCCATCCGACGTATCAGCCTGTGGCGAGGCGAAACTCACCAACGGAGACGACCTTGAACCACAGTCGAGCGCCCCCCAGACTGCTCGACCGGAACATATCATGCCGTACAGCGGTGGCGACATCGACGTCGGACCAGGCTCGTCTCTCGCCGGACGCGCCCGTCAGCGAACCGGATGTCCGCGAGCCTGATGTACAAGAATTGTGATCTGTATGACGACTGCGGCGTCCTGACAATGGTGTCCGTCGTAACAGAGGCATATATACTCGCGCAGTGGAAGGCCTAGGCGAACGGTCGTATCGAAATCAAGATCGACAAACCAATACGCCCGTTATCACAAGTCTGATTCGGGCGGACCCCGTCACTGAGCGCAATGGTTCCGTTGCGACGCCGAAGAGTCTGTCCGTGATCATTTGCGGCTATACGCTGGACCGGTGGGATGCGATTTCCGACGCGATGGAGAGTTTGCGGTCGCAGACGGTAGCTCCAGAAGAAATCATCTTTGTCAGCGACTACAACCAGCTCCTGTTCGAGCGGGCAAACGACGAATTAACGGGCGTCAAAGTGCTGGCAAATTCTTTGTCTCAGGGACTTTCCGGAGCGCGAAACACCGGCGTTGGTGCCGCCGGCTTCGACGTCATTGCCTTTCTTGACGACGACGCGGCCGCCGATCCGTCGTGGGTGGAGCGCCTCATGACCGCCTATTCCGAACCAGGCGTAATCGGTGTCGGCGGGGGCGTCCTGCCCGACTGGCGAGCCGAGCGCCCCTCCTGGCTGCCGGAGGAGTTCCTCTGGGTTGTTGGCTGCAGTTATCGAGGCCAGCCGCTCTCACGCGCCGAGGTCCGCAACGCCATCGGTGCCAACATGAGTTTCCGGCGCGACGTCTTCTCGGCCGTAGGCTCTTTCGACCCCGCGGTCGGCCGATTCGGAGCCGATGCCGCCGGTTGCGAGGAGACCGAGTTTTCCATTCGCGCCCGGCGGGGCTTTCCTCAGTCGCGAATCCTGCTCGAGCCCGACGCGGTGTGTCATCACATCGTTGGTCCCGAACGGGTGACGCGCGCGTACTTCCGTCGGCGGTGCCGCGCCGAAGGGCGGTCCAAAGCACTTGTAAGCCGACTCGCCGGCGCCGACGCCGCACTGGAGAGCGAGCGGACGTACGTTCGGAGCGTGCTGCCCCGGGGCGTGCTGCGGGGTCTGTCCGACCTCGCCCGGGGGGACCGGTCCGGCGCGGCCCGGGCAGTAGCCATAGTCGAAGGCCTGACCCTGACCGTATTCAGTTATCTGGGCGCCCGGGTGTCGATCTCCCTGCGTCGCAGGCGGGCAAGCTGGGTGAACGGATCGTGATCCGCAGCCGCAGCGCGCGTCGGTCGTCCGAGCCGGCGTTCCTCGCCGTTCCTGTGGCTGATTTCGAACTGTCGGAACCGGGCAATCTCCCCCAGCCCAATGCCGTCGGTCAGATCCACCTACTGATACGCCGGCACGGCCGGCCCATAGGTGCCCTGGCGATGCTGCAACCCGGCCCGCGTGGTCCGGCTGACATCGCGGCCGAGGCCGCGCACTGCTTCGCCGACGTGCCGACTGACGGTACCGAGAACGGTGCCACCCATAACACCATCGCGGCCCCGGAAACAGGTGCGGGCGCCGGGCCGTATCAGGCCCCACTTTCGACAGAACTGGTGAGCGTGATCATCTGCACGCTGGGACAGGATCCGAAGCTGGCCCAGGCCGCCCGTTCCGTTCTCACGCAGACTCACCGCAATTTGGAACTGCTCGTCATCGACAATGATCCTGAGTCGGGCGGCACCGCGGCTGCGTTGACAGGGATCAACGACCCAAGGCTGCGCATTGTGGCCGAACCTCGGCGCGGGCTCTCTGTAGCCCGAAACACCGGGGTCGCAGCCGCCCGCGGCAGCCTGGTCGCTTTCACCGACGACGACGCGCTCGCCGACTCAGGTTGGCTGGAGGCTTTGACATCACCGTTTCGTGACCACGCCGGAATTGCCTGCGTGACCGGGCTGGTCCTGCCAGCCGAGCTCAGCACTCGCGCCCAGGTGTGGTTCGAGGAGTTCGGCGCGTTCGACAAGGGGTTCACCAGGCTGGTCTGGAGCGCCGACGACACCGACCCCACCGTGAGCTCACTCGGCGTGGCCGGCACGCACAGCGCGCTTTTTCCGTACTCGTGCGGAGTGTTCGGTTCGGGCAACAACATGGCGTTTCGAGCCGAGTTCTTGCGCGAGCACGGCCTGTTCGACGTCGCCCTCGGCGCCGGCACACTTGCACGCGGTGGCGAGGATCTCGACGCGTTCTTGATGGTCATGCTCGCCGGAGCCATACTGATCTATGAGCCGCGCGCCTTGATCCGGCACTTCGCTCGCCGGGACGTGGACGGGCTACGTCGCCAGATGTTCGGGTACGGGGTGGGGATGTGCGCGGTAATCGCCAAGCACGCCACCACGAGTCCGGGCAGTGCGATGCGGATTGGCCATCGCCTACCCGGGGGTTTTTGGAAGTTACTGTCTCCGGCCTCTGAGAAAAATGAGCGGCGAACTGACGACTTCCCCCCGCAGATGGTCCGTGCCGAGCTGGCCGGCTACCTAGCCGGCCCTGTGCTCTACGTGCGCAGCCGCCGCGCCGCGCGCCGACGGGGTTTGCGTTGAGCACGGCCGGCGCCAGCACACCGATGGTCACGTCCTACACGGCGCGGCGTGCCTTGACCAGGCGCACAACAAACCACGGCGCGCACACCGTGATCGCAATCACGACGCGGGCGATGGACCAAGCGGGGGTTTGCGGAAGCAAGACCGAGGCCTCGCTCAATCCACATACCAGGCCGATTTGCAGCCAGAGTCCTGTTGCCGTCCGCGGCCACGGCGGAATCGCGGGCACCGATCGGTACTGCAGGAAAGCCTGAAGCGTGAACGCGAGTATCGTCGCCCCAGCCGAGCCGACGATGCCGATGCGAGGCACGAGCAACAGGTTCAGCGCGACGTTCGCCGCGGCAGCGATTGCGGCGATGACGGCCAGCGTCGGCCCGCGTCGCAGGACGATCAGCGCTCGGGCTGAGGCGCCCATGGCCGCGACCGGGAAGGCTGAGAGCGCCACCAGGAAGACGACGACGAGCAGGGACCCCGGCCGGTAGCTCGGCGGCGCCACGACCCGCAGCACGAACGGTGCGATGAGCGTCAAACCCAGCGTCATCGGCAGGAGGAGTCGGTACAGCTCGTCACGCGAAGCACCCATCATCCTGACCCGCTCCGCCTCGTCGCGAACCGACGCGAAGCGGGGAGCCCAGGCCTGGCTTGTGAAGGTGAGCAGGAGCACGACGATGTAGCCCACGGTGTAGGCAACCTGATACCGGCCGACCTCGACCGCGCCCAGAAGACGCTGGACGACGATCCGATCACCCGCGTTCAGAACGAAATATGACAAGCCGCCCAAGGCCAATGGCACTCCGAGCCGGACCGCTCGGCCAACGACCTTGCGGTCGAACAGACCGGCCAGGCGCGGTCTGGTCACGATTACAGCAATCGCTACGGCTGCGAATTGGCTGAAGACTCCCCCCCACGCGTAGGTGCCGGCGTCGCGGCTGATTGTGAACATCAGGACGAGCCCGCACACCTGCCCGCCCACCGCGGACAGCGCGCTGATGAACGCGAACGGCCTGAGCCGGTCCTCCGACAGCAGCAACGCCAGCATCACTTGCACGCCGGCGGCCGGCGCGGTCCACAGGACCGTGGCCAGTACGAGCGAGGAGAAGCTGCCAAACCCGAGTTGACTGGCCCACCACGGGCCGGTCAGTCCGACGACCAACGTGACCACGGAGGCCAGTAGAAGGGCTACGGCGGCAAGTCCGCGGGCCGCGCGACCGTCTGAATCCTCGGCCCGCTGGAGCACGAGCGCTTGATCGATGCCCAGGACGGCCAGCACGATCAACACCTGATGTAAAGCGATCGCAGACGCCAGCCGCCCGAACTCACCCGGGCCGAGTACGTGTGCCAACACCGGCGAGACGACGATGGCTGCCACTGTCTGCAAAGACCAGATGATCACATATAGCAACCCTCGGCCGAACAGGTTCGATTTCGCGTGCGGTGGCGAAGGCTCCACCGTCGACGTCTCGGACACCGGTAGCGCCACTGCGTCGAAGTTGGTCACGTTCGCTGGCCCGATGCAGGAGCCTTACCGAACGTCAATGCGGTACGGCGCAGCTCGACGTCGATCCGATCGAGCAACTCGGTGCTCTGTGCGGTCGAGAACTTTCGGGCGAACACGGCCGGCACCGGGCCGGCTGGATCGTCGCGGGCACTCTTGAGCCAGTCGAATCGGTCCAGTGTCAACCACGCCGGACTTTTCTGCCGCGTTCCGTCCCAGCCGATGCGCCACAACCTGCCCTGCACATGTTGGGAGGCCCAGTCGATCCCCAGCTGCGGGCTCAGCAACAGCGATGGGATGAACGTTTCGTCGGCCGCCCAGGTTCGCCGCCAGAACCGAACCAGATCGGGCCTCGAATCGACGATATCGAGCAGTTGCCTGACGTGCTGGCGGCTCAGCACCTTCTGCACCGATCCACCCGACGTGACGATGTCACGGGGCAGCCTGCGAGGCAACGGAAGCCGCACCATGCGCTTGTTCCAGGCCCAGTGCCGGTACCGCAGCCGCGCCATCCCGCCGCTACGTCCCCAGTCCGGTAGAGGCATCGGACGAAGGAAGCAGATGGACTTGCCGACATGCGTTGCGAGGACGTCCTGGATATCCGCCGTCGAAGCCAACGGATAGTCGGACCCTGCCATCACAACGATGTGCTCGGCATCCGAGACATCGAGCGCGATGCGGTAGGCGTCCAACTCGGCGGCGACGATGTCCCACTGGGCCCACCGTGCGACCCGGCGTGGATGCACCGCGACGCTGCGACCCGGAGCACCGCTGATCATTTGATCGAAGGCCGCTTGAGGTGTCCGCGCGTCGCAATGGAGCACGACCGGAAAGGGGTCGAGCGCGGCGAGCAGGCGGGCGACGTGAGACGGATCATTGTGCGCCAGAACAACGCAGGTCACACCGCCGGCCACGACGGGCCCCGACGGCACGGTTGTGCTGCGCTGCTCGATACCCACCGTGTGATCTCCTCGATCAAATTCCGAACAATGCCTGGCGGACGCAGGACCCTACGAAGATTCACGGTTAGTGCGCGGCCGCGGCGCGTGCTTTCTTGAGCACGTACACCGTGCTCGTCCGACCCTGGTAAACCGGCTGCCAAAGGCGGGAGGCAGCCATGGCGCGGGCCAGCTGGAGGTATTGAGCGTAGTGCTGGAAGCCGTACCGGTCGTCGTAGGCCCCGATGGACGTCGAGACCAGGGCGTAGTACGTACCGAGCGGCCGGCTCTTGGTGAGAGCAGCGGTCATCCGGACCACATCACCCGCGGCGTCGTAGGGCTCATTGATCGAGGGGTAAGGACCGAACACCTCGCGCGACTCGTAACCGACATCGCGGTACCGAGCGGTCCGAGACAGCGGTGTGGCGTTGGAGGTTCCAGTCAACAACATCACCGACCCCTTCGGCGCCGTGCGCTCGTAGAACAGGGTTGCCTTGGCCGCATCCGGACGGATCACCCGATTCCAGTCGAGTGCCGTCTGCCCGTACACATTCACACCGAGCATCACCACGAGGGCGGCCGCGAGCAGCGGAACAGTCCAACGGCGCCTCGTCCACCGAACGCTGGCCACCAGCACCGCAAGCCAAGGCCCGGCGAACAGCGTCACGCGGAAGATGCCCTCCTGCCCATAGTCGGTAGCCGCGATCAGAGCCACGGGGCTGGCTGCCGCAGCGAGAAGCGCCCAACTCGGCCTGGACCGGACCCGCAGGACGTAGACCGCGGCGACCACCCCCACGACGACCAGCACCAGGGCCGGGATTTCGAACGCGAACCGGATGACGCGTGGCTGCGGGTATTGGGCGAAGCCATGCGCCGGCGGCTGCACGTTCTCATAAAACCGGCCGAGCGCTCGCAGCGAGATGAAGCCGGTCAGCACGCCTCGGTTCAGAAGCGCCCACACGATCGCCGGAATCGCAACCACGGCCGGCAGCCACCACGGGCGCACATAACGGAACAACGCAAGAACTACGAGAGCCGCGGTGGCCAGGTACGGCGATATCTGATGAGTCACAGCCATCGCGACGGAAAGGTAGAGGATGAACGCCAGCCGTCCGGCCGACATCTGCCCGGTGACTCGGGGCAGGCGCCGCACCAGACGAACGACGAGTCGCTGATCCGCGTGGCGGCCGCCTCTACCGGGTTCGAGCGCCGAGGCACCGCCGTTCCGGGGGGCGGTTCGCGCCCAGGGGCCGTCTCCGGCACCGCCCGACCTGTTGACGGCGACCGCGAAGATGACGATGCTGAGGAACAGACCGACCGACTGGGGTGAGAAGTACGTGATGTTCAGGGTCGCGCTGGTCAGGGCGAAGACGGTGGCGGCGATCCACACACGATTGGTCGAGGACACCCAGCGACTGGCAAGTACCGCCACGGCCAGTGCCGTGGCGGGGCTCATCAACACAGGCCACCAAGTTGCCACCGGCAGGGGATCGACGATCCCGCCGACGTCGGCGAGCCACGCAATACCAGCGAATTGTCCGGACCAGGCCTGGTAGATATCGCTGCCGGTGTCGGCTCCGCCGTTGACCCGGATGAAATCGACGATTCCGAGGTGGCGCGCTGCCGACATCACCGCCGGAGCGTCATAGGCCAGGGCCTGTGAGAACACGACGATGCCCGCAAGGGCCAGAACCGGTACCGCCGGGTTGGCCCGGATCCTGAAGCTCAGTACCGCGGCGACGACGACTGTCAGCAGACCGGCGTACCAGGTCCACCCGAGCACGCCGTATAAACCGGTCGGCGCAGGGTCGGCGCGGTGTACCAGCGCGGCGGCGGCAACGACGGCCAGTCCAAGCGCGGTCAGCGCGTTGGGCCACCGATCGGCGTTCGACGTCCGCCGGGAAGAGCCATCATCTGCCGTTCGAATGCGTCGATCGCGAATAGCTACAAGTACCAGAATGGCCAGGACTACGACTACGACTGCGACGTACATTGCCATCGGATGCCACCGATGCGTCGTCGACATGACGAACCCGAGAAGAATCGTCGTCGACAGACTTGTTGCTACCGATAGCAGCGCAAACCACATGGGTGACAAACTTCGCAGGAGCAAGCAGGGCGCCATGCCTAAACCGACGAGCAAGAACACCGCTACGGCTACTGCCCTCAGTGTGGTGACATCCAGTAGAGTCCCGACGACCGACAGCAGGACCGTCACGCCCACGAAAGCAACGGACGCGTTGCGACTGCGGACCGACATCACGCCTTGGCCGCGGTCGGGAGGTGCGCCCTCGGGTCTAACCCACAGGGCTAGGGTCTTGCCGTCCTGGCGGACGTCGCCTGGCGGGTCGACTGGTCCGGGATTGCGCCCGTCGAAGAGCAGCGATCGAAGTGGAGCCATTCTCGATATTCGCTTCCATTGCGGGCCGTAGCCCTCCGGACCTATCTCGGGTCGGTCGACTGCTCGGCAATGCCACCGTGACGACAGTCGATGCCGGCGTCTACCGCAATGCAGATATTTTGACCGAGTCGATCTCGACGTGCCCCTGAACCGAAGCGCCGGGGCGTTTTCCGTTGGTCGCCGTCTGCAGGACCAGATGCATGCGAGTCGTCGGTGCTTGCGTCGTTCGCGCCACTTCCGCTCCATCGAGGAAGTATGTGACGCCGCTTGGTTTCCACTCGATCACGGTGGTGTGCCAACCTGAACTGAATGGCACACCCGTGTCATATGTCAGACACTTGCGCTGCGGGTCTCCGATGCAGTGTTGATTAACGATCATTGTAGCGTTGAGTGCGCCCTCGGGAAAATCGATCTCCCCCTCTTTCCAATTGTTGGAGTCGGGCCACAACAACCAGCCGGCGCCGAATCCGGCGAGAGAGTCGGCTCGGAAGCGGATCTGGTATCGGCCGTAACGCTGACCGCCCCATCGGCCGTCGATCAACGGTACTGGAGCGGCACCGAGGGGCCGCCCATCCTCGGTGTGCAGGTACATATCCAAGACCCCGTCGTGCACGGACAGCACTCGTTTTGGATCGTAGAGCCCGACGCCGGCCGTGTCGGGGAAACCGTCGTAACTCCGCCATCGCTGGGAGTAAGCCGGTCCTGGAAAGTGGTCGGTGGCGGTAGTGAAGTTTTCGTTGAACACTGTGCGCCAAGGGGACCGATCGCGCGCCCCGTTGATGATCCAAGCAAGTATCAATAGCAGCACGATCAAGAAACTGGTACTGACCACATACCCCCGTCGAACAGGCCTCCTGCGCGCGCGCGCGGGATGTGATGACGGGATGTGATTTGGACGACTAACTAAGTGCACATCGTTTGATCCGGCGCTCACAGACCGCAACAGCCCGGATCTGACGGCGAATCGCCACGGCGCTTGTGTAGTCGGTCACACAGGCATAGACCCCTACTGGCGGACTTGCTTTTATGAAGTTTCACTTGCCACACCCCCAGCGATATTTGTGTCGAGGCTACTTCAAGCAGATGACCAGCCGATTGCCCACCATCATGATCAACAACGCGAGTCAATCGTCCGCTGAAGTTCGGGCCAATTTGATGATCACTAAGTATGATGTGGAGTACTTCGGTGGCGCCAGTCAGAACAAACGCCGCCTGGGCCGGCCAAGGGTCAGCACGCCTTCCTCGGCCACCTAGACCGAGCGTACTATCTCGTTGTGCTGAAATTGGGGTCGACATCGCGGAACCTCGCCCGAGCGGCATACAAGCGTAGCCTAGCGGTGCCACAGTTGTGGCGGTACGGGCTGAACATTAGGTCCACCGTCGCGTATCGCCGCTCGCCATCCAACCCGACCGGCGAGGCGGCCCGGGTCCTGCACGACCTCAACGTCGATGGCGTCGCGCGAACCACACTCGAGGCTGTCACCGGCCGCCCCGAACTACTGGCCTCCCTGCAGGATTACGCGGCTGGGCTCGAGCGTGACATGGCCCACGCCGTACGGCGCCGGTCCGACGATCTGGCCAGCGGTCAGTCCCTCGGCAACGGTCGCGAGGATAAGTTGTTCGTCGTCACCCTGCTCGACAAGGACCGACCAGTGGTAGATCCGCACGGCCTGCTTGCCGGCACGGCTTTGGACCCACAGCTGAAGGCTATTGCAGATGGGTACTACGCCATGCGCACACGTGTCACGGACCTGAACATCTGGCGCAATCTGCCCAGCTTTCAGCCTCCCGTGGCGTCGCAACTCTGGCATCGCGATCTCCGTACCGACCATCTGATCCTAAAGATGTTTATTTACCTGGAAGACGTCGATGACGGCAACGGTCCGTATTCCTACGTAAAGGGCACGCATGCGAAAGGCGGGCGTCGGTGGAAACCCAGATCGACCTTCGACGGCTACAACTGGCGGGGCACCGATGTCGACGTCACCTCGACGACGACGGCGGCGGAGCGACCCGAGTTCACCGGTGAAGCCGGCACCGTCCTGTTCACCGATACGACCGGATGGCACAAGGGCGGCCACGCGATTACAGGACCGCGGCTAGTGATGCAGGTATTGTTCGCCTCGCCGAGCGCGTTACCAGACCGCAGGCTCGGTGCCCCCGAAGGTCTGACTCCCGACCAGGTTGGTACTGATCTGGCCTTCGAGTTCCCCCCGCCACGGTTGGGGCAGCGCCGGTTGACGACCGTCACGCAACGTCGCTGATCATCTCGCGGGGTATCATAGCGACGTCGGTTTCCACGATGGTTGCACACTCGGTGCGCGCTCGGCGTCGCTCGGCGTTGATCGTCTTGAGCACTCGCAGCCCATCAGTAACGGCATTGAGGTTACTTGCCCCATATATGCGTGGCCGCTCATAGCTAGGCACCTCGGTGATTTTGAAACCGGCAGCCGCGATGCGGCAGTTGATGATCGTCTCGATCTCGAACCCGTCGCCCCAGGGCATGCTGACGTCCGCCGGCGCGATGAAGTAAGGGTCGGGCAACTCTAGGACGCCGAGGACGTCGACCCAAAAGGCGTTGTAGCCGTAGCACAGGTCGGAGAACTTCACGCCAATCATGGTGTTGGTGACAGTGTTCAGAAACCTGTTGCCAACCTTCCTGAACGGCGTGATGTCAGCACTTCCACCCCCGGCGCAGAACCTGCTCCCCTTGGCGAAGTCGGCACCCGCGACGAGTGCCTCGACGAAGCGCGGCAACTCGGCTGGATCGGCGGAGCCGTCGGCGTCGAACATCACGACGACGTCACCGGTTACCGCGTCGAAACCACGTGCTAGTGCGTTGCCCTTGCCGCGCCGGACTTGGTGGAACACTCGAATCGACGGCATCACCGACTGCGCCGCTTTCACGGTTCCATCCACCGAGTGGCCATCCACCAGGATCACCTCATGGACCTGCGGGAGCTCGGGCAGTATCGCCTCGAGGTTTCGGGCTTCGTTTCGAGCTGGTATGACCAGGCTCACTTTAGGATTAGTTGGCCGCGCGCTGCGATCTTGAGAAGCTGACATGCGAGTCGTACCGGACATTTGGTCCCCCGTGTTTGGCTGGCGATCAGGTTTAGGCATTTCATTCTTGCGAACACACTGCCAGCGATCAAATGCTCAGTCTGAGGCCATTAAGACCTGTGCAGTGAAACCTAAGAATGAAGATACCACCGCGCGCCGGTGATACAAATCGCGCTTTGGATATAGCTGTCAAAAGTCTAATCGACATAAAAACGTCCCCAATTGTTCATGAAGCGGAAACACAAAGAGACGTCGTCAACCGGCCGACGAAACCTTTGACAGCCACACACGTTGCAAGCGCGCCCGGCACAGATGACTCTCGATGCGCCGCCGCGGCCGAAGCGCCTTTCCACGCCAACTTCCCGTGGTGCCGGTACCAGACGAGGAGGACGAGCCTTTCGTCCGCGGTTCCGAGGAGTTCAAGGATGGGTTACGACGAAATTACTAAAGGTGGCAGGAAACGCAGATCCGCCCTGCTGATGGGACGTCACGATCCCGGCCGGCGCGTTCGCACTGAGCCAGCTCGAGGGGATGTTGAGATCAGCAGTGTTCAATTTAGTGAATGTGGCCGAACCGTTCAACGCGTACGAAACCGTCACGAGTGGATCCTTGTTGTAGTGAGCGCTGTCCTGGGGCGACGGGTCCACGTCGATGCGCAGGTCGATCGTGTTCGCATTGCCACCGGGCAGGACCACGGTTGCGACGATCGCGCCCGATCCGTTCACCTCCTTCCAGATCGTGAGGTGCCGCGCACGGTCCGTCGCGTTCCATTCAACTTCGCCCTTGATGTAGTTGCTCCCATCCGGGCCGAAGTAGATGCCCTGCTGTTCGGCTCCGGCATCAATCGCGTCGAAGGGACCGCTCAGACGGCTCTGGACCCTGAATCGGGTGCCGGCATTCACCCCCAGTTGCAACGCGTTTGTGTGCGTCGTGTTGCTGTCGTTCGCCGTAGCGATCTGCAGCTTGCCGCCGACGAAGCTGATTGCCGACGGCGTAACCACACCCTGGGCCGTGGTGAACCCGGTGCCGTCTATCCCGCCGGCAGTGCCCGGAAAGCTCGACAGTGCCTTCGTGTACTCCCCGGGGGTCGGCTGCTTGGCCGACGTGTCAGGAGTCGCATTGACCAGCAGGAACGCGAAATCCTGATAGTCCCAGTTCTTCGCGCTGTTGTCCGCTGGCCCGCCGATGTCGTTTCCGACCAGGTAGGCCCCGGCGATGACGCTGCCGGTCGCGTCCTTGGCGGGGTAGACGCGCAAGTTGTGCCACCCATGACTGTTCTTCGCATCGTCACTATGGCTGCTGTAGCCCGGGTAGTTGTCGACCAAGCCGAAAGACCCCGGCGGCACGAACGACACCGAGTTGATGCCCGACGATCCGGTCGTCGTCTTCGGGAGCAACAGTTGGTTCTGTCCATAGCCGTCGTTCGAGCCGTCCGCGCCCCCCGGGAAGGCGTACAGGTAGTTGTTAGTGGTGGTCCCCTTCGAGTACCAGCCGAACGACGCCGAATTTGTCGAACTCTGGCCGGAGTAGTGCGCGAGAGGTATCAGTTGAACCGGAGATGCGGAATTCGATCGCGTGAAGTACGGCGACAGCACCTCGTCCCCCACCGCGGTGGACACCGGGCTTATGGAGTTGCCCTGCGGCTTGTTCGACACGACGACGTTGTCGGTGTAGCCCAACGCGTCGAAGATCTGCTGCAGGGACGGTTCGTGGAAGCTGCCATAGTTCTTCGCGTTCACGCCACCCAGCGTGACCACCACGGCCGGGGCGCTGGGATCATCGCTCGACACGGTGAGCGTGCCTTTGCTTGTCTGGGTGCCATTGGCGATGGCATCGACCAGCGGCGTGTAACGCACACAAACCGGGGCGCTGCTGCCGGCGGGAACTATCAGTGACGTCGACTGACCGGTGCAGAGTTGGAAGTCCCCGGAGCTGGGACCGCCGAACGTCAGCCCGCTTACATTCAGCGCCCGGCCACCAGTGTTGGTCAACGTGAGCGAGTGCCCCGCCCTTCGCTCGTTGAGCACGGTGCTGAAGACCATTCGACGACCCAGAGCCAGGTCGTCCTCGGGAGAGCTCACTCGCAACGACGGCGGCTGACCACCACCGGTACCCGCGACGACGTCCAGGTAGTCAATCTTGGTATTGGCGCCGCCAATCGAGTCGATGGTCAGCACACCGCCCGTTACCGCCACCGTGACCGTGCTGACAAGCTGTCGGTTGGTCGCCGTCGGCGTGAACTCGACAACCTTCTGGCCCTGGATGTTGAGCACGTCATGGCTGTCGGAGTACGCGGGATCACCGACGCCGACAGTGACCGTGTAGGTGCCGTCGGCAACCCCGGCCCGCCAGCTACCCGGCGTCGTGTTGCCGCTGTTGGGACTGGCCTGCATCTGGACGAACGTGTCCAGCAGTGGATTCGGATTGGTGTTGCGCTGACGACCGTTGGCGGTGAGGTCGAGCGGCACGCCACCATTCGTCGTCCATCCGAAGCCGCGGGTCGCGTCGTAGGCTTGGCCGAAGTCCCCTACGTATCCCGACGGAGCCGAGGATGTCGCGGACTGGAAGTTCACGTGGAGAGACGTCGACGTGGTGTCGGCCAACGCCGACGCCGGCACCAGCGCCAAGCCGCTGATGAGGCAGGCACCGATTCCGGCGGCCACCGCCGACCGGCGGGTACGAGTGAGCGTCATCATTGTTTGACTCCAACGGTTGTGAACCCGGACGGGGTCCGGCTGAGCGCCTGCGGACCCCAGGGCCGCTGAGACGACCGCGCCGCGCGTCATCCGGCCAACTGATAGAACGACACCGGCGCGGGAAGGTCCCGAACCGAGCGACGGGCGTTCAGGTACGACAGCCGGTTGGCGACCATGAGCGCCGCCCAGCCACCCACAGGAACGATCGACGAGGGCTGATTACGGATTTCCTTCGCCAGCCGGACGAAGGCCGAGCCGGGGCGTCGCCGGTCAAGAACCGATGACTCGGGCTCGTCCTTGTATAGCAGATCCAGTTGGGCCGAACTCTTGCCGTAGCGAATCCATTGGGTGAACAAAGCCCGCAGCGAGTCGCGCGGAACCCATTCCATCAACGTCTCCTCGCTGTATGCGAAGCGCCCCAGGTTCTGCAGCTGGACCCGCCAGCACAGATCGATGTCACCGCCGCTGAGCATCTTGCGGAAGCCACCCACAGCTCGATAGGCGGCGGCCCGTATTCCGAGGTTTGCCGTGGGATAGAAATCTAACCTCCCCGCGAGGCCGACCTTGGAGTCCAGGCGGAACATGCCCGTCAGGTCGCAGATTCGCGCGGCGACCGAATCACCAGACACGATCCGCATACCCGTACACGACATCGCCACAGCGGGATCGGTGTAGAACTGCCGGTGGGCATCGAGCCAGCCGGGGTAAGCACGGCAGCGCGCGTCGGTGAAGATCACGACGTCGGCCGACGATGCCGCGGCCGCGACGTGTCGCGCGCCGTAGGGGCCGCGCGACGTCTCCAGGCGGACCACGTTGACGTCGTACCTTCGAAGTCGCTCGTTCAGGGACTGGGTCGAGCCGTCATCGACGACGGTAACGGTGTCCAGGCTCGTCAACTGCTCGCGAATCGACCGCACCGTCGACTCGACGTGTTCGGCCATGTTCTTGACCGGAATGATCACTTCTACCGATGTCACTGTTCCCCCGTAGCCCGACATTTGTAGGTGCTGCCGCTATTGGCGCCCGAGTGCGCGGTAGGTCCAGCCCTCGGCACGCCAGAGCTCACGGTCCAGGCAGTTACGCCCGTCGACGACCTTGCATCGGTGCACGACCTCAGCCAGCGCGGACGGGTGCATCGTGCGGAACTCCGGCCACTCGGTGAGCACGAGCACGACGTCGGCGTCGACGCAGGCCTCGACGGCGGTGGCGGCGCCGGCCAGGCTCGGGTAATCGCGGGCCATGTTATCCATCGCCTGGGGGTCGAACACTCGCACGGCCGCCCCGGCCCGCTGCACGGCGTAGGCAACGTCCAGGGCTGGGGAGTCGCGGATGTCGTCGGAGTCGGGCTTGAACGCAGCCCCAAGGACGCCGACACGACGCCCGGCCAGCGACCCATCACACAGCTCGCGGGCCATGTCGACCGTGCGGGCCCGGCGGCGCACGTTGATCGCGTCGACGTCCTCGAGGAACGACACCGCCTGATCGACGCCCAACTCACCGGCACGGGCCATGAACGCCCGGATGTCCTTCGGTAGGCAGCCGCCACCGAAACCAAGGCCCGCGTTCAGGAATTTCCGCCCGATCCGCTCGTCGTGGCCGATAGCATCGGCCAACTCGACGACATCGGCGCCGACAACCTCGCAGACCTCAGCCATCGCGTTGATGAACGAGATCTTCGTGGCCAGGAACGAGTTCGCCGCCACCTTGACCAACTCGGCGGTGGCGAAGTCGGTGACGATCAGAGGGGTGCCGGCGTCAAGGATGGAGGCATACACCTCGCACAGCGTTTTCCGCCCGCGATCGCTGTTGACCCCCATGACCACCCGGTCCGGGTGCAGGGTATCGGCGACCGCGAAACCTTCACGCAGGAACTCCGGGTTCCACACCAGTTCCGCGCCGCGAGCTTCGACAATCATCGCCAGCTGGGCCGCCGTGCCAACCGGAACGGTGGACTTACCCACCACGACGGCTCCCGCGCGCAAATGTTTCGCCAGCTCGTCGATGGCATCCCGCACGTATGTGAGGTCGGCCGCGAACTCGCCCTTACGCTGCGGCGTGCCGACGCAGAGGAAGTGAACATCGGCGAACTCACCCGCCTCGGCCAGCGACGTGCCGAAGCGCAACCGGCCGGTAGTCAGCATCTGGGTCAGCAGCTGCGGCAGCTCCGGCTCGAAGAACGGCACGTCACCACGCGCCAGTCGAGCGACCTTGTCCGCGTCGGTGTCTACACCTAGCACGTCATGGCCCAATTGGGCCATCGCCGCGGCGTGGGTGGCACCCAAGTAACCCGTGCCGATAACCGAAATTTTCATGTCGTGCGAACCTCGATCACTTGGACGGGCACCGTCGGCGGAGATGTCTAGGGGGCGGTCGGGTCTACGCAGCTCTGATTGTTCTGAGGGCTAGGGAGCGGGCGGCATCAACTGATTCATCGCCCGGCCTCCCAGGTCGGTCACGTGCAGGTTATCGGACGGAATGTGCTGGGCGATGTCAAGTGGCTGGTCGAAGGACTTGATAACGGTCACACCGAAGGTCTTGCTGACGATGGCACCGTCGGCTCCGCTCGGGTCGGGGACCTGGTCGATGCACTCCGCGTCTCGGACGTCGGTGTTACGGCCCGGTACGGCCTTCCGATCGCCGACGTCTCGCTGCCACCATTGGTCACTTAAGACCTATCCATCAGCGGCTGCAGCGGGCCCAGCCCGGCCACCGCATTCAGCACGACGCGCGCGGCGGCCTTGCGATCGCCCGGCGGCGGCGGCGTCGGCGTGACCGTGCGGTGTGCAGTATGCGTTATCGTTCCCCGCCCCATGGCCTCACCACTGTCAGGCGCTTCCTGGTTGAGTCGACATGATCGACAAAGCGTCCGTGATGTTTCATCAACGCCAGACCAGCTGCGGATAAGCCCACGATAGCGCTGGGCACATCTGGTACGGCGCGGGTCGACCGGCGTGGTCAGGCGGTGAGGCGGCGGTGCCAGGCGCGGGCGTTGGAGTCGGTCAGCTGCGCCACCTGGTCAATGATGACGCGCAGGCGCTGGCCGTCGTCGTCGGCGGCGTCCCATGCCGGGCGCAGCGCAACATCGATTGCGTCGCGCCCTGCGGCCACCAAGCCCGACACCACGTCATGCAGCAGCCGCCGTTGATCCAGCCGCCGCTGCTCGGCGGCCGCACTATGCATGACGTAGTGCGTGGCGATTGCCTTGAGCAGCGCGCACTCGATCGCCACCTCGACCGGCACGGTGACTTCGGCATCGTAGCGGGACAGCGCAGCAGCGCCGGCCTGCGCCCGCGTCGCCGCCACCGCGGACCCGACGAACCGGCCGGTGAGCTCGCTCGTCGCCCGTTTCACCGCCCTCAGCGCCGACTGTGAACCGTCGAAGGACCGCACGTCCACCAGGGCCGGCAGCGCCAGCAACCGCGCCATGCCCGCGGCCAGCTCGTCTGCCGACCACCGGCCGAACCGGGCGGCGACGCCGATGAGTGCGTCGACGTCGGCATCGGTGACCGCGTCCAGACGCACCTGGCCGGCATAAATCGCGTCCTCCAGGTCGTGCACGGAGTAGGCGACGTCGTCGGCCCAGTCCATCACCGACGCCTCCAGACAGCGCTGCTGCGCCGGCGCGCCAGTGCGCACCCACTCGAAAGCCGGCAGATCGTCGGCGTACACACCGAACTTGCCGGTGCCTTCGCGGCGCGGCCACGGATACTTCGTCGCCGCGTCGAGAACCGCACGGGTCAGATTCAAGCCCGCCGGCGCGCCGTCGGAACCGGCCACCTTGGGCTCCAGCCGGGTCAGGATGCGGAAGGTCTGGGCGTTGCCCTCGAAGCCGCCGATGCCGCCACTCAGCTCGTCGAGTGCCGCTTCACCGTTGTGCCCGAACGGCGGATGGCCCAGGTCGTGCGCCAAGCCCGCCGCATCCACGACGTCGGCCGAGCAGCCCACCGCGTCGCCCATCTCGCGAGCGATCTGGGCGACCTCGAGTGAATGTGTGAGCCGGGTGCGCGGGAAGTCGTCCGCGCCGGGATCCACCACCTGGGTCTTGTCGGCCAGTCGCCGGAACGCCGAGGAGTGCAGCACCCGGGCCCGGTCGCGGGCGAACTGGTCGCGCTCGACGCTGCCGAACTGCCCCCGCTTGGGGGCCTCGGGCAGCCGGCGGGCGCGCGCGGACGCGTCGTAGGTCGCCGACACTGCTCAGACCTGCTCGGTAATCCAGTCGGA
This sequence comes from uncultured Jatrophihabitantaceae bacterium, assembly GCA_964236495.1. Classification (GTDB taxonomy): domain Bacteria; phylum Actinomycetota; class Actinomycetes; order Mycobacteriales; family Jatrophihabitantaceae; genus CAXSBR01. The sequence goes on from CAXSBR010000003.1 coordinate 166,642, forward strand.
GAACTGCAGCAGCGAGTGGATCCACACGCCCACGGTGTACTTCAAGCCATCCCGGGTGATGCCGGCCTCGAAGTCGAACACCTGCTCGGCGCACACCGCGACCCGGCCGTCGTCGGGCAGCACCGTGTAGGCCTTGGGAAAGAGCTTGGTGCGGTTCCAGTCGTCCAGCAGCACGGTGAGCGCGGGCCGGATGTCGACGTCGTAGCGCTCGTTGAGGTACAGCCGGGCCTGCAGCACCTCGTCGTTCTCGCCGTAGCGGAAGAAGAAGATCTGGCAGTTCACCCAGCGCACCACCAGATCGCCGTCGTCGTCGATGGCATGCACGAGGCCGTACTCGTCCAGAATCTGCTTGAGCAACGCCGACGTCGGCACCACCGCCTGATCGCCGGGCATCCGGCGCACCCCCAGGCGACCTGCCAGATCCTTCGCCGACGCCACCGCTTCGGAGGGTTGCACCCGTCGGAAGAACACGCTGCCAAAACTACGCCGACGCCTCAGCCGCCCGAGTCGGCCATCTCCGCGCCGGCGGGCACCGCGCGGCTGCCGCGGTCGGCCAGCCATCCGTCGGGAAGCGCCACCGAACGAGGGCTGCCGGTACGTCCCCGTGGCCGCCCGAGCACCTCGGTCGGGAACGGCTGCGCATGATCCAGCTGCGCCAGCCAGCGGTCCAGCTCGGCCAGCGACGACGACGATGCCAGTGCCTGCCGGAGCTCCGATCCGACGGCGAAACCCTTGAGATACCAGGCGACGTGCTTGCGGAAGTCGACGACCCCGCGCTCCTCGCCCAGCCAGTCGGCCAGCAGGGCTGCATGCCGGCGCATCGTGGCGGCCACCTCGCCCAGGCCGGGCAGCCGCGGCCCAACCGGGTTCGCGCCGTCTGCAGCGTCGGCGCCGTCCGCGGCAGGCGCCAACGCGGCGGCGAGGTCGCCGAACAGCCAGGGCCGACCGAGGCAGCCGCGACCGACGACGACGCCGGCGCATCCGGTTTCATGCATCATTCGCACCGCGTCGGCGGCCTCCCAGATGTCGCCGTTGCCCAGCACCGGAATGTCGAGCAGCGTCACCAGCTCGGCGATCGGCTCCCAGTCGGCCTCCCCGCTGTAGTGCTGGGCGGCGGTGCGCCCGTGCAGTGCGACTGCGGCGACGCCGGCGTCCTGCGCCCGCAGGGCCGCCTCTCGGTAAGTGTGGTGCTGGGCGTCGATGCCGACGCGCATCTTCACCGTCACCGGCACCTGCCCATCGGCGGCACGCACCGCGGCGCGCACGATCGCGTCGAACAGCTCGATGCGCCACGGCAGCGCCGCTCCCCCGCCCTTGCGGGTCACCTTGGGCACCGGGCAGCCGAAGTTCAGGTCGATGTGGTCGGCGCGATCCTCGGTGACCACGATGCGTACCGCGGCACCGACGATCTCGGGGTCGATGCCGTAGAGCTGAATGCTGCGCGGCGTCTCGTCCGGTGCGAACTGGATCATCTTCAACGTCTTGGGATTGCGTTCGACCAGCGCCCGGGTGGTGACCATCTCGCTGACGTAGAGCCCGGCCCCGTAGCCGCGGCAGAGCCGGCGGAACGCGACGTTGGTGATGCCGGCCATCGGCGCGAGCACCACCGGCGGATCGGCGACAACCCGCTCGGACAGCCGCAAGGGCGCGGCCCGGGTGAGAACGGCGCTCACTTGGCCAGGATTCCGATGATGAGGAGCACCAGGAAGGCCACGATCACGACCGCGCCTAGGATCTGCGCGGCCAGCTCCGACTGCGCGGGTAGTTCCAGCCGACGGCCGGACCGTTCGGACCGCCGGCCCGCGCGTCGGCGGGTCGGTGCCGCTCGTTGGGCGCCACGATCCTCGGACATTACGCGGACTGCTCGACCGCCCCGGCCGGCCCGGCCCGAAGTCGGCTGGGGACCGCGGAACTCGCCCGCTCGGTCTGCGGCGAGCTGGGCCCGCGTCTGTTCCAGCGTCGGCGCAGCAAGCGTGCCCGGCTTCGAGCGGTACACCGCCACCGGCTCATAGGCGACGGTCGGCTCGTTACGGCGTCCCGTCGGCAGCGGCCCACGGCGGCGGGCCACTGAGTTGGGGATGTCCACCTTCCCGACCGTCGCCACCTGTCCGGCGGCGTACGTGCCGGGGTGGCTCCAGGCCGGCTCGGGCTGCGGCGCGGTCACCGCACGCGCCGGGGTGGGTGGGGTCGCGGTCGATGCCGGCGCAGTCTCTGCACCGGCAGTGGTTCCGATCGAGGGCTGCGTAGGCGGGTTCGGCGCCGTCGGTCTCACTGCGGCAAGCGCGGCCATCGGCATCGAGTCGAAAGCAAAGATGCCCGGCCGGGTCGGTTCCGGATAGGCGAACGAACCGTCCGGTCCGCCCGAGCTCCCGTCGAAACTCACGGCGGCAGCGTCGAACAGGTACACGGCCGCCGTCGGGTCGGTCCAGACCGGATCGGGGGCCACCTCAGCAGCCGCCCAATCGCTGAGCCAGGTAGGCCTCGACCTGGTCCAACGCCACCCGCTCCTGCGCCATCGAGTCGCGCTCGCGAATGGTGACGGCCTGGTCGTCGAGGGTCTCGAAGTCGACGGTGACGCAGAACGGGGTGCCGATCTCGTCCTGGCGGCGGTAGCGGCGCCCGATGGCGCCGGCGTCGTCGAACTCGGTGTTCCACCGCTCGCGCAGGTCCGCCGCGAGCGCGCGGGCCTTGGGCGTCAGATCCGCGTTGCGCGACAGTGGGAGCACCGCCGCCTTCACCGGTGCCAGCCGACGGTCCAGGCGCAGCACGGTGCGCTTGTCGACGCCGCCCTTGGCGTTGGGCGCCTCGTCCTCGGCGTAGGCATCGAGCAGGAACGCCAGCACCGAGCGGGTCAATCCCACCGCGGGCTCGATGACGTAGGGCGTCCAGCGCTCGTTGCTCTCCTGGTCGAAGTAGGACAGGTCGGTGCCCGAATGCTTGCTGTGGGTCTTGAGGTCGAAGTCGGTGCGGTTGGCGATGCCTTCGAGCTCGTCGAACTCCTTGGCGCCGAAGTTGAATCGGTATTCGATGTCGACGGTGCGCTTGGAATAGTGCGACAGCTTCTCGGCCGGGTGCTCGAACAGGCGCAGGTTCTCCTCACGCAGGCCCAACCCGGTGAACCAGTTCCAGCGTTCCTTGAGCCAGTACTCGTGCCACGTCTCGTCGGTGCCGGGCTCGACGAAGAACTCCATCTCCATCTGCTCGAACTCGCGGGTGCGGAAGATGAAGTTGCCCGGGGTGATTTCGTTGCGGAAGCTCTTACCGGTCTGAGCGATCCCGAACGGCGGCTTGCGGCGTGACGTGGCCAGCACGTTGGCGAAGTTGAGGAAGATGCCCTGCGCGGTTTCGGGGCGCAGGTAGTGCAGCCCCGACTCGTCCTCGACCGGGCCGAGGTAGGTCTTGAGCATGCCGGAGAACTGCTTGGGCTCGGTCCACTGCCCGCGGGTGCCGCAGTTCGGGCAGGCGATGTCACCCAGCCCGTTCTCCGGAGCGCGGCCCTTCTTGGCCTGGAAGTCCTCCTCAAGATGATCGGCACGAAAGCGCCGGTGACAGCTCAGGCATTCGGTGAGCGGGTCGCTGAACGTCGCGATATGCCCCGACGCTTCCCACACCGCGGTGGGCAGGATGACCGCGGAGTCCAGGCCGACGACGTCGTCGCGGCGTTGGACCATCGCCTTCCACCACTGCCGGCGCACGTTCTCCTTGAGCTCGACGCCCAGCGGTCCGTAGTCCCACGCCGAGCGCGAACCGCCGTAGATGTCAGCCGACGGGAAGACGAAACCCCGCCGCTTGCTGAGGTTGACGACGGCGTCGTTGCGCTCGGTTGGCACGGTGGTTCCCCTGAGGTCGAGACGGTGATGGTGTAGCTCAGGGTATCGGCCGGGCATCGCTCACTTCCCGGCTCGACGTCGGTCGGCGGCGGTGAACCCCAGAACTACCAGCGTGCTCAGTGTCCAGCCGGGCAGGATGTCGAGCGGAGTGCGGGCTGGCCGACTGTGTCTTCACCTCAAGCTAGGTCCGAGGTGCCGCGGAACGTCGAGGTCAGGTCCGCTCGTCGTCGACCACGGACTCCCGCTGGCGGCGGGCTTGCGCGTCGGTGCTGCGATCGCTGCCGGCCTGCATCATTTCCGCACTCGGCCCGATCGCGTAGAGCTGCTCGAAGGCACTGGGCCGGTCCAATGCCTGCGCCAGCAACGGCGTTGCATACAGCTTCACCTCGTAGTTACCCAACGCACGCCGGTAGGACCCGACGCTGTCCCAGTGCAGAACCAGCACCCAGGCCTGCGGATCGTCCACCGACCGGCCGGCCCGGGCGTCCAGGAAACCCGGTCGCGCAGCCAGCGTGCGCATCGCGGTGGCCAGCTGGTCGGTGAACTCGTCCTCTTCGAAAGGCTCGGCAGACTCGAAGGCCAGTACGACGATCACCGGCTGCCCTGCATCGCTTCTGCGGCTTCGGCGCTGAGCCCCGGCGGCGGGGCGCCGCCGTAGCGGCGATCCCGCGCGGCGTAGATCTCGCACGCCTGCCACAACCCGCGCCGGTCGAAGTCGGGCCACAGCGTGTTCATGAACACGAACTCCGCGTACGCCGACTGCCAAATCAGGAAGTTGGAGGTGCGTTGCTCGCCAGAGGAACGCACGAACAGGTCGACGTCGGGCAGGTCCGGGTGGTACAGGTAGCGGCCCAGGGTCTTGTCGTTCACCTTGTCCGCCCGCAACCGGCCTGATTCGACGTCCAGGGCCATCGCCCGCGCGGCATCGCCCAATTCGGCTCGACCGCCGTAGTTGACGCAGAACTGGAGTGTCAGCCGGTCGTTGTCCTTCGTGTACTCCTCTGCGTCGCGCAGCTGGTCGATGACGCTGCGCCAGAGCTTGGGGCGGCGTCCGGCCCACCGAATGCGTACGCCGAGTGCGGCCATCTCGTCGCGACGACGGCGGATGACGTCCTTGTTGAACCCCATCAGGAAGCGGACCTCCTCCGGCGAGCGCGTCCAGTTCTCGGTGGAGAACGCGTACGCCGAGATGGTGCCCACGCCCAGTTCGATCGCTCCGTGCAGCACGTCCATCAACGCCGCCTCACCGGCGCGGTGGCCTTCGGTGCGGGGCAGCCCGCGCTCTTTGGCCCACCGGCCGTTGCCGTCCATGACGAGCGCGACGTGCCTCGGAACAAGGTCCGCCGGAATCTGGGGCACTGTCGCGCCGCTCGGGTGCGGCGGTGGATCGGGCCAGCGATGGCTCAGGGAACGCGTCGCCTTCATACGCCGGTCCGGTCGACCAGGGGCAGCGAGCGCAGCCCGCGTTCCAGATGCCACTGCAGCTGTGCTGCGACCAGGCCGCTGACCGCGCGCCGCTCGTCGGGCCCACTGGCGTCGGCGGCCGGCCAGTAGGCGTGCATCAGGGCCGACATCAGCGCAATAGTGCCCGCCGGCGGACGCACCGACCCCGGCGGCCGGCATCCCGAGCACACCACACCACCGGCGGCCACGGAGAACGACGTCAACACGGTCTCGCCGGTGAAACCGCTTTCCTGACGCCCGCAGGCCGCGCACTCGTCGAGCGCCGGCGCCCAGCCCGACAGAGCCATCGCGCGCAGGAAGAACGCGTCGAGGACGAGCCCGGGAGCATGCTCACGATCGGCCAGCGAGCGCAGCGCACCGACGACGAGCAGGTACAGCCGCAGCGCCGGCTCACCCTCCTCCGGCGTCAACCGCTCGGCGGTCTCACAGATCGCCGACGCCGCGGTCCAGCGCGGATAGTCGTTGACCAGCTGGGCACCGTAGGCCGCAATCGACTCGCTCTGGAGCACCGTGTCCAACTTGCGCTGCGGCAGCGCGTCCTGGCCGAAGTTGTTGACGGTCAACACCTGCAGATCGACGTGGCTGCCCGGTTCCAGCCGCGCGCCGAAGCGCGAGGTCGTGCGCCGTACGCCGCGGCCCACCGCCCGCACCCGACCGTGGCGCCGGGTCAGCAGAGTGACGATGCGGTCGGCCTCTCCCAGCTTGTGCACCCGTAGCACGACGGCGTCGTCGCGGTAAAGGGGCACCGATCCAGTGTGCTCGCCCGGGCATCACGACGGCCGCAGCAAACGCCGGTTCGCCGCCGGATCTCCCGACGCATTCTCACGGCGCGCGCTCTAACGGGGCGTTCTAGCGGCTCGACCATGCCGCGACCGAGCGCACCCGTCCACGCACGGCCACCGCCGCGCCGAACAGCACGACACCGGCAGCGATCGGCGCGCCGAACGCGGCGTGGGCTCCATAGCGATCTGCGACCACACCGACGACGGCCGCGCCGGTGCCGTAGCCGAAGTTCAGGCCCGTGGTCATCCAGCTCAGGCCCTCGGTGAGCGAGCGCGGCGGCACCAGGGAGTCGATCAGCCCGAACCCGGTGATCAGCGTGGGTGCGATACCCAGGCCGGCGACGAAGGCCAGCACGGCCAGCGTCGGCACCGAGTCGGCCAGCAGGAACAGCGGCAGCAGTGCCGCGAAGATGCCCGCCTGCAGGCAGAACCGCCACGACAGCGGCGCCGACCAGGTCCGGGCGCCGTAGCCGATGCCGGCAACCCCGCTGCCCAGGGCAAACACGGCCAGCACGATGCCGGTGAGGTTGCGGTCACCGTGCTGGCCGGTGAAGGCCACCATCGTCACCTCGACGGAGCCGAAGATGGCGCCCAGCCCGGCCATGGCGACGGTCAGCAGCACCATGCCCGGCCAGCGCAGCACGAAGGTCGCCTCGTGCTCCCCGGCCGCTGCCACCGGCGGGGCCGTCGAGGTCTGGCGAGCCAGCCAGATCGAGCCGGCCAGCACCAGCGCAGCAGCCGTGCCCACCGCTGCCAGCGCCGACACCGCCACCGCAATGACGCCAGCGAACACCGGTCCGATCGCGAAGATCAGCTCGTCGAAGGTGGACTCGAGTGAGTAGGCGGTGCCCAGCTCCGGCGTGCCGGCCAGTGCCGACGACCAACGAGCACGCACCAGCGATCCCATCGGCAGATAAGCCAGGCCCAGCGCCGCAACCGGAACGGCGACCAACCAATTCGGCGCGCCGGCGCGGACGGTAACGATCAGCACCGTGGCCGCCGCGACGTGCACGAGCGCCGCCGGCACCAACAGGCGGGACTGGCCGTGCCGGTCCACCAGCCTGGCCAGCACCGGATTACCGATCCCGCCGGCGATGATGTAGACGCCGGTCATCACTCCCGCCACGCCGTAGGTGCCCGACGCACCCCCGCTGGTCGCAGAGAACAGCAGCACCAAGGTGAGCGGATAGATGGCGATGGGCATCCGGCCTAGGAACGCGGCGGCGGAGAACGCCCGCGTGCCCGGCGGCCGGAACGCCGCGCGGTAGCGGGCGAACACGGCGGGGTTCTAGAACCCGAGCCGGTCGAGCTTTTTGGGATCGCGCTGCCAGTCCGCCAGCACCGCAATGTGCAGGTCCAGGTAGACCCGCCGCTGCAGCAGCTGCTCGATTCCAAACCGCGCGCGTACCCCGACCGAGCGCAGGCGGGACCCACCGGGGCCGATGACGATGCCCTTCTGGCTGTCGCGCTCCACATGCACGGTGGCATAGATGACGGTGACCTCGGCGTTGTCCGGGCTCGGACCCATCTCGGCGATCGTGACCGCGATCGAGTGCGGCAGCTCGTCACGCACGCCCTCCAGCGTGGCCTCACGGATCAGTTCGGCGATCATGATCTCGGTCGGCTCGTCGGTGGTGACGTCCTCGGGGTACAGCGACGGCCCGGCTGGCAGTTGCGCGACCAGCAGGTCGATGAGCAGGTCGACCTGATCGCCCATCTTGGCCGACACCGGGATGATGTCGACGAAGTCGCCCAGCCGGCTGGCCGCGAGCAGCTGCTCGGCGATCCGCTTGGGCGGCGTCCGGTCGGTCTTGGTGACGATGGCGATCTTCGGCGCGCGGACCTGGGCCAGTTGGGCGGCGATGTAGCGGTCACCGGGGCCGATCGCCTCGTCGGCGGGCAGGCAGAATCCGATGACGTCGACGTCGGCCAGCGTCGCTTCCACCACGTCGTTGAGACGCTGACCGAGCAGGGTGCGCGGGCGGTGCAGGCCCGGGGTGTCGACGAGGATCAGTTGCGCGTCCTGACGGTGGACGATGCCGCGGGCGGCGTGCCTGGTGGTCTGCGGCCGGGAGCTGGTGATGGCGATCTTTTCCCCGACCAGCGCGTTGGTCAGGGTCGACTTGCCGGCGTTGGGGCGCCCGACGAAGCAGCAGAATCCGCTGCGGTGCTCTGTGGTTGAGGCAGCTGTGGTCGGGGAGGACACGGCGGGCTGATCGTCAGGCACGTCAGCCAGTGTCCCAGCTGTCGATGCCGCCAATGCCATGGAGGAACGACACCAGTGGATCGCCGACGCGCTCTGGATGGTTGAGGAACGTCCAGTGACCGCCCTCGATGCGCCCGATGGAGAGCTCAGGCACCCAGCGCCGCGGTGAGTCAGCGGCGCAGGCGGGGGTGATGAAAGGGTCGCCGAGCGGGATCAGCACCAATGTCGGAATGCGGCACGGCCGCGCCCGCCCGGCAGCACTGGTGTTGGCTCGCACGTTGGCTCGATACATCTCCAGTCCGTGCACCGCGTCTGAGACCTCGACGGCAACACCGGCCGGTCGCCGACGCAGCGCCGGCACCCGCTGTAGCAGTCCGCGCCGCCACGCCCACTCGGGCAAGAACGGCAGCAGGAAGAACGCGACATACCAGGACGCCGCCGCCTGCCGCAGCACCGCCCGCCGGTCGATGCTCTGCCTGCCTCGTCGCACTGCCGCTCGGTACCAGGCGCCGGTGTAGGCCAGACTGGGGCCCGATACCGAGGTGAACGAGGCATACCGCTGCCGCGCACCGGCCCGGGTCACTGCGTGCCAGGCCTGCACCGAGCCCCAGTCATGAGCCAGGACGTGCACCGGCCGGCCGGCGGTGGCGGCAACGGCGTCGAGGTCGTCGGCCAGCTGCTCGATCCGGTACCCGGCGCGGTGCGTCGGAGCCACGGACGCGCCGGCGCCACGCACGTCGTAGGCCAGCAGCTGGTAGCGCGCGGCCAGCTGCTCGGCGACAGAAGCCCACACCGTGTGGTTGTCCGGATAGCCGTGCACCAGCAGGACGACGGGCGCGTCGAGGCGTCCGCAGCGGTACACCGCCAGCTCGACACCGTCGTCGCTGTGCAGCGTGTCGCGCGCCCAGCTCACCACCGTCGTAACCCGGCGTAAGCGCTGTTCACGCGCCGACGCGGATCAGCGTGCCGTCCTCACGCCCTGCATACACCGTTGCAGCGCTGGTGACGTCGGCAACAGCGGCGCAACCGGCAGCATCCACAGCCACATCAGGCGCGCTCACGACGACGGCCGCCTCGAACCCGGCGGCGCCGGAGGACAGCGCCATAGCCACCGCAACCTGCAGTGCAGACAACTGCAACGAGGCAAGATGCACCGGGGTCGCTGCGTAAGTGCGGCCGTCGAGGTCACGAACGGCAGCCGCGGCATCGGCGCCCAGACGGGCACGGGCAGCACGCGCCAGCGTGAGCAGCTTGAGATCGTCGGGATCGGGCGCGCTCATCCGGTTACCTCACCGATCAGCTGTGGATCGCTGTGCGCCACCGGCAGCGACACCGCGACGGGCAACGCATCGTCGGCATGCTCCTCGTCCACCACCCGGCTCACCAGCACGGTGTCGATGCGGTGCCGGCGTCCCGCGCTGCTTTCCGCGACCAGTTTCAGGCCCTGCACGACTGCCTCGGCGCCGGGAATCGGCACCCGGCCCAGCGCCTGCGCCAGCAGACCGCCGACGGTTTCGACGTCATCGCCGTCGGGTAGCTCGGTGCCGAACAGCTCACCAAGATCTTCGAGGCTGAGCCGGGCCACCACACGCACGGTGTCGGCGTCGAGCCACTGCACCGGAACAGTTTCGACGTCGTACTCGTCGGTGATCTCACCGACGATCTCTTCCAGGATGTCTTCGATGGTGACCACACCGGCGGTGCCGCCGTACTCGTCGATGACCACGGCCAGGTGAGAGTGCCTGGCCTGCATCTCGCGCAGCATTTCATCGATCGGCTTGGACTCGGGCACGAACTCCGGTGCCCGCATCAACTCCTCCACCCTGGTCAGGCGAGACCGCTCCGGGTCCTGAGCGCGCCGGGCGAGGTCCTTGAGATAGACCACACCGACCACGTCGTCGATGTTCTCCCCGACAACCGGAATGCGGGAGAAACCGCTGCGCAGCGCCAACGCAAGCGCGAGCGGAACGTACTTGGTGCGCTCGATCCAGACGACCTCGGTGCGCGGAACCATGACCTCACGGGCGATGGTGTCGCCCAGCTCGAAGACCGACTGGATCATGTTGCGCTCACCGTGCTCGACCATGCCGCGCGCCTCGGCGATGTCCACCAGCTCGCGTAGCTCCACCTCGGAGGAGAACGGACCCTCCCGCAGGCCACGTCCGGGCGTGATTGCGTTGCCCAGAACGATCAGCAGACTTGCCAACGGGCCGAACAACCGGCCCAGTACACGCACCAGACCTGCGCCGGCCAACGCAACCGGATAGGAGTGCTGCCGGCCGAGCGTGCGCGGCCCGACACCGATCAAGGTGTAGGAGACGATGACCATCACGACGACGGTGGCGGCCACGACGTACCAGTGCCGGCCGAATTCGTCGCCGGCCACGATGGTGATCAGCACCGTCGCGGTCAGTTCGGCCGCGACGCGAAGCAAAAGCAGCAGGTTGGTGTAGCGGACGCGATCGGCGACAATGCGCGACAACCCGGCAGCGCCCCGACGGCCGGCGCGGTGCAGTTCCTCGACGTGGGCTACCGAGATCCGGCTCAGGGCCGAATCGATCGCGGCGAGCAGGCCGCCGATAGGTACCAGGCACAGAGCGATGATCAGCAGGATCGAGTCGGTCACGGCGTCGACTTTCCGGCCGGTGCGCTTTCGGTCAGCCGGCCGGCGGGCGCGGGTGTGCTCATCGGCGTTGCTCGCCTCCGGTTCCTGGCAGGGGCGTGCGGATCGGTGCCCGCTTCGTGGCGCCGGCCCAGGCGGTGACGAGGTCGTGCTGGAGCTGGAACATCTCTGTCTCCTCCTCGGCGGTGCCGTGGTCGTAGCCCAGCAGATGCAGCAGTCCGTGCGTGGTCAGCAGGAACAGCTCGGATTCGGTGGAGTGACCGGCCGCGGCCGCCTGGGTTTGAGCGACCTGGGGGCACAGCACGATGTCGCCCAGCATCGCCGGACCCAGTTCAGGATCCGCGCCCGGCCCAGCACCGGCGGGCGCGGTCGGACTGGGCAGCGTGTCCATCGGGAACGCCATCACATCGGTGGGGCCGCTCAGATCCATCCACTGCTCGTGCAGCGTCGCCATCGCCGCGGAGTCCACCAGCACGATCGACAGGTCGGCCAGCGGCGTGACCTTCATCTGATCCAGCACGGACCGGGCCAGCTCGGACAGCGCCACCTCGTCAGTGGCAACGCCGGACTCGTTGTTGACTTCGATGCTCACGAAGCGGCCCGCCGGCAGGTAAGGGGGCAGGTAAGGGAAACGGTCTGGCTTGAAGTGGTCATGATGGCATTCATTGTGCCTACCCGACGACGGTGGAGGGCTGAGGCGACGTGCGCGCAGCCGGGTGCAGTGCTCCACCGAGCGGCACCGGTTGGCCGTCGGGTGAAGCAGCATGGCTCAGCCGACCTCAGCGCTGCTCGACAGCGCGGTATGCGTGCCCGCTCAGCGCCGCTGCCCGGCCGCGGGTCGCGCCATCGCTCGGCGTCCTTGCGTGGCGGCCGCGGGCTGGGTCCGTGCGTCCTGGGTGCGGGCGTCCCAGCGTTCGTAGGCGTCGACGATCTCGCCGACGAGGCGGTGCCGAACGACATCGGCGCTGGTGAGCTGTTCGAAGTGCACGTCATCGATGTCGGTGAGGATGTCGCGCACCACCCGCAGACCGCTCTGCGTGCTGCCGGGCAGGTCGACCTGGGTGACGTCGCCGGTGACGACCACCCGCGAACCGAAGCCCAGCCGGGTGAGGAACATCTTCATCTGCTCGGCGGTGGTGTTCTGTGCCTCGTCGAGAATGATGAAGGCGTCGTTGAGCGTGCGGCCGCGCATGTAGGCCAGCGGCGCGATCTCGATGGTGCCGGCCTGCATCAGGCGCGGAATGGACTCCGGATCGACCATGTCGTGCAGCGCGTCGAGCAGGGGCCGTAGGTAGGGATCGATCTTGTCGGACAGGGTGCCGGGCAGGAAGCCCAGCCGCTCACCGGCCTCGACGGCCGGGCGGGTGAGGACGATGCGGTTGACCTGCTTGGCCTGCAGGGCCTGCACCGCCTTGGCCACCGCGAGATAGGTCTTGCCGGTGCCGGCCGGCCCGATGCCGAACACGATGGTGAAGTTGTCGATGGCGTCGACGTAGCGCTTCTGATTCAGCGTCTTGGGTCGGATGGTCTTGCCGCGCCGGGACAGGATGTTAAGGCTGAGCACCTCGGCCGGGCGCTGCTCGGAGTTCGCGGTGAGCATGCCCAGGGTGCGGCTGATGGCATCTGGACTCAGGGAGTTGCCCGCGCGCAGCAGTTCCAATAGCTCGTCGAACAGTCGCAGCGCCAACGCGTTGTCCGCCGCGCTGCCGGTGATGGTGATCTCGTTACCGCGCACATGGACGTCGCTGAGCAGCGTGCGCTCGATGACGCGCAAGAATTCGTCCCGAGCACCCAGCAATGCGACCATGGACTGCTCGGCCGGAACAGTGACGGTGGTGGAGACACGGTCGGCAACGGCGGGCATAGAGTCCGGCGCAAAGTCCGGCCCAGGATCAGGCGCAGAAGCTGGCACAGCGTCAGGAACTGTCAAGTCGGGAAACACCTTCGCTTTGTCGGCGGCTGGTCGGGCGCGTTCCGGCGGCGCGCCGGCACAATTCAGAGTAGACGCGGGTACTGACACCGGCGCTGCAAATATGCATTCGGGCCGGCGCAGGATCCGCGCCCGGGAACAGCAACACTCGACGAAGGGCGTAGCAGCTGATGAAGACGATGACGTGCAAGCAACTGGGCGGCCCATGCGACCTCTCACTGCGCGGTAACACCGCTGACGAGGTCATCAAGGCACAGGACGCCCATCTGAAGCAGGCCGTCGGCGAGGGCGATCACGCCCACGACGATGCGCTGGCAGGCATGAAGGGCAGGTGGAAGCGTCCGCTCTCGGGAATGGGCTGGTATCGAAGCGTCAAGCGCGAGTTTGCTGCACTTGCCGAGGACGGCCCTACAGTCGCTTGAAGTAGTGCAAAAATCTGACCTCGATATCCAATCGATGCCGTGCTCGCGGGGCCTCGCCCGACCGCGGATTGACCAACATTAGGACCACCGAGAGCCAGGAAGCCGCCCGCTCGGTCGCGGGCGAAGCGATCGGCCGCGGCACCGGCCTGGCGGTGACCAGCGTGGCGTCGGTGCAGTTCGGTGCCGCCTTCGCCGCCCGGCTGTTCCCCCTCATCGGCCCGATCGGCACGGTGAGCCTGCGGCTGCTGGGCGGCGCACTGGTGCTGCTGGTTGCGGTCCGCCCGTGGCGCCAGCGCTGGACGCCACCGGCCTGGCGGGCAGTAGCGGTGTTCGGCGTCGTGTTCGTCGCAATGAACACCAGCATCTATCTAGCCTTCGACCGGTTGCCGCTGGCCACCGTGATCACCATCGAGTTCCTGGGCCCTCTGTCACTGGCAGTCGCGACCGCAGCCGGCTTGCGGCAGCGCATGTGGGCCGTTCCGGCCGCTGTCGGCGTGGCCCTGATCAGCGGATCGCTACGGCTGACCGACGTTGCCGGCGTGCTGCTGGCCGCGTTGGCCGCCGCCTGCTGGGCCTGCTACATCCTGCTCAGTCGGCGGATGGGGCGCGACGGCAGTGGTCTGGCGGGCTTGACGATGGCGACGTTCCTCGGCGCGCTGATCATGATCGGTCCGGGCTTCGCCGCCGCCGGAACCGCCCTGGTGACGCCGACCACACTGGCGCTGGGCGGTGCGGTCGGCGTGCTGTCCTCCGCTGTTCCCTACAGCCTGGATCTACTCGCGCTGCGGCGGCTGCCAACGGCGGTGTTCGGCGTGCTCACCAGCCTCAATCCCGCCGTGGCGGCGTTGGCCGGCTTTCTGGTTCTGCATCAGAGGCTGCCGCCGGTGGAGCTGGGCGGGATCGCGCTGGTGATGGCGGCCAGCGCCGGAGTGACGCTCGGTGCCGGCCGGTCGAGTGCACGGGGCTGACGCAGCCCGGCTTTCAAGGAGCTCACCGCTGCTGCTCGACGACATCGACGCAGCCGTCGGCACCCCCGGTGAGTCATCCCGGCGGCCAGCGCAACGGGCGTCCGGCCAGGAGATGGGCGTGGACGTGGAACACCGTCTGCCCGGCACCGGCACCGGTGTTGAACACCACTCGGTAGTCCTGCAGCTCCAGAGTTCGGGCGGTGCCTGCAATTCCGGCGACCAGGGCGGCGGCCAGCGCAGGCTCGGCGCCGGCTTGCCCGATATTGGGCACATGCGCGCGCGGGATCACGAGGACGTGCGTCGGCGCCTGCGGGTTCTGGTCAGGGAAGGCGACTACGTCGTCGTCGGAGTAGACCAGCTCGGTCGGGAGATCGCCGGCGGCAATCGAGCAGAACACGCAGTCCGAAGCCATAACCGGAACGCTAGCCCAGCAGGCAGCGCCAACCCAGCCGCCGGCGGGTAGCCCGACTACCAGCTCCAGCGATTCAAACGCACAGACAGCGCTGCTAGCCCAGCCGCACCGGCCGTGGACGTACGCAGCACCGGCTCGCCCAGCCGCACCGCCTGCGCGCCCGCTGCGACGAACCGGGCGAGCTCGTCTGCGTCGATTCCGCCTTCCGGGCCTACCACGAGCACGATCTTGCCGGAGGCGGGCAGCAATGCCGCCGCCAGCGGAAGGGACGCTTGCTCGTGCAGCACGAACGCGCCGTCGGCCTGCGCGATACGCGCGCACACCGCGTCGGTGCCGGCCAGCGTGTTGACCTGCGGCAGCCACGGGCGACGGCTCTGCTTGCCCGCTTCCCGAGCGGTGCTGCGCCAGCGCGCCAAGGACTTCGCGCCGCGCTCGCCGCGCCAGACGACGACAGATCTCGCGGCGGCCCACGGCACGATCTCGTCGACACCCAATTCGGTCATCAACTCCACGGCCAACTCGCCCCGATCGCCCTTGGCCACGGCCTGCACGACGACCAGGCGGGGATCGGGAGCCGGCACGTGCTCGAGCGGGTCACACCGCACAGACAGCTCGGCATGTCCGACGGCAGTGACGACGCCGAGCCGTCTGCCGCCTCGCCCGTCAGATAGCGCTATCGACTCGCCCACTTCGATCCGGCGCACCGTCGCGGCGTGCCGGCCCTCCGCTCCGTCGAGAACGACGACGTCGCCCTCGGGCAGCGGGTCGAGCAGGAACAGCGGGCGTGTCATCCCAGCACCGGACGAGTCAGAGTCAGAGGTCAGCTGTCAGTGCAGATCAGCGGCCGTTGAACGCGTCGCGGACCTTGCCCAGGAACCCGCCGCGCGGGCTGCCCATGGCCACCTGCTCGTCGCGCAGAATCGCGAAGTCGCGCAGCAGCTTCTCCTGCTCGCCGTCGAGACGGGTGGGCGTACGGACCTCGACGTGCACGTGCAAGTCGCCGCGACGCTCGTCGCGCAGATGCACCACGCCCTTACCTCGCAGCGTGATCACCGCGCCGCTCTGGGTGCCGGGCTTGATCTCGACGTGCTCGGCAACGCCGTCGATGCTGTCGATGGGAAGTTCGGTACCCAGAGCCGCGGCCGTCATCGGCACGGTGATGGTGCAGTGCAGGTCCGGACCCTCCCGGCGGAAGACGTCGTGCGCGACCTCGTGAATCTCGACGTAGAGGTCGCCGGCCGGGCCGCCGCCGGTGCCGATCTCGCCCTGGCCGGTGAGGCGGATCCGCATGCCGTCCTCGACGCCGGCGGGTACATCGACGGCGATGGTGCGCCGCGCGCGTACCCGGCCCTCGCCACCACAAGACGGGCAGGGACTGGGGATCTGCTGTCCGGTTCCGGCACAAGCTGGGCATGGACGACTCGTCATCACCTGCCCGAGCAGCGAGCGCTGCACCGACTGCACTTCGCCGCTGCCCGAGCAGATGTCGCAGGTGCGTGGACGAGTGCCCGGGGCGCAGCCGTCGCCCGAACAGGTCTGGCAGAGCACGGCGGTGTCTACGCCGACGTCCTTGTGCACGCCCAGTGCCGTCTCGGCCATCGTCAAGTCCAGGCGCAGCAGCGCGTCGGCACCTTCGCGCACCCGGCTGCGCGGACCGCTCCCGCGCCCACCCGCGCCCGCGCCGAAGAACATGTCGAAGACGTCGCCCAAGCCGCCGTTGAAACCGCCGCCGCCGAATCCGCCGCCGAACGGATTACCCCCGCCGCCTGCGCCCGCACTGCTCAGCGGATCACCGCCCAGGTCCACGATGCGCCGCTTCTCCGGGTCCGACAGCACCTCGTAGGCAGCGGTGATGTTCTTGAACTTGTCCTGCGCCGACGGGTCGGGGTTGACGTCTGGGTGCAGCTCGCGGGCAAGTTTGCGGTAGGCGCGCTTGATCTCCTCGCCGGTCGCGTCCTGGGCGACGTTGAGCAGACCGTAGTAGTTGCGAGCAGCGTCAGGCACGACAACTGAGTGTACGGATCGCCCCCGAGGCCACCGCCCGCTGGAACCGGTGGACCAACGTCGCCCAGCGGTCGGGCAGCGGGTCGGGCAGCGGGACCGGTCGGCGCTGAATCAGCGCTCGGCGAGCAGTTCGCCGACGTAACGCGCTACCGCAGCCACCCGGGCCATCGTGTGGGCGTAGTCCATCCGCCGCGGGCCGACGACGCCTACACCGCCTACGGTCGATCCACCGGGGCCGTAACCCGCCGATACCATCGAGGCACCTAGTAGCGCCTCGTGGCCGGTCTCGTTGCCGATGCGCACCACGATCTCACTCGAGGTCACCGACTGATCGAGCAGGCGCAGCATGACGACCTGCTCCTCCAGAGCTTCCAGAACGGGGCGGATGGCCGGGAAGTCGAGGGAGTTCTCGGTGAGGTTGCCGGTTCCGCCCAGCAGCATCCGCTCGCCGTTCTGCTCCACCAGCGCCTCGAGCAGGACCGTGCTCAGTGTCGTGGCCAGCCCGCGCGCGTGCGCCGGCACCGTCGAGGGCAGGTCGGCCACGATCCCGGGCGCATCGAGCAGGGCGCGCTCGCGCAGGAGGGCATTGATGGTGCCGCGCAGCTCGAACACGGTCGCCTCGTCCACCGGCGCAGGAAGCTCCACGATCCGCTGCTCGACCCGCCCGGTGTCGGTTATGACCACCAGCATGAGCCGCGACGGCGAGAGCGACACCAGCTCCAGATGTCGGATCTTGCTTCGGGAGAGCGAGGGGTACTGCACCACCGCGACGTTGCGGGTGATCTGGGCCAGCGCACGTACCGCACGGTGCAAGACGTCGTCCAGATCGACGGCGTCGGTCATGAACGCCTCGATAGCGCGGCGTTCGGCGGCCGTCAGGGGTTTGATCGACGTCAGCCGGTCGACGAACATGCGATACCCCGCGTCGGTGGGCACCCGGCCGGCGCTGGTATGCGGCTGGACGATCAGACCGTCCTCTTCCAACGCCGCCATGTCGTTGCGGATCGTCGCCGAGGACACGCCGAGCTGATGACGCTCGACCAGAGCCTTGCTGCCGACCGGTTCGCGGGTGGAGATGAAGTCCTCGACTATGGCGCGCAGCACCTCGAGCTTGCGCTCCTCGACATTCATCCGAGTCCACCTCCTCGTCCGCGTGCCCCGTCTGGCAAGCGTAGTTCGCGCCGCTGCGCGATGTCCGGCGCCGCGCACCGGCTAGGCTCGCCCGACCCGAGCAGGAGTGGTGCGTGATCTTCAAAGCAGTACGGGAAGGCCGGCCGTACCCCGACCACGGTTTTTCCTCCCGGGACTGGGCCCTGATCGCGCCCCGCTCAGTGCGCCTCGACGAGCTGATCACCACCAAGCGCTACCTTGCCCTCGACACGCTGCTCGACGACCAGTCCACCTTCTACGGCGATCTGTTTCCGCACGCGGTGCGCTGGAACGGCGAGATCTACCTCGAAGACGGCGTACACCGGGCGCTGCGCGCTGCGCTGCAGCAGCGGCACATGCTGCACGTGCGCGTGCTGGATCTGGATCAGCTGAAACCGAGTGCGCAGTAGCCGCTGACGTCCACTGCGCCAGTACGTAAGGTCGCCAATACGTCAGGTCGCCAGCTACGTAAGGTCGCCGCTACGTAAGGTCGCCGCTACATCAGGTCGCGCACCACGGCGTCGGCCAGCAGCCGGCCCCGCTGGGTGAGTACGAGCCGGCCCTGACGCCAGTCGTCGGGCTGCAGCAAACCCCAGCGAACCTGCGCGGCTGCCTTGGCTTCGGCCTCGACGGGAAGATCGAGCACCGACAGGCCGTCACGCATCCGCATTCCCAGCATCAGGGCCTCGGTGCGCTTGGCGGCGTCGTCGAGGATCTCCCGTCCGGCCGCCGGGCTGCGGCCGGCATCGGCCAGGCCCGCGTACCGCGACGGGTGTTTGACGTTCCACCAGCGCACGCCGCCCACGTGGCTGTGCGCGCCGGGGCCGAAGCCCCACCAGTTCTCGCCGCGCCAGTAGAGCTCGTTGTGTCGGCAGCGGTCGGCCGGCGTGCGGGCCCAGTTCGACACCTCGTACCACTCGAAGCCCGCGGCGCGCAGATAGTCGTCGGCGCGGGTGTACCGGTCGGCCAGCACGTCGTCGTCGGGAGCGGGCACGATCCCGCGGCTCACCTGCCGGGCCAACGCGGTGCCCTCCTCCACCACCAGCGCGTAGGCGCTGACGTGATCCACGCCGGCGGCTACGACGGCCTCCAGGGACTTCTGCCAATCCCCGTCGGACTCATACGGTGCGCCGTAGATGAGGTCGAGGCTGACGTGCTCAAAACCTGCCGCGCGCGCCTCGGCCGCTGCTTCCTCGGGCCGGCCGGGACGGTGCCGACGGTCCAGCACCTCCAGCACGTGCGGCACCGCCGACTGCATACCGATCGACACCCGATTGAAGCCGTGCGCGCGCAGGCTGTCGAAGTAGGCCGGGGTGACGGACTCGGGGTTGGCTTCGGTCGTGATCTCTACGTCGTCGGCCACGCCGAAGGTCTCGGCCAACTCCGACACGATCAGGCCCAGGTGCTCGGCGGGCAACAGCGTCGGTGTTCCGCCGCCGAAGAAGATCGTCGAGATCGGTGGCGTCGTCCCGGCCAGAACGTCGCGCGCGAGCCGAATCTCCTTGAGCAGCGTGTCGGCGTAGGTGCTGCGGCTGACGCCCGGGCCCAGTTCGTCAGCTGTGTAGGTATTGAAATCGCAGTATCCGCAGCGTGCCGCGCAGAACGGAATGTGCACGTAGACGCCAAACGCGGTCTGCGGTACCCCCTCGAGCGCGCTGCGCGGCAGGTCACCGCCGACCGGCGGCGCAGGTGCGATCTCGGGGTCGGGCACGGAGTCCAGTGTGCCCAGTGTTCAGGCTTCGGGCCGCGCAGACGACCTCGACGCGCCGCACCGACGCGCGCTCAGCTGTGCTTGCGCTGTAGCGCACTCGCAGTGCACCGCGTCGCCGAGGGCCGCTGTAGCTCATCGGAGCGGGTCGATGCGCTGGAACGAGGCGTAGTGGTCGGCGGTGTAGTAGAGCTCGCCGCTGCCGCCGGCGATGATCCGGCGCGGACCGCGGTCGGACTCCCCCGGCGTGGACACCGTGTACTCGTGGTAGTAGCCGTTGCGCTGGCGTGGAAGAACGCCCTCCCGGTTTACGAAGACGATGCCGTCGCGCGCATACGGGAACGGGCCGCCGACCCGAATCCGCGCCACCGTCTGCTGCGCCTGGATCGGCAGCGCCGACAACGCCACGCTGCCGCCCGACGGCACAACCTTCGACGACGAGGCAGCCGACGTCGCAGAACCACTTCTTGCCGGCACCGAGCCGGGCTCGCGCGAGTGCGCTGCCTGCACCGCGTACCCGATGCCGAGCAGCAGCAGCAGCGCAACCAACGCGAGCAGCGGGCGTCGCGTCCGACGAGCAGGTGGCACGAACGATCACTGTAGAAGGAGCGCTACCCCGACGGCGGAACGGCCGTCAGCAGCACCGACAGCTGCGTCGGCGCGGCCGTCAACACGTACGGCGCCAACACCCCGGGCCCGCAGCTCGCCGTTCCCAGACCGTTCTGGGCGACGTCGACGTTCACGTACACCCGATCACGCGCCACCAGCTCGAACGAATGTCGCGCGGCTTCCAGATCCGCCGACGTCCACCGGCGCACGGTGAGGTCGAACGTCGGCAGGCCGGTGACGCTCACGCCCGCGCCCCCAGCGTCCACGATGCGCGCCTGTCGCACATCTACGCGGTTGCCGTTCTCCTGCGGGTACACATAGGGCGTCTGCAGCTGGTCGATCGATCGCCGGTAGCGCCCGATCCGCGCCGCCTGTCGACTGTCGGCGTAGGCCTCGCCGGGGCCGCCGCCGAACCACTCGACGTCGGTCATTGCGGCGGGCAGCTCCATGAGCAGACCGAGCCGAGGCAGCGGCACCGTCCAGTCGCCGTCGGGTTCGACGGCTAAGTCCAGCCGCAGGCCACCGTCCACGGACGTCCAGCGGTAGGTCGCCAGTAGGCCCACGTCGGTGGCTGCCGGGGCAACCCTGGTGCGGACGACGAACGCGGTGCCGTCCGCGCCCAGGTCGATCATCCGGTGCCGCATCCGGTGCAGACCCTGCTTTCGCCATGCTGGCGCGAGGGCAATGCCGTGCTCGCCACGGTCGTTGTCCGTCGTCGCGCGCCAGATGTCCACCTGCGGGCCCAGCACGGGCATGGTGCCCAGACGGAGTAACCGGCCGCTGCTGACGTCGAACAGATCGGCGGCCGGCGCAGCTGGCCTTTTGGCGGCGCCGATGGCACCGTCACCTGTGGCGGCACCGGCACGCCCCGGTTCTGCAGGTGCTGCAGGTGCGGACGAGAGCCGGCCCTGTCCCCAGGCGATCTCGTGCCCGGCCTGCGCCCAGGAAGTGTCGGCAGCCAGTTCGGCCCGTACCGTCAGCCACCGCTCGTCGGCACCGCCGTCGGTTGTAACTGGCAACGGCAGCGTCACCTGCTTGCCCGCCGCCAGCACCGGCACGTCCATCGAACCGGCCTGTTCCTCTGAGCCAGCCTTTTCCACCGTCCAGGCGAACCGGTACGCACTGGTGTCGGCGAAGTCCTGCAGGTTCGCAACATGCACGCCGTCGGCGTCGATCTCGATGCGCACCGGCTCGACGACCTTCTTGAACTCGATCAGCCCCGGTGACGGCGTGCGGTCAGGAAAAACCAGGCCGTCGGCGATGAAGTTGCCGTCGTGCAGCTCCTCACCGAAGTCGCCGCCATAAGCCCAGAACTCGACGCCGTCAGCCGTGTGCGCGGGCACGCCGTGGTCGATCCACTCCCACACAAAGCCGCCCTGACAGCGCGGGTACTTCTCGAACAGCTGCTGGTACTCCAGCAGGCCGCCAGGACCGTTACCCATCGCGTGGGCGTACTCGCACAGCAGGAATGGCAGCGAGCGACGGTGGGCATCCAGCGCCGGGTCCACAGTGGAGGGTTCTGCGCCACGACCGATGGCGTCGACTTCGGCGTGGTCGGCGTACATGCGGCTGTAGACGTCGACGTAACCGGAATCCCAGTCGCCCTCGTAGTGCACCGGCCGGCCCGGGTCGCGTTCGTGGGTCCACTGCGCCATCGCAGCCAGGTTCGCGCCGGTGCCGGCCTCGTTGCCCAGTGACCACATGATCACGCTGGGGTGGTTCTTGTCCCGTTCGACGGTGCGTCGCATCCGGTCGATCAGCGCATCGCGCCAGCGCGGATCGTCGCTGGGATTGCGCCGCCAGTCGACCATGAAGAACCCGTGCGTCTCCAGATCGCACTCGCCGACCACCCAGAGGCCGTACTCGTCGCAGAGCTCGAGAAAGCGCGGATGCGGCGGATAGTGGCTGGTGCGCACCGCATTGATGTTGTGCCGCTTCATCAGCAACACATCGGCCACCATGGTGGCCTCGTCCATCGTGCGGCCGGTGTCGGGATTCCACTCGTGCCGGTTGACTCCGCGCAGCAGAATGCGCCGGCCGTTGACCTTCAACAGGCCGTCGGCCACCTCGACCCGCCGAAAGCCGACCCGAAGCGTGACCGACTCCGTCGGCGTGGACACCGTCACCTCGTACAGGGCGGGTGTCTCCGCCGTCCAAGGCCGCACGTCGGGCAAGGTCACCGGCTGGCCGACCGCGGCGTCGGCCAGTCCCAGTTCGGAGCAGGAGACGACGGCGCCGTCAGGGGCGTCCACGTGCAGGGTGCCCGCGCCGGTGGCCGGATCGAAATCTGCGTGGACGAACACGTCGTCCACCCCGCCGGCCGGCCGGCCGATCAGTGTGACGTCGCGGAAGATCCCCGACAGCCACCACATGTCCTGGTCCTCGAGGTAACTGGCCGCCGACCACTGGTGCACCCGCACCGCCAGCACGTTGCGGCCGGCTTGCAAGGCCGAGGAGACGTCGAACTCCGACGCCAGCCGGCTGCCCGTCGACCCGCCGAGCGGGATGCCGTTGCACCACAGGCTGAACTCGCTGTCCACGCCGTCGAATCGCACCACCGCAGGCTCAGCGAGCCACTGGTCGTCGAGGTCGAACGCGACCCGGTACTCCCCGGTCGGGTTCTCGTCGGGCACATGCGGCGGATCGACCGGGAACGGGAAGTTGACGTTGGTGTACGCGGGCTTGCCGTACTTCCAGTCGTCGCCACCCTGCAGCTGCCACATGCCGGGCACCGCGATCGTGTCCCAGCCTGTGTCGTCGAAGTCGGGCACTTCGAACCCGACCGCCGGCGTACCGGCAGTCGGGCTCCAGCGAAAACGCCACTGGCCGTTGAGGCCGAGCACCCGCGCATCGGTGGCATTGGTGGCCGGGTGCGCGCGGGCGGGCAGGTAGCCCTGCTTCAGTCCAAGACCAGCCGAACTGCTGCCGTTGTCGATCAACCCTTGCTCGCACCGAGCGTGAGCCCGGCTACAAACTGCCGCTGCAAGGCCAGATAGATGGCCAGGGTCGGTATGACAGTGATCATCGCGCCTGCGGCAATGAGGTTGTAGTCGCTCAGGAACTGGCCGTTGAGACTGTTGATGGCAGTGGTCACTGGCAGCCGGTCGCCACTGGGAATGAACAGCAGCGCCCAGAAGAAGTCGTTGTAGATCCAGATTGCTTCCAGCGTGCCCAACGCAGCTAGTGCCGGCCGGCACAGCGGCATGATGATCTGCCGGTACATCCGCCACACACTGGCGCCGTCGACCAGCGCCGCCTCGGTCAGGTCCTGCGGCAGCGCCTTCATGTAGTTGCTGAGCACGAACGTGCAGAAGCCCAGCTGGAAGGCGACGTTGGCAATGATCACGCTGTAGTAGGTGTTGATCAGGCTGCCCGAATCGCTGACGCTGTTGGGCAGGGACACCAGCTTGAACATCTCATACAGCGGCGCTGCCATCACCTGCGGTGGCAGCATGTTGCCCGCCGTGAACATGATCAACAACGTGATGTTGAACTTCCAGCTGAACCGCGACACCGCGAAGGCCATCAGCGACGCCAGGAACAGCGTGATGACGACCGCCGGGATCGCGATGTAGGCGGAGTTCTTGAATGCGGTGGCGAAGGCGCCCTGAGTCCACGCCTGCCGGTAGTTCCCGAAGCCGAACGAGTGCGGCAGGCTCCAGTAGCCGTACTTGTCGATGTCGGCTTTGGGCCGCAGCGACGTGTACACCGACCACAGCAGCGGGATGAGCCACACCACCGCCATCACGGTGAGGAACAGATGCGTTCCGTAATGGCGCTTGCCCACCGTGGTGCCACCACCGGACTTCGGCTGAGTGAGCGGGCTCAGCTCGGCGGAGGACGGGATCTCGGTCAGGCTCATGAGCGCGCATCCTTGCTGAAGGCTCTGGACAGGTAGGTCACGATGGGTACGAGCGCCACCACGAGCAGGATCACCGCGAGCGCGGAACCGATGCCGATGATCTGCGCTTCACCGATCAGGTTCTGAATCACCAGGGCACTGATGAGCTCGAGTCCGTTCTTGCCGCCGTTGAAGACGTAGACGATGTCGAAGGCGCGCAGCGACTCGATGATCGTGATCACGACGATAACGATGTTGATCGGGCGCATGCTCGGGAACACGACGCGGAAGAACACCTGGCGAGCGTTCGCGCCGTCGATGGCCGCCGCTTCCTTGATCGAGGGGTCGATGCCCTTGAGCCCGGCCAGGTACAAGATCATGATGTAGCCGGCGTGCTTCCACGTGGTCGCCACCAAAGCCGCCCAGATGTTCCACGACGGATCACCCAACCAGTCGATGGCATGCGGCGTGTTGGCCGTGCCGACCAGGTTGTTGATGAAACCGACGTCGCGGTTGTACATCAACTGCCAGATGATGCCGGTGAGCGCCAGCGACAGCATCACGGGAATGAAGAAGATGCTCTGGTAGATCCGGCTGCCCTTGATCTGCTGGTCGAGCAGCACGGCAAGCAGCAGCCCGATCGGCGTGCCGATCAGGCCCAGGAACAACAGCCACAGAATGTTGTGCCGCACGGCGGGCCAGAACGACGGGTAGTCCTGCACGACGAACTTGTAATTGTTGAGACCGTTGCCGTGGATGCTGTGCAGGGACAACCCGTCCCACCTGGTGAACGACAGCGCGATCGACAGCAGCGTCGGGCCCCAGACGAACAGCACTTCGATCAAGGTCGGTATGGCCACCATGAGGAAGAGCACGAAACGGTCGCGGCCGGTGAGCCGCTGCACCCGGCGGCCCTTGCTCGAGCTGGCTAAAGGCTTGGCGGCAGACTGGCCCGGCCCCGGCGGTGACGCCGGGGCCGAGCCAGGTACGCCGACGAGTGGAAGATCGCTACTCATCGAAGGATCCGCCTACTGATTGGCGTAGAGCGCCTTGGCCTGGGTTTCCAGGCTCTTCGTACTGATGTTGCCGTTCTTGATGAATCCCTGCAGCGCCGGGATCATCACCGTGTTCGCCATGGCCGGCAACGCGTCGCGATCGAGGAACTGCGAGATGTACTTGGCGCTGGCGATCAGCGTCTGCGACTTCTTCTGCAGCACGGTGAGGTTGGTGGTGCTGGCCTTCTTGTTCGTGGCGACCTGCGCCGGATCCTTGCTGGCGTAGATGTCTTGCGCCTGCGCCGATCCGAGAAATGCCAGCAGGTCCCGGGCGGACTGGCTGTCGCCGCCCTTCTTCGTCAGCATGAAGCCGTCGATCGGCGCCTCGATGGCGTCCTGGCCGTTGGCCTCGGTCATGGTGGGGAATGCGAAGAAGTCGATGTCGGCCAGAGTGGCCTTGTCGGTGAACTGCTGAGTGACGAACGACCCGAGCAGATACATGCCGGCTTTCTTGTTGCCCACGGTGGACGCTGCGTCCTGCCAGGTCTTTCCCAGCGCCGAGCTGTCGTGGTAGGGCAGTATCGACTTCCAGTTGTCGAACACGTCCTGGACCTTCTTCTGGTCCCAGCTCTGCTTGTGCGCCATCAGGTCGACGTGGAACTGGTAGCCGTTCAGTCGCATGTTCAGGTAGTCGAACGTGCCCATGGCCGGCCAGCCGTCCTTGTCGCCGAAGGCGATGGGAATGAGACCGTCCTTCTTCATCTGCACGCACAGGGCCTTGAGGGCGTCGAAGGTCTTGGGAACCTTGTAGCCCTTGGCTGCCCACACGCTCTTTCGATAGAAGATCGCCCAGGGGTAGTTGTAGTTCGGCACGAAGTACTTCTTGCCGTCATCAGCAGTGGAGGCGGCGACGATGCCGGGACCGAAGTTGGACGGGCCCATCTTCTCCCACACGTCGTCGATCGGCGCGACCAGGCCTTTCTTGGCGTAGTAACGCATGCGATATCCGGCGAACCACGTGAACGTCTGGTCCGGGCTGCCCTGCAGGTAGGTGCTGATCTGGTTCTGGAAGTCGTTGTGCGCTTTGGTGTTGATCTTCACGTTGGTGCCGCTGGCCTTGGTGAATGCGGCCATCATCGCGGCAAGGCCGGCCTTCGGTGCCGGGTCCGAGCCGCCGGAGCCGAAGGTGACGGTGCCGCCCTTCGTGGCCGTCGATGAGCTGGCGCTGGCGCTGGAGCTGGCGCTGGCGCCGGCGTCGGTAGACGAGGCCGCAGACGAGTCGGCAGAGCTGCTGGCTGAACTACCTGCTACGCCGCCGCCGGAGCCCGGCTTCGAGCTGCCACCGGTGCAGGCGGCGAGGAGTGGGAACGCTGCGACACCGGCCGCGCCGGCTCCCAGGCCCTTGAGAACGGTGCGGCGGTTCGGGCTCGAGCTGGCCGAACTGTCCGTGCCGGACTGGTCGTGGTCGTACATTCAGGCGTCTCCTCAGGGTTGAGCGGACTGGGATCGATGTGCGGACGTACAGAAGTACTCACAATTACGCAGAATCGAACGTCGGACGTCAAGCCCTTCCGCCGAGAAATCGAGTGACGATTACGTAACGCCACCGAAACGCGGGCACCACTGGCCAAGCATCACTGGCCCATCAGGTACACGACGGTGGCGCTCAGAGGTCGGCGAGGCGGCCCCGGCAGGCCCACTCGAGCGAGCACGTCCCCGCGCAGTGTCATCGAGGCACCTCGCCATGACGGTTGCTCGCCTTCGACGACAACGCCGGCGGTGTAGCGCCGCGCGGGATCCAAGCCGGTGCACCGCATCGCCGGTGGATCGCGCACCACCTCGTCGAGCTGGACGTAGGCGAACACGGCTTCGCTGCGATCGGCGGCCACCACGCCGTGCACCCAGATCCCGTCGGCACCGGTGTCCACGCGCACGACCCGGCCCGAGTGCAGCAGGTCGCGGTGGCGCTTGTAGGCAGTGATCCACTGCGCCAACCGCTCCCGTTCGGCTTCGGTGGCAGCGCTCACGTCCCACTCGATCCCGAAGTCACCGAAGAAGGCGGTCGCGGCCCGGAAGTCCAGCGAGAACTGCCGACCGGTCTGGTGATTGGTCGCCGCACTGACGTGTGCGCCGAGATACTCCGGTGCGACCAGCTGACCCGTCCAGCGCTGGATCATCTGCCGAGCCAGCGCATCGGTCATGTCCGACGTCCACGCCCGCTGTGTGCGGGCCAGCACCCCGAGATCGATCCGGGCGCCGCCCGAAGCGCACGTCTCCCATTCCACCTGCGGATGGGCGGCACGCAGCCTGTCCAGCAACTCGTAGAAGCCCAGCGTCTGACGGTGCACACCCGCGCCGCCGGCCCGCCCGCCCGAGCCCGCGTCCACGAGCAAGCGGTTGTGGTCCCATTTCACGAAACCGATCGGGTAGGCGTCCAGAACCGCATGCACCTGCGTGAAGACGTGCTCGCGCACCTCGGGCCGACCGATGTCGAGTACCAACTCGTTGCGGGCCAGCGCCGGCTGGTGGCCCGGAGTGTTGAGTATCCAGTCCGGATGAGCGCGGTAGAGCTCGGAGTCGGGGTTGACCATCTCGGGCTCGAACCACAACCCGAACTGCATGCCCAGGCCCGTCACATGCTCGGCCAGTGGCGTCAGACCGTCGGGCCACACGTCGGGTGAGACGATCCAATCGCCCAGCCCGGCGCGGTCGTTGCGTCGAGCGCCGAACCAGCCGTCGTCGAGCACGAAGCGTTCCACCCCGATCGACGCGGCCAGATCGGCCAGGTGGCGCAACCGCTCCAGGTCGTGGTCGAAGTAGACGGCTTCCCAGACGTTGCTGACGACGGGGCTGGGCAGGCGAGGATGAGCGGGCAGGGAACGCAGGTAGCCGTGCGCCTGCGCAGCCAGCTCGTCCAGGCCGGTGGTGGACGCACCGATGTGCAGCCACGGCGTGGCGTAGGAGTCGCCGTGGGCCAACACCATTTCACCTGCGAGCAGCAGCTCACCGGCGCCCATCGTCACCACGCCCGAGGGCTGTCGTTCCACGAAGTGGCGCGCGTTTCCACTCCAGGCCAGGTGGATCCCCCACACCTCCCCCGAGCCGAAGTCGAAGCCGGGCCGGCCCGCGATCAGCATGGTCGGGGAATCGAAGTTGGGCCGGCCGCCGCGGTTCTCGCGCAGCCACACGCCGTCGCCGATCGGACGGCGTTGCGGCGCGCGCTCGAACGCCCACCGCCCCGTCATGTCGAGGATCTCGCCGACCAGGTCGGACACGGGCACGACCACGTCCAGTGATTCGACGACGTAGGCGCCCGGCCCGAGGTTGGTCAGTGTGTGCCGCATCCGCAGCGCGCCGCCGGCCACTGCCTCGATCTCGGTGCGCAGACCCAACCCAGCTACATCGTCGGTGGCCTCGATCGACAAGGCGCCAGTGCCGGCGTGCACGGTGGCGCCCTCGAATGCCGTCGACCAGCCCGTGCCTCCTTCGCCTTCCCCGCCTGGACCAGCCGTCGGAAATCCGACCAGCGCGGGACGGCCCAACCAAAGGTCCGACATCTGCGGCAGCACCGAGAGCGCACGCTCAGCCACCGACCGCGACGAGATGTCCCGTCTCGCGGCGCCTATGGCGGCGACTGCATCGGCGGCGAAATCAGCAGCGTCCACGCCGGCGGCCAGCGCGCCGAGCCAGACGACCATAGGCAGCCCCGCTGCCGCCTGCGCCACGACGACGACGGTGTCGGTACCCGACGCGCCGGACGAGCGCACGCTGTGGACCACCCCAGTATCGGTGGGCAGGGAAGTTACGGTCTCAGTCATGTCAGCAGTCGCCGTCCTTCGTCCATCGCCGGAAATGCACGTCGGCACGCACCGCGATCCGCGCGGCGGACGAACCGTCGGCGCAGTGCGGTTGTTGATTCCTGTGCGAACGGGCCGACCCTAACGCCGGCTGCGCCCGGTACGACGCCGACGCGCAGGGATCCGGCCCCGCGCTCAGACAGTGCGCAGCATGCCGCCGTCGACGGCGTAGGTGGACCCGACGGCGTAGCTGGCGCGCTGCGAGCACAGGAAGACGAAGAAGTTCGCCAGCTCCTCGGGTGAGCCGAACCGCTGGATCGGGGCGTGTTCGCGGGCGATGTCGTCGAGGTAACCCTGCCAGTCGCCGCCGGTCTGCGCGGTGAGCTTCTTGGCGGTGCTGATCCAGTCCGGAGTGAGGATAAGGCCCGCGTTCACGCAGTTCACGCGGATGTTGTCGCCGATGAGCTCGTGGGCCAGCACCTTCGACAGCATCATCAACGCCGACTTCGTGACGTTGTAGATCGGCTCGTACCAGAGGGGCTGCTTGGCGCAGATGGAGGCGTTGTGCAGGATGACGCCGCCGCCCCGGGCGCGCATTCCTGGCACCATCGCCCGCGCCAGGCGAACCGAGGCCATCACGTGCAGATCCCAGTACGCCTGCCACTGGTCGTCGGGTGCCTCCAACACAGTCTCGTTGGACCCCATGCCGGCATTGTTGATCAGTATGTCGGCACCGTCGAAATGCGACTCGGTGGCGGCCTTCAGTCGGCCGATGCCGTCGACAGTCGCGACGTCGGCCACCACCGGCACCACCCGAACGGGGTAGCCGTCGCTCAATCGCCGCGCGGCCTCCAGCAGGCGATCCTCGCCGCGTGCGGCGAGAACGACGTGCACGCCCTCGGCAGCGAGGCCCTCGGCGATGGCGAATCCGATGCCGGTGCTGGCTCCGGATATCACCGCGACCTTGTCTTCCAATGCGAGCTTCACAGTGGTCCTTCCTCGACAGTGCTGCGAACTGGGGCCCCCGTTAGCGCACGGCGCGCGCGGCGAGCCGACTGATCTTCTCCACCCGTTCGATACCGCCGGAGAAGCTCTTGCCGTGCTGGGTGAGTACCACCAGCAGCAACCGCTTGCCGTCGACGTGGATCATGCCGGTGCTGTTGACCAGCCAGCGGCCAGAATCGTCGTCGACCCCGAGCCATCCGTTCTTGTTGTAGGTACTACCGGAACCCTGCGCCGCCGCGCCGATGCCCCAGCGCTGCCAGTCCACGACGTGCGAGGTGAGGTACCGGGCGTACTTGCGCGAGCGCAGGTCGACCACGCTGGGATGGTCGAGAACCGCGTGCCAGATCTTCACGAAGTCGGCAGCCGACGTCGTGCTCAGGCCGAAGTGGTGCCCGTCGATCGACGTGTGCGCCAGATCCAACCGACCGGCCATCGCCTCCAGGGCAGGCTTGCCGCCGGCGATCTTGTAGAGCCGGTACGCGGCGTCGTTGTCGCTGTACTCGATCATCAGCCGAGCTTGCCCGCGTTCGTAGGTCGACAGCCACCGGGAGTCCTGTGTGCGCTTGTACATCAACTCCTCGAGAATGAGCAGCTTGATGATGCTGCCCACCCGCATGCCCGACGTGGCGCCGCAGGTGAACGTTCGGGCTCCGTCGCGGTCCATGTTCAACGCGGCCACCGACATGCCATGGCTGCCCAGGGACTTGGTGAGCGCCCCGATGTCGGCACACGCCGCCGCCGGGCGCGAGAGTGTTGCAGCCCAAGCCGTCGAGCGCGTCGAACGCGTCGACGCCGAAAGTGGTGCGTGTAGCGCCCTGCGCGCTGGAAGGAGCATGGCGTGTGGACCCGCTGACGTGGTTCGCGGCGACGCCGTTGCTGCGGCGGGCGAACCGATTGCTGCCGAGACAATGCCCAGGGCGGCGGTCACCGTGGCGGCAAGAACAGTGGAACACAGGTGCACCGGCAAGCCGCGGGGGAAACGAAGCACTGGCCGATACTGCCCGCTCGGCGGCGCCGCGTCGAGGGCGCGTTGCACACGGCTGGACGACCAGGCGTGAGGCAAGCAAGTCGCATGGGCCAGGCCCCGCGCTATCTGGTCGGCAGGATGGCTCTGCCGGTCAGCGCGGCGCCACCACGTCGGCGGCGATGTTTGCCAGCTCCTCCACCCGCGTGATTCCACTCTGGAAGCCAGGGCCGTGCTGCGTGAGTACGGCCAGGTAGACCCTGTCGCCGTGCACCGTCACGCTGCCCACGCTGTTCACCAGCCACTTGCCGTCGTCGTCGTCGACGTCGAGCCAGCCGTTCTTCAGATGCGTCGTGGTGCCCCTGTCCGCCGCGGCCGAGACTCCCCAGCGCTGATCGGGCTCGATCTCAGCCTGTAGCTCCAGGATGTAGTCGCGGGAATGCTCAGTCAGGGGCCCGGGTGCATTGGCTGCCCGAACCAGGTTGACGAAGTCCGCCGCGCACGTCGTGGTCAGGCCGAACTCGTCGCCGTCTACCTCGGTGCAGTGCAAGCCCAACGTGTCGCGAACGTCGTCCAGACCGCTCTTACCGCCGATCTCGTTGAACAACGATGTCGCTGCCGCGTCGTCGCTGTTCTCGATCATCTCCTCGGCGGCGGCGCGCTCGAAGTCCGTCAGGTGCGTGCCGCGATTCTGGTGCTGCAGCAGCAGCGTCTCCAGGATGTAGAGCTTGATGATGCTGCCGGTGCGCATGCCGCTTTGCGAGCCGTAGCTGAAGGTCGCGCCGGTTGCCGGATTCAGCGCCTTGATCGAGACGCCGCCCTGGCCGAGGGCCATTCCGAGCGCCCTGATCCGTGTTCCTGTCTTCTTCCGGGCGGCGGCCTGCAGCTGCGCCGGCGTCCGGCCCGTAGGTGTCGTCGGACCGGTCGAGGGGTGCGGCGCGGGCGACGTCTCGGTAGCCGAGCCTGGCGCCGACGCCGGTG
Organism: uncultured Jatrophihabitantaceae bacterium; assembly: GCA_964236495.1. Lineage (GTDB taxonomy): Bacteria > Actinomycetota > Actinomycetes > Mycobacteriales > Jatrophihabitantaceae > CAXSBR01. The sequence continues at coordinate 198,332 of CAXSBR010000003.1, forward strand.
AAGTTGCGGCGGAATGCGTGGACCGTGCGGTCGCGCCGACTGTGGAGTTGGCTACCGCAGGTGCGCTATCCGATGACGGCGTCGAGGAACCCGAAGTCGCCGACGTCGATGGCGCTGGGGCCGAGGATCGCGCGGACTTCGCCGATCTTTGCGAACAGCCGACCAGAACCAGCAACGCCGTGAGGGCTGTGAGTGCCGTCGCGGCGGAGCCGAACCGGGTTGGGGGGCGGCGCACGGCGTCCATGATGCCCGATCGCAGCTCCCAAACTCGAAAGGCGCCGATGGCGTGCCGTAGGGCGCGCCGTAGTGAGCGTGTCGTAGTGAGCGTGTCGTGGTGAGCAGGCGCCGATAGTGGCGGCGCAGACATCTATGTGATGCTGCGGCGCGCCAAAATCGACCTCTCGCACGATGCGAAACGTCTCTGCGTTGGTCTTGGGCGGGCGAGCAACACGGGCTCAAATCGCGCGAGCGTAGGACGCCCATCTACGAATAGGCTGCGCCCTCGTCTCGCTTTATTTTTTGGCCGACTCCGCCGGCTCCACCGTCGACAGCGCGGCAATGAACGCCTCCTGCGGCACCTCGACGCGCCCAACCATCTTCATCCGCTTCTTGCCCTCCTTCTGCTTTTCCAGCAGTTTGCGCTTGCGGGTGATGTCACCGCCGTAGCACTTGGCCAGCACGTCCTTACGGATAGCTCGGATCGACTCCCGGGCAATGACGCGCGCGCCGATCGCGGCCTGGATGGGCACCTCGAACTGCTGGCGAGGAATGAGTTTGCGCAGCTTGGACGTCATCATCACGCCGTACGCGTAGGCCTTGTCCTTATGGACGATGGCGCTGAACGCGTCCACGGTCTCGCCCTGCAACAGGATGTCGACCTTGACCAGGTCGGCCACCTGCTCGCCGGCGGCTTCGTAGTCCAGCGATGCGTAGCCGCGAGTGCGCGACTTGAGCTGGTCGAAGAAGTCGAAGATGATCTCGCCCAGCGGCAAGGTGTAGCGCAATTCGACGCGGGTCTCGGACAGATAATCCATGCCCTGCAGCGCGCCGCGCCGGGACTGGCACAACTCCATGATCGCGCCGATGTAGTCGCTCGGCGCGATGATCATCGCCTTGACTACCGGCTCGTGCACGTCGGCAATCTTCTTGCCGCCGGGCCAATCGCTGGGATTGGTGACGACGTACTCCGTGCCGTCCTCGAGCAACACCCGGTTGACGACGTTGGGCGCGGTCGAGATCAGGTCCAGGTCGAATTCGCGCTCGAGCCGGTCGCGGGTGATCTCCAGATGCAGCAGCCCCAGGAACCCGCACCGGAAGCCGAAGCCCAGCGCAGCGCTGGATTCGGGTTCGTAGACCAGCGCGGCGTCGTTGAGGCGCAGCCGGTCCAGGGCGTCGCGCAGCAGCGGGTAATCCGACCCGTCGATCGGGAACAGCCCGGAGTAGACCATCGGGTTGGGATCCTCGTAGGTCCCCAGCGCGTCCGCGGCCGGGCGTAGTGCGTCGGTCACCGTGTCACCGACGCGGGATTGACGGACGTCCTTGACCCCGGTGATGAGGTAGCCGACCTCGCCCACGCTCAGACCCGGCGTGGGCACCGGCTCGGGTGAGATGACGCCGATCTCGAGCAGTTCGTGCACCGCGCCCGTCGACATCATCTTGATCCGCTGGCGCGGCGTGAACGAGCCGTCGAACACCCGGATGTAAGTGATCACGCCGCGATAGATGTCGTACACCGAGTCGAAGATCATCGCCCGGCCGGGGACGTCGGGGTCACCGGTCGGCGCGGGCACGTCCTGGCAGATCAGGTCCAGCAGCTCGGCCACGCCCTGGCCGGTCTTGGCGCTGACCCGCAGCACGTCGTCGGGCTCGCAGCCGATGATGTGGGCAATCTCGGCGGCGTAGAGGTCGGGTTGGGCGGCGGGTAGGTCGATCTTGTTGAGCACCGGGATGATGTGCAGGTCGTTGGCCAGAGCCAGGTAGAGGTTCGCCAACGTCTGGGCCTCGATGCCCTGAGCTGCGTCGACCAGCAGCACCGCGCCCTCGCACGCGGCCAGGCTGCGCGACACCTCGTAGGTGAAGTCGACGTGTCCCGGCGTGTCGATCATGTGCAACACGTGTTCGGTGCGCTCACCCTGTCCGGTGCTTGGGGTCCACGGCATCCGGACGTTCTGCGCCTTGATGGTGATGCCTCGCTCGCGTTCGATGTCCATCCGGTCCAGGTACTGGGCGCGGGCGTGCCGGGCGTCGACGACACCGGTCAGCTGCAGCATCCGGTCTGCCAGCGTCGACTTGCCGTGGTCGATGTGGGCGATGATGCAGAAGTTGCGGATGCGCGTCGGGTCGGTGCGCACCGAGGCGTTGGGATTCGAGGTCACAATCAACTTTCGCAGCGACAGGCCTGGGTTGACCATCGTCCCACGTCTGCTCAGGCAGGATGTGCCCATGACTTCTCCCGATCCGCGCGCGGCGGTCGAGTACCGCGTTCCGGCCCGCACTCTGGTTCCCGGCGACCTGGTCAATACCGGTGGCACGGTGGAGCAGGACTGGCAGCAGGTCCGCAATGTCTACACCGCCGTGACCGCCGACACCGCTACGGCAGAGATCCAGCGACTGATCGGCGAGATCGGCGACCGGTACGTGCTGGTGGAGCTGACCGACATCGCTCCCGTCGACAGCAACATCTACTTCTCCGACGGCACCGCCTACGTGTTCGGCGCGGACGGCGGGGAGGACGTCGCTGTGCTCGATGTCGTCAGTGACAACGCCGCTGGGCGGCACTACCTATACACGACGCATGAGCTGGTGACCGTGCGCCCCGCGTCTGGCTGAGAGCGCTGGCTCGCTGGCGCTGGACGCCTAATTCGTTTCGCCATCGGCGCTCGGAGCTGTCACGCCTCGCCGGTGCGAACGTTGCCGTCGAAACCGAGGCAGCAGCCACAGAGGGCGGTTCCCGCGATGCCCGTGGAATCCTTTGCATGCGCGAGTCGGAGCGGGTGGGGCCGGCCGCTGTGCGCTGGTAACCTGGACCGGTTGCTGGCGTTTCGCGCCCGACGGCAGAACCGCCTCCCCCGTTCGGGGCGTGGTCTGCTGAACGGGTAATCGAGTCGGGCAACAGTTCTCTCGCAAGGCGGGCTCCGGTCCGATCATCTCGACGGACTCCCGTCCCAACGACATCAAGAGGCTATTCGTGGCGAACATCAAGTCCCAGATCAAGCGGATCCGCACCAACGAGAAGGCGCGGCTGCGCAACAAGAGCGTGAAGTCCTCCCTCAAGACGTCCATCCGTCGATTCCGCACCGCTGCCGACGCCGGTGACGCCGAGAAGGCCGCCGTGTTCGCTCGCGAAGCTGCGAAGGCGCTCGACAAGGCCGCCAGCAAGGGCGTCATCCACCGCAACCAGGCCGCCAACAAGAAGTCCGCGCTGGCGCAGCGCGTCAACAGCCTGTAGCACTTCCGCTGTATCGGCCCTGGTTCCGCTCCGGCGGGACCAGGGCTTTTGCGTGCGCTGCTCGCCCGTGCCGCCCGCTCCGCGCTACCGATGCTCGGCGCCGACCGCGGTGAGTTGACGCACTACCTGCTCGAGGGCGAACTCCGGGTCTGCCGCGGCACCCTTGACGTCGGCGTTTAACTGCGCCACCGCCGCCATCGCAGACTCCAGTCGGGCAGCCGTCCAGCCGCGGGCCTGCTTCTGCGCCCGTTCGATCTTCCACGGCGCCATGGACAGCTCGCCGGCCAATGCCGCCGGTGATGCACGCCGTGCCGACGCAACCCTGGCGACCGAGCGCACGCCGTCGGCCAGCGCGTCGGCGATCAACACCGGGTGCACGCCCAGCGACAGTGCCCAGCGCAGATTTTCCAGCGCCTCACCGGTGCGCCCTGCCATCGCAGAATCGGCGACGGTGAACCCGCTGGTGTTGGCCCGACCGCGGTGGAAGGCAGTGACGATGTCGAGGTCAATATTGCCGCCGGAGTCGCTGGACAGCTGCGCGCACACCGCTGCCAGCTCGCGCAGGTCGGTGCCCACGGCGTCGATCAGCGCTGCCACCGCATCGGCACGGATCGTGGCCTTGTTCCGCTTCACCTCCGCGCGCACGAACTGTTCGCGCTCCGACGCGCGCGTCACCCGCACGCACGGAATGACGGTGCTCGCGGCCCGACGGGCCGCCTCCAGTAGCGGTCGACCCTTGCCGGCGCCGGCGTGCTGGATCACCAGCGTCATGTCCGGTCCTGGTTCGGCGAAGCACGCCGTCAATGGGCCCGTCATTGCGCTGGAAACGTCCTGGGCGTTGCGGATGACGATCGTTCTACCGCCGCCGAACAGTGACGGGCTGAGCATCTCGTAGAGCTCAGCGGCGACGATCTCGGCGCCGAGACGGTCGAGAACTCCGGCATCAGGATCACGACGGCGCCGCTCGGCGGTGATCTGCTCGATGGCTCGACTGACGAGGAACTCCTCGTCGCCCACGACGAGGACCAGGACTCCCGTACGTGCAGCTGAGGCAGCACCGGCGTCGTCCATGAGCCCATCGTGGCACGCGCCGCCGACAGTTTTCGCTCCGGCGTGGCGGCTCGGGCGCCTGCAGGATCGGATCCCGCCGCCGAGCCCGACGTCTTGTGCAACTGCACTGCGATGCCATGCCCGTCGGCGATGACCGCGACGTCGCCGTCCTGGTCCGTACGGTGCACAGACACGCCCAGTCCGAGCAGATCGTCGACCAGCCGCACTGCCGGATGGCCGTAGGAGTTGTGCGCGCCGACCGAGATGATGCCCAACCGCGGATGCACGGCCGCCATGAAGGCCGGGGTGAAGTAGGCGCTGCCGTGGTGGGGCACTTTCAGAACCTCCGAGGCGATCGGTTCGGAGCTGTCGAGCAGGTCCTGCTGTGCTTCGGTGGATGCATCTCCGGTGAGCAGGATGCTATGGCCGCGCACGGTGGCCCGCACGACCAGCGAGGACTCGTTCGGATCACCGACGGCGTCGACCAATATGACGCGCGACGCGATGACCTCCAGATGCACCGGTCCTGCGTCGATGACGGTACCCAGCGCCGCGACCGCAGGCGTGATGTGCAGCGGCGCCAGCGCAGTGGTCAGCAGCCGGTGACCCTGCTCGGGAAGAGACAGCGGGCTGATGTAGACGCGACCGACCTTGCGCCCGCGGATCAGGCCCGCGATGCCGGCGACGTGGTCGAGGTGGAAGTGCGACTGGATGTATACGGCCACGGTGGTGATACCCAGCGAACGCAAACATCGGTCGACGGCCACTGGTTCGGGGCCGGAGTCGACCACCACGGCCGCGTGATGGCCCATCGGCAGCACGACTGCATCTCCCTGCCCGACGTCGCACACCACGAACACCGCTCCGGTTGCTGGCCAACCGCTGGTGACCGATCGGACCGGGATCTGCACGATCACTGCCGTCAGCGCAGCGGCCAGCAGCAGTATTCGCCAGCGCCGGATCCGCACCGCAACGACCACGGCAACGGTGACCACTGCGAGGGCCGCTGCGCCGGCAGCCGTTGCGGGCCAGACAATCGTGGCGCCGGGCAGGGTGCCGAAGAATGTGGCGACACCCACGAGCCATCGGCAGGGCCAAACAGCCATGGACGCGAAGGCAGTTCCGAGCCAGGGAGACCACGGCGCCGTAGCAGCGGCCAAAACCCCCAGCACGGTGGCCGGAGCGACAGCGATCTCGGCGAGCAAGTTGGCGGGCAGTGAGACCAGGCTGACCGAACCGCTCAACAACACGATGATCGGTGCCGAGATCGCGGTAGCAGCCGCCGCCACTGCGACGCCTTCGGCGATGCCGACGGGCACATGGCGTTCCCGCAGCGCGCGGGCCCACCCCGGCGCGAGGATCAACAGAGCTCCGGTGGCCAGCGCCGACATCGCGAAGCCGGCGTTGGCGGCCCAATCGGGATGCCAGGCCAGCAACACCACCACTGCGAAGGCCAACGCCGGCAGCCCCTGACGTGGGCGGCCGGTGGCCAGGGACACCAGCAGGACAGCGGCCATGGCCGCTGCCCTCAGCACGCTGGGCGAGGGCCGAGCGACCGCCACGAACAGCACCAGGCACAGCGCGGCCACCACCGCGGCCAGCCACGGCGGAGCCCGTAACCGGCGCAGCACCAACAACACGACGCCGATCAGAATCGCGGCGTTGGTGCCGCTCACCGCTACCAGATGCGTCAGGCCGGCGACTTTGAACTGCTGCTTCAGTGCCGGGTCCAGGCCGGCCGTGTCGCCGTCCACGAGGCCTGGCAGTAGTCCTCGTTCGGGCTCGGGAAGGCCCCGGCAGACTTGCCGCAGCGAGTTGCGCACGGTGGTGGCCAGGCGTTGCAGACCGGACGGCCGGCCGATGGACACCGGACTGCCGCGGGCGGTGACGGTGGCCGCCGTGAGTGTCGACGCGTTGGGCAGCGACGCCCGCCCGTCGAAGATGATCCGCTGCCCGGGTTGCAGCTCGGACCAGCCGGCGCCACCGGCCAACACCGTCACCGCCACAGAGACGCGATACGCCGCGCCGCCGCTGCGAAGATGGCGCAGCTGGGCGTCGACCGCCACCCGGCTGCCACCGAACGCACCTGCCCCGAGCGGGCGAGGATCAGTGCTCACCGTCGCCTCGAACGAACCTTGGAGTCGCTCGACGGCGGCGGCGTGGACCGGCCCGGACCTGATCCGAGCCAGGTCAGCGGCCAGCGCCACCAACACGATCGCGCAGCACAGCGCGCCCATCGCTACGGTGCTGGCCAGTGCACCGGCCGTCGCGCGGCTGCGGCTGACCGCGTCTGCGTCGTAGGCGTCGTGATGCCAACGCACGGCCAGCACCGCGCCGGCCGTTCCGACAAGTATTGCCACTGCGGCTGCAAGCACCACCGTGGCCGTCGAGGCGTTCAGCGCGACCAGCAACGCCAACCAGGCCGCCGCCGCGCCCACGGCGAGCCGGGCGTCCACCTCAGGGATCGGCCGGTCGGGCTGCTCGGCCGGGGTGGGAACGCGGCCCGGCTCAGCGAGCGTTGGCGCGCCGGATCTCACACCGTCACCAGCGGGCTCATGTCGGCGTACTTGGCGTCACCGATGCCGCTGACCTGCTTGAGCTGATCAACCGATGCGAACGATCCGTGCGCGGTCCGCCAGTCGAGAATCCGCTGCGCCATGACCGGACCCACGCCGGGCAGAGTGTTCAGCTGCTCGGCAGTTGCGGTGTTGAGATTGATCCGGGCACCGGCGCCCGGCGAGCCCGGTACCGCCGCACCGCCTGCGGATGCCGTGCCCGCACCTATCGGGCCCACAGCTACGGAGCCGGCGCCCGCTGATCCTGGCAAACCGACGACGATCTGCTCGCCGTCGGTACACACTCGAGCCAGGTTGAGCGTGGTGAGGTTTGTATGCGGCAGAGCTCCGCCGACGGCACGAACGGCGTCGTCGACTCGTGAGCCCGGCGCAAGTCGAACGATGCCGGGCCGGTAAACCTTGCCTACTACGTCGACAACGATCTGCGTCGGCAGCGCCGTACCCAAGGCGGCGGCGCCGCCGGACGGAGCACCGCCGGACGCAGCACCGCCAGAGCCCGCGCCGCCGGAGGCTCGCGCCGCCGAAGCGCTGGACGGGGACGCACCGGCCGGCACCGAAACTCGAACCGACGACGACTCGGGCAGCGCTTCGGCTCGGGGCCGGTCTGCCAGCACCCGCCATCCGACTACAGCAGCGGTCAGCGCCACGACGGCAACCATGGCCGCGGCGGCCCGACGGCCGGGGTCGATGCGCCAGCGACGTCGATTCGCATCCTGTCTGCCAGAATTGTCCGCCGCACCGACGCTCGTGCCGTCGTCGATGTCGTCGTCAGACGGCACCCAGCCGCCGTGGAAGATCGAGTCGAGACGAGACTCGACGGCCACGCGCGCTTGCTCGAGTCGCCGTTGTCCCACCCCAAAAACGCTAGGAGCGCCGCTGGATGCGTAGCGGCAGAAGGCAGCCCCTGTGGACAGACTGTCGGTCCGTCCACAGGGGCTTGCGCAGGTAACCCGGAGCGAGGTGTCGACCTGGGCGGCGCGCGCTCTGCTCGCCGCAGCCCTTGCCGCCAGTCCCCCGGCCCACACAGCCTCGATCGGCCCGCCCGATCCACTGCCGACGCGGCCCGCTGACGCGATCGATCGAACCCGACGGAAGCCTGACTGGGTGCCAGACTGACCGCTGTGAGCGATGCGGACGGCGCGGCGCGCGCCGTTTCGAAGCTGCCAACCCATGGCGGCGATCAACGAACCGCACCGGGCAACCGGCGCGCACTGGACAGTTCGGTCGTGCTGGCGGCGGTCCTCGGCCTGCTGTACCTGCTCGCAGGCCGGATGGGCGGGGACCTGTCGGCGCAGATGGCGCACGCCGACTTCGCCGCCGCCCATCCCTTCGCCGTCCTGGATTTCCGGTGGTTCGGCGGCACGCTGCCGTTCGGCTACTCGCTGTGGACGCCGCCGGTGATGGCAGTGCTGGGTGTGCGCGTCACCGGCGTGCTGGCCACCGTTGCCGCGGTGGCTTTGTTCGCGGAGCTGCTGCGTCGCGTCGACGCGCCCAGGCAAAGGCTGGCGAGCGTCGCGGCCGCGATCACCTTCACGGCCAGCCTCGCCGAGGGTCGCGTGACGTTCGCCTGCGCGCTGGCGGTCGGCTTGGCGGCGATGGTGGTGCTGGCCGGATCTGGGGGAATGAAATGGGCCGGACAACGTCGCCGGCTGGCCGTAGCGGCGCTGTTTAGCGTCGTCGCCGGCGCGGCAAGCCCCGTGGTAGCGCTGTACCTGTTGGTTGCTGCCGCGGCGGCACTGATCGAGCATCGCCGGGCAATCGCCTGCGCGCTGGGTGCCGCGGTGCTGCCGTTGCTGGTGACGTCGGTGATCTTCGGCGACGCCGGTCGACAGGTGTTCTCGGCCAACGACGCCCTCCGCGCGCTGCTGGCCACTGGGCTCGTGCTGGCGCTGACGCCGCGCCGCTACAGAGTGCTGCGTACCGGCATCGTGCTGGCCCTGGCGATGGTGCTGCTGGCCTGGCTACTGCCCACGCCCGTCGGCAGCAACTCGGCGCGCCTCAGTTTGCTGTTCGCCGTGCCGGTGACCGCCGCCTACGCGCGGTTCAAGCGGCCGGGAGCCGGAATGTGCGTGGTCCTCGTCGCACTCGTCCAGCCACCCATCGTCTTCGGCACCCTGACCGGTGCCGGCCGTCCGGTCACCAAAGCGACTTACTTCGCTCCGCTGACAGCCGAGCTGAACCAGCGCGGCCCGTTCACCGGGCGGGTCGAGGTGCCCGAGCTCACTGGCCACTGGGACGCCGCATATCTGGCCCGCTCGGTGCCGCTGAGCCGCGGCTGGCTACGCCAGCTGGACACTCGTCTGAACGACGATGTGTTCTACCGCCACCTTCCCACCGCGCAGACGTACCGCGAGTTTCTGGACCGCACCGCAACGCAGTACGTCGCCGTCGCCGATGCTCGGCCCACGTTTTACGGTCGGCGCGAACGAACGCTGATCGACGCCGGCCTGCCTTACCTGCGGACCGTCTGGCGCAACGAGCACTGGACGCTCTACGCCGTCGACAGATCGCTGCCGATTGTGGCTGCGCCGGGCGCCCTAGTTGCCTACGATGCCGACCGGATCGGGGTGCGGGCGCCCGGCGGCACCGACCTCGCCTTGCGCATCCGATGGCTGCGCTGGCTGTCCGTGGCGGGACCAGCCGACGCCTGCCTTCGCCGGGAAGGTGCTGAGGTGGTACTGCACACAACCCGGGCCGGCATTTACACGATCAGCTCGACGGCGTTCGGCGAGCGCCACCACTGCTGAGCGTCAGTACAGATCCACCGCGGAGTGCACCGGCGTATCCGAGACCTCGGGCCGGCGGGCAACGAAGATGCCGACCGTGCCGGGGCCGGTGTGGGCACCGACAACAGCGCCCACCTCGCCGCACACGATCGAGCTGGCCGTCGGCAGACGGTCGCGCAGCGCGGCCACTATCGACTCCGCCCGCTCGGGCGCAGCCAGGTGCTGAACCGCAACGTCCACCGGACCACCGCCCGCACCGTCCAGCGCCATCTCCAGGATGCGCGCCACCGCCCGCCCGGCGGTGCGCACCTTCTCCAGCGGCACGATGCGGCCCTGGTGTACGTGCAGCAGCGGCTTCATCGACAGCGCGGTGCCGAACAGGGCCTGCGCAGTGCCGATCCGTCCACCGCGGCGCAGATATTCCAGGGTGTCGACGTAGAAGTAGCACGACGTCCGGTCCACCGCCGCGACCGCCGCATCCTGCACGGCCGCCGTTCCGCCCCCAGCCGCGCCGACGGCGGCAGCGGCCAACACCGCGAATCCCAGGCCCATCGCCGTCGAGCGCGAATCGACGACGCGCACCGCGCCGTAGGGATGGTCTTGCGCCGCCAGCCGGGCTGAGTCCCACGTACCGGAAAGCTCCCGGGACAGATGGATCGAGACGACGTTGGTAGCCCCGGCGTCGAAGGCTGCCCGGTACGCGCGATCGAACGCCGCCGGCGTCGGGCGCGACGTCGTCACGGTGCGCTTGGCCCGCAACGCTGAGGTCAACTCCGCCGCCGGCAGATCGCCGTCGGGTACCGACCGGCCGTCAAGATGCACGACCAGCGGCACGGAGAGCAGCCCCACTGGTGCGGTACCGGGCGGGAAGTTGGCGGTGGAATCGGTGACCACCGCGACCCGGTCGCCCGGGTCCGGCGCCGAATTCATGCTGAGAACAGTAATTGGCGCCTAGACCACGAAGTTGACCAGCCGGCCAGGAACTGCGACCACGCGCCGCACGGTCGCCTCCGCCAGTAAGGCCGAAATCTTGTCGTCGGCGCGCGCGGCGGCCTCCAGCGTGGCCTTGTCCGCGTCCGCCGCGACGAAGACGACCGAGCGCAGCTTGCCGTTGACCTGCACGGGTACCTGCACGGTGTCCTCGACGAGCAGCGCAGGATCGGCAGCCGGGAAGGCGTGCCAGGCCAGCGAGGTGTCGTGCCCGAGCTTGGACCACAGTTCTTCGGCGATGTGGGGTGCCAGTGGCGCCAGCATCAGCACGAGTTCTTCGGCGACCGCCCGTGGTGCGCCGCCGTGGGGATACTGCTGGGTCAGAGCGTTGTTCAGCTCGGTGATGCGGGCGATGGAGGTGTTGAATCGCAACGTCTCGTAGCCCTCGCGCACGGCGGCGACCGTCTTGTGCAGCAGTCGGTTCAGCTCCGCCGAGGGTGCGTCGTCAGTGACATGGACGGCGCCGGTCGATTCGTCCACGACGACGCGCCAGATGCGCTGCAACAGGCGGTACGGTCCGACGATCGTGCGAGCGTCCCAGGGTCGGGACTGGTCCAACGGTCCGCTGGCCATTTCGAACATTCGGAACGTGTCGCTGCCGAAACCGGCGATGAAGACGTCCGGTGACACCACGTTCTTCAGGCTTTTGCCGATCTTGCCGAACTCCTGGCTGACTTCCTCGCCGTCGTAGAAGAAGGAGCCGTCGCGCTCCTCGATCTCGGCCGCGGGCACGTACACCCCGCGCTGGTCGGTGTATGCCGGCAGCTGCAACATGCCTTGATTCACCAACCGGTGAAAGGGTTCGGAGCTGGACACGTAGCCCAGGTCGAACAGCACCTTGTGCCAGAACCGGGCGTACAGCAGGTGCAACACCGCGTGCTCGACGCCGCCGACGTACAGCTCGACGCCGCCCAGCGGCCGGTCAGCGGTCGGGCCGAGCCAGTAGCGCTCGATCTCGGGATCGACGAGCCGCTCGGTGTTGAACGGGTCCAGATAGCGCAGCTCGTACCAGCAGGAACCAGCCCAGTTGGGCATCGTGCTGGTTTCGCGACGGTACTGACGAGGCCCGTCGCCCAGGTCCAGCGTGACGTTGACCCAGTCGGGCAGCCGGCCCAGCGGAGGTTCGGGCAGCGAGTCGGCGTCGTCGGGGTCGTGGGCCGTGGGCGCGAAGTTGTCGGTTTCGGGCAGCTCCAGGGGCAGCAGGTGCTCGGGCAGCGCGATCGGCAGCCCGGTGTCGTCGTAGACGATGGGGAACGGCTCGCCCCAGTAGCGCTGGCGGCTGAACAGCCAGTCGCGAAGCCGGTACGTCGTTGCCGGACGGCCGGCTCCGCGATCGGCCAGCCATCCGATCACCGCCGCCTTTGCCTGCTCGATCGACAGACCGTCGAGGTCCAGACCGTCGTCGTTGGCCGAGTTGATCGCCGGGCCGGCGCCGGTATAGGCGTTGCCGTCGAAACCGGCAGGCGGCTGCACGGTGCGCACGATGGGCAGGTCGAAGACTTCGGCGAACTCCCAGTCCCGCTCATCCTGGCCGGGCACCGCCATGATCGCTCCGGTGCCGTAACCCATCAGGACGTAGTCGGCGACGAACACGGGCACTCGCGCGCCGTTGACCGGATTGACGGCGTAGCTGCCCGTGAACACTCCAGTCTTGTCCTTGCTCACGCCGCCGCCCTGGCGCTCCAAATCGGATCGCCCGGCGATCGAACGACGGTAGGCGGCGACGGCCTCGCCAGGCGTGGACAGGTCGCCGGTCCAGCGGGCCGGAACATCCGCCGGCCACTCCCCCGCGCTCAGCGTGTCGACGAGGGGATGCTCGGGCGCCAGCACGACGTAGGTGGCGCCGAACAGGGTGTCCGGGCGAGTCGTGAACACCTCGATGGCGCCGCTGGAGGCGTCAGTGCCGTCGGTGCCCTCGACCGCAAAGCGGACGTACGCGCCCACCGAGCGCCCGATCCAGTTCTGCTGCATCGTGCGGACCTTGTCCGGCCAGTCCAGCTGCTGCAGGTCCTCGATCAGCCGGTCGGCGTAGGCGGTAATGCGCATCATCCACTGGGCCAGCGGTTTGCGAAACACCGGAAAGTTGCCGCGCTCGCTGCGGCCGTCGGCGGTGACCTCCTCGTTGGCAAGCACGGTGCCCAGGCCCGGACACCAGTTGACCGTCGACTCAGCTCGATACACCAGCCGGTGGTTGTCCACTACCTGCCGACGCTGATTAGGCTCCAAGTCGGCCCAGCGGGTGGAGAAGGGATTGCTGCCTTCGGTCGGCTCGCGCACATCGCCGTCCAGCTCCTCGATCAGCTCGGTAATCGGGCGCGCTGTGTCGCGGTCCTGGTCGTACCAGCTGTCGAAGATCTGCAGAAAGATCCACTGCGTCCACCGGTAGTAACCGGGATCGATGGTGGCGAGCACGCGGCGCTGATCGTGGCCCAACCCGAGGCGGCGCAGCTGCCGGCGGTAGGTGGCGATATTCGCGTCGGTGGTAGTTCGCGGATGCTGACCGGTCTGCACGGCGAACTGTTCAGCCGGCAGCCCAAAGGCGTCGAAGCCCATCGTGTGCAGCACGTTCGCACCACGCATGCGTTGGTAGCGGGCGTAGACATCGGTGCCGATGTATCCCAACGGGTGGCCCACGTGCAGGCCCTCCCCGGAGGGGTAGGGGAACATGTCCATGATGAAACTGGGCGGGCGCTGGGCCATCCGGTCGAAGCCCTCGGACAGGTCTCCGGTGGGGTTGGGCGCAGAGAAGGTGCCTTCAGTCTCCCAGCGGTCCTGCCAGGCCAGCTCGATCGCGTCGGCGAGCGTCGAGTCGTAGCGATAGGGCGGCGTATCGGCGGTCGTCGAAGCGGACTCGCTCGCGGGCGCAGCGGCGCTGGACTGCTCGGTCATGACGGAATCTCTTTCACCGATCTCTTCGACGACGGATCTCTAGGACGACGGTTCTGTACGACTTCGGATCTCGATCAACACGCAACTTCACTCCAGCGGGAACCGCTTGCACCTCATTGCCGCGGTAAGTCCGCCCCCCGGCGGAGTCAGCTGGGAACCGCTGTGTTTGAACTTCGCAGCTGCGGCTAATTCTTTCCTACCGGCGCATTGCCGCCGACATCCGGGGCACCGTCATGCGTCGGCATCGATGACCGCGGCATCCGGTGATTCGAGTTCGGAGTCCGAACGGCGTTGCACCCATTCCGGCGCGCTGACATTGTGCGCGCGCAGCCGCCAACCCGACGCCTCGATGGCCAACTCAGACCAGTGGCAGTTGGCCAGTGGACCCAGTACGTGCACCGAAGTACTCAGGTTTAGTAGTGCCGAGGTCAGTGCCATCGCTGTGGCACTGTGGGTGACCACTACTGCCAGTCCACAGTCGGCAATGTCGTCGAAGGCGGCGCACACGCGGACCGCTACCGCCGCGCGCGTCTCGCCGCCACGCCGGGTGACGTCAAGCCCGGCAAGCCAGTCGGCCAGTTCGTCTGGATGGAGTTCGGCGACGTCGGCGCGGGTGAGGCCTTCCCAGTGGCCCAGTCCGCGTTCGCGCAGCCGCTCGTCGTAGCCGATGTCGAGGCCGGTGAGACTGCCCAACGCCTGTGCCGTGGCCGACGCGCGCTGCAGATCCGAACTGACGATGGCGTCGGGTTCCAGTGCGGCGATGGCACCGGCGGCCCGAGCTGCCTGCCGGTGCCCGACGTCGTCCAGCGGCGGATCGGCCTGGCCCTGGAATCGGCCCTCGGCGTTCCACGCCGTGCGACCGTGACGCAACAAGACCACTCGCTGCGGCGTCACGTCCGAGCTGACGCGGGCGCCGTCTCATCGGTGCCGGCGGTGGCGGTGCCCAGTGAGCTGTCGGCCTCGGCGAGGGTGTCGGCTGCTTCGGGCTCAGGCAAGTCCGAACTCTGCGGTCGGTCGACGAACGGAATCGTCGGGCAGTCGTGCCAAAGCCGTTCCAGGGCGTAGAACACGCGCTCCTCGGTGTGCTGGATGTGCACAACTATGTCGGCGAAGTCGAGCAACACCCAGCGTCCGTCGCGGTGGCCTTCGCGACGCAGCGGTTTGCGCCCGACGCGGCGCAGGCGTTCCTCCACGGAGTCGACGATCGCCTCCACCTGGCGGTCGTTGCTCCCGGTGGCGATCACGAAGATGTCGGTGATGGCGAGCCGATCGCTGACGTCGATGAGCACGATGTCGGTGGCCAGCTTGTCCGCAGCGGCTTGGGCGGCCAGCAGTGCCAGGTCGCGGGCCTCGTCGGTTGCAGTCACAGCGCTCCAGTCTAGTTGCTGGCTGCCGCGCAGGAGCCGGCGCGATCGGGGCTTCGGCGCGTGCCGGATCTGCCGGAACCTACCCGAGGTGCGGGATTACCGGACCAGGACGGTGTGGGCGCTGTGAATCGTCATCGCAAGCTCTCCGACTCTGCTTTGAACCGGCCCGATGTCGGTCCACGCACCCCCGTCAACGCGGAATTGCGCGAACCAACTCACTCGAGCGGTGACGATCACCGGCCCTCGTTTCGCGTAGACGTGACCGAAGTAGCCGGGGCAGACAAGGGTGCGGCACGGATTGACGGCGAAGTCGTACGACCGGCCTGGACCGTCCGAGGTGTCGGTCGCGCCGTCGCCGAAGTTCCAGTCGACGCTGGTCACCCGCCCGCGGAAGTCGACCTTGCGCCCGAGCAGTGTCGCAGATCCAAGGTCTACCTGGCCATCCGTGTTCTTGACCCACGTGATGACTTGAACATTGACCAGTGGCGTCGCATTCGCCGGCGGGGCGGAGCCGATCACCGGCTGCGGCAACACCTTTTCTACTGACGCACGAACGGTGTCTGCGGTGATAGGAACGACCCGGGGTGTACCGGCGGCGGTATCGCCGGGGCAGAAGGGAGTAATCACTGTCCTACCACCGGCGAAAGTCGTGATGGTAATGAAAGAATGCACGGCCTTACCGTTGAGCGGAGGACAAACGCGCACGTGATTGACGCATCCGCCAGGCATCTGAGAGCCCGGCTGGTTGCAATCTACAGTGAGCACAGAAACTACCGCAACTTGATTTACATCGCCTACGGCTTTACGTTGAGGACCTGGAGACGCCGATGGTGCTGCGTTACCAGGCGAGGAAGCAACGTGGCCCGCGGAGGCCCCAACGCTGCCATGCCCTGCGACACCATTATAACCGCCAGCAAACCCTTTTCTAGCTGCTGCGGCACCCGGCGTCAAAACGGCAAAGACCACAGTGACGGCAGCGATACAGGACAATGGCGCCCGAGTCCGCAACACCCGTCAGCTCCCATTGCGCAAAGCGACAATTTTCCAATTTTGATGCCGCCATCGCAGTGTGGAATCAAGCACCGCACCGCGTATGGGTGCTCCCGCCTTGAATATCTTTCCAGTGAGATCTACCGAACTGAATGCGTCAACGTTGAACTTTATCCGGTACATATACTGGCCATTCTGAACGCTACTCGTGACGTTTCGAGTTGGCGAAATAAGGTGGAGTCGATCACCCACATAGTGGTATTTACCAGCTTTCGTTTGATCGAAATCATTTGCGAAATCGCCACAAAGACGGCAAGACTTTTCGAAGTAGTGTCGCATGTACCGGGAGTCCGTGGTGGCATAACCCCAGTCGATTGTCTTGACGAAGAACTCGGCAAAAGCCTTTGCACCCTGCGCGGTGTGTTTCGTTGCCGCTACCGGCATCACCGGCGGCCGCTCTGCTTTTGAGGTGACGTTCGGGCCGGTCCGCGGCACGTCGGCGGGAACCGTCGGCTGCGCGGATTTCGGACGTGCGGTGCTGGCGGGCGCGGCAGACTTTGATTTCGGTGATGTACTCGCTGACACCGTTGCACTCGTCGGTGCGTCAGACGTCGAGGGCGCCGCAGGTATCGACGTCGCCGGCGCCGTGGTGCCACCTGACGCACTGGACGCCATCGTGGCGGCAGGGTAGGTCGTCGTCGACTCAGCCGACGGCTTCGAGCTCGACGAGCAGGCCGTCAACATCGGCAACGTCGCTGCCACCACGAGGCCGGCCGTCGTGAACACGCGCCGCCGAACCCAGTGCCCCATCGGTCAATCGTGGCAACAAAGTTCCGAATCGCCTAATTAGGACTGTTCTTCCTGTGGACAGTCGCCTCAGGCGCCGGCGTACAAGCCGTGTTTACCGATGTACTGCACGACTCCGTCGGGCAGCAAGTACCACACGGGTAGGCCGGCCGACACGCGCTCGCGGCACGCACTGGAGGAGATTGCCATCGCCGGCACGTCCACCAACGTCACTGCGTTCTCTGGAAGATGGTCACCGGACAGCACGTAACCCGGCCGGGTTACGCCGACGAAGTGGGCCATGGACAGCAGTTGGTCGGCCTGCTTCCACGTCAAAATGGAGCCCAGCGCGTCGGCACCGGTGATGAAGTACAGCTGCGCGTCGGGATGCTGGGCGGCGATGTCGGCGATCGTATCCACCGCAAAGGTAGGTCCGGCCCGGTCGATGTCCACCCGGCTGACGAGGAAGCGCGGATTCGACGCGGTGGCGATCACCGTCATCAGGTAGCGGTGTTCGGCCGCGCTGACAACGCGGTCCTGCTTCTGCCACGGCTCACCGGTCGGTACGAACAGCACCTCGTCCAGATCGAACAGACCGGCGACCTCGCTGGCGGCGCTGAGGTGGCCATGGTGGATCGGATCGAAGGTGCCGCCCATGATCCCTACCCGGCGACGGGTGCCGGACGGGTTCACGACGGCTTGGGCAGGTTCCGCCGGATCAGCGGATCTGGCCGGCACCGGTGACGACCCACTTGGTGGACGTCAGCTCCGGCAGCCCCATCGGCCCGCGCGCATGCAACTTCTGCGTCGAGATGCCGATCTCGGCGCCGAAGCCGAACTCCCCGCCGTCGGTGAACCTCGTCGAGGCGTTGACAATCACCGCCGCGCTGTCCACGCGCGCGATGAACCGTTGGGACGACGCCAGGTCGTTGGTGACGATGGCCTCGGTGTGGCCTGACGAGTAGCGACGGATGTGATCGATCGCCTCGTCGATACTGTCGACGACCTTGACGCGAAGGTCGAGCGAGAGATGCTCCTCGGTCCACTGCTCGGCGGCCGGGACGTCGGGCACCGAGCCGTCGCTGTGCACGGTGACGCCCTTGGAGTGCAGCCGCTCCAGCAACGCAGGCAGGAACCGGGCCGCCGCGGCGCGATGGATCAGCACGGTCTCGGCGGAATTGCACACCGAGGGCCGCGACACCTTCGCGTTCACCACGATGCGCTCAGCCATGTCGGCGTCGGCGGAGGCGTCGAGGTAGATGTGGCAGTTGCCGACGCCGGTCTCGATCACCGGCACGGTCGAGTTTTCCACGACGTAGCTGATCAGTCCGGCGCCGCCGCGGGGAATGATGACGTCGACCAGCCCGCGGGCACGCAGCAGGTGTCCGACGCTGGAGCGGTCCGTGCCTGGAACGAGCTGCACCGAGTCGCGCGGCAGCCCGGCCTTCTCCCCCGCCTCGTCCAGAACGTCGACCAGCACCCGGTTGGAGCGGTACGCCGAGCCCGAGCCGCGCAGCAGCACCGCGTTACCGCTCTTGACCGCCAGCCCGGCAGCGTCGACGGTGACGTTGGGCCGCGCCTCATACACGATTGCGACAACGCCCAGCGGCACCCGGACCTGCTCGATGTGCAGGCCGTTGGCGACGGTGTAACCACGCACCACGTCGCCGATCGGATCAGGCAGCGCGGCGACGTCACGCAGGCCCTGCGCCATCGCCTCCACCCGCGTCGGCGTGAGCGACAGCCGATCGATCATCGTCTCAGGCGTCTTGTCGGCCCGGGCCGCCGTCACGTCCTGGGCGTTGGCGGCGAGGATCGCGTCGCTTGCTGCCAGTACGGCGTCGGCCATCGCGTGCAGCGCGGCGTCCTTGGTCGCCCGCGTCAACGGCGCGAGCTCCACCGCGGCCGCCCGCGCCTGGGTGGCTATCTCGCGGACCTCTGCGTCGCCTATTGCCGCGCCTACCTGCTCGTCCATGCCCTGAGGCTCGTCCATGTCTAGAGGGTAGCTATGACGCGGGCATGAATACGATGTCGTCGCGGTGGACCACCTCGCGGCGCAGCTCCATCGGCAGGTCGGGCGAGGACTTGCCGAACATCGCCGGCAGATCGTCGGAATCGAAGGCCACCAGGCCCCGCGCGACCACGGTTCCGGCCGGGTCAGCGATATCCACCGCGTCACCCGAACCGAACTCGCCGGTGACGCCGGTGATGCCCGCGGGCAGCAGCGATGCGCGCCGCTCCAGTACCGCCCGCACGGCGCCGGCGTCGAGGATCAACCGTCCGCGCGGGGTCGTCGCATGCCGTAGCCAGAACAATCGCGACGACGTCCGCCCGGGCGAGGCGGTGAACAAGGTGCCGCTGCTACCGGCCAGGGCGGCTGCGACCTGGTCCGCCGCCGCCAGCACCACGACGATGCCGGCGCCGGTGGCGATGGCGGCTGCCTCGAGCTTGGTGGCCATGCCGCCGGTGCCCACCGCGCTGCCTCTGCCGCCCACGTCCACCCCGCTCAGGTCCGCCGGCGAGTCGACCTGTGCGATGAAGCGGGAGCCGGGCAGCGTCGGCTTGGCGGTGTAAAGGCCGTCGACGTCGGACAGCAGCACCAGCGCATCGGCCTGCACCAGATGGGCCACCAGGGCGGCGAGCCGGTCGTTGTCGCCGAAGCGGATCTCCTGCGTCGCGACGGTGTCGTTCTCGTTGACGATGGGGATGACGCCCAGCGCCAGCAGCCGCTCCATCGTGCGCTGGGCGTTGCGGTAGTGCCCGCGGCGGTGCAGGTCGTCGGCGGTGAGCAGGACCTGTCCGACGGTCAGCCGGTGCCTAGCAAACGACGCTGCATAGCGTTCGGCCAACAGCTGTTGACCGACGCTGGCCGCGGCCTGTTGCGTGGCCAGATCGCGCGGCCGGGTCTTGAGCCCCAACGGCGCGATGCCCGCGGCAATCGCGCCCGAAGAGACCAACACCACCTGCTGGCCGACGGCCCGGCGGGCAGCCAGCGCGTCGACGAGGGCGTCGATGCGCGCACCGTCCAGACGACCCAGCGACGTCAGCGACGACGACCCGACTTTGACCACCGTGCGCGCGGCGATGGCGATCGCGGTGCGTTGGGACATCAGCGCGCCGCGCTCAGTCGGCGCGGGAGTCGGTGTCTGCAGGAACGAAGAACACGTCGTCGACGAAGTTGGCTTCCCAGTCCGCCCCCAGCTCACCGCGGGCACCGGCGCGCTTGGACCGCTTGGCCGCCAACCGCTCGTCCGCGCCACGGCGGGTGACGTTGTCCAGCCGGTTGTCCGTACCGCGCCGGGTGGATTGGAACTCCTCGTCGGCCATGCCCAGCGTCGGCTCGAAGTCGAAGCTGACGTCGCCGATGGTGACGGTGGCACCGGGTTCGGCACCGGCGTCGGCCAGCGCCTTCTCCACACCGAGACGCGCCAGCCGGTCGGCCAGGTAGCCCACCGCCTCTTCGTTGTCGAACTGCGTTTGGGTGATCCAGCGCTCCGGTTTGGTGCCGCGCACCACGAACGCACCGGGCTCTGCCGGGTCCGCGCTGACGGTGAAGCCGCCCTCGTCGACGGGCTTGGGACGCAGCACGATGCGCTCGGCTTCGGGTTCGGGCTGCTCGGCGCGGTACTGCTCGACCAGCTCGCTCAACGCGAACGTGAGCGCGCGCAGGCCCGCCCGGCTGACCGCGGAGATGGGAAAGACGCGGTAGCCGCGTGCTTCGAGTTCGGGCGTGACCAGCTCGGCCAGTTCGGCCGCTTCGGGCACGTCGACCTTGTTCAGGGCCACCAGCCGCGGACGTTCGAGCAAGTCGCCCAGCGCGCTGGCGTACTGCCCCAACTCCGACTCGATGGCGTCCAGGTCCGACAGCGGATCGCGGCCCGGGTCGAGCGTGGCGCAGTCCAGTACGTGCAGCAGCACCGCACAGCGCTCGACGTGGCGCAGGAAGTCCAGGCCCAGACCCTTGCCCTGGGCGGCACCGGGAATGAGACCGGGCACGTCAGCAACGGTGAAAACGCCGCCACCTGCGCTGACGACGCCCAGATTGGGCACCAGGGTGGTGAACGGGTAGTCGGCAATCTTCGGTCGGGCCGCGCTGATGGCCGCAATGAGCGAGGACTTGCCCGCGGACGGAAAGCCGACCAGGCCGACGTCGGCCACGGACTTCAGCTCCAGAACGACGTCGAGCTGCTCGCCCTCCTCACCCAGCAGGGCGAACCCTGGGGCCTTGCGCCGGGTGGAGGCAAGTGCGGCGTTACCCAGGCCACCATGGCCGCCCGCAGCGGCGACGAAGCGGGTGCCGGCACCGGTGAGGTCGGCGAGAACGTCGCCGTCGGAGTCGAGCACCGTCGTGCCGTTGGGCACCCGGAGCACCAGATCGGCGCCCTCGCCTCCGTTACGATGGCTGCCGGCCCCGGGTTTGCCGTTGCCTCCGCTCTGGTGCGGATGGAAGTGGAAGTCCAGCAGGGTGTGCACCTGCGGATCGACGACGAGCACGACATCTCCGCCGCGCCCGCCGTTGCCGCCGTCCGGACCGCCCAGCGGCCGAAACTTCTCGCGGTGGACCGACGCGCAGCCGTGACCGCCGTTGCCGGCGGTGAGGTGCAGCACAGCGCGGTCGACGAATGCCGCCATCAGTGCTGCCTCCTTCGATGTGCGCCGTTGCCGCCGCAGGCCCTACCTGGTGGGGATTGTGCTAGCTAACCGACATCGGCGCCCGGACGCGCGAAGGGCGGACGCCGAGAACCGGGTCCGCCCTGTCGTCGCGCTCCTTTGGATCTTTCCTGCGGAGCAGTGTCGGCCGCTGCAAAGACGGGCCGGTCGTGCTGCGCTCGCTCAGACGCTGACGGCCACAACCTGCTCAGCCGGCTCGATAGCCGCGATGGACACCGTCTTGCGACCACGGCGGGTGCCGAACAGCACTGCGCCGGGAACGAGGGCGAACAGGGTGTCGTCCTTGCCGCGGCCGACGCCGTCGCCGGGGTGGAACTTGGTGCCGCGCTGACGGATCAGGATCTCGCCGGCGTTGACGTCCTGGCCGCCGAAGCGTTTGACGCCCAGGCGCTGGGCGTTGGAGTCGCGGCCGTTACGTGAGCTGGACGCTCCCTTTTTGTGGGCCATCGGTTAGTTCTCCTCGGAAGTGACGGCCACCGGGGCGGCAACGGTTTCGACAGCACCCACAGTGCCCACAGCGGCACCGACGGCAGCGCCGCCAGTAGACACGCTGAGGATCTTGACCTCGGTGTGCTTCTGGCGGTGACCCATCCGCTTGTGGTAGCCGGTCTTGTTCTTGTACTTGTGGATCTTGATCTTCGGCCCCTTGGTGTGGGCGACGACCTCACCGGTGACCGACACCGACGCCAGCGTGATGGCGTCGTGGGTCAGGGTGTCGCCGTCGACCAGCAGGATCGCCGGGAAGGCGACCTCGTCGCCGGGGGCCTTGGTCAACTTTTCGATCGAGATGACGTCACCCTCGGCGACCCTGTACTGCTTGCCGCCGGTCTTGACGATGGCGTACATCAATGATCTCCGCTCTCAAAACTGGATATGTGTGCGCGCACCGGGGTTCCGCCTGGGCCGATCAGCGTCAGCAGGTTTTACGCGAGATTTGCGCCACGACCGCGACCTGATACGCCCGGGACGTGCTGGCGTGGCCGAACGTGGCGGCAGGCCGTTGCTTAGTCTACGACACCGGCGACGGGCGCGGCAAAACCGCTGCGTCGGCCGCTCTGCCGCTGCCCGGTCCCCGGTTGGGTTGTCCAGCTCTGCGCGCCGAGATCAATTGGCCACAACGGTCCTGGGCGGCCCAGCCGGCCGGCTGGCCGCCCGACGCCGCCGCGGACCTGCGCTCGTCGGCGCTGACTGGATCGCCGCCGAACCCTGCGCAGATGCGGGCGCATCCGGCTCGGATGCCGTGTGTGGTGCTGCTGCTGCCTCCGCTGGCCGGTCAACTTCCAGCGGCGCGACGTCGCCGAGCAGCGTCTGCGCGGCCTTGTCCAGCTCTCTGTCCAGCTGCGTGGCCAATTCGAGCCCGGCGGCTGGCCCAGACACTGCAACTACCTCAAGTTCCTCTACCGTCGCCAGCTCCGAGGGTGTCTCGAGCGCCGCTAACGTTTCCAGCTCCGCAGCCGCCTCGAACTCTGCAGCCGTCTCCAGCTCCGCCGCGGTCCCCACGTCGTCGCGGGCTGCTATTTCCGCCAACGCCACGGCGTCGTCGAAGTCCACCGAAACGGTCACCTCGCCCGTCTGCGCGCGGCGGGCGATCGCATTCATCGCTGCCGCCGCCGCCTTGCGTGCCTGCGGGTCGTACACGTCGACCGCAGGACCATCGGCGGCAGACGTCGACGCGCCGCTGCTCGCCTTACCGGCACCGCCGCGGTTGCGACCTCGACGTCCCCCCGAGGACTGCTCGATCTCCTCGCTGTCCGTTGCGCCCGAGCCGGCTTGATCCACCGGCTCGGCATGCACGATCACGCCGCGACCCTTGCAGTGCTCGCACGGCTCGCTGAACGCCTCCAGCAGGCCCTCACCGACGCGCTTGCGCGTCATCTGCACCAGGCCCAGCGACGTCACCTCGGCAACCTGATGCTTGGTGCGGTCGCGGCCCAGGCATTCGGTCAGCCGGCGCAGCACCAGGTCGCGGTTGCTCTCCAGCACCATGTCGATGAAGTCGATGACGACGATGCCGCCGATGTCACGCAGCCGCAGCTGGCGCACGATCTCCTCGGCCGCCTCCAGGTTGTTCTTGGTGACGGTGGACTCGAGGTTGCCGTCGGAGCCGATGAACTTGCCGGTGTTGACGTCGATCACCGTCATCGCCTCGGTGCGGTCGATCACCAGCGAGCCGCCCGAGGGCAGCCACACCTTGCGGTCCAGCGCCTTGGCCAGCTGCTCGTCGACGCGCAGATCGGCGAACAGCTCGCCGGTTCCGACGTAGGGCGAGATCCGCTCGGCAAGCTCGGGCGCCACGCCGGTGACGTAATTCGAGATCTCGGTCCATGTCGACGCGCCCTGCACGACCATCGAGGTGAAGTCCTCGTTGAAGACGTCGCGCACGACGCGGATCGCCAGATCGGGCTCGCCGTGCACGAGTACCGGAGCATCGCTTTTCTTGGCCGCGGAGTCGACGATGGCCTGCCACTGCCCGACGAGGCGTTCGACGTCGCGGGTCAGATCCTCCTCCGTTGCGCCCTCGGCAGCGGTGCGCACGATGACGCCGGCGTCCTCGGGCACGATCCGCTTGAGGATGGCCTTGAGCCGGCTGCGCTCGGTGTCGGGCAGCTTGCGGCTGATACCGGTCATGCCACCGCCGGGAACGTAGACCAGGAAGCGCCCAGGCAGCGAGATCTGGCTGGTCAGCCGGGCGCCCTTGTGCGCGATGGGGTCCTTGGTGACCTGCACGAGCAGGGCGTCGCCGGACTTCATCGCCGCCTCGATCGCGCGCGACTTGCCTTCCAGGCCGGCCGCGTCCCAGTTCACCTCACCGGCGTAGAGCACGCCGTTGCGGCCCTTGCTGATGTCGACGAACGCGGCCTCCATGCTGGGCAGCACGTTCTGCACGCGTCCGAGATAGACGTTGCCGACGTAGGACGTCGCGCTGGCACGGGTGACGTAGTGCTCGACGAGGATGTCGTCTTCCAGGATTGCGATCTGCGTCCGGTCGCCGAGTTGGCGTACCGCCATCACCCGCTCGACCGACTCGCGCCGCGCCAGGAATTCGGCCTCGGTGAGGATGGAGCTGCGTCGGCGGCCGTTGTCGCGCCCGTCGCGACGGCGTTGACGCTTGGCCTCCAGCCGCGACGAGCCGCGAATGCCGCGCACTTCGTCGCTGGGGTCGGCGGCGGTGGTGGCAGTGCTTGCAGCGGCGTTGGCTGCCCCGCGGCCGGCTCGTCCACGAGGTGGGCGGACGTGGACGACGGTGTTGGGCGGATCGTCCTCGCTGACGTCCTCGCTGCTGCTGCGGCTGCGACGACGACGACGGCGGCGCGACGTGCTCGACTCGCCGGCGGGTGTGTCGGTGTCGCCGTCGGCTTCCATGTCGGCGCCCTGGGCGTCCTCAACGGAGTCGGCGTCGTCCACTGCGTCGAGGGCGCCCGTGTCAGCGTCGACCGATAGCGGGTCGTCAACGTCGACGCTGCCGCCACTGCCCTCGCTGCGCGCGCCACGACCACGGCGCCCACGCCGGCGCCGGCGCCGGCCGGCCTCACCGGGTTCATCTTCTGCACCGCTGGTGTCGGTTGCATCGACGACGTCGCGCTCGAGCAGGTCCTCGTCGGCTGGATCCTCGACAGCGTCCTCGACGGCACCATCCATGGCCAGTACCGCGGCATCGGTGTCGTCGGACGACAGCTCGATACTTGCCTCGGCGGGCGCGAGTTCGTCCTCGTTGAACTCCGCCTCCGCGGCCGGCTCGGCGGCGTCCGCCCGTCCAGCGTCTGCCTGAGCAGGCCGACTTTGGGCCGCGGTGGCCCGGCGCCGTCGCGCGGGCGGAAGCTCGGCGTTGGCATCGAGGGGTGGAGCGAAGACGACGACCGGAATCGGCGCCGTCGCCGCGGTAGGCAGCGCCGAGACGTCGACAGCGGGCTCGCCGGTGCCGATGCCGAATTGGGCGTTGGCCGGGCGGCGAGCTCGCCGGCGCGTAGTTCCGCCAGTCGTGGCGGGCTCGGACATCGGCTGACCTGCAGGCTCGTCAGGTAGTAACCCCTCGGGCGCAGGAACATCGTCGGATCCAGGCAAGCTCGCAGCTACCTGCTGTATTTGCGCCGGTAGCTCCAGCTGGTCGGACTGTTCGGACGACGCCGACTTGCGGGAAGCCCGCCTGCGGGGTGCACGTGTCGGTGCAGCGCCGACGTCGGCGGCAGCAACCTCGCCGCCGTCATCGCCGCCGCCATCAGCGCCGGCGCCATCAATGCCGGCGGCCGCCGGGACCGTTCCATCGGTGGCCCGGCGGCGTCCGCGACGTGGGGTAACCGGAGCAGCGTCGGCGGCAGACTCGGCGTCGCCTCCGGTGGCGCCGGCAACTGCGGCCAAATCCGAGGGTTCGGAAGCATCGGGCGCGACCAAAGCTTCGGGGGGCGCAGACGACGCTGCCGTCGCAGCGGTCTTGGCGGCCTTGCGTGAGCGAGTGGCCTTAGGCGGCGCTGCCGGCGCTGTTGGATCCGGCGCCGAAGTCGCGGCCAGCTCGGCAGTCGCGTCACGCTCAGCAGTCGTGGGCGGCTCGCCAGCCGTGGGCGGCGGTGCGTCCGACGTCGCAGCAGCGCGGGCCCTACGCCGTGGCGTCCTAGGTGCTGACGCCTCTCGCATGGCTGTCGGCTCTCGCGTGGCTGTCGGCTCGGTGGCTGCCGGCTCGGCGGCTGTCGGCTCGGCGGCTGTCGGCTCGGCGGCGCTGTCGGGCGCTGCCACCGTGGTGGCTGGCCGGCGAGCGGACCTGCGGCGCGGCGCGCGCGCGGCCTGCTGGGCGCCTTCGGGCTGCGCCGCGACGGACTCCGCGGGGGATGTTCCGTTTGGCGGAACCGTGTAATCGGTGGGATCAGACATCTAGGGGTTCTAGCTCCTTCGCTCAACTCCGGGCGCGGGGTGAGCGCGACCGCACGGAGTTCTGACGAGAATTTCATCTTCGTCATGGCGGGCGCCGTCGACAAGACGACGCCTCGACTGCAGTGGAATGCCGGTCGGCGTCCACCGTGTTCCGGCACCGGCGGGCAACCGATGTTGTTCCGACCGCACATCTGCCGGTCGCCGGAGGGCAGGCAGGCATCGGACGATGCCCGCCAAAGTCTGGTCGAACGCGCACCTGGTGCGGTGCGTCCAATTACGACGACGCCGGAGCTTCCGCGTCGCGATCGGCGGCCAGCGGATCGCCGACCGAACCGTCCGCACCGAGCGGGCCCTGTGCCAGTCGCGTCGCTCTGGGCGGCGCTGACGGCAGCTGCGCGCCCATCGACTGCAGCGCGGCGAGCACGTCGTCGGGTCGTACAGCAGGCGCAGCCTGTCGCACGACCATGCTCAGTATCGCACGGTCGTAGTCATGGGCGCCGGATGACACCGTCAAGGCCACTACCGGAAGCCGGGCATCGATCAGCCGGCGACCGTCCTTGGTGAGCCGCTCCACCAACACTTCCTTGCTGGACAGGAACCGCTCGACGGCCTCGGTTATGCCCGGCGTCTGTTCCAGTTCGATGCGCCAGGCCGACGCCTCGATCCGGTCGGCCAGGCTGCCCGGACCGGCGAGGACGACTTCGACGATGTCCAGGCCGTCGGGCAATGCGGAGTTCAGCCGATGCCGCAACTCGATCAGCGGCAGCGCCGTCGACAGGCCCAGCTCCAGGTACTCAGCCGCGCTGGACACCCCGGTGGGAGCAGCGCCAATGTAGGAAATCTTCGGATGCGGACTGAAACCGGCGGAGTACGCGATGGGCACCTCGGCACGTCGCAGCGCCCGTTCCAGCGCTCGGGCGAAGTCGCGGTGCGACGTGAAGCGCAACCGGCCGTGCTTGACGTACTTGACCCGCACCCGCTGCACCGTCAGAGGCGGCGGCGGACCTTCGGGGAGACGTCGTGCCACCTCCCCAGTGTGTCAGGCGGCGGTGTCCGGCGGCGGTGGCAGGCGGCGGTCGCAGGCGGTCGTGCTCTCTCGTCGTGATCTCACTCGATTTCGCCACTGCAGGCTGGGTAACGTGCACACGATCAACCCGGCTGCCCAGCCCAAGCTGGGTAGGGGCGGTACGTCACGCGCGTGGTGGAGGAGTGCTTCGTGGCACAGCAGGTCAAAGTTGCGCAGTCCTCGATCGCGAAGGCGCGCCGCGAAATGGGTGGCAACGACACCTGGCTGCAGCTGCGTACCGAGGCCGGCGTCATCGACGACTTCGCCCGAGCGATCGGTGCCGCCAACCAGGCCGCGGCCGACCGGGGCGAGGGCGACGAGGCGTTCGCCGCGTTCCCGGCCCCTACGCCGCAGGGGTTCGCCGTGCAGCTGGTCCGGGCGACCACGCTGCTTGCAGTACGGCGCTGGGCCGCCGATGTCGCCACCGCCCTCACCGCTGCCGGTTTCACGGGCACGATCGGCGGCGCCCCGTACGCGCTGGCCCCGGCCTGTCTGTTCCCGACGCTGCCGCCCGTACTCACCGGCTACATCGCCTGGACGCTGGACCCGTCGGCCTTCGCTGACGACGGTCGCAAAGCCGCCGGCTGGTTGGTCAGCCCTGACGCCACCCCCCGGATAGCGCAGCTGGCCGACCGGTGGGCACGCCGCCCCGGCGCCACTGTGCATCTGCGCCAGAAGGGCTACACGATGGCGATCCAACTCGACGACGCCGCGCCACACCTGGCCCAAGCCGTGACCGAGACCGGGATGGCCGGTCTCGATTTCGTCATCGACGCCGGCTTCGCCACCCACACCGCGCTCTGCTTCGGGGGTGAGGGCGTATTCCAGGTGGTGGGCGGGCCGGACGACTGGCGCTACGCCGTCGACCAGCTCACGCACGCGCTGTGCGCTCTACCTGGCGACACCAACCAGGCCTACATCCGGATCGGCCACCGCGGCGCCCGCAGTCACGACGGAATCGACAGCCTGCTCCCCCTGCCCGGCACCAAGGAGTACGAGGTTCGCTACAACAAGCACCTGCTCGGTCGCTACCTACCCGACGCCCATGGCGTCCAAGTCGTGCGCACAGCCCATCTCGACAATGCCTCCAACCTGTCCGGCTGGCAGATCACCGACCTCGGCTCCGGCCGCCATCTGGTGCAGGCACCCGACCTCACGGCTTGGTACGCCGAGGCGCTGCCCGACCCCGAAGTTCTGGCTCAGGCCCGCGCGGACTTCGCCGGTGCCCTGATCACCGATCAGGTGATCATCGACAACCCCTTCCCGTGGTGAATCGCGCGCGGGCGTCTTTCGCCGCGGAGTCGGCGGGTGTGCACGAGAATGACGTCATGACCGCCATCGAGCAGGGCTACCGACAGGTCACTACCGTGGCGGAACTGGAAGCCGTCGTCGGCCGTCCCAACGCCTATGCCGCAGGCAAAGTGCGCCGCACGCTGCATGAATTCGACCGGCAGTGGCTTGCGGCATCTCCACTGCTGCTGATGGCGACCAGCGATACCGCAGGCAACCTCGACGTCTCGCCCAAGGGCGATCCGCGCGGATTCGTCCACGTACTCGGAAACACTCAGATCGCGATACCGGACCGGCCCGGCAACCGGCGCGTAGACGGATTCCACAACCTTCTGGCCAACCCCCGCATCGGCCTGCTGTTCCTCGTGCCTGGCCGCGGTGACACCCTGCGCATCAACGGCCGGGCCCGCCTCGTAACCGACGCACCGTTCTTCGACGATCTCGTGGTGAAAGGACATCGTCCGGAGCTGGCAGTCGTCGTGGACATCGACGAGGTCTTCTTCCACTGCGCCAAGGCACTTCTACGCTCGCAACTGTGGCAGCCCGAGTCGTGGACGGATGCCGGTCTGCCGTCGCGGGCCGAGATCGCGAAGGCGGTTGAGCAACGCCCCGACCCGCTGAGCGACCTCGAGCGCTACTACGGCCCGTCCTACGCCGACGGGCTGTACCGGGCGCCGGTCAAGCCGTGACCGTCGGAGCGTTCTGAACCTCGGAGGGGCGAAACGCTCCGGCAGTGCAGCAGGGAGGACAGCATGATTACGAATCCGGCGCGCGTGGTGCAGCAGGAGGAGCCGAAGCTGGACTTCAGCACCTCGATGACCTACGGCGACTATCTGGATCTGGACGCACTGCTCACCGCGCAACATCCGCGCTCACCGTCACACAACGAGCTGCTGTTCATCGTGCAGCACCAGACCAGCGAGCTGTGGATGAAGCTGATGCTCCACGAGCTGAATGCTGCTATCGGCTGCGTGGCTGGTGACGAACTCGGCGATACGTTCAAGATGTTGGCGCGGGTGAGCAAGATCTTCGAGCAGCTGGTGCACGCCTGGGACGTGCTCGCCACGATGACTCCCTCGGAATACAGCGAGATGCGGCCCTTCCTGGCCAGTTCGAGCGGATTCCAGAGCTGGCAGTACCGCTGCATCGAGTTCGCGCTGGGCAACAAGAACGCGGCGATGCTCAAGCCGCATGAGCACCGGGCGGACCTGCTCGCCCAGGTGGAGCAAGCTTTTCAGGCGCCGTCGCTGTATGACGAGGCGCTGCGGTTGCTGGCCCGGCGTGGGCTCGCCATTCCCGCCGGGGCGTTAGATCGCGACTGGACCCAGCAGTACCAACGCAGTGACGCCGTGGAACAGGCCTGGTTGGTGGTGTACCGAGATCCACAGAAGTATTGGGACCTCTATCAGCTGGGCGAGGAGCTCACCGACCTCGAGGACGCGTTTCGGCTCTGGCGCTTCCGTCACGTGACGACTGTCGAGCGCGTCATCGGCTTCAAGCGCGGCACCGGCGGCACCGGCGGTGTGCCCTACCTGCGCAGGATGCTGGATGTGGTGCTGTTCCCCGAGATTTGGAATCTCCGCTCGGATCTCTAACCCGGACCGAATGCCCTGATCGGCAGCGAGACCTGGTCACGTCACTGGTGCATGCCCGGTGCTTTGCTGCTCTGACTTGCGCCACGAGACGTCTCAGCTGCAAGTTCGGCCAGCAAAGCCGGCCGTCCGACGCCGCGCCCGGCACGATGCCGCTACAGGCACGATGCTGGGCCACTTTGCGGCTCAGGTCTTGTCACTGCAAGTACGGGCAGCAACGCAGTCCGTATCGACGCCTCGCCGGGCACGATGCTGGGCCACTTTGCGGCTCAGGTCTTGTCACTGCAAGTACGCGCAGCAACGCAGTCCGTATCGACGCTTCGGCCGGCACGATGCTGGGCCAACTTGCGGCTCAGGTCTTGTCACTGCAAGTACGCGCAGCAACGCAGCCCGTATCGACGCTGCTCCCGGCAGGATGCCTCGCCCGGCACGATGCTGCCGGCACGATGCTGCCGGCACGATGCTGGGCCAACTTGCACGTGGATGAACCTCAGAGGCAAGTTTGCGCAGCAAAGCGGGGACCGAGCAGGTGAATCGGGGACCGCCGGTGTACTGCTGTTCAACAGCTGCTGGCGAAACGGCCAGCCAGGCTTAGGCGGGCTTGGCGGCCAGCGGCAGCAGCGAGCGGCCGGTCGGCCCGATCTGGATGTCGGTGCCCATGGTCGGGCACACGCCGCAGTCGAAGCACGGCGTCCAGCGGCAGTCGTCCTGCTCGAACTCGGTCATCGAGTCCTGCCAGTCGTCCCACAGCCACTGCTTGTCCAGGCCCGAGTCCAGGTGGTCCCAGGGCAACACCTCGTCCTCGAAGCGCTCGCGGGTGGTGAAGAAGTCGACGTCCAACCCCTGGGGCGCAAGCACCGTCTGCGCCGCAGTCATCCATCTGGCGAAGGAGAAGTGCTCGCTCCAGCCGTCGAAGCGGGCGCCGTCGCGCCAGGCCTGCTCGATAACCGCACCGACGCGACGGTCCCCGCGCGAGAGCAGCCCCTCCACCAGCGACGGCTCGCCGTCGTGGTATCGCATGCCGATGTTGCGGCCCAGGGAGCGGTCGGCGTTGATGGCCTCGCGCAGCTTGCGCAGCCGCGCGTCCACCGTCGCCGGATCGCACTGCGCGGCCCACTGGAATGGGGTGTGCGGCTTGGGCACGAACCCGCCGATGGAGACCGTGCAGCGGATATCCTTGCTGCCCGTCGCCGCCCGGCCGGCGCGGATGACGTCGTGCGCCATCTCGGCGATCTCCAGCACGTCCTCGTCGGTCTCGGTGGGCAGCCCGCACATGAAGTACAGCTTCACCTGCCGCCAGCCCTGGGTGTAGGCGGCGGTGACGGTGCGGATCAGATCGTCCTTGCTGACCATCTTGTTGATGACGCGGCGCAGACGCTCCGAGCCACCTTCAGGCGCGAACGTCAGACCCGAGCGGCGGCCGTTGCGGCTGAACTCGTTGGCCAGGTCGATGTTGAACGCGTCCACGCGGGTGGAGGGCAGCGACAGCGACACCTTAGAGTCCTCGTACCGGTCGGCGAGCTGCTTTGCCAGCGGGCCGATCTCGGAGTGGTCCGCGCTCGACAGCGACAGCAGCCCGACCTCATCGAAGCCGGTCGCGGCGAGCCCGTTGCGCACCATTTCCCCGATGCCTTCGATCGAGCGTTCCCGCACTGGCCGGGTGATCATGCCGGCCTGGCAGAACCGGCAGCCGCGGGTGCAGCCGCGGAAGATCTCGACGCTCATCCGCTCGTGCACCGATTCGGCCAGCGGCACCAGCGGCGTCTTGGGGTACGGCCAGGCGTCCAGATCCATCACGGTGTGCTTGGACACGCGCGCGGGCACCGTGTCGTACTTCGGCAGAACGGCGGCGATGCGGTGGTCCGAGGCGTAGGTGACGCCGTAGAGCGACGGCACGTAGACCCCGCCGGTCGCCGCGAGCCGGAGCAGCAGCCCGGTGCGCCCGTCCGGAGAGCCGGCCAGCTTGTGCTCGCGCACGATGTCGGTGATCGCGCCCACGATCTGCTCGCCGTCGCCGAGCACGGCTGCGTCGATGAAGTCGGCGATCGGCTCGGGGTTGAACGCCGCGTGCCCGCCGGCGATCACCAGCGGGTGCTCGTCGGTGCGGTCGACAGCGTGCAGCGGAATGCCGGACAGGTCCAGCGCTGAGAGCAGGTTGGTGTAGCCCAGTTCGGTGGAGAACGACACGCCCAACAGATCGAACGCGGCCACGGGACGGTGTCCGTCCACAGTGAACTGGCCGATACCGTTCTCGCGCAGCAGCTTCTCCAGGTCTGGCCAGATGGCGTAGGTGCGCTCGGCCAGGGCGTCGGAACGCTCGTTGATCAGCTCGTACAGGATCTGGACGCCCTGGTTCGGCAGCCCGACCTCATAGGCGTCGGGATACATCAACGCCCAGTGCACGACGACGTCGTCCCACTGCTTGACCCGCGAGTTGAGCTCGCCGCCGACGTACTGGATGGGCTTGCTGACCCTCGGCAGCAACGGCTCCAGACGAGGGAAGAGGGATTCGACGGTCACGGTGCCTCAGGGTACGGCGCCTGACCACCGCCGGCGGTTCGTTGCGTTTGCGCTGCCGTGCGCCATGCCTGACGTGGGGTAGGGACGCACTGCCGGCGCGGCGCGGGTGCAGAATCAAGCAGTCGCTGAAAACACAGCGGCGGCGTCCGTCCGACGCCCGCACTGCCCATACCGTCACGACCGAGGAGCCCTCATGACCACCGTCGAAGAATCCATCGATGTCGACGTTCCCATCGCCACCGTCTACAACCAGTGGACGCAGTTCGAGTCGTTTCCGCAGTTCATGGACGGCGTCGAGTCGATCAACCAGATCGACGACACCCACACGCACTGGAAGACCAAGGTCGGCGGGATCGAGCGGGAGTACGACACAGAGATCACCGAGCAGCACCCCGAGGAGCGGGTGGCGTGGCGCTCGACCGATGGCACCACCAACGCCGGCGTCGTCACCTTCCACAAGATCGCCGCAGACAAGACACGGCTGATGGTCCAAATCGACTGGGCACCGTCGGGTCTGATCGAGAAGGCCGGCGCGGTCCTGGGCGTGGACGATCACCGCGTCAAGGCCGACCTCAAGCGGTTCAAGGCGTTCATCGAAGCTCAGGGCACCGAGACCGGCGCCTGGCGTGGAGACGTTCCGCGCGACTGACGTTCAGCTTCGGCGTGTGTTCTGTGGTTCGGGCCGGAGGCCGTTCAGCACGACTCCGGCCCGGCCCGGACGGCGCTCGATCGACGCGCCCGAACACCGGCCGGAGGTCGTGCAGACGGCTCGGCCCAAGGCTCAGTGCCCGCGCTCGATCCACGCCTGCACGTCGCCGGCCTCGGCGCCGATGGTGGTGTCCGGGCCGTGGCCTGGGTGGACCGTGGTGTCAGCGGGCAGGGTCAACAACCGCCGTTGGATCGACTCGAGGATCGTGTCGAAGCTGCTGAACGAGCGGCCCGTCGCGCCCGGCCCGCCCTGGAACAGGGTGTCGCCGGTGAACACCGAGCTCAGGGCCGGGGCGTAGAAACACACCGCGCCGGGCGAGTGACCGGGTGTGTGCAGCACGTGCACCGGCTCACCGGCCACGGTGAGGACGTCGCCATCGGCCAGCGGCGCGTGCGACCGGCCCGGGAAGGTCAGGTTCCAGAGCACGTCGTCGTCGGGGTGCAGCCGAACCGGCGCCTGCGTGGCCGCCGACAGCTCGGGCGCCACGGTCACGTGGTCGTCGTGGGCGTGCGTGCAGGCGATAGCGATCACCCGCCGGGTTCCGACCGCGTCCAGGATCGGCTGCGCCCGGTGCGCCGCATCGACCACGAGGACCTCGTCGTCGTCACCGACCAGCCACACATTGTTGTCGACGTCCCAGGTGCCGTCGTCGAGTGAGAACGTTCCCGACGTGACAACCTTCTCGACCCGCAGCCCACTCACTGGCTGTCTATGAGTTCCGCTCCTCGCTTCGCTGCGATGCTCACTCACTGGCGAACTCCACGACCGAGCGCAGTACCTCGCCCCGCTGCATCTTGTCGAACGCGGCCTCCACGTCGCCCAAGCCGATCCGCTCACTGACGAAGGCGTCGAGGTCGAAGCGGCCCTGCAGGTACAGATCGATCAGCATCGGGAAGTCGCGGCTGGGCAGGCAGTCGCCATACCACGACGACTTCAGGGACCCGCCCCGGCCGAACACGTCGATCAGCGGCAGTTCCAGCATCGAATCCGGCGTCGGAACGCCCACCAGCACGACGGTGCCCGCGAGGTCGCGAGCATAGAAGGCCTGCTTGTAGGTTTCCGGCCGGCCGACCGCGTCGATGACGACGTCGGCGCCGTTGCCGCCGGTCAGCGCCTGGATCGCCTCCACCACGTCGCCGTCGGTGGCGTTGACTAGATGCGTCGCACCCAGGCCCTGGGCCCACTGCAGCTTGGTCGCGTCGACATCGACGGCGATGATGGTGCCCGCACCGGCCAGCCGCGCACCGGCGATGGCGGCGTTGCCCACACCGCCGCAGCCGATCACCGCGACGCTCTGCCCACGCCTGACCGCACCGGTGTTGACAGCGGCACCGAAGCCCGCCATCACGCCGCAGCCGAGCAGTCCCGCGGCCGCTGGGGATGCACTCGGATCGACCTTGGTGCACTGGCCCGCCGCCACGAGCGTCTTCTCGGCGAACGCGCCGATGCCCAGCGCCGGGCTCAGCTCGGTGCCGTCGGTCAACGTCATCTTCTGGGTGGCGTTGGCGGTGTCGAAGCAGTACCACGGCTCGCCCCGGCTGCACGCCCGGCACTGCCCGCACACCGCCCGCCAGTTCAGAATGACGAAGTCGCCGGGCGCGACGTCAGTGACGCCGGCACCGACGGACTCCACGACGCCCGCCGCCTCATGGCCGAGCAGGAACGGGAAGTCGTCGTTGATTCCGCCGTCGCGGTAGTGCAGGTCGGTGTGGCACACCCCGCACGCCTGGACTTGCACGACGGCCTCACCCGGCCCCGGATCGGGCACCACGACGGTCTCCACGGTGACCGGCTGCCCCTTACCGCGGGCGACGACTGCCTGGACATGCTGGCTCACACGGGGCTCCTTGTGCTGGACGGTGGGTGTACGGCGAGGCTGGGTGGCACGGCAAGCTCGGTGGTGCATCGATCACGGGCGAGCAGTGCTGGCTCGCGCCGTCAGGCTCGTTGGCCGCGCCGGACCGACTGCATCAGCCCGATAGCCAGCGCACCCGCGAACATCGACGACCCACCGTAGGACACGAAGGGCAGCGGCAGTCCGGTGACCG
The DNA here is from genome assembly GCA_964236495.1 of uncultured Jatrophihabitantaceae bacterium. Lineage (GTDB taxonomy): Bacteria > Actinomycetota > Actinomycetes > Mycobacteriales > Jatrophihabitantaceae > CAXSBR01. The sequence goes on from CAXSBR010000003.1 coordinate 233,913, forward strand.
GCGTGATGGACAGATTCATGCCCACGTTCTCGAAGACCTGGAAGGCGAACCAACTGACGACGCCCACACACACCAGCCGTCCGATCAGGTCCGCGCGGGCGGCGATGTGCAAGCCCCGCCACAGCAGAACACCGTACAGAGCGATGATCAGCGCAGCGCCGACGAAGCCCAGCTCCTCGCCCGCCGTGCTGAAGATGAAGTCGGTCTGTTGCTCGGGCACCACGCCGGCCGATGTCTGCGCGCCGTGGAACAAACCCTGACCCAGCCAGCCACCGTGGGCGATGGCGATCCGGGCCTGCGCCACGTTGTATCCGGCACCCTGGACGTCGGCGTCGGGATGGGCGAACGCGGAGAACCGCTGGAGCTGGTACTGCGCCAGTACACCGGCCTTGACGGCGACGACGGCCCCCAGCACGCCCAGCATCAGCAACCCGAGCGTCCACCGGGCCGGTACGCCGGCGGCCAACAACAAGCCGAAGACGGCCGTGCCCACGACCATCGCCGACCCCAGATCGGGTTGCAACATGATCAGGAACAGCGGAATCACGCTCAGGGCCAGCGCATCCCGCACATCGCGCGCGCGGGGCGGTGCGTCCACGGGCCGGCCGATGGCGCGCTGGCCGAACAGCACCGCCAACCCGACGATCAGCCCCAGCTTGGCATATTCGGCGGGTTGGATCTCCAGGCCCGCGCCGATGCGGATCCAGGCGTGCGCGCCGTTGATCGTCGTGCCCAGGAAGAGCACGGCTACCAGAGCCAGGCAGCTGCCCAGGTAGAGAACCGGGCCCAGCAGCCGCAACGACCGCGCATCGATCCGCGCGGCGAACACCGCCAGCACGGTCGCCAGGGCCACGTTGAACATGTGCCGGTACAGGTAGGCCTGCGGATTGGCGCCCAATGCCCGCTGCGGCGCCCGGGTCGCCGACCACACCAGCAGCGCGCCCACCACCGCCAGCGCCAAGGCGGCGCCCGCGAGGAGCCAGTCGGTTCCTCGGTCGTCGCCGCGCCGCCGGGGTCCGGCGCCGGGCAGCGGCTGCAGCCGCCGGGAGCCGGCGGTGAGCAGGGTCATGGCCGGCTCCGGGTGGAGGTACGCACGGCGGGAGTCTTGGCCCCCGTCGACGGGCGCCCCGATCGAAGGTCGGGCGGAAGAGACGGCGACGGGCTCGGCAACGATGGAGTTGACGGCACTCGGGACCGAGACGTCGACGCAGACGCCGAGGCACGCGGGGACGGGGACGCAGACGGTGTCGCGGTCGTCGCCGGCATCGCAACGTCCGCAGCTACCACATGAGGCACGGTCGTCGCGGGCTGAGAACCGGCGAGGACGGGGCTGCCCTTCACGCCGAGCAGGCCCTCCCAGATCCGGCGCGCTGCCGGCGCGGCCGCACTTCCGCCGGTGCCGCCCTGCTCGATCATGGTGACCACGACGAACGCCGGCTTGGCGCCGGGACCCCAGCTGGCGAACCAGGAGGTGTCCTTCTTGCCGTACACCTCGGCGGTGCCGGTCTTGCCGCTGATCTGGCTGATGATCGGCGAACCGGCGAAGCCCACCTTGCCCGAGACGTAGTGGCTGCCCGTGAACCGCAGCGCAGTGCGGAAGTACTTCAGCACGCTGCTGTCGACGGGCACCTTGTTCTTCACCTGCGCAGTGATCGTCCGCACGATGTTGCCGCGGGCATCCTCCACCGCCCAGCCGAACGTCGGCTTGTAGAGCGTGCCGCCGTTGACCATCGCCGAGTACGCCGCGGCCAGCTGCAGCGGCGACGCCGTCGTCTCGCCCTGCCCGATGGCAAGGTCGGCATTGTCACCGGCACGGTAGCGCCAACCGTCCGTGCAGTTCTCCGACGCCAGCTTCGTCAGATACGCCCGCACGCTGCGGTTCTTCTCGTCGGGGTAGCCGCTCTTGGCGTCGGCGCAGTACTGCGCGCGGTTTGCCTTCCAGCGGGCCAGCCGCCCGGCGCGATCGGCCACCGAGCCGCTGGCCTGCTCGCCGGCGGGCAGGTCGACGCCCGGTTCGGAACCGACGCCGAACGCGCGCGCCATGTGCTGCAAGTACTCGTGCGGCTGCTTGCCTTGGGCGATCCGCTTCTGATCGGCGCGGTACTCCGACACGGCGAAGCGGTAGAACCACGTGTCGCAGGAGAACTGCAGCGCGGTCGCCAGGTTGATCGGCCCGGGTAGGGACTCGGAGTCGTAGTTGGTCTTCGTCCGGCCGTCGACGTTCAGCGAGCTGGGGCAGCCGTACCTGCCGGTCAGGGTGGCTTCTTTGGTCATGACGTCGGAGCTGGAGCTGATCAGCTTGAACGTCGAGCCGGGTGCGTACTGCCCGTCGATCGCGCGCGAGAGCAGGGGCTGGCCGGCAGAAGGATCGGTGAGCTTGCGATAGTCGGCAACGGAGATGCCGCCGGCGAACACCTGCGGGTCATAGGTCGGATAGCTGGCGCTGGCAATGATGCGTCCGGTGGCGGGGTCCATTACCACCACGGCACCGGCGGGCGCGGGCAGGCCGCGCTTGCGGGTGGCCAGGATTTGGGTGCGCAGGGACGTCTCGGCCAACTTCTGGACGGAGGCGTCGATGCTGGTGACGACGGTGTTGCCGGCTACCGCGGGCACCACCTTTCCACTGCGGACGGCCTCGCCCCGCGCGTCGAGCCCGACAGTGCGCGAGCCGTCCGTGCCGCGCAGGTCGGCGTCGTAGGATTCCTCGAGCCCGGCTCGCCCGATGCTGTCGTCGTCGCGCAGCGCCGGATCGGCCTTCTCATCGGCAGCGGTGACGTCGCCGACGTAGCCGAGCTCGTGCGCGGCCAACGTCTGATCGGGGTAGCTGCGCACGCTCTGCGTTGCGACGGCGATGCCGGGAAACAGGTCGCTGCGCTCCTTGATATGCAGCAGCACGTCCTGCCCGGGGTCGGTGGCCACTGGCACGGGTTGGTAGGGCTGGCCCGTCCAACACGGCGCGGGAACCTTGACCCCGCACGGAGTGACGCGCTGGGTGAGGTCGGCTCGCGAGGTATGCAGTACAGCGGCCAACCGGGTCAGCACGGCGCGGCCCTGGTCTTTCTGCGCGAGCAACTGGGAGCGGTCGACGGTGACGACATAGGTGGCACGATTCGTCACCAGCGGCTGGCCCAGGGAGTCCACGATCTGCCCGCGCGCAGCCGGCAGCACGATTGCGGCGTTGTGCAGGCGGCCGGCGGTCTGCACCGGCTTGCTGGGATCGAGCTCCTGCACGTAGTACAGCCTGCCCAGCAGGGTCAGCACCAGCGAAACGACGGCAGCTTCGACGAGCAGCAGCCGAGAAGCTCCCGCTCGTCGGCGCCCTGATCGCGAGCCAACAGCCGGCGAGCCACCCTTCCAGCCGCTAGGGGATCCGCCCATGCGTCCGCCGCGCGATCCGCCGTACCGTCCACCGAGAACCTGGCTCACGGTGCCGTCAGCGACATCGTCGGGGGGGCCGGCGCTGACGGGCGCAGCGCGGTGCGGCCTCGCAGCGCCGTCGAGTTGAGTACCCGGCTGGCGATCGGAAGCACCAGCAGCGCGATCACCGCGTCGCCGACCGCTGCGGGCAGGCAGCGCGCGAGTGCGGCGGGCAGTGGACCGACGGGCGCACCGAGAACCCGCTCCAGCACCGTCGTAGTCACCGCTACTGCCCCGCCCACAGCGCCGACGAGCACCGCCTGCCGCAGCAGCACGGCTCGTCGCCGGGGGGTAAGTACGGGTCCGGTGCGCCGAACCCAGCTGCGTCCACCGCCCATCCTTCCAGCCATGTCGGAGGTACCAGGGGTCACCATGCCGCCGGCCCGACCGGCGACCAGTCCGCCAATCAACCAGATCATCGCCAGCGTGCCTACGAGGTGCCCGGACGCGGTTGCCGAAGCGAGGTCGGCCAGCAGCCCGGCGCCGAACCCGAGCGCGATGCCGGTACCCGGGCCCGCCAGCACGGCCACCGACAGCACGACGACCAGCACGCAGCTCACCGGTACGGCGATGGTGAGCGGGCCGACGACGGTGGCCTGCAGCAGCAGAGCGGTGAGAATCGAAACGGCACCCACCAGGGCGCGGTAGACGATCACCGGTCGGCCTTCACGGGGGATGTCGCTCTAGGCGACGTCGACGTGGCCGCTGTCGGCGCTGTCGGCGCTGTCGGCGCTGTGGGCGCTGTGGGCGCTATGGGCGTGGAACCGGCGTTCTGTGGCTGCAGGGCCGGGCGGGCGGGCAACCGGCCGCCGACGAGAACTACGCCCACCACATCCAGCGTGCTGGGGCTCACCGCCGGACGGACGCGGGCCACGCTGCTGCCGTCGTTGCCCCGCGTCACGGCGGTGATGCGCCCGACGGTGAGCCCGGCGACGTAGCTGCTCCCGCCTCGTGGGCCGGTCACCAAAACGTCGCCCACCGCCGCAACGGCGCTGGGATCGAGGCAGCTGTACGACGCAGAGTTCAGCCCGGCCCCCGTCACCACGCCGACCTGGGCACTGGCCCGATCACGCACGCCGACGCCTGAACCGGGGTCCGCGGCGAGCAACACCGTCGAGCTGGTAGCGCTGACCCGCACTACCCGCCCGACCAGCGCGGGGCCGGCCAGAACAGTCTGATCGACTCGGACGCCGTCGCGGCTGCCCGCGTCGAGGCCGAGCGTCCAGTCGAAACCGCCGGCGGGCCCGATTGCCACCACTCGAGCCGGAACAATGCGGTAGCCACCGCGCGAGGCCTGCATCTGCAGCGCCTGGATCGACTTGCCGGTGGCCTTGTCCTGCGCGGTGACCGCCGCGGTGCGCTGCAGATCATCGACCCGACGCCGCAACGCAGCAATCGTCGCGGCGTCGCTACCGGCGTGCGGTACCGCCTGCACCCAGCGCCGCGCCGGTCCCAGCACGCCGTCGGTGCCCCGGTACAGCGCTCCCAAATAGCCCTGCACACCACCGCGCGCGCCTTGAAAGGGAGCACCGGCGACGTCTAACGCGCAGAAGAACGCCGCAACGAGGGCCAGCACGACTGCCGCGCGCCGCTGCCGACGAGTGAGTGAACGCACCGCCGCTACCTCCGCGGACCGTCCACGACGACCTTCTGCAGCCGCTCGAAGTGCTCCACCACCGTTCCGGTTCCCAGCACGACCGAATCCAGCGGGCGGTCGGCGACGAGTACCGGCACGCCGAGATCGTGCTGGATGCGGGCGTCGATACCGCGGAGCAGGGCGCCCCCGCCGGTCAGGACGATGCCGCGGTGGACCAGGTCGCCGGCGAGCTCGGGTGGGCACCGGTCCAGCGTCGAACGCACCGCACCGACGATCGCGGCCAACGGCGTCTGCATGGCGCGGCGCAACTCGTCGGTGCCCACGGTGACGTTGCCGGGCATGCCGCTGCCGATGTCGCGTCCGCGGATCTCCGCGCGCAGCGTCTTGGTCATCGGATAGGCACTTCCGATCGAGATCTTGAGCTCTTCGGCAGTCCGTTCGCCGATCAGCATGGAGAACTGCATGCGCACGTGGTCGACGATCGAGCGGTCCAGTGCGTCACCGGCCACCCGCAGGCTCGCGCTGGCGACGATGCCCCCGAGGGCGATCACCGCCACCTCGGTGGTGCCGCCGCCGATGTCGACGACCATGGATCCGCACGGCTGGCTCACCGGCAGGCCTGCCCCGATCGCGGCGGCCATCGGCTCGGTGATGATGTGCACCCGGCGCGCGCCGGCGGCGTACACCGATTCGCTGACCGCGCGGCGTTCCACGCCGGTGATCCCCGATGGCACGCAAACGATCACCCGCGGCCCGCTGAAGACCGAGCGGCGCACGACCTTGCGCACGAAGTAGCGCAGCATCTCCGCGGCGACGTCGTAGTCGGCGATGACGCCGTCACGCAGCGGGCGGGAGGCCGTGATGTGGCCCGGCGTCCGGCCCAGCATCTGGCGTGCCTCGGTACCGATGGCAACGACGGCATTGGTGGTGGTGTCGATCGCGACAACGGAGGGCTCGTTGAGCAGGATGCCGCGCCCGCGGGCATAGACGAGCGTGTTGGCCGTGCCGAGGTCGACCGCCAGGTCGCCGCCGAGCAGATCGCCGCCCAGCTGCGACAACGGCGTGAAGGCCACGAAAGATACTCCTGCGAGTCGAGACGATCCGGCGGTGCGACGGCACCGGGAATGTCTGCGATCGTATGGAGCGTTACCGGCTATTCGGTGCGACGCGCCCACCGCAACGCGAGTTGTCTGCCAACCAGCTCGGCGCGCCTGCAGGAGAGCGGCAGAATTGTGCTGAGGCGTCGGCCGGGGGGCCTCGATCTGCCGGTCGGCATCGGCCCCAGCTCAGCTCGGTTCAGGCCAGCTCGGGAAACCAGAGACCGATCTCGCGCTGCGCGGACTCACCCGAATCCGAACCGTGCACCAGGTTCTGCTGGACGGTCAACCCCCAGTCGCGCCCGAGGTCGCCTCGAATGGTGCCCGGCAGGGCGGCCGTCGGGTCGGTGGCGCCGGCCAGTGCGCGAAAACCCTCGATCACGCGCTGACCTTCGGCGACGACGGCGAGTACCGGCCCGGAGGCCATGAACTCGACAAGCGGTTGGAAGAACGGCTTGCCCTGGTGCTCGGCGTAGTGCTGGTTCAGCAGCTCCGTCGTCGGAACGCGCAGGTTCACGGCCACCAGGCGGTAGCCCTTGCCCTCGACTCGGGACACGATCTGGCCGGCCAATCCGCGGGCCACTCCGTCGGGCTTCACCAGGATGAGCGTGCGCTCGATGGGCGCGGCAGCAGTCACGCGGGCAGCCTATCCGCTGCTGGCGCGACACCGAACCCTCCTGTGGTCAACTTCCCAGCATCCGGACGCCACCGGGCGTGCCCACCAGATCGCGGCGCATGGTGAGCACCCAAAGCCAGATCGCCACGAACACAATCCCGACCGCGAACATCACCGCGGTCCAGACTCCGGTGGCCAATACCGTCACCTGCAGCGCCGAGCCCAGTCCGATGCCCCAACGCCGGCGCAACAGGAAGCCGGTCGTGACCAGTACGACCGCCAGCGCCACCAACGTCAGCGTCTTGGCGGTGTCCAGGCCGGTGGACGTCTGCGCGATCGCGCGCGGCACCAGCAGCACCACCAGCGCCTCGAGGCAGAGCACGGCCGCCAGCACACCGCGGGTAGCTCGGTTGGCCTTGGCCCGGCGTGCGTCCAAGATCGTCTCCACCACGTCCTTGGCCTCCTTCACGTCAGCCTGCGTCGGTCGGTCCTCCGGCCGTTGGTCGACCCCGGCGATGTGCACTCCGGCGGTGTTCACGCCGGTCGTAGTCAGAACGGCGGTCTCCATCACATCAGGCGTGGTTGGCTCCGGCGTTGCGGCGCCACGACTGCCGCTCGCTCCATGCCTTGGCCTCACGACGGTCGAACCAGCATGCTGCGCGCCTCTCCGGCGGTAACCACCGATCCGGTTACCAGCACTCCAGCCCCGCTCAGCACGTCGTCTGCATCTTCCTCCGCCAGCCGGATCGCGGTCTCCAGGGCGTCGTCCAGACGCTGCTCCACGGTGACCCGGTCCGGACCGAACACCTCGACGGCGACGACGCCCAGAACATCCGCCGGAACCGATCGGGTGGAGTTGCTCTGCGTCACGACGATTTCGTCGACGACGGGCTCCAGCAGATTCAGCATTCCGCGCGCGTCCTTGCCCTCCAGAACGCCGACGACCGCAATCAGCCGCCGAAAGTCGAAGGACTCCCCCAGCGTCGCGACCGTCGCGGCCATGCCGTGCGGATTGTGCGCGGCGTCGACCAGCACGGTCGGAGCGCTACGCACGGGCTCCAACCGCCCGGGCGAGGTGACGGCGGCGAAGGCTGCGCGCACGGTATCGGCATCCAGCGGCCCGGTGGCTGCACCCGCCCCGAAGAACGCCTCCACCGCGGCCAGCGCGCAGACGGCGTTCTGCGCCTGATGCGCGCCGAACAGTGGCAGGAAGATCTCGTCGTACACCCCGCCCAAACCCTGCAGGGTCAGCAGCTGGCCCCCGATCGCGGCGCGGCGGTCCAGGACGCCGAACTCCAGACCCTCGCGCGCCACGGTGGCGTCGACCTCGGTGGCGCGCAGCAGTAGCGGGCTGATGGCCTCGTCGGTCTGGCCGGCCAGGATCACCGTCGCGCCGGCCTTGATGATGCCCGCCTTTTCGGTGGCGATCTCGGCGATCGTGTCGCCGAGGAACTCCATGTGGTCTAGCCCGATTGGCGTAATGACGGCGACTTCCCCGTCAATCTGGTTCGTCGCGTCCCAGCGGCCACCCAGGCCGACTTCGACGACGGCGACGTCGACGGGAACGTCGGCGAAGACGGCGAACGCCAGCGCCGTGATCACCTCGAAGAAGGACAGCGCGATGTCCGAGCGCTCATCGACGAGGTCGATATAGGGCTGCAACTCGCGGTAGCTGTCGACGAACTGTTGTGCGCCGATCGGCTCGCCGTCGACGACGATGCGCTCGGTCACGCTGCTCAGGTGCGGGCTCGTGTAGCGCCCGGTGCGCAGGCCGAAACCGCGGATCAGCTCATCGATCATGCGTGCGGTGGACGTCTTGCCGTTGGTGCCGGTGAGGTGGAAGGCGCGGTAGGCGCGTTGCGGATCGCCCAGGACGTCGAGCAGTTGCCGTATCCGCTCGGTGGTGGGGTCCATCCGCCCCTCGCCCCAGCGTGCGAACAGTTCAGTCTCAATGGTGTGCAGCTCGGCCACGGCCTGCCGGTCAGTGGCCAGAGCGCTGACAGCGGCCGACGCCGCGCCGTTACGAGCTGCGGACTTCGGCACAGGACAAGTCTAGGGAAACGCCGATGACGTAGCTGCGCTGACTTGGCCGTCGCGCGTCACGATGGCGCTGGCACACCAGCCGAACATGAGCCGACACCGCCGACCCCCGCCGACGAGCGCCTCTCCCCATGTCGAGCTGGGCGCGGTCGAACGCAGAACCTGTCACTCGGCCAGCAGCTGCGCCAGCAGCGGTGCCAGTTCGCGCAGCGCCTGTCCGCGGTGACTAACAGCGTCCTTCTCGGTCGCGCTCAACTCTGCACTCGTGCGGTCGTGGCCCTCGGCGACGAAGATCGGGTCGTAGCCGAAACCGCCGCTGCCGCGCGGGGTGCGCACGATGCGTCCGGGCATGCGCCCGTGCACGACATACTCCGCCGGCACGTACTCCGCCGGCACCGACTCCGCCGGCCCTGGCCCCGCCGGCCCCGCGTGAACCGACTCGACCGACTGGGGCGGGGCCGGCGCCAGCACGGCAATGGCGCACTCGAAGTAAGCGCCCAGCCGTTCGTCGGGCACATCGCTGAGTTGTTCGAGCACCAGCTGCAAGTTGGCGTCGTCGCTCTTGACAGAGCCGGCCCACCGCGCCGACAGCACACCGGGCATGCCGTTGAGCGCGTCGACGCACAACCCCGAGTCATCGGCGACGGTGAGCAGGCCCGTGTTGGCGAACGCGTCCCGAGCCTTGATTAAGGCGTTCTCCGCAAACGTCGCGCCTGTTTCGGGCACCTCCTCGAACGCTGTCAGGCTGTTCAGCCCGACCACCTCGACTTCGACGAGCGGGCCGAGGATGCGCCGCAGCTCCACCAACTTCTTCTCGTTGCGCGTGGCAAGCAGAAGTTGCGGCGTCATCGAGCCAGTGCCTCCTCCTGCTGGCGGGTCAGCTCGGCGCAGCCCTTGACTGCCAGTTCCAGCAGCGCGTCGAGCTCGGCGCGGTCGAACGGCGCGCCCTCGGCGGTGCCCTGAACTTCGACGAAGTCGCCGGTGCCCGTACACACCACGTTCATGTCGGTCTCGGCGCGGACGTCTTCTGCATAGGCCAGGTCCAGCCGCGGCTGAGAGTCGATGATGCCGACGGACACGGCGGCCACCGACGTCGTCAGCGGTTTCGGCTTCGCCAGCGATCCCCGTTCGGCCAGCCAGTCCAGCGCGTCGGCCAACGCGACGTAGGAACCGGTGATCGCCGCCGTCCGAGTGCCGCCGTCGGCCTGCAGCACGTCACAGTCGATAGCGATCGAGTTCTCCCCCAGCGCGCTCAGATCGATGCAGGCGCGCAGCGAGCGGCCGATGAGCCGCGAGATCTCGTGCGTGCGCCCACCGATCTTGCCGCGCACGGACTCGCGGTCGTTACGGGTGTTCGTCGCCCTGGGCAGCATCGAGTACTCCGCCGTCACCCATCCCTGCCCGCTGCCCCGACGCCAGCGGGGCACGCCCTGGGTCACCGACGCCGCACACAACACCTTGGTGTCGCCGAACTCCACCAGCGCCGAGCCCTCGGCGTGCAGCTGCCAGTGCCGGGTGATCGTGATCGGCCTCAGCTGGTCGGCGGCGCGGCCGTCGGGTCGAGATGCTGGGGTTGACGGGGGTGAACTCGGTCCGGTAGCCATGTGCGCAACCCTAACCAGGGGGTGCGACAACTCAGATGTCGAACGCGTCGCCGGCATGCACCGCCGACACCGGACCGGCGAACGTACTGCGGGCACCGGCCACCGCTGCCTCCACCGACTCCCACGGCGGAACGTGGGTGATCAACAGCTGACCGACGCCGGCTGCCGCCGCATGCTGGCCTGCCTGTGCGCCGGTGAGGTGCAGGTCTGCCACCCGCGGCGGCGACCCGCCCCAGGCTGCCTCGCACAGCAGTACGTCGGCGTCGCGGGCCAGCTCGACGAGTGCCAAGCATTCGCCGGTGTCGCCGGTATAGACCAGGCTCGCGCCGGCGTGCTCCAGCCGGATCGCGCGCGCGGGCACCGGATGGTTCATCACCGCCGTGCGTACCCGCACCGGGCCCAGCGAATCAGCCTCGGTCGCGAAATCGAAGAGGCCGGTCAGTGAGCTCGCCGGCTGGCCGGGCCACGTCGCCGAAGCGATCCTCATGGGCGCCAGCGGATCGGCCACAACGGGAATCGGTCGGCGCAAGTGGACGCCGGAATGCTGTAACGCCACCCCGAGCGAGGCCATGTCGAGGCAGTGGTCGGCATGCAGGTGGCTCAGCCAGATGGCATCGATGTCGGCGAAGCCCAGCAGCGCCTGTAGTGGGCCCAGCGATCCGCTGCCCAGATCGAGCACGAGCGAGAAATCGTCGGCCTGCACCAGATAGCACGACGCTGCCGACGTAGGGCCGGGCACGCTGCCCGAGCATCCGATCACCTGCAACCGCATCGACGTTGCCTCCCTCTCAGACGCCGGCTCATCAGACGCCGGTGGGCACCTGGACGTCAGCAGCCGCGGCATCGGCGAATGCCGCGCCCAGGAACCGCCGGCTCAGCCGGGCGAACGGCTCGGCGGGTCCGGTGGAGGTGAAGACGTGCCGCGGCGCCGTACCGGCCTCGGTGAGCAGGTCGTGGCGGACCAGCTCGCGGTAGACGTTCAGCGCGGTTTCGTCGGCGCTGTTCACCAAGATGACTTCCGGGCCGACGACGGTTGAGATCACACCTGTTAGAAACGGATAGTGCGTGCAGCCCAGGATCAGGGTGTCGACGTCGGCAGCCGTGACCGGCGCCAGATACGACTCGAGCAACCCGAGCAACTGCCGCCCGCTGGTCACTCCCCGTTCGACGAAGTCGACCAGGCCCGGGCACGCCGCACTGATCAAGGCGATGTCGGGAGCGGCGGCGAAGGCGTCGTCGTAGGCACCGCTGGCGATGGTGCCCACCGTGCCGATGACGCCTACCCGGCCGGTGCGGGTGGCCCTGATCGCACGGCGCGTTGCCGGCTGGATCACCTCGACCACCGGAACGTCGTAGCGCTCGCGTGCGTCGCGTAAGCAAGCTGCGCTGGCAGTGTTGCAGGCGATCACGAGCATTTTGACGCCGTCCGCCACCAGTGCGTCCATGATCTCGAGGGCGTACGCGCGCACCTGCGCCAGCGGAAGTGGTCCGTACGGTCCGTGAGCGGTGTCGCCGACGTAGTGGATCGACTCCTCGGGCAGCTGGTCGACGATCGCGCGGGCGACCGTCAGCCCGCCGACGCCGGAGTCGAACACCCCGATCGGCTTTTTTGGCAAGGAGGCAGGCCTGGAGCCTGTAGGTAGCTCGCCGGGCGAGGAGCGGTTCAGCGATTCGGTGCGGCTCACTTGCGAGCTGCGACCGACGGCCTGCGCGTCGAACCCTTGCGCGGATGGAGCAGCCAACCGGCACCGACGCCGGCAGCGAACCCCGCCGCGTGGGCCTGCCAGGCAACGTTGGACGACACCGTCGGAATCAGCCCGCTGAACAGGCCACCGAACATGAACAGCGCGAACGCCGCACCCAGAATCCAAGTCAGTCGGCGGGCGAAATAGGCGCGCGCGAGCAGGTAGCCCAGCCAGCCGAAGATCAGTCCGCTGGCGCCCACGACGATGCCCGACGGCCCGATCAGCCAGGTGATCACGCCGCCACCGAGCACGATGATCACGGTGGCGAGCAGGAAGTAGCGCACCTGTCCCACCAGCACCATGGTGCCGATGATGACGAAGGGGAATGTGTTTGCCAGCAGGTGCGCGGCGTTCGAGTGCAGGAACGGCATCGTGACGATGCCCTCCAAGCCGTGCACGTTGCGCGGGCGCAGCCCGTATCTGTTCAGGCCATGATTGTCGAAGGCGTTGACGATCACGATCACCCACAGCAGCGCCACCACACCGGTCATCACCAGCGCCGCGCCACCCCAGGTGTCAGGCCGGGCGCGACGTAATCCTGTCGCCGGTGCCGCCCGACGGCTGCGGGCCGGCCGTCCCGACGCCGTACTCCCGGGCTCGATGTTCACAGCAGCAAGCGTACCGAGACCGGGCGTCGACCCGCCGCTGTTGCCTGCCCTTGTTGTCTAGTCAGCGCACCTGCTCGACGCGCCCGACTCGGTGCGATCGGCACTGCACCGCACGAAGCAGACGCCACCGCGCCGACCTGATCTTTGCCTGTCTAGGTTGAACAGAGGGTGCGCGTGAACAAGCAGGAGGACGTGCGGTGACAGGCCAGACGCTGATCGGCCGAACCGGTCGTGTCACCACGGCCGTACGCGGCGGTTCGCTACCCGGCGAGGTCCGCGTCGTCGTCCAAGGTCTGCCGCACTACTACCTCGCCTACTGTGATCACGCCGTGGAAAAGGACACCTACGTGCTGATCATCGATGCCCACGGCGCTCGCGGCGTCGACGTCGAACCGTGGCAACCGCCCGGTCCGCAGCAGTTCTGAGAAAGTTGGAAAGGTAGAACGCGATGTTCGGCTACCAGGTTCCGCGACCCAACGAGGCATTGCTCGTCAGTGGTCGCAAGCAACGCGGCGACGATGCGTTGCAGTTCAAGATCGTCACCGGTCACGGCGTGTTCGTCATCCCGGTGTTCTCGCGCGCGAGCCGACTCACCTTGGCCATGCAGGAGGCCGAGGTCATCGAGGACTGCTTCACTCAGCAGGGTCTGACCCTGGGCGTACAGGCAGTGATCGCCTTCAAGGTGGGTGACGACCACGAATCCATCGCCGCGGCAGCCCGTCGTTTCCAGGGCGACCAGTCCCAGATGGCCACCCTGGTGGGACGGATCTTCAGCGGTCACCTGCGCAGCATCATCGGCAGCATGACTGTCGAGGCGATCATCCGGGAGCAGCAGACACTGGGCGAGGCGATTCTCGATGCCAGCAAGACCGAGATGGCCAAGATCGGGCTCGCGGTAGATTCGCTGCAGATCAGCAGCATCGACGACAAGGGCGCGGGCTACATCCGGGCCCTGGCGGCACCGCACCAGGCTGCGGTCAATCAGATGGCCAAGGTTGCCCAGGCCGCCGCAGACCAGGCCAGCGCGATGGCGCAGCAGGAAAGCGCCCGCCACCAGGCCGAGTACGCCCGCCAGACCGCGGTTGCGCAAGCGGACTATCAGGCGCAGATCGACCAGGCCCAGCAGACCGCGGCACAGGCGGGACCGCTGGCCGCCGCGCGGGCGCAACAGGCCGTGCTCGCCGAACAAGCGTTGGTAGCGGCCAAGAACGCCGAACTGCGCGAGGCCCAGCTGATCGCCGAGATAGTTCGGCCGGCCGAGGCCAGGGCCCAGTCGATTCGCACGCTGGCCGCAGCGGAGGCCGACGCCACCAAGATGTCGGCCGAGGCCGCCGCAGCACAGGGCCGCATCGCGCTGGACCAGATGGTGATCAGTCAGCTGCCCGACATGTTGCGGGCCGCGGCCGAAGGCTTGCAGGGCTCGAATCTCACCGTGCTCGACGGCGCCGAGGGCCTGAACAGTGTCGTCGCGTCGTTGGCAGGTCAGGGGTTGGCGATTCTCGACTCGGTCCGGTCCGGCCTGGCATCAGGGGGAACCTCGACGCCGCCGCCGGACTCGCCCGAGCGCAAGGCAATCGACGCCAAACAGTCCTAGCAGCGCCAAGTCTTCCTAGCAGCTGAGCACGGAAGCTGTCCGTCGCGCTTTTGGCGGCAGGGACAATCCATACGATGCTGCGCCGCCAAAACCGTCATAACCGGCGGCGTTACGAGGCGTGCACCGACACGCTGTGCAGGCCGCTGGCCGCGCCGGGATAGGGATCGCGTACGGCGGTGTCCTGCGCGGCCCCGGTCGCGTCGAAGGCACGCACGGTCAGCTTGTGCATGCCGGCAGAGGCAACCGTCCACGGCAGCATCCACTGCCGCCACGTGTCCTTGGACGGAACGCTGCCCAGCCGGGCGTCGGTCCAAGCGCCGCCGTCTATCTGCACCTGCACTCTGCTCACGCCGACATGCTGATGCCAGGCCACGCCGGCGACGGTGACCGTGTCGCCCACCTTCACCTTCCTGCCCACCTTCGGAGTGTCGATGCGCGAGCCCAGCGTGATCGGCAGCTGGGCCAGCCAACCCCGCTGCACCCAGTAGGCGTCGTAGGCGGTGAAGGTCGTCACCTCGATCTCGGTGATCCACTTGCACGCCGAGACGTAGCCGTACAGGCCCGGCACCACCATCCGCACCGGAAACCCGTGCTCGGTGGGCAGCGTCGTGCCGTTCATGCCCACCGCGAGCATCGCGTCGCGTCCGTCCATCACCTGCGCGACCGGAGCACCGATCGTCATGCCGTCGACCGACCGGCAGACAAGCTGGTCGGCGCGAGGATCCAGCCCGGCCTTGCGCAGCAGTGGCGCGAGCGGAACTCCGCGGAAACGAGCGTTGCCGATCAGGTCGCCGCCGACCTCGTAGGAGACGCACATCATCGTGATCCACCGTTCGATCAGCGGCATCGCCAGCAGGTCGGCGAGGGTGTAGGTGACGGGCGTGTCGACCATGCCGTGGATCTTGAGGCTCCACGCGTCGGCGTTCACCTGAGGCACGACGTAGGCGGTGTCGATGCGGTAGAAGTCCCGGTTCGGGGTGGCGAACGGCAGCGGACTCTTGGCCAGCTGGGTTGCAGGCGGCAGCGGCTGTGCGGGCGGGGCCGGTGGCAACACCACGTCGGCCCGGCTGCGCGCGGCGTCGAAGCGCCGGTGCTGCCATCGGCGCCCACCGAACCCGCTCAGTGCGGCGAGCAGAACGCCGGTCACGCCGGCCATGAGCAGCTTGCGCCGGGGGATGCCGTCCTCGATCGACGGATCCGAACGGAAAGAGGTGGCGCGTACCAGTCGGAGCAGAACGTCGAGCACCACCGCCGCGGCAACCGCGGCGAACACGACCGGCACCACGTCGCTTCCCCGGTGCGCATGCGTGCTGAGTGCGCAATAGACACCCACAGCGCCGAATCCGAGCAGCGCCAGCGCCGCCGCCCGGCGCCGGTACAACCCCAACACGCCGACGACGGCGGCGAACAGAGCGATCACGATGAATATCCCGGTGCCCAGAGCCAGCTTGTCGTCGGTGCCGAACTGCCGGATCGCGCGCTGCTTGAGCCACTCGGGCGTAGCCAGGATGAACCGGTTTGCCACGACGACGACCGGTGAGGCCTCGGGCCGCACGAAGGCGGCGACCAGCTCGCCGATGCCCAAGCCCACGGCCGCGGCCAGCACGCCGCACAGCGCCGCAACGAACCGGCGCTTCCAGCCGGCCAGCTGCGGCGAATGCGGGGCCGGATCGGCCGGGCGGGGGGACACGGCGGTGGAGGTCACCCGACCAGTGTCGGCTGGGCGCCGAGGACTTGGGATCTGAACGGCCAAGACGTAGCTTTTCCGCAACATGTACTGATCAACACCGGCGCGTGGCAGGCTTGGCGGGACCCCGACTGTGGAGAGGAGGACGCGAATGATCAGCGCACACCATCACGAGGCCGAGGGAGTACGACAGGCCCTCGGAAGCTCAGGTCGACCCGCCGACTCCGGCGTCGCTCGCGATTTGAGCGAGCTCGCCCGTCAGTTCCAGGCCGACCGCAGTCCACCGGATCTGTTGCGCCACATTGCCCAGGCCGCTGCCCGCGACGTGCCTGGCGCCGCCTACGCCGGCATCACGCTGCTCGAAGCCGGGGCGCTGTCCACGCCGGCCAAGACCGACGAGTTGGTCGCCGAGATCGATCGCAAACAGTACGAGCTCGGCGAAGGGCCATGCGTTGAGACCAGCCGCAAACACCAGACCTACCGCACCAACGACATGAACGCCGAGTCGCGCTGGCCGAAGTTTGCTGCTGTGTGCGTTCAGGCCGGAGTGCTGGCAATGCTGTCGGTGCAGCTGTTCGTCGAGTCCGAGGCGTTCGGCGCGCTCAACCTGTATGCCACCGCGGTGGATGCCTTCGACGAGGACGCCGAAAGCACCGCACTGCTGCTGGCCGCACACGCCGGCATCGCGATGGCTGCGCTACGCAACAAGGACAACATGGACGTCGCGCTGGCGAGTAGAGATCTCATCGGGCAAGCCAAAGGCATCCTCATGGAGCGCTACAAGGTCACCGGCCATGATGCATTCGGCCTGCTGGTATTGGCCTCGCAGAACACCAACCGCAAACTGCGCGACGTCGCCAACGAACTGGTGACGTCTGGGGAGCTGGCGGTTCGCTGAGGCGGCAGTTCACGCGGCGGTCAGCTGACGTTCGGCCAAGTCCAGCGACGCGCTCTGCGCTGGTTCGCGCCCGTCCGGTCAGGCCCAGAGCTGACCTTCCAGCCGCATCGACGCTTGCTGCAGCGTGCCGTCGTAGGCGCCGGTGGACAGGTACTTCCACCCGCCGTCGCAGACGACGAACGCGATGTCGGCTGACGTTCCTGCCGCTACCGCGCGATCCGCCGCGGCCAGCGCCGCATGCAGGATCGCACCGGTGGAGATACCGGCGAAGATGCCCTCGGTCGCCATCAACTCGCGGGTGCGGCGCAACGCGTCGTAAGACTGCACCGAGTAGCGCGAGGTCAGCACAGAGTCGTCGTACAACTCCGGCACAAAGCCTTCGTCGATGTTGCGCAGGCCGTACACCAGTTCGCCGTAGCGGGGCTCGGCGGCGATGATTGCGACGTCGGGGACCTTCTCGCGCAGGTAGCGTCCCGCGCCCATCAACGTGCCGGTGGTGCCCAGGCCGGCGACGAAGTGGGTGATGGTGGGCAGATCGCGCAGGATCTCCGGGCCGGTGCCGTCGTAGTGAGCCTGCGCGTTTGCGGGATTGCCGTACTGGTAGAGCATCACCCAGTCCGGGTTTTCCGCGGCCAGCTTCTTGGCCACTGCCACCGCCTCGTTCGAGCCACCGGCCGCCGGTGAGGAGATGATGCGAGCGCCGTACATCTCCAGCAGCTGTCGACGCTCGGCTGAGGTGTTCTCGGGCATCACGCAGACCAAGCCGTATCCCCGCAGCGAGGCGACCATGGCCAGCGAGATGCCGGTGTTGCCCGAGGTGGGCTCCAGGATGGTGCATCCGGGCGTCAACCGGCCGTTCGCCTCCGCGGCGGCGACCATCGCCAGCGCGGCGCGATCCTTGATCGAGCCGGTGGGGTTGCGGTCCTCGAGCTTGGCCCAGAGCCGAACCGGCGCCGGGCCGTTCCATCGTGGAGACAGCCGCGGCAGCCCGACCAGCGGCGTATCGCCCACGGCTTCGACCAGCGATTCGTAGCGCGACATGCTTCAGTCCTTCGTTTCCGGCGCCGGCGCGAGGTTGCCCCGACCGCTCAGCGCGAGCCGCCGGCGACTGCAGGCAGGATCGTCACGGCGTCGCCGTCGGACAGCGCCGTGTTCAGCGATCCGGTGAACCGGACGTCCTCGTCGTTGACATACACGTTGACGAAGCGGTGCAGTGAGCCGTCCTCGGTGATCAGACGGCCCTTGATGCCGGCGTGCTGGGCATCGAGATCGTCGATGAGCGCTTGCAACGTGGTGCCGTGTGCGGGCACGGTCTTGGCGCCATCGGTGTAGGTGCGCAGAATGGTCGGGATCTTGACGTCGATGCTCATTGTCGGACGGTGCTCCTCAGCAGGTTTGAGTCGGCGGTACGGACGGACTCGATGGACGGCAGTAGGTGCGCTTACCGCGAGTTGCGCAGGTGGCGTGCCGGCGTCGCTAAGACAACAACCTCGCCAGGCGCGGAAAACGTCCCGGCAGCAGCAGCACGGGACGGTGAGGTCAGCGACAGTCGTAGACGACCTCGGCCACACAGTGGCCGAGCAGCGCTCTCTGGATGACACTCTCGACGGGCTCCGCGCGCTGGAGACTCAGCTCCTTCGTCGCTGCGATGCTCGCCCGCGGTATGGCAACTTCGCGCATCAGTGCACCGCTGGTTGCGCGACGCTGACGGGCTCCTCGGTGACGACGCCGCCAACGATTCGGTACGAGCGAAACTCCGTCGTGTCCGCATCGCGAGTGGAGACCAACACGTAGTGGGCGTTGGGCTCGGCGG
Organism: uncultured Jatrophihabitantaceae bacterium; assembly: GCA_964236495.1. Lineage (GTDB taxonomy): Bacteria > Actinomycetota > Actinomycetes > Mycobacteriales > Jatrophihabitantaceae > CAXSBR01. The sequence continues at coordinate 252,629 of CAXSBR010000003.1, forward strand.
CGTAGGTGACGTCCGTGCGCGAGGGATAGGCCTCGGTTGCGGTGTGGGAGTGGTAGACGATCACCGGCTCCTCCCCCCGGCGGTCCATCTCCTGGTACAGCGCCAGCTGTTCGGCGGGATCGAACCGGTAGAAGGTGGGCGAACGTTCGGCATTGGCCATCGGCACGACGCGCGAGGGCACATTGCTGTCTTCGGCGCCCGCCACGACCCCGCACGCCTCATCAGGATGATCACGACGGGCGTGGGCGACGATGTCGTCGTAGATCGTTCGCGACACCGTCAACACATCGCCGCACTCTACCTGTTCCGGCGACGCCGGCTGCGGGTTCAGCCCCCCATCGCCGCGGTGACCAGCGCGTCCTGCACACCGGTCAGCCAGTGGTAGGCCGCCCACTCGGCGAAGTCCGGCGCCGAAGGATCCCACCGGTCTGAGTTGTCCGCGGTGACTCCGAGTGCGGTTCCGTGCATCAGCCGTAGATCGTTGACCGCGGCGATCCACCGCTGCAACGCGTCTGCGTCGAGGTGCAGCACCACCCGATTGCGGCGCACGGTCGCCTGCGCCTGGGCGAGCTCGGCCAGACAGGTACCGGTGCGATCCAGCCGCAGGGCGTCGAGGTCTGTGGTGGTCATCGAGCTGAACTCCGCAGCGGCGCCGGCGTCGGCGAACGCGGCAGGATGCAGTCGCTGCCACCGCGGATCCGCGGCCTCGAGTTCATTGAGCTCTCCGGACTGGTCGGCGAACAGCGTCACCAACGCATCGGCCTCGCCGACGTCGAGGGTGACTGCGACGTCCGCACCGTCAGGCTTGATCTTCATGTCTCGTCGTACGGTTCAGTCGTCGTGCTCGATGGTGGCCCACAGCCCGAAGCCGTGCAGCCGGGCGGCGTCGAGTTCCATCCGCTCCCGGGTTCCGGCCGAGACCACTGCTTTGCCGCGCTCGTGCACGTCGAGCATCAACGTCTCCGCCTTGGTTTTGGGGTACCCGAACACGGTCATGAACACATGGGTGACGTAGTTCATCAGATTTATCGGGTCGTCCCACACGACGCAGACCCACGGGCGGTCCGGACTAGCTTGTAGGTCCGGTTCGGCGGTCTGCGCGGCCTGCTCGGTCGACGGCTTCACCGGTGTCAACGTCGGCATGGCTCCATCGTCTCAAGTGCAAGCGTCCGACACCACCTGGCCATCACCGATGTGCGCAAGCGAGCAACAGACGTTGGCAGATGCGCCTGTGCTGCACACTGCCCGGTTGCTAACGGTTCAGAATCAACGCGGACCTGCGCGCGACGTCCCGAACGCGGCGTGAGCCGGCCGGCCGTCCGTCGTAAGTCGGGTCACGCCGGCCCGCACCAGCTCAGGCCTGGCTGCCCTTTTGGTTTCCGCCGCTGGAGCCGGGCTCGGTGTCGTTCGCACCATCACGCGGGCCGTCGGCACCGATCAGCGCCGAACCGATCTGCGACGCGATCTTGGGCGTGTTGCGCTTGGAGTGGCGCGCCTCGGCTTCGAGGCGGTCGGCCAGGTGCGGGTAGTGGTACTCGAAAGCGGGACGTTCGGAGCGGATGCGCGGGATCGAGGTGAAGTTGTGCCGCGGCGGTGGGCAGGACGTCGCCCACTCCAACGAGTTGCCGTGGCCCCACGGGTCATCGGAAGTGACGATCTCGCCGTAGAGGTAGCTCTTGTAGCAGTTGTAGAGGAAGGGCAGCATCGAGGCGCCCAGCAGGAACGATCCAACCGTGGAGATGGTGTTCAGCGTCGTCCAGCCGTCGCTGGCGAAGTAGTCGAAGTACCGACGCGGCATGCCCTCGGCGCCCAGCCAGTGCTGGACGAGAAAGGTCAGGTGGAAGCCGAAGAACGTCATCCAGAAGTGCAGCTTGCCCAGCCGCTCGTCGAGGTAGCGGCCGGTGAACTTGGGGAACCAAAAGTACACCCCGGCGTAAGCGGCAAACACGATGGTGCCGAACAAGACGTAGTGGAAGTGGGCCACCACGAAATAGCTGTCCGACACGTGGAAGTCGATGGGCGGGCTGGCCAGCAGCACGCCGGTGAGGCCACCGAAGAGGAACGTCACCATGAATCCGACGCAGAACAGCATCGGCGTTTCGAATGTGATTGACCCGCCCCACATGGTCCCGATCCAGGCGAAGAACTTCAGCCCGGTGGGCACGGCGATGAGGAACGACATCAAGGAAAAGAACGGCAGCAACACCGCGCCGGTGGCGAACATGTGGTGCGCCCACACCGTCATCGACAGCGCCGCGATCGACAGGGTGGCGAACACCAGGCCCTTGTAGCCGAACAGCGGCTTGCGCGAGAACACCGGAATGATCTCGGTGACAATGCCGAAGAAGGGCAGGGCGATGATATAGACCTCGGGATGGCCGAAGAACCAGAACAGGTGCTGCCACAAGATCGCGCCGCCGTTGTCCGGTGCGTAGACCTGCGCACCGAAGTGTCGGTCGGCGTAGAGCACCAGCAGCGCCGCGGTGAGGATCGGGAACGCGAGCAGCACCAGCAGGCTGGTGATCAGGATGTTCCAAGTGAAGATGGGCAGCCGGAACATGGTCATACCTGGCGCGCGCATCGTGATCACGGTGGTGACCATGTTCACGCCGCCCAGGATGGTGCCCAAGCCCGACAGAGCCAGACCGATGATCCAGAGATCCTGGCCGGCCTCGGGAGCGTTGGCGAAATCGCTCAGCGGCACATAGTTGGTCCAGCCCGCCGCAGCCGCGCCACCCGGAGTGAGGAAGCCCGACACGGCGGTCAAGGCGCCGAACAGATACAGCCAGTAGGAGAACGCATTCAGGCGGGGGAACGCCACGTCGGGCGCCCCGATCTGCAACGGCAACACCAGGTTGGCGAAGGCGAAGACCAGCGGGGTGGCGAAGAACAGCAACATGATCGTGCCGTGCATGGTGAACAGCTGGTTGTACTGCTCAGGGGACAGGAACTGCCCGCCCGGACGCGCCAGCTCCGCGCGCATCAGCAGCGCGAGCACGCCAGCGAACATGAAGAACAGGAACGACGTCACCAGGTACATGCGCCCGATGAGCTTGTGGTCGGTGGTGCGAAGGAGCGTGGAGAAGAGCGATCCCTTCTCGGCGTGATGCGTCGGAAAAGGCTGCACCGCGATGGGTGTCGGCTCCAACCCGCGGGTCGGATCGACGGTGCGGGGATCCGCCGTCGTGGTCACTTCCTACCTCCACCGCTCGTTGCTGTGCCGCCGGTATTCCACCGCCACTGTCGCTGTCGACGGTGGGCCGAGATGTACTTGCCAGCGCCACCGAGGAACTGATTATGAAGCGTAGACGCTGACTACGACGACGGGCTGACCGGGCGGCCGATCGTCGGCCCGCGCAGGCCCAGTTGCAGACCGGAACGCGGCCGGACGCTGCGGCGGTCACACTCGGGGTATGGACCTCGTGGGGCAGACAGACATATCGCACGCGGGCGTGCGGCGCGCGGACACGTCGACGGCCTCGACCCGATGGCTGTTCGGCGACCAGCTGGGACCGCACTTCCTCGATGCGCCGGATCAGCCCGTCGTGATGATCGAGTCACGCGCGGTGTTCGCCCGCCGTCGATTCCACCGGCAGAAGGCGCATCTCATCCTCTCTGCGATGCGCCACCGGGCCGCCGAACTCGGTGACCAATGCCGCTACCTGCGCGCTGACACCTACCGAAGTGCGCTGGCCGGCGCCGGCAGCGCAGGCAGCGCAGGCATCGCAGGCATCGACCCGGCGTCGTTGACGGTGTGCCATCCCACCACCCGTAACGCACTGCGACTGGTTCGAGACCTGGGCGTCGACGTGCTGCCCGCCCGCGGATATCCGACGTCGATGACCGACTTCCGGTGCTGGGCCGACGGTCGCCGAGGCCTGTTGATGGAGGACTTCTACCGCGACGCCCGTCGTCGCCTCGACGTCCTGCTCGATGGATCGGAGCCTGCGGGCGGTCGATGGAATTTCGACGCCGACAACCGTGAACGCCCGCCGCGTGGCGCGTCCACCCTGGCGGTGCAGGAGCCGTTCTGGCCGGAGGAGGACGAGATCGACGCGCAGGTCCGACGTGACCTCGATCATTGGGAACGCGATGGCGACGTCTCCTTCGTCGGCCGGGATGGCCCGCGCCGGTTCGCCGCTACCCGCAGCGAGGCCCTCGCCGCCCTCGACCGGTTCGTAGCCGATCGGTTGGCGATCTTCGGTCCGTACGAGGACGCGATGCTTGCCGACGACGACTGGATGGCGCACTCCCTGCTCTCGGCGCCGATGAATCTGGGCCTGCTCGACCCGCTGGAGGCCGTGCACGCGGCCGAGGACGCCTATCGCAGCGGTGTCGCGCCGATTGCCTCGGTGGAGGGCTACATCCGCCAACTGATCGGCTGGCGCGACTATGTCTGGCACCTGTATTGGTACGAAGGCGCGGACTACCGGCGTCGCAATGCGCTGGAGGCCCGCGAGCCGCTGCCGGCGTGGTTCGCCGATCTGGACGCCGACGCAGTCGAGGCGCGCTGCCTGTCCGACGTGTTGCGCAGTGTGCGCGATCACGGCTGGGCACATCACATCCCGCGGCTGATGGTGCTGGGCAACTACGCCATGCAGCGCGGCTGGGATCCCGGCGAGGTGTTCGAATGGTTCCAGCGCTGCTTCGTCGACGGATACGACTGGGTGATGGTGCCCAACGCGATCGGCATGTCGCAGTACGCCGACGGCGGCATCATGGCCACCAAGCCCTACGCCGGCGGCGGTGCCTACATCGACCGGATGAGCAATTACTGCCGCGGCTGCCGGTACGACCCGAAAAAGCGTGTAGGCGACGACGCGTGCCCCTATACCGCGGGCTACTGGTGGTTCCTGGCGCGCAACGAGAACCGTCTGACCGGCAACTATCGGCTACAACAACCGCTCAACGGCCTGCACCGGCTCGCCGACCTCGACGCCCTCGTCGAGCAGGAAACCGCCCGCGGGTCCGCCGCGCCCTGACTCGCCCGGAGTGCCGAGCGCTGTCCTGGATTCGCGGTGGTCGAGTTAATGCGACCCGCCGCAATACAGACTCCCGCACCTATCTCGTCGACCGGTTCGGCATGCGATCGTGCCGGACCCAGCTCGCCGGCTGCTATGGCGGGCCGGCAATCGGGCACTACCGGTCGTCGTTGGCCAGGTCGTCGGCGAACTCGTCCGGTTCCTTGCTCTGCGGTTTCGAATTGGTCAGAGCCTCCCGCGCAACGTCGTGGGTCTGCGCGTGCCGCCCATCGGTGCCGCCCTGGTCGGAGTAAGGCTGGCGACCGTCTCCGGCGCTGTGATCGTCGTTCCTGGCCACGGCTATCTCCTTTGCTGCGGGACGGTAGTTCCGTCCGTAGTTCCACGGTAGCCCGCAGTGCATTGACACAACGGGTCCGCTGAGGCTCGCCTGGCACGCCGGATGAACTGACTGTCGACGCAAAACAGTCCGGCCCTTGTTGCCCACGCCCGTCCTCGACCGGCCCTGAGTGCTCGATTCCTGTCGCGTTATGGTTGCCGGCAATCAGCGCGAGTATCCGGGAGTCGAGAGGGCAGCGGGCGCGCCATATCGTTGCCCTAGCCGCCGTGACGTGTTTGCTCGGTGGCTGTACCAGCGCAAGCCACGCTGCTCGCACCCCTGCTCTCCAGAGCGGCGTCGCGTGGTTGAGGCACCCCGCGCAGTCGGCGCCGGTTACCAGCACGCCACCCCCTCCGGCTTCGGTTGCGCCAGCGTTGGTTCCGCCGGCATCGGTCCCGCCGGCGTCGGTTTCGCCGGCCTCGTTGCCCCCTCGTCCCGGCCTACAGACCCCTCGCCCGCAGGCTGACCTCGCCGGTTCCCCATGGCGCATCCCCGCCTCCAGCGCAGGTGGACATGACGACCGTTCGACGCGCAAAGCTCAGCGGTTAGTGGGCAGCAGCGGCAATGGCAGCGCAGTGATCAGCGAGCTACTGGTCGCGCAGCTCGGTGCTGGTCAGGCGGTTTTCTTGATGGCCGAGATGTCGAACTCCAGCGTGATCTTGTCCGACACCATCACTCCGCCGGTCTCCAGCACGGCGTTGAAGCTGACGTTGTAATCGCTGCGGTTCAGGCTTGCCTTGCCCTCGAAGCCGACGCGCTCGTTGCCCATCGGGTCGGTAGCGATGCCGCCGTACTCGAAGTCGACGGTGATCGGCTTGGTGACGTCCTTGATGGTCAGGTCGCCGGTGACCTCGAAGTTGTCGCTGTCGACCTGCTTCACCGACGTGCTCTTGAAGGTGATCGTCGGATAGGTCGGCGCGTCGAAGAAGTCGTTCGTACGCAGATGTCCGTCGCGCTGCTCTTGGCGGGTGTCGACGCTCTCGACGTCGATGCTCAGCTCGGCTGAGGACTGCGAGGGATCGGCCGCGTCCAGGTGCAGAGAACCGCTGAAACCGTTGAAGCTGCCGCGCACCTTTGTCACCATCGCATGCCGCGCGACGAAGCCGATGCGGCTGTGTGCTGGGTCGATCGTGTAATCGCCGGTGAGGGTCTCTGTGAGCATGCTGGTCATTTGCGCTGGTCTCCTTGTGGTCGAGGATCGGCCGTCGGTGTCGGCCAAGCGAGACTGTACGCAGCCAGTTGCTGATGCGTCAACAACTTTCGAGTAGAATAAAGGCCGTGGACGAACCGCGCTGGCTCAGCGCCGACGAGCAGCGCATGTGGCGCAGCTTTCAGGCAATGCAGCGCCATCTGTCCGATGCTGTCGAGCGTGATCTTCAGGAGTCGGGCTTGTCGACGGCAGATTTTGCGGTGCTGGCGTCCCTGTCCGAGGCGACCGACCGGCGCTTGCGTGCTCGTGACCTGGGCCAACTTCTGGACTGGGATCGCAGCCGGCTGTCCCATCAGATGCGGCGGATGGAGCAGCGCGGCCTGATTGTGCGGCGCGACTGCCCGACCGACGCGCGCGGCACCGTGGTCGCGCTCACCGCCGACGGCTGGACGGCAATCCAGCGAGCCGCGCCCACCCATGTCGAGGCCGTCCGGGTCAACTTGTTCGACGTGCTGACCGAGGCCGACGTCGCATTCCTGCGAGATGTCTCCGAGCGTGTCACCGCCCGCGCTGAAGCCCGCCTGCCGGCTCGCACGTGTGGCGACGAGGAGCCGGGCTAGCCTGAGAAAATGGACTATCGCCAGCTGGGACGCTCAGGTCTACGAGTTTCGACGATCACCTTGGGCACGATGGGTTTCGCCGGTACCGGGTGGGCCGCCCCCGTCGGACAGATCGACCTCGACGGGGCGCGTCGTCAGATCGCGCTGGCCCGCGACGCCGGTGTCAACCTCATCGACACCGCCGATGTGTACAGCAACGGCGCGTCGGAGGAGATCGTCGGCCAAGCGTTGGGCAGCGACCGCGCCGACGTGCTGGTAGCGACCAAGGTGCGGATGCCGATGGGCGAAGGCCCCAACGACGCCGGCCTGTCGCGCCACCACATCATCCGCGGTGCCGAGGACAGCCTGCGCCGACTGAACACCGACTACATCGACCTGTACCAGGTCCACGAGTGGGACGGCCAGACGCCGCTGGAGGAGACCCTCAGCGCCCTGGACCTGCTGGTGCGCTCAGGCAAGGTGCGTTACATCGGCGCCTCCAACTATGCGGCCTGGCAGCTGATGAAGGCCCTGGGCGTGTCGGAGCGGCTCGGGTATGAACGATTCGCCAGCCAGCAGATCTACTACTCCCTGCAAGCCCGCGAGGCCGAGAACGAGCTGGTGCCTGTCTCTCTGGACCAGGGCCTGGGCATCCTGGTGTGGAGCCCCATCGCCGGCGGGCTGCTGTCGGGTAAGTACCGCCGCGGCGTCGACGCGCCGGCGGGAAGCCGCCATCTCAGCGAATGGAGCGAACCGCCCGTCCACGACGAGGACAAGCTGTACGACACCATCGAGACGCTCGTCGGAATCGGTGACGCCCATGGCGTGTCCGCAGCCCAGGTGGCGCTGGCCTACACGATCGCCAAGCCCGCCGTCACCTCCGTTATCGTCGGCGCCCGCACCGAAGAGCAACTGGCCGACAACTTGGCCGCTGCCGACCTCACCCTGACCCCCGACGAGCTCACCCGCCTCGACGACGTCAGCGCCCAACCACTGCCCTACCCGTACTGGCACCAGGCCAACACGTCCTCAGACCGGCTCAGCCCGGCTGATCTCAGCCTGCTGGCACGCCACCTGAGCTGACGCGCCAGCGCAGGTGACGCCGCTGGTAGCGGCGGCTACGGTGCGATTATGCGCGCAGTTGTGTACACCAAGACCGGTGGTCCCGACGTCCTGACCTTGATCGACAAGGCCCTGGTCGAGCCGGGTCCTGGTGAGGTCCGGGTGCGGATACACCGCGCCGGCGTCAACCCGACCGACTGGAAGGCCCGAGCCGGCAGCGGCCCCGGTATTTCCGTAGATCCGGCCAAGACGCCGGGCCAGGACGGTGCCGGTGTCGTCGACGCCGTCGGTGAGGGTGTGGAACCGGCGTGGCTGGGACTGCGGGTGTGGATCTTCGAAGCGGCGCATCAGCGCAACGAGGGCTCCACGCAGGAGTTCGCCCTCGTGCCAGCGCACCGGGTGGTGTTGCTGCCCGACAGCGCGTCCTTCGACCTCGGCGCGGCCCTCGGCATTCCGTTCCTGACCGCGCACCGGTGCCTGACCGTGGCCGAGGAAGGTCCGCACCGACTCGGGCCGGGCACCCTGCAGGGGCGGACCGTACTGGTGGCCGGCGGAGCGGGCGCGGTCGGCAATGCCGCAATCCAGTTGGCTCGCTGGTCTGACGCCACAGTGATCACCACTATCAGCAGCCCGCGCAAGGCACTACTCGCCGCCGCCGCCGGTGCCGACCACGTGATCAACTACCGCGAGCAGGACGTCGCCCACGAGATCGGCAAGATCGCACCCGAGGGCGTCGACTCGATCGTCGAGGTGGCGCCGGGCCCGAACGCGACGCTGGATGCAGCCGTTCTCGCCCGGTACGGCTCCGTCGCCTGCTACGCCGACGACGGCGGCGACCAGATCGTGTTGCCTATGCGGGCGCTGATGAGCCGCAACGTGCGCTGGCAGTTCGTGCTGGTCTACACCGAACCACACGAAGCCAAGTTGCGGGCCGTCGAGGACGTCGGCGCGGCAGTGCTCGACGGCGCGATCAGGGTGGGCGACGACGCAGGCCTGCCGCTGCACCACTTCACACTCGACCAGGCCGGCGAGGCGCACCAGGCGGTCGAGGAAGCCGTCGTCGGCAAAGTCCTCATCGACGTCGCAGAGTGACGCGGCACGCCGATCCGCGGCGCTGCATGGACTAGCGGCGGCGCAGCGTGGATTAGCGGCGGCGCAGCGCGGGATCGGTCAGCGCCGGCGGCTGCCAGCCCTGATCCGCCGTAGCCAGCGTCGTCCCAGGCTCGACCAGCTCGTCGATGCGGTCCAGGACTGACGCACTCAGCGCGACATCGCCTGCCGTCAGCTGCGAGTCCAGATGCTCGGCCGTGCGCGGCCCGATGATGGCACTGGTAACGGCAGGGTGGGCGAGTACGAAGGCGACAGCGAGTTCGATCAGCGTGAGACCGGCATCCTGGGCGACTGTCTCCAGTTCGAACACCAGCTCCAGCTTGCGCTGGTTGGCCGGTATGGACAGATCCCAGCGACCGGGTATGCGCTCGGCGCGGGTGCTCGTCGGCAGCTGCTCGCCCTTGCGGTAGCGACCACTCAGCCAGCCGCCGGCCAGCGGGCTCCACGACAGCACGCCCATGTCGAACTGTTGCGTGACGGGCAACATATCGGCTTCGATGCCGCGGGCGAGGATCGAATACGGCGGCTGTTCGGTGACGAACCGGCCCAGTCCGCGCCGTTCGGCCACCCAGTGCGACTCCACGACCTGGTGCGCGGGGAACGTCGAGCTGCCGAAGTAGCGGATCTTGCCGGCTCGTTGCAGGTCGGTGAGCGCGCCGAGCGTCTCCTCCAGATCGGTGCCGGGGTCGGGCCGGTGCATCTGATAGAGGTCGATGTAGTCGGTGTTCAGTCGGCGCAGGCTGTCCTCGACCGCCACGGTCAGCCACCGGCGGGAGTTGCCGCGCCGGTTGACGTCGTGACCCATCTGGTTGTGCGCCTTTGTGGCCAGCACTATGTCGTCGCGGCGGCCGGCCAGTGCCTTGCCGACGATCTGTTCGGACTCGCCGTCGGAGTAGATGTCGGCGGTGTCGACGAAGTTGATACCGGCGTCCAACGCCCGGTGGATGATCCGAATTGAGTCGTCGTGATCCCGGTTGCCCCAGGCACCGAACATCATCGTGCCCAGGCACAACGAGCTCACCTGGACTCCGGTGCGGCCCAGCCGGCGGTACTCCATCGATTGCCCCTCAGCTCGCGGTCATGTTTGTCGCAGGGTGGTGTTCTCAGGTGGTCCGCTGCGCACCGTACCGGGCGGCGATGACAGTTTCGGTGCCTCGGTCCTTGACGACGTAAACGCGGCGACTGCCGTGGCCCACACTGGGTTCATGGCGGTCAAGCGCAGTGCCGGCATCGTGCTGTTCCGGCGCGCCACGAACGGCGTGGAGGTGCTGCTCGGGCACAGCGGCGGACCGTTCTACCGATCGAAGGACGCGGGCGCGTGGTCGATTCCCAAGGGCGAGTACGGCGCCGACGAAACACCGTTGCGCGCTGCGTGCCGCGAATTCACCGAGGAGCTCGGCCTGCCGGTGCCCGACGGCACGCCACTGCCGCTGGGTGAGATAGTCCAGAAGAACGGCAAGATCGTCACGGCGTGGGCGATCGAGGCCGAACTGGACCCCGCATCGATCCGGCCGGGGAGCTTCTCGATGGAGTGGCCGCGCGGATCGGGTCGGACCCAGGAGTTCCCCGAGATCGACCGGGTGGCCTGGTTTGCCTTGGTGGATGCCGCACGGGTTGTGATCGCCGGACAAGAGGCGCTGCTCGACCGCCTGCCCAGCTGAACTTCCCGCGTCGGGGGGTGCGGCCTCGAACGAGACCAGCCAGCACCGGCCCGGACCGGCCCTGGGTTTCGTCAGAAGGTGTGACTAGGGTCCAAGACATGGAATATCGACTTCTTGGAAACAGTGGCTGCTCGGTGTCGAATCTGGCGCTGGGCACGATGACGTTCGGTTCGGAATCCGACGAGGCGGTGTCTCATCAGCAGTTGGACCGGTTCGTAGAGGCCGGCGGCAACCTGATTGACACTGCGGACGTCTACTCCAACGGCACGTCAGAGGAGATCATCGGCCGGTGGTTCGCCGACCGTCCCTCTGACATCACCGAGGGCCTTGTCCTGGCCACCAAGGGCCGCTTTCCGCTCGATGAAACGCCCAACGGGCTCGGTCTGTCCCACCGCCACCTCACCCGCGCGCTCGACGCCTCGCTGACCCGGCTCGGGCTGGACTCGATAGATCTCTATCAGGCACACGCGTTCGACGCGCTCACCCCGCTGGAGGAAACGCTGCGCACGATGGACGGTTTCATCCGTGCGGGCAAGATCGGCTACTACGGCCTGTCCAACTTCACCGGCTGGCAGCTCACCAAGGCGGTGCATTTGGCCCGGGCACTTAATGTCGCCGCGCCGGTCACGTTGCAGCCGCAGTACAACCTGCTCGTGCGTGAGATCGAGTGGGAGGTCGTTCCCGCCGCTCTGGATGCCGGCCTGGGACTTCTGCCGTGGTCGCCGCTGGGTGGCGGCTGGCTTTCGGGCAAGTACAAGCGCGACCAGCGACCGACCGGCACCACCCGCCTCGGCGAGGATCCCGATCGCGGCATGGAGGCCTACGACAAGCGCAACGCCGAGGCCGTCACGTGGGATGTCATCGATGCCGTACAGACGATCGCGGAGAACCGCGGCGTCTCGATGGCGCAGGTCGCGCTGGCGTGGGTCACCGACCAGCCGGCAGTGACCTCCACCATTCTCGGTGCGCGGACGTTGGAGCAGCTCGAGGACAACCTGGGTGCCGGTGACCTGCATCTCGACGCCGACGAAACCACGACGTTGAACTCGGTCAGCGAGCCGCTGGTGCACGACTACCCCTACGGCGTGATGGGCGTGCAGCAGCGCGAGCGGAAGATCGAGGGCGGCCGCTAAGCCGGTGCAGGGCGGCCGATTGCCGGGTGTCGCTCACACGGTTCCGTGCCCACCGCGCCGCCCGCCAGGCAGCCGACGACTGACCAACGCCGGGCCGAGTCAACGGTCGCTGACCCCGCCGGTTCACTCACGCGGGTCGTACTGCCGTTCAGGCGAGGCGGGCGCGTTCGTATTGCGGTGGCCAATACTCGTCGGCACCCAGTACGGCTGCCGCGCGCTGGGGCCAGGTCGGCTCCCGCAGGACAGCCCGAGCCAGCAGTACGGCGTCGGCGGCGTCATCGACCAGGATCTTCTCCGCCTGCGCCGGCTCGGTGATCATCCCCACCGCGGCAACGGGCAGCCCCGCCTCGCGGCGAATCTGCGCTGCGAACCGAACCTGGTAGGCAGGTCCGACCTCGATCGTTTGCTCCGGAGAGTTGCCTCCGGAGGAGACGTCGACCAGATCCATCCCGTGCGCGGCCAGGATGCGCGCGACGTCGGTGACGCCGTCCACGGTCAGGCCGCCGTCTACCCAGTCGGTGGCGCTGACGCGTACGAACAGTGGCTTGGAGTCCGGCCACACGCTGCGCACCGCATCGACGACCTCGATCAACAGTCGGCTGCGCCCGGTCAGGTCCCCGCCGTAGCCGTCGGTTCGCAGATTCGACAGCGGCGACAGGAACTGGTGCAGAAGGTAGCCGTGCGCGGCATGCAGTTCGACCACATCGAACCCGGCCGAGTCGGCACGCCGGGCGGCGGCGGCGAAGGCGGCGACGAGCTCGGCGATGCCGTCGAAATCCAGCTCGATCGGCGCCGGCCAGTCGGCGTAACCCAGCGGCGATGCGCCGACGGTCTGCCAGCCGCCCCGATCCGGTTCCACGTACCCGCGGCCCTGCCACGGCACCGCGGTCGACCCCTTGCGACCGGCGTGGGCCAGCTGAATACCAGCCGCAGCGCCCTGGCCGTGGATGAAGTCGACGATGCGGCGGTAGTCCTGCGCCTGTTCGTCGTTCCAGATGCCGGCGTCGACCGGCGAGATCCGACCGACCGGCGTCACGGCGGTGGCCTCGGTGAACACCAGGCCAGCGCCGCCGCGAGCCAGGCTGCCCAGATGAACCAGGTGCCAGTCGTTCGGCCGGCCGTCGACCGAGGAGTACTGGCACATCGGTGAGATCCAGATCCGGTTGCCGAAGGTGACCTCGCGCAACGTCAGCGGTGTGAAGAGGCGGCTCATACCTGGCTCAACTACCGCCCCGACGGAGGTCTTCCATTCCCCACCGGCAACCTCTGGTCCGCGGTAATTTCTCGCCGGTCTACTGCTGGGCATCTGGCTGCGTGACCTACTATTCACTTCTCCTTGCGAGACAGTTGCCGACCGAGCTCGGCCTTGGTCATCCTCGAATAGCCGGTGATGCCGGCATCCTTCGCCCGCCGCACCAACTCCGCGCGGCTGTTGCCCACGACGTCGACGCCGCCGAACGTCTCGCCCTTGTTCTGCCGCTTGTCCTCCGTTGACAACATCGACCGCGAATCAGACGGCCCGGTGTGCTCCTTGAGCTCCCAGTGATCGCCCTTCTTCTCGGCGAGGTTCTTGACTGAGCTCCACGCGGTGCGATGCGCACGCTGTTCGCTGTCGTACTGCTCGTGCGCGCTGGCGAGCGTCTCGGTGTAGGTGTTGCGCACCTTCTTCGGCGATCGCTTCAGCGTGCTCGGCAGCTCCTCCTGCGGGGCCTTCTCGCCCTTCTGTAGGGCGTCGTCAACGGCCATGCCACCCTCCTTCACGCCCGGCTTCGTATCCTGCCGTCGGAATGCCCCGCGGACAAGACGGTTGAACCAGCGAGAGCGCCGACGTCGACTACTGGTCAGCCCGACGCTTCCTACCTCGAACCCTGGCAACAATCGAAAGAAGCGACCGATGTCTGTGCCACTGTCCATTCTCGATCTCGCGCCGATCCGAGCCGGCCAGACGGCGGCCGACAGCTTCGCGGGCAGCGTGGCGCTGGCGCAACTCGCCGAGCGGGCCGGCTACCGGCGCGTCTGGTACGCCGAGCACCACAACATGGCCAGCATCGCCTCGTCGGCCACCAGCGTTCTCATCGCCCACGTGGCCGCGCACACCGACAGCATTCGACTGGGTTCGGGCGGCGTGATGCTGCCCAATCACGCGCCGTTGACCATCGCCGAGCAGTTCGGCACCCTGGCCGCTCTGCATCCGGGACGGATCGATCTCGGGCTGGGCCGAGCGCCTGGATCTGATCAGAACACGATGTATGCACTGCGTCGCGATCATGCCTCAGCCCAGCGGTTCCCCCAGGACGTTCTGGAACTCCAGGCCTACCTCGGCGAGCAGACGCGGGTGCCGGGAGTGAATGCCACGCCCGGGCGCGGTTCCCACGTTCCCCTCTACATCCTGGGCTCGTCGCTGTTCGGCGCTCAACTCGCTGCCGCCCTCGGCCTTCCCTACGCCTTCGCGTCCCACTTCTCTCCCGACGCCCTCACCGAGGCGGTGGCGTTGTACCGCGAACAGTTCCAACCCTCCGAGCAACTCGACGCGCCCTACGTGCTCGCCGGCGTGAACGTTGTCGCCGCCGACTCCGGTGCCGAAGCCGACCGGCAGTTTGTTGAGGCCAAGAAAGCCCGAGTGCGCGCGCTGGTGGGGCGAGGCCGACCCTTGTCCGACGCGGAGGTGGACGCTGTGCTCACTTCCCCCGAGGGACAGCACATCGAGCAGATGGTGGTGTATTCCGCGGTCGGCGAGCCGGCCGAGGTGCGCGACTATTTGACCACATTCGCCACCCACGCCGATGCCGACGAACTGATCGTCGCGCACCAGGCGACCGACGTGGCCGCGCGGCTGCGCTCGGCGGAACTGTTGGCCGACGTGATGGCGCTGTCGGCGGCGGGCACGCACTGACTCTGCGCCCACTTCAGCGGTAGGCAGACCAAGCGCAGCCGGCTGGTCGAGTTCCGATCTGGAACTTGTCGGTGGTTGATGCGAACATGTGTTCGTGGCCGCCACTATTCTGCATGCTGATCTCGACGCGTTCTACGCGTCGGTGGAGCAGCGCGATCATCCCTGGCTTCGCGGCCGGCCGGTGATCGTCGGCGGTGGAGTCGTGCTGGCCGCCAGTTATGAGGCCAAGGCCGCCGGCGTGCGAACCGCGATGAGCGGTGGGCAAGCGCGCCTGCTGTGCCCACAGGCGGTGGTCGTTGCGCCGCGAATGGACGCCTACGCCGCAGCCAGCGCCGCTGTCTTCGCCGTTTTCCGAGCCACCTCGCCGGTGGTGGAGCCGATGTCGATCGACGAGGCGTTTCTGGACGTCGGTGGCCTGCTGCGCATCGCCGGTCCCCCGGTGGACATCGCGGCCACCCTGCGCGCTGACGTGCGGGAGCAGGTCGGCCTGGCAATCACGGTGGGCATTGCGAGAACCAAGTTCCTGGCCAAGGTTGCCAGCGGCGTGGCCAAGCCTGACGGACTGCTGTGCGTCGAACCCGAGGCAGAGTTGGCTTTCCTGCACCCGTTGCCGGTGGAGAGGTTGTGGGGCGTCGGGCAGGTGACGGCGGACAAGCTGCGCCGGCGCGGTGTGCGCACCGTTGGTGAGGTTGCCCAGCTCGATCGACAATCTCTGGTCGTGATGCTGGGCGGCGCTTCCGGAGGCCATCTGCATGCGCTCGCGCACAACTACGATCCACGTTCAGTACAGACGCATCGACGACGACGCTCCATCGGCGCGCAGCGTGCGCTCGGTCGGGCTCTCCGATCGGCGGCCGAGGTCGAGGCGGCACTGAGCGCCCTGGTCGACCGGGTGACCCGCCGGCTGCGGGCCGCGCAGCGACAGTGTCGGACCGTGATCCTGCGCCTGCGCTTCGACGACTACACCCGGATAACCCGTTCGCACTCGCTGCCGTGCGCCACCACTGACACCGCCGCGATCTGGGCCGCGGCACGAATACTGCTGCGCACGGCCCGGCCGCTGGTGGACGAGCGTGGACTGACGTTGGTCGGCGTCGCGCTGGCAAATCTCGACGACGCCGACCAACTGCAGCTCGAACTGCCCTTCGGTGCCGTCGACGCCAGCGGCCTGGACAGTGCCGTCGACGGAATCAAGAACCGGTTCGGCGCCGCCGCCATCACCCGCGGTGCCCTGGTCGGCCGCGCTCCGGAGGTGTCCGTACAGGTGCTGCCCGACCACTGGGACGACGGCTAGCCAGACGACGCCTCAGGCCACCAACTCCAGCTCGGTGCGCGCGGACGCCGCCGGGCCGGTGATGCGACGAGTGCCGAGGATGGCCAACACGCAACACAGCAGTTGCAGCACGATGAAGCCCGCCGGCAGACCCAGGCCAAACAGCAGCCCGGACAGGCCGGGGCCGACGGCGGTCGCGAGCGTCTGTGCTCCGCTGAGCGAGGCCATCGTCCGCCCGACCGCGCCCGCCGGCGCCAGCGCCGCGGCCAGCGGTGTCAGCACGGGGGCCAACATCGTCTCCCCGACGCTGAACAGCGCATACCCGGCGATGACGAGCGCCGATGCCGAGGACAGGTGGATCAGCGGAACCGCAAGCAGCAGCCAGACGCCGATCCAGATCGCGGCGCAGGTGGCGAGCAGTACCGCCGGTGCGACAGTGCGGGTCATGCGCACAACGGGCGCCGTCAGCACTGCGACCAGGATTGCGTTGATGGCCACCGCGGTGCCCATCGTGGTGGGGGCAACATGCAGCACACTCAGCGCGTAGGCGGGCAGGCCCGAATCGAACTGGGCATAGCAGGCCAGCGTCAACAGCACCGTGACGGCCAGCAGCCAGCGCACTCCCGGAGCGCGCAGCACAGCTGCGTAGCCGATCTCGTCGGTGGCGGAGTCGACCGCGCAGTCGTCGCGCTCGATGCCACGGCCCACGATCGCGACCAGCACCGCGCCGGCCAAGCTGGACAGCGCGGCGAAGGCGTAGGCAGGCCGAGCGCCGGTGGGGGTGTCCAGGTGCACGAGGAAACCGCCGACGAAGCCGCCGATGGCGAGCGCCAGGTTCTGGCCGATGAACTGCCAGGCGAATACGTCGCGTCGGCGCTCGGCCGAGGTGAGGCTGAGCACCATCACCGAGACCGAGGGCTGGACCACGGCCAAGGAAGCGCCGTAGGCAAGCGCAGCCGCCCACACCGACTGCTCCGTGGTGGCGAACATCAGCGCAACGATGGCTGCGACCATCGCCAGCCGCGCGAGCGTCGAGACGACGACCGGACGCGCCCGATCGGCGAGCTGGCCGGCGAGCGGCGCGGCAACCAGGGCGCCCAGAGCGAACGCGCTGAAGGTGATCGCGGCCGCCGACGGGCCCATCCCGCGAGCATCGGCGACGTCGGCGTAGAGGAACGGCAGCACCGCGCCCCAACCGACCGCGCCCAGCGAGGATCCCAGCAGAAGAACCGCCAACGGGCGGGTGGAGCGAAACACAGCACACATCCATTTCGAGTTGAAATACTTTCATCTGAAAGTTCCATCTCAAAGATAACACACCTCTGAACCGATTTAGTCCGATGGTTTTCCGGTCCAAGTCCTGAGCGGGCATAGGGTTTGGCGATGACGGAGTTGCGGCGATGACGCGTACGCCGTGGGCCGAGTACGAGCGCGCCGTGCGGGTCTACACCGAGGCCGGCGCGGCCGAGACGGTGCAGCGCATCGTCACCGCCATCTCACGGCTGTCGCGGCGCCTCGACGTGTTCTACCGCGACCGGTACGAGGCGCTGGACATCGTGCCGAGCGAGTGGCCGGTGCTGCAGGCCCTTGCCATGGAGGGTCGCGACGGCGCCTCGAATCCGTCCAAGCTGGCGGATTGGGCGGGAGTGCCAGCGTCGACGATGACCCATCGCTTGGACCGGATGGTCGAACGCGAATTGATCTCCCGTGCGCCCGACCCGGACAATCGAACCCGGATGACGGTGTCGCTCACCCGCGCGGGTTGGGAGCTGTTTCGCGCTGCGGTGCTCGACGCCGAGCCCGAAGAGGTCGACATCTTCGCCCCCCTCACCGACGACGAGCGCGCAACGCTGGCGGCGCTGCTGGAGAAGGCCGTGGCTGGTCAACCAGCGCGAGGCTCGCAGCGCCAGAGAAGCGACCAGCGGAGCCCGTAGAAAGAAAGCGGGTGAGCATCGCAGCGACGAAGGAGTGAGGCGCGGAGCCCGTAGACAGAACGGCGGGTGAGCATCGCAGCGACGAAGGAGCTGATCTTCCGCCGATGTGCGCGGAATTACTAGCGGGCATCCGCGGTTGCCGAGAGCGGGAACGATTTTTCTCAGCGCACATCTACAGCGGGCAGCTTCGCGCGGCGTCCACACCGAGCATCAAGGAGCTGCCGTGTCGGCCGTTTCATCTCTCGAACGCCTTCAATCCAGGCTCACGGCGCGGCTGACGACCCGCCCGGCAGCGCTGGTTCTGGCTGTCGTCTGCGTGGCGCAGTTCATGGTGGTGCTCGACGTCAGCATCGTCAACGTCGCCCTGCCCGACATCCGCAACAACCTGCACATGACGCAGAACGGCCTCGCGTGGGTGCTCAACGCCTACACCCTGACGTTCGCCGGTTTCCTCCTGCTCGGCGGGCGCGCGGCGGACCTCTTCGGCCGCAAGCGGCTGTTCCTGATCGGCGTCGGCGTCTTCGTCGTCACCTCCCTGCTGGGCGGTCTCGCGCAGAACGGCGGCGAACTGATCGGCGCCCGTGCGCTGCAGGGACTCGGCGGCGCGATTCTGTCTCCGGCAACATTGACGATCCTCACCACGACGTTCACCGACCCCAAGGCCCGCACCCGAGCGCTGGGACTGTGGAGCGCGGTGGCCGGCGCGGGTGGCGCAACCGGCGTACTGGCCGGCGGGGTGCTCACCGACCTGCTGTCCTGGCGGTGGATCCTGTTCATCAACGTGCCGATCGGCCTCGCAGTTCTGCTGGTAGCACGTTTCGCGCTCGTCGAATCTCGCCTGGAGGGCGACCGGCCGACGCTGGACTGGGCCGGCGCGCTGGCCGTCACCGGCGGTCTGGTGGCCGTCGTCTACGGCGTCGTCTCCACCGACACCCACTCCTGGACGTCGCCACAGGTGTTGACCGCGCTGGCCGTCGGTGTCGCACTGTTGGCTGCTTTCGTGGCGATCGAGAGCCGGCACCGGCACCCACTGGTACCGCTGCGACTGTTCCGCTCCCGGGCACTCACCGGCGCGAACCTCATCATGGTCGTGATCGGCTCGGCCATGTTCAGCGTCTTCTTCTTCCTGTCCCAGTTCCTGCAGGATGTCCAGGGCTACAGCCCCCTGAAAGCCGGTTTCGCATTCCTGCCGATGCCGTTGGCGATCATCGCCGGCACCCAACTTTCCTCCCGGCTGGTGTCGCGGGTCGGTCCGCGCATCCTGCTGGTCGTGGGGCCGCTGATCGGCGCGGCGGGCATGCTCCTGCTGTCGCGGATCACCGCGTCGAGCTCTTACGCGCTGCATATCGGCCTGCCCGGCGCGATCCTCACCTTCGGTATCGGCATGGCATTCGTTCCAGTCACTTTGTCGGCGACGACGGGTGTCGCACGCCAGGACGCCGGCCTCGCTTCGGGCCTGATCAACACCACCCGTCAGATCGGCGGCTCACTGGGTCTGGCTGCGCTGTTGACGATCGCCGCCTCGCGAACTTCTTCCGACGTGGCGCAGGGCCGGCGTATTGCCGAGACCGCCGGCTTCACCCTCGCGTTCGAGGTTGCGGCCGCGCTGCTGGCGCTGGCCGCAGTGATCGCTGCCGTGGTGCTTCCTCACACGCCCCGCGCGGCGAAGCCGGCATCGGGCAGGCACGCCGCCGGTGCCGAGCACGGTAAGTCGGTGCTGGAACCAGCCTGAAACGCGTCGGCGTCAGGCCGCGGCAGTGCGTGCCGCCACCAGCTTTGTTAGCCGGCCTTGCAATGCAGCGGGCACCGGACGTCCCTGTCCGTTGAAGTAGATCTCTGATTCGACGCCGCGGCCGGTAATGAACACCACCGTGTCGTAGAAGAAGAATCTGTCGCCGTGGTCGTTCACCGGCGTGCGTGCGGTAATGCTGCCGACCACATTCGGCGCTCCGCCGCCCGATCCCAAGGTCTGCGTTGCAATTACCTTGCCGACAGCAGAACCGATGGGCGCCTGGCCGGTATATCCACGTTTGGTGAGCAGTTCGAAACATTGCACTAGTCTCGGTCGAGCAAGCAGCGCCCGAATGTCGTTGTCTGCCGACGTTCGGAACCGCGTCGTGAGTGACCATACGTCGAACGGGTCGGAATAGAGATCGCTTGATTCTGCCCGCTCGATTGCTTTGGCAGCGTTGGTCGGCATCCCGGCACACGCGCGCAGATCGGCTTGCTCAGACACGTCGTCGTTAACATCGCCGCTGTCGGCAGGGTCGGAATTCCAGCTCGCGGGCAGATCTTCGGCACGCAGTCCCGCGGTGGCCAACGCAGGCGGTGGTCGGCCCGCCGGCGTCGGAGGGCTTCCTGGCGAGACCGACGTTGGGGCTGTGGTCATTGTCGGCGTCGTAATCAAGGATGTCGGTGGAGGCACTGACACCGACGTCGTTGCCGGCGGAAAGGTCGGTGCCGAACGGCTGGGTGCCGCATGAATCGATGCCGAATCGATGGGCGACGACTTCAATGCGGCTACATCGATATTGCCGCTGGTGCAGGCGGTCGCACAACTAACGACGAATACGCCGACCGAAACGACAGCTTTTCGCATTCTCGAATTGTATGGCGGTCAGACGTCCACTTGAGTGCCCATGATGACCGTCTGCTCGTCGCGCAGGCCGAAGAGCCGGGCCGGGTTGGTGGCATTGCGAGCCAGCGCGATGAACAGCGTCTTGCGCCAGCGTTGCATGCCGGGTTGAGCACTGCGCTGCAGTGTTGCCCGGGACAAGAAGTACGAGGCGTGCTCGAGGTCCAAATCCAGTTCGGGCACGCGCTGGTCGCGCAGCCGCGCAAGTGCCGCGGGGATGTTGGGACGGTCGAAGAAGCCATAGTGCAGCGTGACGTGGACCAGGCCGTCGAACTCCAGGCGCAGATGGTCGATGGCGGCTGCATCCGATGCCCGCACGTGTGGAACCGTTCGCGCGATCGCCGAGACGATGACGACGTGTTCGTGCAGCACGCCATTGTGCTTCAGGTTGGCTCGCAGCGCAAGCGGCGTCGTCTCCTTGTTCGGATGTGGGAACACCGCCGTGCCGGGCACCCGCACAACCTCGTGCGTGGCCACGTCGTCGACGAAGTCGCTCAGTTGGCCTTCCTGCTCGAGACGGTTGCGGGTGACGATGTCGCGGCCGCGCTGCCATGTGGTCATCAGCAGGAACACGACGCTGGCGATCAGCAGCGGTAGCCAGCCGCCATGGGCGATCTTGGTGATGTTGGCGGCGAAGAAGGTCAGCTCCGTCAAACCGAATCCGACGACGATGAGCACCAACTTCCACGTCGCCCACCGCCAGCGCACCCGCGCCACCACGGTCAGCAGGATGGTGTCGACCAGCAGGGCGCCGGTGACCGAGATGCCGTAGGCGGTGGCAAGCCGCTCGGAACTGCGGAACACCAACATGAGCACGAGCACGCCGACGAACAGCGCCGCGTTGACGGCGGGCAGATACACCTGGCCCGCGGATTCGTCAGACGTCTGCCGCACGGTCAACGGTGGCAGCAGGCCCAACTGGCTCGCCTGGCGGGAGACGCTGAACGCGCCGGAGATGACGGCCTGAGAGGCGATCACGGTGGCGGAGGTGGCCAGTATCACCATCGGCAGGCGCGCCCAGGACGGCAGCAGCAGGAAGAACGGGTTGGAGACCGCGCGCGGGTTGTGAAGAATAAGGCCGCCCTGACCCAGGTACTGCAGCGTCAGGGCCGGGAAGACGACGAAGAACCAGGCTCGGCGAATAGGCGGGCGACCGAAGTGGCCCATGTCGGCGTAGAGCGCCTCCGCGCCGGTGATGCACAGCACTATGGCGCCCATCGCGACGAACGTTGTTCCGGGGTGGTCGACGATGAACTGCACGGCGTAGGTCGGCGACAGGCCTTTGATGATCCCGGGATGGGAGATGATCTCGCGCAGGCCTGCGGCTGCAATGGCTGCGAACCACAGCAGCATCACCGGCCCGAACAGCGCGCCCACCTTCTTGGTGCCGAAGCGCTGAGCGGCGAACAGAACGGTGAGGATGGTCGCGGCAATGGGCACGACGAGATTGCCCAGACTCGGCTGGATGACCTTGAGGCCCTCCACTGCTGACAGCACCGAGATCGCCGGTGTGATCACCGAGTCGCCGTAAAACAGGCTTGCACCCAGGATGGCAAACAGCAGCACATACCTGGTTGCCTTCGCCCCGCCCCCGAAACTGCGCCGGACCAGGCCGGCCAGCGCCATCACGCCGCCTTCACCCTCGTTGTCGGCCCGCATGATGATCAGCACGTATTTGACCGAGACGATGAGCGTGACCGACCAGAACACCATCGAGATCACGCCGTAGACGTCGCTGGGAGTGGGCTTTACCGTGCCGTGGTCGAGGGTGAAGACGGTCTGCAGCGCGTACAGCGGGCTGGTGCCGATGTCACCGAACACCACGCCCAACGCTGCCAGCGTGATCGCCACCAGACCGGCTTGGTGGGCAGCATGCGGCTCGCGTGGTGCGCTCCCGCTCACCGGTTCTGCCTCGTGTCCTGCGGTGTGCGCTGTGTTGTGCACAGCGTCGTGTCCAACTTCCTGCTGCGGGGTCGGTGCCTGCTCTGCCACGTTCACACCTTCCCACGTCGCTGCGCACGGCGGCGGCGGCGCCGGCGTGTCACCGGCATGTGCGGCGGCGTGTCAGCGGCGTGTCAGCTGTGCGCGGCGACGGTGAACCGGGGCTCCGACTGCTCTGCACCCAGCGCCAGATTAGCCGCCAGCGCGCCGATCAACGGCGTGAACTTGGCGCCGTGGCCCGAGCAGGGCGAGGCAACCACCACCGGTCCGAAGCGGTCCAGCACGAAGTCCTCGTTGGCGGTGCGGGTGTAGAGGCAGGTGCGCTCGACAACGGGCTCACTGGCCAGGCCCGGGAGGTAGCGCCGGACATACTCGATCAGCTTCGCGCGCCCCGCGGGGTCGACGGCCGCGGTGCGGGTGTCGGGCGTGGTCACGCTGCCCTGATTGTGGAAGGCAACCTTGTAGCTCGGGTTCTGCCCGCCGTCGGCGCCTGAGCTCAGGCCGTAGGTCTCCACGTCCTCGGCGCCCTCGTAGATGAACACCGGCATCTCGCGTGTCGGGTCCAAGCGCTGGAAGTGGAACACCTGCTGCTGGGTGACGGTGAGCCGAGGCATCGGTACCGGCCGGCCGTCGACGGTAATTATCGTGTGCGGCAGCCAGGCACCCGCTGCCACGACGACGCGGTCGGCGGTGATCGTGGGACCGCTGGTGCGCAGCCGGACGCGATCGGTTGCCTGCACGGCGGTGCAGCGGGTGCCGCTGAGCAGAGTCGCGCCCCGCTTGCGAGCCAGTCGCACGCAAGCCGCGACGGTGGCGTCGGCGTCCAGCGTGCCCGCGGCCGAATGGAAGAGCACCGGGCCGTCGAAGAAGAAGTCCGGCCAGCGGCGCATCGCCTCGGCCGCGGTCATGATCTCGTGTCCGACACCCGCGGCGGCAAGCTCGGCGGCGATGACGTCGATTGCACGTGCCGAGCCGTGGTCCAGGCCGCCGGTGTGCACGCGCAACGTCGTCTCGGCGTCGGACTCCAGCTCGGCCCACCGATCTTCGGCTGCGCCTGTCATCGCCACGTACATCTTGTCGGCGTAGGCCCGCCGGTAGATGCGCTCGGTGCCGTGCGAGCTGCCGTGGTGATGGCCGATGTCGAATGCCTCGATCAGCGCGACGGAGTGCCCGCGGCGGGTCAGCTCCCAGGCAGTGGCCGCCCCCATCAGGCCCGCGCCCACCACCGCCACCTCCACGTCGATATCGGTGTCGGTGTCGGCGCCGACGCCGACGCCGACGTCGGAATCGGTGTTGGTATCCAACGCTGGGTTCACCACTTGTTCCGTCGCCGGCTCGACCGCGGCGTCGACAGCAAGGGCGCCCGTCGCGCCGGATGCACGCGGGCTCATGCTGTCATCGTTTCCAGTCATTACCAGGCCTGCGCTGAAAGCCGCTTCACAGGCCCGAATTTAGCCGACCGTTGTCCTGCCGGTCGTTCTAGGCTTCGCGCTGTGCACGTCTTGCCAGCAGACCCCGCAGGTTCCGCAAAGACATCAGCCCCCGCAGATCCCGCAGATACAGCAGCCCCCATCGACGTCGCGGTCCGGAACGCGACGTCGGCCGACGTCGATGCGGTCGTCGCTGCCACGACGACGGCATTCTTCGACGATCCGTTATGGGGTCCGGCGTTCCCGGACCTCGGACGGCGCGCCGAGCAGGCCGCTGCCCTGTGGCGGTTGTTCGTCACGTCGGCTCTGCGCTACCCGTGGCTGCTGGTGACCGAGCACGTCGAGTCGGCTGCCGTGTGGCTCCCACCGGGCGGCACGGACTTGACCGATGACCAGCACAACGGGTTCGACGACTTCCTCGTCGACATCGCCGGCCGGCCGGCGGCCGAGGCGTTACTGGCCATCTTCGATCAGTTCGACCAGGCGCATCCCACCGAACCGCACTTCTACCTCAGCCTGCTGGCGACGCACACCGCGCATCGCGGTCGCGGCCTGGGCATGGCGCTGCTGCGCGAAAGCCTCCACCGCATCGACGCGCACGGCGCACCCGCCTACCTGGAGTCCTGCAATCCCGTCAACGACGCCCGCTACGAGAGTGTGGGCTTCGTGCGGCGCAGCACCTTTACGGTGGCCTCAGGCCACGTCGTCAGCACCATGTGGCGACCGGCTCGCCCAACCGCCCGTGTGCCGGAGTGAACGCACCGCCCCCGTCGAGCAGCGCGCCGTAGGTGGCGCCGACGCCACCTGGACGAACCGAAGCTGGCGGGATGACAATCCAGGCGTTGCGAGTGCGCTGTTCCAAGCTCTAGCGCGGGCGGTCGGACCAGGGGCGGACAGCGCCCAGAAGTAGGTCCCGCCGTTGGACGACCGACTGCAGCCCCGCACCAGAGATCTCCTCGGGTGAGTGCCAACGGCGATCCGGGCGCCAGCCGAGCACGACCCGCCACCATTCGCCCGGCGAGGCCACCGACGGGCGCAGAGGAGGCGGCAGCTCGGCGACGTCGAACGGCTCGTCACCGTGTGTCGGTTCGGCGACGGCACTGGTAACTAGCTGCACCACCGGCCCCACCACGGCCACGCGCACCACGCGCAGGGTTGCCTGCCCGGCGAACGGGGCATAGACCAGCGCCGCATCGAACGGACCGGGTAGGGCTGCGCGCAGTGCATCCACATCGGTGTAGTCGACGGCCACCGGCAGCACCGCGGCGCCGACGTCCTCTGTAAGTCGTGAGAGATCGGCCGCCGAACGCGCCGCGGCTGTGACCGTCCAGCCCTGCGCGGCCAGCGAGGCGACGGCGGGACGCAGGATCCGGGTGGCACCGACGACGAGGATCCGCCGGTTCAGAGGGCTGAGAGGGCTCGCTCGGCTCGGCCCGATCGACCCCCTCAGAACGCCTGCCGCGGAACGTCGGCGCCGCTGCTGCCGAGCAGGAAGTCGAAGTCGGCGCCGGTGTCGGCCCCGCCGACGTGCTCGACGAACAGCTTCAGGTAGCCGCGCGAGGTTCCTTCGGCGACCGGCGGCTGCCACCCGACCCGTCGGCGCGCCAGCTCGTCGGCGTCGACCAGCAGGTCCAGCCGCCGTCCAGGCACGTCCAGGGCGATCAGGTCGCCGTCGCGCACCAGCGCCAGCGGCCCGCCGTCGGCAGCCTCGGGCGCAACATGCAGCACAACAGTGCCGTAAGACGTGCCCGACATCCGGGCGTCGGAGATGCGGACCATGTCACGCACCCCCCGCTCCAGGAGCTTCTTGGGCAGCGCGACGTTGGCGATCTCGGGCATGCCCGGATAGCCCTTGGGCCCGGAGTAGCGGATGACGACGACGTCCTCGGCCTCGATGGTGTTGTGCGGGTCGTCGGCCTCGACGAGGTAGTCCTCCACCCGGTCCCACACCCGGGCCCGCCCGGTGTGCACGAGCAGCTCGGGCGAAGCGGCGGACTGCTTGACCACCGCGCCGTTGGGCGCCAGCGAGCCGTGCAGGACGGCGATGCCGCTGCCGGCCGGTTTCAGCGGCTTGTCCATGGGGCGGATGACGTCGTCGTCGAAGCACTCGGCGCCGGCGTAATTTGCGCCCAGGCTCGCGCCGGTAACGGTGGCCGCGTCGCGGTGCAGGAGCGCGCCCATCCGCTCCACCACCGCGCCCACGCCGCCGGCATAGCAGAAGTCCTCCATCAGGAACTGACCTGACGGCATCAGGTTGACCAGCGTCGGAATGTCGGCGGCCAGGGAGTCGAAGTCGTCCAGGTCGAGCTTCACGTCCAGCCGGCCGGCCAGCGCCAGCAGGTGGACTACGGCGTTGGTGGAGCCCCCGATGGCTGCGTTGGCGCGGATCGCGTTCTCGAAGGCGTCCCGGGTGAGGATGGCGCTGGGCCGCAGATCTTCGGCGACCATGTCGACGATGCGCCGGCCGGCGAGGTGTGCCAACGTCTTACGGCGCGAGTCGTTGGCCGGCAGCGCCGCCGAACCGGGCAGCTGCATGCCCAGCACTTCGGCCAGGATCGCCATCGTCGACGCGGTGCCCATCGTCATGCAGTGCCCGTTGGAGCGGGCCATGCAGCCCTCGGCCTCGGACAGCTCGGCCTGCGACATCTGCCCGGCGCGGACCTGCTCGGTGAAGCGCCAGATCGACGTGCCGGAGCCAATGTCGGTGCCGCGATACTTGCCGTTGAGCATCGGGCCACCGGTGATCATCAAGGTGGGCAGGTCGACGCTGGCCGCCCCCATCAAGTAGGCCGGGGTGGTCTTGTCGCAGCCGGCCAGCAGCACCACCGCGTCCAGCGGATTGGCCCGCAACGTCTCCTCGAGGTCCATGGAGATGAGATTGCGCAGGATCATCGCGCTGGGCCGCACCAGCGGTTCACCGGCCGAGGTGGTGGGAAATTCATACGGCACTCCCCCGGCCTGCCAGACGCCGCGCTTGACGTGCTCGGCCAGCTCGCGGAAGTGCAGGTTGCACGGCGTCAGCTCCGACCAGCTGTTGGCGATGCCGATGACGGGCCGAGTGCCGTCCAGGGCGTCGTCGGGCAGGCCCTCCGACCGCAGCCACGAGCGGTGCATGATGCCGGTCTTGCCGGGGGCGGCGAACCACGCCGCACTGCGCAGCGTCATGAGGAGGAGGTGAACTGCGGCAAGTGCTGAAGCTGGGCGGCGATGAGGGCGTCGGTCAGCTTCGCTGCCTCGTCCGGGTCGCTCAGCGCGCCGTCGGCGAGCATCGCCTCGACGACGAGATCGCGGCTGCCGGTCATGGCGGCCTCGACGGCCAGGTACACCGACGTGAGCCGGGCGTTGAGGATGGCCGTCAGCGGCACACCGAGATCGGGCACGGAAATCGGACGGATGCCCCGGCCGGTGGCAACGCCGGGGATCTCGAGCGCCGCGTCGTCGGGCAGGCCGGGCACGCTGCCGCGATTGAGCACGTTGCACGAGAACATCTGCCGCGAGTCGGTGAGCACGGAGCGGATGATCGCAATCAACTGCTCCTGCTCGCCGCTGGAGCGGTCGAAGATCGTCTCGTCCAGCGCGACGGTGCCGTCGGCCTGGTCGATCATGCCCTGGTACCGATTCTCGCCCCACTCCAGGATCTCGGGCACCGAGTATGCGTCCACACCGAGGGTCTTGCCGTAGTAGCTGCCGCGGGGCCAGCGCCGCGGAAAGAACTCCGTCACGTGCCTGTCCTCCGCTGCCGGGAACGCGCCGTAGCGGCGGAAGATCTCCCACGAGAACGGGTTGTTCCAGGCCCGGGTGCCGTCGGCCCAGATGTTGCCGAGGTCGTCTGTCCGGGGCGGCTCGGCCAGCTCGGCGTCCACCCGCGCGCGCACATCGGGCCAGGCGTCGCGACCGTTGCGTCGGAAGTCGTAGATGAAGGTCAGATGGTTGATCCCGGCGTACAGCGTCGAGGTCTCCTCGAACGGCGCCTCGATGAACGCCGCGAGGTGGTGCTGCACATGGTGCATGCCGTGGCACAGACCGACGACCTGGTCCGCGCCGGCGTAGCGCGCCATCGCCATCACGTTGGCCGTCATCGGGTTGCTGTAGTTGAAGAAGTGCGCCTGCGGTGCGAGTCTGACGACGTCGCGGGCGATCTCCACCAGCACCGGCGTGGTGCGGATCAGCCGTGAGATGCCGCCGGGCATCACCGAGTCCCCGACCGGCTGGAAGATGCCGTGCGCCTGGCACACCTCGTGGTCGGTCTGCCACCCCGGCCGGCCGCCGACGCCCACGCAGGTGACGACGAAATCCGCCCCGGGCAGCACGCTGCGTCGATCCGGTGAGCCGACGACGGTGATGTGCTCGCCGGCGCCGCGGGCGGCGACCATCTTCTCGGCCAGCCCGACTGCCTTGGACAGCGCCACCTCGTTCACATCGACGAGCCGGATCTCCCAGTCGCCCAGGTCGCGCGCGCTGATCAGGTCGGCCAGCAAACCGCGCGTGAACACGGCACTGCCCGCGCCGATGAGGACGAGCGCGCGTCGATCGCTCATCGTCGATCCCCCGCTACCAGGTCGAACGCGACATCGCGCGCGACGCTGTGCCGCAGAGCGGCGGATGCGGCCCAGCGAGCAGAACTTCGGTGCATGCACACAGCCTTCCTGAGGTGACGGTGAGGAGAGCATAAACGCGCACGGACTGCCTTGACAATGCTCATTCCTGCTTGAGACTGACCGTATGAGCACAGTGCAGCTCCAGCTCAGCGAGCACCCTCTGCCGCCGGTGACCGGATCGATCGGCATCACCCAGGGGGTCTACGGCGACCGCGGCAACCTCGAACTCGTCGCACCGGATCCCGACGACGGTTTCTGGGTGTTCTGGTTCAACGGCGACGCCGTCGAGCACCGCAGCGGCGCTGCTCGCGGGCACTGGAACGCCGGGCTGCATGTGCCCACCGGATCGCGCCTGATGTCCGCGCGAATCTCGCAAGTGTCAGTAGGGCCCCACTTCCTCGAGGTGGTGGGCCGGGTCGAGACTGGCACCCTGCACCGGTGGTACTGGACGCCCAGCGACGGCTTTCTGGCCGGCGGCACTATTACCTCCGCTGCTGGCGCTGCTGGCGCTGCCGGCACTGCGCCGGCTCGGCTCGTGGGTTCAGCCGATCAGCTGACCACGATGCGCGTCGACGACGCCGGCGTCGCGGTACTGACCAGCGGCGTGGAGCGTTATCCGAAGTTGTCATGGCACTCCAGCCACGTGCCCGTCGACGGGATTGTGACGTCGGTAGACATCGACGTCGCCCCCGACATCTCCCCCGGCATCGACAGCGACAACGACACCGACACCGACAGCGCCGCCGTCCAATCTGACGACGGGCAGTCCGTGCCGGCACTGGGCCTGGTCGTCGTGGACGCCCGTGCGCGCTGGCTGCGACCGATCGGTTCCGCCCGATGGCAGCTCGGCACCGCGCTGCCAGGCGAGTGGCGTACGGCGCAGATCCACGCCGTGAACCGCACCGCAGCGGTACTGACGGGCCTCGACATCGACGGTCGCCCGGTGGTCGCCGCCGTCACTCTGGATCACGCCGCCGGCTCGAAGCCAGGCTGCCCGGACGCAACGTTGTCCGACAGCTTCGTTGATCCCGGCGGGCCGGTCGATGACATAGCGGCGTGCCTGAGCACCTTGCCCGCGAACCTCGCCGCACCAGAACCCGCCCGCACGCTGGAGGTGGTCACCCGCACCGGCACCGAGCTGCACCATCTGCGCTTCGACGCCGGCGCCCTGCGCCCGCACCGCACCGGCCCGAATGCGATGCGCGCGCGGACGTGGAACTGAGCCGAGCGCTACGCCGCAGCCGACAGCGGCCGACGGACATCGGCGACGGTTGTGGTCACCCACCCCTACATATGAGTGTGGGTGACCAAAAGCGGACCAACGATCGCCGGGGCTGGGCGCTCAGTCGATGCGCTGCACCATCGTGTTGCTAAAGAAGTAGCGGTACCCGGCCGCACGGATTGCAGCGTCGTGCTGCTCACTGCCGCCGTAGGGCGACCCCCACAGATAAGCCATCGCCGGTGCGTCCTGGCCGGTGATGGCGTCCATCCGGCGTTTCGGTTCGAGGATCTCGCGCTCGAGGTCGGCATCGGTGATGATCTCAGCGACGCCTTCGTGCGATGCGGTGTGCGGAGTGACGACATGGCGCCGGGACAGGTCCACCACCTCGTCCCACGTCATCGCGAGCCGGTCCTGCCCATGTTCGACAGCCAGTAAGTCGATGCTGTGCGACCGGGCGAACTGCTCCTGTTCGGCCGGCGGACAGTCGACGAACCCGGTGCAGATGAAGAACCAGGCGCGGATGCCCAGCTCGTCGCACACCGGTGCCGCCACCTCGTAGTTGTTGCGGTAACCCTCGTAGAACACCGGCAAAAACGCCGGTCGGTCGTCGGCCCACTGCCCGGTCGCGTAGAAGGCGTCCAGCTCGTCGGGTCCGACGACGGCGAAGCGGCGCGTCAGCCGACTGAGCTCCAGCCGCAACAGGTGCCTGCTGTCGGCCGGGGTGTTGTGGAAGTTGAGCACCCGGACGTAACGGCCCTGCGTCAGCGCCCCGGCGTAATCACTGGCCACCGACTGCGCGGCGTCGACAACACTCACAGCGCCAGCTCCGGCTCGAAGGTGCCCACCGTCAAGGCTTGCACCGTGCTGATCAGGCAGCCCAGGTCGTCCGCACGCCGGGTCGGAAACAGTTCGTGACGCAGCACTGCCAGTTCGGTGGCCAGTTGGGTGCCTTCCGTTCGGACGCTGTGCTGCGCCGCCGAGGGCGTCTGGCGCGCGGTACGGGTCAGCGCAAGGAACATCGGAATGCCCTCGCGGTCGAAGGAACGGTCCTGAGCTTTGCGCAGGCGCACCAGAGCCGGCTCGGGCACCGGCGCGACATCAGCGGAGAAAGTGGCGCCGGTAGCTCCCGCGGCAGTGGCGGCAATGGCGGCAGTGGCGGCATGGGCAGCGGCGGCGGTAGCGCTGGGGACGAGGGCGGCCGGCGCGGCAGCCGAGTTTTCTGGTTCCATCACTCAGCCGATCCGCTGGAACATCGTGTTCGAGATCTGGTAGCGGTAGCCGGCCGCGCGTACCGCCGCGTCGTGGCGTTCGCTCAATCCGTAGGCGGTGCCGTGCAGCCAGACGAACGCCGGTGCCGACTGCCCGGTGGCTGCGTCCAATACCCGCTTGGGGGCGACGATCTCACGCTCGAGATCATCGTCGGTGGCGACGTCGTTGATACCCACGTGCGAGGCGGTGTGCGGCGTGACGACGTGGCGCTGCCCGAGGTCGGCGACCTCGTCCCACGTCATAGCCAGCCGATCGTCGGCCAACTCCTCACCCACCAAACCAATGGAGTGCGAGCGGGCGTAGTACTCCTGTTCCGCCGGCGGGCAGTCCACAAAGCCGGTGCAGATGGGAAACCACGCGGTGATGCCCAGCTCGTCGCAGATAGGCCCGGCCACGGTGGCGCTGTTGCGGTAGCCCTCGTAGAAGACGGGCAGGAAGGCAGGCCGCGATCCCGGCCAGGAACCGGTTTTCGTAAAACCGGTCGAGGTCGGCCAGTGATACCGAGTCGAAGTGCTCACTCACGGCGGTGAGCTCGGTGCGCAGCTCGTTGGCCTGGCTGGCCGGCGTGTTGTGGTAGTTCGTCAGCCAGACGAAGTGGCCGGCAGCGATCGCGTCGGTGTGCCGGGCGAAGCCGAGATCAGCCACCTGAGCCACCCGCTGCATGCTCCTGTGCCGCGATCATCAGTGCGCTGATGACACCGCCGTTGTCGTCCTCACGCATCGTCGGGGCCACCGACCGATGGATCTCCTGCACCCGGGCGGCCAGCGCCGACCCCTCCCTGCGCACGATCGGGTCAGCACTGACCGGCAGCGGATGCCGCTCGTCGACCAGAGCCACGACCATCGCGACGCCCTCCCGATTGCGGATGCGGGCCGTAGCCTCACGCAGGGTGCCGAGCACCGCGTGGTTGTCCTGCACTACTTTTCTCCTTCTCAGTGACACCTTCTTCTGCGTCGGGTGCCGTCCCGCCCTCGCAGTTGCCTTGGCCCGGTCAGGCCCTCTGTTGCCCCGACAGGCCGTCACACGAGGCGCACGTCTACCTCCGCGTCCTGCAACGCGGCGACCGCACCGGCGGGGGCGCCCGTATCGGTGATGAGCGTGGAGATCTGGTAGAGCGCGGCCAGGCGAACCGGTCCGCGCCGGCCGAACTTGCTGCTGTCGGCGAGTGCGACCACCGTCGGCGCACCCTCCAGCAGGCGCCGGTCGGTGCTGGCCTCGTGCACCGAGGCGCCGCTCAGGCCGCTGACCGGATCGATGCCATAGGCGCCGATGAAGGCCGTCTCCACCTGGAAGTCGCGGATCGCGTCCTCGGCCAGCGCACCGAGCAGGGACAGTTCGGCGTGCCGCAGCACCCCGCCCAGCACCACCACCGTGATACCGGGCTGGCGGGACAGCTGCATCGCCACGTTGAGGCCGTTGGTGATCACGGTGAGGCCTTCCCTGCCGTGCAGGTGGGCCAGCATGGCCTCGGTGGTCGTGCCGCCGGTGATCAGGATCGTCGAGTGGCTGCCCACCATCTCCGCCGCCGACTCGCCGATCCGGCGCTTCTCCTCGGTGTGCGCGGCCTCGCGCGCGATGTGGGCGACCTCGCCCTCGTCGGGCAGGCTGGCGCCACCGTGCACACGGCGCAACAACCCCTGCTCGTCGAGTTCGGTGAGGTCACGGCGGATTGTCGACGGGCTCACGCCGATCACGGTGGCCAACTCGTTGACATTGCCGGCACCGCGCACCCGGACCTGGCGCAGCACTTCGCGCTGACGTTCGTGGATGAGCATCATGAGAGCACTCGCATTGCCCGCACGATCAGTACCCGTGCACTCGGTCGAGAACGTTCAGCAACGGCTGACCGGCGCAGAGCCGGCGCAGATTCTGCTGCACGATGTCGAGCACCTGCGCTGCGTAGCGCGGTGCAAGGCCGCTGACGTGTGGGGTGACGAACACGTTCGGCTCGCTCCACCACGGGTTCTCAGGCGCCAGCGGTTCGGCGTCGAAGACGTCGAGCACTGCAGCGCGAATGTGCCCTGAGCGCAGCCGCGCGCGAAGCGCGGTTTCGTCCACGATGCCGCCCCGAGCAACGTTGACGACGACGGCGCCGAGCTTGAGAGCGTCGAGTGCAGCCTCATCGATCAGGTTCGCGGTCCGCTCGGTCAGCGGTACGACCACGACCAGGTAGTCGCTGCGGGCAAGCACCTCGTACAGCCGGTTCGGGCCCACCACCTCGATCGGCGTAGCACCGACTCCGTCCAACGCCGGCTCGTCCACAGCAGCGTTGTACTGGCCGGCGCGGCGACTGACCTGCCCGGTTCGACTGACCCCCACGACGTTCATGCCGAACGCCTGGGCCAGCCGGCCGATCTCGCGCCCGATGCGGCCGTAGCCGACGATGCCCACGGTGGCGCCTCGCACCGGAGCGGGCAGCATCCGATTCCACCGATCCACCGGATCGGGCCATTGCCGGCTGTCGCGGGCGTCGAGCAGCGCCGGCAGCCGGTGCGCCGTGCCCAGAATGGCCCACAGCACGTACTCGGCCAGCGGCACCGGCGAGACGCCGCCGATCGTCGTGATCGGCACCGTGCTCGTCCAGATCGGATCCCGGCGGACGTGATCCACGCCCGAGGTGTCGAGCTGGATCCACCGCAACCGAGGCGCAACGTCGGAGGTAGGAAACGCGCCGTAGGTGTGCAGCACGTCCACCTGCGCCCACACCTCGGCCGGCACTTCGGCCGCCGACTCCGCCGGCAGCTGGCGCGCCTCGATCCCGTCATGCACCGACTCCACCGCGCGCAGGAACTGGTCGTCGAAACGCAGCGTGGACAGGTAGTTCACCCGCGCAGTACCGGTGAAAAGCGAGCTGCCCGCAGCGACGGAGGCAGCCGTCAAAGATGTCATCGGCGGTACTTCACCGGCCCTACTTGATGCCGGAGCGGGCCAGGCCCTGCACGAAGTACTTCTGGAACGCCACGAACAGCACCACCATCGGGATGATCGCGATCAGGCTCATCGCCATGATCGCGCCGTAGTCGGAGCCGTATTCGCTCTGCAGGTCGGTGACGGTTCCCAGCGGCAGGGTGAACAGTTGCTCGTTGCTGAACAAGGCCACCAGCGGCCAGGCGAATGCATTCCACTCACTGGAGAACGTGAGCAGTGTGAGCACTGCGATCAGCGGCTTGCACAGCGGCAGCACAATGGTGCGAAACGTTCGCAGCTGCCCAGCGCCGTCCACCTTGGCAGCTTCGAGGAGCTCGTCGGGGATGGCGATGAAGAACTGACGGGCCAGGAAAACGCCGAAGATGGCGGCGCTCTCGGGCAAGATCACGGCCCAGATGTTGCCGTACAGATTCAGCTTGATGGAGACCTTGAACAGCGGCACCATCACCGCCTGCACGGGGATCATCATCGTGGACAGCAGCAACAGGAACAGCGCGTTCTTGCCGCGGAAGCGCAGCTTGGCGAACGCATAGCCGGCCAGCAGATTGCAGGTGACGGTAAGGATCGTCACCAGGGTGGCGATCAGCGTGGAGTTCCAGAACCAGCGCCAGACCGGAAAGCGATGGATCGGGGTCGTGAAGTTCGTCATGGTGAAGTGCTTGGGCCACCACTGCAGGCCCGCGGCGTACATGTCCGACTGTGGCGACACCGCCGTGATCACCATCCAGTACAGCGGGAAGAACATCACCAGGCTGATGACGATCGCCGTCACCAGCCGCACGAAGTACCACTTGTTCTTCTTGGGCACCCGGCGCGTGAACGGTGGATCGGCGGCGACTTCGGCGAGCACGACGGGCTCAGTGGTCAACGACATCGGCTTGTCCTCTCAGTCCGCTTGATCGCGGGCGTTGCTGAACTTCCACTGCGCCGCGGTGATGCCCAGCGTGATCAGGTAGATGACGACGCCGACCGCCGCGCCGTAGCCCAGCTGCTGCGGGCCGTGCTCGTCGAAGCTGGTGCGGTAGGCGTAGGTGACGATCATCGTGGTGTCGTAGTCGGGTCCGCCTCGAGTCATCGCCCAGACAGTGTCGAACACCTGGAACGAATAAATCATGTTCATGACGAGCAGGAAGAACGTCGACGGGCCGAGCAGCGGGAACGTCACCCGCCGGAATCGCTGCCACGGCGACGCGCCGTCCACGGTGGCAGCCTCGTGCACTTCTGGGCTGACGCCCTGCAGTCCGGCCAGGTAGATCAGCATGTCGAAACCGACGCGCTGCCAGATCGTCACGATGATGATCGACGCCATCGCCCAGGTGCCGTTGGACTGCCAGTGCGGCGTGCCCAGTCCCAGATCGTGCAGCAGCTTGTTGAAGAAGCCGTTGTACTCGTCGAACATCCACGCACCCAGCACACCGGTGGAGATGCCGGAGATGACCAGCGGCAGAAATATGATCGACCGGTAGACGGTCCGC
Organism: uncultured Jatrophihabitantaceae bacterium; assembly: GCA_964236495.1. Classification (GTDB taxonomy): domain Bacteria; phylum Actinomycetota; class Actinomycetes; order Mycobacteriales; family Jatrophihabitantaceae; genus CAXSBR01. The sequence continues at coordinate 288,301 of CAXSBR010000003.1, forward strand.
CCCGGCAGGACGGTGTTGAGCAGCACGGCGATCGCCAGGCCGAGTCCCATCGCCAGCGGGATCGAGATCAGGCTGAAGACGCCGGTGTTCCAGAGCGTCTGCCAGAAGACGCTGTCCTTGACGAGGTCTGCGTAGTTGTTGATGCCCAGGTATTGCGCCGGCCCCAGCGAGCCCAGCTTCTGGAAGCTGATGACGAAAGCCAGCACCAGCGGCACCAGCAGGAACACACCGATGAGGATGAGATTGGGCAGCAAGAACCCGCCCGCCGCCATCAGCTCCGACAGCCCGCGGGCACCGGTGCGCGTCTTCAGAGGCGGCTCGATATCCTCCAGCGGAGCGCGCCGCTGTCGCCGGCCAACGGCAACGCCTGCCTTACTGGCGGTGCTCGAGCTCATCGCGGACCTCCGGTGGCGAATGTTTCAGCGGGTGCAGCGTGTTTGCAGCAGGTGCAGCGGGTGATCGGTGCCGACTACGCACTCAGCTCGATAGCGCCTTGCTGACGCCGCTGGCGATGCGCTGGATCGTCTGGTCCGAGGACTGGCCGTGGAACGCCAGCTCCAGCTGGTCCTGCAGCACCGCGTTGATCGAGGCGAACGCGCCGATCGTCGACTCCTTGACCACCGTGTCGCTGATCGTCGCGGCCTGCTGTGCGCACACCTTCACCACGTCCGGGCGCGAGACGTAGCTGAGGTTCGCGGTGGCCAGTGACTTCAGCGTCGGCAACTCGATCGCCTGTTCGCAGAAGTACTTCATCGAGTCCTCCTTCACCAGGAACTGGAGGAACGCCGCGGCCAGGTCCGGGTTCTTCGTCGACTTGGTGATGACGATGGCATTGCCACCCAGATCGGCGGCGGCCTTGACGTCGTGCGGCATGAACGTCGCCGCCCACGGGCCGCCCTTGTAGCCGACCTTCGGGTCGGCCAGTTCGGGCACGAGGAAGTCGCCGATGAACGTCATCGGAACGGTCTGGTTGAGAAAGAAGTTGTCCGAGTACACGCTGGTCTTGATGGTGTTGGTGACCGGCACCCACTTGTTGGTGAAGAAGCTCTTGGTGTAGTCCATCGCCTTCTTCGCCGGGGCCGACGGCAGCGCCACCTTCTTCAGGTCCGGCGTGAGCAGGGAGCCGCCGGCCTGGTACAGCCAGGACGACCACCGGTACGCGCCTGCCTGCGTCCAGTCGTAGGCAAACGGGAACTTCTTGGGCGGCAGCGTCTTGCGCAGCTTGGTCGCCACGGCAGAAAACTCGTCCCACGTCCAGGCGTCGGCGAGCTTGTCGGGCACCGCGGTGATGCCAGCGGTGGCGAAGGCGGCTTTGTTGTAGACGATGCAAGTGGTGTCGGTCTGATGCGGCACGCCGTAGGGAACGCCGTTGTACTTCACGGCATCCCACAGTGCGGGCAGGAAGGAAGCAGCGGCGGTGGCATCGAAGTACGGGCTCAGGTCGAGCAGAACACCCTTGGCGCTGTACTTGCCGATGGTGGTGTAGTCCACGCGAAAGATGTCGGGCGCCTTGCCGGACTGGATGCCGCGGTCTATGCCGGCGAAGAAGCCGTCGTAGGGCGACACCTTGAGCGTGATCGTGGTTCCGGGATGCGCGGCCTCGAACTTCTTCTTGGCGTAGTTGAAGCCGGCCAGCTCACCTGTGCTTCCGCCCCAGAACCCGAAGGTCAGATTGCCCTTGACGTTCGCCAGGTTCTTCTGGCTGCTCGACGCCGCCGGTGCGCTGGCACCGCTACTGGTGCTGGTTCCGCCGGCTGTGCTTCCGGTAGCGCTGGCGCTGCTGCCGCCGCCGTTGCTGCCCGAGTGTGTGGACGAACAGGCAGCCAAACCCACCGTTGCTGCGCCGCCCACCCCGGCCGCCAGAAAACCCCGCCGTGACAGTTCCATGGACACTCCCTCGATCGCCGGTCCCCCGTCCGGGTCCGTCGTGGAAATGTTTCTACGCCAATCAGTCAAGAAGCGTCAACAGTCGTCACACAATTTTTACCTGGCTGCTCGAATGTGCTCATTGCTGATTGACGTGGAACGCCTTCGCGCTCTAGCGTTCGCGCCGTGACCGGGTCGCCGCAGCCTGCAGCCGCCGCAGATTCGGCGCTCGATCTAGTGATACTGGCAGAACTCAACCCGGACGTACTGGTGGACGCCCCTCGGGCCGACGTGGCTTTCGGCCAGGTGGAGACGCAGATGACCGCCGGCGAACTCACGCTGGGCAGCTCCGGTGCCATCACCGCGGTGGCGGCCCGGACGTTCGGGTTGTCCGTGGCGTTCGCCGCCGTCGTCGGCGACGACATGCTGGGCGCGCTGAGTCTGAACCTGCTCTCCGACGCCGGTGTAGACACCGGCGCGGTGCTGACCCGTGCCGACCTCCGCACAGGCCTCACCGTCGTGGTCAACGCACCCGGCGGCGACCGTGCCCTGCTGACCTATCCCGGTGCGATGGCGGCGCTCACCGTGGCCGACGTTCCCGAAGAGCTATTGCACTCGGCCCGACACGTGCACGTCAGCTCGCTGTTCCTGCAACGTGCGCTCCAGCCTGACCTGCCCGAATTGTTCGCCCAGCTGCGCCGGCGTGGCATCAGCACGTCGGTCGATACCGGCTGGGATCCGGCTCGGCGGTGGACCGCACTGGCCGAGCTGGTGCCCCACGCGGACCACCTGCTTCCCAACGAGGCCGAGCTGCGCGCGCTGAACGCCGCGCTGCAGCTGGGCGTCGATCCCGATGCGCTCGACTGGGTGGAGCAGGCGGCTGCGGCGCTGAGCCGGCGCGGTCCGTGCGTCGCAGTCAAGCTCGGCGGACACGGCGGCCTGCTCTGCGCGGCGGGGCAGCGGCACCGGCTGACCACCACACCCAGCGTGCCGGTGGACTCCACCGGCGCAGGTGACAACTTCAACGCCGGCTACCTGGCCGCGCTGCTCACCGGCGCCGGGCCGCAGGAGCGTCTGGCCTGCGCCGTGGCGGCGGGAACACTGTCCATCCGCGGACGGGGCGGAACCGGCGGCATCGGTACACCGGCCGAACTGCGCAGCCTGGTAGCGCAACTGCTACCCATCGTCTGCACTGGTGACATTGCCCGATCGGCAGTGCACCACAGGGCGCCGGTCAACACCGCGCCCCCCGTCGGCTCCGCGCCACCCGCCGATGCTCTTCCCTCCGTCGCTCAGGAGAGCCCATGACCACCGCTCCCGCCTTCGCCAGCAACACCCTGCGCGAGATCGGCACGCAGCCGCAGATGTGGCGCCAGGCGATCGCTCAGGCACAAGCCGGCACCGCCCTGCCCGCGGCCGGCACGCCGGTGCTGTTCGTGGGCTGCGGGACGTCCTACTACATCGGCCTTGCCTATGCCAAGCTGCGCAACGAGCTGGGCCTGGGCCGGACCCGCGCCGCCGTCCCGTCCGAGCTGGACTGGGTCGATCCCGACGAGACAGTGGTCGTGCTGTCCCGTTCCGGCACGACTGGAGACGTTCTCGCCGCAGCGTCACGGCTGCGTAACTCCCACCGGGTGGTCGGCATCATCGGCGACGTGGGATCACCGCTGGTGGGTCTGTGCCACGACGTCGTCCTGCTGGACTACGCCGACGAGGTGTCGGTCGTGCAGACCCGCTTCGCGACGACGGCGTTCATGCTGCTGCGCGCGTCGTTGAGCAGTGATGTCGCCGCCCTGCCGGGGCAAGCTGAGCGGGCGCTGGAGCGCTCGGTGCCTTCCCCGGTGCCGACGCACGTGGTGTTCCTGGGTACCGGCTTCTCGCTGGGCCTTGCCCACGAGGCGGCGCTGAAGTGCCTGGAATCCTCCGGACGGTGGGTGGAGGCCTACGCGGTGCGCGAATACCAGCACGGGCCGATCTCGGCAGCCGGTCCCGACACGCTGGTGTGGCCGTTGGTGGCGCTACCGGACTCGGTGTCAGCGGGAGTGCTGCAGACCGGTGCCACGCTGGTGACGCCGGAGCTTGATCCACATGCGGAGTTGGTGGCCGTACACCTGCTAGCCGTGGCGATGGCCCGCGACGCCGGCCGCGACCCCGACGTGCCACCGTTCCTCTCCCGCGCGGTTGAAAACGCCTGAGCAGCCGTGCCGGTCGTCATCGTTACCGCGCGAACGCTGCCGGCGGGTGCAGCGCAGGCAGCCCTCGGGGCACTGAACGGTGCGGTGGCCGCGGCACTCGGCCTACCGACGGACGGCGTCCACAGCATGCTGGTGCCGGCGATCGCAGCGTGCACGGGCACATCGGCCGATGCGCCATGGCCTACCGCTGTGCTGCACGGACGCGCTCGAGAACCACGCGCGTTAGCGCTAGCACTCGACGCGGCGATAGCTGTACTGGCCCAACACTGGTCCTGCCCACCCGACAACGTGTGGGTGCAGTGGGCGATCAAGCCTTGACCTGAGCTGCTTCGTTAGTCGCTTTCTACCGCGCGGAACAGCCCAAATCAACTTTCTGTGCACAACTGCGCGGCTGTGTGGACGACGCGTTGCCCGAGCAGGTCGCCGACCATCATCGCAAGCATGACCTGGCAGGACGTCGCCTGCCGTCAAGGCGGCGTTATCAGCCGAGCGCAGCTTTTCGCCGCCGGGCTGAGCCGCCACCAGGCCACGACACTGCTGCGCACTGGCCTAGTGGTCGGCGTGCATCCAGGCGTGTACCGGGCGGCGGCAGCACCTGCGACGACGACCGCGCTGCACTGGGCCGCGGCGCTGTGGAGTGACGGCGTGATCAGCCACCGGACAGCCGCTCAGATCTGGCACCTACCTGTCCCGGTGCCCACCGACGTCGACGTCACGTTGCGGCGTCCACGCTCTGTTCAGGCACGGACCGGCGTCCGCATCCACCGCTACGGGTACACGTCCCACGCAGTGATACAGGTCGACGGCCTGCCTACTACTGCGCGCGCCGCCACCATCGTCGACTTGGCACGCACGGAACCGCCGCAGCTTGCACAGTCACTGGTCGACCGGTCGGTGCAGCTGGGCTGGATCACGATGGCGCAGTTGCAGCGGGCGGCGGCCGTCGGCGCAGGCCGAGTCGGAGCGGATACTGCACCGGCTGCTCGGCGCGGCCGGCCTGCGCGGCTGGATACCGCAGCACCGCAGTTCCATGGCTCGCACAGTGACCGATTCGAGAACGACCGCAGCCGGCAGAACGCGCTCAGCTAGGCCGGATGGCTCGTGTTGCGGTTCACCTGGACGATGCTCGTCGACCAGCCGGAGTACGTGATCGCTGAGATCCGTCGGGCGATCGACGGCCACAAAAAGTCGGTTTAGGCGGCTCAGCGCGGCTCGCATCGACCACCTGTGTGGTCGTAGACGCAGACCGGCCGGTGGTTCCAGGTACGGAACCACCGGCCTTTGGCCGGCGCCGTTGCCGGTCGAGGGGGCAGACTCAGCTGCGCACCGCGCGGTTCGAGCCGAGCCGCGTCCACAGCAGAAGCAGGATCACGGCGCCGATGACGGAGCCGATGATCCCCGACGGCTGGAGGAAGCCGTGCTGCGAGTCCTTGTGGAAGATCAGGTAGCCGAGGAACCCGCCCAGCAGCGAGCCCAGGATCCCCAATCCGATGGTCATCGGAACGGACAGGTCCTGCCGTCCGGGAACGATGAGACGAGCGAGGAAGCCGGCGATCAGGCCGACGACGACGATCGTGACGATGAGACCAAGCATGGTGAACCTCCTTGAAGCGCACGCGGTCGCGTGCAGTGGTTCGAGCCACGACAATCAGCTCGGTAGATCACACTGAACCACCCCTAGGGGGCCTACAACACACCCCTAGGGAGGGATATTGTGGACACATGACGCCGCCGAAGCCGATCACCGTTGCACTGGTCGACGACTACGACGTCGTGTTGGCCGGCGTGGCGAACATGCTCTACGCCTATCGCGACCGTGTCGTCGTGGCCGAACTCGACGCCAACGAGAGTCTCGACGACCCGGTCGACATCGCCCTGTACGACTCCTTCGCCCAGCCCGAGACCGATCACGACGAGATCCAGGTGTTGGTGGACAACCCGCGCGCGAAGCAGGTCGTCGTCTACACCTGGAACTTCGGCACCGACCTGGTTGCCGATGCGCGCAGGCAGGGTGTGAGCGGGTATCTGTCCAAGACACTGCCGGCTCGTGACCTGGTCTCGGCACTGGAAGCGGTGCACGCCGGGGAGATCGTCGTCAGCAATCCACCTGCTCGAGCCCGCAACGCGACCGGCCTGGACTGGCCGGGGCGCGGTGAAGGCCTCACCGACCGGGAAGCCGAGATCCTGGCGCTGATCACCCAGGGCAAGAGCAACGCCGAGGTCGCCAAGCTGACTTACCTGAGCCCCAACACCATCAAGTCCTATATCCGCAGCACCTACCGCAAGATCGGCGCCACCAGCCGAACGCAGGCGGTGCTGTGGGGCGTGGAGCACGGCTTCACCCCCGACCACCACCGCATCGAGCACTGGCGAGGTGGTCCGTGATCCAGCCGCCCACCAGGACGTCGAACATTCACTCAAACAAACGGGGAGAAGTGCTGTGACCACGTCGCCGGTGCTCATCGCCGGTCGCTACCGGCTCGATGTCGCGCTCGCTTCCGGCGGCATGGGCGTGGTCTGGCGCGGCTGGGACGAGCGCCTGGAACGGGCCGTGGCTATCAAGCAGTTGCGCCTGCAGCCCGGACTGAGCGCGGCGGACACCGTCGCGGCGCGTGATCGTTCGCTGCGCGAAGCTCGTCTGACTGCGCGGCTGCACCATCCCAACGCCGTTCCTATTTACGACGTCGTCGAGCACGACGGCGAACCCTGTCTGATCATGCAGTTTCTGCCGTCGGTCAGCCTGCAGGCCACCTTGCAGCGGCGTTCCACGCTGCCGCTGGTGGACGTGGCCCGTATCGGCAGCGAGATTGCGTCGGCGCTGACGGCGGCGCACCGAGTCGGCATCATCCATCGCGACGTCAAACCCGGCAACGTCCTGCTGGCCGAGGACGGCGCCGCAAAACTGACCGACTTCGGCATCTCGCACGCCATGGGCGACACGACGTTGACGTCCACCGGAATGGTCACCGGCACGCCTGCCTATCTGGCGCCCGAGGTGGCGCGCGGGGAGTCGGCGACGTTCGCCTCCGACGTGTTCTCCCTGGGCGCGACGCTGTATACCGCCAGCGAGGGCACGCCCCCGTTCGAACCCACCGACAACCCGATGGCACTGCTGCACCGGGTGGCTTCTGGTCACGTGCGCCCGCCCACCCGCAGCGGCGCCCTCACCCCACTGCTGATGCGCATGCTCAACCCCGATCCGCGCGCCCGGCCCACTATGACCCAGGCCTGGGTAGATCTGACGTCGCTGCATGCGTCGCCGGCCATCAGCGGCGCCGGCGAACCGACGACGACTCAGCTGGCGGCCACGTCAGCCGATCGCCTCGCTCCTACCCGGCGAAGTGACGGAGCAGGTTCGTCAGCTGCGGCCGGTGGAGCAGCTGCGGCGGGTCGAGCAGCTGCGGCGGGTCCCACGGCACCGGTGGGTCGCAAGGCTGCGGCGGCCGGCGGCGCGGGTCTGGCGGCGGCCGGCGCGGCGGGTCTGGCTGCGGCCGGTGCGGCGAACCTGGTGGCACCGAGGGACGGTGCCAACCGGCCGCCGTCGAGTGCCTCCGCTGCAGCGATCGCCCCTGCCAGGGTGCCCGATGACGAGCCGACCGAGCACCGCGGTAGAACGGCAGGGATCGTCGCCGCGTTGGTCGCTCTGGCCGCGATCGTGGCGGCGTTGGTCTACTTCGTTCCGACGTTGGGAGGCGGCTCGAGCTCCGGCGGCGCCACCACCTCGTCTGCGTCCTCGCCGAAGGCCCCCGCTGCAAAGGCGCCGACGAGCCGTCCTGCACGCACGAAAGCCACCACCGGCGCTGCGTCCCCGTCGACAACGCCATCGACAACGACAACGCCAACAACAACGCCAACAACATCCCCGTCAGCGACGGCGTCGACCACCTCGTCAGCAACGCTGCCGGCAACACGCTCGACGACAGCGCCGTCGCCATCGCCGAACAGTTCGTCGCAGACGCGCTCTGCCCCCGGTTCGGCGTCGAGAACAACCTCGACGGCGCCGAAGTCGACCTCGGCCGCGCCGACGACCGCCCCGGCGACGTCAGCGTCACAGCCTGCTGGGGGGGGCACCAGTAGTGCTCAACTGGCGCGCGCGGTCACCGATTACTACGCCCTGATGCCGGGCGACCTGAACACCGGCTATTCGAAGCTCACCGCCACCTATCAACGCGACCATGCCGGGGGCTTCTCGGGCTACCGGACTTTCTGGGGGCAGTTCGCCAGCGTTTCCACCAGCAACGTCGTCGCGCAAACGCCGAACGGCGCAACCGCCACGATCATCTATCGCTACAAAAGCGGGCGCACAGTCTCAGAGCGCACCCACTTCCGTTTCCAGCGAAGCGGCGGCCAGTTGCTGATTGCGGACTCGAACCTGGTCGGCTGAGGCTGACCTCACCAGTGTCTCTATCCGCACTCCTAACTCCACAACTGCCCAGGATTCGCAAGAGGCGGGCACCGCGCGCACTATCATAACGCCTAGGTAGCCGACAGAAAGGCACCCTTCACGTGAGCATTCGTTACGGATTCGTGAGTACCTATCCCGCAACTCAATGTGGTCTGGCGACGTTCACCAGCGCCTTGCGCACCGCACTTCTACGCCCGCACGCCCAGAGCAGCAGTTGGCCCGACGAGGGCTGGGTGGTCCGTCTCATGGAGGTCGGTGAACCGCAGCCGGCCGACGGTGCCGTGGTGGCACAGCTTGTGCAAGGCGATGCAGCCAGCAGAACTGCCGCGTTGGAGCGGCTGGCGCACTGCGACGTCGTCATCCTGCAGCACGAGTACGGGATCTACGGCGGCAGCGACGGCGACGAGATTCTCGATCTGCTGGACCGGTTGAGCGCGCCCTCGATCGTCGTGCTGCACACGGTGTTGACCACTCCGAGCGAGCACCAACGCGAGGTGCTCGAGCGCATCGCCGGCCTCGCCGATGCCGTGGTGACGATGACATCGGTGGCGGCAGATCGACTGGCCACCCTCTACGACGTCGACATGCGCAAGGTGCGCGTCATCGGCCATGGCGCGCCCGAGGCAGACACGGCAGGTATCGCCACGCACAGCCTTGCCGCCGCGCTCACCGCGTCTCGACCGACCGTGCTCACCTGGGGCCTGCTCGGTCCTGGCAAGGGCATCGAGTGGGGCATTCGTGCGATGGCTCAGCTACGGGATCTGAGTCCGATGCCGCGCTACGTCGTCGCGGGCCAGACTCATCCCAAGGTGCTCCTGCACGAGGGCGAGGCCTATCGCGAGCGGCTGGAAGCCGAGGTCGCCCGGCTCGGTCTGCAAGGTTGCGTCGAGTTCGATCGGCACTACCGCGATGCGGTGTCGCTGGCCGATCTGGTGCGCTCGGCCGACGTCGTCCTACTGCCCTACGACTCGACCGACCAGGTGACCTCCGGCGTGCTCATCGAAGCCGTCGCCGCCGGCAAACCGGTCGTCGCCACGTCGTTCCCGCACGCGGTGGAACTGCTCGGCTCGGGCGCGGGCGCGGTAGTCGCACACCGAGATCCCACCGCCATCGCCGACTCGCTGCGCCGCGTACTCACCGGAAGCGGGGTGGCCGAGGCGATGGTGCGCGCCGCCGGGACGGCGGGGCCACGGCTGCGGTGGTCGGCCGTCGCCGATCAATACCGCGAGCTGGCGCACAGCCTGATCAAAGCTGGTGTCGCGGCGTGACCATCAGCGGCGTTGACGACACCAGCGCCGGTGGCACCGCGATGCTCGGGCAGCCGATATTCGACCATCTGCTTGCGCTCACCGACGAGCGAGGCCTGTTCGAGCACACCGATCACCTCTCCCCGCGCCGCGAGCACGGTTACTGCGTGGACGACGTCGCTCGCGGGCTGGTCGTCGTCTGCCGCGAACCGCACGCGCCACCGGCCTTGAGACGCTTGGAACGCCAGTACCTGCGCTTCACCCTCGATGCGCTGTCCACCGACGGCCGGTGCCGTAACCGGATGGACGCCGACGGACACTGGCGCGACCGTCCTGACGTCGGTGACTGGTGGGGCCGTGCGGTATGGGGCCTGGGCGTCGCTGCCGCGAACGGCATGTCGGCCGGTACCCGAACCTCGGCGCTGACCGGCTTCCGCGTCGCCGTGCAACAGCGCTCGCCCAACATCCGGTCCATGGCCTTCGCCGCTTTGGGCGCGGCGGAGGTTCTGCGCGTTCGTCCCGACGAGCTGGCCGCGCGTGCCCTGCTCAGCGACAGCGCGACCAGAATCACCTCGATCGGGCGGGCACCGCTGGCAGAATACGACTGGCCGTGGCCCGAGGAGCGGCTGGCCTACGGCAACGGCACCGTCGCCGAGGCCTTGATCGTCGCAGGCGTTGTCCTCGGTGACGCGCGCGCCCTGTCCTCGGGGCTGCACTGGCTGGAGTTCCTCGTCGACATCGAAACCCGCGACGGCCACCTGTCGGTGACGCCGGTGGGTGGCCGCGGTCCGGACGACTCCGGGCCCGGCTTCGACCAACAGCCGATCGAGGTGGCCAGCCTTGCCGACGCCTGCGCGAGCGCGTATGCCGCAACCGGCGATCCGCAGTGGCTGCGCGGCATCGAGCTGGCGTGGCGGTGGTTCGTCGGCGACAACGACAGCGCCACAATCATGTTCGACCCCAGTACCGGCGGTGGGTACGACGGACTGCTCTCCAGCGGCAGAAACCTCAATCAGGGCGCTGAATCGACGTTGGCGATGCTGTCCACGGCCCAGCACGCGCGCCGAATGCGAGCTCAACTCGCCTCGATAGGGTAGAACTGCCCGGGTGACTTCTGACGTGCGCGCCACCCGGACCCCCGCCGAGTTGGATCCTGATCCGGCGCGTGTGGTCGCCCAGCTTTTTCTGCCCGGCGAGGAACTGCCCCACCTGCACTCGCGATCCAGTCAGATCGTGGCGCGGGTGCTCGCCCTGCCCGAGGACGAGATAGTCGAGCTGGCCCGAGGGCTGATCACCGACTTCAGCGCCCGCCACGCGGGCTACGAGGCCCTGCTGGAGCGGCACGCCAGCATCGTGTCCGCGCATGTCGACGAGAAGGTCGCACTCTCCCCGGAGCGGCGGATGGTGCTGGGCGCCACGTTCACCTCGGAGTACGCGGTGGAAGGCGCCGCACTGTGCAATCCCAGCGCGGTGCTGCACCCGGACCAGAGCGACCTTCCCGCCGACGCCGCCAGAGTGGCCATCAGCTTGCGCGGAATCGGCGAGGGACACCGCTCGTCGATCGAGTTCTGTACTGCAGTGGTAGGCCCCGGACCGCAGTGGACGTTCGAACCACGGCCCCTGCCTGCGCGCGTCGGCGTCGCCTCTGCCGGCAGATGGCGCCGACGCCATTTCCGCACCGTGCTCGCCGACTACGGCCCCACCGACGAGATGACGCAAGCAGTGCTGCGCGAACTGCCCACGGAGTTCGGCAGCATGGACCTCGAGCACGCGCTCGCGCAGGTTCCTCGGGATCTGCTCATCCGTCCCGGCACCTCGGTGTCGGTCGATCGGCTGCGCACGCTCGTGGTGTCGGCCTACAACGTCGAGTTCGACGCCGACTCCGAACTCGGACAGCGCGTGCTCCTGCCGGTGATCGGCGAGGAGAACAACGGCGTGGAGGACGCCCGCTTCACCCGCGTCGTCATTGACGACGACACCGTGGAGTACCGCGCGACCTACACCGCCTACGACGGTCACCGGATCACCCCGAGAATCCTGACCAGCACCGATCTGCTGTCCTTCAGCGCCCACCGCATTTCCGGCCTGGCGGCCCGCAACAAAGGCATGGCGCTGTTTCCCCGCAAGGTGGGCGACCTGTATCTGGCGCTGTGCCGCTCGGACGGGGAGAGCACGATGCTCGCAAGCTCCGAGGACGGCTACTCCTGGAGCCAGCCGGAGCTGTTGCAGCGCCCGCGCGCGGCGTGGGAGGTGCTGCAGGTCGGCAACTGCGGCCCACCGATCGAGACCGAGCGCGGCTGGTTGGTGCTCACCCACGGCGTCGGACCGATGCGCCGCTACAGCATGGGCGCGATCCTGCTCGACCTCGAGGACCCGGCAAAGGTGCTCGGCCACCTCGAGCGGCCGCTGATCAGTCCGGCGCCCGACGAGCGCGACGGATACGTGCCCAACGTCGTCTATTCCTGCGGCGGGCTGGTGCACGAGGGCCTGCTGTGGATTCCGGTGGGCATCGACGACGTCCGCATCGGCGTGGCCTACGTCGACCTGGCCGAGCTGCTCGATGCGCTCGTTGCGCCCGTTGCGCCCAGCACGGCGGCGTAGGCGCGCAGGTAGTCCTCGACCATCCGGTCGACGCCGAAGCGCTCGGCTGCCCTTGCATGGACCGCCGCCCGATCCAACGTGAGCACGTCGGCCACTGCGGCCACCGCTTCGTCCAGGCCGTCCACCAGCAGACCGGTTACACCCTGGTCCACGACCTCGGCCATCGACCCGCGCCGGTAGGCGAGCACCGGCGTCCCACAGGCCATCGCCTCGACCACCGACAGTCCGAACGGCTCATCGAAGTGGATCGGGTGCAGGAGTGCGCCTGCGTTGCCCAGCACATCGGCGCGCTGCTCAGGCCCGACGGAACCAAGAAAGGTGACGGCCTGGCCGTCGATATGCGGTTCGACGCGCTGGGCGAAGTACTGCTCGTCCTGCACGATGCCGCAGATGGTGAGACGCCGACCGGCTCGGCGGGCGATCTCGATGGCGTCGGCGGTGCCTTTGTCGGGATGGATGCGCCCGAACGCGACCAGGCCGTTCGTGCCGTGGCCGACCCTGTCTCGGTAGGGCAGCCGGTCCAGCTCGATGCCGTGGTAGATGGTGGCCAGGTACTCCAGCTCAGGAGCCCGGTCGGCGTCGGAGATGGCGACGAACGTCGAGGTCGACCGCTGATAGGCGGGCAGGATGCCGGCGCCAGAAAAGCCGTGCACCGTGGTGATCATCGGTGCGCGCGCCAGAGGCTCGAAGGTCAGCGGCAGCCAGTCCAGGTGGTTGTGGATCAGGTCGAACTCGCCGGATCTGCCCAGCGCATGCGCTACGTGCAGCGCCTCCCAGATCCGCCCGTCCATGGCCGGGTCTTCGGCGTAACCGTGTGCTGCGACGCCGTCCAGGTCGGCCGTCGTCAGCGAGTCCAGGGTGGCGAACAGGGTGACGTCCACGCCCCGCGCAACTAGGCCCTCGGTGATCAGTCCGGCCACCGACTCCCACGGCCCGTAGTGCCGCGGCGGCGTGCGCCAGGCGATCGGGGCGAGCATGGCCACCCTCACGGCGATTCCTGCACGTACCGGCGCCGCCGCCCGCTCAGCGGGCGGCGGGCGCGGTGGCAGTGGTGCCGCGACGTGGGGCCGGCGTAGCCAAGCCGGGCTCGGAGCCGGCCGGAACCACCGGTGACGGCTCGACGCGCAGCACGCGGGCCAGCCCGGCCGGCAGATACCAGTTCCACCGGCCGAACAGGCTCACCAGGGCAGGCACCAGCAGTGCCCGCACCAGCGTTGCGTCGATCAGGATGCCCACACCCAGCGCGGTGCCCAGCACCTTGATGTCAGTGCCCGGTGACGATGCCAGTGCGGCGAAGGAGAAAAACAGGATCAACGCGGCGGAGGTGACCAGCCGGCCCGTGCGGCCCAGGCCGGTCACGACTGCCTGGGCCGTGGAACCGGTGTCGTCGTACTCCTCGCGCATGCGCACCAGGATGAACACCTCGTAGTCCATCGACAGTCCGAACAGGAATGCGAAGATGATCACCGGTAACCAGAAGGTGATCGCGCCGGTGGCCGACACCCCGAAAAGGGCGTTGGAGCCGTGGCCGTGCTGCCAGAAGAACACCACCGCGCCGAACACCGCTCCCAGCGACACCAGGTTGAGCAGCACCGCCTTGATGGGTAGCAGCAGCGAACGGAAGGTGCGCACCAGCAGCACGAACGTGATCAGCGCGATGATCAGCAGCACGTACGGGAAGTTGTGGTAGACGGCGCTGAAGTAGTCCTGCACGACTGCACCTGGACCAGCCACGCCGACTGCGCCGCCGGTCGCCTGCTTGACCGCGCTGCGCACGCTGTCCACGACGCCGTTGCTGGTGCTGTCGACGGTCTCGTGAACGGGTAGAACGTCGACGACGACCTGCCCGGCCTTGCGTCCGCCGACCACCGCGGTACGCACACCAGGCACCGCCTTGGCCGCCTTCACCGCAGCCGTCGCCTGGCTCTCAGGCACCAGCACCTCGATGGGCGTGAGTACGCCGCTCTCGACTCCGCCGGTGCGAAGTTGTTGGAGCACCGTGAATGCAGGGCCGCTGCGGGCCAGCGAACTGGTGCCTGACTGACCGATCTTCAGGCCGGCAACCGGGGCGATGATGAGCGCCAGCGCCAGTGTCGCCAGTCCCGCGGCGATCCAGCGCCGACGCACGATGAGCCGGGCCCACGCCGACCAGCCGCGCGCGGCGACGTCGTCGTGGCGGATGCGCGGCCAGTCGACGCGCGGGCCGATCTTGGACAGCAGCGCGGGCAGCAGCGTGAGCACCACCGCGACGCTGACCAGCGGAATGAGCATGCCGCCCAGACCCATGCTGCGCAGGAACGGCACCGGCACGACGACCAGGGCGAGCAGGCTGATCGCCACGGTGACGCCCGAGGCAAGCACTGCATGCCCCGCCGTCTGCACCGCCCGTACCACCGCATCGTCGTTGCTCAACCCGTGCGCGCGCTCCTCACGCCAGCGCGAGACCAGCAGCAAGGAGTAGTCGATGGCCACGCCCAGGCCGACCAGGGCAATCAGGAACTGCACGACGAAGCTGACGTCGGTGAGGTAGGTCAGCCCGAGCACCAGCAGGAACGTCGTCAAGATCGAGACTGCGGCGATGACCAGTGGAACGAACGCCAGGAACGAGGCAAACACGAATGCGAGAACGGCCAGCGCTCCCAGCGCGCCGAACAGGGTCTCCACCAGGACGCTGGGACCGCCGGAGTTGCCGCCCTGCGACAGCAGCGCGTAGGACGTGACGCCGGCCTGCAGGTTCGCCGATTTCGCTGCGGCCTGCAGAACTGGTGTGAGCGAGGCCTCGATGCCGGGGCCGAACCCCTTGGGTGCCGGGCCCTGCACCAACGCGAAGGTGCTTCGGCCGTCACTGGTGATGAACTGCTGGTCGCCGGTGGAGGCCAGGTCGACCACGCGCAGCTGCGGCAGCCTCGTGCGCACGGTGTTGAACACCTTGGCGACGTCGGCGGCGTGTTGCTGCACCGTCGATCCGGCGGGAACCGTGAGCACGGGCACCAGCGTGTCGTCGCTGCTGGCGCCGAACGTCGCGATCAGCTTCTGCTCGGCTTGATAGCCCGGCTGACCGGGCAGCGAGAAGTCGAAGTTGAGCCGTCCCGATGCCGGGCCGGCCGCCGCGCCGCCGGCTATCAGTAGCACCAGCCAGGTGATGCCCACCCAGAGACGGTGCTTGAGAACCAGCCGCGCTAGACGTTCCATAGCGCAGACAGTAGTGGCGTGGACCGCCGCCCCGATTCGCGATTGTTCATCGCCAGGTTCACGCGAGGCTTCGACGTGCTGCCAGGACCCGCTAGTGCTGCCAACGCGGCCGTTGCCAACGCGGCCAGTGCCATTGCGTTCAGTGCCAACGCTGTCAGCGCCGATGCCGCCGATGCGGCCGGTGCGGCCGGTGCGGCCGATGCGGCCGGTGCGGCCGGTGCGGCCGGTGCGGTCTTGTCTCTAGGCAGTCCGGCATCTTGCCACTGCGTGGAGAGACACCGGCTCTCCGAGAAATCCTTTCAGGCGGTCCGGCAGCCATCAAACTTCAATGTGTCGTTGTTGCGGTATTGCATTTATCGCACACGTGTTCTACAGTTGAGCCATGTCAGCGGTCACGACTCCCAGCCTTGTGGAGCGGTGGCTCGCGCTGCACATCGAGCTGCAGGAAGCGTCACTCACGGATCGGTGCGGCGTCGACGTGGTCGAGGCGCCGTCGTGCTTGCTTGTTGTCGGTGGTCGTGACTCGGTGGCCGCCGGCAGTCAGGCACCGGCAGAGTTGCTCCGCGTGCTGGCTGACACGCCGCCCGGCCAGTGGACTGACGCGCAATGCGCGGCTCTGCGGGGCCTCGATCCCGGCGGTCTGTCGCAGCGGGAGCTGCTGGCTTACGTGGAGGTTGTGGAACGGTTTAAGGCGCATCTGGACGCGGTACAGGTACGGGCTCTCGCAGCACTGGATCGGCGGGACACCTCGGGGATGCAGGCGGTGCGGGAGGATGTGGCGTGTGTGCTGCGGATCCCGCCGCTGGCCGCGGCGGGCCGGCTCGCCCAAGCCCGCATCC
>CAXSBR010000004.1:0-103765 GCA_964236495.1 uncultured Jatrophihabitantaceae bacterium
CACACGTGCATCCCCGCGATTTGAGCGAAGGCGTCTACGCGCCGGCGCCCGAACATCTGCTGGTAGACCTGCAGCTGGCCCCGTCCTACGGCTGGGTGGCTGAGCATTATGTGCCCGAGACTGTGACCGAGACCCCGGACGGCCGACAGGTCAGCGTCCGGGTATCCGATCCGGCCTGGGTCCGCGCGCTCGTGCTCGGCTCCGCCGGCGGTGTTCGGGTGCTGTTTCCGTCCTGGCTCGCCGACGAGGTACGCGCGACGGCCGCCAGCGCACTGGCGGCGTACGGCGCCGGCTGACGGTTCTGTGAGAGTGGGCGTTGGACCGGCGATCCGGTGGGAAGCCTCAGTAGAGTTCCCGGCGTGATGGCCACCGCCCCGCGTCCACGCCGGCCCCGCCAGCGCGATCCTGAGGGTCGCATGCCGGTGATGGCGCACCTGCGCGAGCTGCGTCGGCGCATCATCGTTGTGGTCGTCATCGTCGCCGTCGGCGCGGCGGTCGCTTACCACTTTTACGGTCCTATCATCACGTTCCTCGAACAGCCATACTGTTCAGTGCCAGAAAAGTATCGACAGACGAGCACACGCGGGGAGTGCACGCTCGGCTACACCGGGCCGGCCGACGGGTTCATTGCCCGGCTGCAGATCAGCGCGTTAGCCGGCGCCGTGCTCACCGCGCCGCTGTGGCTCTACCAGTTGTGGGCCTTTGTCACGCCCGGGCTGCGCAAGAACGAACGCAAGTACACGATTATTTTCGTCGGTCTGGCCACGGTCCTGTTTCTTGCCGGCGTCGCTCTGGCCTACATAATTCTCTTTCCGGGTTTGAAAGTACTCATCTCGCAAGCCGGCACGCAGACGACGGCAGTCCTGTTCATCAAACCGTATTTGAGCTTTGTCACCACGCTGATGCTCATTTTCGGCGTCGCCTTCGAACTACCTCTGCTGATAGTCATGCTGAATCTGGTCGGAGTATTGCCCTACCGCTGGCTTCGCCGCTGGCAGCGAGTGGCCATCTTCCTAATTTTTGTGTTCGCGGGCGTCGCCACTCCTACGGCCGATCCGTTCACCATGTGCGCGATGGCGGTTCCGATGGTGCTGCTGTTCGAGGGCGCGGTGTTGTTCGCTTACCTGCACGACAAGCGCAAAGCCGCCCGAGCCGCCGACGAAAAACCGCTCGCCGATCCTGCCGACGACGCCACGCCCTCTACCGTAGATCCGCTGCCCGAGCGGATCGAGCGCGACGAGTCGTGGTCCTCCCTGCCCTAGTAGCGCCTTGGTCGCTCGCGGTTCAGCCCTGGGTGAGAGGTGCCCACATTAGGGTCGACGTATGACGTCGCCGGCGCAGCGTTACGCCGCCGCACGCGCCCGCTCCGCCTTTCCCGAACTGACGCGGTTTCAGGCCGACTTCGACTTCGTCTTCGACCCGTTCCAGATCGAGGGTTGTCAAAGTCTCGAGCGCGGGTCGTCGGTGCTGGTGTGCGCACCCACCGGTTCAGGCAAGACGGTGGTGGGCGAGTTTGCGGTGCATCTCGCCCTCAGCCAGGGCCGCAAATGCTTCTACACGACGCCGATCAAAGCGCTGTCCAATCAGAAGTTCCGTGATCTCGGCGAACGCTTCGGAGCGCACAACATCGGCCTGATGACCGGCGACACGGTTGTCAACGCCGACGCCCCGGTGGTCGTGATGACCACCGAAGTCCTGCGCAACATGCTCTACGTCGGCAGCACCGCGCTGACCGGCCTGGCCCACGTCGTGTTGGACGAGGTGCACTATCTGGGCGACCGGTTCCGCGGCGCGGTGTGGGAAGAGGTGATCATTCACCTCCCGGAGTCGGTGCAGGTGTCGGCGCTGTCGGCGACGGTGTCCAATGCCGAGGAGTTCGGCGACTGGCTCGCCACGGTGCGCGGTGACACCGACGTCGTCGTGCATGAGCAGCGCCCCGTGCCGCTGTGGCAGCACATGTTGGTGGGCACTCGACTGTTCGACCTGTTCGCTGCCGAGAATTCGACCTCGCCGTCGACGTCGACGCTGGATCCGCAGTTGCTGCGCTACATCAACGACCGGGCATTGCGCACCGAATCGACGGGCGGGGGGCGGACACGCCCGTCCGGGCGGGGGGCGTCGGGCAAGCCGGCTGCGGGCGGCGGTCAGCACCGTCGCATCGGTGGGTGGCGCCCGCCGGCCTATCCCGACGTCGTCGATCGGATCGATCGCGACGGGCTGCTGCCCATGATCGTGTTCATCTTCAGCCGCAACGGCTGCGACGCCGCGGTGCGCCAGTGCGTCGCGGCCGGTGTCCGGCTCACCAGCACCGAGGACGCGGCCGAGATCCGTGCCGTGGCCGAGGAACGCACCCGTGATCTGGCCGCTGACGACCTCACCGCGCTGGACTACTGGGGGTGGCTGGACGGTCTGCAGCGTGGCGTCGCGGCCCACCACGCCGGCCTCATCCCGGTGTTCAAGGAGACCGTGGAGGAGTTGTTCACCCGTGGTCTGGTGCAGGTGGTGTTCGCCACCGAAACCCTGGCGCTGGGCATCAACATGCCCGCCAGAACGGTGCTGTTGGACCGGCTGCGCAAGTTCAACGGCGACACCCACGTCGACGTGACGCCGGGGGAGTACACCCAGCTCACCGGGCGCGCTGGCCGGCGGGGCATCGACATCGAGGGCCACGCCGTGGTGCTGTGGGGACCGCAGACCGATCCGGCACAGGTCGGCGGGCTGGCCTCCACGCGCACCTATCCGCTGAAGTCCTCGTTCCGGCCGTCCTACAACATGTCGGTGAACCTGATCGCCGGCATCGGACGGCCGGCGGCGCGGGAGGTGCTGGAGTCGTCGTTCGCGCAGTTCCAGGCCGACCGGTCGGTGGTTGGCGTGGCGCGCCAGGCACGGTCGGTCGAGACCGCGCTGGGCACGGCACGGCAGGCGATGCAGTGCACCTTCGGCGACTTCGGGGACTACGCAGAGCTGCGGCGTCGGCTCAAGGACCGCGAGACCGACGTCGCCCGCAGCGGCCGTTCCCAGCGGCGCGCGGCCGCTACTTCGGCGCTGGAGGAACTGCGCCGCGGCGACGTGGTGGAGGTGCTCAGCGGCCGCCGGGCCGGCTGGGCGGTCGTCATCGACAATCCCGGCTCGGCGATGTCCGAGCCGCGCCCCCTCGTCGTCACCGCCGATCGTTGGTCGGGACGGCTGTCGGTCATGGACTTCCCCGAGCCGGCCACCGTGCGTGCTCAGCTACGGATACCGAAGAACTTCGACCATCGCTCGCCGCAGGCACGACGCGATCTGGCCTCGGCGCTGCACCAACTGAACCTGGTCGGGGCGGCGGGGCACAAACGCCGTGAGAGCAGTGGCGAGGACGCCGAGACCGCCCGTCTGCGCATTGCTGTGCGCAGCCATCCCTGCCATCGGTGCCCGGATCAGGCCGAGCATGCCCGCCACGCAGAGCGCGCGATCCGTCTCGAACGCGAGCTGGCCGGTCTGCACCGCCGGATGGAGGGCCGAACGCACACGCTGGCCCGCACGTTCGACCGGATCTGCGCCCTATTGACCGCGCGCGGACTGCTCGCTGCGGCCGATCCGTCGTCGGCTGATGCGTCGTCGGATGGAACTGAGGCGGTGACCGGCTGGGGTCGCGTGCTGGCGCGGATCTGGGGCGAGACCGACCTGCTCACCACCGAGTGTCTGCGTCAAGGCGTCTGGAGCGGACTGGCTCCCGCCGACCTTGCCGCCGCCGTCTCGTGCCTGGTCTACGAGGCACGCGGCGACGACGTGCGGGAGGATCCGGGAGAGTCCGAACTCAGCGTCAGTGTGGCCGGCATGACCGCGGTGTGGGCCGATCTGGCCGCCGACGAGGAACAACGCGGCCTACCGATCACCCGGCCTCCCGACACGGGGTTCGCGCTGGCGACGCAGCGGTGGGCGCGGGGTTCGACGTTGACCCGAGCCCTGGAACGCCGTGGCGCCGACCCGCGCACAGCCGGAGATTTCGTGCGGTGGTGTCGCCAGGTGATCGACCTGCTGGAGCAGATCGCGCGCGCTGCCGACGATCCCGATCTCACCGCCAATGCTCGGGCCGCAGTTCAGGCAGTGCGCCGGGGAGTCGTCCTGTCCTGACCTGACCGTTGATCCGCAGGCGTAGGGTCCTGCCCAGACACGCACGGAGGCGGGACAGGCGACGATGGCAGAGGACCAGGGCCCGAATCAACCCCCGCACGTCCCTAGCCCGCCGCCGCCCGAGCTTAGCGAGCCGCAGTACGAGCAAGGTGAGCACGGGCAACCGCAGTACGGGCAACTCGAGTTTGGCCAGCCTCAATACGGTCAGCCGGCCGACTATGGGCAAGGTCAGTACAACCCGCCGCAGTATGGGCAGGCCCAATACGGGCAACCTCACTATGGTCAGCCTCAGGACGGGCAGCCGCAGTTCGGTCAGCCTCAGTCCGGCGAAACCCATTACGGCGGCCAGACGCAGTACGGCCAACAGCAGTACGGCCAACAGCAGTACGGCCAACCGCCCTACGGCCCGCAGTACGGGCCCCAGTCGACGTATCCCGGCTCGACGCAATACTTGCCCTCGCCGGATCAGTTCGGCCAACCCCACCCCTACTACGCCCAGCCGGCGCTGCCGGGCTACGGCTTGCCAGCGGCGCCGCCGGCCCCCGCCCGGCGCAGACGCAAGCTGCCCGCTGCTCTCGCAGCGATCGTGCTGTTGGCAGTTCTGGCTGTTGCGGGCATCCTCGTCGTCGCCTCGCGCGCAGCGTCCACGCTGTCGCATGTCCAGGTGGAGAAATCCATCGAGAGCCAGACCGAGCTGCGCGAGCAGCAGTTCAGCGGGCTCAAGAACGTGCGCTGCAACAACGGCAAGGACATGGCGGTTCGAGTGGGCGCAACCTACCCGTGCACGGCCGACGGCGGCGTCCGCCTGACCGTGACGGTGCAGGGCAAGTTGCCGAAGCCGAAGTGGACCTGGACGCGGTCGGGCTGAAAGTCAGATCGCCATCTGCAGCGCGGTCAACAACCGGTTCACCGCGCTGGACAGGCCGAACTCGTCGCTGAGTTCGAGCAGGTGAGCCGGATCTGCCACCGCGGCCGGCAGCGCGTCGTCCAGGTCGGGCAGTACCACGTCGGTGCGTACCCGCACGACGGCAGCGGCGGCCGGCAGGTAGTCCGCGGCGGCCAGGATCTTCGCTCGGGCACCGGAGGGGAAGCCGTCGTCGGCGGCCTGGGCGGCGGCGACGATGTTCTCGACGGCACCGAACCGTTGCACCAGCGCGGCGGCAGTGCGTTCGCCGACGCCCGCCACCCCGGGCAGGCCGTCGCTCGGATCTCCCCGCAACGCGGCAAAGTCGGCGTAACGCTCGGCCGGCACGCCGTACTTGCTCAGCACATCGGCGGGCTGCAGAACTTCGAGCTTGGCCACGCCGCGTCCGGTGTAGAGCATCGTGACGGTGTCGCTGACGGTGCACATCAGATCGCGGTCGCCGCTCACCAGGTCCACCGGTCCGCGCTCGCGCAGCGCCAGCGTGCCTAGCACGTCGTCGGCCTCGAATCCGTCGGCGCCGCACCGGCACAGCCCGACCGCGTCCAGAACGTCGAACAGGACGGGCACCTGGTCGACCAGCGCGGCGGGCACTTCCTCCCCACCGTCGGCGGCGACCCGGTGTGCTTTGTACGAGGGCACCAGCGCCACCCGGAAGGCCGGGCGCCACGAGAAGTCCAGGCACGCGACGTAACGACTCGGACGGCGCCGGGTCATCAGCGTCGAGGTCATGTCTAGAAACCCGCGGATCGCGTTGACCGGCCGTCCGTCGGGTGCGGCGACCGCGGTGGGAATGCCGTGGAAAGCGCGGAAGTACAGCCCGGCAGCGTCGACGAGCATCAGTGTTGCACCGACCGTCGCGATGCCGTCGCGACTGGACCCGCCGGACCCGCTCGACCCGCTGGACCCGCTGTCGGATGCCACGGGCGCGACGATAGCCTGTGCCAGCCAACGCCAACTGCGTAGGCCCGGCGAAAGGTTGGGTCGGGTCCGCTCCAGCTAGAGAAAGGCGCCAGCGCATGCTCTGCGTGATCGGCGAGGCTTTGATCGACCTGGTGGCCGAACCGGACGGCCGGTTCGTCGCCCACTCCGGCGGCAGCCCGTTCAACGTCGCGGTCGGTCTGGCCCGGCTGGGGCAGCCGACGGCGTTCATGGCCCGCTTGAGCGACGACGTCTTCGGCCGGCAGTTGCGCGCCCACGTCGAGGCCAACGGCGTGAACACCGAGGCCAGCGTTCGCGCCACCGAACCCACGACGCTGGCCGTGGTCTCCCTCGACGACCAGGGCCGCGCCGAGTACGAGTTCTACGTGCAGGGCACGGCGGACTGGCAGTGGAGCGACGCGGAGCTGGCGGCGGTTCCGGCGCAGCTGTCGATCTTCCATTCCGGCTCGCTGGCGTCGTGGACAGAGCCCGGCGGCAGCCGCATCCTGGCCGCCGTGGCGCGACTGCGCGAGCGCGGCGTCGTCATCAGCTACGACCCCAACGTCCGGCCGGCACTGATGGGATCGGTCGCCGACGCCGTGCGCACGGTCGAGGCGAGTGTCGAACTGGCCGACGTGGTCAAGTGCAGCGACGAGGACCTGGCATTTCTGTACCCCGGCCGAAGTACAGACGACGTCGTGCAGACGTGGCTGGAACGAGGACCTGAGCTGGTTGTGGTCACCGAGGGATCGCGGGGGGCCCAGGGGACCACCCGGGCCGGCGTGCAGGTCCGTCGGTCGACGATCCCGATCAACCTGGCCGACACCATCGGCGCGGGCGACGCGTTCATGTCCGGCCTGCTGTCCAGCCTGGTCACCGGCGGCATGGCCTCGCTCGACGCGCTGGGCTCGCTGACGCAGCAGCAGCTCGAAGATGTGTTGGACGACGCGGTGCTGACCGCGGCGCTGACCTGTGAACGCGCCGGCGCGGACCAACCTACGGCGGCGGAGTTCAGCGCCGCGCGGGTAGAACGGCAGGGCCGCGGCGCGCGGTAAGTCAATACACAGTGCACGCTGGATCAGTAGAGCCGCGCACGACTAGTTCCAGGGGCAGTTCGACGGCCGGTTCGGGGGTGGAAGCGCCCCGGGCCGCGGCCAGCAGTGCCCGAGCCACCGTCGCACCCTCCGCGTGGACGGGCTGGCGCACCGTCGAGAGATCGAGCAGTTCCGCAGCGTCATGGTCGTCGAAACCGATCACCGCGACGTCTTGAGGAATACGCAAGCCGCGCTTGCGGATGGCCTTGATGGCACCGAAGGCCATCTCGTCGGACTCGGCGAAGACTGCCGTGGGCGGGCACGGACTATCCAGCAGCGTCGCCATCGCCGCCTCACCACCGTCGATGGTGAAATAGCCCAGGACCTCCAACGTCGGGTCGACCGGGATGCCGGCCTCGGCCAGTGCAGCCAGGTAGCCGTCGCGCCGGTAGAGCGGTGGAGTGAAGCGCATCGGGTCGTCGGTGTCGCCGCCGATCAGGCCGATTCGGGTGTGGCCGAGCTCGATCAGATGGCGCACTGCCATGGTGGCACCCCCTACGTCGTCGATCTGGCAGGAGAAGAATCCGCCCATGCTGGTGCCGACGACGCCGATCGGCACATTCAGTGCGCGCAGGGCGTCGAGCTCGATTGCGGTGAGTGAGAGGCTGACGACGAGCAGCCCGTCGACGCGTTTGCGCACCGGCATCAGCTCGAAGAATCGAGCACGCCCCGCGGCATCGTTGAGGTTGTACAGCAGCAGGTCGTACCCGGCCCGGCCCAGTTCGGCCTCGACGGCGCCCAGCACGGCGGCGAAGAACCATCTGTCGACGAAGGGCACCACGACGCCGATCGTGGCGGTGCGTCCGCTGGCCAGCCGGGCGGCGAACGGAGAGGCGACATAGTCCAACTCGCGCGCCGCAGCCAACACTCGATCCCGGGTGTGGACGGCCACTTCGGGCAACCCGCGCAGCGAACGCGACACCGTCGCGATCGACACACCGGCGCGGCGGGCAACATCCTCGATGCTCGCCGACCCTGCGCCGCCGGTACTCATAACGCTTCCGGTGCGAGCCCCATGACACCATAGTGTCGCACCTCCGGCCGGCGACTCCTATCCCCGCTGGCAAAATCGCACAGGTGCCCACCGTCCTGCGCAATGCCCGCATCGTCAGCCCCGTCGGCAGCGACATCTCTGCGATGGTGGTGGACGGCGACGCCATCGTCTGGGTCGGCACCGAGGACGCCGTGGACGTGCACTGCGGGCCCGACGACGACATCGTCGACCTGGACGGCGCCCTGGTGACCCCAGCGTTCGTCGACGCGCACGTCCACTGCACCGGCACCGGTTTGTCCATCACCGGCCTGGATCTGCGACCGGTGCGCAGCGGCGGAGAGCTGCTCGATGCCGTGGCCGCGGCGGCCCTGCAGCCGGGCCGGGTAGTGCTCGGCGGCGGCTGGGACGAAAGCCGCTGGGCGTATGCCGACGACGTTCCCGATGCCACGCGCATCACCCGCGCCGCCGGCGGGAAGACGGTGTACCTGTCCCGGGTGGATGCGCATTCCGCGCTCGTGTCGGCCGACCTGCTCAGCGCGGACCTAGCTACCCTGAGCGGCTATTCCGCCGCGGGATGGCTGCGCCGCGATGCCCATGACCGGGCCCGGGAGCGCGCTCAGGCGCTGCTGGGCAGCCACGACCGCGAGAAGGCTCAGCGCGCTGCCCTGCAGTCGGCGGCGGCGCACGGCATCGCCTGCGTGCACGAGATGGCCGGCCCGTCGATCTCGAGCGCCGAGGATCTGCGCGCACTGCTTGCACTCAGCGCAAGCCCGGACTGGTCCGGGCCGGCCGTAGTCGGTTACTGGGGCGAGCTGGGCGGCATCCAGACCGCGCTGGAGCTCGGTGCCGCCGGCGCGGGCGGTGACCTGTTCTGCGACGGCGCACTGGGCTCGCACACCGCGGCGCTGCACGCGCCGTACGCCGACCGGCCGGCCGCCCGGCCCGACCCGCGCTTCGACGCCGCTCAGATCAGCGAGCACGTAGCGGCCTGTGTCGAGGCTGGTTTGCAGGCTGGATTCCACGCCATCGGTGATGCGGCGGTGGACGTCGTGCTGGCGGGCGTGGAACTGGCTGCCGAACACATCGGCGCCGCCCGCGTTCGGGCGGCACGCCACCGGATCGAGCACGCCGAGATGGTCGCCGACGCTGCCCGCTTCGCCGCCGCCGGGCTGATCGCGTCGATGCAGCCAGCCTTTGACGCGACCTGGGGAGGTACCGAGGGGATGTATGCCTCCCGGCTGGGCGTTGCCCGCGCGGGGAGCTTGAACGACTTCGCCGCACTGACTGCCGCGGGAGTGACGCTTGCCTTCGGCTCGGACGCACCGGTGACGCCGATCGATCCCTGGGCGGCGGTGCGCGCCGCGGCGTTCTCCACCCGAGCGGCGTCGTCGATCAGTCCGCGCGCGGCGTTCACCGCGCACACGAGAGGCGGATGGCGCGCCGCTCGCGTCGACGACGGCTCGGGCACCCTGGCCGTCGGCCATCCGGCCACCTATGCCGTCTGGAACGCAGGCAGGCTGACGGTGGACGCCCCCGACGAGCGGGTCGCGCGCTGGTCCACCGATGCCCGCGCCGGCCTCGCGGGACTGCCCGATCTGACGCCGGGCCGAGCGTTGCCGACGTGCCGCGAGACGGTGCTGCGTGGGCGTGCGATCTTCACCGCCGACACCTGAGCGCTGCAGTGACCGAAGCAGGGCGCGATACTGGTCTGCGTGCCCGTAGCCGCTGACGATGCCGTCGGACCCTGGGCTCGCTCCCGCCGGAGCGCCACGACTGGTCAGATAGCGCCGCCCGCGCCCGCGCCCGCGCCCAAACGCAGGCGCGGTCCGGCCTGGCTGTGGCCCGTGCTGCTCGTCGTCGTCGCCGGCGTGCTGGGCGTGCTGGCGTTTCCGCCCTACGGCCTCTGGCCGCTGGCGATCCTCAGCGTCGCGGCCTTCTCGATGTCGCTGCGTGGATGCACCCCGCGCCGCGGCGCACTGCTGGGCTACGCCTACGGCTGGGTCTTTTTCGGGCTGCTGCTGCGCTGGACGGGCACCTTCGTCGGCCCGGTGTGGCTGCTGCTGCCCTTCGCCGAGGCGGCGTTCTTCGCAGCACTCGGTGCGGCAATCGTCGTCCTGCAGCGTCGCCGCTTCGCGCCACTGTGGGTTGCCGCGGCCTGGACAGCGCAGGAGGCATTGCGCGACCGGCTGCCCTTCGGCGGCTTTCCGTGGGGTCGCTGGGCGTTCAGCCAGGCCGTCTCACCGCTGCGCTGGTTCGCAGCGCTGGGCGGTGCTCCACTGGTGACGGCAGTGGTGGCACTGGCCGGTGCCGGACTGGCCGGACTGGCCGCGGTGCCGGGCCAGTTCGCCGCCACCGGACGACTGGACCGCGGGGCGCTCCTGCGCGCCTGCGCACCGGCGGTGGCGGTGCTGATGCTCGGTGCCGTCCTTGCCTGGCCGTTGACGCCGGCGCCCACGAAACACCGGCTGACCGTCGCGCTGGTGCAGGGCGACGTTCCCGATCGCGGGCTGGAATTCAACGCACGGCGCCGGCAGGTGCTGAACAACCATGTCAACGAAACGCTCAAGCTTGCCGCCCAGGTCAGGGCCGGCTCGGTTGCCAAGCCCGACCTCGTTATCTGGCCGGAGAACGCCTCTGACATCGACCCGCTGGTCAACCCCGACGCTGCTGCCGTCATCGACGAGGCCGTGACCGCCGTCGGCGTGCCCATCCTCGTGGGCGCGATCCTGGACGGTCCGGGCCCGACGCACGTCAGCAACGTGGGCATCCTCTGGTCCCCGGGCACCGGCCCCGGCGCACGCTACGCCAAGCGTCATCCGGTGCCGTTCGGGGAGTATCTGCCCTTTCGTGCAGTTGCCACCGCCATCACCGCCAAGGCCGCGCTCATCGCGCGCGACATGGCCGCGGGCAAGGGCAACGGCCTGATCGCCGGCGGTCCGGCGCCGCTGGGTGACGTCATCTGCTTCGAGGTCGCCTACGACGGTCTGGTGCGCTCGTCGGTACGCGCCGGCGCGCAGCTGCTGGTCGTCCAGACGAACAACGCGACCTTCGGCCACAGCGCCGAGACCTATCAGCAGCTGGCGATGAGCCGGCTGCGCGCGGTGGAACACGGCCGCACCGTGCTTCAGGTCGCCACCAGTGGCAAGAGCGCGATCATCGCTCCGAACGGCTCTGTCGTCGCTGAATCCGGCGCCCTGTTCACCGCGGCGCTGCTGGTGCAGTCGGTGCCGCTGGAACGCTCGCTTACGCTGGCCACCCGGGTCGGCTACTGGCCCGAGCTGGTGCTGAGCCTGCTTGCCGCGCTCGGGTTGGCGGAATCGCTGGCCGACGACGTGCGCCGCAGACGCTTGCGCGCAACCGCACCGACACCGGCCGGAACCGAGGAGATGATCGACGCATGAAGCCTGGGCAGCGGCCTGCCTCCGATGCGCTGCGCACGGTGGTCGTCATCCCCACTTACGACGAGGCCGACAACATCGAGCGCATTCTCGACCGGTTGCACGCGGCGAATCCGGGCGTCGACGCGCTCATCGTCGACGATGCGAGCCCCGACGGCACCGGCAAGCTGGCCGACGCGCGCGCCGAGGACGACCCGCGGGTGCACGTTCTGCACCGCGCGGGCAAGTCCGGCCTGGGCGCGGCCTACGTCGCAGGCTTCGAGTGGGCGATCGAGCGCGGCTACGACGTTCTGGTCGAGATGGACGCCGACGGCTCGCACGCCCCGGAGCAGTTACCCCGGCTGCTGGCGGCTTTGAGCGACGCCGACGTCGTGCTCGGCTCTCGTTGGGTTCCCGGTGGAGCGGTGCACAACTGGCCGCTACGGCGCAAGCTGCTCAGCCTGGGTGGAAACCTGTACACCCAGCTAGCGCTGGGAATCCGGCTGCGCGACGCCACCGGCGGTTTCCGCGCGTACCGGCGCACGGTTCTGGAGGCGATGCAGCTGCACGACGTCAGCTCGCAGGGTTACTGCTTTCAGGTAGATCTCGCCTGGCGGGCGGTACGCAGCGGATTTCGCATCGTCGAGGTGCCGATCACGTTCGTCGAACGCGAGCACGGGGAGAGCAAGATGAGCGGCGACATCGTCGCCGAGGCACTACGCATGGTGACGGCGTGGGGGTTCGAGCGCCGCCGGGACCAGGTGCTGTCGTTGCGCCGACGACTGCGCGGCTGAGTGCTACTTGATGCCGCGCTTGGCACGCAGGAAATCCAGCCGCTCGGCGAGGACTTCTTCGAGGTCGGCAGTGGAGCGGCGCTCGATCAGCATGTCCCAGTGGGTGCGGGCCGGCTTGACCTTCTTGGCCGCCGGCGCGGGCCCGTCGACGATTTCGGCTGCGGCGCCGTCGATGCGGCACTCCCAGGTGGGAGGCACCTCGGCGTCGTGCGCAAAGGGCATTGTGAACTGGTGGCCGTTGGGGCATTTGTATTCCGAGAACTGCCGGGCGGCCATGTCCACGCCGTAGTCGGTTTCGTAGCTCACAGCGCCGAGACGGCTGCCACGAAGGGTGCGATCTGCCATGGAATTGACCTCCTGGCCGGAACAGTTCCGGCGTTGTGATGTTTGCGGCTGCCGTTGGCAACCTGACTGCACGGTTCTGATAGCTGAAGTGCGACTCTGCGTTGTGTAACACGGCGTGAGACGTCGCCATTCCGCCGAACGCGCGGTGGACAACCGTTCGAGGATACCGCAAACAGCGCAGTTACGGCCTGTTCTGCGGCCGCGGAAGCGCGCCACGTTCTCCGGCAACTGCCGCCGCTACTGTCGGATGCAGCCACGTTTGTCAGCTCGACAGGGGGAGTTTCGAGTGCGCATCGCCATCACCGGGGCGTCGGGAAACGTCGGCACCGCCCTGTTGCGCCGACTGAGCGCGACGTCGCATGACGTAGTAGGGGTGAGCCGTCGAACGCCGCCCGCCCAGGCGCCCTACGACCGTGCCGAGTGGATCGACGTCGACCTTGCTGCCCACGACGCCGCCGCCACACTGACCACCGCCTTCACCGGCGCCGAAGTCGTCATCCACCTGGCCTGGCAGTTGCAGCCCAGTCACGACCGCGACGCGATGCGTCGCACCAATCAGGGCGGCACCCGGGCCGTTGTCGAGGCCGTGCAGAACGCCGGCGTGGCACATCTGGTCCACATCTCCTCCCTCGGCGCCTACGCCCCCGCTGCGCGTGGGGTCTGGGCCGACGAAACATGGCCCACCACGGGTGTACCCAGCTCGCCCTACAGCGTCGACAAGGCCGCCGGCGAGCGGATTGTGGCAGCCGAGCGGAACTTCAAGCTCGCCGTCGTCCGGCCCGCTCTCGTGCTCCAGGCCGACGCCGCCAGTGAGATCTCGCGCTACTTCTTGGGGCCGCTCGTTCCGGCGGCACTGTTGCGGCCGAGCTTGATGCGGATTGCTCCCTGGCCGCGCGAGTTCACCGTCCAGGTCGTATCGGCCGACGACGTCGCTGACGCACTGGTGCGCATTGTCGAGCAGGGCGCCGTTGGAGCGTTCAACCTCGCCGCCGCGCCGGTGCTCGACCGCGCTCAGCTGAAGCATCGCTTCGGTGGACTGGGCTTTCCGCCGCCGCTGGGTGTCGTGCGCACCGCGGCGCAGGTCTCGTGGCGGCTGCACCTGCAGCCCACCGAGGGCGGCTGGGTGGATCTGGGCGCCTCGGTTCCGTTGCTGGATTCCGCGCGCGCGCGCACCGAGCTGGGCTGGGATCCGGTTCACCGCGGCGACGATCTGTTGGCCGAATTCCTGACTGCGACGTCTCAGCGGCGCGGTATTGACGGCCCGCTGTTGCACCGCCGGCCGGTATAAGAGCTGATCTCTACGGGCTCCGCTCGCTGGGAGATCAGCTTCGCTCGATGCTCACCCGCTGATCTCTACGGGCTCCGCTCCTCACTTCGTTCGATGCTCACCCGCTGGGGCGGTGTTTCCGGACCGCAGCTGAGCGTCCGGGGGCGCCGGTTACCCTGAAAGTCGTGGAGCAGACGGCGCATCAGAGACGACTGCCGGGTACCGCCGCCCTGCTGCTGGCCATGGCGCTGGCGCTGCTGCTTACTGCCTGCGCCGGCTCTTCTGCCGGACCGGCCGCAGCCGGGACCGGCCTGCACGCAGCCACTGTCGATCCGCCGATCGCCACACCGGCACTGACCCTCACCGACACCAGCGGGCATTCCTACGATCTGCAATCTCGAACGAAGAACCGGCTGACCCTGCTGTACTTCGGCTACACCCACTGCCCGGACGAGTGCCCGACGACGATGGCCGACATCGCCGTCGCCCTCAAGCAGCTGGCGGCCGTGCGGGCCCGAACAACCGTCGTTTTCGTCACCACCGATCCGGCGCGCGACTCACCGGCAGTGCTGAAGAAATGGCTCGCGCACTATCCCGGCGTCGGGTTCGTCGGGCTGACCGGACCGATCAAGACGATCTATGCCGCGGCGCAGAAGGTCGGCGTTCCGCTGGAGATCCCGCACCGCGACGCCGCTGGCACGTACGTGGTCAACCACGGCACCCAGGTGCTGGCCTTCGGCACCGACGGCAAAGCCCACGCCGTCTTCACCGCGCAGACGACGTCGGACGACTACGCCCACGATCTGCCACTGCTGCTCCAGGGCACGGCGTGACGAGCCCGGCCGCCGAACCGGTGCCGCCGCCAGAGCCGTCCACGGGCAGCCCGGCCGCCGGAGCGGGGATCGGGCGACGTTGCTTTCTGCGCTCCGGCAGCCTGTTCGGAACCGGGGTGGCCGGCGCTGTCGCTGCCACGGTCAGTGTCCGCGCGCTCGACGGCCGGTCCGCACCGGAGCAGGTCTCGGTGGCCAAGGCCGGTCACGGAGATCAGACCCCGGCTTACGACGGTGCCCATCAGTCCGGCATCACCGGCTGGATCGCGCAGCCGCTGTTGTGCCGATGAGCGTTATATCGGCCGCGAAAGGGGAACCGACCCCACACGAGCAGGTGCGGGCCGGCGCCACGGCGGACCGACACCGGCCTCGGCGCGCGCCGGTGCTGGAGATTGTCGCGGCGCTGGTCGCGCTAGGCGTGCTCGGGGTAGCCGGGACTGCGTTCTACCGCCAGTTCACCGGCGCCCACCGTCCGGTGCTGCCGACGTCGTGGTGCCGCGTGGGCATGGTGGACAACCTGCCGCCGCTGTTGGGCTCGGCACTGTTCACGAAATGGCAACTGGACCCGATCGCGCTTGCAGTGCTCGCAGCGCTGGGCGTCTGGTACCTCGGGGCCGTCGTCTCGGCTCGCCGCCTGGGCACGGCGTGGTCGATCCGCTACACAGCCTGCTTCTTCGGGGGCCTGGCGATCTGTGGGTTGGCTACGAATTCCAGCATCGCGGTGTACGACATGGCGCTGTTCTCCGCGCACATGATCGGCCACCTGCTGCTGGTCATGGCCGCGCCCATCCTGCTGTGCGCAGGTCAGCCGCTCACGCTGCTGCTGGCCGCCAGCAGCCGAACGTGGCGCTCGCGGCTGGACCGGGCACTGCACAGCGGGCCGGTGACGCTGTTCTTCTGCCCGCCGGTGGCGCTGGCCACCTACGCGGCGGCCATCGTCGGCACCCACCTCACCGGCTTGATGAACCAGGTGATGCTACGGCCGTGGGCCGGCCAGCTGGAGCATCTGGTGTACGTCGTCGTCGGATGTCAGTTCTTCATGCTCATCACCGCCGGCGATCCGCCCATCCGCTGGCATCTCACCACGCCCACCCGCTGGCTGCTGCTGGTGCTGTCCATGGCGGTGGACACCTTCACCGGTGTGGTGCTGCTGTTCAACACCCAACCGATTGCAATGACGCCCGTCGCGGGTCTGTCGGTGAACCGTCTGTCCGACACCGAGACCGGCGGCGCCATCATGTGGGTGGGCGGCGACGGCCTGATGGCGTTAGTAATGATCTTCTTGGTGCGGGTGTGGTTGCGCAGCCCGGCACTGCGCAACCGCGACCGCGCCGGTTTCATGGAGCAGGCACGACGGTCGACGTTCGCCGCCCACACCGGCGCCCAGGCACCGGAGAGTGACGCGGACAGCTTCGACGAGGACGACGCGAAGCTGCGAAGCTACAACGACTGGCTGGCCCGGATCAATCACACCGGCCGCTGACCCGGCCCTGCTCGACTGACCGGCAGGCTAACCCGCCGGCTGACCATCACCAGTGGCACGCCCGTCCGCCGCCCGTGCCGCCAACGCCCGCAGGATGTCGGCCCGGCCCTCGCTAACCAGCCGGCGCAGCGCCGCGGGCACGGTGCGGTCGGCCAGGAAGGCATCGGCCGCGGCAACGGTCGACTCCTCGATGGTCGAGCCCCAGGACGGGAACAAACCGACGACGACGTTCTGCGCCAACTCCGACGAGCGCCGGCTCCATACGCCGCGCACCTCGTCGAAGTATCGCTGGGCGAACGGCTTGAGCAGCGGGCCCTGGGTCGGGAACGAAAAGCCGCCGATTATCGCTTCCTGCACCGCGTTGGGCAGATCGTCGTCGTCGACGGCCAGCCGCCACGCCTCGGCCTTCGCTTCGGGCGTGGGTATCAACGCCCGAGCGGTCGCGGCCGCGCGCTGACCGGCGGCGCTGGGATCGGCGTCGGCCTCGGCCTGGATGCCCGCCTCGTCGAGGCCTCCCAGCGCGGCAAGGGTTTCCACGAACGCCCAGCGCAGATCGGTGTCGATCTCCAGGCCGGGAAAGGTGACGGTGCCGTCGAGTACGCCCTTGATCGCCTGGGCGTGCTCGTCGGTGCGAGCGGCACCCAGCAGCGCGTGCGCCCACGCCAGCTGGTGGTCCGAGCCGGGCTCGGCCGCACCGAGCGCATGCGCACACGTGGCACCCCACTGCTCCCAGCCGGTCTTCTGCGCCCACGACGGGTCGGCGTAGATCTCCAGCGCCCGACGGACCTGGCGCTGCACGGACTGCACCACGCCGATGTCGGTCTCGGCATCGATGTTGGTCAGTACGAGTGCGAGGTAATCGCGCGTGGGCAGTTCGGCGTCGCGCACCATGTCCCAGGCCGCTGACCACACCAATGCTCGGGGCAGGGACTCGGACAGCTTGGCCAAACCACCGTCGACCAGAGTGCGCAGACTCCTCTCGTCCAGGCGCATCTTGCAGTAGGTCAGGTCGTCGTCGTTGACCAGCACCATCGCCGGCCTGGGCAGACCGGTCAGCTCCGCAACGGGCGTGCGTGCTTCGGTGATGTCGAGTTCGACCCGCTTGGTACGGACCAGCGCGCCGGCGTCGTCGACGTCGTACAGGCCCACCGCCAGCCGGTGCGGGCGCAGCACGTTGTCCTTGGACACCGCGTCGGGCGCGGACTGGACCAGCGTGAGCGAGCCGATCGTGTCGCCGTCGAGGACGACCTCGGCCTTGATCGTGTTGATGCCGGTGGTCTCCAGCCACGCCTTGGACCAGCCGGCCAGATCGCGACCGGAGGACTTCTCCAGCGCGCTGAGCAGATCTGTCAGGTCGGTGTTGGCGTACGCGTGCTCGGCGAAGTACTCGCGCAGGCCGGCCAGGAACGCTTCGACGCCGACGTAGGCGCCCAGCTGCTTGAGCACCGAGGCGCCTTTGGCGTAGGTGATGCCGTCGAAGTTGACCTCAGCGGTCTGCACGTCGGGGGCGTCGGTGGCGATCGGATGAGTGGAGGGCAGCTGGTCCTGGCGGTAGGCCCACGTCTTCTCGGCATTGGCGAACGTCGTCCACGCCTGCGTCCAGCGGGTGGCCGAGGTCTGGCACAGCACCGAGGCGTAGGTGGCAAAGGACTCGTTGAGCCACAGGTCGTCCCACCAGCGCATCGTCACCAGGTCGCCGAACCACATGTGCGCCATCTCGTGCAGGATCGTCTCGGCGCGCCGCTCGTAGCGGGCGTCGGTGACCTTGCTTCGGAACACGTAGTCCTCGCGGAACGTCACCGCGCCGGCGTTCTCCATCGCACCGGCATTGAACTCGGGCACGAACAGCTGGTCGTACTTGCCGAAGGCGTACCGGGTGCCGAAATTCGCGTGATACCAGTCGAAGCCCTGGGCCGTAATCGCGAACAACTCGTCGGCGTCCAGGTGCTCGGCCAGGGTTTCGCGGCAGAACAGACCCAGGTCGATGCCGTCGTGGGTACTGCGCACCTCGGCGTACGGGCCGGCTATCAGCGCGGTGATGTAGGGGCTCATCCGCGCGGTGGTGGCAAAGTGCCAGCTGCGCCGGCCGTCGTGATCGTCGATACCGCTGACCGCGCCGTTGCTGATCACCTTCCACGACGCCGGCGCGGTGACGGTGAGCGAGAACGCGGCCTTCAGGTCAGGCTGGTCGAAGCAGGCGTACATCCGCTTGGCGTCGGCGGTCTCGAACTGGGAGTACAGGTACACCTGCTGGTCCACCGGGTCGACGAAGCGGTGCACGCCCTCGCCGGTGTTGGTGTAGAGGCACTGCGCGTCGACGACAAGCACGTTGTCCTGCGCCAACTCCGGCAGCACCAGGCCGTCCTCGGGTTCGTAGGCCGAGGTGTCCACCGGCTGCCCGTTGAGCGTCGCCTCGGTGATCGAGTCGGCGATCAGGTCGACGAAGGTGGACGCGCCGGCGCGCGCTGCGGTGAAGTGAATTTCACTGCGCGAGCGGAACGTGCGCTCCGACGGTCCGCCGTCGTCGTCGGTTAGGTTCAGATAAATCGTGTAGGAATCGATACGCAGCAGATCGGCCCGAATACGGGCATCGTCGCGGGTCAGGTTCGGTACAGCCACCAAAGGTCTCCTCGCACAAGTCGAACGCACGCTGGTTCCGGCTGGTCGGCGGTTCTGGCGCACGCATCGTCGATGCATCCTCGCACGCGCCTACGCTGGCCGACATGGACAACTCCGCCAGCACTTCTGCGACCGATCTTGTCGAAGCCGCGACCGCGGTCGGTTTCTGGTTCGACCCGCTGTGCCCGTTTGCCTGGGTCACGTCACGGTGGATCCTGCAGGCGCAGAAGGTCCGCAACATCGACATCTCCTGGCACGTGATGTCGCTGTCGGTGCTCAATGCCGACCGCGACGACGTGTCCGATGACTACAAGCAGATGCTGCAGCGGGGCTGGGGACCGGTGCGAATCTGCATCGCCGCGCAGGAGAAGTTCGGCCCGGAACCCACCCTGGCTCTGTACACCGCCCTGGGCCGACGCCACCACAACGAGGGTCGGCAGTTCGATCGCGCCGTGTATGAGGAGGCGCTGACCGAAGCTGGGCTGCCCGCAGAACTCGCCGACGCCGCGGACTCCACCGACCACGACGACGCGCTGGTCAAGTCCCACCACGAAGGCATGGACCCGGTGGGCATGGACGTCGGCACGCCGGTCATCCACGTCGAGGGCCACGCCTTCTTCGGACCCGTCATCACCCGCATACCCGGGCCCGTCGAAGCCGGCAAGCTGTGGGACGCCACCGTCGCCCTCGCGGCCTACCCGTACTTCTTCGAGCTCAAGCGCACCCGGACCGAGCAGCCGCAGTTCGACAAGCCCGCCGAGTGACTGCGACCGGAAAGCCGGCGACTGCGCCGCTGTTTCATATCGTGGCGGCGCCGGTCTGGCAGGCAGCGGTCGACACCGGCTCCTACGCCCCGCCGTCATTGGCCGCCGAGGGCTTCGTGCATCTGTCCTACGCCGGCCAGGTCGAGCGGGTCGCCAACGCCCGGTACCGCGACGTGGACGACTTGGTCGTCGTCGAATTCGATCCCACCCTGCTGGGGGCGCCGGTACGCGACGAGGACTCCGACGCAACCGGCGAGCTGTTTCCCCACCTGTATGCCGCCGTGCCCACCCGGGCCGCCACCGCGGTGCATCGGCTTGCGCGCGACGAGCACGGCGACCACCGCTGCGCCGCGCTCGCGGGATCGCCGTCGCAGTCGCAGTCGAACTGACAACGCGGGCGAACTGACAACGCCGCTGCGTGGTGTTCATCGCAGGCCGGCGGGGCGTTCCGGATCTGAGCTCCTGCTGCCATAGTGGAGCCATGCGCGTCTATCTCGGCAGCGACCACGCCGGCTTCGAGCTCAAAGCAGCGTTCATCGAGCGCCTGAGCGAGCTGGGTCACGAGGCGGTCGACTGCGGCGCGCTCACCTACGACGCCGACGACGACTATCCGCCACCGTGTTTCGCCGCGGCGACCCGCACCGTCGCCGATCCGGGCAGCCTGGGCATCGTCATCGGCGGCTCCGGTAACGGCGAGCAGATCGCGGCCAACGAGGTACCTGGCGCCCGGTGCGCACTGGCCTGGAACGTGGTGACCGCGCAGCTGGCCCGCGAGCACAACGACGCCAACGTGGTGGGCATCGGAGCGCGGATGCACACCCAGGAAGAAGCGATGACGATCATGGAGACGTTCGTGGACACGCCGTTCTCCCAGGATCCGCGTCACATCCGTCGCATCGGCCTGCTCACCCAGTATGAGAACGAACACAAGCTGCCCACCTGAGCTTGCCTGCCTCAGGCCGGATGGCGATTGCGGCGCTGCACCACGACCTCACGCGCCGCCCGAGCCAGCTCGGCCTCGGTGTTCGGTGCCTCCCGCACCCGGGCCGCACTCGGGCCACTGAGGTTGGTGTGCCCGGCTCCGGTGAGCTCACGCCACGAGCGATCTGCGGCGTTGGAGGCGCGGCCGGCAGCACTATAGGAACGGCGCACAGCGTCCGCGCGATCTGCAGGCGCATCCGATTCAGAGCCGGAGTCTCCAGACCTACGAGCCATGGGCGCCGTCCTGGTGCGATGTGGGGGGTTGGACTTCGGGTGTTGAAACGGAGCAGAGCGGGCGACGGGGATCGAACCCGCACAATCAGTTTGGAAGACTGAGACTCTGCCATTGAGCTACGCCCGCGTGCGCACCAGCGCGCAGGGGAGTCTAGCAACGCTCGGTGCGCCATACCGGGATGGCGTCTGTGCGGCCCTGTCCGGCCCTGTCCGGCCCTCTCCGGCAGTGCGAGGCGTGCTTCGCGGTTGCGTATGCCCCATACATCGAGGGCCGCATACACTGGGCGACGTCTGCACAGGTCGCACGACCGGGGTGTGGCGCAGTTTGGTAGCGCACTCGCTTTGGGAGCGAGGGGCCGTGGGTTCGAATCCCGCCACCCCGACCAGCACGTCCGGTTCGACTCCACTGCGGGGCCGGACGGCGTGCCTGCACCGCACCGCGGCCCCGCGCCGGGTGCACCGCCTCGTGCATCGGCGGGGCGTACCACCTTCATCACCGTCACCACAGCCACGCGCTCGCAGCGGCGCATCTGCATCACCACCGCTGAGTCGCGCACAACAGAACTGGGAGCACAGCACCTGTGAAGAGCACTGTCGAGAACCTCGGCCCCACCCGCGTCCGGCTGGCCATCGAACTGCCCTTCGAGGAGCTGCAGCCGACGATCGATGCAGCCATCAAGCGCTTCGCCACCCAGCTGCGGGTGCCCGGTTTCCGACCGGGAAAGGTACCGGCACGGGTGATCGAGCAGCGCGTCGGGCGCGAACCCCTGCTGCAGGAGGCGGTAAACGAGGCGCTGCCCAAGGCCTACGGCGAGGCTGTCACCGAAAACGGCCTGTTCCCGGTCGGTCAACCCGAGATCGAGGTCACTGAGCTCAGCGACGGCCAGCACGTGGCGTTCACTGCCGAGGTCGACGTCCGGCCGCAGATCACCGTTCCCGATCTGTCGGCCTTGACGGTGACCGTCGACGACGCCGAGGTCACCGACGAGCAGGTGGACGAGCAGATCGAGGGTCTGCGGGTGCGCTTTGCCACGCTGAGTGCGGTGGAGCGGCCGGTGCAGACGGGGGACTTCGTGTCCATCGACATGATCGCCACCGTGGACGGCGAGGAAGTCGACGGTGGTTCGGCTCGAGGCTTGTCCTACGAAGTGGGCAAGGGCGACCTGATCGACGGACTGGACGAGGCGCTGGTCGGCTCAGCGGCGGGCGAAAGCAAGACCATCACCGCCCCGCTGCCCAACGGCGAGCAGGCCGGCAGCACCGCGCAGGTCGACATCACCGTCAACTCGGTGAAAACCCGCGAGCTGCCGGCGCTGGACGAGGATTTCGCTCAGCTGGCCAGCGAGTTCGACACCCTGGCCGAACTGCAGGCAGACGTGCGCGAGCGGGTCAGCCGCGTGAACATGCTGAGCCAGGGCGCGCAGGCTCGGGACAAGCTGCTCGAGCAGCTGCTCGAGTCGGTGGAGTTCCCGCTGCCCGATTCCGCGGTCAAGGCCGAGACCGAGTGGCGCGAGCACGACGTGATTCATCAGCTCGAGCACGACGACGACCGGATGGCGCAGTACCTGCAGGAGCAGGGCCAGACCCGCGAGGAGTTCGACGCCGAGATCCGCGACATCGCCGAGCAGGCGGTGCGCTCGCAGTTCCTGCTCGACGCGGTCGCAGAGCAGGAAGACGTCTCGGTAGGCGAAGCCGAGTTGTCGGAGTACCTGGTGCGCCAGGCGCAGCGCTACGGCATGGAGCCGCAGGAATTTGCCAATCAGCTGTTGCAGTCGGGAAACCTCAACGCCGTCGTCGCCGACGTACGCCGCAACAAGGCGCTGGCCGGCCTGCTGGAACGGGCCACAATCACCGACGCGTCCGGCCGTCCAGTCGATCTGAGCGAGCTGACCGCCGATCCGACCGCGATCGCCGAGGCGGGCACAGACGATGCCGGCTACGACGATGCCGACGCCGATTTCACCGATGACGACGACTACAGCGACGATGCCGACGATGACGCCGACGAAGGTGACGACGCCGGAACCGACGACACCGCACACGCCCGGACCGGCGACCTGCCCTCCTGACGCTGCGGCGCCGGCGCCAAGACGGTTGCGCACCATTGCCGACGGCATCTGCGGTGCTGTCACGCCCTCAGCGAACTAACGCCGCGCAGGAAAGCCTTCGTCGGTGCCCGGCGTTAATGTCCAAGACACCGCAGTGAGCACGACCCCGCAGTTAGCAGAAACGCAGTGAGCACTTCGTTGCTCGAAAAGCCTTGGACCCGTTTCTACGCCGGGTTCTACGTCGGGCTCGCCTTCTAATCCAGGGAGACACATGACCCACAGCGACCGGCCGCGCGCCTCGGCGCACGTGCTCAACCGCGCCTCCGGCGGCGGTATGAACCTCAACGATTCGGTGTACGACCGCCTGTTGCGCGAGCGGATCATCTTCCTCGGCCAGCCGGTGGACGACACCATCGCCAACCAGATCTGCGCCCAGCTCTTGCTGCTGTCGGCCGAGGACAGCAGCCGCGACATCAACCTCTACATCAACTCCCCGGGCGGCTCGGTCACAGCCGGAATGGCCATTTTCGACACCATGGAGCTCATCGAGTGCGATGTGGCCACCTGGGCCATGGGCCTGGCTGCGTCGATGGGCCAGTTCCTGCTTTCGGCCGGCACCCACGGCAAGCGTTACACCCTGCCGCACGCGCGCATCCTGATGCACCAGGGCTCTGCCGGCATCGGCGGTACCGCGTCGGACATCAAGATCCAGGCCGAACAGTGGAATCTCACCAAGCAGGAGATGGCCGAGATCACCGCCCAGCACACCGGTCAGAGCGTCGAGCAGATCACCAAGGACGCCGACCGCGACCGCTGGTTCACCGCCCAGGAAGCGCTCGCCTACGGCTTCGTCGACAACATCGTCTCCCGGGCCAGTGAAGTGCCCGGCGGCGTCGCGCCCGCCGAATAGGCGCCGGCGACCAGCTATAACAGAAAGAGGTACCACCATGACTTTCCACCACACCGCGACTTCTGATCAGCTGCCTATGCAGTCGCGTTACGTGCTGCCGTCCTTCGTGGAGCGCACGAACTACGGCGTCAAGGAGTCCAACCCGTACAACAAGCTGTTCGAGGAGCGGATCATCTTCCTTGCCGCTCCGATCGACGATGTCGTGGCCAACGATGTCATCGCCCAGCTTGTCGTGCTGGAGTCCATCGATCCCGATCGCGACGTTCTGATCTACATCAATTCCCCGGGCGGCTCGTTCACGGCGCTGACGGCGATTTACGACACGATGCAGTTCATCCGGCCCGAGATTCAGACGTACTGCATGGGTCAGGCCGCGTCGGCCGCCGCTGTTTTGCTTGCCGCCGGCACCAAGGGCAAACGATTCGCCCTGCAGAACTCGCGGGTGCTCATCCACCAGCCCTCCGGTGGCTCCGAAGGCGCTCAGCAGATCTCCGACCTCGACATCCAGGCTCGCGAGATCCAGCGCATGCGTGACTTGATGGAGGACATCCTGGCCCGCCATACCGGTCAGGACGTCGAGCGGATCCGCACCGACGTCGAGCGGGACAAGATCTTCACTGCCACGCAGGCGAAGGAGTACGGGATGATCGACGAGGTCATCTCCTCGCGCAAGTTGGTCAACGCCTGAGTCCATCGGCAGCGCCTTGCTTGCTCGGATCGGCCGCATGCAGCGCTGCCGGCGTCCGCCCTCGTCAGTCGGCTACCCCTCTGTGCGCCGCGCCGAACACCGGCAATCACAGCGCCCAGCGCGCGTAATGGCGGTACCGTTCAGCACGGCTGCAGGGCGGGGTGTGAAACCGTAACCCGGTGGCTTCATAGCCGACACCACAGTCGACGCCGGCAGCTCAGGCTTGGTTGCCGACGTAGCGACGGCGATGTACCGGCGTCGGCGGCGGCCCCGCCTTCGAAACGATGAGGGAGACCTGATTTCGTGGCCCGTGTAGGTGACGGCGGAGATCTGCTCAAGTGCTCCTTCTGCGGGAAGAGCCAGAAGCAGGTCAAGAAGCTCATCGCTGGTCCGGGTGTCTACATCTGCGACGAGTGCATCGACCTTTGCAACGAGATCATCGAAGAAGAGCTGTCCGAGACCACCGAAGTGGTGTTCGAGGAGCTGCCCAAGCCCACCGAGATCTACGAGTTCCTGCGCGAATACGTCGTCGGCCAGGACCAGGCCAAGAAGACCCTCGCCGTAGCCGTCTACAACCATTACAAGCGCGTGCAGTCGGAGGAGAAGCCGCGCTCGGCCGATTCCGCGGTCGAGGTAGCGAAATCCAACATCCTGCTGTTGGGCCCGACGGGCTCGGGCAAGACGCTGCTGGCCCAGACGCTGGCGCGCATTCTCAACGTCCCCTTCGCCATCGCCGACGCCACCGCGCTCACCGAGGCCGGTTACGTCGGCGAAGACGTCGAGAACATCCTACTCAAATTGATCCAGGCCGCGGACTACGACGTCAAACGTGCCGAAACGGGCATCATCTACATCGACGAGGTCGACAAGATCGCCCGTAAGTCGGAGAACCCCTCTATCACGCGTGACGTCTCCGGCGAGGGAGTGCAGCAGGCGCTGCTGAAGATCCTGGAAGGCACGCAGGCGTCTGTGCCGCCCCAGGGCGGGCGCAAACACCCGCATCAGGAGTTCATCCAGATCGACACCACCAACGTGCTGTTCATCGTCGGCGGCGCCTTTGCCGGTCTGGACAAGATGATCGAGAGCCGGACCGGCTCCAAGGGCCTGGGGTTCGGTGCCGAGCTGCGCACCAAGTTCCAGCGCGAAACTGAGGACATCTTCGCCAAAGTCATGCCCGAGGACCTGCTGAAGTTCGGGCTGATTCCCGAGTTCATCGGCCGGCTGCCGGTGATCACCTCGGTGCGCCCGCTGGACCGCGAGGCCCTGATTCAGATCCTCACCGAGCCGCGCAACGCGCTGGTCAAGCAGTACGCCAAGCTGTTCCAGCTGGACAACGTCGAGCTGGAGTTCAGCCAGGACGCCTTGGAAGCCATTGCCGATCAGGCTGTGGGGCGCGGCACCGGAGCGCGCGGACTTCGTGCGATCCTGGAGGAGGTGCTGCTCTCGGTGATGTACGAAGTTCCTTCCCGCAACGACGTGGCTCGAGTGGTCATCACGCGCGAGACGGTGCTGGACAACGTCTACCCGACCCTGGTGCCGCGCGAGGTTGTGCCCAAGCGCGAACGTCGTGAGAAGTCCGCCTGACCCAGCGAGGTCCCGAGCCACCCAGCCTCGTCGTCGATCTAATTGTCAGAGGTGTCGGGCACACTGCTGGCCATGGTCGCATCCACCGTGCTCACACCGAACGAACGTCGGGCCGCGCTGGCCGAGCTTCCTGACTGGCGGTACTGGCTGGGCGCACTACACACCGCCTACCACTGCGGCTCGTCGGCGGCCGCCGTCGCCCTCATCGGCTCCATCGGTCAAATGTCGGAGCGTCGTGACAACCACCCTGACGTCGATTGGCGCTACCAGCACGTGTTCGTGCGGCTGAGCACCCACTCCAAGGGCGGGCAGGTCACAGCCAAGGACGTCGAATTGGCCTACGACATCAGCGCGATAGCCGCGCGGGCCGCGGTCGAGCCGATGCCCGCACTGTGTCGGACCGTGGAGGTCGCAATCGACGCCGTCGATCCGGGGGTGCTGGCCCAGCCCTGGGCAACTTCGCTGGGATACACGATCGACGCGCAGGGCAATCTGGTGGATCCCTACCGTCGCAACTGTTCGGTGTGGTTCCAGCAGACTTCGACGCCCGACGCCTCCCGTCTGCACCTTGACGTTCAGGTAGAAGACTCCACCGCCGACTCGATCATCGATGAAGCCGTGGCCGCAGGCGCACGGCGGATCGACAATCGGTTCCGGCCTTCGTTCACCGTGCTGGCCGACGCCGAGGACAACCGTGTCTGCATCTGTACCGACCTCGGCCGGGACTGATCCCCGCACATGTGCACGCCCTGTCAGGAGCTCGCATGACGATGCCGATTCCGCTGGTACTTCCGGCCGAGCCCGCTCGCTCGGCGGTAGCGACGCACGCGCAGCCCGCGCAGCCCACCGGCTGGGCGGCGTTCCTCGACGATCGGTGCGGAGGGCAGCTCGACATAGCCCGGGAAACGCTCACCGCAATCAAGGCTATGTCCCAGCACGACACCGAAGCAGTGCTGGCGCAGTGGAACCGGCTCACCACCGCAGTGGCGAACGCGAGCGCCGTGAGCTCGCTGCTGTCCCAGGTGCATCCCGATCTCAGCGTCCGCGACGTCGCCGAGGCCCATGAGCGCGCCGCGCAGAAGTTCAGCAGTGAGCTGACACTGGACCGAGCGTTGTTCGAGGCCTTTCCCGCTCCGAGCGATACCGACCGAGCGGGCACCGACGCAGGCGGCCTTTCACCGGACGAAGAACGGCTGCTTCGTCTCACCCGCCGTGACTTCCGGCGCGCCGGTGTCGATCGCGACGAGGCGACCCGCGCCCGACTGCAGCACCTGGCCGAGCGGGACACCATGCTGTCCCAGGAGTTCTCGCGCAGGGTGCGCGACGACGTGCGCACCATCCGGGTCACGCCCGAGCGCCTGGCCGGCATGCCGGCGGACTTCGTGGCGTCCCATCTACCCGACGCCGACGGTCTGGTTGCGATCAGCACCGACTACCCCGACTCCGTGCCGTTGCGCACGTTTGCCCACGATGCCTCGGCCAGACGCGAATTGACGGTCGCCTTTCTGGACCGCGGCTGGCCCGACAACGACGCACGGCTGCGTGAGCTGCTCGCAGTGCGCCACGAACGGGCAACCATCCTGGGATATGCGTCGTGGGCGGACTACGACGCCGAAGTGAAGATGGTCGGCAGCGGCGCGGCGATCGAGCAGTTCATCGAACGGATCGCCGGGGCTGCCGCCACCGCCGCGGCGACCGATCATGCTCGGCTGTTGCAGCGGTTGCAGGTGGACCGCCCGGATGCGACGCAGATCGATGCCGCCGATGTCGCGTACTACACCGAGCAAGTGCGCCGCGAAGCGTTCGACGTCGACGCGACGCAGGTTCGCGCCTACTTCGACTTTGCGAAGGTGCGCGCCGGGCTGCTGGACGTGACCGGTCGCTTGTTCGGTCTGCGCTACGAACCTGCCCCCGACGCGCCCGCATGGCACGCCGATGTCGCGGTGTACGACGTCTACGGCGACGACTCCTGCGACGA
Organism: uncultured Jatrophihabitantaceae bacterium; assembly: GCA_964236495.1. Taxonomy (GTDB): domain Bacteria; phylum Actinomycetota; class Actinomycetes; order Mycobacteriales; family Jatrophihabitantaceae; genus CAXSBR01. Next base: position 27,947 of record CAXSBR010000004.1, read on the forward strand.
CTCCTGCGACGACGTTGCCAACGAGCGTCGGGCTGCTGAACGTCTGGGCCGCATCTATCTGGATCTGCATCCGCGCGCCGGCAAGTACAAGCACGCCGCCCAGTTCGATCTCGTTCCCGGCGTCGCCGGTGGCCAGCTGCCCGAGGGGGTTCTGATCTGCAACTTCTCTGCCGGGCTGATGGAGCACGACGACGTCGTCACTCTGTTCCACGAGTTCGGCCACTTGATGCATCACATCCTGGGCGGGCACCAGCAGTGGCAGCGCTTCTCCGGCGTGGCCACCGAGTGGGACTTCGTCGAGGCGCCGTCGCAGATGCTCGAGGAATGGGCCTGGAACGCCGACATCCTGCGTAGATTCGCTACCGACGCCACCGGTGCGCCGATTCCGGTCGACCTGGTCGCCAGGATGCGCGCAGCCGACACGTTCGGACAGGGTCTGTGGGCCCGAACGCAGAACTTCTATTCGGCGCTGTCCTACGTCGTCCATGTCGCTGCGGTGCAAGACCTCACCACACTGGTGCGCGAACTGCAGTCGCAATACAGCGTGGTGGCGTATCTGCCCGAGACCCACTTCCACGCCTCGTTCGAGCATCTGGTCGGGTACGGATCGGGGTATTACACATATCTGTGGAGCCTGGTCATCGCCAAGGACCTGTTCTCCGCTTTCGACTCCGACGACCTGCTCGCGCCGGAGCCTGCTGCCCGTTACCGCGACGTGGTCCTCGCCGCCGGCGGGACGCAGGACGCCGCTGATCTAGTTTCCGGCTTCCTGGGCCGGCCCTACCGGTTCGACGCGTTCCAAGCATGGTTGGACACCGGATCCGACCGGAGCACCGACACTGCGTCCGATCAGCGCGAAACCCGGATTTCGTAGGATCGTGCCCGTGACCCCGACCGACATACCCGCCACCAGCCTGCCGCCGCACTTCGATCCGGCGCAGGTGGAAGGCGAGCTGTATCAGCGATGGGAGAGCCGCGGCTACTTCACCGCTGATGCCGCCAGCGACAAGGAGCCGTACACGATCGTCATTCCACCGCCGAACGTCACCGGCAGCCTGCACGTCGGTCATGCGTTCGAGCACACCCTGATGGACTCGCTGATCCGACGCGCGCGGATGCAGGGTCGAGAGGCGTTGTGGCTGCCGGGCATGGATCACGCCAGCATCGCGGTGCACGCGCTGGTGGAGAAGGCGCTGGAAGCCGAGGGGACCAGCCGCCGAGAGCTGGGTCGCGATGCCTTCGTCGAGCGCGTCTGGAAGTGGAAGGCCGAGTACGGCGGCGCGATCCTCAACCAGATGCGCCGTCTGGGCGACAGCGCGGACTGGACCCGGGAGCGGTTCACCATGGACGAATCGCTGTCGACAGCCGTGCAGACGATGTTCAAGAAGCTTTACGACGACGGGCTGATCTACCGCGCCGAACGATTGGTCAATTGGTCTCCGGTGCTGCGTTCGGTGCTCTCCGACGCTGAAGTCGACCATCGCGAGGTCGAAGGCGAGCTCGTGTCGATGCGCTACGGCGGCACCGACGACACGGCGCCCTCGATCGTCGTCGCCACCACCCGGGTGGAGACGATGCTGGGCGACACCGCGGTGGCTGTGCATCCCGACGACGAGCGCTACGCCGCGCTGGTCGGCACCACGATCGAGCTTCCGCTGACGGGACGCCGGATCCCGATCATTGCCGACGAGCACGTCGACCCCTCATTCGGCACCGGCGCGGTCAAGGTCACTCCGGCCCACGACCCCAACGACTTCGCCATCGGCCAACGCCACGGACTACCCATGCCCACGGTGATGGACGAACAGGGTCAGATCAGTGGCACCGGCACCGAGTTCGACGGCATGGACCGGTTCGAGGCGCGGGTCGCGATCCGGGAACGGCTGCGCGAGCAGGGCCGTATCCTCGCCGAGAAGCGGCCCTACCTGCACTCGGTCGGCCATTCCGAGCGCTCGGGCGAGCCGATCGAGCCGCGGCTGAGCCTGCAGTGGTTCGTCCAGGTCGCTCCGCTGGCCCAGGCCGCCGGCGACGCGGTGCGCGACGGGCGAGTGGCGCTCAGTCCGCCCGAGATGGCGCCGCGCTACTTCGCCTGGGTGGACAACCTGCACGACTGGTGCATCAGCCGGCAGCTGTGGTGGGGACACCGCATCCCGGTCTGGTACTCACCCGACGCAACGGAGATCGTCTGCCTGGCTCCAGGAGAGGAGCCGCCGGCGGGCTGGTCGCAGGACCCCGATGTGCTCGACACCTGGTTCTCCTCCGGTCAATGGCCGTTCGCGACGATGGGCTGGCCGAAGCAGACCGCGGACCTCGCGAAGTTCTATCCGACCACCGTTCTGGTTACCGGCTACGACATCCTGTTCTTCTGGGTCGTGCGCATGATGATGTTCGGGCTCTATGCAATGGACGGTGTGCCGCCGTTCAAGACCATTGCGTTGCACGGCATGGTGCGTGACCAGCTCGGCAAGAAGATGTCCAAATCGCGCGGCAACGGTGTGGACCCACTGGACTGGATGGATCGCTACGGTTCGGACGCCGTGCGGTTCACCTTCGCCCGGGGCGCGAACCCGGGGGCCGACGTTCCGATCAGTGCTGAGCAGGTGGAGGGGTCGCGCAACTTCTGCACCAAGCTGTGGAACGCAACCCGGTTCGCACTGCTCAACGGCGCCACTGTGACAGGCCCGCTGCCCGAGAGCGTGACCGGCCCGGACGCATGGATTCTGTCGCGGCTGCAGACAGTCATCGCCGAGGTCGACGTGCTCTACGACGACTTCGAGTTCGCCAAGATAGCGGACTTGCTCTACCACTTCGCCTGGGACGACGTCTGCGACTGGTACGTCGAACTGGCCAAGGTGAGTCTCAACGGTGCCGATGTCGACGCCGCGACCGTCACCCGGCGGGTGCTGGGTGCGGTTTTCGATGCGCTGCTGCGGCTGTTGCACCCGATGATTCCCTTCATCACCGAGCAGCTGTGGACGACGCTGACCGGACGCGAGTCGATCGTTGTCAGCAGCTGGCCGACCGAGGATGGCGGGCGGATCGATCAACCGGCGCAGGCCGCGGTGGAGCAGCTGCGCACAGTTGTGACAGAAGTTCGCCGATTCCGCTCCGATCAGGGGGTCCGGCCTGCGCAACGGGTGCCGGCTCGCATCGTCGGGCTACCCGTGTCCAGCGAGGCCTTCGCCTGGGCAATGGCTCGCCTGGAGCGTGCCCGAGAGGGCTTTGCGGCCACGGCATCGCTGTCGATAGCCGGCGGGGTCGAGGTCCAGTTCGATCTGTCGCAGGCAGTGGATGTGGTAGCCGAGCGGGCGCGGCTGGAACGCGATCGCGAGGTAGCGCGCAAGGAACGGACACAGGTCGAAGCGAAACTGGTCAACGAAGCGTTCTTGACGCGTGCTCCCGACGATGTGGTCGCCAAGATCCGCGCGCGCCACGCCAACGCGACGGCCGAGCTGGAGCGGATCGCCGCGGCGCTCGACGCGCTGTAGGCGGGCTCAGGGCGATACACCCGCCGCCGTGCGGCCTGCGCCGCGCACACGAAGGCTGCTCCTACCGCCGACGGTTGAACTTGCGGTTGTTCGGTCGTCGCCGGTTCGCAGGCGCACGTGACGACGACGGCGCGCCGGCCGGCCGGCTCTCAGCTTCGTCCGGCTCAGCTTCGTCCGGCTCAGCTTCGTCCGGCTCATCGTCGGCCGGCCTGTCTTCCGCTCGCGCTGTTTCGCTCAGCTCGCCGCCTACCGGCTCGTTCACCGTGTGCGCAGTGCCGCTCGGCCCGACGCCTACCGGCTCGCTGTCCGCGCGCGCCGTTTCGGGCTGGCGGTCCGAGTGAGCTGTTGCAGCCGGCGCATCGTTCACCGAGAAGGCCTGCGTCGGCTCGACGTCCGGCTCGACGGATTGAGCATGATCACTGTGCACCGACACCTGTGGCCTTGGCGGCACCGGCTCGGCTTCGAGCGAATCGGCCCCGACTGACTCGGCCCTGGTTGAATTGGCCTCGATAGAAACGGCGTCGATAGAAACGGCGTCGATAGAAACGGCGTCGACCGACTCGGCGTCGACCGACTCGGCGTCGATAAAAACGGGGCGCACACCGGCCTCGACCGCGCTGTTTTCCACCACATCGCCGTCGCGGTCTTCGCCGTAGTGCTCAGAAGGGCCCGGCTCCACGAGGTCAGGGTGCGAAGACTCGGGAACCTGCTCTACCTCGACGACGGCCTGTCCAGCCTGGATGGTGGCAGCGTCGGCGTAGGCGACACGGGTGTCGTCGGCCTGCGCGGCCTCGGCTTCCGTGCCGGCTGCTGCGGCCGCCTTGCCTGCACCGGCTGTGGGTGCATCGGATCGGCGGTGTGCTTGAGCGCGCTCCTCGGACTGCGCCAGGACCGCCGCGCTGCGCTGCGAGACATCGACCAGGTCGGCGTGAATGCGATCACGCAGATCCACCAGGATCGCCACCTCATGTTCGGCCGCGGCGATGCGACGAGCGGCCTCGGCCAGCGCCTGCGCAACCAACCGCTCGGCCTCGGCGTGCGCCTCGGACATCAACCGGTTGGCCTTCGCGTGCGCCTCGGACATCAACCGCTCAGCCTCGGCGTGCGCCTCGGAGGTCAACCGGTCAGCCTCGGCTTGGGCGCCGATGACGAGGCGATTTGCTTCTGCGTGCGCCTCCGCGCGCACCCGATCGGACTCGCTCTCTGCGTCCGCGCGTAAGAGCTCGGCGGCGGCCTGCGTCTCGGTGCGCAGCAGCTCTGCTGCCGCCTGCGTTTCGGTCTGCAGCCGCTCGGCCTCGGCCTCGGCGTCAGCGACGAGCGTCGTGGCTTGTTCATGCGAATCCAGCCCCAGCCGCTCTGCCTCGCTCTGGGCATCGTTGAGCAGGCGGTGCGCTTCGGTGACCGCGGCCAGATGGCGCTCCTCGTCAGCTCGCTGTTCGGCCAGCCGACGCACCCGTAGCGCGATCTCGAAGTCTTCGTTGGCCTGCTCGCGCTGCTCGCGTGCTCCGGTATCCGAGCGCTCGCGCTGCACTCGGCTGTCTGTCGTAGTCCGGTCGATCTCCTCGCGCGCCGACGTGAGCAACTGCTCGGCATCGTGCTGCGCCCGGCCCAGGGTCTCGGCGGCCTGCAGGTTGGCAGCGCTCACAGCCTGTTCGGCCTCGGCCGAACGACGTTGAGCCGCCTCGGTTGCCCGCGCGAACTCTTCGCGGGCTTGCCCACGCATGCGCTCGGCGTCCTCGGCAGCCTGCCGTCGGGTCTCGGCGGCATCCGACGTCGCCAGATGCCGGAGCCGGAGAACCTCGGAGTCGGCAAGCTCGCGGATGCCGCGCGCCTGAGCCTGAGCCAGCTCGACGATGGGCCGGATTCGCTCGTGGACGTTGTCGGGCGTGATTTGGGCCGACGCTGCGACGACGTGCCTGCGCATCGACTCGATCTGGGCGTGGGCGTTGGCCAGCTGGGCTGCCAGGTCGGCGCTGCGACCGGCGGCGGAGTCGCGTTCGGCGCTCAGCGCTGCGAGTGCCGCCTCCATCCGCTGCACGTAGTCATCCACCTGGCGCTTGTCGTACCCGCGCAAAGCACCCTCGAACTCCCGAGGCTGCTCGTCCATGGTGGGGAAGATGTTCGGGCCACGGTCGGTCATGGCTGGATACTTTCACGCCGAAGGGTCATATTCGCGGCAGTCGTCGGGCTGTCGACCGCGTCGTGATGAAGGCGTTGCATCGACTCCGCCAGCAGTTCGCCGGCGTCGGCGAGAGGGAAGAAGTTCACCCGACCGCGCCCTGCACCGCGGTCGCGCCAGACGCGCCGTGTGTGCCGGCCGAGGACGCTTCGATCTCCAGCAGCGACTCCTGGTTCAGCTGCGCCTCATGCGCTTTCGCCCCGCCGCGCAGCCCGAACAGCCGCTTGCTGAGCAGGAGGTAGGCCACCGCAGCGACGTTGACCAGCAGTGCGACGATGCGCAACCAGGTCACCTTTTCGGTGATCTCGTAGACCTCGAGCGGAATGAAGATCGAAGTGGACACCACCGCGAAGTACTCGCCCCATCGCTTCAGCGTCCACAGCCCGATGCCTTCCATGATCTGCAACAGGCCGTAGAAAATGAGGAAGGCCGCCACCAGGTTCAGCGTGCCGGGGTGAGCGTTGAGACCGCGGCGGACCGCGGACACCGTGGCCGAATCGGAGACGTCGAAGTGGATCTGGTTGAAGAACGGCCGCAGCGCATGCAGGTCCCGGTCGAACAGCTGCTTGAGGCTGACCTGGGTGCTTTTCAGCCGCAGCACCGCCACGCCCAGCAGCAGAATGACCACGCCGCGTATCCATCTCTCGATGCTGAGCAGTCGCAGGATGAATGCCGAACGCAGCGCCTTGCCGCGCAACACCGGCGGGGCCTCGTCGGCCGGCCCGTGGCCGGACGGAGCGCCCAGCACGAAGTCACCGCAGCGTAGGCACCGCCATGACTCGCCCAGCACAGTCTCGGCATGCAGTCTGTCGACGAACCGTGGCTCGTCAGGACGGTAGGTGACGTGTCCCTGCCGGGCACACGAACGAAGATTCCAGTCCATGCCGATGCCTCCCCCCAGATCAATGCCCGCCCGGATCAGTGCTCGCCCAGCTCAACCGTAGGCAGCGCTCACGGTACTGGCGGGTTCACCGCCGCCGACCGTCCGGTAGACGGAGCATCTTTGCTCGACCGGTGCCGCGTACCCCCTTAGGTCGGGTAGTGCTGTACGTAGATGGGGCCATCGGTTGTCGGCGCTGTCAGTAGACGGGCCATCCGTAGCCGGTGCTGCCAGTAAGTCGGACTGTCGGTCGTCGGGGATAGGGTGGCCCGGTGGCAAATCGGCTGCCGTTCGATCCGGTGGAACGAGCCGGTCAGCACTGGCAGGAGCACTGGCCCGACCAGGACGACGTCGTGTACGACTCGATGCGGGCCGTCACGTCGATCATGCGCGCGCACCAGATGCTCATCGCCGACCTCGACGCGATGCTGCGACCGTTCGGTCTGACGTTCTCCCGGTACGAGGCGCTGGTGCTGCTCAAGTTCTCCGCCGCCGGGTCGCTGCCGCTGTCGAAGGTGGGGGAACGGCTGCAGGTGCACGCGACGTCGGTCACCAACATCATCGACCGGCTGGAGGCGGCCGGCTTCGTCAGCCGCGAGCCCAATCCGCGCGACGGCCGGGGTACGTTGGCCGTGCTCACCGCGCGCGGCCGAGAGGTTGCCGAGCGGGCGACCGCCACACTCAACGGCGCGCGGTTCGGGCTGGACGCACTCGATCAGGACGACCTGGTCGGCCTGTTCGACACGCTGCGCCGGCTGCGGTTGAGCGCCGGGGACTTCGAGAGCCAGCCGGCGGCGGCCCACCGCTGATCGTCGCGGTAGTCGCTCGGGCGAGCGGGGTGCGCCACGATCTGGGAGGAGAACGCATGGCCAGGTACGGAGCACAGTTCGGCCCGGACATCACGTTTCTGGGCGTGGACCGCTGCGACCTGGACGACGCCGCAGCACTGGCCGACGCCGACATCGTCATCCTCGGTGCGCCCTTCGACGGCGGCACTTCGCACCGGCCGGGCACCCGGTTCGGGCCGCAGGCGATCCGGATGACCGACTATCTGGCTCACGACGGCTCGCGGCCCAGCCTGGCCCTGCGCACCGACGGGTTGCGCGATCTGCGCGTCGTGGACGTCGGTGACGTGGAGATGCCACCGGGCGACATCGAGACGTCTCTGGCGGCATTGGAACGCGCCGTCGAAACCGTCGCCCGGGCAGGTGCGATACCTGTCGTTCTGGGCGGCGACCACTCCATCGCCTACGCCGACGCCAAGGGCGTGGCGAACGTTGTGGGTCATGGTCGGGTGTCGATGCTGCACTTCGACGCCCACGCCGACACCGGCGACATCGAGTTCGGATCGCTGTGGGGCCACGGCCAGCCGATGCGCCGCCTGATCGAGTCCGGTGCGCTGCGCGGCGACCGGTTCCTCCAGATCGGCCTGCGCGGCTACTGGCCGCCACCGGAAACCTTGGACTGGATGGCCGAGCAGTCGATGCGCTCCTACGAGATGACCGAGATCGGCCACCGAGGCCTCGACGCCTGTCTGAGCGAGGCCTTCACGATCGCCACCGACGAATGCGAGGGCGTGTTCCTGTCCGTGGACATCGACGTCTGCGATCCGGGTCATGCGCCGGGCACCGGAACGCCGGAACCGGGCGGACTGTCGGCTCGCCAGCTGCTCGACGCGGTGCGCCGGATCTGCCTCACACTGCCCGTCGTCGGAATTGACGTCGTGGAGGTGAGCCCGCCCTACGACCACGCCGACATCACCGCTGCGCTGGCCAACCGGGTTGTGCTGGAGTCGTTGAGTGCCATTGCCCGCCGCCGGCAGGACGCCCGCGACGGCACCAGCTGGGATCCGGCGCTGCCGTTGCTGGCCGGGCGCCCTGCTGCCGGCCCCTCCTGAGCGCAACCCACGACCGTCAGCCGAGGGGTCGGCAGGCGCAGCGGTTCGGCGCGGGACGTTTCGGCGTCGTTACTCGTCGTAGGTGGTAGAAGCCGGTCACCGTGATCGCGCGCACCATCGTGACGAAGGGACATCTTATGAGCGTCAGTCTGTCCAAGGGCGGCAACGTATCCCTGTCCAAGCAGGCGCCCGGGCTCACCGCGGTGCTGGTCGGACTGGGCTGGGACGCCCGCACCACCAGCGGCGACGACTTCGACCTCGACGCCAGCGCGCTGCTGCTCACCGAGTCGGGCAAGATCGCCTCCGACGCCCACTTCGTGTTCTTCAACAATCTCACCAGCCCGGACGGCTCCGTCGAGCACACCGGTGACAACCTCACCGGCGCCGGCGAGGGCGACGACGAGGCCATCAAGGTCAACCTGGCTGCGGTACCGGGCGAGATCGACCGCGTCGTCGTCGCGGTCTCGATCTACGAGGCCACTGCCCGCTCGCAGTCCTTCGGGCAGGTCCGCAACGCGTTCATGCGGGTGGTGAACCAGGCTGACAACGTGGAACTGGCCCGCTACGACCTGTCCGAGGACGCCAGCACCGAGACAGCGATGATCTTCGGCGAGCTCTACCGTAACGGTCCGGAGTGGAAGTTCCGCGCCGTCGGCCAGGGCTATGACAGCGGCCTCAGCGGTATCGCCCGCGACTTCGGCGTCAACGTCGGCTGAACTGTCCACCTACTTCGTCCACCAGCACTGCACCGCGAGGGGAATGCCGATATGAGCGTCAGCTTGAGCAAGGGGCAGCGGGTATCACTGCAGAAGGCCAGCGGCGGCACGCTTCGCCAGGTCCGGATGGGCCTGGGCTGGGATGCGGTGAAGAAGAAGGGCCTGTTCGGCAGCCGCAGCCAGTCGATCGACCTCGACGCCTCCGCCCTGTTATTCGACGCGGCGGGCAACCTGGTCGATCAGGTGTGGTTCCAGCAGCTGCGAAGCAAGGACGGATCGGTGCAGCACACCGGTGACAACCGCACCGGCGCCGGAGATGGTGACGACGAATCAATCCGAGTGAACCTGAGCAGCGTGCCGGCAAACATCAGCACCCTGGTGTTCACGGTCAACTCCTTCACCGGCCAGGACTTCTCCCAGATCGAGAACGCGTTCTGCCGGCTGGTCGACGAATCCGACGAGAGCGAGATCGCGCGTTACACGCTCACCGGATCCGGGTCCCACAACGCCCAGATCATGGCCAAGGTGGCCCGCGACGGCGCCGGGTGGTCCATGACGGCCATCGGAGTACCGGCGAACGGGCGCACCTTCCACGACCTGCTGCCCGCGATCAGTGCAAATCTGTAGCTGGTCGGCGGCACACGGTTGCGCGGCGCCGCCACGTTCTCTTTAGGATCGGCCCATTCGGCTGCGCGGTCGCGGTCGCCTTTGATTTTGAGGAGTTGCCACATGTCCGAACTGGACCTGAGTGCGCCTAGCCTGGCTGCGCCTACTGCTGCGCCGGCCACAGCCGCGTCGGCGGCCGTCAGCACCTCGTTGGTGCTCACGCCACCGGCCGCGGTGCCGGTGATCGAGCAGGAGCAGGCCGCCGGCGCCATTCCGCTGGACTCGGCGAAACAGGTCGAGCTGCACAGCCGGGCCGCGGCCTTCGCAGCCGAGCTGGCTGCGCTGGACGTCCGTTCGCCGGCGTTCACGGAGAAGGTCAATGCCATCTCCTCGATGGGCGACGCCGACATCCGCGCGTCGGCCAATGTGTCCAGCCGCATGCTGGATCGACCCGCGGCCGCGGTGCGCTCCGGTCGTGGCCGTGGCGGTGACGACGCCCAGACCCGGGTTGCCGGAACGCTGAGCGAGCTGCGCCAGACCGTCACCGAGCTCGATCCCAACCGGGCCGATCTGGCCGGCGTGAAGAAAGTGCTCAAGTTCTTGCCCGGCGGGGACAAGGTCCAGCGGTACTTTGCCAAGTACGAATCCGCCCAGACTCAGCTGAACGCCATCATCAAGTCGCTGGACAGCGGTCAGGACGAGCTGCGCAAGGACAACGCCAGCATCGAGACCGAGAGAACCAACATGTGGACGACGATGGGCAAGCTCAGCGAGTACAACGAGCTGGCCACTGCCCTGGACATAGCCATCGAGGACAAGATCGCGCAGCTGGAGGCCGCCGGCAGAACTGAGGACGCCACCAGTTTGCGCGCCGACGCGCTGTTCCCCATCCGGCAGCGCCGCCAGGACATCGCCACCCAGATGGCGGTTGCGGTGCAGGGATACATGGCCCTGGACCTGGTGCGTAAGAACAATATCGAGCTCATCAAGGGTGTCGACCGGGCTCAGACGACGACGATCTCGGCGCTGCGCACCGCCGTTATCGTCGCGCAGGCGCTGTCGCGGCAGAAGCTCGTGCTGGATCAGATATCGGCGCTGAACACCACGACGTCCAATCTGATCGAGTCGACGTCGCAGCAGCTGCGGGTGCAGGGCACGGCGATCAACGAGCAGGCTGCCAGCGCGACGATCGACGTGGCGAAGCTGCAGGCCGCCTTCGACAACGTCTTCGCCACCATGGACGCCATCGATACCTACCGGGCTCAGGCCGCGGACAACATGGCCTCGACCGTCACCGCACTGGAGGGCCAGATCGAACGAGCCAGGCCTTACCTGGAGCGCACCCGGCGCGGTGAGGGTGCCGGCGGCAACCAAGCTGCTTTGGGTCGCTAGCGTCGCAAGTGGAACGCCACTCGTGGCAACCGAACAACCAGCAGACCGACACACATAGTGGACCGAACAGACAAGGGCATGCGGCAGTGACGTGGCTTCGTCGATTGCGCGAGGACGACCGCATCTCGGCGACGCCAGAGGTCACCTCCACCCTCACCACGACAGACGACGATGTCGCGGACAGCCCCCAGGCACTGCGATGGAACCTGTGGCAACTCGACCGCTTCATCAACTCTGCCGCCGGACAGCTGCCCACCGCGGCTGTGGTGACGGCTCGCCAGATCACCGACGTGCTGCGCGAGGTTGTGGAGACGTCCTCGGTGCGCGCACTGGACATCTACGCCGTCGTCTCGATCCAGGGCATCGTGGGCGACTACCTGCCCACCACGCTGCGCACCTACCTCGCGCTGGATCCGCAGGTGCGCACGGCTGCCCGGCCATCCGGGCGCCGGCCTATCGAGTCTCTGGCCGAGCAGCTCGACGCGCTCCTCGGCGCGTCGACGTCGATTCTTTCCGGAGCGCGGGATCAGGACGCCGACGCCCTGCTCACCCAAGGCACGTTCCTGCGCACGAGGTTCTCCGGCTCGGATCTGGACCTTTAGATGCTGGACCGATCGATGGGCCGTACACCATGGCCACGATGAAGCGCGGTGCCAACGTCTCGTTGACGCGCGAGGTGCCGGGCCTGCGCCAGGTGGCGCTCGGAGTTCAGTACGACGCCGGGTCCGAGCATGCGCTCGTCGACAGCCTTGTGCTCGCGGCGATTCTGTGCGATGCGCGGGGTCATGCAGTGTCCGACCAGCACTTCGTGTTCTTCAACCAGCTCAGCTCACCGGAGCTGTCGGTCACCGATCTCGATGCCGCGGTCGGGGAGGACCGCGATCAGATCCAGATCGATCTGTCCGCGGTGCCCGCCGACATCGACCGGATCGCGGTGGTGCTGTACGCCAACGAGGGTCCCGCGCGACGGCGGACGCTGGGACAGCTGCGGCGCTGCCTGGTCCGGGTAGTCAACGCCGAGAGCAATACCGAGCTCGTCCGCTCGGAGGATTTCACCAGCGCACTGACCAGCGAGACAGCCCTGGCGATGGGGGAGATCTACCGCTATCACCAGGAGTGGAAGTTCAAGGTGATCGGCCAGGGTTACGCCACCGGGCTGGCTGGCATCGCCGCCGACTACGGCCTGACGCTGTGATCGTCGGGGTTGTGATTGCAGACGCTGTGATCGTCGAGCAGTGGATCGTCGCCAGGAGTTGGCGGTGATTCCCGATCCGCGGACGGCACCGCCTCGACCGGATTTGACGTTCCTGCGGCATGTGCACCGTCGGACACCCGAAATACCAGCCATGCGGCGCTCGACAGGCGTGGCTGGAGTGGCCGGCGGGCCGCTGCAGGCGTTCCTGCGCGCGAATGGTTCGATGCGGCCCGGACGGCGCGCACCTGGGCAACCGGTTTCGGTAACTCCGGCCACGGTGTCTGCGGCGGCCGTGCCCACGTCGACGGGCTCATCGCTCGACCTCAGTGCACCGGCGCCACACTCGGGCGCTTCGCTGGATCTCAGCGCGCCAGCGGTGCGAGCAGCACCGTCACGCGCTGCAGCAGGGCCGGCGGTCAGTAGCTCGCTGGACCTGTCCTCGGGCCCCGACGCGCCGGCACCTGACCCACCGGCTTCCTCATCTCTACCGGCTACCTCACTCGACCTGAACGCACCGGCACCGCTACCGTCGTCGGCTCTTAACACGCCGGCGCGGGCAACCTCATTGGATCTGTCGTCGTCATTGGATCTGTCGTCGGCGCCGGTGGCGTCGCAGGTGGCTACAGCGATCCCCGCGCAGGCCTCGGCGGCGGCTTCGGCATCCAGATTGCCTGCCCATGTCGTCCGTCGGGCACCGGGCCGGATGCGCTTGATTCTCAGTCCACGCACGCCCGCGGTAACGCTGAACCGCATCCAGAGCGCGGTCGGCACCCTGAACTTCGAAGCCGCGGTTCCGGCTGGGGAGACGTCGGTGCGCCTGGGTTGTCTGTTCGAGCTGCGGTCCGGGATGTCGTCGACGGTCTCGCGCGCCGGCGGTAGCCGAGAGGGACCCCGGCACTCGGCGCGGCCGGTGGTGGTGGGCCATCGCGAACAGTTCGAGGAGATCAGCGTCGATCTGCGCCAGAGCCGCGAGCTCACCCGCCTGCTGCTGTACCTGCACACCGCGGACCACCAGCCGCGGGTGTTTCCCGGGACGTTCACCGCGCGGACCTACGGCGGCGCTACGGTGGAGATCCCCCTGGAACTCACCAGCGCGGCACCGGCGCTGGCACTGATGTCGCTGTACAACGTGGACGGGCAGCTCGTTCTGCGCGCGGAAATGGAACCGATCAACGGCGCCGTTCGTGATATTGCCAAGGCCTACGGCTATGAGCGGATCACCTGGATCGACGCCGACACCCCCACCGACTAGGCGCCCCACCGACTGGGCACGCCACCGACTGGGCACCCCGACCACCCGCGGTCCCTGCAGAAAGCGAGACCGGCGTGCGGCACTTCGCGTTTCTGCCTCCCGACGAACAGGCGCGGTTGTTCCTCCAGCCGCCGCAGGAGTTCACCTGCGAGGACTCCCTGGACGTGCTGGCGATGGCCCTCGGTGCCAGTCTCTACAGTCCGGCCACCCGGCCCAAGCTGTCCGCGGAGTTGGTCCGCTCCGCTGCCCGCGGTGTCATGAGCGTCGTGCTGTGCCTGGAGGACTCGGTGCCCGACGCGCAGCTGAGCGCCGCCGAGCAAAACCTGCTGAGCCAGCTGCGGATGTACGCCGATGCCGAGCACGAGCCGCTGATGGTCTTCGTTCGAGTTCGGTCGGCCGAGCAGATCCCGATGATCGTCGCCGGCTTGGGCGATGCACACCCGGTGCTCACCGGCTTCGTCGTGCCGAAGTTCAGCGAGTGCAACGGCGCGGCATATCTGGATGCTGTCGCTGCCGCCTCGGAGCGGATCGGGCGCACCCTGCTGGCGATGCCGGTGCTGGAATCGGCACAGATCGCGTTCGCCGAGTCGAGGCTGGCCACGCTGCTGGAAACGCGTGCGCTCCTCGGCAAGTACCCGGACACCGTGCTGGCGGTGCGCCTCGGTGCCACTGACTTATCGGCGCCGTTCGGCCTGCGCCGTTCCCGCGACATGACCGTGTACGACGTGCGCCTGCTCGCCGACGTCATCAGCGACGTCGTCAACGTCTTTACCCGTGCCGACGCCGGGTACACGGTGACCGGCCCGGTGTGGGAGTACTTCTCGGGCGCCGAGCGGATGTTCAAGCCGCAACTGCGCGAGACGCCGTTTCGCGAGCACGACGAGCGGCGGCTGCGTAAGAGACTGATCAAGCGCGACCTCGACGGGCTGATCCGCGAGATCGCGCTGGACCGCGCCAACGGGTTGACGGGCAAGACTGTCATCCATCCTTCGCATGTCGCGGCGGTGCATGCGCTGTCGGTGGCGACGCACGAGGAATATGCCGATGCCCTGGACATCGCCGGGACCCAGGGCGGGGGAGGCGTGCAGGCCTCGACCTACCAGAACAAGATGAACGAGTCCAAGCCGCACTCTGCCTGGGCGCAGCGAATCCTGCTGCGGGCCCGGGTGTTCGGGGTGGCTGCTGCCGATGTCTCCTTCGTCGATCTGCTGGGCGCAAGCTTGCCGTCGTGACGGCTTTCTGGAACGGCAGCTGGGTCGCGCACAAGCTTGGGATTGCGCTCACCGACGCTGTGTTTGCGCCTACTGGGTCTGCGTCTGCCAGGCAGGTGGGGCCACCTGCGCCCACGCTGCCGCTGACGGCTCTGGTGGGGCTTGCGCTGCGGCGCAACCCTCGTCGCGCGCACCTGCTGGTATCGGCCGTGCTGGGCAAGCATGTGCCCACCGATCCGCGCATCGTCTACGGTGCCGGACGGTTGCTGGGCGAGCTGGTCGCCGCTCAACTCAGCGGCAATCGGGCTGCCGGCGCGGACGACGGCATCGCGCGGACCGTTGGGATGCCGCTGCTCAGGGCGGCGCTGGACGGCGACGCGCAGGCGGCCAGCGAGCTGGTGTCGCGGGCGCCGGGCGGCCTGGCGCCGGACGCAATCGTGCTCGGCTTCGCCGAGACCGCCACCGCGCTGGGGCACTGCGTGGCGGTGTCACTGGACTGCCGGTACGTGCACTCCACCCGCCGCGCGAACACCGGCGTCGAGGCGGTGGCCGTCTTCGCCGAGGAACACAGCCACGCCGTCGATCACCTGGTGTTGGCAGAAGACGAGCAGTTCCTGGCCGGCGACGGGCCGCTCGTGCTGGTCGACGACGAGCTGTCCACCGGCCGGACCGTGCGCAACACGCTTCGAGCGGTGCATGCGCAGTGGCCGCGGCCGCACTACGCGGTGGCTGCCCTGGTCGATCTGCGCACCGACGGGGATCAGCGGGCGATGCTCGCGCTGGCCGCGGAACTGGCCGTGCGGATCGACGTGGTCGCGCTGGCCACCGGCTCCATCGAGCTGCCCGTCGATGCTGCCCGGTCCGCGGCAAACCTCGTCGAGTCGCTGTCGGCAATGACGTCGGTCGAGCCCGCCTGCGCTACGGCCGCGGCGACGGTTGAGTGGCTGTCGCCGTCGTGGCCCGACGCAGTTCCCGCCGGTGCCCGCTTCGGCGTGACGGCAGAGCAGACCGAGCTGCTGCACGGTGCCGCCGCTCAGGTTGCCCGTGACCTCGCTGACGTTGTCGGACCAGGTTCAGTCCTCGTGCTGGGCACTGAGGAGCTGATGTACGCACCGCTGCGGATTGCCACCGCGCTGGCCGATCTGCGGCCGGACCTGACGGTGCGGTTCTCGACGACGACGCGCTCGCCGGCGCTCGCCGTAGACGACGGTGGGTACGCGCTGCGCACGGCGCTGACGTTCGCCGACCCTGAGAGCGGATCGGGCACCCGGTTCGCTTACAACGTCGTCGGCGGCGCGTGGACCACCATCGTCGTTGTGGTCGATCAGGCAATGAACACGCCAGCATTGACCGCCGGCGACGGCCTGGTCGCCGCGCTGGCCGGACGCGCCGCCCGGGTGATCGTGGTGACCCTGCCCGACGGCCCGGCCGGCGCACCACAGAGCGCGACGGTTGCCGGTGCAGGATACGGATCGGCCAGTAGGTCACTACCGGATCCGTTGCGCGGTCCGGACTTCGGGAGCTATCCGACCGCGGACGTGGGCTGGCTGCTCACCGACCTGTCCGCTCTCCAACTCGAGGCGCCGACCGAGGAGCGCGAAGCCGCCATCCAGGCCGGTGCGGCGCACTACGCGGAAACACTGCCCATCGAGTATCAGCCGAGTGCGGAGTATCAGCAGCTGTTCTGGTCGGCCCTCACGGAGTCAGCGCATCGCATCGCCGTCGCGGTCGGGATCGTGACCGAGATGGTGCTGGCCGAGCGGGGCGAGCAAACGGTGCTGGCGTCGTTGGCGCGCGCGGGAACCCCGGTCGGAGTGTTGATACGCCGCTGGGCCGCGTTCTCGCACGGCCTGGACCTGCCGCACTACGCGTTGAGCATCGTGCGCGGGCGCGGCATCGACCCGGTTGCGCTGCATTACCTCGCCCTGCACCATGACCCTGCGTCGGTCGCGTTCGTCGACGGCTGGACCGGCAAGGGCGCGATCGTGCGCGAGCTGAGCGTCGCGATCGATCGGTTCAACGCCGCCTGGTCCGGCGGAGCGTTTTCGGCTGAGGTTGCGGTGCTCGCCGATCCGGGCAGCTGCGTGTCGCTGTTCGGGACCCGCGACGACTTCCTGATTCCGTCGGCATGCCTGAACTCCACCGTGTCCGGGCTGGTGTCACGCACCGTGCTCAACGACGCCCTGATCGGGCCCGACCAGTTCCACGGCGCGAAGTTCTACGCCGAGCTGGCCGAGTCCGATGTGTCGGTCGCCTTCGTCGACCACATCGTCGCGCAGTTCGAGTCGGCGCGCGCCCAGGTGCAACTGCAGTGGAAGTCGCATTACGACGCCGACCGACGCCCGACCTGGTCGGGGTGGGCCGCTGTCGAGGCGATCAGTGCGCGATACGGCATCGACGATGTGAATCTCGTCAAGCCCGGCGTGGGGGAAACAATCAGGGTGCTGCTGCGCCGGGTGCCGTGGCGGATCCTGGTGCGCCCGGACGCCAGAGCTGAGCTCGCCCACGTCGAACTGTTGGCGGTGCAGCGCGGCGTCGAGATCGAAGAAGTGCCTGAGCTGCCGTACAGCTGTGTCGGACTGATCCATCCGCGCTTCACTCCGGGTGCGACCGGCGCGGACGGGCGGCGGATGAGCCGGTGACGGTTCTGGTGGCAGCCGATCTGGATCGCACCCTGATCTACTCCGCGCGCGCAGTCGGTGAAGTGGATGCAGCGGACCTGGTCTGCGTCGAGTTCTACGACGGTCGGCCCGCCTCCTTCCTCACTCAGCAGGCCGCGCGCGATCTACGGATGCTGGGGGAGTCTGTCGGAGTCGTCCCGGTGACGACGCGCACCGTTGCTCAGCTGGAACGGGTGCGGCTACCCGGGCGCCCTGCCGGCTTTGCCGTTGCCGCGAACGGCGGAGTCCTACTCGTCGACGGTGTGCGCGACACTCCGTGGACCATCTGCGTCGCCACGAGTCTGCGAGCGTCGGCTCCACTCGCGCACGTGCACGCACATCTGGCGCTGGTATGCAGCCCTGAGTGGACGCGTGCGCTGCGGATTGCCGAGGATCTGTTCTGCTACGCCGTCGTCGATCGCGCCGCGCTGCCCGATTCGTTGCTCGACGAGGTCACCGTCTGGGCGGCCGCGCGCGGATGGCGCACCTCGCTGCAGGGCCGCAAGCTGTACTGCGTGCCGGCCGCGCTGACGAAGTCGGCCGCGGTGTCCGAGATCGCCCGCCGCACCGGTGCCGACCGGGTGATCGCGGCCGGTGACTCCCTGCTCGACATCGACCTGCTCGAGCGCGCCGATCGCGGCATCCACCCCGCGCACGGCGAGATCTTCGACAGCGGCTGGAGTGCTCCGCACGTGCAGCAGACAGCCTCGTCGGGCGCGCGGGCGGGGGAGGAGATCGCCGTCTGGCTCAGGGAGTACGCCGATCCGGGCGCCAGCGCATAGCCTGGCGCGACGTCGGCGACGAGAGGTGCAACGGTGAGCCAGGACCCTCAGCACATGGATGCGGCGGCACAACAGCTGGCGTCGGTGCGGGAGGAAACTCGCTTCGAGATCGGCCTGCTGCACGATCGCGTCAACGCCTTGCTCGCCGCCGAGGCTTTCTTGACGATTGCCTACACAGCCGCCATGAGCAACGGCACTGCATGGGGCGCTAGATTCTCCCTCGTTGTATCTCCGATCCTGTCCGTTCTGGGACTGCTGCTCGCGGCGGTGGCCTGGCCGGGCATCGACACCACGGTAAGAATCGTTTTGGAGTGGACGATCCGACAAGGGCAACTGCTCGAAGAGAGTCCGTTCCTGGAGGGCACCGTGCGGGGGCTGGCCGCCGGCGGAGGTAGCCGAAAGAGTGCGCACCGCGATCAACGGCGAAGCATGTGGTTCTTCCGGGCCGTCCCGGTTCTGTTCGTCGTCGTCTGGGCTGCGTTGACCGTCGTCGCGTTGGTTTTACGGCGCTGAGGACGCCCGACTGACGCCGGGTCCGCGGGCACCCCATCCGGCCAAAAATAGATGTCGGCCGGAGCCAGTGTCGGCCAGAATGAGTCGATGACTCGAACCGCGGTGATAACCGGGGTGGGCCGGCGTCGCGGGATCGGCGCCGGCGTTGCCGCCGGGTTGGCTGCCGACGGCTGGAACCTTGCCCTCTCGTTCTGGCGCCCGTATGACCAGCGGGTGGGACTCGAGGCCGGGACCGGCGACCCCGAGTCACTTGCCGATGAGTTGCGCAGCGGCGGCACCGAGGTAGAGCTGTTCCCGCTCGATCTCGCCGAACCGTCCCTACCGCAGCGGCTCATCGACTCTGCGGTCGCCCGCTTCGGTCAGCTGGACGCGCTGGTCCTGTCGCATTGCGAGAGCGTCGATTCCGGCCTGCTGACCACCACGGTGGAAAGCTTCGATCGCCATTACGCCGTCAACGTTCGAGCCAGCTGGTTACTCCTGAAGGGGTTCGCTCGCCAGTTACCCGCAACGGGTGGATCGGTGATCGCCCTGACCAGCGACCACACCGTCGACAACCTGCCCTACGGAGCAACGAAAGCGGCGTTGGATCGTCTCGTGCTCGCGGCTGCGCACGAACTCGGCGATCGTGAGCTACAAGCCAACGTCATCAATCCCGGCCCTGTCGACACCGGCTGGATGACCTCGCAAGTCCGCGCCGATCTGCAGGCGATGCAACCGACGGGTCGGCTGGGAACACCGCAGGACACCGCGAACCTGGTCAGGTTCCTGCTTTCGGACCGGGGCCGGTGGATCAACGGGCAGTTGATCCATAGCAACGGCGGCTTCCCGAAGGGTGAACTGCCCGTCTGACACCGGCGCACGGTGTTCGTCGTGTCGTTGGCGGTGCTCGCGGCCGCGTCGATATTCGGTGGCTTGGCCGCTCTCCGAGCGTGCTGATCGCGGCGTGTGTCGTGCAGGGAGGTTCGTACCCGCCACCGCCGTCATCATCGGCCCGGTCGTACTCATCGCGTCGGCCCTATTGCGGTTGCGCCCGACCTGCTTCCCCGCCCTGCCGCCGCCGAAGCCGAACCGGTCGAGACCGCAGTGACCAGGTACCAGCTCGGCGATACGCACGACGCGCAGAGCGACCCAGCGCAGCTCATCGCCGCTCATCCGGCTCGCACCGGAATCGGTCAGCGCCGTTGACCGCCGGTCTCCATCGCGGCGAGCAGGACGGTCAGCTGGCGTTGCTGCGGAGTGCTCAGATGGCGCAGGGGAGTGGCGGCGGCAACGTCGACGACGAGGCGGGCGTGAAGCTGCTTGCCGCGCTCGGTCAGCACCAGTACCCGGGAGCGTCCGTCGCTGGGATGTGGACGCCGCTCTACCAGCCCGTCCTGTTCGAGCTTGGCGCTGATGAGGGAGGCGTTGGAAGGATCACACGCCAGTGTGCGGGCCAGTTCTCGCATCGTCGGTGGGACTGTGCCCGGATCGAGGGCCCACAGTGCTGCGCCCGCGGACTCGGTGATACCGATCCGGTCGAGGGCCTCGGCAAGTGCCTGGTTGACGGAGCGGGACACGTCATACCACTGGCGTAACAGCAGCACCATCGCCTGATCGGAACTCATCGACCCAGCATAGGTCAGTGTGACTCTTCGTGAGTTATTCATGTACTTTAGACAGATGGACTCCGACGATGAGATGACGCAGATCGTGCTCGACAGGCCGGGAGGACCGGAGCAACTGACCGTTCAGCATGCGCCGGTGCCCAGCCCCGGGCCGGGTCAGGTGCTGGTGCGAATGGAGGCTGCGGGAGTGGCGTTCAACGACATCACCACCCGTCAGGGCCGCAATCCCGGCAAGCTCCCGCACGTTATCGGGTTCGACGCCGTGGGGCGGGTGGCGGCTCTGGGCAGCGCGGTTACCTCTGTTCAGGTGGGGGACAGGGTGGCCGCCCTGTTGGGCACCGGTGGGTATTCGACCCACATCGTCGTCGACGCCGATCGGGTCGTACCGGTCCCAGAGGGGCTCGATCCCGCTGAGGTCGACGCGCTGGTCCTGAACTACCTGACGGCGTGGCAGATGTTGCACCGGATGGCTGACGTGAAGCCGGGACAGTCGATTCTCGTGCTTGGCGCCGCCGGGGGGGTGGGGTCGGCGCTGCGGGAACTGGCCGCGCTGGACAGCATCGAGGTGTACGGCACCTCGAGCGCCGCCCGCCGCGAGGCCGTCGAAGCCAGCGGCGCCCAGTGGGTGGCCGACGTGGGCGACCTTCCGGTCAAGGTCGACGTCGTCTTCGACCCGGTCGGCGGCCCGTCACTGCGCCGCTCTCGCCTGGCGGCCCGCCGCGGCGGGGTGGTCGTCTCCTATGGGTTCAGCTTCACCGTCGAGGCCGGGCACTCGAAATACGGCGGTCTGGCGCGAACCGTTGCGGCCCTGATCCGGGCGAAGCTGACACCGGGACCGACGGTGCGCATCCGCGGTGAGGACCCGGCCACAAAGCATCCGGATGCCTACCGCGAGGACCTCACCCAACTGATGCAGTTACTGGCGCAGGGCCGGATCCGGCCGGCGGTGACCACTATGCCGCTCACCGAGGCCGCGCAGGCCCACCGCCGATTGGAAGCGCGCCAGGTCATCGGCAAGCTGGTACTCGTGCCCGACGACGCGGCCGCCGCTGGATGACGTCGGCGCGCGCCATTCTCAGGGTCGCCGCGCGCCGAACGACTGCAACGTCAGCCACCTATACGGTGGTCAACGCTGCAGTCGTTGATGCAGCGGTCCGGATTTGGCCGCGACACTCGCCTATACGGTGGTCAACGCTGCTGCAGTCGTTGATGCAGCGGTCCGGATTTGGCCGCGACACTCGCCCAGCGTCAGCCGCCCGGTCGCCGAGGGAGCCGACGCCGTGAGTACCACCCGGCGCATGTGGTCGCGTCCGGTGATAATTAAACCCGAGTGTCATAATGTTGATTATCGGCACGCCGTTGCAATGCGTCGTTTGTCGACGGGAAGGCGGCGCACCCTGTCGACGCGGCGTGGCGCTGGCCGCAGCCTTGGCCGGCAGAGGCTCAGGTGCTGGCAGCCAGCACCAGTGGGTACACGGCTACTGCGCCGGCGCGGCGTAGTTCGCGCGCGAGCAGCGTCAGTGTCCAGCCGGTGTCGGTGCGATCGTCGACCAGTAGCACGCGACGACCGGCGACCGCCGCAGGATTGGGAAGCCGGTACCGGTCGTGTAGAGCGCGCACCCGCTGAGCGGAATTGACATAACCCTGCCCGGTCCCCGCCGCGCCGGCCACCTCGAACTGCGTTGGCAATGGCACGTTGAGGTACCGTGCCATCCCGTCGGCAAGGTGGGCGCACAGCACTGGATGCGACAAAGACCCGACCCCGACGACAACATCGGGGCGCGCACTAATGACGGCGTCGGCAGCTTGTTTGCCCTCACGGCCGAACCACTCGTCCACAACGTCGGCTAGCGCTCGACGCAGCGAAACCGGCAGCTGCCCGTCCGGCGCTCCGGCGGCGAACAGTTCGCGCAACGCCGACCCCCAGCCCAGGTCGGTCAGCCGGGCGATGGCGCGGCCCGGCTCGGGCAGCTCGTCGACGGCGATCTTTCCACGCAGATTCACACCGATCTCCCCCAGTCCGACCGGCCACAGCCGGCGCGGTTCGACGGTGACGCCCGGGCGGTCCATCCGCGACTGCGCCTGTGCAACAGCGTCGGCATCGGACTCGGCAGCTAGTTCGATGCCGCCACAGTTGTCGCACCGTCCACACGGTGCCGCGTCAGGGTCGTCCAAGGCCTGGCGAAGGAACTGCATCCGGCACTGCGTCGTATCGATGTAGGCCAGCATCGCCTCCTGTTCCTGTTTGCGGGCATGCTGAACCTGCTCGTAGCGCTGCTCGTCATATGTCCACGGCCGGCCGGTCGACTCCCAGCCGCCTTTGACCCGACGCACTGCACCGTCCACGTCGAGCACCTTGAGCATCTGCTCCAGCCGGGTATGGCGGAGTTCGACCTGGGTCTCCAGCATCGCAGTCGACATCACTCCACCTCCCTCGAGCGCGGCGATGGTCTGGCGAACCTGCTGCTGCGGCGGAAAGGACAGCGAGGCGAAGTAGTTCCACACCTCCTGGTCTTCGCGCCCGGGCAGCAGCACCACGGTGGCGTCGCTAGTGGCACGCCCGGCGCGCCCCACCTGTTGGTAGTAGGCAATCGGCGACGGCGGTGCGCCCAGATTGACCACCCAGCCCAGATCGGGCTTGTCGAATCCCATCCCCAGAGCCGACGTGGCAACCACAGCCTTGACGCGATTGCCGAGCAGGGCGTCCTCGGTGGCCAGCCGCTCCGTCTGTTCGGTCTGGCCGGTGTAGGCGGCCACCGCGTAGCCGCGTTCACGTAGATATGCAGTGACGTCCGCCGTCGCGGCCACCGTCAGGCAGTAGATGATGCCTGAGCCGGGTAGTTTGGCCAGATGTGTGGCTAGCCACGCCAGCCGCGCCGCCGGAGTCGCCAGCGCCAGAACAGCGAGATGCAGCGACGTGCGGTCCAGATCCCCACGCAGTACCAACACCGACTCCAGCGCTGCGTCCACGGTCTCAGCGGCGTTCGCACCGGCCGCGACGGCCAACTGCTCGGCGACGTCGCGGGTGACGCGGGCGTTGGCCGTAGCAGTGGTCGCCAACACCGGTATGCCTGCAGGCAGATCCGCCAGCATGGTACGGATGCGTCGGTAGTCCGGGCGGAAATCGTGCCCCCAGTCGGAGATGCAGTGCGCCTCGTCGATCACCAGCAGCCCCGCCGACGCGGCCAGCTCGGGCAGGACCCGGTCACGGAAGTCGGGGTTGTTCAGCCGCTCGGGAGACACCAACAGCACGTCGACGCTGCCGGCGCCGATCTCGTCATACACCTGCGCCCATTGCTCGAGGTTCGCCGAGTTGACCGTCACCGCTGTGATGCCGGCCCGCTGGGCCGCGGTGATCTGGTTGCGCATCAACGCCAGCAGCGGGCTGATGATGACCGTCGGGCCGGCGCCGCGCGCCCGTAGCAGTGCGGTGGCGACGAAATACACCGCAGACTTACCCCAGCCGGTGCGCTGTACAACCAGCGCGCGGCGCCTTCGGGCGACGAGCGCCTCGATGGCTGCCCACTGGTCCTCGCGCAGGCGCGCATCGTCGGTACCGACCAGCGCGCGCAGATGGCGCTCCGCCTCAGCACGCAGCATTCGCTCGGGCTCGGCACCCAGCGCCGGCTCGGTCGTCATTTCCGCAGTGTTCACAGTGCCTAGCGTGGACTACGCCTACGACAGTTTCGACGGCTCCACCCTGAGCGACCCAGTCAGGGCGCAGGCACGGTGTGGCAGACGTCGACGTGGACCCAGTCAGTCACCGGCCGCGTCGCTGAGCATGCGCAAGCCGTTGACGACGCCACCGGTGATGTCGCCGCCGGCAAACGCCGCACGCATACCCAGCGCAGCCAAGGCGCATACCCGGTTCGGCAGCCGTTTGGTGGCACCGCGCGCGGTGACAATGTGCAACACGCGCTGGCCCGGCGACACGGTCAACAGCACAACCCCGACGCCGGAAGCGGCAGGGATACGTGCCGTCATCGCTTCGGCCGCTGCCCGCGTGGGCTCGGCCAGGCCACCGACATAAAGGCTGAACAACAGCCCGGTTGCTCGGGTCGCGAGCGTCAGAGCCTCGTCGATACGAGTTAACTGAGGCGGCGTGAACGGTCCGGAGAGGTTCGACATCCCATGCGGACCCACGGCAGGTGGGACATAGACACCGTCACCCTGCGCCTGGTCGGCAACCTCGGCCGCGCGGGCCGGGTCGGTCACGGCAACCTCGCTTGTGTCCGAAGGGCCGGCCGCGGCGTCATAACTGGCGGGCACGGTCGAGGTCGATTCAGACGGCGTGGCAGCAGCAGCGTGCGCGCCGCCGCCACTGCCCCGCTGGACCAGGTCTCGACCAGGCGGCACCGAAGAAGTTGCGCCGAGTGCTGTCGCCGAACCCTGCGATGTGGTCACCGAGTCACCACTCACCGCTGGCACCCCCTACCGCGTCGTCCACAGGCGCGCCCGCACCGGCGCCAGGCACCAACGCCGGTCCCCCGGTCAGGTGCTGGGCCGAACTCGCCCGGGCCAACGCGGGAAGCGCGTCCGCGCGGGGCAGGTACCACACCGGGTCGTTGGTCCACTGTCGACCGGGGCGGTACCGACTTGGATTGGCCGCCGTTCGGCCGTACACGCCGGCCACCAACAGTGCCGTCAGGCCCGCCGGCACGCCGCCGTAGATCAGCGCAGTATCGACGATGTTCATGCAGCTGCTCCGCACGTCATGGCCGTCACGATACCGACATCGCCCGCCTGGTAAGGGTCAGGGTCGCGCCGGCGTTGACTTCGCGTCGGCACTGGTGCACTTGGCAGATCGGCGGCCTTGTCAGCCCGCAAAGGCCAACGGCATCCGGGCACTGCTCCTGCCGTCGTCAGCTACGCCCAGGTAACGGTGCCACACCGGTTCGACCGTCTTGGAGCTGAGCACCAGAGCGACCGGCGCAGTGGGCTGCACCGGCGGTGTGGGTAACGACCAGCCCAGTTCACTCAGCAGCCGGTCGCCCTTGCGATGATTGCAGCTGGCGCAGGCGGCGACGACGTTGGTCCACTCGTGACGCCCTCCCCGCGAGCGCGGCTCGACGTGGTCCATCGTGTCGGCGCGGCGCGTGCAGTAGGCGCAGATGTGGCGGTCACGGGCCATCACCGCTCGCCGTGACAGCGGAATCGAGTGCCGGTAAGGCACCCGCACGTAGCGGGCCAACCGAACCACCGAGGGAGCAACCAGGCTCTGGCGCTCGGAGTGCAGGGTGACCGTTCCCGCCTCGACGACGAACGCCTTCTCCGACAGCACCAGCACGACCGCGCGGCGCAGCGCCACTACGCCCAATGGTTCGTACGACGCGTTCAGGACCAGGGCAGCGGTCACCGCTCACCACCTTTCGGAGTCGGTCGGTTCCAGTCAACCCGACGTGACGGTTCCGTGCACGCCCTGTGCACCTGTGTCGTCGTTGTGTTGGAATTCCGCGCCGGGACAGCCGCCGCCGCAACAACGCCACCGCCGGTACGGACTCAGCGCAGGAGGCTATGTCGTCACGCAGACGGCGTCAGCACTGCGCCGTGGCAGGCTTGCAGCCGTGAGCAGTTCCCGCACCGGTCTGAGCCAGTTGATCCACGATCACGGTGACGTGGTGGTGGTGGCACCGCTGCGGGTGCTTCTGATCGTGGTTGTGGCGTTGATAGTCCGCAGGCTCGCCCATCGAGCGATCGATCGGTTCATCAACACGACCGCTGACAGTCTGGTGCCTCGGGCGTTGATCCCGCTGCGGGAGCGGATCGCAACGGCCGCGCTGCTGGAGAACGCGGTCGTTCCGTCGGAACGGCGGCGTCAGCGCGCCGACACCATCGGCTCGCTGCTCAAGAGTGCGGTCTCCATCGCTGTCTTCGCGATGGGGTTCTTGATGATCCTGCGGGCCCTGCACATCGACATCACCCCGCTGATAGCCGGCACGTCGATCGCCGGAGTGGCGCTGGGCTTCGGTGCCCAGAACATCGTCAAGGACTTTCTCGCCGGCATCTTCATGATCCTGGAGGACCAGTACGGCGTCGGCGACGTCATCGACGTCAAGGAGGCGACCGGCGTCGTGGAAGCCGTGGGCCTACGCACCACCAGACTGCGCGACGAGTACGGCACCGTCTGGTATGTGCGCAACGGCGAGATCGTCCGCGTGGGCAACCAGAGTCAGGGCTTCGCGCAGGTCGTTCTGGACGTTCCGATCGAGGTGGGCGTCAGCGTCGCAGCTGCCGCCGCCGCGATTCTCGCCGAGGCGCAGGATATGAGCACCGACGACGTCTGGTCCGGCGATTTCCTTGAAGAGCCGCAGCTGCAGGGCGTGCAGGAACTGACTCGGGAGCAGACGACGCTGCGCCTGGCCGCCCGTGTACGGCCTCTGCAGCAGTGGCCGGTGGCGCGTGAGCTGCGCCGGCGCATCCGCGAACGCCTCGACGCCGAGGGGCTCGGCACGGCCGGCACCGGAGCCGGGGCGGACGCCTCGTCGGCATCGACATCGGCATCGGCATCGGCATCGACGAGCTCGGCGATCTTCCCGGTGGCACCGGCGCAGGGTGAGACGCGATGACCTTTCCCGAGCCGGCCAACCTGTTCGACGCTATCGGCGGCGAGCCTGCCTTCACCCGCATCGTCGATCGCTTCTACGCGGGTGTGGCAACCGACCCCGTACTTCGCCCCCTGTATCCGGAACAGGACCTGACAGCGGCGGCCGACCGGCTGCGGATGTTCCTGGTGCAGTACTGGGGTGGCCCGCGTACCTACTCCGAGCAACGCGGCCATCCGCGGTTACGGATGCGCCATGCCCCCATCGCCATCGCCATCGCGCAGCGCGATGCGTGGCTGCGGCATATGCGCGCCGCCGTTGACGCCGAGCACCTTGCGCCCGAGTTGGACGCCACACTGTGGCGATACCTGACGATGGCGGCGGAGTCGTTGCGCAACACCCCCGACCTGCCGTAGAACGACGACGAACCCGTCGTTCCAATCTTGGTTTCAGCGGTCCGGCCTGCACCTGGGTCTTACTGCAGCCGCATCGGTCGGCATCACACGGTGAGGTGTCGGCGTCTGCATCGATACAGATAAGCTCGTGCCGCTCGTCCAGTCACGTCCCCACCCGCCTGTTCCGCCAGCTCGATTTGCCTGGAGTATCTGTGTCTCAGCATCCCGAAGGCGCGGTCGTCAGCGCCGCCGATCGCACCACCGATCCCAACTGGTGGAAAACGGCAATCTTCTACCAGGTCTACCCGCGCAGCTTCGCCGACTCCAACGGCGACGGCGTCGGCGACCTCAACGGCGTCACAGCGCGGCTGGACTACCTGGCCGAGCTGGGCATCGACGCGCTGTGGCTGAGCCCCTTCTACCGCTCCCCCATGGCCGATCACGGCTACGACGTCTCCGATCCCACCGACGTCGATCCGCTGTTCGGCACCCTCGCCGATTTCGACCGGATGACTGCCCAATCGCATGCCCGCGGCATCAAAGTCACCGTCGACCTGGTGCCCAACCACTTCTCCGACCAGCACGAGTGGTTCCAGCAGGCGCTCGTCGCTGGCAAGGGCAGTTCCGAGCGCGAGCGCTTCTACTTCCGCGACGGCGCCGGTGCCGACGGTGCCCAGCCACCGAACAACTGGGTGTCGGTCTTCGGTGGGCCGGCGTGGACGCGAGTCGCCGACGGTCAGTGGTATCTGCACATCTTCACTCCCGAGCAGCCCGACCTGAACTGGGAGAACCCCGACGTGCCGGCGGAGTTCGAACGCATCATCGAGTTCTGGCTGCACCGCGGCGTGGACGGTTTCCGCATCGACGTCGCCCACGGCATGGGAAAGCCGGCCGGCCTTCCCGACATGATCGAGTTGCCGCCTCCCGGCCAGCAGCTCGACGACGACCCACGCTTCGACCAGCCCGAGGTGCACAAGTACCTGCGCGGCATGCGCACCGTTCTGGACCGGTATCCCGGTGCGATGGCTGTCGGGGAGGTGTGGGTGCCGACCTCGCAGCGGCTGGCGCGCTACGCCCGTTCCGACGAGTTGCACCTGACGTTCAATTTCGGCCTGGTTCAGGCCGTATGGGACGCCGACGAGTTCCACCGCGAGATCGACGAGGCGCTGGCGGCCAGCGAGCAGGTGGGCGCGCCGGCGACGTGGGTGCTGTCCAACCACGACATCGTGCGACACGTCACCCGTTACGGCGGCGGGGCGTTGGGCGTGGCCCGTGGAAGGGCCGCTGCCATGGTGCAGTTGGCTTTGCCCGGCGCGGCCTACCTGTACAACGGTGACGAGCTGGGCCTGGAGAATGTCGAGCTGCCCGACGACGCATTGCAAGACCCGATCTGGGAGCGCAGCGGCCGCACCCAACGCGGCCGGGACGGCGAACGCGTGCCCCTGCCGTGGTCGGGAAACGAAGCGCCGTACGGGTTCACCACTGCCACGCCGTGGCTGCCGATGCCGTCGAACTGGTCGGCGGTAACGGTGCAGGCGCAGCTCAACGAAGAGTCCTCGACGCTGTCGCTGTATCGATCTTTGCTTGCGCTGCGCCGTTCGCTGCCGCAATTGCAGCGCCCCGGTCTGGCGTGGGTGGACGCAGCGCCTGGTTGCCTGGCGTTCCGGCGCGGCGCTGACCTGGTTGTGGTCGCCAACTTCGGTGACGTCGCGGTCGACCTGCTCGAAGGCGAGGTGCTGTTTTCTTCGGCGCGCCTGGAGAACGGCTCGCTGCCGGCAAACTCGGCGGTGTGGCTGCGCACGAGCTGAGCTGCGCGGCCTGTCCGATGAGATGCAATCGACGCCGTCCGTGCGCCCCTGGTATGCCGCGCCGATGAACACACCGCAGCGGCGGCTTGGACGATCACAGCAAAGTGAGTCCCGCGCTGGCGTTTTCGGCCCATACCGATCCGAATGCGGCGGCGACTCTCGTCCATCGACCTGACACTGCGACGGTGGCCGATCCGCCGGGCGGCAGAAAAGCCATCGCCACCAACGCGGAAAGGCTGCGGTTGGTGAGCTGGGCTACGAGTGCCCGGTCGGTCTGTCGACGGCCGGACGTAAGCCCACCACTGGACGTGTGCCGACTACTGGACGTGTGCTGACTACTGGACACGGTGAGCACCGACTGGTCCAAAAGCTGCTGGGCGGCGGAGGCACCCAACGCCAGGCGCTCGACCTGTCTGTGTGCGGTGATGCCATCGGCCACCAGAGCGCTGACCACCGGTTCGGGCACCGTATCGAGAACTGTCCATCCATGTGCCGGTGGCAGCGCGCCACGCCAGTCACCGTCACGGCGTTCTGGTAGCTCGAGCGCCTCGACGGTGCCCTGCTCCCCCGTGCCTTGTCGGTGCTCCAGCCAGGCAGGAACATCGGCGGCCAACACCGTGATGTCCAGCTCCGTCGGCGTGGCTGCTGCGAGTCGGCGGCCGACCAGCGCACCACTGGCTGCGACGGCGAAGCCGGCCACCACACCGGCGCGAGCCTGGACCCGGATCAGCGCGGTGGCGTCGCCGTGGGCCAGACGCCGCGCCATCGGCACCAATTCCTGAACCGCAGCGACGTCCATCCGTAGCCCGCCGGGCGCCACGCAGCTCGGCTGAGATGTCGTCATCACCGCAGCACTGCGCTGCCGACGCGCTGGTCCTCTTCGGTGAGGACCGGACCACCGTCGTCGCCGAAGGACAGCAGCAGCCGACGCTCATCGGCGGTGATCCGGCGCGGTCGATCGGTGGCGAAGTCGAACGGCACGCACCGGGTGGCCGCACGCGTGACGAGCGTGTCCTCGTCGTACACCTCGTACCGCACCTGGAACGACGCCGCGCGCACCTCGTCGACCCACAGCTCCAACCGCAACGGTTCGGGGTGGTACACGACCGGGCGCAGGTAAGTGATCTCGTGGCGTGCGATCACCGTTCCGCGGGCGAAGCTGCCGTCGTAGCGGTCGAAGAACATCGCCACCCGCGCTTGTTCCAGATAGGTGACGTAGGCGGTGTTGTTGACGTGGGCGAACGCGTCCATGTCTCCCCACCGCATGTGGCAGCGATAGACGAAACGAGCCATGTACCCGTCCTAGTCGCGGGTGAGCCGGCGGTGGGTGACGGCATGCGGACGAGCAGCCTCCGCGCCCAGACGTTCGATCTTGTTCTTCTCGTAGCTGTCGAAGTTTCCCTCGAACCAGTGCCACTGTGCGGAATTGTCGTCGGTGCCTTCCCACGCCAGGATGTGGGTGGCAACCCGGTCGAGGAACCAGCGATCGTGGCTGATTACTACTGCGCAGCCGGGGAACTCCAGCAGTGCATTTTCCAGCGAGCCGAGGGTTTCCACGTCGAGGTCGTTGGTGGGCTCGTCGAGCAGCAGTAGGTTGCCGCCTTCCTTGAGCGTGAGGGCAAGATTGAGCCGGTTACGCTCTCCACCGGACAGCACGCCGGCCTTCTTCTGCTGGTCCGGGCCCTTGAAGCCGAACGCCGAGACGTATGCCCGCGACGGCATCTCCACCTGACCGACGCGGATGTGATCCAGCCCGTCGGAAACCACCTCCCAGACATTCTTCTGCGAGTCGATGCCGCCGCGCCCCTGGTCGACATAGCTGATCTTGACGGTGTCGCCGATCTTGACACTTCCCGAGTCCGGGTGCTCCATGCCGACAATCGTCTTGAACAGCGTCGTCTTGCCCACGCCGTTCGGGCCGATAACGCCCACGATGCCGCCGCGCGGCAAGTCGAAACTCAGGTCCTTGACCAGCATCCGACCGTCGAAGCCCTTGTCCAGGTGCTGGATATCGATGACGACGCTGCCCAGGCGTGGGCCGGCGGGGATCTGAATCTCCTCGAAGTCGAGCTTGCGAGTCTTGTCTGCCTCGGCTGCCATTTCTTCGTAGCGAGCCAGCCGGGACTTGCTCTTGGCCTGCCGGCCTTTCGCGTTCTGCCGAACCCAGTTCAGCTCCTCGCGCAGCCGCCGCTGCAGTTTGACGTCCTTCTTGCCCTGCACCTCGAGCCGTTCAGCCTTCTTCTCCAGGTAGGTCGAATAGTTGCCCTCGTAGGGGTACGCGCGGCCACGGTCGAGTTCGAGGATCCATTCCGCCACGTTGTCTAAGAAATACCGGTCGTGCGTCACCGCCAACACGGCGCCGGGATAGGAGGCCAGATGTTGTTCCAGCCATTCCACGCTTTCGGCGTCGAGGTGGTTCGTCGGCTCGTCAAGCAGCAAAAGATCGGGCTGCTCGAGCAGCAGCTTGCAGAGCGCAACCCGGCGCCGCTCGCCACCGGAGAGGTGGGTGACCTCCTCGTCGCCAGGCGGGCACCGCAAAGCGTCCATCGCCTGCTCGATCCGACTGTCAATTTCCCAGCCGTTGGCGTGCTCGATCTTGTCCATGAGATCGCCCTGCTCAGGCAGCAGGGTGTCGAAGTCGGCGTCGGGTTCGCCCATCATCGCCGACACCTCCTCGAACCGAGCCAGCCATCCGCGCAGCTCCGACACCCCATCCTCGACGTTCTCGCGCACCGTTTTGGTCTCGTCCAGCGGCGGCTCCTGTTGCAGAAGGCCCACCGTGGCCCCGGGGGCGAGCAGCGCGTCGCCGTTGGAGGCGGTGTCCAGACCGGCCATGATCTTGAGCACCGTGGACTTACCGGCGCCATTCGGGCCGACCACGCCGATCTTGGCGCCAGGCAAGAAGGCCAGCGTAACGTCGTCCAGAATGACCTTTTCACCGTGCGCCTTGCGCACCTTGTGCATCGTGTAGATGTACTGAGCCACGTAAGAGGTTCCTTGCTCTGAGTGCCGGATGGGCGAACGGCGCGGACACGGTGCCCAAGCCGAGACGAGCGAGGGCCCGCTCGCGACCTCTCATTGTCTCAGCCCGCTGGCGCCCTCCGCACCGGTTGCCGTGCGTGCCCCGCAACCGGCTCAACAGCCACCCACACACTGTCGAGCCGGTTCTCACCGGCTCAGAACGGGGCGTCGGACGCCGTCGTCGCGGCGGCCTGGCCCAAGGAATCGACGGCCAGGAACTCATCGGTCAGGTTGGGCGGCAGACCGTCGTCGTCCACCGCCATCGACGTCACGGCGACCGAACGGCTCATCTTCGTGAAGTCGGCGTTGCCGCGGGCCAAATTGTGCCCGATCGCATCGGCGGTCATCTCGAAGTTGATTCGCTTCTGCTCGTCTTTGACGTACTCGCGGGTGTAGACCCGTCCGTGCACGACGACGGGCTGGCCCTTGCTGACCGACGTCGCCACGTTGTGTGCCATGTCCTCCCAGCAGGTGACCGTCAGGTAGAGCGTCTTGGAATCGATGTAGGTGTGGCCGTCCCAGCGCCGCGATGTCGAGGCGATGCGGAAGCTGGCCACGGCCTTGCCGGCCGACGTGGCGCGAAGCTGCGGATCGTCGACCACGTTGCCCACGACGGTGATGGTGGTGTCGAACATGTTGTTCCTCCTGCGGGTTGTCTGAGTGACCCGGGAATCGGGTGCAGACACAGCCAATCGCGGTGAGAACGGAGTTCGGCTAGATCGGTCGCTTCTGTGGACAACCGAACGGGCTGTGGACAGCAGCGAGAAAACTGTCAGAGGTCTGTGCCTGACGACCATGACCGGCATCTCGTAGCCACAAAGCCCGTCGTTTCTGCTTGCGACCCGCCTAGACTCCCGTGCGATCCATCCGGGCGCCGACGGACAGCCGCGGCACCGCCTCCGTAGCTCAGCGGATAGAGCAGGCGCCTTCTAAGCGCTTGGTCGCAGGTTCGAGTCCTGCCGGAGGCACAACGTCCTATCGGCTACGGCGCGACCCGAGAACAACTTGCTGCGTCACTGGGCATCGATCTGTACAACCCGCGCAGGCCTGTCGGCCTGCCGGCAGCGAGCAGGGACGGCGCCAAAGCGATAGCGTCGCCCAGTGACCGATCACCAGAACCGCGACCGCACCGACCGGCTCGTCTGGATCGATTGTGAGATGACCGGCCTCGACCTTGTGCATGACGTGCTCATCGAGGTAGCGGTCGTCGTCACCGATTCGCAGTTGGAGCCACTGCACGAGGGCCTTGACGTCGTCATCCACGCCGAGGACAGCCTTCTGGACGCGATGGTGCCAGTGGTGCAGGAGATGCACGCGGCGTCCGGACTCACCGAGGAGGTGCGGCGCGCGACGACGACGCTGGCCACAGCCGAGGAACAGGTCGTCGACTACATCAAGCGATTCGTTCCCGAACCGCGGACAGCACCCCTGTGTGGCAACTCCATCGCCACCGACCGAGGCTTTCTGAACCGCGATATGCCGGCGCTCGACGCCCATCTGCACTACCGGATGATCGACGTGTCGTCGCTGAAGGAGCTGGCGCGTCGGTGGTACCCGCGCGTGTACTTCGGACAGCCCGACAAGGGGTTGGCCCACCGCGCGCTCGCCGACATCCTGGAGTCGATCCAGGAGTTGCGCTACTACCGCGACACGCTGTTCGTGGCCCCGCCTGGACCGTCGGTTACCGATATCCGCGCCAGTGTGGAGCGGCTGCAAGGCTCAGGTGCCGACGAGCATCCTGGTGACGCTGGGGGGAGCTTGCCCGCGACCTCGGCCCACGGCATTCAAGGGCAGCCGCTAGACTGACCCCGCTTCGCCGACGACGCCTGCCAGAAATGCTCAACGGCAGCGCCGAACGGTTTCAGCGCAGCATGGTGGGTGTAGCTCAGCTGGTAGAGCACTGGGTTGTGATCCCAGTGGCCGCGGGTTCGAGCCCCGTCACTCACCCCAACGGTGGCCCCTGGGAGACCAGGGGCCACGGCCATATGCGGCGCCGATCTACAGCCCGAAGCCGGACTCATGGACGACGCAGCAGGGCGGCCGTCGCTGGACCGGGCGCCTGCTAGTGTTTCCTGTCGGTGCCGGTGGCATCGATGCGCCGCTAGCTCAACTGGCAGAGCAGCTGACTCTTAATCAGCGGGTTCGGGGTTCGAGTCCCTGGCGGCGCACTTCGCGCGAGCAACTTCTACAGACGCCCTCGGGCGCTAGTGGTCGAGTACCCTCGTCGTCTTCCATGGCGGCGCGCCGAAAGATCGCTGTGCCGTCCCAGTGTCGGAGGGATAAGGCACAGTGGTGGCATGAATCGGGTCGTGTTGGCCGTGGACGGCAACTCACTCGTGCATCGCAGCTTTCACGCCCAAGCCAAGACCAATCTTCGCGACGGCGCCGGGCGCCCGATGTGGGCGGTTCGCGGGCTGCTCAGCCAGCTCGTCGCCGCGGTGGACCGGATCGGTCCGGACGCCGTCATAGTCGGTTTCGACGATCCCGCTGCCAGCGAGCGTCGCACCACGTGGCCGCATTACAAGGCGGCTCGGAGCGAGAAGCTGCCGACGTTGATCGACCAGCTGCAAAGGGCCGCGGACGTACTGTCCGAGCTCGGCATCGCCGTCGTCAGCCCGCCTGGACTGGAAGCCGACGACGTTCTAGCCTCCGTCGCTGCGATGGCTCCTCGGCTGGGTGCCGAGACGGTCATCATGACCTCCGACCGCGACTCCTTCGCCCTCATCGACGAGCACACCCGGGTACTGCGCATCCTCAACGGCGGCGTCGAGGCCTCTCCGCTGCTCGATACCGCCCGACTGGAGATGATGCTCGGCATCCGGCCCGAGCAGTACCGCGACTTCGCCGCGCTGCGTGGCGATCCCTCTGACAACCTGTCCGGTGTGCACGGTATCGGTGCCAAGACCGCAGCCCGACTGCTGTCAGTCATGCAGTCCGCGCACGACGCCTTCGCCGATGTCGCTGCCGGCGGTGCGCGGGTAAGCAAAGAGGTCGGCGCTGCGGTGGCCCAGCGGCTCGCCCACCCAGACGCCCACGCGACGTGGCAGCAGAACTGCGAGATCATGCAGATGCGGGTAGACGTAGATGTGGCGTTCTGTCCGTCCACGGGGCCGGGCCTTCTGCCGCTGAATGCCACCAAGGTGCGTTCGACGTGGGCGCAGCATCAGCTCACCGCCACACTGTCCGGGGCCCTGCGCGTTCTGTGTCGTGAGGAATCTTCGACGGTCGCTCCACCGGTGCGCGTCGTCTGGCCCCCGCACCGGCAGGACGTCGACGTCGCCCCGTTCTCAGACCGACCGCCGCTGCGCACGGCGCGCCAGCCGCGCCGTGCGCCTGCTGCTGCCTCGGCGGTATCAGCGGGCAAGCAGCTCAGCCTGTTCTGACGGTGCTCGGCAACGCCTGGGCACCGCCCGAGCCGGCGACTGACCTGCAACCGCGCGGCTCGGACCTATCAAGCTGTACCTATCAACCTGGACCGGTATGCCAGGCTGACAGCAAACAGCTGTCACGGCATTGCATCGCCACCAAGCAGAAAGAGCCTTGATGACGCACACCACCCAGTCCGCCGGCACCTGGCTGGCCACCGACGAGCTGGACTCGGCGCGCCTGCGCTTGCCCATCCTCTACATCGACGCGATTCCGGTCCGGGTAGATGCCGGCGGGACTGTTACAGCGGTAGGGCTTCTTCTGCGCGCGAATCAGGAGGGGCAGATGAGCCGCGCGCTGGTGTCGGGCCGGGTGCAGTATCAGGAGCGCGTGCGCTCGGCGCTGCTTCGGCATCTGGAGAAAGATCTCGGCCCGCTTGCCCTGCCCAAAGTGCCGGTGTCCCCGGCTCCGTTCACAGTTGCGGAGTACTTTCCGATCCCCGGCGTGACACCGTTTCACGACCCGCGCCAGCATGCCGTCTCGCTGGCCTTCGTGGTGCCCGTCGAGGGTGACTGCGAACCTCAGCAGGACGCGCTGGAACTGACGTGGTTCTCCCCCGACGAGGCGCGCACCGAGTCTGTGCTGGCCGAGATGTCGGGCGGCCATGACGTGCTGCTGCTACGCGGCCTGGCACACGTCGGCGTCTGAGCACACCCCGACTGAATGGCCTGCTGCTGGACGCACAACCGCCACTAAGCCGCCAGGCCGCCGGAGCCGGCCACCAGGCCGGCCACCAGGCCGGCCACCAGGCCGGCCACCAGGCCGCAGGATGACCACCGCGGCGCCGCACAGCCGCCACCACAGCCAAGTCACCGGTCGCTGCCGAGCAGATCGGCGACGACGGCTCGGGCCACCGCAGTTCCGCTGGCCATTGCCCCCTGCAGGCTCGGCGTGGCCCGGTGATCGCCAGCAACGTAGAGGCCGTCCACAGCGGCCGGGCGGCGCAGCGGCATGCCGGGCATCAGCGCGGGCAGCGCCTCGGTGACCTGCACCCGAGCCACCAGTTCCCACCGGCTCGTCGACGTGCCGTAGAGCCGGTCCAGATGCCGCCGCACGTCCTGCTCCCGCACCATCGGGTCGAGCACCGACGAGCTGACCAGCGTGCATCCCGGCGGCGCATAGTCGGGCACTGCGGGCGTCAGTTCGACGGTGTTCACCACCGGGCCCTGCGCTTCTCCATCCAGGACAATCACCGACTCGCCCAACACCGGCTCGGGCGCGCGGTGGTAGAACGTCACCACCGGGCGCATCACCGGCGCGGCTGTTCCCAACCACGCCGACGCGCTGCGCGGATCGGC
Organism: uncultured Jatrophihabitantaceae bacterium; assembly: GCA_964236495.1. Classification (GTDB taxonomy): domain Bacteria; phylum Actinomycetota; class Actinomycetes; order Mycobacteriales; family Jatrophihabitantaceae; genus CAXSBR01. Next base: position 64,812 of record CAXSBR010000004.1, read on the forward strand.
GGCAACGACCACCGCGCGCGCCTGAAGCGTTCCGTCCGCGGTATGCACTGAGGTGCGCTCGACGGCGTGTACCTCGGTATTGAGCAGGGTGGTACCGGCGGGCAGTTGATCGGCGAGCTGATCGCCGATCCGGCCGATCCCACGCGCGGGCAGCACCGACTGGCCACGCACAAAGCTGCGCCAGACCAGGTCGACGAAGCGACGCGACGTCGCCAGCTCGGATTCCAACAGGACACCGGCCAGGAACGGTCGCAGTAACCGGTCGACCAGATCGGAGGTGATCCCCGCTGCCTCGAATGCCGCCGCGGAGCTGATGTCAGGCCGAGCCTGGATGCGCGCCGGTGAACCGAACCCTGCCGTTGCCGAGTAGGCAGCCAGCCGGACGAGATCAGCCGGGCCGAGCACGCCCGACGCCACGCTCACCGGCGCCGACAACGGCGCACGCAACGGGTTGGCGACGCGGCGCAATCGCCCGTCGTAGCGCACAAGTGCACCGGGCGTAAGCGCGCGGACGTCGAGTGCGTCCAGGTCCAGCCGCCTGCGCACCTGGGGGTAGGAAGTGTTGAGAACCTGGAAGCCGCGGTCGAGCCGATATCCGTCCACCTCGTCAGTTGCCACTCGGCCGCCGCAGTGAGGGGCCCTGTCGACGACACGGACGTCCAGCCCGGCTCGGCACAGATCGATTGCAGCCACCAGCCCGGCCGTTCCGGCACCGACGACGACGACGTCCACCCGCTGCGCCATTCCAGCGAGCCTAACCACGATCTCAGGACGGCGAGCAGCGCATGCAGGCGCGACGTCCGCCTCCGACTACTCGAGTCGAGCTAGCGCTTGGCGCGGGCCCTGCGCACGCGAGCGAGGATGAGAATGAGCAGAACGCCCGCCACCGATCCGGCAATCGCCTTCTTACCCTGCGGCGAGGCGACCTTCTCCAGCAGCGTCGCCTTGGCCTGGTCGGCCAGTCGCTTGGGGCTGGTGCGCACCGCGAGCTGGTCGACAGCCGACGCAAGATGGCCCCGCGCCTGCTCGATCTCGCGCTGGATCTCAGCCGGAGTTCGTTCGATGGCCACTGCGAGTACCCCAATGTCAGGTTCGGAAGACGTTTGCGCACAGGCGGTCGCTCAGCGCCAGTGCAGCTTAGTTGACGCTGATCTGCGTCGGCTTCGGTACGGTTCGGACGTGCCCCGACTCAGGCCAGGCGATCCCGCTCCGGACTTCACGCTCACCGACGACACCGGGGCGCCGGTGTCGCTGTCGGACTTCCGCGGCCGTCGGGTGGTGGTGTACTTCTACCCAGCCGCCGGCACGCCGGGCTGTACCACGCAGGCGTGCGACTTCCGCGACAACCTCACCGATTTCGAGCATGCCGGCGTCACGGTGCTGGGAGTCTCCCCCGATTCTGCCGCTGCTCTGGCGCGCTTTCGTCGCGAGCAGCAGCTCACATTCGCGCTGCTGTCCGACCCTGACTACGCCGTGCTGAGCGCTTATGGCGCGTACGGAGAGAAGAAGCTGTACGGCAAGACCGTCGTCGGGGTCATCCGCTCCACTGTCGTCGTCGGCGCCGACGGCCACGTCGAGGTGGCCCAGTACAACGTCAAGGCGACCGGGCACGTCGACAAGCTTCGCCGCGACCTTGCTATCTCCCCGCCCGCCGTCGCCTCGGCTTTCCCGGGCAGCGGTGCGCCCGGCACCCGCACGCTCTAGCCCGATCCCCGCACCGCCCGTCGCGAGCCGTCATTGCTGCTTGAACTTGCGTTGGCTGAATCGGATACGTCAGTTCAGGCAGCAAGGCGACGCTGGTCCGTGCACAGCACCGATGGCACATCGTCGTTGCTGCCGGAACTGACGGTTGGCGACGGTGAGCACGTCAGTTCGGACAGCAATGTCACGACGAAGCCCAGAAGACCGGAGAGCCACCGGTGCGGCGACGGCGCTCCCGTGCGCGTCGTCGCCTCGGTTCTGCGCGACCTCTAGGCTGAGGAGCGCAGCGGGGCCGTGGCCCAATTGGCAGAGGCACACGGTTTAGGTCCGTGCCAGTGTGGGTTCGAGTCCCACCGGCCCTACTGGCTGTCCGCGCGGGTTCGCCACTGAAGGCGTCGGCCCTCCCGGGCAGCGCTTCGCCTGACAACCCGCGCTCGGCTGTCCGCGCGGGTTCGCCACTGAAGGCGTCGGCCCTCTCGGCGGCTTCGCTGAGGCCTAGGCCGTCTTTGCCTGAGCGGGGCTGCTGCGGATGTCCTTGCCTACGCTGGTCAGGCACTTGCCATCGGTCAGGCGCCACTTCCAGCCGTGCATCTGACAAGTCAGCACGCCGTCGTCCACCGAGCCGAATCGGGTGAGGTCGGCCTTGAGGTGCGGGCACCGCCGCTGGATCACCCAGCCGTCGATCTCGGTGTCCTCGGGATCGAAGTCACGCTCGCGATACCAGCCCTCGGCGTACTGCAGTCGCTCCTCGTTCAGGCACTTGAAGAACGTGTAGATGAACTCGTTGTAGGGCCCGATCCGCTTGGCCGAAAACCGGCAGGACAGGAACAGACTGTTTACCCAGTCGATCTCGTGTTCGAACACGAGCTGTTCCAGGTAGGCGCGCCGGGTGGTGAAGGCGTAGCGCACCTTCTCCCCCGCGTACTCACGTACCTCGCGCCCGACGAAGTCGACCACGAGATCGACGTCGCCACGCTCGTCGTCATGGGCGGTCAGGCGGATTCCGCCGTTGATGCCCTCGCTCATCAGGTCGGCTTCGGCCAGCAGCGGGTTGAACCACGACCGCAGTTCCTCGAGCAGGTCGAGTTCGGGATGCGCCCACGTCTTCTTGGCCGCCTCGACCTCGGGCTGCCGACGCGCCTGCATGCCGCGCAGGTAGTTCTCCTTGTCCGCAAAGATCGCGTCGGCCTCGACGTCGGACATCGCGTGCGTCACCGGATACCCGACCACGGTGGAGTTGAGGGAGGACCCGGGCAGCAGCACGCGGGCATTGTCGCGCCCTTGCTCGCGCAGCCAGCGGTCGAACACCATCTGGTCGGGAAAGATGTTCGCCGGATCGCCGAAGATGTCGTTGAACGCCCACAGCTCCTCGTCGAGGAAGCAGGGCGGCCCCGCCATCGGCACGACGATGTCAGCCTTGAGATCGTCGATGTAGCGCAGGGTCCGATCGAACTGGCGCTCACGCTTTTGCTGGCCCAGTGCTTCCTTGGCCCGGTCGGGCAGCTCGTACACCATCGGAAACCAGATCGCGCCGGAGAACTGCAACAGGTGCAGATCGACGTGGCCCAGCTCGGCGAACACGCCCAGATCCGAGGGACGGGCGTCGTTCTGGTTCAGCAACGTCGTCGTTCCGTCGCTCACCCACAGCGAGGAGTCGCCGATCGGGCCGTCGGTGGGCGAGGTCAGCGACTGGACCATCACCTGTAGCCCGTCGAGGTCCATCACCTCTTCCGACACCGTCTCGATGAAGTGCTTGAAGCCCAGATCGCGCAACCGGTCGTGCAACTCCGAGGTGGCGTAGGCGGGCAGCAGCACCCGCGCGTCCTTACTGATGTAGCGGCTCAGATGTTCGGGATCGAAGTGGTCGCGGTGCAGGTGCGACACGAACAAGTAGTCGCACTGGCCGAGGGAATCCCAGTCCAGCAGGGAGTTGTCGGGGAACGGGAACCAGGACCCGAAGTACGCCGGATTGACCCACGGGTCGGTCAGGATGCTGCCGGAGGCGGTCTCGATGAGCATGCTGGCATGCCCCAGGCCGGTTACGCGCATCAGCCGGTAATTCGCATGGTCGGGCTTGGCTCCATCGTCTGAGGTTTGTTGGTCGGCACAAGAGCCTCCACGGTAACCCGAGCCACCGACAGTGGCTGTGCTGTCTACGGGCTCCGCTCCTCGCTCCTTCGTCGCTCGATGCTCACCCGCTGCTACAGCGGCGTGACGTAGGCGCCGCTGATGCCGCCGTCGACGAGGAAGTCCGTTGCGGTGATGAAGGAGGCGTCGTCGCTGGCCAGGAAGGTGACGGCGGCGGCAATCTCCTCGGCGTTGCCGAAGCGGCCCATCGGGATGTGCACCAGCCGCCGGGCGGCTCGCTCGGGATCCTTGGCGAACAGTTCCTGCAACAGCGGAGTGTTCACCGGACCAGGGCACAGCGCGTTCACCCGGATCTTCTCCCTGGCGAACTGCACGCCCAGCTCACGACTCATCGCCAGCACGCCGCCCTTCGATGCGGTGTAGGAGATCTGGGAGGTCGCGGCACCCATCCGGGCGACGAAACTGGCGGTGTTGATGATCGAGCCACCACCGCGGGCCTGCAGATGTGGAATGGCGTACTTGCAGCACAGGTACACCGAGGTCAAGTTCACCTCCTGCACCCGCCGCCATGCCTCGATACCGGTGGTCAAGATCGAGTCGTCGTCAGGCGGGGAGATGCCGGCGTTGTTGAAGGCGATGTCGAGCCCGCCGTAGGTATCGACGGCGGTCTGGAACAGCGCCTGCACCTGCGTCTCGTCGGTGACGTCGACTTCGACGAAGGTGCCTTCTACCTCCTGCGCGGCGGCGGCGCCGGCTTTGGCGTCGATGTCGGCGCAGACGACCTTCGCGCCTTCGACGGCGAACCGGCGCGCGGTGGCCAGCCCGATGCCACTACCGGCACCGGTGATGACGGCGACCTTGCCGTGCAGACGATCTGCCATGCGGTAGCCCTACTTTCTGAGGTGGATTGGGTCAGCTTATGAGTTGTGAGGTTCGGTCGGTCGGACGGCTGGTGGAGGCTGGTTCAGGCCGTCGAAATGAAGACGTTCTTGGTCTGGGTGAACGCCACCGGCGCGTCCGGGCCCAGTTCCCGGCCCAACCCGGACTGCTTGAAGCCTCCGAAGGGCGTCGAGTAGCGCACTGAGGAGTGCGAGTTGACCGACAAATTGCCGGCCTCGATCCCACGGCTGACCCGGATGCCCCGGCCCAGATCACGCGTCCAGATCGAGCCCGAGAGCCCGTACCGACTGTCGTTGGCCAGCGCGATGGCGTCGGCCTCGTCGTCGAAGACGAGCACGCTCACGACGGGTCCGAAGATCTCCTCCTGCATCGTGCGGTCGTCCGGGCCGGACGCGATAAGCACGGTCGGCGGAAACCAGAACCCGGGGCCGTCCGGTGCGGTGCCGCGAAACGCGACTGCCGCATCGTCGAGCACGTAGGAGGCGACCCGCGCGCGTTGCTGCGCGCTGATCAGCGGCCCCATCTCGGTGGCTACATCGGCAGGGTCACCGACGACGACACCGCGCACGGCCGGCTCGAGCAGCTCCAAGAAGCGGTCGTACGCGCTGCGCTGGACGAGGATGCGCGATCGGGCGCAGCAGTCCTGTCCGGCATTGTCGAACACACCGTAGGGTGCCGTCGCCGCGGCCTTCTCCAGGTCGGCGTCGGCGAACACGACGTTGGCGGACTTGCCGCCCAACTCGAGGGTCACCGGCTTCACCTGGGCCGCGCAGCCGGCCATGATGGCCCTGCCGACCTCGGTGGAACCCGTGAAGACGATCTTGGCCACGTCGGGGTGGTCGACGAAGCGCTGCCCGACGACGCTGCCCTTGCCGGGCAAAACCTGCAGCACGTTCTCGGGCAGGCCGGCCTGCAGAGCCAGTTCGCCCAGCCGGACCGCGGTCAGCGGCGTCAATTCCGCGGGCTTGAGCACCACGACGTTGCCCGCTGCCAGTGCCGGTGCGAAACCCCACGACGCGATCGGCATCGGGAAGTTCCACGGCACGATGACGCCCACCACACCCAGCGGTTCGTGGAAGGTGACGTCGATGCCGTCGGCGACGGGAATCTGGGCACCGCTGAGCCGTTCGGGGGCGGCGGCGTAGTAGTGCAGCACGTCGCGGACGTTGCCGGCCTCCCAGCGCGCGTTGCCGATGGTGTGCCCGGCGTTGGCGACCTCGAGGCGGGCCAAGTGCTCCAGGTCGGCGTCTACGGCGTCGGCGAACCGGCGGAGCAGCCGGCCACGATCAGCCGGGGACACCAGGCGCCACTGCTCGAAGGCGGCGCGCGCGCGTGCGATGGCGTCATCGGTGGCCTCGAGGTCGAGCAACTCGACTGTCGCCACCGGGTCCTCGGTGGCGGGGTTGAGCACGGTGTAGGCAGTCATGTCGATGCGGTCAGCTTTCTAAGCCAGCGGTTGGAAGGAAGAAGTCAGAGCCGTTCGAAGCCGCGCACGCGTTCCCAGTCGGTGACGGCCGAATCGAAGGCAGCCAGTTCCACCCGGGCGTTGTTGGCATAGTGATCGACGACTTCGTCGCCGAAAGCCGTGCGGGCAAGGGCGCTGGCGCTCCACAGGTGTGCCGCGTCGCGCAGCGTCGGGGGCACCGTGTCGGCATCGGATTCGTAGGCGTTGCCCACGAACGCCTCCTCCAGCGACAGTTCCTGCTCGATTCCGTGCAGACCGGCCGCAACCATCGCCGCTACCGCCAGGTAGGGGTTCGCGTCCCCGCCGGGCACGCGGTTCTCGAACCGCAAGCCCGCGCCGTGGCCCACCACCCGCAGCGCGCAGGTGCGGTTGTCGTAGCCCCACTTGACGGCGGTGGGCGCGAACGAGCCGGCCGCGAAGCGTTTGTAGGAGTTGATGTTCGGCGCGAACATCAGCGTCAACTCGGGCAGCGCGGCCAGCTGACCGGCCAGGAAGTGCTCGAACAGCGGCGACATGTGCCCGTCGTCGTCGGCGAACACCAGCCTTCCGTCGGAGCCGCGCAGGCTCAGATGGATGTGGCACGAGTTGCCCTCGCGCTCGTCGAACTTCGCCATGAACGTCAAGGACTTGCCGTGCTGGGCCGCGATCTCCTTGGCACCGGTCTTGTAAATCACGTGGTTGTCGCAGGTGGGCATGGCCCGATCGAAGAGGAAACCGATCTCCTGCTGGCCCAGGTTGCACTCGCCCTTGGCCGACTCCACCTGCATGCCGGCGTCGCGCATGCCCAGCCGGATGGCGCGCAGCAGCGGCTCCACCCGCGCGGTGCCCAGGATCGAGTAGTCGACGTTGTACTGATTCACCGGCGTCAGGTCGCGGTAGCGCGCACTCCAGGCCGCTTCGTAGGTGTCGTCGAAGGCGATGAACTCCAGCTCGGTGCCTACAAAAGCCTCCCAGCCGCGCTCAGCGAGCCGGTCCAGCTGTCGGGCCAGGATCTGACGGGGCGACGGCGCGATGGGCGATCGGTCTTGTGCCTGCACGTCGCACAGCACCAACACACTGCCCGGCTGCCACGGCAGTGCGCGCATCGTCGACAGGTCCGGCGCCAGCACGAAATCGCCGTACCCGCTGGCCCAGGAGGTCATCGCGTAGCCCTCGACGGTGTTCATGTCCACGTCCACGGCAAGCAGGTAGTTGCACCCCTCGGCACCGTGGTCGAGGACATGGTCGAGGAAGTACTCGGCGTCCAGGCGCTTTCCCTGAAGGCGGCCCTGCATGTCCGTCATCGCGATCACGACGGTGTCCACCGTGCCGTTGCCGACACCGAGCCGCAATTCCTCCACGTCCATCAACGGCTTGGGCATCAGCTCATCCCTTCGTCGGCTAAAAGGTAGAGACAACGTACCTTTGACGACTGCGGTGTCAACCGATCAGCCCGGTCAGCAACGCGGCGGTGGCGTCGACGTGCTCGCACATCGACGCCCGAGCGGCTTCGGCATTCCCGTGGGCGATGGCGTCGACGATCTGCTCGTGCTGGGCATCGGAATGAGCGATGTTGGCAGCCAGCACCGGAATGGCCCGCAGCAGCTCGTCCAGCGTCAGCTGCACCTGGGCGACCGCCGAGGCCAGGCTCGGGCTGCCGGCCGTCTCAGCGATGGCGAGATGGAGACGGGAGTCGGCGATCCGCCGGGCGGGCGGCCGGGCCGAACCGGACTGGTCCAGGCAGCGCCACACGGGATCGAGCTCACTGCGATCCAGCCTGCGGCTGGCAGCCAGCTCGGCGGCACCAGGTTCGACGATGCGGCGCATGTCGAGGGCATCCTGCAGATGCGCTCCCATCGACCGCCCGATCTGGCGAGGCGCGCGCCGACGCGGCGGCGACGACACCCGGACGAACGTGCCGCCGGAGCGGCCGCGACGCGACTCCACCAGCCCCACTTCGCGCAGCGCCCTGATGGCCTCGCGTAGCGTCATCCGGCTGACTCCCAGCTGATCGGCGAGGTCGCGCTCGGCGGGCAGCCGGTCCCCCGCCGCCAGGACACCCAGACGGATGGCGCTGGCCAACCGCTCCACGGTCACCTCGAAGGCATTGCGCACCGGCACGGGCGAGAACACCGCGTCGGACCAGATCGACGCCGCTACCGGCTCGGCCGTCACCGACGCTGCTCCACCCGACGCTGCTCCATCCGAGGCAGCCCAGCCTGACGCGCAGCGGCAACGAACGCATCGAAAAGGGCCGCACCGCCGGCCTGCTCGGGATGCCACTGCACACCGACCAGCCACGGCTGCTCAGGCAGGCCGACAGCTTCCACCAGCCCGTCTTCGGCCCAGGCGGTGGGAACCAAGCCCTCACCAAGCCGGTCGACGCCTTGATGATGATGGGTGGGCACGTCGACCGCGGCGCCGTAGATCGTCGCCAGAACCGAATCCTGCGCAAAGGTGACGACGTGCCCGACGAACGATCCCAGCGTGCCCCGATGGCCCTCATGACCCACAGTGGCGGGCAGATGCTGATGCAGCGACCCGCCCAGAGCGACGTTGAGGATCTGCAGGCCACGGCACACCGCCAGCATCGGCAGCCGGACCTCCAGCGCGGCGTGCACCAGGGCGATCTCCCACGCATCACGGTCCGCGCGAGGCGGATCGGTGCGGTTGTCGGGCTCGGCACCGTACCGAGCCGGGTCCACATCGGAACCTCCGGTGAGCAACAGACCGTCCAGCACCGCCACCGCGTCAGCAGCTTCCCCACCGACGTCCTGCGCGCCAGGAGGCAGCAGCAGCGGCAGACCGTCCGCGCCGCGCACCGCAGCGGCGTAGGTGGCCGGCAGCAGGTGGGCCGCGACGTTCCAGGCGCCCCAGGCAGCGGTCTCGCGGTAGGTCGGCAGGCCGATCCGGGGGCGGGCGGAGCCGGACATGAGCGCCATCGTAGGCGTTCCAGCTACGTAAACAAATGGCACAGCCTCTAGGCCTTTACCGCCTCGTCAGCCTACGATCCGTTCGCTGGTTTTCCTTTTATCGAGCCGGGAGTGCAACGAATGACGCACATCGACACCGCTGTGGACGAGGACGAACGTCGCCTCGCCGAGATGGGCTACAAACAGGAGCTGAACCGCAACTGGTCAGGCTTCTCGAACTTCGCGATCTCGTTCTCGATCATCTCGATCCTGGCCGGCTGCTTCACCAGCTTCGGCCTTGGCTGGAACAACGGCGGCCCGGCGGCCATCGCCTGGGGCTGGCCCATCATCGCGTCGTTGATCCTGGTGATCGGGCTGTGCATGGCCGAGCTGGTGTCGGCGTACCCGACATCGGGCGGCATCTACTGGTGGGCGGCCAAGCTCGGCGGCGCCAAGGCCGGCTTCTACACGGCCTGGCTGAACCTGATCGGCCTGCTGGCAATCGTGGCCTCGGTGGCCTACGGCTGTGCGACGTTCCTGGATCTGACCCTGGACACGGTGAGCAAGTCGTGGGCCAAGGGCTACAGCCTCAACCGGGTGTTCCTGCTGTTCATCCTCATCCTGGTCCTGGCTGCCTTGGTGAACATCTTCTCGTCGCACCTGTTGGCCGTGCTGAACAATATCTCGGTGTGGTGGCACGTGATCGGTGCTACTGCCGTGGTGCTGATCCTGATATTCGTCCCCAAGCACCACGCCAGCGTCGGCTCGGTGTTCACCCACACCGTCAACAACACCGGGTTCTTCGGCGGACACACCCATGGGCTCGGATTTCTTTTCTACGTCCTGCCCCTGTCGGTGATCCTGACGCAGTACACGATCACCGGCTACGACGCCTCAGCCCACCTCTCCGAGGAGACGAAGTCGGCCGGCAACGCCGCGGCACGGGGCATCTGGCAGTCGATCTTCTACTCCGGCATCGGCGGCTGGATCCTGCTGCTGTCATTCCTGTTCGCCGTGCAGGACCAGGCCGCGGTAACCAAGGGCGGCGGTGGGGTCGCCGTCATCTTCAGCCAGGCGATGTCAGCCAACTGGGCTGGGTTTGTCCTGCTCATCTCGGCTGCCGGCCAGTTCCTCTGCGCGGTGGCCTGCATGACCAGCACCACCCGGATGCTCTACGCGTTCAGCCGCGACCGCGCCATGCCGGGCGCGAAATACTGGTCGCATCTGAACGCCAACCGGGTGCCGGTATACGGAGTGATCCTCACTGCTGTGGTTGCTGTTTTGCTGACGTTGCCGGCGCTGGTCAAGGTCGACATCAACGGCGCGCCGGTGCCGGTCGCGTTTTTCGCCGTCGTCTCCATCGGCGTCGTCGGTCTCTACCTGGCATTTGCGATCCCGATCTACTACCGGTGGCGCCTGGGTGACAAGTTTCGGCCCGGCTCCTGGACTCTGGGCCGGCACTACAAGTGGATGGCGCCCCTGGCCGTTCTAGAGATCGTTGTAACGTCGATCATCGCGCTACTGCCCACTTCCAACCTGGGCGTCCCATTTGCATCCGGGTTTGCCTGGAAGTTCGTCAACTACACCCCGATCGTCGTCATCGGCGCGCTCATCCTGTTGACGATCTACTGGGAAGTGTCGGTGAAGCACTGGTTCCGTGGTCCGACGACGACGGTGGAGCCGGCCATCCCGGTGGAGTAGCGCTGCGGGTTCACTCAGTGCCCACCCAGTGCCCACCCAGTGGCCGATGTGCACCGGCCGCTGAGTGGGCTCTGCGCTCAGTAGCGAGGCGTCGAGCGGCCGCGCTCCAGAGTCGGGGCACGCCGATCCCGAGCGGTCCAGCAGACGTTGTGCCAATGCCGGCGGTCCTCGGCCTCGACGTCGTAGTAGGGCCAGACAACGACGTGGCTGACGTTGCGCACTTCCTGATCGCAGCCTGGGCACCGGTACACCTTGGTGGCGGAACCAAGAACCGAGCGAACCTCGTACTCGACGCCTCGCCACTGCTCTCGACGCTGCCCAGAAATGGCCGACTGCCCACCTGCCGCCTTTGCGGGCGCCACAGCGTCGGCGCGGCGGTGACGACGGGGCATGGATCCAGCGTAGGCACCCGCCGGTGATCGGGAGATCGGCCCAGTCGCCGCGCACCCAGCCGGTTTTGGCGGCAGGACATTGCAGAGATGTTCGCCCGCCAAAACCGGTGGAGAGCTGCCCATGCATGGCGCCCGGCGTAGGCGCGCTCAGAACAGGCGTTGACTCGGATCGTCGATGCCGCGCAGCGCGTCGTAGTCCAGCACCAGGCAGTTGATGCCCCGATCTTCGGCCAGCACCCGGGCCTGTGGCTTGATCTCCTGGGCGGCGAATACGCCGCGCACCGGCGCGAGCAGCGGATCGCGATTGAGCAGATCCAGGTATCGGGTCAGCTGCTCGACTCCGTCGATCTCGCCACGGCGCTTGATCTCGACCGCGACGACCGATCCCTTGGGATCGCGTGCCAGGATGTCGACCGGCCCGATCGCGGTCGGGTACTCCCGGCGCACCAGCCGGCTGCCCTGGCCCAGCAGATGGATGTGCTCGGCCAGCAACTTCTGCAGATGCGCCTCGACGCCGTCCTTGACCAAACCGGGATCCACACCGAGGTCCTGGCTGACGTCGAGCAACACCTCAGCGACAGAAATTACGAGCTGTTCGCCGGCCTTGTTCGTGACCGTCCACACGAGCCCGTCGGCGGCGGCGGTCTCGCGCAGCGTGCACGGCGGGCTCATCCAGTTCAGCGGCTTGTACGAGCCGCCGTCGGCGTGCACCAGCACGCTGCCGTCGGCTTTGACCAGCAGCAGGCGAATGGCCATCGGCAGATGAGCAGTGAGCCGGCCGAGGTAATCGACCGAGCAGCGAGCTATGACCAGGCGCACGCACCGACCCTAGTGGCGGCGATCGATGTCAGACTCGCAGGGTGAACGGTGATCTGGCGGTGCTGATAGTGCCGCTGATCGCGCTGATTGCCCTGAGTTTCCTCACCCGGTGGATCTTTCGCGTCGACCGGACACGGCGCCGGCAGGTCGTTCCGGCCGACGCGGTGCCGGGCTTGCTGGTGGCGCTGCGCAGTGGGCTGTCGCGCGCGGACGGGCTGGCCATGCGAGCGGTCCTCGGCGACGCCGGAATCCGCTCGTCGATGAGCACCCGCCGCGACGGCCTGGTGAACGTGAACGTTTTCACGGCCGACGCCGAACGCGCCCGAGGTCTGCTGCCACCGGGCTGAGCCTCGCCCGGCTGACGTTCGTCGGGCTGAAGCTGGTCGGGCTGAAGCTGGTCGGGCTGAAGCTGGTCGGGCTGACGCTGATAGGGCTGACGCTGATAGGGCCAAGGCTGGCGGACTGAGGCTCGTCGGCGTTGCGGTCAGCCGTCGAAGCCGGGTACGTCAGCGCGACTGACCGACGCTCCCAGGCTTCGCAGCTGTTCCTCCAGCCGGGCGTAACCGCGGTCGATGTGATGCACGTCGAGCACCTCGGTCACTCCGTCGGCCACCAGCCCAGCCAGAACGAGGCCGACGCCGGCGCGGATGTCGGTGGCGCGCACCGGAGCCGCGGACAGTCCCTGCTTGCCGCGGACCATCGCGTGGTGGCCGTCGATGCGGACATCTGCGTTCATCCGTGCGATTTCGTCGCAGAAGACGAACCGCCCGTCGAACAGATTCTCGGTGATCATCGCCGCACCCTCGGACACCGACAGCATCGCGATCGCCTGTGGCTGCAGATCGGTAGGGAACCCGGGATAAGGCAGGGTGACGACGTCGAAGGCACGCGGCCGACGGTGCATCTGGACGCGCAGCCCGTCGTCGAGCACGTCGATCACCGCGCCGGCAGTGCCAAGTTTGTCCAGCACTATCCTCAGATCACCGGCCCGTGCACCGCGGATGGTGACGTCGCCCTGCGTCATCGCCGCACCGATCGCCCAGGTTCCGGTCACGATCCGGTCCGGCACCGCGGAATGGGTAGTCGGGTGCAGCGAGTCGACGCCCTCGATCTCTAGGGTCGACGAACCGATACCGCCGAGGCGCGCGCCCATCTTTACCAACAGGTTGCACAGGTCCACGATCTCGGGCTCGCGCGCGGCGTTGTCGATGCTGGTGGCGCCCTTGGCCAGCACGGCTGCCATCAGCAGGTTCTCCGTGGCGCCCACGCTGGGGAAGTCCAACCAGATCGGTGCACCGTGCAGAGTCGGCGCGTGTGCCACCACGAAGCCGTGCTCGATCGTGAGGGTGGCGCCCATCCGTTCGAGGCCGGCGAAGTGCATGTCGAGCTTGCGTGAGCCGATGTTGTCGCCGCCGGGCATCGCGACGTGGGCGCGGCCGGTGCGAGCCAGCAACGGGCCCAGCACGCAGATCGACGCGCGGATCTTGCGTACCAGCTCGTAGGGCGCATCGGAGTTCGGAACGGCCGGTACCGACACCCGCACACCTTCGGAGCCGTCGGCACCCGCGACGTCGGTCGTCGAGCAGCCCAGCCGCTGCAGGAGCTGATTCATGATCGCCACATCGGCGATGGCGGGTAGGTTGCCGATCGTCGTCTCACCCTCGGCGAGCAACGTGGCCGCCATCAGCTTCAGCACGCTGTTCTTGGCCCCGACCACGGGTACCTCGCCCGCCAAACGGGCGCCACCGGTGACGCGAAGTACCTGCACGCGCCTCATCGTAGGTGGCGGGTTGCAGCCGGTCATTGCACTGCCCGGCACTCGGCGGCGTGGCGTCGACCGCAGCGGCCGTTCGCCGATGACGTCTTTGCTGGCGCTACTGCCGGTTTGACTCGGCGTCGCGCAAGGTCGGGCAGCAACGCCGGCCCGCCGCGCCACTCGATGCACATGGCTTCGGCCGGATTCACGGCCATCCGCCGTCGCAAGTTGGCCACCGCAGCCAAGACTTTGCTGCTTCAACTGCCGGCATCGGCTCGGCATCGCGCAAGCTCAGGCAGCAACGCCGACTCGCCGCGCCACTCAGTGCCGGTGCAACCGAGCCGACCCGCGGGCGTTGGCCGCCATAGCTGGTCGCGGCGCGGCGCGGCGCGGCGCTCGAAGGTCGCCGTCGGCTGGCAGCATGAGGTGGTGGCCGTACATCTCACCCGCATCTACACCCGCACCGGCGACGACGGCACCACCGCGCTGGGCGATGGAAGCCGGGTTGCCAAGACTGATGCCCGGGTGGCGACCTTTGCCGACGTCGATGAGACCAATTCCGCGATCGGCATGGCACTCGCGTTGGGCAATCTGCCGTCCGAGGTGGCGACGGTGCTGCGGCAGGTACAGAACGACCTGTTCGACGTAGGCGCCGATCTGTGCACACCGCTGCGGCCCGACCCGCCATATCCTGCACTGCGGATCACCGATGCCTACGTGCAGCACCTGGAGCGTTGGTGCGACGAGTTCAACGCGTCGCTGAGCACGCTGGACAGTTTCATCCTGCCCGGCGGCACGGCGGGGGCAGCGCTCCTACACACCGCACGCACCGTGGCACGACGAGCCGAGCGCAGCGCCTGGCTGCTCTCCGAGGCGGACGCCGAGTCAGTCAATGAGCTGGCCGTGCAATACCTGAACCGGCTCTCGGACCTGCTGTTCATCCTGGCCCGGTGCGCCAACCCGGACGGCGACGTGCTCTGGCGGCCCGGCGGCGACAGCTAGCGCGTCGCCGGGCACTGCGCTGGCGGCCCCGTACACCAGCAGACTGACCGCCCCTCGAGCAGTCAGTGAGGTGTGAACGCCGCTAGCCGCCGATGGGCAGTCAGTGCGGTGCGAACGCCGCCAGCCGGCCCATGGGCAGTCAGTGCGGCGCGGACGCCTCCAGCCAGGACAGAAATCCCGTGACAGCAGCCTCGGACAGCGCCAGTGACACCCTGGAGTCCATCGATCGGCACTCGACTATGACGGAGTCCGCCGGTACCACTGGCTCGCTACTGCGCCGGCGCCGTTGCCCGATCACTTCTAAGTCGGCGCGTCGCAGCGCCTTCGTCGGGCGGCGGGTGGGGCGGAACGCGCCATACCAGAGGAGCTCGTCGCCGGCGTAGCGCCCCACCCCTAGGCGCCAGGCCTCGTTTTCGATGCGCAGGACCAACGGAACGCCGCCGGGCCGGCCCAACAGTCGGCGTCCGCGCACCATCACCAGCGCCAGGTAGATGCCGGCCAGAACTATCAGCGCCGCTATGCCGAGTGCAGAACCCAGCTCGACGGATCTCACGGTGCGACGGAATGAACGGCGGTGGGCAAATTATGCGACAGCTAGACCGCGGCTCAGACCTGTTCCCCGGCAGCGCGTAAGCGCGCCATGGCACGGTCCCGGGCGGCCACGGATTCGTCGTCGGTCTTGCTGTCCAGGCTGGACAGCGTCTCCCGGGCGCGCGCGACGTCGATCTCGTCGGCCGTCTCGGCTACTTCGGCGAGGATCGACACGCCGTCGGGACGCACCGACAGGCTGCCGTTGTGGACCGCGACTCGCAGTTCGGCTTCGCCCTCACGCTGGATGCGCACTATCCAGCCGGGTACCAGCGTCGCCAGCAGCGGCGAGTGCCCAGCCATGATGCCGATCTCGCCTTCGGTGGTGCGGGCATAGACGGCAGTTGCCTCGCCCGACCACAGCGGCCGTTCAACCGAGACGAGCTCGACCTGCATGGTTGCCATTTCTAAAACTCCATAACGGTGGACTGAGCGAGAAGAGCTGCTAACGCAGACGACGGTGTGGGCGTGCCGATCGCATGCCCGAGCCGCCGCGGCGGATCAGGATTGCAGCTGCTTGGCCTTCGCCTCGAGATCTTCCAGGCCGCCGCACATGAAGAATGCCTGCTCCGGGAAGTGGTCGAAGTCGCCCTGGGTCAGGCGCTTGAACGCGTCGATCGTCTCCTCGATGGGAACGAAGGACCCCTCGATGCCGGTGAACTGCCTGGCCACGAACGTGTTCTGGGAGAGGAAGCGCTCGATCCGGCGCGCCCGGTTCACCAGCACCTTGTCCTCTTCGGACAGCTCGTCGATGCCGAGGATGGCGATGATGTCCTGCAACTCCTTGTAGCGCTGCAGAATGCGCTTGGTCTCCTGGGCAACGTTGTAGTGCTCCTCGCCGACGTAGCGGGGGTCGAGAATGCGCGACGTGGAGTCCAGCGGGTCGACGGCGGGATAGATGCCCTTTTCGGAGATAGGACGGGAAAGCACCGTCGTCGCGTCGAGGTGGGCAAAGGTGGTGTGCGGTGCGGGGTCAGTGATGTCGTCCGCAGGCACGTAGATGGCCTGCAGCGAGGTGATCGAGTGGCCTCGGGTGGAGGTGATGCGCTCCTGAAGCTGACCCATCTCATCGGCCAGCGTGGGCTGGTAGCCCACCGCCGACGGCATCCGGCCCAGCAGCGTGGATACCTCGGAACCGGCCTGGGTGAAGCGGAAGATGTTGTCGATGAACAGCAGCACGTCCTGGTTCTGGACGTCGCGGAAGTACTCCGCCATCGTCAACGCCGACAGCGCAACCCGAAGCCGCGTGCCCGGCGGCTCGTCCATCTGACCGAACACCAGTGCGGTCTTGTCGATGACGCCGGAGTCACGCATCTCGGCGATCAAGTCGTTGCCTTCGCGGGTCCGCTCCCCCACGCCGGCGAACACCGACACACCACCGAAGTTCTCCGCCACGCGGTAGATCATTTCCTGGATCAGGACCGTCTTGCCGACGCCGGCACCGCCGAACAGGCCGATCTTGCCGCCCAGCACATAGGGGCTCAGCAGGTCGATGACCTTGATGCCGGTGGCAAAGATCTCGGTCTTGCCCTCGAGCTGGTCGAACGCGGGCGGTTCGCGGTGGATCGGCCAGCGCACCTTGATGTCGAGTTCGGATTCGTCGACATCCAGCGGCTTGCCCAGCGCGTTGAAAACGTGGCCCTTGGTCACGTCGCCGACCGGTACCGTGATCGGGCCGCCGGTGTTGGTGACGATCGCACCGCGGATGAGACCGTCGGTGGGCTGCAATGCGATGGCACGCACCATGTCGTCGCCGATGTGCTGCGCTACTTCGAGCGTCATCATCTTGGCGACCTCGGGCAGCTCGATCTGGACGGTCAGTGCCGCGTTCAGCTCCGGCATCGAGTCCCGGCCGAACTCCACGTCGACGACGGGCCCGATCACCCGGGCTACTCGCCCGGTGGCCATCGTGGTGCTGTCGGTCTCGGACACAGTTGCGGTCATCAGTAGTCACTTCCTGCTGAGGCGAGCGCGTCGGCGCCGCCGACGATCTCGCTGATTTCCTGGGTGATCTCGGCCTGACGTGCCTGATTGGCCAGCCGGATGTAGGTCTTGGCGAGGTCGTCGGCGTTGTCGCTGGCCGACTTCATGGCACGTCGCCGGGAGGCCGACTCCGACGTCGCGGCCTCCAGCAGCGCCGAGTAGATCCGCGCGCTGATGTAGCGAGGAAGCAGGGATGCCAGCAACAGCTCGGGCTCGGGCTCGAAGTCGTATTCCGGCTTCGGCTGCCCCGAGTCGTCGCGGTCCTCCGACGACGCTTGCTTGTCCTCGGCAGCCGCATCGGTGCCGGTGTCCGTGCCCATATCAGCCGCTCGAACCGGCGCAACCTGGGCAACGGTCGGGATTTGCGAGATCATCGACGCGAACCGGGTGTAGACCACGAACAGCTCGTCGATACCGGGCTCGCCGTTTGCCTCGCCCTCGCTGGTGGCAGCGACCGCCGCCACGACTGCGTCCGTCGCGGGCTTGGCGTTGACGAACTGTGGCTGCTCGGAGAATCCGGTCCACGTGCCGGCCAGTGGACGGTTGCGGAAGCGGTAGTAGCCGGTTCCCTTGCGCCCGATGACGTAGAGAACGGGCTCCTTGCCCTCAGTGCGGATCCGCTCAGAGAGCTCGTTGGTACGGCGGATGACATTGGCGTTGTAGCCACCGGCCAGGCCGCGGTCGCTGGTGATGAGCAGGATCCCTGATCGGCGCGGGTTGTCCGTGCCTGTCAGCATCGGGTGCTTCAGAGAAGCATTGCGGCCCAACGCGGCCAGGGCGCGGGTCAGCTCGTCGGTGTAGGGACGGGCTGCGTTCATCCGGTTCTGCGACTTGACGATGCGCGAGGCGGCGATGAGCTCCATCGCCTTGGTGATCTTCTTGGTCGACTGCACCGACCTGATTCGACGGCGGTAGACCCGCAGCTGCGCTCCCATCGACTACCGCGCGTCCAGCGAGGTGGCGCCACCGGAGGATGCGGCCGGGCTGGAACTCGTCTGGCCGGCGTTGCCCTGCTCTACCTGCTGCGGGCTCTGGTCTGCCGTCGACGGGGGTGCGGCCGGGCTCGAATTGGAATGCTGGGCCGCCTGCTGAGCCGGCGGCGAGTCAGGGCTCTTCTGCTCATCGCCACTGCCGAACTGGGACTTGACCGTCGCGGTCACCCGCTCGAGTGCAGCGATGGTGTCGTCGTCGAGCTTGCCGGTGGTCGCGATCGCGTCGAAGATGCCTTGCTCGTTGTGCGCGATGTAGGAGTGCAGCTCGCCCTCGAATCGGCGGATATCGCCGACCGGGACATCATCGAGCTGTCCGGTGGTGCCGGCCCAGATGGAGACGACCTCGCGTTCGAGCGGGAACGGGCTGGACTGGGGCTGCTTGAGCAGCTCGACCAGCCGCGAGCCCCGCGCCAGCTGCTGCTGGCTGGCCTTGTCCAGATCGGAGCCGAAGGCGGCGAACGCCTCGAGCTCGCGGAACTGGGCAAGGTCGACCCGCAGCCGGCCGGCGACAGACTTCATCGCCTTGGACTGAGCTGCACCGCCGACGCGCGACACCGAAATGCCCACGTTGATGGCCGGACGGACGCCGGAGTTGAACAGGTCGGTCTCCAGGAAGCACTGGCCATCAGTGATGGAGATGACGTTGGTCGGAATGTAGGCCGACACGTCGTTGCCCTTGGTCTCGATGATCGGCAGACCGGTCATAGACCCGCCGCCCAGTTCGTCGGACAGTTTCGCGCAGCGTTCGAGCAGCCGTGAGTGCAGGTAGAACACATCGCCGGGGTAGGCCTCGCGGCCCGGTGGGCGGCGCAGCAGAAGCGACACCGCGCGGTAGGCCTCTGCCTGCTTGGTCAGGTCGTCGAAAACGATGAGCACGTGCTTGCCGGCGTACATCCAGTGCTGTCCGATGGTCGAACCGGTGTAGGGCGCCAGGTATTTGAAGCCGGCCGAGTCCGATGCGGGCGCGGCGACGATGGTGGTGTATTCCAAGGCGCCGGCGTCCTCGAGCGTTTGGCGGACGCTGGAGATGGTGGAGCCCTTCTGCCCGATGGCAACGTAGATGCAGCGCAGCTGCTTGGCCGGATCGCCGGTCGCCCAGTTGTCGCGCTGATTGATGATGGCGTCGATGGCGACGGTCGTCTTGCCGGTCTGACGGTCACCGATGATGAGCTGGCGCTGGCCGCGACCGATCGCCGTCATCGAGTCGACGGCCTTGATGCCGGTGAGCATGGACTCGCGCACTTCCTGGCGCTGCACGACCGTGGGCGCCTGGAGCTCCAGGGCACGGGTTGCCTCGGCCTCGATCTCGCCCAGGCCGTCGATGGGTGCTCCGAGCGGGTTGACGACCCGGCCCAGGAAGTTGTCACCGACGGGAACCGACAGGATCTCGCCCGTGCGTCGGACTTCCTGTCCCTCCTCGATGTGCTCGCCATTACCGAGGATCACGCAGCCGATGTCGCGCACGTCCAGGTTCAGCGCCAGGCCGCGTACACCGCCCTCGAACTCGAGCAGCTCGTTGGTCATCGCGCTGGGCAGACCCTCGACATGGGCGATGCCGTCGCCGGTGTCGACAACCACACCGACCTCTTCGCGCGAGGTCTGCGGAGTGTAGGAGGAGACGTAGCTGGCAATGGCACTGCGGATCTCGTCGGTGGAGATCGTCAACTCTGTCATGGGGAAATCCCTGTCTGCTCGATCGAGTCCCGCTCGGTTGTCGCTGGGCCGTGCTGTCGTCGGTGAGGCTGGTAACAGTCATTCTGCTCGGCCCCGGAGCTCGGTGCCGCCGTGCTTGCTTTGCGCGCGTCGAGGTCAGTACGTCGTTGAGTGGATCGGTGCTGCCGGTCAGCCGGCCAGTTCTGCGCGCACGGTCGCCAGGCGGTACTCGACGCTGCCGTCGATGACTTCGTTGCCCACCCGGATGACCAAGCCACCGCGCACAGAGGCGTCGACC
Organism: uncultured Jatrophihabitantaceae bacterium; assembly: GCA_964236495.1. Classification (GTDB taxonomy): domain Bacteria; phylum Actinomycetota; class Actinomycetes; order Mycobacteriales; family Jatrophihabitantaceae; genus CAXSBR01. Next base: position 85,041 of record CAXSBR010000004.1, read on the forward strand.
TGCGTGCGCACGGTGATGGCGCGGCCGTAGATGTGGGTCAACGCCGCACCTAACCGGTTGAGTTGGACATCGCTGAGTGGAACCGCTGAGGTGACGTCGGCAACGGATCGGCCGCGCCGGGAAGCGGTGAGATCGAGCAGGTCGTCCACGGCCAGCTCGACGGTGCGCTTGCGGTTGCTGCGCACTCCTTGGTCCAGCAGGGCCGCGGTGACCGGGTCGACTTTGCTCCCCAGCACGTCGGTCAACAGCGCGCTGCGTCGCTGCGCAGGGACGGACTGGTCGTCGAGCAGAACGCGCAGTGGGTCGTTACCCCGCACGATCCGCCCGAAGCGAAAGAGTTGATCCTCTACGTCGTCCAGATGACCGGCCTTGTCCGCAGCGCCCAGCAGCAACGTGTCACCGGCGATCGACAGGGCGTCGGTCATGTCCCACGGGTTGGACCACCGACTGATGACGACTCGCTGAACCAGTTCGACCGCCGAAGCAGAGATCTTGCCGGTGAACACTGCCCCGGCGAGCTGGCTGCGGGCGTCGGCTGCAGTGGACGGGTCAGCCAAAGCCCTGCGCAACCGCGGCTGGGCAGAGAGCAACCGGCTGACGGCATGTGCATCCTGGCCGACCTTTTCCAGGCCCGACCCGGCCCTGATGAACGACTCCAGCTGGGGTTCCAGCTGGGCCATGGCCACCCGGCTGGCGGAGTGGATCACTGGGCCATCTCGGCAGGTGTCTCTCCCTGCTCCAAGGTGGCGAGGAACTGGTCCACCGTCGCGCTCACCTGGGCGTCGTCAGCCAGGTGCTGGCCCACGATGCGCTCGGCCAGCTCCACCGCCAGCGAGCCCAGCTCGCCGCGCAGCTCTCGCACAATCGCGGCCCGCTGGGCGGACAGCTGCTCCTCACCGCGGGTGACGATGCGCGCCGATTCGGCCTGCGCGGTCGCGCGCAACTCTTCGACGATGCGCTGACCCTCAGCCCGAGCGCTGTCGCGAATCTGCGCTGCCTCGGTGCGCGCCTGGGCCAGCTGCGCCTGGTACTGCTGCAGCAGCGCCGCCGCTTCGGCCTGAGCCTGCTCAGCCCGCTCGATACCGCCCTCGATCGCGGCTCGTCGGGCGGCAAACGTCTTCTCGAAGCCCGGTACGACGAACTTCCAGATGAGAAATAGCAGCGCACCAAAGATGATCAACACCAGGATCAACTCTGCAGGTACGACGTTGAGCGGGCTGGGAACCTTCGGTGCGGTCTCGGCTAAGTGGATCGCGGTCACGGTCACCCCTCTGTGCTCGATGCTGGAATGAACGAGTTTCAGCTGTTGGACGCTTTGATGACGAAGGCGAGGGCAATGCCGATGATGGCGAGCGCCTCAGCCAGCGCGAACCCCAGAATGGCGATTGGCTGCAACCGGCTCTGCATCTCGGGCTGGCGTGCGGTGCCGTTGATGTACGCGGCGAAGATCAGGCCGATGCCGATGCCCGGACCTATAGCGGCCAGGCCGTAGCCGACCATGTTGAGCGAGCCACCCATGAGGGTTTCCTTTCGGTTGTCGGTCGTTGGTGACCGGTACGTACGCGCCGTCGGCGCGGAGAGCGGGATGGGTATTCAGTGCTCGGAGGATAGCGAGCCAGCGATGTACTGCGCGGTCAGCAAAGCGAAAACATAGGCCTGGAGGACGGCTACGACGACCTCGAGGAATCCAACGGCTATGCCAAGTGCAAACGAGAGAATGCCCGCTGGCTTCTGCACGTATGCGGCTCCCGTGCCGTGAAGCAGCAAGTAGGCACCGCCGGTGGAGAAAAGAATCAGCAGCAGGTGACCGGCGAACATGTTAGCGAACAGTCGCAGGGACAAAGTGAAGGGCCGAACAAGAACATTGGACAAGAACTCCAACGGAACGAGCAGGAACAACATGATGAACGGCACGCCAGTAGGGACGGCGACATGTTTGAAATAGCCAACGAAGCCCTTGTCCATGATGCCGACGGCGTTGTAGATGATCCACACCAGCAGGGCTAAACCGACCGCGAAGCTAAAGCGCGAAAATGGCGGAAACTGCGCGATTGGGATGATTCCGAACAAGTTATTGATGAGCACGAAGAAGAACAGGCTGAGCAGCAGCGGCACGTAGCGTAGGAAGTCGCGCTCGCCGATGATGTCGCGGGCGATGCCGTTGCGGACGAAGTCGTAAGCCTGCTCACCCAAGAACTGGCTCTTGCTGGGGACTACGCGACCCTTACGAGCCGCACTGAACAGCAGCACGAAGGCGAGGATCGCGCCGAGCAGCAACAACGCCGAGGATTTCGTCAACAAGACGTTGTAGCCGTGCTTAGCGTCGTAGTGCTTACCGGTGAAGTCGGAGAGAAGGAAGTCCAGCGGGCTCGGCGCCTCGAAAGTGTCCGCCAGTGGGGCGAGTTGGCTCACGCAGTCTCTCCTCGGTCATCGGTCTGGCCGTGCAGTTATGGCTGCTTCAAACGGTCGACCCCGCCGGCAGGCCCCTTGACCAGGTAGCGGGAGAACACGAGGTACATCCCGAAACCGACGCCCACGAGAATGCCGATGGGTATCCAGTACGTGGCGTGGAGCCAGACGCTCAGGCCCCAGCCCACCGCGCCGTAGAACAGAACGCCGGCCACCAAGTAGCCGAAAGCGGCCCACGGGTCCCCGGAGGGAGCACCGTCGGCCTGCCCGTTGGATGGCCCAGAGTCCGATGAGCGCGATGTTTCGTTCATGCTGCGAGGTGATGTTATCAGGCGTTCAGGGCTGTTCCAGCCGCACCCTGGACGCCAGAACCAGCGCGCCGAGCCACACGGTCAGGCCCGTCGCCAGGCCGACAGCGACACCCGGTCCGTCGATCACCCGTGGACTGCTCGCCGCCAGGATCAGCGCAAAGAGCACCGCGGTGAGCAGGTAGCTGAACAACGCGGCGGCCAGCGTGAACTGCGGCGCGACCCGGTCGACGGCTCGAATGTTGAAGGCACCGAACTCGAATGCCGCGATCGAAAGGCCAAGGCCGCCAACGAAGCTCGATCCAGCTCGCAACCCATGCTGCGACCCGAGCGCGAACGCTACGAAGCCCACGACTCCGACGGCGAGTACGACGAGCCAGCGGCGTCCGTCGGGCTGGCCCGTGGGGCGAAAGGGCCCGACGTCTGCGGGCAGCGGAGCGGTCTCGCCTCGTTCCACCTGCTGCTGGATGTCGCGAAGTTCGCTGCGTACGTCGCGCCCGGTCGGCACGGAACCGACCCCCTGCCCCAATTGCTCGACCATGCGGGCAGTCAATTCCGCTGGGGCGAGCGCCGCAGCGTGGGAATCGCGGAGAAGACCAGGCCGACCACGCTCAACGCGCACAGCGTGGCGAAAACCGAGGTGGTGGCCCACATCGACATCGCCACTCCCCCGAATCCGATCAGGGCAGACCAGAACCACAGCAGCAGGACCGCCCGTCGATGGCTGTGTCCGAGCCGCATCAGGCGGTGGTGCAGATGCTGCTTGTCCGGGGTGAAGGGCGACTTGCCGCGCAGAATCCGCCGCACGACCGCCCAGATCAGATCGACCAGCGGCAGCGCCAGCACCAGCAACGGGCTGAGCAAGGTGAGCGTCAAGGGTGCAGCGAAGACGTGTTCGTCGCTGAGAGGGGGGTTGAAGTCACCGACGCTGGTGACCGCCACCGCGGTGAGGACCAGCCCGACCACCATCGATCCGGAATCGCCCATGAAGATGCGCGCGGGTGAGAAGTTGTGCGGCAGAAAGCCGATGCAGGCACCGGCGAGCACTGCGGCCATCAACGTCGGCGGCGCGGCTGTTGAAAAGTAGGGCCCTTGCCCGAGGTGGTAATCGAAGACGAAGAACGCCAGTGCCGAGATCGCAGTGACGCCTGCCGCCAGGCCGTCCAGGCCGTCGATGAAGTTGACCGCGTTGATGGTCAAGACGGTGAGCAGGATCGTCAGCGGCACCCCGTTGTCGGCGCCGAGGATGAAGGTGTTGTCATTTGTCCATGGCGGCGGGAACTGGATCAACTGCACGCCTCCGATCAGCACCATGACGCCGGCAGCGGTGATCTGCCCGGCCAGCTTGGTCAGCGAGTCCAGTTCGAAGCGGTCGTCGAGCACGCCCAGCAGGCACAGCAGGATGCCCGCCAGCAGCACGCCGTTCACCTGGCTGGTCTGGAATGCCCGCGACAGCGAGGGCAGGTGCTTGGCCAGCTCGACGGTCAGAAGGAAGCCACCGAACAGCGCCAGCCCGCCCAAACGGGGCGTGTCCACCGAGTGCACGTCGCGGTCTCGGGGTCGCGCCACCGCGCCGACGCGCAACGCGATCCGACGGGCAACCGGGGTGAGCAGGAAGCTCGTCGACACCGCGATGAGGAAGACCAGCGCGTACTCGAGACTCGGATGGCGCATGGCGGCTGCGGTGGGCTGTCAGTCGCGGGGGTAAGCAGGAAAACGCTCGACCAGGTCGGCCACTTCGGCGGCGATCTTCACGTGTTCGCCGGCATCCTCGGTGCTCACGGCCCGTCCGATCAGCGACGCGATCTCGCTCATCTGCTCCTCGGCCATGCCCTGGGTGGTGATCGAAGGGCTGCCGACGCGAATACCCGAGGCAACCGAGGGCGGCTGCGGATCGTTGGGAATGGCGTTCTTGTTCAGCACGATGCCTGCAGCGCTGCAGCGCGCCTCGGCGTCCCGGCCGCTCACGCCGGTGGCCTGCAGGTCGAGCAGGGCCAGGTGGGTATCGGTTCCGCCGGTGACCGGGCGCATTCCCTGCTCGCCCAGCGCGGCGGTCAACGCCTGCGCATTCAGAATGACCTGCTGGGCGTACTGCCGGTACTCCGGCGTGAGGCACTCACGCAGATTCACTGCCTTGGCGGCGACCGCGTGCATCAGCGGCCCGCCCTGCATCATCGGAAACACGGCCTTGTCGATCGCCGATGCGTGCTCGGCCTTGCAGACGATCATGCCTCCCCGCGGGCCGCGCAGGACCTTGTGCGTGGTGAATGTGACGACGTCGGCGTAGGGAACCGGCGAGGGAATCGCCTTTCCGGCTACCAAACCGATGAAGTGAGCGGCGTCGACCATCAGGATCGCGCCGACCTCGTCGGCGATCTCGCGAAACGCCTTGAAGTCGATCAACCGTGGAATCGCCGAGCCACCGCAGATGATCATCTTGGGTGAGTGCTCGCTCGCCAACGAGCGCACCTGGTCGTAGTCGATGTCCTCTGTCTCGGCGTTGACGCCGTAGCGCACCGCGTTGAACCACTTGCCCGAGAACGAGACCTTGGTGCCGTGGGTGAGGTGTCCGCCCGAAGGCAGGCCCATCCCCAGAATCGTATCGCCGGGCTGCAGAAAGGCGCCGTACACGGCCAGATTTGCGCTGGCTCCCGAATGCGGCTGCAGGTTCGCGTGATCGCAGCCGAAGAGCTCCTTGGCGCGCGCGATTCCCAGTAGCTCGGCGCGATCGACGACCTCACATCCGCCGTAGTACCGCTTGCCCGGATAGCCCTCGGCGTACTTGTTGCTCAGCGTGCTGCCCAGCGCGGCAAGAACGGCCGGCGAGGTGAAGTTCTCGCTCGCGATCAGCTGCAGGCCTGAACGCAACCGGGCAAGCTCATCGACCACCACGTCGGCGATCTCCGGGTCCAGTTGGGCCAGAGCCCCGAAATCCGGTCCCCAGAACGTCGTGCTCATCAGTTCCTTTCCGCACGCATCAAGAATCGGCACACTAAGCGCTCTCGAACGACAGTCGACCACCTGACCGCCGCTGGCACAGCTTTGTCGACGAGGTTACCGCCGCCGTTCCTGCTACCCACCGATCTCGGGTAGAACTGCCCGCAACTGCTCCAGCGAGACCGCACCGAGGCGCACTATCCGTGGCACCTCGCCGGTGACGTCGACGATGGTGGACGCCGTGCCGGCGCGGATGGGGCCGGCGTCGAGATACACCGAGACGTCCTCGCCCAGTTGCCCGCGGGCGTCGTCGATGTCCTCGGCCGGTGTCCGGCCAGAGACGTTGGCGCTCGACACCGCCATCGGGCCGGTGCGGGCAAGAATCGCCAACGCAACGGGGTGTAGCGGCATGCGTACCGCGACCGTGCCGCGAGTGTCACCCAGGTCCCACTGCAGCGCCGGCGCGTGCTCGACGATCAGCGTCAGCCCGCCGGGCCAGAACGCCTCGAACAGCGTCCGAACCCGCTGCGGAACCCAGTTCACCAGGCCGTCGAGGGTGTCCCACGACCCGACGAGCACCGGCACCGGCATGGACCGATCGCGGCCCTTGGCCGCCAGCAGTGCAGCCACGGCCTCGCCGTCGAAGGCGTCGGCGCCCAGGCCGTACAGGGTGTCGGTGGGCATCACGACGAGCTGGCCGGCTTGCACGGCACGCACGGCGGCGTCGATGGCACCGGCCCGGTCGGTGGGATCGGTGCAGTCATAGGTGGAGCTCACTGGCGCCATTGTGCCGCACTGCTGTGCCGCAGGACGAGACGGTGCTGCCGACGCATGCCCGCGGCGCTGGGTCGGGTGGACAGCGGCGTCAGCCAACACGGTGCACGGGAACCACCCGAGTCGGACCTAGGCCCGCCGCGCCGTGGTGAAGCGCGGGCGCCCGGTCAGGTCGGCCGCCGAGCGCACCGTCAGCCAGCCGCGCGCGGACAGATAGCCGGCCAGCGCGTCGGGGTGGGTCTGGTCATGCTCCAGTGCCAGCTGACCGCCCGGCCGTAGCAGCGCCTGCGCGAGATCACTGATAGCTGGGTACAGGTCGAGGCCGTCTGCGCCGCCGAAGACGGCCTCGGGCGGATCGTGCGCGACCTCGGGCCCCACCTGCGTGTGCATCGGCACGTACGGCGGATTCACCACCACCGCGTCCGTAAAGCCGATCAGGTTCCTCAGTGCGCTGCGACTCGACGTGGTCGCGACGTCGGCCTGAACCACGTTAATGCGGTTGCGGACGGTCGTCGGTTGCTCGGCGACGTTGCGGTGCAGCCAGTGCAGAGCTTCGGTGGAACGTTCCAGCAGCGTCACGTGCGACGCAGGTACCTCCGAGGCAATGGCTAACCCGATAGCGCCGGACCCACTGCACAGGTCTACGACGACGGGCCGCTCCAACGGCGCGATGTAGTGCGCCACCAGATCCACGAGAACCTCGGTCTCCGGACGCGGCACGAACACACCCGGACCGACGTGCAAGTCCAGGTAGCGGAACGCGGCGCGCCCGAGCACGTGTTGAAGCGGCTCGCGGGTGCACCGCCGCGTTACCAAGGCCTCGAACGACCCGAGTTGATCATTGGTGAGCGCGGTATACGTAACCAGGGCGCTGCTGTCGGTGCCCAGTGCGCCGGCGAGCAGCCAGCGCACCTCGGCGGCAGCATTGGCGATGCCCGCGCCACTCAGTCGGCGTTCGGCGTCCTGCAGCACCGCTCGGACCGCGTGCACCGACGCACTCAGCCGGTGCTGCCGGCCAGCAGCGACTCGACGTCGGCACGAGTCAGCGCGTCGATCACGTCGTCCAGTGCGCCGTCGAGCACCTGGTCGAGGTTGTAGGCCTTGAAGCCCACCCGATGGTCACTGATGCGGTTCTCGGCGAAGTTGTACGTCCGGATCCGCTCCGAGCGATCGACCGTGCGGACCTGCGATCGGCGCGCGGCACTTGCTTCTTTCTCCGCCGCGTCCTGAGCCACCGCGAGCAGACGAGCTCGCAGCACTCGCATGCCGGCTTCGCGGTTCTGCAACTGGCTTTTCTCGTTCTGCATCGACACCGTCACCCCGGTGGGAACGTGGGTGATGCGCACCGCGGAGTCAGTGGTGTTCACGCTCTGCCCGCCGGGGCCCGAAGAGCGGTAGACGTCGATGCGCAGATCGTTGGGATCGATGTCGACCTCGACGTCCTCGGCCTCAGGCAGAACCAGAATACCGGCAGCCGACGTGTGAATTCGGCCCTGCGACTCGGTGACGGGAACCCGCTGTACACGGTGAACGCCACCTTCATATTTCAGACGCGCCCACACGCCGGCATCGGGACCGCGACCGCGCATGGCCACCGTGGCGGAGCGTACACCGCCCAGATCGGTCGGCTCACTGTCGAGGATCTCGGTGATCCAGCTCTGGCGCTCGGCGTAGCGCAGGTACATCCGCAGCAGATCGCCGGCGAACAGGGCGGATTCGTCGCCGCCCTCACCGGCTTTCACCTCGAGCAGGATGTCCTTGCTGTCATTGGGATCACGCGGCAGTAGCAGCTCACGCAGCCGGCTCTCCAGCGCGACCACCTTCGCGGCCAACGTCGCCGCCTCGGCGGCGAACTCGGCGTCGTCGGACATCTCTTGGGCCGCCTGAAGATCCGACCGGGTGGCTTCCAACTCGCGTGAGGCGGCCACGATCGGCGCCAGCTCGGCAAAGCGCCGGCCGAGCGTGCGCGCCTTGGCCTGATCGGCGTGCACGGCGGAGTCGGACAGTTGACGCTCGACGTCGGCGTACTCGGCCCGCAGTGCAGACAGGTCCAACGACGTTGTCATCGGATGTGCACCCCTGTCATTTACGCTCGCTGTTTCTTCACGTCCAAACAACAAACCGACGCCCGCGCCAGGACGTCGGATGACGTTCTGGCGCGGGCGCCGATAGTGGAAGCTAGTTCGCCGTAGTGGTCTTCTCTCGGCGGCCGTACCGCTTCTCGAAGCGCTCGACGCGTCCGCCGACGTCCATGATCTTCTGCTTGCCCGTGTAGAACGGGTGGCAGGCAGAACACACGTCGGCGTTCATGACGCCGCTCTTGGCCGTGCTGCGAGTGGTGAACGTGTTGCCGCAGGAACAGGTCACCTGCGTCTCGACGTACTCGGGGTGGATTCCAGCCTTCATGATGTCGTTTCCTCACTCGTCGTGGCCGCCGGGTCGCCCTGCATCGCCGAGCGTGCTGACGAGTGCGTGCGGACGTGAACCGGAACCGGATGTGGTGCTCAGTCTGCCAGGTGCATTCCATCCAACAAACCGAACGCCCCCACAACGTGGAGGCGTTCGGTCTTGTTCCCAGGTTTGGTCAATCTAGCCGGGCGGCTGGACCGATCAGCCCTTGACGCCGCCCGCGGTCAGGCCGGCAACGATGCGACGCTGCGCGAGCAACACGATGATGATCAGCGGAATTGTGACCACCACGCCGGCCGCCATTATCTGGGTAAATGGCTGGATGTGTGGCGCACCGCCGAAGTTCGCCACCGCGACCGTCGAAGGACGAACGCTTGCGTCGTTGCGTGAAAGCACGCTGGAAAGCAAATATTCGTTCCACGAAGCCAGCAGCACCAGTATCGAGGTCGTAAACATCGCCGGTGCCGCAAGCGGCAAAATGATCAGGCGAAACGCCTGCGCCGGCGTCGCACCGTCGACGCGCGCCGCTTGTTCCAGCTCCCACGGCATGTCAGAGAAGAAGCTCGTCAACGTGTACACGGCCAAGGGCAGAGAGAACGAGATCTGGGGCAGGATCAGCCCCTGGTAGGTCGCGAGCCAGTGCCAGTTCGCGAACAACTGGTATAGCGGCGTCAGGATAGCGACGCCGGGAAACATGGATGCGGCCAGAATTGCGGCCAGGAGCACCCCCTTGAAACGGAAGGTGAGCCGAGCCAACGCGTACGCAGCACTGACGCCGATCGACATGGCCACCGCCGTAACGACGACGCCGATGAAAAGGCTGTTTAGTATCGAGCGGCCGAACGAATTCCCACCGTTGAAGGCGTAGCGGAAGTTGTATGTCGAGAAGTGCGCGAAGAACGGGTTGGTGCTGAATGTGTAACTGGGGTCGCGCAAAGACATGACGATCATCCAGTAGAACGGTGCTAGACACCAGACCAGGATGACGGCGAACAAAACGCCGGTGCCGATGTTGGCCCATCGGAATCCGCCACTCTTCGAGCGCGCCGGCTCGGCGGAGTCCGCCGTGCCGCTCTGCGAGACGTTCACAGTAGCGGTGCTCATTTTAGACCTGCCGCTTTCCCGCCGATATTAGCGTTGAACAGTCGCACCATCGCGAGTGCAATCGCAAATATAAAGACGAAGGTGATCGTGGACAGGGCCGCAGCCGAGTTGATGCCCGAGTTCAACTGCTTGACTACGAGAATCGAAACTGTCGTCGTGTTGTTGGACCCACCCGAAAAGATAGCCGGGAGATCGTACATCCGCAACGCGTCCAGGGCGCGGAAAATGACTGCCACCGCGAGCGCCGGCCGCAGCAGCGGCAGCGTGATCTTGGTAAACCGCTGCCAGGCATTGGCGCCGTCCATGCGCGCAGACTCGTAAATGTCGGCACTGATGTTTTGTAGACCCGCGAGCAGCAACAGCGCAATGAACGGGGTGGTCTTCCAGGTGTCGGCGATGATGATCGCCGAGCGTTCCGGGCCGCTGGCCGCCAACCATTGGATGTTCTGATGCAGGATCTTGTTCATGATGCCGGCAGGCTGGAAGATGACGACCCACATCGTCGTCGTCACGGCCGTCGGGATCGCCCACGGAATCAAGATCGCAGCGCGCACGATGGCTCGGCCCCTGAAGTCCCGGTTCATTATCAGTGCGAACCCGATGCCGATCACGGTTTCCAGAACGACCGTCACCACAGTGAACAGCAACGTCGTGGATATAGAGCTGTAGAACTGACTGCCCAGATCACCGTTCGGGCATGTCGCTTTGCCGCAACGCTGAAGCAGCCAATGCTTGTAGTTCGTCAGTCCGATCCAGTGGCCGCCCTTGGCCAGAAAGCCAGTGGTCGGGTCGATTTTGCCGCCCTCGTCGCTGAGAAACGAGCTGTAAATTCCCTTAACGATCGGATATCCGACGATGAGAAGCAGAAAGGCGACCGTGGGAGCGACCAGCATTGTCGCGAGCCGGCCCTCACCAGTCTTGATTTTGTTGCGTTTGACCGTTGGATCATTTGCGTTGAGCTCGGCCGCCTCGGCGACTGGGCCAGCTATCGTCATTCAGACCTCCGTAGGAAAAGCCCGTGTCCGTTTGAGCAAGAACGACGCGGTGGGACGCCTGTACAGGCGCCCCACCCGGTGTCGTGTTCTTGATCCGTCGTGCCCTTACGCCTACTGCTAGCTGCCTGAGGCGCTGTTTATCGCCTTAGTCAGATTGGAGAGCGCATCCTTCGTCGTAATCTTGCCCTGCAACGCTTGGTAAACATTCGTCTCAATTGCAGTCGTGACGGCCGGGTAGTACGGGGTGACCGGGCGCGGCACCGCGTTCTGAATCGCCTTCAACAGCGTCGGCAGGTACGGGAACTGCTTGACCAGCGCCGGATCGGAGTAGAGCGAGCTGATGACCGGCGCCGCCGTGCCAGCGGTGAGGTCGTTGCGCTGGATTGCGCTGCTTTCGATGAACTTCATGAACGCCAGCGACGACTTGGGATGCTTCGAATAAGCGCTGATGGCGTTATTGTGGCCACCGAGGCTTGATGCGCCCGGACCATTGAGACCCGGCAGTGGAGCGACGCCGTACTTACCGGCGACCTTCGAGCCCTTGTTCGTTCCCAGGTTGCCCAAGATCGCGTCGGCATAGGGCCAGTTGCGTAGGAACATCAGCTGGCCAGCTTCGAAGGCGTTGAGGCTGGCAGTCTCGTCGTAGCCCAGGCCCTCCTTGGGGATGTAGCCCTTCTTGAAGCCGTTGACCAGAAAGTCCAGGCCCGCGGCTGCCTGGGGCGTGTCGACGTCCGGGGTCTTGCCGTCCGACTTCACGATTTCTCCACCGGCACCGTTAATGGCTTCGGCCGCGTTCACCGTCAAGCCTTCGTACTGCTTGAACTGCCCGGCGTAACAAGCCGGCTTGTTCATCGTGGCCGCCGCTGTGCTGCTGACGGTCTTGCCCGCGCAGTCCGCGAGGAGCTGTGAGTACTTCGTCGGCGGGGTCTTTACAAGGTCCTTCCGGTAGTAAAGCAGCCCGCCATCCGAGGCGTACGGCGCTGCGTACAGCGTGCCGGCGTAGGTCGAGGCCTTGACGGTCGCGGGGAGCAGCGTGCTCGTATCCAGTGCGTTGTCGCCCTTGAGCGGCACCAGCCACTGCTTTGCGGCGAACTCGGCTGTCCACACCACATCGACTGTGACTACGTCGTACGCGGACTGCTTAGCCTGGAAGTTCTGCACCAGGTCGGCGTGCTGATCATCGGCGAGTGTCGATTGCTGGTGAATCGTCACCTGGTCGTTCGGGTGCAACTTGTCCCACGACGCCTTGATGAACGGCAGCAAATTCGAGTTGTCCTTGCCGGTAGCCCACGTGAGCGGACCATCAAGTGCGTCAGCCCCGCCTCCCGAGCCTGTGCTCGACGATGAGGTGCTCCCGCCGGTGCTGGTCGATCCGCCGGATGACGATGTAGTGGAGCCTCCTCCGCTGCCCTTCGACGAGCCCCCGCAGGCGCTGGTCAAGAGGGCGATTGCCGCCAGAGACGCTGTCGCTGCCGCGACTTTTGAACGCATTGATTATCCTTCCGTTTGGTGCAGGACACGGTCTTCACAACCGCTTTCAGGAACTCTGCTCTGCTTCCCCTCAAGGCGGAACCACCTCCGAGTCAACGTTGCGGAACTGTTACCGACTTGTCTCATCAGCCGCAGCAGCGCCGCCTTTCCCATCGAGCGCAACGGTTGCCATTGTCCAAACAGGACTCAGAGTGGGTGCTCCGGTCGTGGCCGCAGGGCTTCAATCCGCGTGACGATGCCACGCAAGCGGGCCGACGCCCGTGGCTTGCTCATCGGTCTGATCGACTGCAACAGGGAGGGCGGAACATCGACCTGAGTGTCATCCAGACGAACTATCCGAACCGTTTCGCTGCCGCGTACATCGGCCAGGCCGACAGCCTGCACCTGCGACCACGGCACCCAACGGACCCGGCCGAGAAAGCGCACGGCCAGACCGTCGGAGTCGACCACGAACGCCATGCGCACCGCCGCGACGGCCAGCAACAGGGCGACGACGCCTACCGCCAGGCTGACGACCCGAACAGCGGCCGACGGATGTCGGTACAAGTTGACGGCCGCGGCCCCGGCCGCAATCAGGAAGCCTAGCGGCGGCTGCCAAGGAGGGAATCTCCAAACGAGCGGAGGCGGCTCGTGAGAGGCCATGACACACAATGTACGACCTCTGTATGCAGATGCGGCCTAGCGATAGCGAAGCGGGCAGCGCACGCATTCAAGAGGGGCACCCTGATTTCGGTCGACGATCCGTGTCGTCTTGGTAAGAGACGCCAACGCCTGGTCGATGACAATTGGGTGGCGCCACGCCGCTGCCGAGAACGCCGTTTCACCACCGGCCAACCGGGTCGCCCGCAGGTAGAGAAATCGGCGGTGCTGGCACTGGAGCCGCCGCGGCCCCGCTTGCAGTGACGCAGGTGTCGAGTTGACTGATAGCCGCTCGGTTAGACAGGTTTCAAGCGTCTAGCATGAACCCGAATGGGCGTTGTGGGAAGTCAGCCGTGGCAGCGGCCAACGTCGAAATTCAGACAACCCAGGTGCCAGACTAAGGCCGGCGAAGTCGAAAATGATCTTGATTTGCTACACCGGGGCAGTGCTGTCAGTCAATAGAAAATCAAGACGAAAGCCCTTGATTTACGCATTAAATACAGCATTGAGCCATCCGCCGCAGCGTATAACTGGCGTCACCGAAGCATTTCTCCAACAACTAGAGTAAATGCGGTCAACGCTGCGCCGATCAAGCCACCTACACACAGTCGCACAGTCCGCGCTCGACAAATGTTGCACTGTGGATAAATCGCTCGCGGCCTGCACCCCTTGGGACGACTATCGACCCATTCACACTAGCCGAACCGACGACCGGGTTACATAACGGCCGACATCATCCTGCTAGGCCTATTCAGCCATTCGGGTGGTACAGGATAGCAAACGATTGCGTGCCGTTACCGGCCTCATACTGTTGCACCTCGAGCTGCGCGCCATTGCTGACGTTACCGACTGGTGCCGCATCAAGGTTTAGTGTGTAGTGAGAAGCGTTATTTATGTGATTGTTGTCGCCTGGCTCTGGGTCCCAGAAAATCGACTTGTCTGACGCGGCGTACTTTTTTAAGGACACCTTCCCTTTTGGTTGCCAGCTTGTCAAACCCAAAGCATAACCAGGATTGGCATCGCTAAGGAAGAAATTGTCCCGGAAGTCCGATTCCCCCATCGCCCACTTCTGATTGAGAGATCCGTTACAGATCACCGTATTGACGTGTGTACCGGCACCGTGATGATTGTTATCAGCGTCTACGCACATCGCTTTGTGAGTGACTGGGTCCGGCAGCCTAAGTTGAAGGACGACGTAGGGCTGGCCCCCCCAAGGGAGTTTCGACGGGGGCGGCACCGGCTATCGGGGTAAATGCAGCGCTGTAGGTCGCGAGCGCCAAGACGCCCGTCAAGCACTTCTTCATCCGCATGTCGCTCCTTGTTAGTTAGTCGGGGTGCGAACCGTACCACAGTCCACGTCTTCCACCCCGCCTTCCCGCACCTTGAGGTTTCGTCATAACAAACGCTGTTCGCTGGTTCGCCCCGGGGTCTACCTCGTTGACGGCACCATTCTGTGTCGAGCTGCTGGTGACAGAGAGGAAACCGTGTCGGTAACCATGGCGGGTGGACGACGTCGGCGAAGCGGCGTTCGAGGCAAGGCATGGCTTCTTTGCGGCTTTTCCGGCGGCCCGTTTGCGCTGGTAATAGCTCCGGCCGGGTGACTCGTAGCGGATCCGGGACAGCGCCATGACGTGCAGGGCGAAGTTGAGTTGCCCGTCGCCAGCGCGGGAGAGCCGGTGGCGTACGACGTCGCCGGAGGACACTTCGATCGGGGCCACGCCGCAATAAGAGGCGAACGCCGAGGCGGAGGCGAACCGCCCGATGAGGCCAGTGCGGGCCAGCAGCTTTGCGGCGACCACGCCGCGGACGCCGAGCAGACCGGTCAGGGTGCTGCCCGAGGCGATGACGGCGTCGCTGAGATCTACGTTGCCTCGGCGATGCGGCGGTCCAAACGGCGAAGTTCCGCTAGCTGGCCGGCCGCGACCGTGCGATACGTGCCCAGTGCGCGCAGTGCGCGCAGTGCGCGCCCCAGGTGTCGCGGAGCCGGACACGGCGCAACGCTTCGCCAGCTGCCTCGGCGCTCAGGCCGCGGGCAAATCCGGAGGGGGACGAGCTTCACCATCACCGCGTGCTACCTGTTAATCAGTTGGGTGCGGGCGCGGACCATGCCGTCCCGGTGTCCGGTCACCGCGCGCAGCGTCGCGATCGCCTCGTCGATCTCCACGGTGCGCAGCGTGTGCGCCGACCATGCGGCGACACCGACCGACAATGCGTCGGCCTGCTCCCCTGCGGGGCGTGACCGCTCGATAGCAGCCGCACGCGGCGAGCCAGCTTTGCCGGCACGTCGATGACGGCAATCCTGTCCTCTCCTAGCCGCTGCGCCAGCGGTGCTCCTAACCCCACCGCGCTCTCGATCGCCCACCGGGCGTCAGGCCAGGCGGCGGCGAAGCGTCGCAGCTGCCGGTAGCTGGCCCGGTTCACCTCGACCCGGATCGCGCCCGCCGCGGCCGAGTGCGGGGTGACCACGACGGCCGTCCAGGACGCCTTGCAGGCCGACGGCGATGACCACGCCGTGCCGGGCGACCAGGTTCTCTTGTGCAGCTAACACCGCCAACCATCCTCCAACCGGTTGACGATCATGGGATCAGGTGGGAGGGCAGCCCAACTTGCCGCCGTTGCAGACCTCTTATGAGCAGGCAGCGGGGGGTTGGTTGCGGAGTTGGGCGGGCTGACGGCTGAGGATGGTGGGGGCCAACCCCGCCTGACATGCCTTCAACGCCTCGGGCCTGAGCCCTGTCGTAGACCGGTAGCGGCGACGGATCGAAGGACGTGAACGGCTGATGCGATGTCGCCTTAATCAAGGCCT
Organism: uncultured Jatrophihabitantaceae bacterium; assembly: GCA_964236495.1. GTDB lineage: Bacteria > Actinomycetota > Actinomycetes > Mycobacteriales > Jatrophihabitantaceae > CAXSBR01. Next base: position 100,913 of record CAXSBR010000004.1, read on the forward strand.
CGTCATTAGAGCGCTGCACGACGTAAACGGCCCCAGCCGGCAAGGAACTGATCGATCGAACCGTCAAACGGGGAAGGGAATCATCGGCGCAGCTGTGGTGCGGTCTTGATTGGGCGGACAACCACCATGACGTGTGGGTCGTCGACTAGGATGGTCGACAACGGACCAAGGCACGGATCGAGGACACTGCTGGGTTCAGCACGTTGATGAGCGTGCTCGCCGAACAGCAGGCCGAACTGCTACGAGCCGATTACCGTGGCCACCGAAACCTCGAAGGGGTTGCTGCCGACCGCGTTGCGGGCCGCGGGGGTCACTGTGGTGGGGATCAATCGCCCACTTCCCGGTCGCCGCGAACACGGCGACAACTACAACGCCGCCGCCGCAACCTCACCAACCGCGGCTTAGGCATGCTGCACCACTGCCTGCAGAGCCGGCAGCCTACGACGAAGTGAAGCCCTTTCCCAACAGCAGCGACCGGGCGGTGACCTCTAGCAGACCTCAGGCCTACCAGGCCTCTCGAGAGACTGAGGCCCGCCCGTCCTCGCGAAACACCACCTCAAGACGGCGGACCGCAACCTCCATCTCGCTTCCGGTTAAAGAGACCTATCGAAAGACTTGGGCGCGGACTGCTTGACCGTTAGCGACATGCGATGTCTCTCAAGCCACTCCCACCAGGCGGCGGTGACCGGGCGGCAGGCCGTTTGACAGGCAGCCCGCCAGGGCGACAGGTGTTTCCCGAGCGATCCCGACCACCGCCTTGAAGATCATGGCTGCAGGCCACGAACCCCGCCCACATTGAACATGTTGGCACCTCTTGGTCACCCGCCGCGTGACGCAGAGAGGTGCCGTTTAGCGCACAGTCCCGCATTTTTGGATAATCGCGCGGCCCGGCCGGGGTGTTATCCATCCTTCGTTGCGAGGGCGCGAGCACTTGCTGCCCTCGCGCCGCGGTTTAAGCGCCGACGTTACGCAATACAGCAATCAGTCGTTGCCCGGCGTCGTTTTCGCGATCTGCATAAGGAACTCGACGTTGTTGCGGGTCTTGCGCAGCCGGTCCAGGAGCAGCTCGATGGCCTGCTGCGGATCGAGGGCGTGCAGCACCCGACGCAACTTGATCGTGACTGCGAGCTCATCGGGCGAGAGCAGGATCTCCTCCTTGCGGGTGGAGGACTGGTCGACGTCGATGGCCGGGAAGATGCGCTTGTCGGCGATCTTGCGGTCGAGCTTCAGCTCGGCGTTGCCGGTGCCCTTGAACTCCTCGAAGATCACCGAGTCGCCGGCAGAGCCGGTCTCCACCAGCGCGGTGGCCAGGATCGTCAGCGATCCGCCGTTCTCGATGTTGCGTGCCGCGCCCAGGAATCGCTTGGGCGGGTACAGCGCCGTCGAGTCCACACCGCCGGACAGGATGCGTCCGCTGGCGGGAGCGGCCAGGTTGTAGGCCCGACCCAGGCGGGTGATGGAGTCCAACAACACCACTACGTCGTGGCCCATTTCGACCAGGCGCTTGGCCCGCTCGATGGACAGTTCGGCCACGGTGGTGTGGTCGCGCGGGTGCCGGTCGAACGTGGACGCGATCACCTCGCCCTTCACCGAACGCTGCATGTCGGTGACCTCTTCGGGCCGCTCGTCGATGAGCACGACCATGAGATGGACCTCGGGATTGTTGGTGGCGATCGCGTTGGCGATCGACTGCAGCACCATCGTCTTGCCCGCCTTGGGCGGCGAGGCGATCAGCGCACGCTGCCCCTTACCGATCGGCATCACCAGGTCGATGACGCGCGTGGTGAGAATGTGAGACTCGGTTTCCAGCCGCAGCCGATCCTGTGGGTACAGCGGCGTCAGTTTGGTGAATTCGACGCGGTTGCGGATCGACTCCGGATCTTGGCCGTTCACCGTGTCCAGGCGGACCAGCGGACTGAACTTCTCACGCTTGTCCGCGGGTACCTGGCGGATTGCGCCGGTGACGGCGTCTCCCCTACGCAAGTTGAAACGCCGGATGAAGGTGTTCGCCACGAAGACGTCGTCACTGGTGGCGAAGTAACCGGCGGTGCGCACGAACCAGGAATTCTTGTCCTCGATGCAATCCAAAATGCCCGCGACCGGCACCAGCACGTCGTCATCGCTGACTGTCGGTTCGATATCGCCGGAATTGACAGCGCTGGGACCGGCGGTGCGATTGCGCCCGCGGCGGTCGCGGTAGCGGCGCCCGCGCCGGCCGCCGCGCTCGTCGTCGTCGTCGTCGATGGCGCGGGTGTTGCTCTGGTTTCGGTCCTGCTGGTTTCGGTCCTGCTGGTTTCGGTCCTGCTGGTTTCGGTCCGGTGGGCGCTCGGTCTGGGTGCGGTCGGCTTGGCCGGTCGGGCGCGCACCCTGGCTGCCGCGATCGTTCTGGGTGCGGGGCTCGCGCTGATCTCCTTGGCCTTGCGCCTCGCGCTGGTCGCCCTGGGTGCGAGCTTCGCCATCGCGACGCTCGTTGCGGCGAGGGCGCGATTCGGTGCGGCTGGCGCTGTCGGGCTGCGGGGAGCGATCAGTGGCGCCGTCGGTGACGACCGGCACTGAAAGCGCGATTTGCTGCCCGGAGCCGCCATTGGATTCGGTGTCGTTGCCGTCACTGCTGTGTCGGGTTCGGCCCTCGGCCTGCCCGGTCCGCCCGTTGGCCCGCTCGGGTCGCCCGTTCGTGCGCTCGGCCCGGCCGTTCGTGCGCTCGGTTCGGGCGTTGGTCCGATCGGCCTGGCCGTCCGTGCGCTCGTCGCTGGTCGGCGCGGCGCTCGCGGAGCTGTCGGTGTCGCTGTTGGCAGCAGAACGGTGCTGGTCGGCACCCTTCGAAGCGGCACCGTTCTGGGCGGCACCGTTCGG
>CAXSBR010000004.1:103865-145402 GCA_964236495.1 uncultured Jatrophihabitantaceae bacterium
GGCGGCACCGTTCTGGGCGGCACCGTTCTGGGCGGCACCGTTCTGGGCGGCACCGTTCTGGGCGGCACCGATGCGGGCAGAACGGTCCTGTGTGGAGCCGTTTCGGGCTGCGGCGCTTCGCTCCGCGCCGTCACTGACCGTCACGGGCGCGGATGCTCGAGATGCCGGCGCTGTGTCGGCGCGCGAGCGGCTCGGCGCCTGGGCGGCGTTGATCGCGCTGATGAGATCGGCTTTGCGCAGCTTGGTGGAGGAAATGCCGAGCTGGCTGGCCAGGGATTGCAGTTCAGGAAGCAGCAGCGAGGCAAGTCCATTACCGGCTCGACGTCGACCCGACGTCGTTGAGGAGACTGCCGGAGACTGCGTCTGGTCCTGGGTTTCGGTCACGTGTGTGTCGGATCCTTCCGATGTGGGCGCAAGCGGATTTGCTCGTGGGCCCGTAACAAAGTCGACTGAACGGCGGGGACGTGGTTTTGACCTGGCCGAACTAGCCGTGTGCACGTTGTCATCACATCGAACGCAGGAGAAGCGCCGTTGTTGGTGATCAACGAGAGTGAGCAGCTGCGGTCTTGCTCCTGGGCCGTGGCCGGCGCTGTGGACGAGACCCGAACAAATCGAACCGTCGTCGGCAGCGTGTGCATTAGTCGGAACCCGCTATTACTGGATGCCCGCTTCCGAGCGTAGACCGACGCTGCGCACATCGGCAACTGGACGCGCCACTTACGCTGCCCGGTCAGCTGACAGCATCGTTCAGAGCTCCGGTGGTGTCGACGGCCAGGGCTAGCGCGCGCCAGCCGATCGGTGCGCACGCCAGGGCCCGCGCGCGATCCTCGGTCGTGCTGACCAATGCCAGCACGGTGGGACCGGCGCCAGAGATCGTCGCCGCAATCCCGAAATCGCGTAGAGACGTCATCAACGCGGCGGAGTCGGGCATCGCCGGAGCCCGGTAGCTCTGATGCAGACGGTCTTCGGTGGCGATCAGCAACAGGTCGGGCCGGGTAGTCAGTGCGGTGACCAACAATGCGCTGCGCGCGGAGTTGTCGGCGGCGTCGCGGTGCGGTACCTGGTTGGGAAGCAGGCCACGCGCGAGCTTCGTCGACGACGCGGCGGCAGGAATGAAGACCACCGCCGTGATGTCCGGGCACAGTGGCAACCCGATCGCTCGCGCAGGGCCGGCGGGCCCATCGGTGTTGGTGCCGGTCCTGGTGGCCGATAGGTCGTCGATCCAGGCCAGCGTCGCGCCGCCGAGCAGGCACGCCGCGACATTGTCGGGATGACCCTCGATCTCGGCTGCGAGCACGAGTACGTCGTCGTCGTCGAGCGCCTGGTTGCCAACGCGATCGGCATCAGCATCCACACCCCCGTTGATCGTGGGCGACTGAGCCGCGAGCGCGCGGGCCAATAAAATGCCGGCGCAGATCGCGGCAGCCGACGATCCCAGGCCGCGCCCGTGTGGAATGCGATTCGTCGAGCGCAGCATCAGTCCAGGCGCGGTGCGGCCCATCTGATCCAGTGCCACCCGCACCGCGAAGATCACCAGATGCGTCTCGTCACGCGGTACCGCGCTCGCGCCCTCGCCGGACACGTCGAATTCAAGGCCACCGGTAGTTACCTCGAGCTCCACGTCGTCGTAGAGGGCCAGCGCGAGCCCCAGAGAATCGAAACCAGGCCCCAGATTGGCGCTGGTCGCCGCGACTCGAACCGACGCTGATCCCGAGACGGGGACTGTCACGCCGCTACGTTCATAGAAGCCGACTGCGGGTAGAGCCACTGCAAGAAGAACCAGCCCGCGCTGACCCACTCGGGCGCAGGCCTCTTCACGCCAGACCCAGCTCCCGCGCTGCGGCGCCGGCATCGATCGGAATAGTCACCGGTGCCGGCGCGGCAGAGATGGCCCACTCCGGATCCTTGAGCCCGTTGCCCGTCACCGTGCAGACCACCGTGGAGCCGGAAGCCAACCGGCCGTCGGCCGCGGTCTTCAGCAGGCCGGCGACACTTGCTGCCGAAGCGGGTTCGACGAACACGGCCTCGCTGCGCGCCACGAGGCGGTAGGCCTCGAGGATCTGCCGGTCGGTGACGGAGTCGATCAGGCCGCCGGATTCGTCGCGGGCTTGCTCGGCGAACGTCCACGATGCCGGATTGCCGATCCGGATAGCGGTGGCAATGGTGACCGGATGCAGCACCGGTGCACCGTTGACGATGGGTGCCGCGCCCGCGGCCTGGAAGCCGAACATCGCGGGCTTGGCCCCTACGACACCGTCGTCGAAGTACTCGCGGTAGCCCCTCCAGTAAGCAGTGATGTTCCCGGCGTTGCCGACCGGGATGCAGTGCACATCCGGTGCCCGCCCGAGGACGTCGCAGATCTCGAAGGCTGCGGTCTTCTGGCCCTCGATGCGGTCCGGGTTGACGGAGTTGACCAGCGCGACCGGGTAGTCGACGGCCAACTTCTGCGCCAGCTCCAGGCAGTCGTCGAAGTTGCCGTCCACCTGCAGCAGCCGGGCTCCGTGCACCAGTGCCTGCGCCATCTTGCCCAACGCGATCTTGCCCTGGGGCACGAGCACGGCACAGGTCATGCCCGCGCGCACCGCATACGCGGCAGCCGACGCCGAGGTGTTGCCCGTGGATGCGCAGATCACCGCCTTGGCGCCGGCCTCGGCAGCTTTGGAGATGGCCATCGTCATCCCGCGGTCCTTGAACGACCCGGTGGGGTTTGCGCCCTCCACCTTCAGATAGACCTCGCACCCGGTCCGCTCCGACAGCACGCGGGCGGGAACCAGTGGCGTGCCACCTTCGAACAGGGTGACGACGGGCGTGGTGGCCGACACCGGCAGCCGGTCACGGTAGGCCTCGATGAGCCCAGGCCAGAGTCCGTGCGCCATGCGCTGCCTGCCCTCCTGCCGATTCTGCCCGTCCGGCTGTGCCGGCTGTACCAGCTGTGCGGGCTGGGTGACCATGGATCCTCTTTCGTTGGCGACAGACCTCGGTCCAAGCGTGGATGGAATTTGATTAAGCACAGGTCCTCAGCCGGCGTCGCCGGCCATGCCTTCCACGCGCATTACGCTGACCGTGCGGCCGATGGAGTCCATCCGTGCCAGCCGCTCGATAGTGGCCGACAATGCCGCGTCGGTGGCCGTGTGGGTAACCAGCACCAGCGTCGCCGCGGTGCCGCGGCCCTCCTGCCGGACGGTTTGGATGCTGACCCCGAGCTCGGCGAAGGCCGCAGCGACGGCGGCCAGAACGCCGGGCCGGTCGGCGACGTCCAACGCCACGTGATAACGCGTCGTCGCCTCCCCGATCGGACGCACCGCGAGGTCTGCGTAGGCCCGTTCCGGGATCGCCCGGTTGCCCGAGACCCGGTGCCGACCGACAGCCACCAGGTCGCCCAGGATGGCACTGGCCGTCGGCGCGCCACCGGCGCCCCGGCCGTAGAACATCAGCGATCCGGCTGCCTCGGCCTCCACGAACACGGCGTTGTAGGCGTCGTTGACGCCCGCCAGCGGATGCGTGCGCGGGATCATCGCCGGATGCACCCGCGCCGAGACCGACTCGACGCCGGCGGCGTCCACGCTACGTTCGCAGATTGCCAGCAATTTGATGGTGCAGTTCAGCGCCTTGGCGCTGGCGATGTCGCCGGCGGTGACTGCGCTGATGCCCTCGCGGTACACGTCGCCGGCGGTGACCCGGGTGTGAAAGGCCAGCCCGGTGAGGATGGCGGCCTTCGCTGCGGCGTCGAAGCCGTCGATGTCGGCGGTCGGATCAGCCTCGGCGTAGCCCAGCGCGGTCGCCTCCGCCAACGCCTCGGCGAAGCTGGCTCCGCTGGCGTCCATCCGGGACAGGACGAAGTTGGTGGTGCCGTTGACGATGCCCAGCACGCGGGTGATGCGGTCACCGGCCAGGGATTCGCGCAGCGGACGCAGCAGTGGGATTGCGCCCGCCACTGCGGCCTCGTAGTACAGATCGACGCCGGCGTCGGTGGCTGCCTGGTGCAGGGTGGCGCCGTCCTCTGCGAGCAGGGCCTTGTTGGCACTGACGACACTCTTGCCCGACTTCAGCGCGCTCAGGAGCAGGGAGCGCACCGGCTCGATGCCGCCGATGACCTCTACCACGACGTCCACGTCGTCGCGCTCGACAAGCGATTGCGCGTCGGTGGTGAGCAGATCTGGCGGGATGTCGGCGTGTTTGGCGGGTCGGCGCACCGCGACGCCGACCAGCTCGACGGGTCGACCGACGCGTGCGGCCAAGTCGGCGGACTGCTCGTCGAGCAATCGGACGACCTGGCTGCCGACAGCGCCGCAGCCCAGCAGCGCAACGCGCAAGGTGGCGCTCATGCCGGCACTCGGTCCGCTGCTGCGTTCGGATGCGTGGACGCAGCGAAGCCCCCGTCGAGCATCAGCAGATCGGCCTCGGTCTCCCGGCGAACCAGCACCTGGTCGACGCCGTCGCGCACGCCCACGACGGCCGGGCGGGGCACGTAGTTGTAGTTGCTGGCCATGCTGCGGCAGTAGGCGCCCGTCGCCGCCACCGCAACCAGGTCTCCCGCAGTGATATCACCAGGCAGCCAGGCGTCGCGCACGACGATGTCACCGCTCTCGCAGTGCTTGCCGACCACCCGGCACAGCACCGGCGCCGCTGCCGACTCGCGGTTGGCCAGCACCGCGGTGTACTGCGCGTCGTAGAGCGCCGTGCGCAGGTTGTCGCTCATGCCGCCGTCGACCGAGACGTAGGTACGGCTGGCGCCGCCGTCGAGCTCTACCTTCTTGACCGTGCCCACCTCGTAGACGGTGATCCCCGCGCGGCCTACGACGGCCCGGCCGGGCTCGACGCTCAGCCGAGGCAAAGTCAGTCGGGCGGTGGCGCATTCGCGCTTGACGATGTCGCGCAGCCGAGACGCCACGTTCTTCACCGCCTGTGGGGAGTCACTGCTGATGTAGGCGATGCCGAGCCCGCCGCCGAGGTCCAACTCAGGTAGCTGCACGCCGTGCCGGTCCCGGATGGCGGCGAGCAGTTCGACCAGCCGGTGGGCGGCGATCTCGAAGCCGGCGGTGTCGAAGATCTGCGAGCCGATGTGGGAGTGCAGGCCGACCAGTTCCAGCGCCGGCTCGTCCAGCACGGCGTCCACCGCGTCCATCGCGGCTCCACCCAGCAGCGACAGCCCGAACTTCTGGTCCTCGTGGGCTGTAGCGATGAACTCGTGGGTGTGCGCCTCGACGCCGACGGTAACGCGCACCAGCACCTGCTGGCGCCGACCGGTGTCGGTGGCCACCTGCGCCACCCGTTCGATCTCCTGCATCGAGTCGAGCACTATGCGCCCGACTCCGGCCGTCACTGCCCGGGCGATCTCGGCGGAAGACTTGTTGTTGCCGTGGAACGCGATCCGGGCCGCCGGGAAGCCCGCCGCCAACGCGACGGCCAGCTCTCCCCCGGTGCACACGTCCAGGCCTAGCCCGGCGTCGTCGATCCAGCGCGCCAGCTGCGTGCACAGAAACGCCTTGCCGGCGTAGTACACGTCGGCGTCTGCAAAGGCATCGGTGAACTCCGCGGCGCGGGCGCGTACGTCACGCTCGTCGAGCAGCATCACCGGCGTTTCGTGTCGACGGGCCAGCTCCGTCACCGCCAGACCGCCCACGGTTAAAACACCGGCGCTGCGCGCAGCGGTCTGGGGCCACACGGCGGCGTCGAGTGCATTGACGTCGACCGGACGAGCGACGTCGGCGCCCTCGGGCAGAACGTCGGCGTGGCGCGGTCCGGCCGGATGGGCTGACCGGCTCATCGCGCGATCGCCCCCAGTGCTTGCGACGGCACGCCAGGGCCGTCGAGCCGCATCCAGGTGACCATCACATGCGCTCCGGCGCGCTGACGCCGAGCAGGTTCAGCCCGTTGGCCAGCACGATCCGCGTCGCCTCGCACAGCCACAGCCTGGCATCGGTCAGCGGTGTGGCGTCATCGTCGCCGTAGGGCAGCACGCGACAGGCGTCGTAGAAGCGGTGGTAGGTGCCGGCCAGTTCCTCCAGGTAGCGCGCCACCCGGTGCGGGGCTCGCAGCTCACCGGCGACGCCGACGATGCGAGGGAACTCGGCCAACGCGCCCAGCAGCGCCGACTCACGCTCATGCGTCAGCAGCCCGAAGTCCGGATGATCCGAGCGCTGGATGCGCAGCTCGGCGGCACTGCGCTGCAGCGAGGACAGCCGGGCGTGGGCGTACTGCACGTAAAACACTGGGTTGTCGCTGGTCTGCTTCGTCCACAGATCGACGTCGATGTCGATCTGCTGGTCCGAGGAGTACCGGGCCAACGAGTACCGGGCCGCATCCACGCCGAGGGACTCGGTGAAGTCGCGCAGGAACAGCACCGTGCCGTTGCGCTTGCTCATCCGAACCGGCTCGCCGTGGCGCACCAAGTTGACCAACTGGCCGATCAGAATCTCCAGGTTGCGGTCCGGATCGTCGCCCAGCGCGCTCACCAACGCCCGGTACCGACCCACATAGCCGTGATGGTCGGCGCCGAGCATGATCACGACCCGGTCGAAACCGCGCGACCGCTTGTCCAGGTAGTAGGCGCAGTCGGCGGCGAAGTACGTCCAGTCGCCGTCGCTCTTGAGCAGCGGGCGATCCTTGTCGTCACCGAACGTCGTGGTGCGCAGCCAGGTCGCACCGTCCTCGACGTAGACGTGACCCTGCTCGGTGAGCCGCTCCAGCGCGGCCTGCATCGCGCCGCTGGTGTGCAGGTCGCGCTCGTTGAAATAGACGTCGAAGTGCACGCCCAGCTCGGCTAACGAGCTCTTGATCTCGGCGAACATGGCATCCACGCCGGCCCGGCGGAACGCTTGTACCTCGTCGGCGTCGGGCAGGTCGACGATGTCGGGCTGCTCGGCGACGACGCGTGCGGCGATGTCGTCGATGTACTCGCCGTTGTAGCCGTCGGCGGGCACCGGGCGGCCGTGGGCGACCTCGCGCAGGGTGCGGGCGAAGCGCTCGATCTGGCTGCCGGCGTCGTTGAAGTAGTACTCACGGGCGACGTCGGCACCGCTGGCCAGCATGATGCGGGCAAGCGCGTCGCCGACCGCGGCCCAGCGCACGGCACCGATGTGCACCGGGCCGGTGGGGTTGGCGGACACGAACTCGAGGTTGATGTGCTGTCCGGCGAGGCTGTCGTTGGACCCGTAGTTCTGCCCGGCTTCAACGACGGTGCCCGCCACCTGACCGAGCACATCGGCGGCGAGAGTGATGTTGAGGAATCCGGGCCCGGCTACGTCGACCGACGCGATGCCCTCGACCTTGTGCAGGTGCTCGGCGAGGTCGGTCGCGAGGTCACGCGGTGCGCGATTGGCCTGCTTGGCCAGCCGCATGGCCACGTTGGTGGTGTAGTCGCCGTGCTCGCGGTTGCGAGGTCGCTCGACCACGATCTGGACGGACGGATCGGCACTGAAATTTCCAGCAGCCGCAGCATCGGCCACGGCGGCAGCGATGGCATCGCTGAGCTGCGCTGGAGTCACCGCTTCATGTTAGTGGGGCCGTGATAACGCGTTTGCTGCTTCGCTCAGCCGGTTCGGAGCCTGGCGCACTTACACTGGCGACACCTCGACCAGCCGCTCTGTCCGTGGCTCGCGCCCTTTCTTGCGCTGCGTTCGAGACCCCATTGCCGACCTCAAGCTTCACCCGAGAAATAGGAGTGCGTCCGATGGCCGCCAACAGAGCGCCCCGCAAGCCGGGAGCCGCCGACGACCGCCCGTCGAACAGCCGGACGAACAAGGCTGCGCCCGCGAAGCCCGGGACTGCGCAGGCGAAGCCCGGGACCGCGCCGAAGAAGCCCGCCGCCGGGCGTTCCGCAGCCTCGGGTCGCAGTGGTGCCACGGCCGTCAGGAAGCCCGGCAAGTCGATCGTCAGCAAGAAGCAGCCACCTTGGGGCCTCATCGTGGCCAGCGTTGTGGTAGTCGCGTTCGCCATCGGCGTGGTGGCCTTCGCCGTCACCCGGCACAAGAGCTCCAACTCGGCCAGCAAGTCCAGTTCCGCGACATCGACAGCGGCTGACGGCTCCGACCGTTACCACCTGCCCGAAATAGCTGCTGCGAAGGCAATTCAAGGCGTGATCTTCAAGGTGGAGCCCAATCACAATCATGTGACGTCTTCGGTCAGCTACGACACCTCACCGCCCATCGGAGGCGATCACTCGCAAGTTTGGGGCGACTGCACCGGCACGGTGTACGCGGCCGCGATCGCGAACGAGAACGCCGTCCATGATCTCGAACACGGCGCGGTGTGGATCACCTACCGGCCAGGGCTCGCTGCGAGTCAGGTGGCCAGCCTGGCCGCGATGGTCACCGGCCAAGACCATTTGCTCATGTCGCCGTACCCGGGCCTCAAGACACTCATCTCGCTTCAAGCCTGGGGGTACCAGCTGACCGTCGACAGCGCGTCCGACCCCCGCATCGCGAGCTTCATCAAATTGTTCCGGGCCAGCCATGCCACCACTCCGGAGACCGATCAATCCGGTGCGGCGATCAGCTGCTCCGAGCCGTCGTTCAAGCTCAAGCCGAGCACTTTGGGCCACCCGACCTTCAACGGCTGACCGGCTCGGTCGAGTCGATCGCCGCGGTGCCGTAACCTCACCGCGGAGCCTGGGGTGCCGCCCGGGTGCTTCGGACCAACGGTTCATGGCGAACGAGAAGAACCCACTGTCGTGCCGATGGCCCGTCCAGGGCCCCCGTAGCTCAGGGGATAGAGCACCGCCCTCCGGAGGCGGTGGCGCAGGTTCGAATCCTGCCGGGGGCACCACGCTGAAGGGCACAGATTCATCGATCTGGGCACCTCTCAAGCGATGAGGAACAAACGATTTATCGGACATCAGTCCGCAAAACTCCGCAGCAGTCCAAGCGGGGTCCAGCGCGTCGGCGTACCTGGTCGAGATCATCGGGGAATAGGTCGGCATCGCCGCCGAAGCATGCCTGAGCATCCGCTGCACAGCTTGATGTTGATGCCTGCCCAGATCGCCAGACTTCTCGTGGGGTGGGTCACCCACCGACATCAGAAATGCGTTCCGGGCTTCGGATCTGTCAACTGCCGTAGACGAGAGCCCCCGCCGCGACGGTGTGTGTCACCCGGGCGTCGGCGGGCAGCCCGAGCGCCGCGTCGAAGATGTTGCGGTCGACGATGGCTAGGTCGGCGCGTCGGCCGACCTCGATGCTGCCTGCGTCGTCGTCGTGGTTGACGTACGCCGACCCCGCCGTGAACGCCGCGACCGCCACCGGTAGCGGCAGCCGTTGGCCGGGCAGGAACGCGGGGGCGTCGCGGTGGTCGGGTCCGATCCGGCGCACGGCGACCTCGATCTGCTGCAGCGGGTCGGCGGTCGTGACGCCCCAGTCGCTGCCCATCGCCAGCGTGGCCCCGCTGTGCAGCAGGTCGGCGAACGGGTACTGCAGGTCGGCCCGTTCCGAACCCAGGAACGGGATGGTGAGCTCGTCCATCTGGGCGTCGCTCTGTGCCCAGAACGTCTGGCAGTTGGCGACGACGTTCAGCTCGCGGAACCGGGGCAGGTCGACCGGCTGGATCAGCTGCAGGTGGGCGATGTGGTGGCGGTTGTCGTTGTCGCCACCGTTTGCCTCGCGCGCGGCCTGCACGGCGTCCAGCGACATGCGCACCGCCCGGTCGCCGATGGCGTGCATGTGGACCTGCAGGCCTCCCGCGTCAAGGCGTTGCACTGCGGCGCTCAGCAGCTCAGGTTCGACGTAGGTGAGGCCGAGATTGTCGCCGTGACCGCCGCAGCCGTCGCAGTACGGCTGGAGCAGCGCGCCGGTGTAGTTCTCGAGCACGCCGTCGACCATGATCTTGACGGTCCGCGGGTGGAACCGGCCGACCGTGCCCTGCGCCCGCTCCAGCAGCTCGTCGATCTGCTCGAGCCCACGGTGGCGGTCCCACCACAGTGCCCCGACGACGCGGGCGCTGAGCCGGTCGGCCTGGGCAAGTGCGACGTAGGCCTGCTGCGTGTCGGGTGTTACCCAGGCGTCCTGCCAGCCGGTGATCCCCAGCGTATGGAGGTAGTCCTGCGCCTCGAGGATCGACTCTTGCCACTCCCCGACGTCCGGTAACGGCACGAACTGGTCGTTGAAGGTGTAGGCCGCACCCTCCTGCAGCATGCCGGTCGGCTCGCCGGTGCCGGCGTCACGTTCGATGCGGCCGTCCGCGGGGTCGGGCGTTTCCTTGGTGACTCCGGCTGCCCGCAGCGCCGCGGAGTTGACCCACGCCCCGTGCACGTCGCGGTTGAACAGGAACACCGGGCGGTCGCCGACGACGGCGTCGAGATCTTCCTTGCGCGGCATACCGCCGGGGAAGTACTCCATCGCCCAGCCGCCACCGATGATCCACTCGCGGTCGGGGTGCGTGGCGGCGAACTCGCCGATCGCACGCAGGTACTCGTCGCGGCCGCTGATCGCGCTGAGGTCGACGTTGCGCCGGTTGCGCCCGGCAGCGGGCGGGTGGATGTGGGCGTCCTGGAACCCGGGCAGCACCAGGGAGCCAGCCAGGTCGAGCACGGTCGTGGACGGGCCGGTCAACTCACCCACCGCAGCGGACCCGACCGCGACGATACGGTCGCCCCGCACCGCCACGGCGTCAGACCAGCTGCGGGCGGCGTCGACGCGGTAAACGTCGGCTCCGGTGATCACCAGGTCGGCAGGTGCGGTCACGGGTTCTCCTCGTTCGGTGGGTGAGAGGACACCTATCGACGTCTTGCGCACGCCGACTACCGCGTCCAGAATGGCGACGTTCGTGATGACGAGGTCGCAGGTGTCGCGCACCGACGCCGCCCAGATGCATTCCGTCGCGTGCGGTCTCGGCAAAGCCGGGCAGATACTCCTAGCCCAGCGACTGGCTGTCGGCCCCGAAGAAGTAGAAGTGGGGAGCTGACGCTGATCGGCACGCGCGGGGTGTTGGTGACGAACAGAGAGAGCCCGCATCGGCTGGAGTACCGCTGTAGCCTCCACGTCTTCGAAGGCCGCGCCGTCGTGCATATTGCCCAGATGCGACACCGGATGCGCCAGCCGCGAGTGCCACCAGGAATTGCTCTGGTTCACCACCGCCCGCCGCGCGTAGGCGATCGGCTGCTCAGCGGCCGCCACTCGATCCCACTGCCGATACAGCCGCAGCAGCGCCGCCTGCACCAGATTCTCCGCCTGACCTACATCGCTTATCAGCAGGTCCGCCAGCCGCAGCAGCTGCGCCCGGTTGTCGACGTCGAAACGGTTGAAGTCCCGATCGACCCGGCCTGGCTGCATCAAATCTTTACCTCCACCAGTACAGACTCCGCGGCAAGCGTTTAGGTTGACACCACGCCCGCATGCTCCGAGCGCTGACCGGCTGACCGACATCGTCCGCGGCCAGGTTCACGCCGATTGCTGGGGACCGCCATCTTGGGCAGCGCTCCGCCACCGGCGGCCCACACCTACGTTCCGGCAGCGCCAAGCCAGCGTTTGATCGACAACGTCCTGCTGAAAGATTTTTGGGGCAGCGCCACGGTGTGGAAACCAGGCGCTGCCCCTTGCTGTGGAACCGATCTCAGTACCTGCTACCCCCGTAGCCGAACGCAGCCCTACACCCCGGGGAAGCGACTCAATAGGTCCTGACGACAGGCACGACGCTAACCGATAGTTGATCATCACATCAACCGCTGAGCCGCCCCTTCTATCCACACTTGGACCGCGGAAACCGTACTGTCCACAGAATTGGCTGATCAACACTGTGGATCACCAGCACGCTGGAAGGCCCGTCCCAATTGGCTTAGATGACCGTTACAAAGCATGATCAACATCGTCCCGGCTACCTCCCCCCGTGGGTAGCCGGGATATTTTGGTGGTCCACCTCACAGCCACGGAGCTTCGTGCTGGCGTTGACACTCGGCGGTCGCGGTTAGTGGCGGGTGGAACGCGCACCGACCTGAGGCCGACAAGCCACCGGCAAACGGAACACCCGCATCCGGATCACCGAACACCGCTTCCCCGCGCACCGCTTCACCAGCGCCGACGAACCGGCGGTTGGATTGACGGCGCTACGCCGAGCAGCTTGGTGGTCGAGCGGCCGGGCTAGGTGGTGGGGTGCTGGGTGAAGGTGACGTGGGGTAGCCCGCGTGCGCCCGTCGCGTCGGACCACCACGCCCGCGCACCGCAGCCGGTCCAATGCGGTGTCGCCGGTGATCTTCTCGCGGGTCATCAGTCTCCCGATGGCGGTGTCGCCCTCGCGGCTGCTGTCCGACGCCACGACCACCGCGGTCAGCCGGTCCTGAGCTGCTTGGATGGCCATCACGGCGTGCACAGCGAACGTCGCCGCGACCGTGTGACCTTCGCTGCCGCTGAACGCATCTGGTGCGGTGGAGCACAGCGTCAACGAATCCACCGTGTCTTGCTGCAGGAACAGCCGCGGCGACAGCACGCTGCGCACCTCACCGGCAAGGCGCCAGCACGCTTGCAAGTTCGGCCACCGGTCGTCGGTACGCACGTCGTCACACACCACGACGTCCTCGGCGGTGCTCGCGTCCACGCCCGGGTCTTGCCCGAACTGGCACTGGGCCCGCTCCCACAGCTGGGTTGCCGGATCGCTGCGGGCCGCGGTCAGGAACCGGTCGTCCTCGGCGACGGTGATGTAGGCGTGGTCAACGCCGGGCAGCAGGAACACCGCGGCCCGGCAGACCAGATCCGGTGTCGCTTGCGGACTGGACGCCGGGTGCAGCAGCCGAGCCGGGTCGGCGAACGCTGCCGCCTGATCCACTGTCGTGGTTGTTCGCGCCGATGCCGTGCCGATCGACCGGCTGGTTCGTTCTCGGTACGCGGCCTGGCCTGGCCTCGCCGGCGCGATGCTCGCTGCTGCGCGGAATTATCCACCGTTTCAACTAATACTGTGGAATGCTCGTTTGCTTGCCGGCAGATTATTCGGCCAGCTCACCTCATTCCTTCGAGAGATCGCGCCGCAGTAAGCGTTTTTGCGGGGAGCCAGGGCGTCCAATTCCCAGGCGGTGCAGTCCGGCTGCTGCCCGTTATGCAATCAACCGAGGCAACCTCGCACGAGAGCCGTGTTATGTTCGATCTACACGGGGTTCGACAAGTTCGGCTGTGCAAAGCCGTACTACGGTTAAAGGAGAACCTTGTGAGAAATGTATTGCGCGCTGCGACCACGATGCTGGTCGCTTCGGCGATAGCGGTCACTGCGGCTACACCGGCTCGGGCCGCGACTCCCCCACCGCAGGTGTTCGGCTACGCGACGCCAACCTACAATCTGTCGTTCTGGGTACCGCAGGTCCCCGCTGACGACTCCTGCCACACTGCGACGCTCAGCCGGGGCGACACGTCCTGCTTCGGCGACGTCGGCCTGGGAGCGCACCTCACCGGCCTGCCCAAGCGGGTGTATGGCACCGGACGTTTCGATCTGCACTGGTCGGAAAGCTTCGTCTGCACCGACACCACCACGTTGGTGAAAGACCCGCTACCAGAGCGACGCACGACACTGCACGGGTACGCCTCGACCGAGGATTCCCACGTCTCGGGCCGGCGAGTGTTCGTCAGCGACGCACGCGGATGGGCACGGCTCCCGGCCCAGAAGTTCATCGCACATTCCCCCAACGCGAACGGGCCGGACCAAGTCGACCTGCCGTGCGGGCCCAACGAGCGGGTGGAACGATCCGCGGTGGTCCTCGACGAGCTGACCCTGCACCTGTCCTTGCTGGGCAGGCGCGGCCGAGTCATCCGCACCTACCCCGACATCTCCGTGCCCGGCACGTATGTCGCGCCGTGGTGGGCCTTCGCCGGCGGAAACCTCAGCTAAGACAGGTAGCCCTGGATGCCGAAGGAGTTGCCGACCGCTGACCTCACCTGGTCAGCGGTTGGCAGCCGCACGGGCACCTTTCGCCGCTAGCAGAGAACTTCGGGCGGCTCGGACAACGGTGACGCCAGTCACGACCCAGCCAGGCAATTCACCGTCACACTTCACGCCTGCACAGGCTGTGCCGATCCGCGTCCAGTGCGAGTTCGCCTCGCCGTCCGACTCAGGCCCGGTTGGCTGACCAGGGTGTGCAGCTGGGCGTCGGTCGGGGTGCGGTGGGTGCGGGCCATCTGGTTGACGCACCGAAATTGCACAATAGCCACGGCCGCATCGCCATCGTCGATGTCGGTGGAGTGGCGGGTCAGCAATTGCGAGCGGGCGCCGCAGCTAGGGCATGCCACCGAACAACGGACAGTCTTAGCGGTCATCGTCGACGAAAACACGTACACCGCCGTTGTCATGACGCACTCATCGACAGCAACCCGACCGAAGTGAGCGAACCCGCCGTAACACGTCGATGTCTTGGCAAAGGGTCGCGCCTGGACTGCGACGTCGCCGGTCCTCCAACCTCGCCTCGGTAAAGGGGAACCGCCGGGAGTGAACAGGCGACGCGGGCACGCCACACCGCTGCCGCCACCGGCGGCGGGTGGCCGGTGTGGTTGCGGATACTCGCTGAATGAATGGTGGTTTGCCGGCTCCAGGCTGGTATGCCGATCCGAGTGGGATGGCGGGTCTGCGGTGGTGGGATGGCTACCAGTGGACCGGCCACGTCGGGCCGCCGTCAGCCGCCGGTCCACGGGCGCCGGCGCTGGACCTCGCGGTCGCCCGGCTGCGGACTGAGGTACCCGCGCGGTGGGGGTGGCGGCCGGTCGTGGTGCCGCTTGCGGTGCTGACCGCGCTGATCGTGATCGCCTCCACAGTCGCGGCGACGCTGGAGCCGAGTGGGTATGCGGCTCGGTTGGTGTTCGCCGTGGCAGTCAATCTCGCTCTCGACGGACTGCTGGCGGTGGCAGTGTGGAGGGCCGCCGGCCCGGTCGCGGCCCGCCATGGCGGCTGGGCTGTCACCTTCGGGCTGTACCGGCCCCGTTGGGGCGACCTGGGCTACGCCGGGGTGGGAATCGCTGCCACCTTCGCCCTACGGACCGCCGTGGTCGGTGTCGCCAACAGCCTCAGCCACGGCCGCGCCGGCCGGCAAGCCCAGAACCTGCACCTCCAGCACGTCAGCCCGGCCGGAATTGTCCTGCTGGTGGCGGTAGTGGTGGTGTGGGCGCCGATCGCCGAAGAACTGCTGTTCCGGGGCGTCTTACTGCGAGCGTTCATGCGCCGCTACCCGTTCTGGCCCGCCGCGGCGCTGTCCACCACCCTCTTCGCCGTCTTCCACGTGTACGAGGTCCGCACCGTTCTGGGCGCTGTCACCCTGGCCGCGTCCGTGGCCTGCTTGGGCATCGTCAACTGCTACCTCAACCGGCTCACCGACCGGCTCGTACCCGGCATGATCGTGCACGCCGCGTTCAACCTGCTCGCCGTCACCGTCCTCATCGCCCAAGCCCACTAGCCGCGCCGCCAGGTCCCGCCAGGCTTTCTCGCGAGTGAGACGGCGAGATCCCGCTGCGCCGCCGGTGTCGAACTCGGTGGCTAGGTTTTTATTCGACACCGACATCCGCGCCCTCAGGGTCCCCACACCTCCCGGCGAGCAAGGGGCAGACGTCGCGGTCGAGCGCGACCGTGCCCGGCTCGGCGATGTGGGGAGCAGCGCGATGCGGTTGCACACTGATTCCCGGCGGTACCGAATTGTTGACCGCGGCAGCTGCGCTACTCGCGGCAGCTACGACGCCGACAGCGTTCACCGGCGTCATCAAGTCGGCGCCGACCGTCGTGCGTGTACGTGCCAGGCGGCACCACCAATCAACGTGGATGGAGAAACGCATGTCCGGCAAACTCCTCCCCGTTCTCGTCAGCCTGTCGGTGCTGCTGACGCAGTCGACAGTGCGCCAGGCGCAGGCGACGCACGCGCCGGCACAGTTACGCGTCGATCAGTCGGGCTACGGCACAACCGAGGCCAAGCAGGCGATCCTGATGACCTCAGTGGCAGCGGGCGGCGATCGGTGGACATTGACGCACGCGGGGCGCGTGGTGCAGTCGGGTTCGGTTGCGGCGACCTCCGACCGCGGGTCCTGGAACGCGACGTACCGTCACGTCTACCCGATCTCGTTCTTCGAAGGCACTGCAGGCATCTATCAGCTGCAGGTCGACACCGACCCGGTGGTGCGCGCCCGCGTCATGGTCACGTCGGCAACGTCGATCTACCGCACTGTGCTCGGGTACGGCGTGCAGTTCGACCAGGTGCAGCGCGATGGCAGCAAGGTCGTCCCCGGCACGCTGGGACGCAAACCCGCACACCTGCACGACGCCCGTGCCTCGGTGTACGGAACCCCGCGTTTCAATGCCGACGACGAGATCACCGGCAAGCTGACCAGGATGGGCGGTCCCGTCGACGTGTCCGGGGGCTGGTTCGACGCCGGGGACTACCTCAAGTTCACCCACACAGCCGCCTACGCCGACGTGATTCTCGAGTCGGCACAGCGCGACCTGGGCCGGCGGTCTCCGTCGTCGCTGCCGCGCGAAGCCCGGTTCGGCATCGACTGGATGTCGAAGATGTGGAACCCCTCGACCAGAACGCTGTACCTACAGGTCGGCATCGGCAACGGCACGTCCGACGGGAAGATCCTCGGCGATCATGATCTGTGGCGCCTGCCGCAGGCCGACGACGGCAACGCGCTCGCTACGGACAGGTTCGCCGCGGCGCACCGGCCGGTGTTCCAAGCGTCCGCGCCGGGCCGCCCGATCAGCCCGAACCTGGCCGGCCGGGTAGCCGCAGCGTTCGCCCTGGCCGCCCAGAATGACGCCACGTCGAACCCGTCCCGCGCGCGAACCGATTACGCCGACGCAGCGGCGATCATCGGGCTGGCCGACACCGCGTCGCCACCGACGCCGCTGACGTCGGCGCTGCCCAATGACTTCTATCCGGAAGACACGTGGCGCGACGATATGGAGCTGGGCACCGCGGAACTCGCGCTGGCCGCGCAGCGGCTGCACCTGTGCGCAACGAAGTGGCTGGCCCAGTCGGCCCGCTATGCCAGGGCCTACCTCGCGAAAGAGACCGGTGACACGTTCAACCTCTACGACGTCAGCGCCCTGGCCCACATCGACCTCATCCGGGCCATCGACGCCACGACACGGCACCATCCCGCCGCGGGCAGCACTTCAAGCCTTACGGTGACGCGACGCCACGTGGTCAACGACCTCGCCCGCCAGCTCGACGGCGCAGCCGCAGCCGCCGCGACAGACGACTTCCACGCCGCGGGCAACGTCGACGACTTCGACGTCGACTCGCACACCTTCGGCATCATCGCCAGCGCCGGCTGGTACCGCCGCGTCACCGGGTCGACACGATTCGACCGGCTGGCCGTCGAGCAGCGCAACTGGTTGTTCGGCAGGAACGCGTGGGGCGCCAGCTTCATGGTCGGCATCGGCACGTCGTTCCCGCACTGCATGCAGCACCAGGTGGCCAACCTCAGCGGGTCACGCGACGGCGCCCAGCCCGTCGCGGTCGGGGCGGTCGTCAACGGCCCGAACGGCGCCGACAACTTCGACGGCGGCCTGGGCGACGACCAAGACGGCATGAAGCACTGCGCGGTGACCGGGTACGCGCCGTTCGACGGCCACGCCAGCCGCTTCGTCGACGACGTGCGCGCATGGCAGACCGACGAACCCGCCATCGACATGACCGCCTCGGCCATCGCCGCCGCGGCGGCGCAACTGTCGGTGCGCCCGGTCGTGACAGCGGGCGCGCGGTCAACAGCGTCGAGCTTGGTGCGTTCACCGCGACCGCCTGATCGAGTGGACGATGCCTGCTACCAGCCCACCGCACCGACGTGGCGTCCAGAGTCGACAGAAAGACAGGTAGACGCGGATCGACTCGAAACCAAGGCCGTTGCGCGGCGGGCCGGTGTCAGCTCGCCCGATCCCGGTCGCAAGCCGCCGATACCGGCTGTGGTGAGCTGGCGCCTATGGGCATCTCGTCAGCACTGGATGGATATCAACGGCGGCACCCGGCAGCGGGGTTTCCGTTGGCGGTGTTGTACAAGTACATCGACGACTCCGGGGGCTATCTGGCGGCGTTGATCGCCTACTACGCCTTTGTCTCGCTGTTTCCCCTACTGCTGCTGATGTCGACGGTGCTCAGCTTCGTGCTGTCGGGCAATCCGAGCCTGCAGCATCGCATCCTCGGTTCGGCATTGCAGCAGTTCCCGGTGGTTGGAAAAGACCTTGGCAATCCCAAACAACTCGGCGGCGGCGCGGTCGGACTGGTCATCGGCATCGCCGGATCGGTGTACGGCGCGCTCGGAGTGGCGCAGGCCGTGCAGTACGCAATGAACACCGCCTGGCGCGTTCCCCGCAATGAACGGCCCAACCCGATCAAGGCTCGGCTGCGAAGCTTGTTGCTGCTGTGCACAGCCGGCCTGGCCGTTCTGGGAACCACTGTGCTGTCGACCTTCGGTGCCAGCAACGCAGGATCGCTTGGCGCGGCGGTCAAGGTGCTGGTCCTGGCGGCGGCCGTACTCGTCAACGCCGGCGTATTCGTGCTCGCATTCCGGATTGCCACCGCCCGCGACGTGTCCGTCCGCGACATCGCCCCCGGCGCCATCGCCGCGGCGGTGGGCTGGCAGCTGCTGCAAAGTTTCGGCGTCGTGTACGTCAGCCACATCGTCAAGCACGCCAGCGCAACCAACGGCGTTTTCACCCTGGTCCTGGGACTGCTGGGCTTCCTCTACCTGACCGCAGTCGTCGTCGTCTTCTGCGTGGAGATCAATTGCGTACGCGTCGACGAACTGCACCCGCGCTCGTTGCTCACGCCGTTCACCGACAATGTGAGCCTCACCCGGGGCGACCGCCAGGCCTACGCCGACCAGGCGACTGCACAAGCGAGCAAAGGTTTCGAAGACATCAACGTCAGCTTCGACCAAGACGACGGCGACAGGTCTGGAGAAAATCTAAACCGAGTCCGAACCCGTCAACGGAAAGACGACGACCGCTGAAGGCCACGCTCAGCTGAACGCGCGCAGCGAGCAGTGAGCTCAGGAGTTGCTGGCCGCGACCTGGGCGTAGAACGTGGCCGGATCCTGCGCCAGGCCGGCTTTCACCGTCCGGCTCCAGTCGTCGACCAGGACCTCGACCGACCCTGCTGCCAGTGCGTCGAGAGCTGCTCGTACGACGTCAGCGGGATCAAGAAGTGGGCCAGCGTATCCGGACATCATGTCGGTGTCGGCAGCACCCAGGTGGACCCCGAGGACTTGAGTTCCTTGCGCTGCGAGTTCGACGCGGGTGCCGTTGGTCAGACTCCACTGCGCGGCTTTAGCCGCCGCGTACGAGGTGGCACCGTCCCACGAGAACCACGACAGCGCAGACAGGACGTTGACGATGCCGCCGCCGCCGTTGCGGGCGAGGGTGTCGGCGAAGGCGCGGGTGACGGCGAGGGTGCCGAAGAAGTGGGTTTCCATCTCACGGCGGATCTCGGCCAGGTCGCCGCGGACGAGGTTCTGATACGTCGACACGCCGGCGTTGTTGACCAACAGCGTGACATCGCCGGCGGCGCGGGCCGCTGCGTCGATGGTGTCTTGGTCCAGCAGATCCAGGGCGATGACCTCAACGCCTGGGGTGGTGATGGACTTGGCGTCGCGGGCGGTGGCATATACCTTTGCCGCGCCCCGCTCGAGTAGCTGTTCGGTGAAGTGGCGACCGAGCCCGCGGTTGGCGCCGGTAACCAGTGCGACTGAGCCTTCGATCTTCATTGATTCTTCCCCTGCCGTGACGGGTTGCGGCACTGTTTGTACCGGTACCGTGGACGCTAAGACCTGACGCTGACGTCAGGGGCAGCGGCTGAGAGCGGAGTCACAATGCGCATCGGTGAACTGGCCGCACAGACCGGCACGAGTGTGCGGTCCCTGCGCTATTACGAAGAGCAGGCCCTGCTACGCCCGCAGCGCAGCACCAGTGACCAACGGATGTACGGCTCTGACGCTGTCGAGCGGGTACGGCTGCTGCGACGCCTGTACAGCGCGGGATTGAACAGCACGACGATCGCGGCCGTCTTGCCCTGCGTCGACACTCCATCCGAGGAAGTCACCCGCGAGACCATCGAAATCATGCGCCGCGAGCACGCCCGCATCAGCGATCAAGTCTCCGACCTCATCACTACCCGCGACGACCTGTCGTATCTGATCGACGCTGCTGCCGCTTCTAAATGCGACGGACTCAGCACCGAATCACCACTCGTCTGTACCGCCTGATTGCACGGTTCACGGGCAGGCGGACCAGGTGCGCCCACCAACGCAGCGGGGTTGTGGATATCGACGGGCCGCTACCCGGGCCCGCCAGCGGCTAGTCGATATCCACGACTCAGGCATGCAGCGCGCGCCATCTCTGCGCGCCACCCTTGTGCGCCACCCTTGTGCGCCAACTGCGCGCGCCATCTCCGCGCGGCGCTCGATAGGCTCTGGCACGCTCGGGAAGACAGCACCGTGACGGCGCGAGGATGGACTTCCAGTGACTGAGCAGCGCAGCGCGCAGTGGTACGCCGGCAGCGGCCGGGACGCCTACATCCACCGTGCCTGGATGCGTCGGGGCCTGCCCGCCGATGCCTTCGACGGCCGCCCGCACATTGCCATCGCTAACACCGCCTCGGACCTCACCCCCTGCAACAGCCACCTCGACGAGGTTGCCCAGAGCGTCAAGCAGGGGGTGTATGCCGCCGGGGGCATCCCGCTCAACCTGCCCGTCGTCTCGCTCGGGGAAACTCTCGTCCGCCCGACCGCCATGCTCTGGCGCAACATGGCCGCGATGGCGACCGAGGAGATGCTGCGCGCCAATCCGATCGACGGCGTCGTCCTGCTGGGCGGCTGCGACAAGACCATTCCGGCGTTGTTGATGGCTGCCGCCTCAGTCGATCTGCCCGCGGTGGTGGTGCCGGGTGGCCCGATGCTGACCGGAACGTTCCGTGGGCAGGCCCTGGGTTGTGGCACCGACGTCTGGCGCCTGTCCGAGGAGGTCCGGGCCGGCACCCTGTCTGAGGAGCAGTTCATCAGGTCCGAATCGTCGATGATCCGCAGCCGCGGGCACTGCAACACGATGGGCACTGCCTCGACTATGGGGCTGCTTGCCGAAGCTATGGGCATGGTGCTGCCCGGTCTGGCGGGCACGCCGGCGCCGGACAGTCGACTGCTCGAGAGCGCCCACGCCACCGGTCGCCTGGCCGTCGAAATGGTGGCCGAACACCGCACTCCGTCGAGCCTGCTGACCCGCGGATCGTTTCTGAACGCGATCGTGACATTGGCAGCGATCGGCGGCTCCACGAACGCCGTGGTTCATCTACTTGCCATCGCCGGTCGGCTGGGCATTGCGTTGAGCCAGGACGACTTCGACGCCGTGGGCGCCGACATACCGCTGCTGGTGGACCTGCAACCGGCCGGACGCTTTCTGATGGAGGACTTCTTTCGCGCCGGTGGTCTGCATGCCGTGCTGCGGGAGGTGGTCGACCTGCTCGATCCAACGGCGCTCACCGTCACCGGCAAGCCGTTGGTCGACTACCTGTCCTCGGCTCAGATCTGGGACTCCACCGTCATCCGTTCCCGAGCCGAGCCGCTGCAGCCCCGGGCCGGCATCGCCGTTCTGTACGGCAATCTCGCACCCGACGGTGCCGTCATCAAGCCCGCCGCGGCATCAGAGCACCTTCTTCGCCACCGCGGCCGAGCGCTGGTGTTCGACTCGATCGAGGATTTGCACGCCCGCATCGACGACCCCGACCTCGACGTCGACGCCGACTCGGTACTGGTTCTGCGCGGCTGTGGCCCCAAGGGTTACCCCGGCATGCCGGAGGTCGCGAACATGCCGCTGCCGGCGAAGCTCCTGCGGCAGGGTGTTCGCGACATGGTCCGCATCTGTGACGGACGGATGAGCGGAACCGCCTACGGCACCGTCGTACTGCACGTGTGCCCCGAAGCGGCCGCCGGTGGACCGCTCGGGCTGGTGCGTACCGGCGACATCATCGTGCTCGACGTTCCCGCCCGGCGTCTCGAGCTCGACGTTCCAGCCACGGAGTTGGCGCTACGAATGCCCGCTCCCGCCACCGTCGAGGCGTACGCGAAGCCCGAGCGAGGCTGGGAACGCCTCTATGTGCAGACCGTCGGGCAGGCCAACACCGGCGCCGACCTGGACTTCTTGCAGGGCTCGAGCGGCTCGCAGGTGGTGCGCGAATCGCACTAGTGCAGGACCATCCCGGCGCGGATCGATGTCGCGGCGCAACGGGATGGAGCGCTCAGCGGCGGCGCTGAGACACGGACGACATCGCGCGCGGCGACATCGGCGACATCGCGCGTGAACCGCGGTTGCGCGGGGGGCCTGGGCGTAGGCTCTGCTCAAGCGCTGCACCGACCGCGTGCTCCTAGCCTCGGTGACGGCATCTGCCCACCACCTCAAGAGGCGACTTTTCATCGTGTCGACCACGGACCAGACCACGCCGGACACCGCGACCGCGACAGACTTCGGGGCGAACCAGTGGCTCGTGGAGGACATGTTCGAGCTCTACCAGCGTGATCCAGCCAGTGTCGATCCGGCCTGGCACGATTTCTTCGCCGACTACGGCGGCCCCGGCGTCAAGGCCAAGCAGTCGGCTACCGAAACGCCCGCGGGTGCTGCAGAGTCGATCCAGGCCACCCGAGCCGGCAGCGGGCGTGACACCGAGCCTGCGCAGCCCGCAGCACCGAGTCCAGCCTTGCCCGAACCGGTCGCAATGCCGACGCCGGCCGCCAAGGCTCCGCCTGTCTCTGCGCCACTCTCCGCGAACGGCTCGTCGCCAGCAGCCACGCCCGCCCGCGTTCCCTCAGCCACTGCACCCACTGCATCCACGGCGCCACCCGTAGCCCGCCCGGCTCCATCGACGACACCTGCCAAGACCCCGGCCGCCGACGACGAGCAGTCGATCATGCTGCGCGGCGCCGCCGCCCGCGTCGTGATCAACATGGAAGCCTCTCTCGGGCTACCCACCGCCACCAGCGTGCGCGCGGTTCCGGCCAAGCTGTTGATCGACAACCGGGTGGTGATCAACAACCATCTGCGCCGATCACGTGGCGGGAAGGTCAGCTTCACGCACCTGATCGGCTACGCGGTCGTCAAAGCCGCGACGCAGATTCCGGCGATGAACGCGCACTTCGCCGAGGTCAACAGCAAGCCCGCACTCATTCAGCCAAAGCACGTCAACCTCGGCCTGGCCATCGATCTGCCGGGCAAGGACGGCTCGCGATCGCTGGTCGTGGTGGCCATCAAGGGCGCCGACGGCATGACGTTCGCTCAGTTTTGGACTGCCTACGAGGAGCTGATTCGCAAGGCGCGCGCCGGCAAGCTGGGCGCCGACGACTTCGCCGGCACCACCTTGAGCCTCACCAACCCTGGCACCATCGGCACCAATCACTCCGTGCCGCGGCTGATGTCGGGCCAGGGCACGATCGTCGGCGTCGGCGCGATGGAGTATCCGGCCGAGTTCTCCGGCGCAAGCGAGGAGGCTCTGGTCGAGGCGGCCATCGGCAAGATCATGACGTTGACGTCCACCTACGACCACCGCATCATCCAGGGCGCGCAGAGCGGTGAGTTCCTCCGCCGGGTCCATCAGCTGCTGCTGGGTGAGGACGGCTTCTACGACGAGGTGTTCACCTCTCTGCACATCCCCTACGAGCCGGTGCGCTGGCTGACCGACCGGGAATTCAGCCACGAGGGGCAGATCGACAAGGCCGCCCGCGTCATCGAACTGATCAACGCCTACCGCACCAACGGCCACCTGATAGCCGACACCGATCCGCTGGAATTCAAGATCCGCACGCATCCCGACCTCGACATCACCCGGCACGGGCTCACCCTGTGGGACCTGGAGCGCGAGTTTGCCGTGGGCGGGTTCGCCGGCGAGAAGTTGATGAAGTTGCGCGACATCCTGGGCGTGCTGCGCGACGCGTACTGCCGGCGGGTCGGCGTGGAATACATGCACATCACCGATCCGGCGCAGCGCCAGTGGCTGCAGCAGCGGGTGGAGGTCAAGCACAATCCGCCGCCCAAGGAGGAGCAGAAGCACATCCTGAGCCGGCTCAACGTAGCCGAGGCGTTCGAGACGTTCCTGCAGACCAAGTACGTCGGGCAGAAGCGGTTCAGCCTCGAGGGCAGCGAGACCATGATCGCCGTACTGGACGCGATCCTGCGTACGGCCACCGAGCAGGAACTGGACGAGGTCGTCGTGGGCATGGCGCACCGCGGCCGGCTCAACGTGCTGTCCAACATCGTCGGCAAACCGCTCGCCACGATCTTCGACGAGTTCGAGGGCAACATCGATCCGAGCACTGCCCAGGGCTCGGGTGACGTCAAGTACCACCTGGGTTCGCGAGGCTGCTTCACCGCTCCCGACGGCAAGACCATCGACGTGTCCCTGGCTGCGAACCCGTCGCATCTGGAAGCCGTCGATCCGGTGCTGGAGGGCCTCGTGCGCGCCAAGCAGGACGTGCTGGACAAGGGCGATCAGGGCTTCACCGTTCTGCCCGTCCTCGTTCACGGCGACGCGGCATTCGCCGGGCAGGGCGTGGTGGCCGAGACCCTGAATCTGTCGCAGCTGCGCGGTTACCGCACCGGCGGCACCGTGCACCTGATCGTCAACAACCAGGTCGGCTTCACCACCTCGCCGACAGCGGCGCGGTCCTCGCTGTACAGCACCGACGTCGCCCGGATGATCAACGCACCGGTATTCCACGTCAACGGTGACGACCCCGAAGCGTGCGTCCGGGTGGCCGCGCTGGCAGTGCAGTTCCGCCGTCAGTTCCGCAAGGACGTCGTGGTCGACATGGTGTGCTACCGCCGCCGTGGGCACAACGAGGCTGATAATCCCTCGTTCACCCAGCCGCTGATGTACGACATCATCGACGGCAAGCGCAGCATTCGCAAGCTCTACACCGAGGCGCTCGTCGGTCGCGGCGACATCACTCTGGACGAGGCCGAAGAGGCGCTGCGCGACTTCCACGCCCAGCTGGAGAAGGTCTTCAACGAGACCCGCGGTGCCAGCGGACGTTCCAAGCCCGAGCCTGTGATGGGCGAGAGCGCGTCGTCGCTGCGCACGGCCACCGCGGTCTCGCCGGGCGTTTTGAAGCAGATCGCCGACACCTACGCCGCCCTGCCGGCAAATTTCACGGTGCATCCCCGCCTCAAGCCGCAGATGGACAAGCGGGTGGCGATGGCCACCGGCGGCGACGTCGACTGGGCTACCGGTGAACTGTTTGCCTTCGGTTCGCTCATGCTGGAAGGCCATCCCGTGCGCCTGGCCGGCCAGGACACCCGCCGGGGGACCTTCAGTCAACGCCACAGCGTGCTGGTGGACCGCGTTACCGGCGAGGAGTACACGCCGCTACGCAACCTGTCGCCGACTCAGGCGCCCTTCCACGTCTATGACTCCCTGCTCAGCGAGTTCGCCGCAGTCGGCTTCGAGTATGGATATTCGGTGGCCAACCGGGGCGCATTGGTGTGCTGGGAGGCGCAGTTCGGCGATTTCACCGGCGGCGCGCAGACGATCATCGACGAATTCATCAGCTCCGGTGAGGCCAAGTGGGGCCAGCGCAGCGGGGTGACGCTACTGCTCCCCCACGGCTACGAGGGCCAGGGGCCCGATCATTCTTCCGCGCGGCCCGAGCGGTTCCTTCAGCTCGCGGCGGAGAACAACCTGACGATTGCGATGTGCTCCACGCCGGCGAGCTACTTCCATCTGCTGCGCCGGCAAGCGTTGACCGGCGTCCATCGGCCGCTGATCGCCTTCACGCCCAAGTCACTGCTGCGCCTGAAGGCCGCAGTGAGCCAGATCGCCGACTTCACCGAGGTCGACTTCCGCCCCGTGCTGGCCGATCCCGAGGTGACGCCGAACGAGGTTCAGCGGGTGGTGCTGTGCAGCGGCAAGGTCTACTACGACCTGCTGGCCGCGCGTGGGCAGCGGCGCGACGTCGCGCTGATCCGGCTCGAGCAGCTGTACCCGTTGCCGGTGGAGGAGCTTGTGCCCGAGCTGAACCGCTTCCTGGCCGCTGAGCTGGTGTGGACGCAGGAGGAACCGCGCAATCAGGGTGCGTGGCCGTTCCTGGCGCTGAATCTGCCCGATTATTTGGACGGCCGCGCGCTGACGTCAGTGTCGCGTGCGTCCTCGGCTTCGCCGGCCGTCGGGTCGGCGCGAGTTCACCTGGCACAGCAGCAGGACCTCGTCGAGCGCGCGCTGGGCTGACCGTTCGTCAGGCGCCGACGGTCGACCGCCACGCGGAGCGGGGACAATTGCGCTCATGTATGCCACCGACCGCGGTATCGAGGAGCTCGAGCAACGGCGCGGCGAGGAGGACGTCAGTCTCGCCTGGCTAGCCGACCGGCTGCGCGCCTTCGTCGACGCCAATCCCGACTTCGAGGTTGCGATCGACCGGCTTGCAACGTGGCTTGCCCGCGACGACGAGGACGACTGAATGCCTGTCGTCAGGTCGCCGGCCCCGCCGCTGCCTGCGTCGCCACGGCGTCGCCGGTTGGTACGGCGTCGCCGGCTGATACGGAATAGCCGGCTGGAACAGGCACCTGCGACGTGGGTGACGCTGCCTGATAGCCGAACAGGCGCAAAAACAGCTGGGCCAGCGGCCCGATCGTCACCGCGAAGATCACCGTTCCGATCCCGACGCTGCCGCCCAATAGCCATCCGCAGGCCAGCACGGTCACCTCGATCGCGGTACGTGTGACTCGCACCGACAGCCCGGTTCGCCGCGCCAGTCCCGTCATCAGTCCGTCGCGGGGACCGGCACCCCACCCGACGCTGACGTACATGCCGGTGGCCACCGCGCAGAGCACCACGGCTGCGATCAGCATCGGGATGCGGGCGTCGAGGCGGTGGGTGACGGGTATCAGCGGCAGCACGCGGTCGAAGACGATGCCGATCAGCACCGCGTTGCATACGGTGCCGAAGCCGGGCCGCTGACGCAGCGGAATCCAGGCCAGCAGCACGAGCACACCCACGGCCACTACGACGGTGCCCATCGAGACGCCGACGCGGCGGGACACGCCCTGGTGGAAGACGTCCCACGGGTCCAGCCCGAGATTGGCCCGCACCATCAGGTCCATCGAAACGGCGTAGATCGCCAGCCCCACCCACAGCTGCACGACTCGGGTCGCAGTTCTCATGAATCCACTATGGCCTGCCACCTCTTCCCGACGGCATATAACGGGCTGAAGGGTGATCAGCCCAGCCGGCGCGGGCTGCGCATCGTGGCCCGTTCGCGCTTCGGCCTGGACGGCACCATGGAACGCCTCCTCCGGCTGCCCTACACCCTGCCCGACGAGGACCTGCGCGAGGCGGTCGACCGGTTGGCGAGAGCCTGGGCCGAGCTGGACCGCGCCGGCGGTGCCTACTCGCCGTTGATCGTGGCCTGAGTGTCCGGTGCCGCCGCGATCCGGCCCGGCAAGTGAAGCCCGGGCCGCCAGCGGAGCACAACCACTGCCTCCACATCAGCGACGCCGTGCACGTCGCTGTCGCCGGCTGCGAACGGGTTGTCGCTGCGCAGCATCCATCCGTCATCGGATCGCGCGACAGCCCGTTTGACGACCCGGGCCGCGGGCAGGTCGCGGAAGCGTCCGACCACCATCCGCCCGGCCAGATCCCCGGTGCGGCCCACGGCGAGCCGTCGGATCAACAGGACGTCGCCGGGATGCAACGTGGGCACCATGGACGGACCGTGTACGCGAACCAGCCGCCAGCGTCGCACCCGCCCATCGTCCCTGGCCATGACTACCGAGCCACGACCGGTGCACCTGCGGCTCGCATCCGAGCCGGTAGTAGGGTCCACGGCAGGTGCCGACGCCGCTCGCCAAGCGGTGCAGCGACCGGACACCAGTCGATCCGTTTCATCCGTGCCTCGCGCCTCTTGCGACCCGAGGCGATGTCTCAGAGAAGGGCGTTTCCCCATGCGACTGCGCTTCCGGCTTTCCACCGTCTCCGCTCACTGCGACCTGCCCTGCGGTGTGTACGACCCCGCTCAGGCCCGCATCGAGGCCGAGTCGGTCAAGGCCATCATGGAGAAGTATCAGGGCAACCAAGACCCGGTGTTCCGCACCCGCGCGCTGATCATCAAAGAACAGCGCGCCGAACTGGTCAAGCACCACCTGTGGGTGCTGTGGACCGATTACTTCAAGCCGCCGCACTTCGAGAAGTACCCGCAGCTGCACCAGCTGTTCAACGAGGCGACGAAGGCTGCTGGAGCGGCCGGCGGCAAGGGCTCGGTCGATCCGGCCGAGGGGCAGAAGGTGCTCGACTACATCG
The DNA here is from genome assembly GCA_964236495.1 of uncultured Jatrophihabitantaceae bacterium. Taxonomy (GTDB): domain Bacteria; phylum Actinomycetota; class Actinomycetes; order Mycobacteriales; family Jatrophihabitantaceae; genus CAXSBR01. The sequence goes on from CAXSBR010000004.1 coordinate 132,076, forward strand.
CCCAGATCGACACGATCTTCTGGGAGACCAAGAAGGCCGCGTGACAAAACCTCGCAGGTCGCATCCGTGACGACCTCGGGACCGGGAGCCGGCGCGACCACCGAGCTGGCTCCCGGTTCTGTCCCGCCTTCACCGCCCGGGGCGCTCACCGACTCTGCCGAGATTTGGCTGATCCGCCACGGCGAGACCGAGTGGAGCAAGTCGGGCCAGCACACCGGGCGCACTGACCTCGATCTCACCGAGCACGGCGTGGAGCAAGCCCTGGCGCTACGGCCCCTGCTGGCGACGATGACTCCGGCGTTGGTGCTGTGCAGTCCGCGGCATCGTTCACAGCGCACCGCCGAACTGGCCGGCGTCCGGATCGACGCGATCGATGACGACCTGGCCGAATGGGACTACGGCGACTACGAAGGCCTGACCACGCCACAGATCCGCCAGCACGACCGGCAGTGGACGATCTGGGACGACCGCGTCCCCGGCGGCGAGACCGCGGCCCAGGTGAGCGCGCGCGCCGACCGGGTGATCGCCCGAGCCGTCGACATGGTGTCGATCGGACCGGTGCTGCTGTTCGGGCACGGCCACATCAACCGGGTGATCGGCGCCCGGTGGCTCGGCCTACCCGCCCGCTCCGGCGGAATGTTCGCGTTGGGCACCGCGGCGCCGTGCCTGCTGGGTGCCGAGCACCATCGCCCGGTGATCGTGCGCTGGAACATCACCAATCCCGCCGCCGGGTGAGGTGGCCGCAGTCAGTTTGTCCTGAGCCCAAGCATTGTTGCGAGGGTCAACGTTGCAACTGGGCGCGCGCGGCGGGCGTCAGGAGCAGACCGAGCACTGCCAGCGCGCTGACCAGGACGACCGCGCCCCACCCCGGGCGACCGGAAGGAAAGGCCAGTGAGTAGCCGACCGGCAGGGCCAGCACTTCCAGCACTACCAACGGCGTGCGGGCCGCGGCCGCAAGCCGAGCGATGGCCCGTGCGAGTACCGCCAACAACACCGCGCCACCGAGGGCGAAGCCGGCGTCACTCAGCGCCCGACCGACGTCGTCAGCACGGCCCAGCGCCGTCTGCACCCCTATGAACAGGGCACCTGCAAGCAGCCCCGCGGCCTGAATCAGCACGACCACTGCGGCCAACCGGATCTCGCCTGCAATCGCGTCGGCCCGTTTCACCGCAGTCGACTTCACAGCAGTCGACGTTACCGCCCTGGGTAGTGTTCGGATCCGTGCGCGTCGTGGTCGTTGCCAATCCGCGCTCCACGTCCACGTCGTCGGCCCTGCGCCACGGCGTCGTCGACGCACTGGCCGCCCGAATCTCGGTCGAGATGGTGGAGACCGCCGCTCGCGGACACGCGGTGGAACTGGCCCGGCGTGCGGTAGCCAGTGGCGCCGACGCCGTCGTCGCCATGGGTGGAGACGGCACGGTCAACGAGGTTGCCAACGGACTTCTCGGCGACGGTGACCGTCCCGGCATTGCCCTCCTGGGCGTGGTGTCGGCGGGGTCGACCAATGTGTTCGCCCGCGCACTCGGGCTGCCCCTCGACCCGATGGCCGCCGTTGCGGTTCTGATCGAGCGGCTGATCGCAGGCACCTCGCGTGCTATCACCGTCGGGCGGGTCGACGGTCGATGGTTTCTCTTCTCGGCCGGACTGGGCTTCGACGCTGCAGTCACCGCACAGGTGGAGCGTGCACGCAGCCGCGGCCGACCCGCCAGCCACGCGCTCTACGTACGAACAGCGCTGCGTCAGTACGCCCGGGTGCTGACCGAATCCGCTCCGATCACGATGAGCCGCGCTGACGGCAGCCGCGTTGCCGGGCTGCACTTCGTCATCGTCAGCAACACCAATCCATGGACCTACCTCGGCAGTCATCCGGTGACCCTCAACCCGCTGACGACGCTGGACAACGGCCTGGGCGTGTATGGGCGCACACGTATCGGGCCGGCCTCGATGGTGCGTGGACTCGGCGAGATTCTTGCCACGAGACCGATACCGTCCGGGCGCGGAGTCGTCGTCGAGCACGACGTGTCCGCGCTGTCGTTGGACGCCGAGCGTGCGTTGCCCTTCGAACTCGACGGCGACTACCTGGGCAGACGCAGGCGCTTGCATCTCGAGGCAGTACCGCGGGCGCTGTCCGTTCTGTGCTGAACCGTTCCACCCGCACTGGCATAGACCCCGTGTCCATCGACTGAAAAGCCTTGCAGCGCCGCACCTGCATGCTGCAGTCTTGAGGATCACCCAGCGGCACGGTTGCTGCACCACAGCGAAACCCTTGCGGATTGCGCCTGCTCGTGAAACAATTCACAAGCCGACCGACCACTGGCACCACTTAGCACAAGATTTGGAGCAACGCCCATGGACTGGCGTCACCGCGCGATCTGCCGTGACGAAGATCCCGAGCTGTTCTTCCCGATTGGGAACACCGGCCCGGCGCTACTTCAAATCGAGCAGGCCAAGGCAGTCTGCCGACGCTGCCCCGTTACGCAGGAATGCTTGGCTTGGGCACTGGAGTCCGGTCAAGATGCCGGCGTATGGGGCGGTCTGAGTGAGGACGAGCGCCGCGCTCTCAAGCGCCGTAACGCTCGCGCCCGGGCCCGACTCGCCTGAACTGCGCCTCCTGGACGCGCGGATCGCACACTGACTCCTCCGCGCGCGGCTGATTTGGATAGCTTGGACCGTCAGGGCGCGGCGAAGCGGTCCACGTCGATGGCCAGCCTGGCAACAGCACCACCGGCATCACCGTTGCTGGTCCATTGAACGTCACTGTGCAAATCGGCGGACGCGAGTGTGCGCACGATCTGCAGCCCGAGCCGATCGCTCCGGTTGGGGTCGAAACCTGCGGGTAGGCCAACGCCGTCGTCGACCACGCTGACGGTCAGACCCGTTCGGGTGCGCTCAGCGCGGATCTCCACCGTGCCGCTGCGCTCCTCATCCGACCCGGGCGTGCCGAAGCCGTGCTCGACGGCGTTCTGGACCAGCTCGGCCAGCACCATCACTAACGAGGTGGCCAGGTCGGCCTGGATCGGCCCGAACGAGCCGACTCGGCGCAGCACGATACGACCGCCCGTGCCGGTGACGTCGTCGAGAATCTCCAGCAGCCGGTCCAGAACCGAGTCGAAGTCCACGGCGTCCTGCCCTGCGGTGGACAGCGTTTCATGCACCAACGCGATGGCACTGACCCGGCGCATCGCCTCCTCCAGCGCGCTGCGCGCCTGCGGTGCGGCAACTCGGCGCGCCTGCAGACGCAGTAGCGCAGCGACCGTCTGCAGGTTGTTCTTCACGCGGTGATGGATCTCACGGATCGTCGCATCCTTGGTCATGATCTGGCGGTCGCGACGGCGCAACTCGGTCACGTCCTGGAGCAGCACCAGCGCACCCAGACGCTCACCGCGCGGCGTCAGCGGCAGCGACCGGAACTGGACGACCGCTGATCCGGCCTGCACCTCGTGGCTGCCCGACACCGCGCCCACCGCGGCCTCTCGCACGCTCGCGGCCAGCTCGGCGGTGTCCAGGCCGTCAGCGCCGGCGGTGGTGAGTAGATCGCCGAACAACGAGCCCACCACGTCCCCGGCGATACCCATCCGGCGCAGCGCCGACAGCGCGTTCGGGCTGGCGTACAGCACGCGTGTGACCGGATCCAGGCGGAGCAGTCCGTCGCCGGCGCGCGGAAACACTGCGTCGTCGGTCGGCGCTACCTGCGGAGGAAACGTGCCGTCGGCGACCATCGCGGCGAGGTCGGCGGCCGATTGCAGGTAGGCCAGTTCCAGCTGGCTGGGGCCGCGGACGGCGTGGATGTTGGCGTCGCGGGCCAGCACTGCGACCACCTCGTCGCCGTACACGACGGGGATTGCTTCCTGACGCACCGGCACGCCGTTGCTCCAGTCCGGATCCGAGACGCGAAAGATCCGCCGCTCGGTGAGCGCGGTGTGCAGTGCTGAAGCTGACTCGCCGCCGAGGCGTTCGCCGACCCGGTCTGCCAGATAGGCCGTCGGGCCGGTGGTGGGTCGGCACTGGGCGACGCAGACGAACCCGGCGTCTGTTCGCACCCACAACAGGAGATCGGCGAAGGAGAGATCGCTGAGCAGCTGCCACTGCGACACCAGCCGCTGCAGGTGATCGGTCGCATCCCTGCCCAGATCGGTGCGGTGACGCAGCAGCGTGGACAGGGCAGACATGGTGTTGCGAGCCTGCCACGCAACGGTGCTCGTCCGCACGCGGGGATGATCACGCAGGCAGTTCGTCGTCAGCGCAGTCGGGCGGCAGCGCGGTCTGGCAGCAGGTGTAGTCGGACGTCACGTGCAGTCTGGCGGCAGGTGTAGTCGCTCAGTAGGTGCAATGTGCCGGCAGGGGGCGGTTCGTTGAGTGCTACCTGGGCGTGGACGCCCCGGGCACCAGGTCGAGGTAGGCGGCCAATGCACGTCGAGCCCCGTCGTCGTCGTCACCCACAGCGGTAGCCCAGACGAAACCCTCGTGACCTCGGGCGTGCAGCGCGGTCACGTCCAGGCGCCAGTCCTTGCGCTCGCGCTGCACTGCCTCTAGCACGCGCACGTCGCCCAGGACGTCGAGCTGTCCTCGAGTGAGCGCCACACCTCGCGGCGCCGCCGGGATTGCGGGCAGCGGATCGCCGGCAGCTTGCGCCAGCTGAACTCTCAGCAGATCGATGCCAGCACTGAGTTCGATTGCCGCCTGTCCGCTGGGCAGGCCGCCGTCCACCCCGATCACTGCGTCGTCAGAGACCGCGACGGTGACCAGGCCACGCAGCTCGTGTTCGGCTACTACCGCGCGCGCCAACTGACGCGCCCGTTCGCAATCCGACCGGGCCGGTGAACGCAGTACGCCCTGCTCGCGCTCCACGGTGCCCAGCTCGACGCAGCCGGTCGCGTCGGCAAGGTAGGTGATCTCTACAGTGCCGGGAGCGAAAGTCTTGGGGCGGCCGAATCCTGAGCCGCCGCTGATGACGGGAACGAGATGCAACTCGCGCAGGTGCTTCGCCCAGACGGTCGAGGTGCGTAGCGGTCCACGACCCGGATGGACACCGCTCACTCCGGCCGCTGCTGCCGCTCCGGCGACCAGAGCGCCGTCGTAGAGCTCGGCCAGATCGGCCAGCAGAACGACGTCGTCGGCCGATCTATGGGCGGCTCCGACGGGCTGACCCCGGCCGTCGACAGCATGTGCAGGCATCTGACTCAGCCCAACTGCGGTCGACTTCATCCCCAGCCGGCGACAGCCGTCGATCACGCGAGTGGCGATGACTCCGACGTCGGCAACCAGAAGCGACTCGATCACTGCTGGGAACTATTCGGCGCGGTATTCCAGATGGCCGATCTCCAACGACACCTGCGTCAACCGGACCCGGATGCGCTCGTGCAGCGATGCCGGCGCTCGATCGCCACCGCAGGTGCGCGCGATCAGGGATTTCACGTCCTGTTCCAGTCCGTAGTGGCGAAGGCAGGGCGCGCAGTCGTGCAGATGCGCCTTCACCTTCGTCTGCAGAACGGAGTCGGTCTCGTCGTCGAGGTACAGGTATACGTCGCGCAGCACAGCATCACAGTCGATGCCACCGGGTGAGTCCAGGTTGGTCACCGGGACACCTCCTGCGCTGTGGATGCAGTGGGTGCGGTGGTGAATCCGCGCGTCGACGCATCGCGGTTGACGGCGTAGTGGGCGAGGCGCTCCTGAAGGGCCCGGCGGCCTCGGTGCAGACGCGACATCACCGTTCCGATCGGGGTACCCATGATCTCGGCGATCTCCTTGTAAGCGAAACCTTCGACGTCAGCAAGGTAGACGGCCAGGCGGAAGTCCTCGGGAAGCTCCTGCAGCGCCTCCTTGATGTCGGAGTTGGGCAGGTGGTCCAGCGCTTCCATTTCGGCCGAGCGCAGTCCGGTGGACTGGTGCGACTCGGCTTGAGCCAGCTGCCAGTCCTCCACCTGATCGCTGTTGTACTGCTGCGGCTGGCGTTGCTTCTTGCGGTACATGTTGATGAACGTGTTGGTCAGGATGCGGTAGAGCCAGGCCTTGAGGTTGGTGCCCTCGGTGAACTGGTGGAAGGCGGCGAACGCCTTCACGAACGTCTCCTGGACGAGGTCCTCGGCGTCGGCGGGATTACGCGTCATCCGCATCCCGGCCGCGTAGAGCTGGTCGAGGTAGGGCAGCGCGTCACGCTCGAAGCGGATGCGGCGGTCCTCGACCGATTCCTCTGTCACTGACGTCCTTTCCTCGACGGCTGGGTCAACCGGGTACACGAGGCAGGATACGGCGTCGGCAGCTGGAGCACCGAAATCGCGCGGAGCCTTCGCATGCGTGAGCGCGCTGACTGCGACTGCTGCGCGCGCGTCCAGCGGTGTCCAGTGCAGCGGTGGCTTACTGAGCGATGTCTTGTCGAGCGATGTCTTGTCGAGCGATGTCTCGCTGAGCAGTGTCGTGCTGAGCGGTGTCGTGCTGCGTGCGTGCAGCTGTGCTGACGGCATCGTTGGGTCCTTCCACGTGCACCCGCCCGGCTTCGACGGCGTCGGGATCACCAAGCTGAACAGCGCTTCGGCCGCTCCGATTCCCGGCTCTCGCGCTGCCCGAGCGTCACTTCGCGTCTGGTGCAGTGTCCAGCCGGTCAGCGAGCCGACGAGGCAGCTGTAGAGCGGGCCGGTTCTGTCCTGGGCGGTTCTGTGAAGGTCGGGTCAACAGTGGCGCGCACATGCGCTGTCTGTCGAACACAACCGCGGCCTTCTAGGATCTGCGCATGGCAGGAGGTACTCCGGCAACGGTGGTGCTGACCAAGGCCAAGGTGCCGTTCCGCGTGCATTCCTACGAGCACCACCACGACGTCGACAATTTCGGCGCCGAGGCCGCAGCAGCGTTGAGCGTCGATCCGCGGCGCCTGTTCAAGACCCTCATCGCCTCAGTGGACGGGTCGCTGCACTGCGCGGTCGTTCCGGTGTCCGGTCATCTGGATCTGAAGGCGCTGGCGCGCGCCGCCGGCGCCAAGAAGGCCGCACTGGCCGACGCCGGCGCCGCCCAACGGGCCACCGGCTACGTGCTCGGTGGCATTTCACCGCTGGGTCAGCGCAGCGCTCTGCCCGTCACCGTCGACGCGTCGGCACTGGACCACGCCACCATCTACTGTTCCGCAGGTAGACGCGGGTTGCAGCTCGAAGTCGCACCCGCCGAGCTCATCCGCCTGACCGGAGCGAAGGTCGCAGCGATCGCCACCGACTGAGTGCTACCCCGATTGCTGCCGACCAATCGATCCTGACTGAGTGCTACTGGGAGCCGGGCACCCAGCGCCCCAGGAAGCCGGTCACGGCTCGTGCCACCGCGCTCGGATCCCGGCTCAGCGAGTGTGTCCCGTCCACCGCTGCGAGCTCCCGGTCAGGCCGATCGAACATGGCCGCGTCCGGCTGGCCGAACGCGTCACTACGGCCCTGGACCACCAACAGCGGGCACGCAACTGCGCGAAGCTCGTCGCTACGACTTTTCTCGGGACGTCCCGGCGGATGGACGGGAAACGCCAGCGCGATCACCGCGGCTGCGCCGGTCGCGGCGGCGCACCGGCAGGCCACTCGGGCGCCGCTGGAACGCCCGGCGTGGACGACGGGCACATCGGTGAAATCCGCCCGCACTGCTAGCTGGGCGGTGACGGCGGTCCAAGCTTCGTCGAGCCGGTCTGCCGCTGCTGGCGCGCGCCGGCCGAGCACGCGGTAGGGCTGGGTGATCCGCGCGACGGCGATGCCCAGGGCCAGCGCGGCGTCGCGCACGGCGATCAAGTCCGGCGCGTCGACCGATCCACCCGCGCCGTGACCGAGTAGCAGCAGCGCCCGCGCAGACCGCGCGCCGTCGACGCCGCGCAGGTCGGCGTCAGGAACGGCAGCTCCGTATTCAGGCATTGCGTTTGCTGCACCGTCAGGAAGGTCGGCGTCGGAAAGATCGGCGTAGGGAAGATCGGCATGGGGCATCTCGAGGTCCACCCAGGCCGTTCCGGTTGGGGTGTCCAGTTCAAGCCGCATGCCTGCAGATCTTGCCGCAGGTGCGCGACCGTGCGGCGCTGGCAGGCTGCGCCGCTGGCAGACTGCGGCGCTGGCAGACTGGATTCATGTGCGGGCGCTACGTCAGCGTGGCTTCGACGGACAACCTCTACGACGAGTTCAACCTCGACACCGTCGTGGGCGCCGAGTTGCCGCCGTCCTGGAACGTCGCTCCCACCGATCCCGTCCGCATGGTGGTCGAGCGGCAACCCCACCGCGACGAGGCCGGCGACGGCCCGGTACGCCAGCTGCGAACCGCGCGCTGGGGTCTGGTGCCCAGCTGGTCGCGAGACGCCAAGGGCGGCGCTCGGATGATCAACGCTCGGATCGAGACCGTCACCGACAAGCCCGCGTTCAAGTCGGCTGCCGGGCGCAGGCGCTGCCTCATCCCGGCACTGGGCTACTACGAGTGGCGCAAGACCGACGAGGGCAAGACGCCCTACTTTCTGCACTCTCCCGACGGCGACCTGCTGGCAATGGCCGGGCTGTACGAGCTGTGGCGCGATCCCGATCGCGCCGACGACGACCCGCTGCGCTGGCTGTGGACGTGCACGATCATCACGCAGCAGGCCAGCGACGTCCTGGGCGTCATTCACGATCGCAATCCGGTCATCGTGCCGACCTCGCTGCGCGCGGCCTGGTTGGACTGCTCGACCGACGACGCCGACGTGGCCCGTCGACTGCTCGACCAACTGCCGGCCGCTCGGCTGGCTCCCTACGTCGTCTCGCCCGCCGTGGGAAACGTGGCCAACAACGGTCCGGAGCTGATCGAGCCGGTCGAGCCGGTCGATGCGCCGCCGCTGCGGTCCACGCGCGGGACTGTCGTTGCGAGCGCCGGCCAGGACACGCTGTTCGACTGACCATTCCAGTGTGCGGCGTCGCAGCCAGTCGATTTCCGGTTGGTGGAGGCTGCCAGCCGGCGGCGGCGAGTACGGCGAGTACGGCGAGTACTGCGGGCACGGCGGGTACGGCGGGTACGGCGGGTACGGCGGGTACGGCGGGTACGGCAAACTGAGCAGTGTGCAGCAAGCTTGGCTCGCCCCGCGACGAAGCGAACCTGTGCATGCCCGCGTCGACCTGCCCGGGTCGAAGTCGCATACCGCCCGCGAGCTGATCCTGGCCGCGATTGCCGACGGTCCCTCGCTGCTGCGCGCGCCGTTGGCCGCGCGGGACACGCTGCTGATGGCTGCGGCTCTGCGCGGTCTCGGCGTCGAAGTCGAGGAGCACGTTGACGGCTGGCTGGTGACGCCCGGCGCGCTGCGAGCAACCACCGTCGACGTCGGCCTGGCCGGAACCGTGATGCGCTTCGTACCCGCGATCGCCGCGCTGGCCCGAGGCGACGTGCACTTCGACGGTGATCCTGCTGCGCGGGTGCGCCCGATGGCGACGCTGCTCGACGCGCTGACCCGAGCCGGCGTCGACCTCGACTCCGCCGGCGGTTACCTGCCGCTGACCGTCCACGGAACCGGTCGCGTCCGCGGCGGCAGCGTCGACATAGACGCCGCCGCGTCCTCACAGTTCGTGTCGGCGCTCCTGCTCGCAGCACCGCAGTGGGATGAAGGCGTCCACCTGCGCCATGTGGGCGCCCAGCCGGTGCCCTCCGCGCCGCACATTGCCATGACAGTGGCCGCACTGCGCGCACGGGGGGTCGAACTGGACGACAGCGTCCCCGAGCAGTGGTCGGTCTCCCCCGGCGCCGTCAAGGCGCTGGACGCCACGATCGAGCCCGACCTGTCCAACGCCGCGCCCTTTCTCGCTGCGGCGATGGTGACCGGCGGCGACGTGACTGTGCGGCACTGGCCCGAGCAGACGCATCAACCCGGCGCAGACCTGCCCGAGCTGCTCACGGCCATGGGCGCGTCGGTGGATCACCTCGACGACGGGCTTCGGATCAGCGGCAGCGGCGAGATCCGCGGCCTCGACGCCGATCTCGGCGCCGCCGGCGAGCTGACGCCCGTCCTGGCCGCACTGGCCGCGCTGGCCGCCACACCGTCGCGCCTGCGAGGTATCGCCCATCTGCGTGGGCACGAAACCGACCGGCTGGCCGCGCTGGTCGCCGAGATCAACGCCCTGGGCGGGGCCGCGCGCGAGCTCGAAGACGGCATCGCGATCGAACCGCGACCGCTGCATGCCGGAATCTGGCACGCCTACGCCGACCACCGGATGGCGCAGGCCGGTGCGGTGATCGGCCTGGCCGTGGACGAGGTGCGCGTGGACGACATCGCCAGCACCACCAAGACGCTGGCAGACTTCCCCGGCATGTGGTCCTCCCTGCTGGCCGGCTGAGCCTCGCGATGGCCGCCGACGACCGCGGACGGCACTATCTCGACGAGGACGACGTCCGGGTGCGGCCCACGCGCAACGGCACCCGGCCGCGCAGCAAGCGCCGCCCCGCGCACGACGAGGCCGCCTCGGGGCAGGTGCTCACCGTCGACCGTGGCCGGTACCGGGTGCTGATCGGGCGCACCGAACTGGTGGCCATGCGAGCTCGCGAACTGGGCCGCAAGGGCATCGTCGTAGGCGATCGGGTAGACGTCGTCGGCGACGTCACCGGCTCCGACGACGCGCTGGCCCGAATCGTGCGTCGCGCGCCGCGCACCTCGGTGCTGCGCCGCACGGCTGACGACACCGACGACGCAGAGCGCGTGATCGTGGCCAATGCCGACCAGCTGATCATCGTCGTCGCGCTGGCCGATCCGCCGCCCCGGCTTGGCTTTATCGACCGATGCGTCGTCGCGGCTCTGACCGAGAACGTCGAGCCGGTGCTGTGCCTGACCAAGGCCGACCTTGCCTCGCCCGACGACGTGCTGGCCAACTACGCCGAGCTCGACGTACCGCACGTGATCACCCGCCGCGACGGTGACCTCGACGCTCTGCGGACGCGCCTGCACGACCAGGTGTCGGTGTTCGTGGGCCACTCCGGCGTCGGCAAGTCCACCCTCATCAACGCGCTGGTGCCCGATGCGCTGCGCTCGACGGGTTCGGTGTCAGCAATCGGTAAGGGCAGACACACCTCGACGTCCACGCTCGCGCTGCCTCTTCCCGGCGGCGGCTGGGTGATCGACACCCCCGGTGTGCGGTCCTTCGGTCTGGCGCACGTCAGCGCGGCCGATTTGCTCTGGGCGTTTCCCGACCTGGAAGATGCTGCCAACCTGTGCCCGCCGGGCTGCGAGCATCTCAGCGCCGATGCCGGGTGCACCCTGGACGCGGCGGTCGCTTCCGGCGTGTCGACGCCGCGGCGGTTGGCCGCGCTGCGCCGTCTGCTCACCAGCCGCGGCACGGAGGAGTCAGGCTGAGCGTGAGTTCGTCGGGCGAAGCGCCGCCCGGGAGGGCCGAGACGAACCCGCGCGGGGGGAGACGCAACTACGCCGAACGGTAAGCCCGGCCCTACACGTTCAGTTGTCGTGCGTCAGGCACGTACCGAGGGCAGCCAGCGCGCCAACGCCTCAAGGGCGCCGGTGATCACGCTCTCGTGTGCCGCGAACGACATTCGCAGGTACCGCGCGCCGTCGACGGTGTCGAAGTCGACGCCGGGCGCACTTGCCACGCCGGTCTCGGCCAGCATCCGCGTGCACAGCTGCATCGAGTCCATACCGACATCGGACACGTCGGCGTAAACGTAGAACGCGCCGTCGGCGGGGGCGCATCGATCGATGCCCATCCCGGCGAGGCCGGCGACAAGGAGATCGCGGTTGCGACGGTAGTCCGCGACATGGCCGTCGAGGCCGGCGTAGTCGTCAAAGGCGTGGACCGCGGCCAGTTGCGACAGCGTGGGCGGGCACAGCGCGAGGTTGGTCGCCAGCGCGTCGATGCGCTCGACCAACTCAGGCGGTGCCAACAGCCAGCCCAGCCGCCAGCCGGTCATGCAGAAGTACTTGGAGAAGCTGTTGACGACGAGTGACGCGCGCGACGCCTGCCAGGCGCACGTTCCCGCCTCGTCATAGGTGATGCCGTGATAGATCTCGTCGCTGATCAGCCGCACGCCCGTGCGCCGGCACCACTGCGCGACGGCGGCCAGCTCGCCGGCGGAGATCATCGTCCCGGTCGGATTGGCCGGACTTGCCAGCACGAGCCCGGCCGGGCGCGGATCGAGTCGCTCGAGCTGGTCGGTGGTGAGTCCGAATCCGGTGGCCGGACCGCAGTCCAACTCGATGACCTCGCAGCCCAGCGCCTGCAGGGTGTTGCGGTAGGCCGGGTAACCCGGCCGCAGCAGGGCGACACGGTCGCCGGCGTCGAAGGCGGCCAGGAAGGCGAGCACGAACGCACCGGAGGACCCCGTCGTCACGACGACGTCGTCGATGTCCACCTCGAGGTCGTGGGTGCGCAGATAGTGTCCTGCGATCGCCGCGCGCAGCTCGGGCAGTCCGCGCGCAGCGGTGTATCCGAGTTCGCCCACGGCCAGCGCGCGATGTGCGGCGTCCAGTACCGCGGCAGGTGCCGACGCCGACGGTTGGCCGGCGCTCAGATCGAACACCGGCGCGCCGGTGGCGCGGCGGGCGGCAGCAGCCTCGAACAGTCGCATCACGTGGAACGGAGCGACGTCGCTGCGCCTCGAAACCGCACCGGCGCGTGCCGAGCCGTCGCTCACAGAACGTCCACCCAGCCACCGGTGCGCCAGTACACGCCCGCCGGTTCGCGACTGAGGAGCCCGTCGACCACGAGGTAGCGTCTCAGCGCTGCGGTGTCCGGGTGGAAGGCGCCCAGGACGGCGTTCACCTCGGGCTCCGGGTACCGGCGACCGGGCTCGAATGCGGTCACGAGGTAGTCCAGCACGATGCTGCGCTTGCGCCCCCGGGCCGGGATCGACGTCAACCGTCCATCGACGAGGAAGGCGTGCAGCACCGAGGCGACCTTGGGATCGCTGACGCCGAAGTCGACCGGCTCGACCTTCTGCGCGGCGGTGCGGGCTGCCTGGGTGAACACCTCGGCGTCGACGGCCAACGCGCCGTCCGCGCCTACGGTGACCAGCCCTCCGCGCAACAACTTGGTCAGCGCCGACGTGACGGCGGGCTCGTCAAGCCCAGAGGCGCAAAGCACCTCGCTGGGCGTCGCTGCACCGAGGACGATCGCGGCGACGATACGCAGCCGCGCCGGTGTGGCCAGCAGGCCGACGAGCTTCTCACCGGTTGGCGCCACCCGCCTCACTCTAGTTAGCGCTGTGTTGTCTACGGGCTCCGCGCCTCGCTCCTGCGTCGCTCGATGCTCACCCGCTTTGTTGTCTACGGGCTCCGCTCCTCGCTGCGCTCGATGCTCGATGCTCACCCGCTGTGTTGTCTACGGGCTCCGCGCCTCGCTCCTGCGTCGCTCGATGCTCACCC
>CAXSBR010000004.1:145502-167649 GCA_964236495.1 uncultured Jatrophihabitantaceae bacterium
GCTGTGCTGTCTACGGGCTCCGCTCCTCGCTCCTTCGTCGCTCGATGCTCACCCGCTGTCTTGTCTACGGGCTCCGCGCCTCGCTCCTGCGTCGCTCGATGCTCACCCGCTGGCGCGATCGCCTAGCGTGTGCAGCCGTGACTGACGCCGCCCCTCATGACCCTCCGCCCCGCGATCTCGCTGCCGATCTGGAACTAGCGCTGGGGATCGCGGAGCGGTGCGACGCGTTGACGATGTCGCGCTTCGGTGCGCACGACCTGGTGGTGGACACCAAACCCGACCTCACGCCGGTGAGCGACGCCGACCGGGCCACCGAGCAGTTGATCCGCGGCGTGCTGCTCGAACACCGTCCGGACGACGTCGTCTCGGGTGAGGAGTTCCAGACCACCGGCAGTGGTGCGTGGCGGTGGGTGCTCGATCCCATCGACGGCACCAAGAACTTCGTGCGCGGCGTCCCGGTGTGGGGCACGTTGATCGGACTGATGCACGGCGACGACGCGGTGCTGGGTGTCGTGTCCGCGCCTGCACTGGCTCGCCGCTGGTGGGCCGTTCGCGGTGGCGGCGCCTGGGCGACGGCCCTGTCGTCGGGGCCTCGCCGCCTGCACGTCTCGGCCGTCGCGACGATGGACGACGCCAGCCTGTCGTTCGCGTCGCTGGAGGGCTGGGCCGAGCGCGGGCTGGGTGAGCGTCTGCTGCAGCTGGGCAGCGCCGTGTGGCGCTCGCGCGGTTACGGCGATTTCTGGTCCTACATGCTGGTGGCCGAGGGGTGCGTGGACATTGCCGCCGAGCCCGAGCTGTCGCTGTGGGACGTCGCCGCGGTAGCGCCCATAGTCACCGAGGCCGGCGGCACGTTCACGGGGCTCAACGGGCGCCCGGGTGTCGGGCACGGCGATGCCGCCGCCAGCAACGGGCTGCTGCACACAGAGCTGCTGCGCTATCTCGGCACTCCGTCGTAGCCGACTGTCTGACGACGCCCGGGTAGCCCTCTGACGACGCAGCTAGCCCTCTGACGAGGACTGCGCGTCGAAGCCGGCGACAATCTCGGCGATGTGGGCTTCGGTGTCCTGCCACCCCGTCACCGCGATACATCTCACGCCCAACGTCTTGACCGGATAATCGTTGCCGGCCTCGTCCAGACGATCGCCCAGGAACAGCATGTCGTCGAAGCTCAAGCCGAGCTGCTTGCCCAGCTTGGTGACGCCGTAGGCCTTGTCGATGCCGTGGCGGGTGACGTCGATCGAGGTCGACCCGCCGGCACGAACTTCCAGCTCGGGAAGGCGGGCGGCGGCGTAGGCGCGCAACCGTTCCTTCTTGGTGCCGTCGGGGTCCCAGGCCATCTTGGCCGCCAGCGGCGCCTGCTGGCCGAGTCCCGAGTAGGTGATCTGAGTGTCCCGGTCCTCGATCAGCGGCCCCCAGGTCTGATCGCTGTTCAGGTCCAGTTCCTGCGCACCTCGGGTCAGCACGTCGACGATGGTCTGCTTGGTCGTGGCGTCGAGGGTTTCGGAGTAGATCTGGGTCCAGGCGCCGTCGACGTAGCCGTAGAACTGCGTTCCGCACGTAGGCATCAGGTGGAGCCGGCCCAGATCATCCACAGCCCCGAGATGCCCGATCACCTGCGTCTGCATCTGCGCATACGTCGCACCGGAGATGATGCAGACGTCGACGCGCTCCAACAGCCGCACCAGCCAGCCCGCGGTGGAGTCGGCGACGGCTGACTTGGACGGCGCCAGGGTGCCGTCGAGATCGAAGATCACTATTCGGGGCAGGTTCATGCCGTGATTATGGCCCTGTCGACGCCCGCCCCCCGCGCGCGTCGGGCGTATGGCGTCATCCGGTACAACTGCGTCGATGACTGGCAACTCCTCTCCCGACAAACATGGCGACGAGCGCGGCGACCGACGCGGCGACCGACGTGGCGACCGACGTGGCGATGCACCTGGCGGCGCACGAGGCACAGCACAACGCGATGCACGAGGCAAAGCACGCGGCGATGCACCTGGCGACGGCGCCTCGAACCCCACGCCTACGAGCGAACACGGCCGCCCGGGCGTCGCGCCGCAACTCGACGCCGATCAGCTGCGGGTACTGGCCGGATACGGCACCGAAGCCGACGTGGTAGTCGGCGAGGTGCTGTCGCGCGCTGGTGAGCAGGGTGCGGTGCTTTTCATCGTTCTGACCGGCACGGTGGACATCGTCGATCCGCGCCAGCCCGACGGGCGCGTGGTAACCAGCTACGGACCGTCGCAGTTCGTCGGCGAGCTGGGGCTGCTGACCGGGCAGCGGCTCAACGTCACAGCGCGGATGCGCACCGACGGACGGGTGCTGCGGATTCCGACCGACCGGCTGCGGGTGGTGATGACGCAGGAGCCCGACCTCAGCGAGGTGTTGCTGCGGGCCATGCTGTTGCGCCGGTCCTATCTCACCGTGCACGGTTCCGGACTGATTCTGATCGGCTCCCGGTCCAGCGCAGACACCCGGGCACTGCTCGAGATCCTCGCCCGCAATCGGCTGCCGTTCCAGCGCCTGGACGCCGAAGACGCCCGAGCCGAGCGAATCCTGCATGAACACGGCACCGGTACCGAGCAGCTGCCGGTCGTCTTGCTGCCCGACGGCCAACTGTTGGCCAACCCCGGCAGTCGACTGCTGCTCGCCGCACTCGGTCTGGTGCCGGCGCAGCAGGGCGCCCAGGAGCAGAGCTGCGACCTGGTGATCGTCGGTGCCGGACCCGCGGGCCTGGCGGCGGCCGTCTACGGTGCCTCCGAGGGCCTCTCGACCATCCTGATCGAGAGCAGCGGCCTGGGCGGCCAGGCGGGCACGTCGTCGCGGATCGAGAACTACCTGGGCTTCCCGGCCGGCCTGTCCGGCGCGGAACTGGCGGCCCGGGCGACGTTGCAGGCGCAGAAGTTCCAAGTGCAGATCGAGCTGGCCTGTCGCGCTACATCGCTGAGTGTGGACGGCAGCGGCCACCGCGTCAGCATCGATGACGGCCGAAGCGTGCTGGCTGGATCGGTCATAATTGCCACCGGTGCCCGCTACAACCGTCTCGACCTGGCCGGTTACGGCGATTTCGAGGGCAACGGCATCTACTACGCGGCCACGCAGGTCGAGGCTGCGGCCTGTGCTCGGCGCGCGGTGGTCGTCATCGGCGGCGGCAACTCCGCTGGCCAGGCCGCGCTGTACCTGGCGCGAAGCTGCGTCCAGGTGCACCTCGCTATTCGCGGCGCGGACCTGACGGCCTCGATGTCGACCTACCTCATCGACGAGATCGCGCAGGAGCCGCGAATCACAGTGCACCTGCAAACGCAGGTCACCCGGCTGGTGGGCACCGACACGCTGACGGCGGTCGAACTGACCGACGACGGCGAGCACTGAACGTGGAACCTCGACGTGGGCGGCGTCTTCGTATTCATCGGTGCCGCGCCCAACACCGAGTGGTTGGGCGGCCAGCTCGTCCTGGACCGGCACGGGTTCGTCCTGACCGGTGACGAGGGCCTGCACGCCCGTTGCGAGGACGGCGACACCCGGCCGCTGACGCTCGAGACAAGCCGTGCGGGCGTGTTCTGCGTGGGTGACGCTCGCAGCAGTTCGGTCAAGCGGGTCGCCGGGGCCATCGGTGAAGGGTCGGTCTCGGTCCGGCTCGTGTTCGACCGGCGAGCGGCGCAGCAGAGGGCGTCGGCCAGTGACGCAGCCCGGTCGCCCTCCCGGCCGGGAGGCCACTGACGTCGCCGGTCGACCTCGGCAAGAACGCGTCACCCGCGCCGCCGGGCGTCGTGCCGTGCGGTAGAACCGTCCTGTGGCGCTGACTCGATGTAACGACTTGTCACCGGCGGACTGGCTCACCGACGCCGATCGCGGCTGGGAGCACTTGGTCGAGTTCGGGCCAGCCAGCTTCGCAGCCTATGGTCGCTTGCGTTTCATGACCGACCCTGCCTACCCGGGTCAGAGTGAGAACGACGTCGAGCCCGTCGATGCGGGCGCGTCGGAGGTGGCCCAGCTGCGTGCGGTACTGGGGGTGCTGGCCCGTCATACCCGTACGCCCGACGACTGCTACTTCTGCCTGTGGGAAGGTTTACTGCCGCAAGTGCACCTGCGCGGCGCCGCCCGGTCGTGCTCATCCAGGCCGCACGACCCGGACGCGGTGCCGGGGATGGACCCCTGTTCTACGTACGTGGCGCGCACGGACCCGATGGTCGTCGTGCCGCACCGCGCCTACCTGCTCTTCGGTGGAGCGCTGGCGGAGCTGGACGATACAGGTTCGGCGGCGCTGTGGCCCGGTGAGCCCGGTGTTGGTGCGTCAACGCCTGCATTTGCCTGGCCGGCGGATCGAGCCTGGTGCATCGCGGCCGATGTCGACCCGCACTGGGCCGGGATCGGTGCGGACGCCGCTGCCATCGATGAGCTGATTGCCAATCCCGGACTGGACGTCGTGCGAGCCGACCCACACGCGGTCCAGCCGCGCTACCGATGAACAGCCCTCTAGCTGCCGGCCCGATGACTACATCCGCCGTTCTGAGCAGCCGGTGCGGGAACACTACGCGGTGACGAAGGGCCCGGAATCCGGGGCCTTCGTCGTCGTAGCGGGGGCAGGATTTGAACCTGCGACCTCTGGGTTATGAGCCCAGCGAGCTACCGAGCTGCTCCACCCCGCGTCGGTAGGTTCGACTCTACAGCCTGCACAGCAGCTCACCACACCACCCCGCCTCGGGCCCGCGGACTTCTGGCATCGCCGTTGTCTTGACGTCAGTTCGAGCAGCACAGCAGAAGCGATGGTGGCCCAGCAAACCCGACACAGCCGTTGCTGCTCGAACTGACGTTGTCGACGCCAACTGCGTCAGTTCGAGCAGCAAATCGACCGTGATGCTGGCCGAGCAGCCGTCATTAGCAGTGCGACGGCACCTGAGGCGGAGCGGAACCGTGCGGCCGCCGTTGCTGCTCGAACTGACGTTGCCGACGCCAACTGCGTCAGATCGGCCAGCAAAGGCGACGGTGATAGTGGCCGAGCAGCCGAACTCGTGCGCACCCCGCCGAAGTCCTGGGCAGCCGTGGGTGTGCGCAGCCTCGGCGTGCCAGTAGCAATCGCCTACCGGGTTGCTGTCGGGGTGGGTCGGGGTGTCGGCGTCTTCGCCAGCAGTGCTTTCCTTGCCGCCAGGTACTGATCGGAATACGTCTTCAGATCGGCCTCCGCCGCACCGATCTCGGCCGGCTTGCCCGACTTGTAGGCCGCGCTGAGCCGAGCACCCGCCGCGGCGAGCTTGCCGACGATCACGTCGAGCGCGGGCGATCCAGTACCCAGCGCCCCGGTAGGCGGTACGACCGGTGTCGTAATGATCGGCGGCGGCACCGCGGTTGTGGAGCTAGCAGAGCCCGGCGGCGGCGTGGTGTTCGGCGGCGTCGTCGGACTGGTGGTCGTGCCTCCGACGGTGTTGAGCCCCTGTCCCACCACCGACTGCGACAGATTCGCCAGCGCGTCGGGAAGCGTGAGACCGTAGCCCACCTTCGACTTGAAACTCACAATCACCCGTTGCAAGAGCGGATAGGCCGCGTTGCCGGTCGCCACGATGTAGAGCGGCTCCACGTACAAGAAGCTTTCCTCGACCGGCAACGTCAACAAGTTGCCATGGATCACCGACGAGCCGCCGTTCGTGCCGTTGAACAGCGAAAGGTCTTTGGATATTGTCGCTTCAGTCTTGAAGGTGTTGGCGATCTGTGTCGGTCCCGGCACGGTGGCTGAGGTGGGCAGGTTGAGCACGGTGATCTTGCCGTAGTTTGGTCCCGGTTCGGAATTGACGGAGATGAACGCCGACAGGTACTCCCGACTGTTCACCTTCATCGGCGACGTCAGTTGATATTCCGGTTTCGATCCGCCCGTGGGTGGGGCCGACAAAATGTAGTAGGGCGGCTGTTCGGCGGCCTGTGCAGTAGCTTCCGAGCCGACCGGGTACGGATCGGTCGGAACGGTCCACTGATCGCTGGCGTTGTAGAACTGGACCGGGTCGGTGACGTGGTAGTTGGCCAATAGAGCCCGCTGCACCTCGAACAGGTCCTGCGGGTAGCGCACGTGATCGCGCACGGCTCGCGGCATGGCCTCATTCGGCTCGACGCTGTGCGGAAAGACCTTCATCCACGCCTTGAGCACCGGATCGTTGTCGTCCCACTGGTATAGGTGGACCGTGCCGTCGTAGGCGTCGACGGTTGCCTTCACCGAGTTGCGGATGTAGTTGAATGTCGCGTCGGGCTGCTTGGCGGTCTGCTTGGCGTCGGTGAGGGAGTTCGAAGTCAGGTCAGCGAGCTGGTGCTTCTCCGAATACGGATAGTTCGCGGCCGTGGTGTAGCAGTCAAGCATCCAGACGATCTTGCCGTCGGCGACCACCGGATACGGGTCACCATCCACCTTGAGGTACGGAGCGACCTTCAACACTCGCTGCCGGGGATCTCGGTTGAAAATGATCTTTGCGCCAGAGGCGCTGACGGTGTTGTTGAGCAGAAAGTTCACTTGCCCGTATTTCAACGCGAATGCCGCCCGGGTCAAGGAGTTCGACAGCTTGACGCCGCCCTTACCGTCGTAGGTCGAACGGGTTTGCTCGCTGCCGTTGAACTCGCGCGGAATTCCCTTCGCACCCACGATCGAGTAATCGACACCGAGCTCGCCGAAGTACACGGCCGGCTGCTTGAGCTGGTTCTTCAGGAAACCGGTCTGTGGGATGTTGCCCGAACTGAACGAGGGCGTGGGATCGTTGAAGGCGCTGTTTGCGTTGTCGGCGACCAGGCCGTAACCATGGGTGAATTCGGTGTGCTGGTTGATCCACGTTGTCTGGTTGCTGGTGCCGGTCGCGCTGAGATTGTTGGCCTTGAGCTCGCGGACGCCGACGACATACTGACTCGTTTTTCCACCGACGGTGTAGTGGTCCACGTCGAGTTTGCTCGGGAAACCGTAGACGCTGCGCACCTGCTGGATTGCGTTGAACGTCGGCGACACCAGAGCCGGGTCGAGCAGTCGGATGTTGTCCACCGTGGCGGAATTAGAAGGCGTGGTGAGCACCGAGGGTGCCGCGGTGCTGGCAGCGGGATACGGCTCGTAGGTGACTGTTCCGGTGCCGCCGGAGGTGCTGGTCGCGATGTCGTAGGCAGTGCGGGTGGCCTGGATGTTGCGGCTGATGTATTTCTGTTCCTTCACGCTGGCGTTGGGCTTGACGCTGATCTGCTGCACCAGCGCCGGATAGATACCGCTGATCACGATGCTGGTGATGATGAGCGCGACGAAGCTGATCGCAGGGATGCGAGCGCTGTTGAGCCATAATGACGCGAGCACGCCGACGGCGATGACCAGCGCGATGCCGAACAGGATCGTGCGCGCCGGCAGGGCGGCGTTGACGTCGGTGTAGGAGGCGCCGGTGACCTTGCCTCGCTCGGAGAACACCAGGCCGTAGCGGTCCAGCCAGTAGGCGATCGCTTTGAAGACGATGAAGAAGAACACCAGCACGGTGAGGTGTCGCCGCGCGGCAATGGTGATCTTCGGTCCCGGAGTCTGCAGGCGTAACGCACCGAACAGGTAGTACACCGCCGCCGAAAGCAGGATCGAGAAGATGACGGCGGCGAACAGGAATGCGAGCACGATCCGGTAGACCGGGTAGTCCCACATGAAGAAGCTGATGTCCTTGTTGAACTGCGGATCCCGCACGCCGAACTTGCCGCCGTTGAAGTACAGCAGCCACGCTTGCCAGTTTCGCTGGGCCGAGGATCCGGCCGCGAGCACCGAGACAACGCCCAGCGCGATCAGCGCCAACTTCTTGCGCGGTTCCAACGCGATGCGGTAGCGCTCCAGATTCTGCTGCTCGGGCGACATCGGCCGAAACGGCGGCCGCACCCGGTAGGCCAGCATGACGTTGCCCACCAGAACAGCGCCCATCAGCAGCCCGAACAGTAAGAACAGGATCAGCCGGGTGCGCAGGATCTTCGAAAAGACGGGCCGGAAGCCGACCTCGCCGAACCATAGCCAATCGGTGTAGACGTTGATCAGCGACAGCGCGACGATCAGCAACACCACCAGCGCGGCCACCACACCCAGCACGATCTTCGCGCGGCGCGACAACTGCATGGCCGGCATCGGCGGGCGCATGACCACGAAGAGACTCCTGACGACGAGCGGGGAGACGAGCTACGAAACTGCCGGGGGACCCATTGTCCTCAAGCAGTGGCGAAGCGTAGAACGTGTCGCTGTGAGCGCAGGTTCCGTGGCGTGGCGACGGCGCACGTGCGGCGTCGGCGCAAACCGCGGCCGAACTACAGTGCGAGGGCGTGACGCCTGACCCTTCCGCCGCACCGGCCGTCGACTCCCTTGCGGGCGATACTGCCGAACCTGCCGCCGACTCCCCTGCGGGCGCCTCTGCCGAACTTGGCGCCAACTTCGCTGCTGCTTCTGCCGACTCCCCCACCGACAATTCCCCTGTCGATCCGCCGGTCCCCACTCTGCCTGGGTTGCCGCTGCTCGACGCGGTGGCCGCCGAGATCGAGGCCCACGTAGCAGCCGGCGGTTGGAACCGCCCTGCGGAGTTGTTCGCTCTGGTACCAACCCGGGTCGTGGCTGCCGAGCCGCAGGGCGCCAGCATGCTGGGCCTGAGCGCGGGTGCGCAGATCAGTGACCAGTCGCTGACGCCCATCGCCCAGGATGCACTGGAGGACAAGCCGCTCGACGAATTGCTGGCCGGTATCGAGTGGCCGTCGACGGTCACCGGATGCGCGCTGAGCCAGGAGATCATCGTGCTGCCACCCGAGGCCGAGCAGGAGCTGAGCTCGCCCGACGCCCTGTCCGAAGCCGTCGCCCATCCCGACCGACGGGAGGCGCGGCTGGTGGTAGCGGTGACGCGAGCCGGCGCCATGGCCAGCGTGCTGCGATTGCGGTCGAACACCGCCGAGCCCGACGACATCGCCTTCGGCGCAGATCTCGCGCCCAACCTCACCGCGGCCCTGCGCGCCACCCTGCAGTAGCGCCGCTGCCCAGCGAGGAGCGCGCGTCAGCCCTGCGGGAACAACATCAGCAGGACGGCACGCTCTGGCCGGCCTTGATCGCTTGCAAGGCCAGCACGGCGCCGTGCAGGGTCGCCACCTTGGCCACGGTCAGGCCCTTGGGAACGTTGCCGCGAACGTCCGCGCAGTTGGATGCAGGCGCCAGGAATACCGACGCACCCGCCCGTCGGGCGGCGATCATCTTGAGCTGGATACCACCGATCGGGCCTACCTGGCCGTTGGGGTCGATCGTGCCCGTGCCGGCAATGAACTTGCCGCCGGTGAGCTCCTGTGGGCCGACTTTCTCCATGATGCCCAGGGCGAACATCATGCCCGCCGACGGGCCGCCGATGTCGTTGTTCAGCCCCAGGGTGACGGTGAAGGTCGGCGCGAAGCACGTCTGCGCCACTGTGATTCCCATTCGAGCGCCGCGCGCGCCCGTCGCCGGGTCGAGCAGGGTCAGCGTCTTCGTAATGCGCTGTGCACCGCGCACGACCACGACAGTGGCAGTTCGGCCAGGAACCTTGGTGGCCAGCGCGCTCTGCAACGCTGTGCGCGTCGAGATGCTCTGACCGTCCAGGCTGACCAGGCGGTCACCGACCTTGAGTGCGCCCTTGGGCTTCATCTGGTCTGCGACTCCGAGCACCCCGAAGTACTTCGGGTACTTCAACTCGCAGAACGCAGCGCCCTCGGCGTCGTCCTGGGAGTTGGTGAAATCCTCGGCGTCCTGTTGCGACACCTGTTTCTCGGATTGGCCCGGCGGAACGATGGTCTCGCGAGGCACCACCACCTGGTCGTGCGCCAGCCAGCCCACCATGGCCTGCACCGCGCTGACGTGGCCTAGGGTGACGCTGACCGTGGTCAGGTTGAGGTTGCCGCTGACCTTGTTGGCAGTCTTGCCGTTGATCGCGATGACCTGCTGCTTGTCATAGGTACCGAGG
Organism: uncultured Jatrophihabitantaceae bacterium; assembly: GCA_964236495.1. Lineage (GTDB taxonomy): Bacteria > Actinomycetota > Actinomycetes > Mycobacteriales > Jatrophihabitantaceae > CAXSBR01. The sequence continues at coordinate 155,447 of CAXSBR010000004.1, forward strand.
GTGTTGACTGTCGGGCCGGGGCCGAGGATCGCGTACGGCACGGGAACGGCGAGGGCAACGATCGCCAGGACGACGAACAGCGCACCGCCGACGATCAGCGTCTGCACCCGTCGGCTCAGCCGGTGCCTCAGCGGGGCGCGCGACGGGAAGGCCGGAGCCGGGTCGGCGGCGGCGGGTGCGCTCATGGAACGCAGCCTAACGGCGCGGGCTACGTCCCAGCTGTGTTGCCGGCGACGCAGACGAGGTCGAGGCCGATGTCGACGCAGAGGTTTCGGTGACGTCGGCCAGGTCGGTGAGGAACTGTCGGTGGTCGCGCATCGCTCGGGCCGGCGACAGCGGACGGCGCGGACGGTTGGCCCACCAAATCAGAAGTGCGGTGCAGCAGACCACCACGACCGGCACGAGCAACCAGTACATCCACGCCATGATGAAACGAGACGCTACCGGGCCGGGGCGGTCCGGCGGGGGTAGTCGACGTGGCGCGATTGCGTGTCGGCTGTGGGCGAACACTGTGAGCGAACACTGTCTGCGATCAGCGTGGGCACAGACCCAGGCGCCCGTTCGTCGGAACTAGCGTGAGTGACATGAGCAATCCGCCCTTCGGCTTCGGTCCCGGCTCAGGCCCCGGCAACGGCGGCCCGTACGGCGGCGACGGCCTTCCCGATGAGCTTGCGGGCAAGGTGCCGCTGTTCGCGGAGCTGCAGAAGTTGTTCTCCTGGTCCGGCGGCCCGGTCAACTGGGACCTCGCCCGCCAAGTTGCGATCTCGGCACTGAGCGGTGGCCACGAGCGCGTGAGCCAGGTTGAACGCAGCCAGGTCGAGGACGCCTTCCGACTGGCCGACCTGTGGCTCGACGACGTCACCGACCTTGCCTCGGGCGTCAAGGCCGTAGCCGTGTGGAACCGCGTGGAGTGGATCGAGAAGACGCTGCCGGTGTGGTCGACGCTGTGCGATCCAATCGCCGGTTCGGTCGTCACCGCGATGGGCGCCAGCATTCCCGCGGAGATGCGCGAGCAAGCCGGCCCGATGGCGCCGCTGATGAGCCAGCTGGGCGGCATGATGTTCGGCAGCCAGGTCGGCCAGGCACTCGGTGCGTTGGCTGCCGAGGCGCTGTCCAGCACCGACATCGGCCTGCCGCTCGGCCCGGACGGCGTCGCTGCGTTGATTCCGGTCAATATCGCCGAATTCGGTGCCGGCCTGAGTCGTCCGCTCGACGAGGTGCGTTTGTTCGCGGCACTGCGCGAGGCCGCTCACCATCGCCTGTTCAGCCACGTGCCCTGGTTGCGCCAGCGCTTGATCGACAATGTCGACGCCTACGCCAGAGGAATCACGATCGACACCTCGGTGATCGAACAGGCAATGGGCGAACTGGATCCGAGCAATCCGCAGAGCATCCAGGCTCTGATGGGCGGCGCAATGTTCCAGCCCGAGGACACCCCCCATCAGCAAGCCGTACTACGCCGGTTAGAGGCATTACTGGCACTGGTCGAGGGGTGGGTGGACACGGTGGTCGGCGAGGTCGCCGGCACCCGGCTGGGCGGCGGCGACGCGCTGAAGGAGGCCTTCCGACGCCGGCGCGCCAGCGGCGGACCGGCCGAGCAGACGTTCGCCACACTCGTGGGCCTGGAGCTGCGACCACGCAAGCTCCGCGAAGCTGCCACGTTCTGGGCCGTCACCGGTAGCAAACTCGGACAGTCCGCGCGCGACGATTTGTGGCAGCACCCGGACCTGCTGCCCGACTCCGACGACCTGGACGATCCGATGGGATTCGTGAAAAACTCCGCTACCGCGGCGGCGGAGTCGAAGGATTTCGACGACGCCCTGAACGCGCTACTGGACGGCACCGACGAGCCCTCCGCCGAAAAGCCGGTTGCCGACAAGCCGGGACATCGGCCGGAGGCGTTGGGCGAGGCGACCGACGGACCAGATGCACCGTCCGTCTCGGATGAGAAGCCAGTCTCGGACGACAAGCCAACCTCGGACGACAAGCCCGACGCCAGCTGAACCCCCTGGATCGACCGCCTCACCGCTCGACGTTCTCGCCGTTTGCAGTGTCGGCAGTGTCAACAATGTCCAGTGATGCGGTGGCCGAGACTCCCTCGAGGTAGCCCCGGGCGCGCTCGGTGCGAGGATAGCGATTGACCAGTGCCCAGAACTCGGCGCCGTGCCCGGCAACCAGGATGTGCGCCAGTTCGTGTAGCAACACGTAGTCGACCACCCACGCCGGCAGGCGCTGCAGGCGGTGGGACAGCCGAATGCTTCGATCCGCCGACGTACACGACGCCCACCGCCGCGCCATGGTGTCCACCCATACGACGCTTGCTGGATCTGCGCGCCCGTCGAGGTAAGTCTGGTTCAAGGCGTGTGCTCGCTTGATCAGCTCCGCGTCGCTGTGCCGCGCGCCGCCACTACGTAGGCGTTGTTCGCGGGTAACGACATCGGCAACCATCCTCTGCACCCAGCGCGCCTCCTGGGCGCGGGTCAGCCTTGCCGGCATCAGTACGACGATTTTCTCTCCGTCGCGATAGGCCGACACCGTCCGGGTACGGCGAGCGCTACGGCGCACTTCCACCTCAGGCACGGCCACCTCAGGCACGGCCACCTCAGGCACGGCCACCTCAGGCACGGCCACCTCAGGCACGCCGGCCCCAGGCGTGGCGCCCAACGCAGATCCAGCAGCTGGCGTGCCATGCATGACTGAAGTACTGCTTCCTTCGCGAAGTTCGGCCTGTTCTGTTCGAGGTGTGGACCGTACCGCCTCGAGCTGACCGTCAAGTGCAACCGAAGAACTCGTCCACGTTCCGGCCTCCGATCTCCACAACGTCAGCGGCGTTTTCCACAGCTCTGTCCACAGGTGTGGACGGACTTCGCTTCCAGAAAGGGTCAAGCCTCGCCGGCGATCTGTGGACAACTTTGCAGGGCTGTGGAAAGCGCCGACAGAGGCCGTGTGCCGTGCCACCGTTTGCACCATGACTTCTCCGGCACTCGCCGCCCGCTGTGCCGCGACCGACGTGCAGGCGCCGGCCGCAGGCGAACCGCCCGCCGCTGCGCTGCGTTACACCCCGTCTACCCGCGTGCTGTGGCGGTCTCGTTCCCAACTGCAGCTCGAACTGGGGCAGCGGCGCATCGTGGTCGACGGGTTGTCCGAACGCGCCGCGGACGTGCTCAACACCCGCCGGTCGATTCTCCCGCGCAGTCGTTTTCAGGACAGCGATCGACCCGACGGCAGCGATCGGCCTGGGCACGGCGATCCTGATCTGGACGAACTTCTCGGGTTCCTTCATCGCCTCGGATTTCTCAGCAGCATCGAGTCCTCGGCAGGCACGGTCGACTCGCAATGGCACACGCAGCAGATGGCCACCACTGCCGATCTCGAAGCGCTCGGCGATCGATTCGGCGAGCGCAATGCCGAAGTGATGGGCCGACGGCAGGGTCGGGCCGTCACGGTGCAGGGCGTCGGCCGACTGCCCGCGTTGATAGCCGCCCTGCTCGCTGCTGCGGGCATCGGGCACGTTTCCGTTCGCGGAGAGGGCGAGGTCACCTTGTGGGACGCGATGCCCGGCGGCTTGAGACTTACCGACGAAGGCCGGCGCACCGCTTCGGCTGCAGCCGACGCCGTAGTGCGCGCCGCACCTGATACCGACACGCGGGCCATGGCGACAGCTGCGGCAGATTTGGTAGTCCTCGCCGGTGCCGTTCCCGTCGGTGCCCGAGCACACCACATGCTGCTCCTCGACGGCACTCCACATCTAAGCGCCACGGTCTGGGCGGCAAGCGCGGTCGTCGGGCCGCTGGTCCTACCCGGTGTCAGTAGCTGCCTGGGTTGTGCAGACCTCCATCGGCAGGACCGTGACCCTGCATGGCCCGCCCTTGCGGTGCAGCTGGCGGCCGTTCGGCAGGTTCCCAGCGACGTCGCCGTCTGCGCGTTCGCCGCCGCGCTGACCGTGATGCAGGCGCTGAGCTATCTCGACGGCGAGGAGCCGGCCGTTCTCGACGGCACCCTGGAGATGGCTTTGCCGGACTGGCGCATCCGGCGTCGGAGCTGGTTCGCCCACGAGCGCTGTACCTGCCAGCAGTGACCGATGCGCGCGGCGAGGGCAGCGGAGGTGCCACACTGGAAGGTGTGAGCGACATTCCCAAGAGCGGCGTCGGCAGATCAGCCAGAATGGCCTCGCTGCCGTTGGGTATAGCTGGGCGGGCGACGGTAGGGCTTGGCAAGCGGCTCACCGGCCGGCCGGCCGAAGCCATCAACGCCGATCTCCAGCAGCGCACTGCCGAGCAGCTGTTCGCCGTTCTGGGCCAGCTCAAGGGCGGGGCAATGAAGTTCGGCCAGGCTTTGTCGGTGTTCGAGGCAGCGCTGCCTGAGGAGAACGCAGCGCCCTACCGTGAAGCGCTGACCAAGTTGCAGGATGCCGCTCCCCCGATGCCGACCGCCAGCGTGAACCGCATGCTGGCCGAGCAGTTCGGCCGGGGATGGCGCGATCGGTTCGCCGATTTCGACGACACGCCCGCGGCCGCGGCGAGCATCGGCCAGGTGCACAAAGCCGTCTGGCGCGATGGCCGAAGCGTCGCCGTGAAGATCCAGTATCCGGGTGCCGGTCCGGCGCTGATGGGTGACTTCAATCAGCTGTCGCGTTTTGCTCGCCTGTTCAACCGGCTGTCGCCCGGGCTGGACGTCAAACCATTGCTGACCGAGCTACGCGAGCGAATCGCCGAAGAGCTGGACTACTCGCTGGAAGCCGATGCGCAGCGGCGGATGGCAGCTGCGTTCGCCGACGACCCCGACATCTCGGTGCCGCGTGTGGTCGCCAGCGCTCCGAAGGTGCTGGTATCGGAGTGGATGGACGGCACGCCGTTATCGAAGATCATCTCCGAGGGCAGCCAGGAGCAGCGCGACCGCGTCGGGGAGATGCTTGCGGTCTTCCACTTCTCCGCGCCCGCACGCGCGGGGTTGTTGCACGCAGATCCGCACCCTGGCAACTTCCGGTTCCTCGACGACGGCCGCCTGGGCGTCATCGACTTCGGCGCCGTGGCGCGGCTCCCCGGCGGATCACCGGAACCGATCGGGCGGGTCACTCGGCTCGCACTGGCCGGCGATGTCGATTCAGTCGTAGAAATCCTGCGACAGGAGAACTTCATCCGGCCCGGCGTCAACATCGAGCACCCGGACGCAGTGCTTTCCTACCTTCGGCCGCTGTTGGAACCGCTGGAAGCAGAGACCTTCACGTTCAGCCGCGAATGGATGCGGCGCGAGGCCGCCCGCATCGGCGATCCGCGCTCTGAGGCAGCGCAGGTAGGACGTCAACTCAACATCCCACCTGCGTACCTGCTCATCCACCGCGTCACCATTGGTTCGATCGGGATTTTGTGCCAGCTCAACGCCACCGCGCACTATCGCGGCGTCGTCGAGCGTTGGCAGCCCGGTTTCGCGGCCTGATCTTCCCTTTGCCCGGCGCGCCGTTGGTTGCAGCTGAGCCATCGCACCGCCGGCGATAACTGCGGCGTCTCAGATCGCAACTTCAGCGCCGAGACCTGGCTCGGCGTCCGACGCAGCGCTTCATGGCGCGAGCGCTCAAGCGGCTACTTCGGCCGCAACCTCCTTGCGGGGACGTCCACGGGGTCGCTTCTGCGCGATGACGACGCCGTGGTCGAAAAGCGCACCGCCCCACACACCCCAGGGCTCCCGCCGCGCCAAGGCAGCCTCCAGGCACAGCTGCCTGATCGGGCAGGCTGCGCACAGGTCCTTGGCGCGCTCGAGTTCTGCGGGTACCTCGGCGAACCAGAGGTCGCAGTCCTCGACGCGGCACGGAAGCTCGCCGGCGCCGGAACCCAGCAGCCCGATTGCGTCGAGTAGCGCGTTACCGGCGCTGACCGCATCAAGGGCCGCCCGGGGAGCCGGTAGATCAAGATTGAGCGATCCGATTGGACCCGTTGGGCCGACTGGGCCGTTAACAACACTGGTGGTACTCGTGCGGGCTAGCACGGTGTTCTCCCTTGCTGGCAGGTAGAGCTGACGTCGTTCTCGCGAGCGCTGGTGAGCTGCGCCGGTGGATTGGTCAGCGGCACGGCCGTCTGTGTTTGTCGGACTCATGCGTGCACCTCCTGGCGTGGGCGCCGAACGCCCGTTGGGGCCGCCCATGTTCTGAGCCGCCGGGTATCTGATGGGTGGAAAGCAAAGAGGCCGCGGATCCCTGTGTCGGGATCCGCGGCCTCGTGGTCTGCCTCTGGCGATACTCAGCTCAAAGGTGTGCCTCGAGGTCGGTTTCCGTATCCGGTGGCCGGCGTTGCCGCGAACGCGATAGCCTCGTCCTTCGCTGCATTGCCGACGGTGGCGCTGGGCGACATGCCGTCGCGCTCGGTCGCCTCGACCTGGAGCGCCATGCGCCCGACGACAGCGCCGACGAGCTGCGTGGAAGCGTGGGCGCTGCGGCGGGTTGTGGCTACCGCGGGCGTAACGACAACTGACGACAGAACGAGCGCGGGGGTCTGCCACGCGGCGGCGGTGTTGGTGCTTTGCACGGCGGACCTCCTGGACGAGTCGAAGCGGACGGCTGGATGAAAGTGGCAGGCCGCGCTGCGGTGCCGACTCGGACGGTATCGAGTTCCTGCCGGGCGCACAACCTATTTAACTGATCGAACCTGATACGGGGATCGCCGCAGATCACCTTGTGTGCTTGTGGGTTTCGGCCGCGGCTCAAAATCGGTCGAGCTCAGGCTTGATCGGATGACGCGTCATCGATCCGCGGTGCTCTCAGGTAAACGGCGGTTCGGAAAACCCGACGCCCACATACCGTTGGGTCAGTTGCTTGGCGTTTCACCCGATCGCGGGCCGCGGGAGCTGGACGGCGGTGTCGTCGTCGGGCTTGTGGTCGTACTCGGCGCACAGAGAGTGCTAGCTGGCGTGCTCGCAACCGTCGTCGTCTGACTTGTGCTGACTGTTGTCGGAGTAGAGGACGGCGTCGTCGGCACAATTACGCCACTGCCAGGCGGCGTCGAGGACGGGACCGTCGGCGTCGGGCAAGTGGACGGACTTGCTGTACCCGCCGTCGTCGAAGCCGGAGTTGTGAGCACGGGAGTCGTCGAGGCCGGCGCTCGCGGCGTAGTTGTGGTCCGTACCGGCACGGTCTTGGTGGTGGGAGCGGTCGACCGCGGCCCGGTCACTCGGATCGACGGCGTCGAGCGCGACGACGACGGGCTGGCCACTGTGGCCGCCGACGTCGTACCTGCCTGGTCAGACTTGGCCGCCGCAGCGGGTGCCGACGACGCAGCAAGAGTCGACGACGTAGCGGGTGTCGACAAGATAGCGGGTGTCGACGACATAGCAGGTGTCGAGACGGCAGGCGTCGTACGGCCTGCAGCGAATGCGCCTGCGTCAACGCGGGACGGCGCCGACGCGGAGGACGAGTGAGCCGGATAGGTGATCGGGATCAGGCTGACAGATGATTCCGGCGCTCCACCGGCGTACGCGGCGGCGTAGGCCAGCACGTCGGCAACATACGAGTCGAGGTGGTTGTAGGCAAACACGGCTCGGCGCACGCCAACTGGCGTGCTCAGATCGCCACCCGCCGCACACAGATAACGCGCGGCGGCCACGGTCTCGTCGTAGATGTTCTGCGGATCGGTTTTGCCGTCGGCGTTGCCGTCGGAAGCCCATTGGGCCCACGTCGTGGGCATGAACTGCATCGGCCCTTCGGCGCGCGCGCCGGCAAGATAGGTGGGCGGGCCGTAGATCGGTGGAACGGTCTGCCCGTAGGTATTGATCGACGATCCGGCATGCCGACCATGGTCTGACTCGATCTTGCCGATGCCCGCCAGCAGCGACCACTGCAGGCCACAGGTCACCGACGCTGCCGCGCGGCGGTAAGCGTCGGCGGCGATGGCGGGAACGGGACCGTTCTCCACCGCAGGAAGTGGGAGCGCCACTTCCTTACCCGTCGCAGGCGCGACCGCCGGTGCGCCGCCGGCCAGAAAGGCAGCCGACGATGCCATCGACGGCGGCGTCAGCAACGTCGGCGACATCGCCACCGACGACCCTGCGGGCAGCAGAGCGGGTGAGGCCGCCGACGTCGTTACGTCAGTGCCGAGAGTCGGTGTGGTGGCCGCGGCGGCGGGCAGTGTGTAGCCGGCAGGAAGGCCGAAGTCCGCATTGTGCGCAGCTGCTGCCACTGGGTTGGCCGCGCGCAGGAGCGGATTGCCTGCCGCACCGGGGATCGCCGAGTCACCGAAAGACAGCAGGACGACAGCTGTCGTGCCCAGCACGATGAAGGACAAGGATCGAGGTCGTTCACGAGCCGGCATTTTCGCTTCCATAACACTGAGGGGACGATGAACTAGAACTGCGTGACGCCCCCCGAGTTCTTTCTTGGCCAGTCACACCCGTCGTCGCGCTCGGTGCAGCCGCATCACACTCAACTGTGCCGTGTTCGTTCGAGAAACGCTCGCCGACGAAGTACAAACCAAGATCATTCTACCTCCACGACTCGGTGCGGCTTACCCGCTAGTACCTCGAGCACGGGGTCGGCGTAGCGCGTGAGCTTGGTCGGGCCGACGCCGTTGATGTTACCCATCGCGGCCCTGGTGTCGGGCGCCCTGTCGGCAATGGCAACCAGGGTTGCGTCCGAGAACACAACGAACGCGGGCACCCCCTGCGCGTCGGCTTGGGCCTTGCGCCACGCACGCAGCCGGGCGAAGAGCTCTGCGTCGGCAGCAGTCGGCGCGTCCGAGCGGCTCTTCTTCTTAGCTGCAGACGTGCCGGGCTCGACTCCCGGGCGCAGTCCGTCCAGGAAGCGGCTGGCTTTGCGGGTGCGACGTTGCCCCGGCGCGCGCGACAGCGCCCAGGACAGTCCGAGTCGCTCGCGTGCCCGGGTGACGCCCACGTACAGCAGTCGGCGTTCCTCGGCGATCTGTGCGTCGGTGGTGGCGTGCGATATCGGCAGCATGCTGTCGGTCACGCCGACCAGGAACACCGCGTCCCACTCGAGGCCTTTCGCGGCGTGCAGCGAGGCCAGGGTGACGCCCTGTACCTGTGGCGCGTGCTGGATGGCTGCCCGTGCTTCGAGTTCAGCCACGAATTCGCTCAGTCCCGCGGCGGGCATCGTGGTGTGCGTGTCCTCGGCAAGGGTGGCCAGCGCCGCCAGCGATTCCCACTTCTCGCGCGCTGCGCCACCCGGTGGTGGACTCGCCGGGTTCCAGCCGGTGCTGCGCAGCACTTCTCGCACGGCAGCGGGCAGCGCGTCCTCGACGGGCTCCGCTTCCTGCTCCTTCGTCGCTGCAATGCTCACCCGTGAACTGTCTACGGGCTCCGCTCCTCGCTCCTTCGTCGCTGTGATGCTCACCCGCGCGGGCGCGCGAGCAGCGCCCCGAAGCAGCAAGCGTGCCTCGCGAATTTCTGGCCGGTCGAAGAAGCGTTCGCCGCCGCGCAGCACATAAGGCACGCCGGCCTCGGCCAGCGCCTGCTCGTAGACCTCGGACTGTGCGTTGATTCGGAAGAGGATGGCGATGTCGGCGGGCGCCGTTCCGGCGGCGATGAGGCGCGCGCATCCGGCAGCGGCCGTGGTGGCCTCGGCCGTCTCGTCGTCGAACTCCGAGAACGTGGGAACGGGGCCGTCGGCGCGTTGGCCGAGAAGCTTGACGCCCTGGTCCGTGGCGTTTTTCACGATCGCGTTGGCCAGCTCGACCACCTGCGGAGTGGATCGGTAGTCGCGCTGCAACCGCACGACGTGCGCGCCGTCATAACGTCGGGCGAAGCCGGTGAGATGAGTGGGAGTGGCTCCGGCGAAGGAGTAGATCGTCTGGTTCGGATCACCGACAACGCACAGGTCGTCGCGTCCGCCCAGCCAGGCGTCGAGCATGCGCTGTTGCAACGGTGAGACGTCCTGATACTCGTCGACGACGAAGTGCCGGTACTGGGCGCGGACCTGCTCGGCGACGTCGGCCTGCTCTTCCAGTGCACCGGCCATGATCAGCAGCAGGTCGGCGAAGTCGAGCTGGCCACTGCGCCGCTTGGAGTCCTCATATTCGGCGTAGACCTCGGCGATCTTGTCCGGCGTGGTGTTCGTCTGCCGACCGGCAACAGCGGCGACGCCGGCATACTCCGCCGGTCCGGCGAGCACAGCCTTGGCCCAGTCGATCTCCCCGGCCAGGTCACGAACCTCGCTGCGATCGGCGCGCAGCCGTGACCGGGCCGCGGCATTGGCCACCAACCGGATCGGATGCTCGACGATCTCAGGCAGTTGGCCGCCCAGGATGCGGGGCGCGAAGAACTGCAACTGCCGCAGCGCCGCGGAGTGGAAGGTGCGCGCTTGCACCGTGCCCACACCCAATAAGCGCAGGCGGGTGCGCATCTCCCCGGCAGCGCGGGCCGTGAACGTCACCGCGAGGATATGACCAGCGGGTGCCGCATCTGTGTGCACCATGTAGGCGATTCGATGAGTGATTGCACGGGTCTTGCCCGTTCCGGCGCCGGCCAGAATGCAGACCGGACCCCGCACCGCCTGCGCCGCCTCGCGCTGCTCCGGGTCCAGACCGGCCAGTACCCGCTCGGCGATGCGGCTGGTGGAGGTTGGCGGGGACGTCACGACCACGATCCTGTCATCTGACACCGACAGTTGCGTGCCGATGCGATGCCTATGTGCACAACCCACCGCGCGAAACAGGCCGCTGTGGACAGGGCCGTCTCGGGCCGACGCCGACGTGACGGGCCGACGCCGACATGCCGGACCGACGTGCCGACGTGACGGGTCGACGCCGACGTGACGGGCCGGGCCGGGCCGACGCCGACGTGCCGACGTGCTGGCGGCCTCGGGACCAACTGCGAGCAGGCAGTCAGGCGGTCGGGAAGGCATCAGCGCTGGCAGGCGTTACATCCGGGGATCGGTGCGGTCCGACCCCATAAACCTTTGACCATCTACGACAGCGAGGACGGACTCATCGCAATGGTGACCATGTACAGCACGACGTGGTGCAGCTACTGCAAGCGGCTCAAGCGCAGCATGGACAGCGAGGGCGTCGACTACGCCGAGGTCAACATCGAAGAAGACCCCGCCGCCGCGGAACTGGTGATGAACGCCAATGGCGGAAACCGCACCGTTCCCACCCTGATCTTCTCCGACGGCACCGCCCTGACCAACCCCAGCATCGCTCAGGTTAAGACGCAGCTTGCCGCGATCGGCTGACCACCCGCCCGCATCGCGCGCGGACGCGTAGTCGGGGAGCGCCGTGCCGTGCCTGCGTTCGAAACTGTCAATCCAGCCCGTCTGGCGCAACGTATCGCTCAACGCATCGTGCTGACCGGCGATGGCCTGATACGCGTGGCCGTGGACGGTCCACGCTTCGCGGAGCCGACAGTGATTGCCACCGCAATCGCCCAGGAAGCGACGGCGCTGAGCCGCCCCGCGGTGGTAGTCGACTCGCAGTACTTCCTACGCGATGCGTCGGTGCGGCTGGAATTCGGCCGAACCGATATTGATGCCTTCGCCGACGTATGGCTGGATGTTGGTGCGTTGAATCGGGAGGTCTTGGACCGGTCCAGCTCCGGGTCCTATCTACCGGCGCTGCGCGACCCCGCCAGCAATCGGGCCACTCGGCTTCCCTACGTTGCGCTGCCCAAGAATGCGGTGGTGTTGGTGGCCGGCGAAATGCTGCTGGGTCGGGGATTGCGGTTCGACCTGAACGTGCACCTTGCGACGTCGTCGGCTACCCGGCGGCGGCTGACGCCTGATGAGTGGTCCTGGACCCTGCCCGCCTTCGATCGTTACGACGTCCAGGTGCGGCCGGCGGACACCGCCGATGCCGTGGTCAGCCTCAACGACCCGCAGCGGCCGGCGATTCGTTGGCGCGTGTCCGGCTGACCGTCTCGTGGGCGTCTCAGCGGCCGGCGGCCGGCGGCCGCCGCGGATGGCATCAGCCCGCGGCGAGCCATTCGTCGATGAGAAAGCGCGCAATGGACACGCCGCCGGGAACGGCTTCCAGGCGGCTCGACGGCGGGGCAATTTTGCCGTGGGCAGGCAGTGCATGACTGGAGAGTGACGCCGAGGACTTTGCCCCTGTTGTCGGTGACGCCATGCGCGCTGCTTCTGCCGATCGCTCTGCGGGCGCGGACGGCGCGTCCGCCGCTGCTGGACCGGCAGATGCAGTCGGCCCTGTCGGCGCTGTCGGCGCTGTCGGCGCTGTCGGCGCTGTCGGCGCTGTCGGCGCTGTCGGCGC
>CAXSBR010000004.1:167749-193062 GCA_964236495.1 uncultured Jatrophihabitantaceae bacterium
TGTCGGCCAGGTGGTGGCCGCAGCGACTTCCGCGCGGGTGAACCAGCCTGCGTCGGCCAACTCTTCATCATGACGAACGACGGCCAGATCGCCGACGGCACGGGCAGTGAAGCCCAGCATCAGCGAGGCCGGAAACGGCCAGGGCTGACTCGACCGATACCGGATGTCGGTGATGCTCAGGCCGGCCTCTTCGTACACCTCCCGCGCCACCGCGGCCTCTGCCGACTCCCCTGCCTCCACGAAGCCGGCCAGGATCGAGTAGCGACCCTCCGGCCAGGTCGCCTGGCGACCCAGAACGCAGCGATCGCCGCCGTCGTGCACGAGCATGATGACTGCCGGATCGGTGCGCGGAAAGTGTTGGCTGCCATCTACCGGGCAGCGCCGGGCCCAGCCCGCTCCGGCGACGACCGTCAGCGCACCGCAACGCGGGCAGTGCAGATGCCGAGCGTGCCACTGCGTCAGCGCCACCGCCGAGGTGAGCAGGCCGGCCTCGAGCTCGTCCAAATCAGCGCCCAGATCGCGCAGGCCCGCCCACTCCTCTTGCGCGGTAGCGGAGACGGCGAAGTACGCGGTGCCCTCGGCCTCACCGAGGAAGAGCCGTTGCGCCGACGGGTCGACGGCCGCGGCGCCCGTCCATGCCAACGCCGAGCCAGAGGGCGCTGCCGGGCCGTCGAGGCTCGTCGTCGCGCCGGGCTCACGTACGGGCACGGTGCCCGCCGGTGAGATGAGCAGCACCTTGGCCGAGTTCCAGGCGTCGGCCAGCCAGGCGTCGTCGTCGCGGCGTGCTGCGGCGCGGTCGTGCCGCGAGCGCGACAGGGTCGGAATACCGCGTGGCCCGTCCGCAGCCGCGCTCGCCAACGCAGGCTCAGTCACTGCCGTGCCCAGTCGCTGCGGTGCCCAGTCGCTGCCGTGCCCGGTAACTGCGGTGCTCAGTCACTGCGGTGCTCAGTCACTGCCATGCTCAGACACTGCGTCGTTACCGCCCGAAAGCGCGGTGAGCAGACTCAGCGGCTCGGCGATCTGCGCCGCGTCGCCCACTACGACGCTGACCATCGAGGCCGGCGCAAGATACTGCCGCGCCGCGGCGGTCACTTGTGTGGTGTTCACGCCGGCGAGACGGCCGGGCTGAGCTTGGAGGTAGTCCGGGCCGAGTCCCACGGCGGCCAATGCCGACAGCGTGGAGGCCAGACCGGCCTGCGTGGAGATCGACAGCGCCAACGTGCCGATGGCGTACTGCCGCGCGTCGTCCACCTCGGCGTCGGTGACGCCAGTCGTGGCGATTCGACCCAGCTCGTACTGCGTCTCGAGCACCGCTGGTGCGGTGACTTCGGTGGCGACGTCGGCAGACGCCACGAACGTCGATCCCAGCGCGCGGTGTTCGATGCCGCTGCGCGGTGAGTAGGTGTAGCCCTTGTCCTCGCGGATGTTTTCCACCCACCGCGAGGAGAAGTAGCCACCGAACACAAGATTCGCCAACGCCAACGCGGCAGCGTCGGGATGAGCGCGGGGTATCGCCGGCGCCGCCCACCGCAGGGACGACTGCACCGATCCGGGCCGATCGATCAGCACCGGCACGCCAGGCACCGGCGTCGGAAGCGCGTCGACAGGCTCAGGTGCGGATGCGCCAGAGTGGATCCAGCCGGCCAACGAGCGCGTGCACAGGTCGACGATCCCGTCGGAGTCGATGTCGCCGACGACGACGAGCGTTGCTCCGCCGGCGTGCAGGCGGTCGGCATGCAACTGACGCACGTCGGCGGCAGTGGTCACCGCGACGTCGTCGGATTGTGGCATGTCGCGGGTATAGGGATGATCGCCCCACAGCCGCTCGGACAGCGCTTCGCGCGCGACCACGCCGGGTTGTGAGCGCGCCATCGCCAGCCGCTCGACAAGGCGGTCACGCTCCCGGTCGACTTCGGCGTCGGGGTAGCTGGCGGAGGATAAAACGTCGGCCACAATGTCGAGCAGTTCGGGCAGCGCCGCGGCGAGCGCGGACCCTGACAGCGACACCCGGTCTGCGTCTACGCCGGCATGCAGCGCACCACCCAGCGCCTGCACCTGCTCGGCGATGTCGTCACGGCTGCGCGACGGCGTGCCGGCCAGCAGGGCGGCCGCGAGCAGTTCCGCGCGGGCGGCGTGCGAAGCGGACGCGCCCTGAAACGGCACCTGCAGGCGCACCTCTACCAGGGCGACGTTCGGACGTCGCACAGCGATGACACGCAGACCCGAACTGAGCTGCTGCTCCACCCACTCCATCGCCTCGAGCTCGGGAACCGGTCCCAGCGGCGGAAGTGCCCGGTGCGTGACATCCGGCCGGCTGACACCGTCACTCTCGACCGCGGGCGTAGCGGCGACGGGCGTATCGGCGACGGGCATGTCCGCAACGGGCGTGTCGGCAACGGGCAGATCGGCAACGGGCAGAGTGCGGTCGATCGCCTCGTGATTGCTGCGGGCGGTCACGACGCGCCTCCGGGCACGAGTTCGACGATCGCGCGGTTTGAGTCAGAAAGCCTTGCAGCGGCGCCCTGGACGTCAGCTGCGGTCACCGCGGCAAATCGGCTCGGTAGCTCGGCGAAGATCTCGGCGGCACCAAAGATCAGCTCGAACTTGGCCGCGGCCAACGTTCGGTTCAACACCGAGTCGGCCTCTCGCAGCACCGTGGCCAGAAACCGCGTGCGCACGCGGTTCAGCTCGTCGTCGGTGACTCCGTCGACGGCAACCCGGGCCAGCTCGGTATCGATCCCGTTCAATACGGCGGGTAGCGCATCCACGCGCGGATAGTGCGCGGTGATCGTCAGCACGGTGGGGTCGCGTTCGTCGAACGGATCCCCGAACTCGCCCACGTAGGCGCCGATATCGGTGACCAGCTGGTCCCGGCGGACCAGACGCTGGACGAGGCGAGAGGAGTCGCCGTCGGAGAGAACCTCACACAGCAGCACCGTTGCCAAGAAATCGGAATCGAGCTGGTGTGGATCGGGCACTCGGTAACCGACCGCCACCGCCGGCATCGGCGCATGCTGGTCGACGACGGTAGCGCGGCGCTCATCGAGCAGGCCCGGCTCGCCGAAGTCGGGCCGCTCGGGACGGGCCCGAGCTGCAATGTCGCCGAAGTGCCGCTCGATCAGCGCGCCGGCTTCGTCGACGTCGAAGTCGCCACCCACCGCCAGCACGGCGTTGCTCGGTGCGTAATAGGCGTCGAAGAAAGACTGCGCGTCGGCCACCGTGGCGCCGTCGAGATCGACAAAGCTGCCATAGCCGTTGTGGGCGTTGGCGAAGGTATCGAAGACGACGCCGGGCAGGTGCAGCCACGGAAATCCGCCGTAGGGCCGGTTGAGGACGTTCACCCGAATCTCTTCCTTCACCACGGCGATCTGGTTCGCCAGATTTTCCTGCGTCAGCCGCGGCGAGCGCATCCGGTCTGCTTCCAGGAACAGCCCTCGCTCCAGCGCATGCGACGGCAGCGACTCGAAGTAGTCGGTGTAGTCGAAGTGGGTGCTGCCGTTGAAAACCCCACCCGAGGACTGCACGATGCGGGCGTGCTCCATCTTTCCCACGTTGGCTGAGCCCTGGAACATCAGGTGTTCGAAGAGATGAGCGAAGCCGGTGCGACCTTCAGGCTCGGAGCGGATTCCGACGTCGTAGAGCACCGCCACACCGACCACCGGAGCGCCCCGCAACGGAGCCAGCACGACCCGCAGCCCGTTGGCCAGGGTGAGACGCGCCAAGTCCTTGCTGAGGTCGGGGATCGAGGTTGCGAGCATGCGGCCACTGTAGGACCCGCCTGCGACAGTTCCCTTCGACCGCTGTCTGCGGGAGCGAGATGACGTTTCGGGCCTGATCGATGGGATGCCCGCTGGCTCAGCCGACGACGCGCAGTCCTTCGCGGCCCACCGCGCCGAGTTCGGCCCACAGGTGCGCTGCCGCCTCGGCGCCGCGGTACAACATGCTCAATGTGACCTTCTCGTTCGGTGCGTGGATGTGGTCGTCGGGCAGGCCGACACCCAGGAACACCAGCGGTACACCGAGCGTGGTCTGGATGGCTGCCTCCGGACCGCTGCCCCCCTCTCGCGTAGGCAGCACTGCCGCGCCGTCGAACGCAGCGGAGATCGCGCGGGTGAGAGCCGCGTAGGCGGGAGTGTCGATGTCCACCAGGCAGGGCGCGACGCCGCTGCCTTCCCACTCGACGTGCGCGGTGATGCCGGCCGGGGTGTGCTGAGCCACAAAGTCGTCGACGGCGGCGCGGATCGTCTGCGGTTGCTGATTCGAGACAAGGCGGAACGAGAGCTTGACATGTGCCTGACTGGGCACGATCGTCTTCGCGCCGGCACCGGTGTAGCCGCCCCACATGCCGTTGACCTCGGCGGTCGGCCGGGCGCCGAGGCGCTCGAGCGTCGTGCGGCCCGCCTCCCCGGCCAGCGCGCGGGATCCGGTGACGGAAAGGAATTCCGCCTCGTCGAAGGGCACGGCGTGGAAGAGTGCCTGCTCTGCAGGGGTGAGCTCGGCGACGTCGTCGTAGAAGCCGTCGATGGCGATGCGGCCATCGTCGTCGTGCAGAGCGGCGATGAGCCGGCCGATCGCGGTGAGCGGGTTGGGTACCGCGCCGCCGAACTCGCCCGAGTGCAGGTCGGTGTCTGGGCCGACGAAGTCGACCTGTGCCGCCACCAGACCGCGCATGCCGGTGACCGCGCTGGGGCGGTCGGGGGCAATCATGCCGGTGTCGGTGATGACGACGACGTCGGATGCCAGCCGGTCGCGGTTCTCCTCGAGCAGGCGCGGAAAGTTCGGCGAGCCCGACTCCTCTTCCCCCTCGATCAGGAACTTCAAATTCACTGCCGGCGCGCTGCGCCCGGTGGCGGCCAGATGCGCGCGCAGGCCGAGCAGGTGGAACAGCAACTGGCCCTTGTCGTCGGAGGCGCCGCGGGCGCGCAGCTCGTCGCCCTCGATCGTGGGCTCGAACGGAGCGGCGTGCCACAGTTCCAGCGGGTCCACGGGCTGGACGTCGTGGTGGCCGTAGACGAGCACGGTGGGCGCGTCGGGATCATCGCTGGGCCATTCGGCGTAGACAGCAGGCAGACCGCTGCCCGGGGTCCACAGCTCGACCGTCGGGCAGCCGGTGCGGCGCAGCGCGTCGGCGAGCCACTCCGCGCTGGCGCGTACGTCGTCGGAGAAGGCAGGGTCCGCGCTGATGCCGGGGATCCGCAGCCAGGCGTCCAAATCGGCCAGCAGATCGGTGCGGTGCTCGGTGACGTAGGCGCGCACGCCCTCGGATGAGACAAGGTCTGAAGGCATCTACTCACCCTAGCGATCAGCGTTGCTCACAACGGCGGGCTCAAGTCGGGGTTCGTTGCGGAGTCGCCGGCGATCAGCGCGCGCAGGCCATCGGCGTCGAGGAGGTCGACGGGCGCGACGGTGACGTTGTCGGCCACGTAGTGGAACGCCGCACCCACCTGATCGAGCTCAACCGGAGCCGCCTCGGTGCTGACGATGCGCTGCCAGGCCAACCGGTATGCGGCCAGCTGCACGGCCGCGGCCCGGGCATGCGCCCCCTGTGGCACCGCGCCGGTCTTCCAGTCCACCACGAGCCAACGAAGCCTGTTTCGAGCAGCGCTGTCTACGGGCTCCGCTCCTCCATCCTTCGTCAGTCGATGCTCACCCGCTGTACCCTTTACGGGCTCCGCTCCTGCCTCCTTCGTCGGTCGATGCTCACCCGCTGTGCTCTCTACGGGCTCCGCTCCTCCCTCCTTCGTCGGTCGATGCTCACCCGCTGTGCTGTCTACGGGCTCCGCTCCTCCCTCCTTCGTCGGTCGATGCTCACCCGCTGTGCCATCCACGGGCTCCGCTCCTGCCTCCTTCGTCGGTCGATGCTCACCCGCTTCTTCAGCGAACACCGCGTCCATCCGGCCGCGTACGACGACGCCGGCAACGACCATCTCGAAGGGCACTTCTATCTCGTGCGGCCGCCGCTGGGCCCAGCTGCTTGCGTGGAATGCCGCCTGCAGCACACGCAGGTCCGCCTCCACGTCGGCCGACTCGTCCGCGGCACCGGGTAACTCGTCGATGTCCAGCAGATGCTCGCCCTGCCACAGTCGTTCGAGCCACAGGTGGAATGCAGTGCCGCGACGGGCGAGCGGCGCTGGCCGGTTGGGTTGCGGGCGCGCGAGCCGGCGCGCGAACTCGTCAGGGTCTTCCTTTAGCCGGACGAGCTGCGACACCGACAGCGTCGCGGGCAGCGCCACAGTGCGCACGACGCCAGACTGCAACGCGGCGCGTTCGGCCAGCAGGATTTCGACGTCGCGGCGCCACCGGTCACGGTCAACCGCCGGAGCGGCCGCGCCAGAGCCGGACGCCTCCCGTGCCCGAGCCGGAATCGTCGCAGCGGCGTGGCTTAGCTTGAGAATCTCGAGCTGGGCGGCGGCGGCAGGCTTGCCCTCCTCGCGAGGAGGGCCGAGCACCACCTGCCGGCGAGCGAGCGCCGCTCGCACCAGCTCCGCCCCGTCCGCGACCGCCCTTCGGCGTTCGCCGAGCGGGTCGTAGGGCCACTCGAACGGTGCCGCCCGGGTGTCGTGCGGATTCTCGGCGTCGTTGCCGGCCACCTCGAACCACGTGTAGACGTCGACAAGGGCGCGCGCCTCAAGAAGAAAGTCCGACGGCTCGCGCGGCTTCTTGCTGGCGTCCCAGGCGTAGCCGCTGAGCAGCAGAGTGGACCGCGCGCGGGTGTATGCGACGTAGGCCAACCGGCGTTCCTCGCGCAGATGTGCCTGCAGTAGCTGCGACTTGAGGTCCGCACCGCCATCGCGAGCCTCGATCAGGTCGGCCAGCTCGCGACGCGTCTCAGCCTCGGCGACGCGTAGTTCGGGCAGGTCGCCGACGTCGCCACGCAGCGGGAACGGCAGCAGCTGCCGGCTGCGCGTCCAGTCGTGCGTACGCGCCGCAGACGGAAAGATGTCATTGCCGAGCCCGGGTACGGCCACCGCGTTCCACTCCAGGCCCTTCGCGCCGTGCACCGTGAGCAACTGGACGCGGTCGGCCTCCACGTCCACCTCGGCCTGCGCGAGCCCGTTCTCCTCGTCCTCGGCCGCCTTCAGATACGCGAGGAAGGCGGTCAGCGTCGCCTGGTCGGCGTCGACGCTGAAGTCCGACGCGGCATCGAGAAACCGGTCCAAGTGCGCCCTTCCGACCGCCGCCTTGTCCGACCGTGCGGAGACCTCGATGTCGACTCCTGACGTCCGCTCGATTTCGGCTACGAGGTCGGGCAGCGGTGCGGACAGCCGGCGCCGCAGCCGCGCTAATTCGACGGCCAGCGCTGACATTCGGGCGTATCCGAGTTCCGAATACTGCGCACGCGGGCCGAGATCGTCCAGCGCCTCAACGATGCTGCCCGGATCGCGCCGGCGACGCGCGGCCCGTTCCCGCGCCCCGCCGTCACCATCTGCCCTTCTTGCCGCGTCGTCGGGATTTCCGCCGGTTACCCCGTCGTTCGCGGGGCCGCTCGCTCCGACGGGGATCCCTGGCGCCATCGCCGCGGCAGCCGATTCCGCCAGGGCCGAGTTCGCTGGGCCCAGTACCGCGTTAACCGGTGCGGCGTCGAGCGGACGCGCGGCCAGGTTTCGCGCCCGCCGCGCGAGAGCAGCCAAGTCGCGGGGGCCGATCCGCCACCGTGCACCGGTGAGCAGCCGAAGCAGCGCGGCGCCGGAATCGACGTCAGCGAGCACGTGCAGAGTGGCGATGACGTCGGCCACCTCGGGCGTGGTCAGCAGCCCGCCCAGGCCGACGACCTCTACTGGTAGGCCTTCAGCGCGTAGTGCATCGGCCAGCAGCGGCATCTGGCTGCGCCGACGTACGAGCACCGCGGCCGTTCGCGGCTCGGTCATGGCGTCCCAGGCGGCTTTCATCTGCGCAGCCACCCAGCCGGCTTCGTCCTCGACGGTCTCGGTGAAGGCGCCAAGCACACGACCCGGTGCACTGTTTTGGCGCGCCTGAAGCTCGACAGTGCCGCGCGAGACCTTTCGAAGCGGTGCGGCGACGGTGTTGGCTACCGCGAGCACCGCGCGGTCGTTGCGCCAGCTCGTGGAAAGCGTGAACGGCGCGGTGCCGGCGGCGCCGAAGTCCATCGGGAACCGGGCGATGTTGCCGCTGCTCGCCCCCCGCCAGCCGTAGATGGACTGGAACGGATCGCCCACCGCAGTGACCGGATGGCCAGCACCGAAAAGCCTGCGCAGCAGCTCGATCTGGGCGTGGCCGGTGTCCTGGTACTCATCGAGCAGCACTGCTCGGTAGCGCTGACGTTCCATTTCCTGTACGTCGGCCACCTCGGCAAGTCGCGCAGCCCACACCAGCTGGTCGGCGAAGTCGGCGGCACCGAGCCGGCGCTTCTCTTGCGCGAACTGCTCCACCAGCGGCAGCAGCTGACGGCGGTGCCGCGCGGACGTGACCAACTTGTTCAGTTCGCCCGGGTACGGCGCGCGGACGTTCTTGCCCGACGGCAAGGCCTCGATCGCGCGGAGCAGGTCATCGGTGAACCGCTCGACCGTGCCGACATCGCTGAGGTGGTCTGACAGCTCACCGGCGAGCTGCAGGACGTAACCCACGATCGACCCCGGCGTGCCGATGTCGTCGTCCAGCGGCCCGCCGTAGCGCCGGACCACCCTATCGGCGATCTGCCACACCGCGGCCGGCGACAGCAGACGGGTGGCCGGCTCCAGTCCGAGCCGTAGACCGTGGTCGACGACGAGCCGGCCGCAGTAGGCGGCGTAGGTGAGCACCGTGGGCTCGCTCAGCCGCAGCGCGACCTGCTGTTCGGGATCGGTGTGGGCGGCGAAGGCATGCAGGCGCCGACGAATCCGTGCACCGAGTTCGGCGGCCGCCTTGCGCGTGAACGTCAGGCCCAGCACCGCGTCGGGCTCGACGTGCCGGTTGGCCACCAGCCACACGACGCGGCTTGCCATCGTCTCGGTCTTGCCCGAGCCGGCGCCGGCGATGACGACTGCCGCGCCGAGCGGCGCTTCGATGACGGCGCGCTGCTCGGGCGTCGGGCCGGGCTGGCCAACCATATCGGCCAGCCGCTCGGCGCTGAAGCGCATACCGGTGGAGTGAGCAACGGTGGAGCGGGCGACGGTGGAGGGGGCGAGGTCCGAGTGGGCCGGGAGGCGCGTGCTGCTTCCAGTACTTGAACAGACGTCGAACGACGTGCCGACAATGCCCGTCACCGGGTCACCTCGCCGCTCTGCTGAGCCGGGCACATCCGGCGCACGGCACACATCTGGCAGTAGGAGTTGGCTTTGGCGTCGAAGCGCGCACCCCGCTGCAGAGCGGCCACCTCGTCGACGGCGGCGCGGATCCAGCCCGGATCCGATGTCGCGTCCAGCGGCGGCTGCTTCTGCACCAGCGCCCCTTTGGAACCCAGCTGGACGAGCCAGGCGCCGCCGGGATGCACAAGGCGCCGACCGTCGGCGGCAGCCCTGTCGGAGTTGGAGTCGGCGTCGGCGAATGCGCCCAGCTGCGCGGCGAGCTGGTAGGCCGACAGCTGAGGGTGCTGGTCCAACGCCTTGGCCGAACCCGGCGAGGAGCTCGTCTTGAAATCGACGACGACGGCGCGGCCCTGCTCGTCGCGTTCCACCCGGTCCACGGAGCCGCGCAGCACGGTGCGACCGTCGCCGTCGACGGCAACCTCGAAAGGCTGCTCGCGCCCGACCAGCTCCAGGCCTGCTCGTCCGTTCTTCAGCCAATCCGACAATCGCTGCAGCATCACGCTGGCCCGCTTGCGTTGTTGACGGCCGTACCAGGCAGCACCGAAGTCCAGCGCCGGCCACCGTTCGTCCATCAGCTCTTCGAGCCGGGCAATGTCGTCGTCGTCGGCGGCCAGTTCTGCGATCTCGTGCACGATCGTGCCCAGACCCGCCTTGGCACCGGGCTCGGTGTTGCCGCCGGCGGCTTCCAAGAACGTCTTCATGGCACAGGTCAGATACGCGTCGACCGTTGACGGGCTGACACTGACCACCCCGTCATCGTCGACGATGCCGCGTTCATCGGACAATTCGGCGAGCCCCCACCACTGATTCGGGTCCGCGCCCGGGACGCCGGCCGCAGCAAGCTCGGCCAGCAGCTCAGCGGCTACTGCGCGGTCGGGCTCGTCGCGGTCGGGATCGGTGACAACGCACCGCAACTGCGCTACGACGCCGGTCAGGTGCAACGGCCGCTGCACCTGCAGCACCGAGCGGTCACCATCGACCGGGTCCAGCTCGTCGAGGAACCGTGAAGGCCGCTCGTCCTCACCCTGTGCGGCGGTGACCAGCAACCGCCGGCGCGCCCGAGTAACGGCGACGTAGAACAGGCGACGTTCGTCAGCCAGCAGCGGCGCGGTGGACATGCCGCTCACCTCTCCCCGACCGGCGGCGATGTCGACGAGCTTTTCCGCCCCGAGCAGCGATCCGCGCAGCCGCAGATCAGGCCAGACGCCTTCCTGCACACCGGCGACACATACGAAGTCCCATTCCAGCCCCTTGCTGGCGTGCGCGGTGAGCACCGAAACACCGTCACCCTCGCGGCTTCCCGAGCGCCACGGATCACCGGGGATCTGTTGAGCGGCGATGTGTTCGTACAGCAACTGCGGTGAGGCCCCGGGCAGCCGGTCTGCCAGCCGGGCCGCGGCTGCGAACAGTTCGATCACGGCGTCGAGGTTGCGGTCGGCGGCGGCACCGACGGGTCCACCGGCAAAGCTCTGCCGCTCCCACACCGCAGCCAGGCCGCTGGCCTCCCACACCGCCCACAGGATGTCCTCGGCGCTCGATCCGGCGTCCAGCGCCGCCCGACCGGCCGCCAGAACGCGCTGCACCCGCACCAGCGGACCTCGCAACGGGCTGGGCAGGACGGCGGCGAGCCCAGCATCGCCTACTGCCGCGCCCAGTACGTCGGTGTCGGATGCGTCGCCTGCGGCGACGGCGAGCGCGCCGAGATGGCGCCGCAACCGGCGCAGGTACAGCGAGTCGGCGTCGCCTATCGAGCCCACCAGCAGCGACTCGGCAGCCTCGTCGGTGAGCGATCCGACATCGGTGACTGCCTGCATGGCGCTGAGCAACTGGCTGACGGCGTTCTGTTCGGCCAGCGGCAGATCTTGTGCCGCGACGTGCACCGGTACGCCGGCGATGACCATGGCGCGGCGTAGCACCGCCGCGCTGCGCACGGTGGAGCGCACTATCACCGCCATCTGCGACCAGGGCACACCGTCGTCGAGGTGCGCGCGGCGCAAGGCTGCGGCGATCGCGGCGGCCTCCTCGTTGCGCGAGCGCAACAGCTCGACGTCGACACGTCCCGCCGGTACGTCGAGCGCCGCAGCCAGAAACCGGTGTGCGCCAGAACCGGGCAGCGCAGCCGCGATGCGCCGGCTGGCGGTCAGCAGGTTTGCTCCGGACCGTCGCGACACGGCCAGCTCGACCGTGGGCAGCGCAGGCAGACCCAGCCGTGCGGCAGCCGCACTCATCGCGTCGGCATCCGCGCCTCGGAAACCGTAGATGGACTGATCCGGATCACCGACCAGCACCAGCTCGTCAGCGCCCGAGGCGAGCATCCGCAGCAGCAAGGTTTGCGCCGGGTCGGTGTCCTGATACTCATCGACGAAGACATGCCGGCGCCGGCTATGTTCGCGGGCCAGTAGCTCCGGACTGTCGGCCAGCGTGTCGATGGCAGCGCCGATGAGCTCGGCGGCATCGTATGCGCCGGGGCGCTGCAGCGCCGTCACCGACAGGTATTGCTGCAAAAACGCACCTGCGGCCTCCCAGTCGGGGCGGCTGTGCTCCCTGCCCCACCGGATCAACTCGGCGCTGTCGAGGTCCCGTTCGATGGCACGCAGCAGCAGGTTGCGCAGTTCGGCGGCGAAGCCGCGCGTGCGCAACGCCGGCTGCAGGTGCGCCGGCCAGGCGGTGGTGCCGGCGTCGACATCGCCGTCGAGCAGTTCGCGCAGCATGATGTCCTGCTCGGTGCCCGACAGCAGTCGGGGCACCGGCATCTGCGCATCAGCAGCCGAGCGCAGCAGCCCGAATGCGTAGGAGTGGAAGGTGCGCGCCACCGGCTCCCGGATGGTCGCGTCGAGTCGGGCAGCAACGCGCTCGCGCAGCTCTGCGGCCGCCCGTTGCGCGAAGGTGAGCACCAAAATGTTCTCGACGGGCACGCCGCGGCGCACCCGGTCCACGACGGCCTCGACAAGCGTCGTCGTCTTGCCGGTACCCGGCCCAGCCAGCACGAGCAGCGGACCAGCCTGATGGGCAACGACGGCTCGCTGGGCGGGGTCGAGCACGGGCACTTTGGCGGGCGCGTGCGCGCGCCGGATCAATCGATATTCCATGCTCACCCTCCCTTCCCCACAACCATCGGCTGCAACCCAGTCGATAGCACCACAGCGGTCTGACAATTTCGCGCTGACGGGCTGACCTTGCGCTGTTGACCCGGCTCGGGCACCCGGCGCTCGACCACACCGAAGCCCTGCAGTGGAAGAATGCACTCCTGCGTGGCCCGTGCGGCGCCCGCACGACACAGAACCGCCGCACCCGAGGAACCGAGGTGCTCAATGGCACAGACCAGGCCGCCCGCCTCCGACGACAAACCAGTGCCGGGTGCCGATGACACCGACGCCGCACAGGAAGGCGACGACGCGTCGATCAAGGACTCGTTCCGCGCAGCCCTCGCACGCAAAACCAGCCAGAACAGCCACGTCGAGCAGCACCTGGGCAAGCATGGCGTCGGTGCGGGCGTCAACGACACCCACAAGCGTCAGTTCCGCCGCAAGTCAGGCGGCTGATCGACCGACCGGCGTCCCGAAACCGGTAACGCGGCCAGACGTCACAGATACGCCCCCGCGTTAGAGGTGCGCCTGGGCGCACGCGATCCGGCCGGATGCCGTCAGGCCTGAGGATCAGAAGCTACTGCGCGTGCGCGTCGCGTTCGGGCGTCTGCGCGCTCTCGTGCTTGGTCTCCTCCGGCTCCTCGGTGCGCCGGTCGGAGTCGGCCAAAATTATCTCAGCCTGATGACGGGCGTCGTCGGCTTGTCCGGCAGCGCGCTCCTCAGGCAGCAATTCGGCACGGGTGTCCGCGCGATGGTCGGCGCCGGACTCGCTGGAATCGGTCATCGCTTTACCGTAACCGCAGCGACCCCTGGACGACCCTGCGTGGCGACGTTATCGGCCGTCCCAGCGTGCTCGTCGCACGTCCACCCGGTCTCCGCGCAGCGGGGTGGCTTCGGCGCGCAGGCGGTCCATCTGCTCAATTCTGATGTGTTGTGCGCAAAGCCCGGTCGCGGGCACCACTCGGTGCCAGGGCAGCGGTTGCTCGCCGTCACCGTCGCCTTCGCCCGACTCGGCCAGCACCCGCCCCACCCAACGCGGTCCGCGCCAGCCGACGAACTCCGCGACATCGCCGTAGGTCATCACCTTGCCCGGCGGAATCGACCGCACGCAGTCGAGCACGGCAGCCGCCAGATCTTCGGAGGACGGCGCAGGCCCGTCGGGCCGGCTCACCCAGCGAAACTCAGTATGACGGCAGGGACGGGTCGACCTGGTTCACCCAGCCGGTGACACCGCCCTGGACGTGCACCGCGTCGGCAAAGCCGGCGTTCTTCACTGCGGCCAACGTCTCGGCCGAGCGCACACCGGTCTTGCAGTACATGACAATGGGCTTGTCCTGCGCGAAACTGGCCAGCGCGTCGCCGCGCAGGATGGTGTCCTTGGGCACCAGCGTCGCGCCCGGAATCCGCACGATCTCCCACTCCGCGGGCTCACGCACGTCGATGAGCTGGATCGGCTTGCCAGTATCGATCAGCTCCTTCAGCTCCCGCGCGGTGATGGTGGACCCGATCGCGGCCTCCTGCGCCTCTTCCGACACCACTCCGCAGAAGGACTCGTAGTCGATCAGCTCGGTGATCTTCGGCGTCGCCGGATCCTTGCGGATCTTGACCTCGTTCCACTCCATCTCCAGTGCGTCGAAGACGAGTAGACGGCCCAGCAGCGTGGTGCCGATGCCGGTGATCAGCTTGATCGCCTCGTTGACCATGACCGACCCGATGGCGGCACACAGCACGCCCAGCACGCCGCCCTCGGCGCACGAGGGCACCATTCCCGGCGGCGGCGGGGACGGGTAGAGGTCGCGGTAGTTGGGTCCGTAGTCGTCCCAGAAGACGCTGACCTGGCCGTCGAAGCGGTAGATCGATCCCCAGACGTAGGGCTTGTGCAGCAGCACGCAGGCGTCGTTGACCAGGTAGCGGGTAGCGAAGTTGTCGGTGCCGTCGACGATGAGGTCGTAGCCGGCGAAGATGTCCATCACGTTGTCGTTGTCCAGGCGCGTCTCGTGCACATTTACGGTGATCAGCGGGTTGATCTCGCGGACACTGTCGCGCGCGGATTCAGCCTTGGACCGGCCGATGTCGCTCTGGCCGTGGATGATCTGACGCTGCAGATTGGATTCGTCGACGGTGTCGAACTCGACGATGCCCAGCGTGCCCACCCCGGCCGCGGCGAGGTACATCAGCGCCGGCGAGCCCAGTCCGCCGGCGCCCACGCACAGCACCTTGGCGTTCTTCAGCCGCTTCTGACCGGCCATCGCGACGTCGGGAATGATGAGGTGACGGCTGTAGCGGCGGACCTCCTCGACGGTCAGCGAGTCGGCGGGTTCGACCAGCGGCGGCAGTGACATCGTCAGGTTCCTCGTCCTTCGAAAGCGGTGCGGCGTACGACGTCAGTCAGCAACGCCACGACCTACCCGAGGCATTCCACGCACCGGCGTCGACGCTGCGCCGAGCCTCGGCCCGCGTGATGGATGGCGTGAACGCCGGGGTCAGGCGGCGTGGTCGCCGCGTGCCGCCGCCGGGTAGTCCTCGAGCAGCGCCAGAACAGCCCGCGCAGTGGACACCGGGTCCTCCATCTGGGCGCAGTGGCCGACGTTAGGCAGAACCAGCAGTCGGGAATCGGCGATCGACTGCGCAGTGCGCGCAGCCAGCGTGGCCGGTACGAGCCGGTCCTGGTCACCCCAGATGATCAGCGTCGGGGCCTTGATCCGAGCGAGCAGGGACCACGGCGACTTACCGCCCGGACTGAGATAGCCGGCGACCAGGCTGCGCAGCGACCCTGTGAAAGCGTCGTGCGCCCAGGGCATCGCCTCGTGCGCGGCGAGGTCCTCCACGGCTTCGTCCAGGCGCCACTGCGGCACCAGCTGCGGCTGGGCGAAGCACACCGCGATCATGCTGCGCACTCGCTGGAGCGGGCTCATGGCGGCCATCCGCCGCCGGGCGAGCGTGCTGACGCCAGGAACCAGCAGTAGTCCCATCGCAGTGTCGGTGCCCGGCCGTCGCAGGCGCAGGTCGGGCAGGGCGGGTGAAATCAGGGTCAGGGTGCGCACCAGGTCCGGTCGGGTTGCCGCAACCCGTAGCACCACAGCGCCACCCAGAGAGTTGCCGACCAGATGCACCGGCGCCTGGGTGCCCGTCTCCAGCGCTGCGGCCACCACGTCGGCCAGCGCGCTGATCGAGTAGTCCCCGCGTGGAGCAGGCCCACTGCGCCCGAATCCCGGCAGATCCAACGCCATGCAGTCCAGCCGGGAGTTCAGCAACGTGCCGACGTCGGTCCAGTTCGTTGTCGACCCGCCTAGCCCATGTACGAATACCGCGGGCTCGGGATCGGGCGAGGTACTCGGCAACCGTCGGACGAACACGCGCGCGCCGCCGTAGGTTTCGTAGCCGCCCTGCCATCGCGGTGCGGTGAAGTCGAGCGGAGGCAGCTCGACGTCGGATAGGCGGGCGACGACCGGTTGCGCAGCGTGCCCGGCGACCGGTGAAGTACCGGCGGCCGGTCGGGACGACGTCACGCCGACTTTCGAGCAGCGACGGTCTCCTTGGCCGGCGCACGGCGCGTGGGTGCCTTGGCGGTAGGCGCTGCCTTCGCTGCCGTCGTCTTGATTGGCGCCGTTTTGGCTGCAGTCGTCTTGGCTGCAGTCATCATCTTGACACCCGTCTTTGCCGCAGCCGTCTTACCCGCAGCCGTCGCCTTGGCGGCAGCCGTCTTGGTCGCAGCTGTCTTGGTCGCAGCGGCCTTGGCAGGAGTCGTCGTCTTGTCGGCGGCCTTGGTCGAAGCCGTCTTCGACGCGGCCTTGAGCGCGGGCGCCTTCGCCGCAGGCGCGTCGGCCGATCCGTCTCCCGACACCGTTTCGCCTCGGCGCTGCTTCGCAGCGTCGACAGAAGCACGCAGAGCGGCCATCAGATCGACGACGTTGCCCCCGGAGGAGGACGTCGCGTCGGGCGTCTCGACCATCGCAACCCCAGTCGCCTTGGCCTCGATCACCTGCATCAGCGCGTCGCGGTAGTCGTCGCTGAACTCCTCAGGCTGGAACTCGCCGCTCATGCTCGCCACCAGGGCGTCGGCCATCGCCAGTTCGGGCTCGCGCAACGAGATGTCCTCGTCCAGGAAGGCGAAGTCGGGCGTGCGGATCTCATCGGGCCACAGCATGGTCTCCAGCACGATGACGTCGTCGCGCACGCGCATAGTGGCCAGCTGCTCGCGGGTCCGGATGGCTACCTTCACCACCGCCACCATGCCGCTGCGCTGCAACGCCTCGCGCAGCAGTACGTAGGGCTTGCTGGCCGACTTCTCGGGCTCGAGGTAGTAGCTCTTGTTGAAGTAGATCGGGTCGACCTGTTCCAGCGGTACGAACTGCAGTACGTCCAGCGCGTGCGTGGTGGGCAGGGGCAGTTCGGCGAAGTCGTCGTCGGTAAGGATGACGGTCTCGCCGCTGTCTAAGGTGTAGCCCTTGGCGATGTCGGAGTAGGCGACCTCGGCGCCGTCGGCTTCGGCGACGCGGCGGTAGCGAACCCGCGATCCGTCACTGCGGCGCACCTGGTGGAACGAGACATCGCGTTCCTCGGTGGCCGAGTACATCTTGACCGGAATGCTCACCAGCCCGAATGAGACGGCGCCCTTCCACATCGACCTCATCGCCGCTCTCCTCCTGTATTAGTGGCAGCCAATCGCAGCCTCATCGCGCAACGCTTCGCTCAACGCGACGCGCCGTCGTGCTGCTCAACGTAAAGCCGTGGTTCAACAATGATGACGCAGAAACCTCGTCGGCGGAAAGCTCGGTGGCCTGTCCATGCCGCTGCAGCGTCGGCACCGACTTCAAACCAATGCACAGGGCACTCAAAGGACAGCCCGACGATAGAACAGGCCAACCAAAGGACAGCATGGCAGCCAAGGTGGAAGTGACGGTGGCCGATCGGCGACTGACGTTGACCAATCTGGACAAGGTGCTGTTTCCGCAGACGGGCTTCACCAAGGCCGAGGTCATCGACTACTACACGCGGACAGCCGATGTGCTGCTCCCCCATCTGGCCGGCCGTGCGTTGACGGTGATCCGCTTTCCCAATGGCGTCGAGGCGTCCTCTTTCTTCGAGAAGAACGCTCCGAAGAACACGCCGGACTGGATCCGCCGGGTGAGGCTGCCCGCGCCGGGTTCGACGAAGAATCGCGCCACCATCGACTACATCGTCGTCGAGGAGCTGGCCACGCTCGTCTGGCTGGCGAATTTGGCCGCACTCGAACTGCACACCCACCAGTGGCGCGTCGACGACGCCGGCGCAGCGCTGCCTGCCGACCAGGTGGTCGTCGATCTGGACCCCGGGCCCCCCGCCGGACTGGCCGAATGTGCACGGGTGGCGCTGCTGCTGCGCGACATCATGCGCGCCGACGGGCTCGAGCCGGTGGTGAAGACGTCGGGTTCGAAGGGCATGCAGATGACCGCGCCGCTGGAGCCGACTGATTCTGCGGCGGCGTCGGAGTACATGCATCAGCTGGCTCGCCGGCTGGAACGCGGCGACCCCGATCTGGTCGTGTCGGCGATGACGAGGGCATTGCGCCCGGGCAAGGTGTTCGTCGACTGGAGCCAGAACAACGCCGCCAAGACGACTGTCGCGCCTTACTCGTTACGGGCTCGACCGGCTACCACGGTGTCCACGCCGCTGAACTGGGACGAAGTGGAAACCGGCAACCTGCGCCAATTCACCAGCGCGGAGGTGCTGGACCGGGTGGCTGCATCCGGCGACCTCTACGCAGCGTCACTCAGCGATTCGGCGCGGGCGGTGCTTCCCGCGCTCGACTGAGTGCTCGCCCGCATCCTCTGAGCGCTCGCCCGCGTTGCACCGAAAGCTTGCCGGACCTCCCACTGAGCGCTCGCCCGCGTTGCACTGAGCGTTCGCCAGAGTGCTGCCGCTTAGAGCGCGCAGCGGGGCGTTCGCTACCAGCGCATGCACACCGTCGGTGGCCGCAGTCAGCGTCGGATAGCGTTGACTGCACGGATTCACTGCGAGGAAGGAACTGTTTCGTGGAGGTCAAGATCGGCGTCAAGCAGAGCCCGCGCGAGGTCGTGCTGGACAGCGCGCAGAGCCAGGACGAGATCGAGCAGTTGGTCACGGCCGCTCTGAAGGACGGCGACGGGGTGTTGACGCTCACCGACGCGCGCGGTCGTCGGGTGCTGGTGTTCGCCGAGCAGATCGCCTACGTCGAGATCGCAGAGGCCGACAGCCGGCGGGTCGGTTTCACCGCGGGTTGAGCCGTCTCTCTCTGCTGCAGAGCCGGCCAGTTTCTCTGCTGGCAGAGCCGGCCAGCGGCACGGCGTTGATCTTCGCCGAAGCCGCGCCGGTGTGTTCGACACGGCGCGGTGACATCGCTTACGCCTACCTGGCCGGCCTGGGTGTACCGGGTAACATGAACGTCGGTGCTACAGATTTCGGCGCCGCGATTACTTCGGACGTCGGAACGCGACGCCGACGACAATGCGCGTAAGACCGTCACGATCCTCACTGTGATCTCATCGGGACGCCTGCTTCGCTGCATCCCCCGGATGCGCAGCGCGGACCCGCCGTATACCTCAGCCGAGTCGAGCCGGATCCTGGTCTTGCGCACCAGAGCAGACCAAGGACTCCGATGACCGATTCATCCACTCGCATCAACGAATTGCCCGATGACCTCAAAGACGTCTTAGTAGGCGATCTGCCCGAGGACGTCATCATCGAACCGCTGGCAGCGCACGTCGAGACCGCCCCGGAGAACCCCAACTTCAGCGACTTCGACATCGACGCGCGCATCGTCGAGGCGTTGTCGTCGGTCGGCATTCTGCGCACGTTCGCCATCCAGGAGATGACGCTGCCCATCGCACTGGCCGGCAACGACCTCATTGGCCAGGCGCGCACCGGAACGGGCAAGACGCTGGGCTTCGGGGTGCCGCTGCTCAACCGGCTGAACCTGCCCAGTCAGCCCGGCGCCGCACCGCAGGCACTTGTCGTCGCCCCTACCCGTGAACTGGCCGTGCAGGTGTCGGCCGACCTGGCCGCCGCGGGCAAGCTACTGGGCGCGCGCGTACTCACCATTTACGGCGGCCGAGCCTACGAACCACAGATCGAGGCGCTGCGCCGAGGCGTCGACGTAATAGTCGGCACGCCCGGACGGCTGCTGGACCTGGCCCAACAGGGCCACCTGGTGCTCGGCGCGGTACGCATTCTGGTTCTCGACGAGGCCGACGAAATGCTCGACCTCGGTTTCCTGCCCGACATCGAGAAGATCATGTCGACGCTGCCGGCCCAGCGTCAGACCATGCTGTTCTCGGCCACCATGCCGGGCCCGATCGTGGCGCTGGCCCGCCAGTTCATGGATCAGCCGGTCCAGATCCGCGCCGAGTCCGACCGGCATACCCCGGCGACCGAGCACGTCGACCAGTTCGCCTACCGCGCCCACGCCATGGACAAGGTCGAACTGATCGTCAAGGTGCTGCAGGCTCGTGGTCGCGGTCTGACGATGGTGTTCACCCGCACCAAGCGCACCGCGCAGAAGGTGGCCGACGAGCTCGAGGATCGCGGGTTCGCCGCGGCCGCGGTGCACGGCGACCTGGGCCAAGGCGCCCGCGAGCAGGCGTTGCGCGCCTTCCGCTCGGGCAAGGTCGACATCCTCGTCGCCACCGACGTTGCCGCCCGCGGGCTGGATGTGGACGACGTCACCCACGTGGTGAACTACCAGTGCCCCGAGGACGCGATGACCTACGTCCATCGCATCGGGCGGACCGCGCGGGCAGGGAAATCCGGCAACGCGGTGACGCTGGTCGACTGGGACGATCTACCCAAGTGGAAGC
This sequence comes from uncultured Jatrophihabitantaceae bacterium, assembly GCA_964236495.1. GTDB lineage: Bacteria > Actinomycetota > Actinomycetes > Mycobacteriales > Jatrophihabitantaceae > CAXSBR01. The sequence continues at coordinate 187,895 of CAXSBR010000004.1, forward strand.
TGATCTGCGATCAGCTGGACCTGCCGATGCATGAGCCGGTCGAGACGTATTCCACGTCGGCCCACCTGTTCCTCGAGCTCGACATCCCGACCGACGCCGGCTCCACACTCAAGCGGATCGACCGCACCCGCGCCGGGCTGGACGCCGAAGCCGTCGAAGACCTGGGCGGCAAGGCTCCGCGCGGTGCCACTGAGCGCAAGCTGCGCGGTACTGCCCGGCCGCCGCGCGAGAGCCGCTCCGGCGGCGGAGGCAGCACGGCCGGCGACGGTCGCTCGGCCGGCGAAGGCCGTACCCGCACCCGCACCCGACGAAGTGCTGACGGAGATACCCCGACGACACCGTCGGCACCAGCGTCAACGTCCTCGCCGCCGAGTGGGCCGACCGACACCGCAGACCGACCCCGCCGAAACCGCAGCCGCCGCCGCACCCGCTCAACTGGTGCGGCCAGCTCCGAATAGCTGCGGTCGTAGCGCAAGCACTGGTCTTGGGCTGGTGAGCTGAGCGCATCGATCGCGCGCGCACAGAACTGAAGCGCGACGCGGCAACTGCGCGTCGGAACGAACGTACTGGTCTTGGGTTGGCGACCAAAAGCGCAACGATTGCGCGCGCCTTAAACGCTAGCGCGACGCGGCAACAGCGCGGTGGCGAGGAAAAGTACTGGTCTTGGGCTGGTGAGCCAAGCGCAACGATTGCGCGCGCACCCAGCGGAAGCGCGACGAAATAGCTGCGCGGTAGTGAGAAAAAGTACTGGTCTTCGGCTGGTGACCTAAGCGCAACGATTGCGCGCGCACGGAACTGAACCGCGACGCGGCAACTGCGCGGTCAGGTCGCCTTACCAACCCCGCTCGGCGAGGCGATGGTCCTGCGGCAGCGACTCGACGTTGATGCCCACCATCGCCTCACCCAGGCCACGCGAGACCTTGGCGATCACGTCAGGGTCGTCGTGGAACGTAGTGGCCTTGACGATCGCTTCCGCGCGCTGAGCCGGATTGCCCGATTTGAAGATGCCCGATCCCACGAACACGCCCTGCGCGCCCAGCTGCATCATCATCGCCGCGTCGGCGGGAGTAGCGATGCCCCCGGCAGTAAACAGCACCACCGGCAGCGCGCCACGCTCGGCGACTTCGGCCACCAGGTCGTAGGGCGCCTGGAGTTCCTTGGCCGCGACGTAGAGCTCATCGGTACTGAGCGAGGTCAGCCGACGGATCTCGCCACCGATCTTGCGCATGTGGGTGGTGGCGTTGGAGACGTCGCCGGTGCCGGCCTCGCCCTTGGAACGGATCATGGCCGCACCTTCGGTGATGCGGCGCAGCGCCTCGCCCAGATTGGTCGCGCCGCAGACGAAGGGCACGGTGAACTGCCACTTGTCGATGTGATTGGCGTAGTCGGCCGGGGTCAACACTTCGGACTCGTCGATGTAGTCGACGCCCAGAGACTGCAGCACCTGCGCTTCGACGAAGTGCCCTATGCGCGCCTTCGCCATCACCGGGATGGAAACCTGGGCGATGATGCTGTCGATCATGTCGGGGTCGCTCATCCGCGAGACGCCACCCTCGGCGCGAATGTCTGCCGGCACCCGCTCCAGGGCCATCACCGCGACTGCACCCGCGTCCTCGGCGATCTTGGCCTGCTCGGCGGTGACGACGTCCATGATGACGCCGCCCTTGAGCATCTCAGCCATGCCGCGCTTGACGCGGGCGGTGCCGGTGCGGGCAGTGCTCTCGAAGCTGCCGTCAGACGAGCTGGATGTGCTGGATTCGCGCGACACCATAGACATGTCCGCGATTCTACGGCGCATGCGAGAACTGCAAGCGTGCCGATCAACGCCGAATGGACCTACCGAGCGGCACGTGTCAGGACGTCTTGACCGGCGCCTTGTTGTCCACCAGCGCCACCCACACACCCCCCGGAGCCAGGGTGATCAGCGCGCCCTTGGCGTCGCGGAACATTGTCGGCGCGGAGATGGACTTGCGCGACCAGGTGCCGGTGTAGACGTGGCCGTTGCGCAGCACGTGCACGGGACCGGCGCCGATCGTCTGAGTGACGTGCTGGTGGGCACCCACCGGATCCACCGCGCTCGAGGTGGTGATCTTGCATTCCTGCACGATCACGTTGGGCGTGGAGACGACCCTGCCGTCGGCGGCGTGCTGCACCGCGCCGTCGATCAACCGGACGTAGCGTCGGGTTGCGGCGTCATAGCGGAACGTCACGCCCTGGGTGCCCACCACGGTGCTGAGCGAGGTCGCCTTCGGCAATGCGCCCAGCCCCGCCGGGTTGACATTCCAGACGAACCCGACGTTGCGCGCGGGCGCCGTCTTGGCCGCCTTGGATAGTTGCGCCAGGTCGAGGATCACGTTGATGTAGCCGTGGTCGTTGGAATGGTCGCGGCGGCGGAAATACGCGTGCCGCCCGTCCATCAGCCAGGACGGCAGGCCGGACGCCTTCAGGTGCCGCAGCGTCTTTGGCGCGCCGCCCGACGCGGCCAAGGTGATCTTGCCGTACTGCAGGAGCAACTCGGGGTCGGTCAGCCGGATGCTGCGTACATATCCGACGACGGTGGGCTTGTTCGTGCCGAACACGGCGATGAGCCGGTCCAGACCGCCCTCGGCGGTCTCGATGTAGACGACATCGGCCTTGTCGATGGCGATCTGCGGCCGACCGGGTCCGGTGTCGTCGATCTTCACCGCGATAACCGGTCCGGCGACAGGCCGCCCGCCGGTGAGCGGATTGACCGCGGGGACAACAGGGCGGATCGGTGTGCGGGTCGTCGGCGCAGGTACCGGTGCCGGTGCCGACGAACTCGACGGTGCCGGGCGCGTCGCTGCCGGTGTCGATTGCGACGTGGTCGGCGACGACGGCGGGCTCGGCTTCTTCGTACCTCCCGAACAGGCGCTGAGCGCGAGCACCGTTGCCACCAGTGCGCCCAGTGCTCTCAGTGGCGCGGAGTGCTTCATCCAGTGCCTTTCGACGCGTCAGGAACGGTGGTGCGAAGGCGCCGATAGCGATAGCACCGTCGCCGTCGAATCGTCGATGTCGAAGAACTCCGGCAAGGCCCGATGGCCGGCCAGAGCGAACCACCGCACCCTGCGCCGACTGCGCAGGTTGCGAGTATCGCGTACTGCGTCATTGTAGAAACGGCGGGCCAACAGCACCCGGTCGGAAGACTCCGCGATCTGCTCGATGGCGTTGTCCAACCGGGCCGGCAGTGACAGACGGAGATCGGCAAGCTCGCCGATAGCCCTGGTCACCGCATTCTCGATACGCGCACGGTCGATGTCCGACGCGCGGCGCCCGGCCTCGGCTGCAGCGGCCAGCCGATCCGCCTGCGCGGGGCCCAGCTCGCTGCGAGCGGTACCCGCCAAGTGCTCCAAGGCGGCGCACCGGCGCACGAGCGCGGCGTCCAACGACGCGTACGCCGCGTCCAGGCGCACGTGCAGTCGATCCAGCCGGGTCGCGGTGAACGCGAGCCAGCCGGTGACCAAAAACGTGAGGACTACAAGAGCCCCGAGCAGGAAGTCAAACATCCAGGAAGTCATCCATCGAGAAGGTCAGGCATCGACTCGGCTCTGCCCCGGTGCGCCGATGGCCAGTTCGTACACCATCACGATGCGGCGTACGACGTTGGGCCAGTCGTAGGCCTGCACAGTCGTACTGGCGGTGTCACGTACCTGATCGCGCAGGGAGTCGTCGTCGAGCACTGCGCCCAGCGCCGCTGCCAGAGCTCGCGGCGATCCGGTCTCGAACAGCACGCCGGCCCGGTCGTCGCCGGCATCGAGTACCCGCCGAAAGGCCTCCAGATCGCTGGCGACAATAGGGGCGCGCGCTGCCATCGCCTCGAGCAGGATGATGCCGAAGCTCTCCCCGCCGGTGTTGGGTGCGCAGTAGACGTCGACGCTGCGCAGCAGGCTCGCCTTGTCCGCCTCGCTCACCGTGCCCAGGAACTTCACCCGGTCGGCGATGCTGCGCGGCAGGCGCCCGCCCAGGTCCGCCGCGTCGCCGCGCCCGGCAACTAGCAGACGTAGATCAGGGCGCTGCGGGGCGAGCATGTCCAGGGCGGCGACGAGGACGTCCATGCCCTTGCGTGGTTCGTCGAACCGGCCGATGAACCCGATCGTCGCGCCGGCGCGGGGGTATCCGGGCAGCGGTAGAGCGGTGGCGAAGTGTTCGACGTCGACGCCGTTGGGTATGACGACGGCATCGCCGCCCAAGTGCTCGACGATGAGCTTGCGCGCAGCCGGTGACACCGCGATACGGGCCGACAGCTTTTCCATGAACGGTTGCAGCACTGCCTCGCTCAGGGCCAGGATGCGCGAGCGGGCGGAGGCAGCGTGGAACGTGGCCACCAGCGGCCCGTCGCAGAGGATGAGCGTCAGCAGGGACAGGCTGGGTGGTGCCGGTTCGTGGATGTGGACGACGTCGAAGCGGCCGTCACGCAGCCACCGGCGCACGCGCGCGGCCGACACCAGCCCGAACTGCAGGCGCGCCACCGAGCCGTTGTAAGGAATGGGCACAGCTTTGCCCGCGCCGACGAAGTAGTCCGGGCGTGGCGTTCCGTCGGCACCCACTGCGCTGTCGTCGCCGGGCGCCAACACCGAGACGTAGTAACCCAGCGAAACGAGTGCGGCGGCTAGATCACGCACATGCGCCTGCACGCCGCCGGGGATGTCCCACGAGTACGGGCACACCAACCCGATGCGCAGTTGACGTGCCGGCGCACCGGTCACTGGGCCCTCGGCGCGCCGATGACGGCGGGGGTCGGGGCAGCGGCGGCCATGACCGGCTCATCGGCGGGCCAGATGGTCTGCAACATATGCCAGTCCGCAGGATGTTGCGCGATCCGCTCGGCGAACTGGTCGGCCAGGGCTTGCGTGCCGCGCGTAACGCGCTCCCGCAGCCGCCCCCCGCCCAGCTCGATCGGCGCTCCGATCCACTGTCCCCAGCCCGTGGCGGTGAAGTAGACGGTTACCGGCAGCAGCGCCGCACCCGTCGTCGCGGCCAGCAGCGCAGGTCCGGGCGGCATTCGCGCCGGCTCGCCGAAGAAGTCGACAGCGACTCCGGCTGGCTTTCTACGGGCTCCGGTCCTCGCTTCGCTGCGATCCTCACCCGCCATCTGTCTACGGGCTCCGGTCCTCGCTTCGCTGCGATCCTCACCCGCCATCTGTCTACGG